>NZ_JAHUZB010000031.1 GCF_019218635.1 Enterococcus alishanensis | reverse complement strand
AAAGATGCTAAGTTAGATCTAGACGATATGTCACTGCTACAGGAGCTGGATACTTATTTCACAAACGTGCAGAAACTAGACGAAACGTCTAGAACTCGCATACTAAAGAGAGCCGCTGAGTATGTCGATAGTAATTAATAAATTGACAATCAGCCATTTTATGTCGTATGCTGAGAACGTGGTGATCGAGTTTGATAATCACCGCGTAACTCAGTTAATCGGACGTAACGGGCTGGGTAAATCAACAATTGGTACAGCTCTAGAAGAGCTTCTTTATAATAAGAACTCACGCGGTATCAAGAAGGACGACCTGTTTAACTGGCATACTGGCTCTAAGTCCTATACGCTAGAAGGTCAGTTCACGAAAGACGGGGATGTATACAACGTTAAGAAAGTTGTAAAGTCAACCGCCAAAGTAACCCTCACTAAAAACGGTGAAGATATCAGTGGCCACACGGCAACCCAAACTTACAAGC
>NZ_JAHUZB010000030.1 GCF_019218635.1 Enterococcus alishanensis | reverse complement strand
AGATTATGTTGCCTTGCCAGTTAAATAACGGTTAATTAGTAAAAATTCGCTTAAAATGATTTGATGAAAATTCGTCATCTGAAGGGACATATTTTTTTTCCATATTTTCTCTATAAGCCAGGGGAATTGCTTCCCAAGATAAAAAAGCTATCGATTTTACATACAAGCCCTTGTGCTGAACCATTGCATAGTTTTTATTTTTAGGAGATTGTCCTCCTTGAAAAGTTAATCTAGTAACGTCACCAAAAGGAGAATCTAAAACAATCATATTTTTATAAGGATCTGGAATTTGTACGTCTTTACTAGTTTCGTTGTACTCTTTACCACCGTTGTAGGAAACATCTGTTGGAAGTGTGACATACCCAACATCCATTTTCATCAAAGGATTGAATCTATCTACCCATTGATTACGATATTGATACATATTTAAAAATATTGCTATTCCTATAAGTGTAATAATTAAGCCAAATAAAAGATATTTATAAATATTTTTCAATTTAAGATCCACATCAATTTTTTTAATCATTGTATTATCCTCCTTCAAAAAATCGTCTAAGGATAAATTAAATAGTTCAGATAGTTTGATAATAAGAGAAATATCGGGGTAGGTGCGCCCATTTTCCCAACTAGAAATAGTTTTATCTGATACATTTAATAAATCACCTAAATCTTTTTGTGTTAAATGGTTGAGTGTTCGATTATCTTTGATTTGCTTACTAATTTTCAACTAAATAACCTCCTTGTGTTTAAGTATGCTTCATGTATTAATTTTAACCTACCTATTGATTGTAGAAGTAAGTGAAAATCGTACTCTACAAATCATAGAGTACGATTTTATCACTTTTTTAACT
>NZ_JAHUZB010000002.1 GCF_019218635.1 Enterococcus alishanensis | reverse complement strand
ATGGCGATCGTGGCGAAGTGGTTAACGCACCGGATTGTGGCTCCGGCACTCGTGGGTTCGATTCCCATCGTTCGCCCTCTTTATTGGGGTATAGCCAAGCGGTAAGGCAAGGGACTTTGACTCCCTCATGCGTTGGTTCGAATCCAGCTACCCCAGTTATCTGTTTTATTTTGCAGATATTAATAGTATAATGGCGGTATAGCCAAGTGGTAAGGCAGAGGTCTGCAAAACCTTCATCACCGGTTCAAATCCGGTTACCGCCTTAGTACTAATTTTATTACATGCCGGCGTGGCGGAATTGGCAGACGCGCTGGACTCAAAATCCAGTGCCCTCACGGGCGTGCCGGTTCGACCCCGGCCGCCGGTATAAAAAGACCTACTCATTTGATATCTAATGAGTAGGTCTTTTGTTTTGCCTATAAACATTTTGCAAGATGGATCGGTCAAAATTTTTCTATGTGGAATCATCTATATTGGATACTTTTGGGGGATGCTTCAAAATAGATATTAAGTATATGGGTTGTTTTTAGAACTTACTACATTTGAATTAAAGCTAATTTTTTTGCTGAAAATCAACTTAATTTCCAATTGTTTCTATATTTCCCAAAATAATATATCATCAGTTTGACCGATTTTATCTGGTTAGCTGAGGATATTTATTTTGTTTTACCTATTACATAAATTTTTCCAGATGATCGGCATTTTTTTAACTTGTTAGATAAAGGTGACTATACACGTCATAGTTGATTGTACTAGAAGAATGACCTAAGTGTTTTTTAATTATATTTTCCTTTGTCTCAAACAAAGTTAAAAATGCATTGAACTGTTCAGATATTCCAGTGCTTAAAATCTATAGTTTGTCTTTAGAATTTGTTAGCCACTTTATGTAAGGTTAAATTAAGCTCAGGATCTGTTTGTCAATGTCTAAAATCAGTCAATCTAAGTTGACCTGAGCTGAAAGTTGGTTCATTAGCTCTTTAAGCTTGCCTCTATAGTGTTTGGTTCATGGATTGTCGAGAGAGAATTAACTATAAACATGTGAGAAATCTGTGAAGAAAGATTAGCTTGGAATAAACGATTTGTTTTACGTAATTGATTGCCTATCTTTCGGTCAATTAAAAGAAGAGTTACAAAACATTAAATATAAGACTAATCATCTACGAGATGATTAATACTATAAATATAGTTCTTTTTTCTAGTTAAGGAACTGGCTTAAGTACAGAAATTTCATTATTAGAATTAAAAACCTCGATTGAATGACTGTAAACAAACGTGTACACTTAAATATAACTCGTTGGAACTATTAATAGACAGACAAAAGTATGCTTTCACGTTAATCTAAAATCATTAGGAGGACAAAATGAACTTTAGTAAACAATTAAAAAAATATCGGGAAATAAACAAGTTTTCTCAAGAAGTGCTGGCTGAAAAAATTTTTGTTACTCGACAAACTATTTCAAAATGGGAGAATGATAAAAGCTATCCAGATATTCATAATTTAGTTGCCTTAAGTATTCTTTTTGATATCTCACTAGATGAATTAGTTAAAGGAGACGTGGATACTATGAAAGATACCATTGCGAGCAAAAGAATGGATCAAGATAGTAAAAAAATGTTGCTTTTCTTGGTTTTAGCATTAATTATAGGGGTGCCTAGTATGTCAATTTTTTCTTGGTGGGGATTTATTCCTTTCGTCACTCTATGGGGAATTGCTATGATATTTGCATTTAGAATTGAGAAAACTAAAAAGAAATACGATATAAAAACGTATAAAGAAATTATTTCTTTCACTGAAGGACACAGTAATTTGGATGAAATAAGGCTGCAACGAAATCAAAAAAAGGATATTAGAGCTAAAATTCTTATTATATTAGGATTTGTACTTGCGGGAGGTATTCTTACTTTTGTAATTAGTATGCTGACTGAGGTTTTTACGAATCACTAAATAGTAGTTTATATAATTCTGATTAAATAAGTTATAAAATCCTTTATTAACACTAAGTCCACATAATGATTAGTAAACATAATAGGTTTTGCTAGAAATCCTATCGGCCTCGATAGAATTGTTTGATGAATTAACATAATACTCAGTGGTGGATGGAATAATCCATCGCTTTTTAGTGTCTTCATAAATCGCTATTCTCATGGTTGCCGTAAATGGACATTAACCACTGAATGATTACTCTGTTTGGGAGGCATAATTTTTTTCCCAGGTTTTGGTAGGATTCAGAAAAAAAGTATGTGAGTGTGAGGAATGTTTCATTGAGAAATTGATGAAATTTCAAAGTTGGAGTTTCATGTTCATTTTGATAAGCTGAAAAATCTTGGCGTAGTTGAAATCTAAAAAAGGTATTTAGTTTTAAAAATTTGTATGAAATTATTTCAGAAGTGTTAACTTCGTTTCTGCCATTATAATATGGAGTTAAGTAAGGAAGATGATTTATTAAATCAGAGTGTAAGGTTAAGATTTTAATTTGTTGTTGAAGTTAAATAAAACTGTCAATCACTCTATGTAATTGTCCAGAATAAGGTTGATAATATTTTGAGAATCATCTACTAAGAAGAATTATATTTTAAATAAGTGATCCATTTAATGTAATTAATGATCCATTAAAGTGAATTGTGATAGAACTGGGGTTTCAAATGCTTGATTTGTTACTATCAAATATATTTGTTATTCTATTAATAGTTATTAACTAAAGTGATAAAGAGGTTAGCATGGGATTAATAGTTCAACATGATGAAATTATCTCTTTCTTAAAAGAGTTAGAGATTTATAGTGGAGAAGAGTTAATAATATATGTAACTTTGAAAACAACCCAGCCATTATATGTACGAATGAATTATTTGAATTTGGACAATTATATAGTTCAAGGCGCGTGGTTAGCCATTAGTGAAAAGGATATTAAAATATTACCTGTCAATCAATTGGGTAAATTAGTGGATAATGTCTCAGTTATCTATCGAGATGACATTGCTGATTTTATCATTAAGAAAAATTTTCTACTGTACAGTATTTCAATTACTGATTTGAAGGACAATGTGGTTCAGTTTAATGTCTCAAGCAAAGTATTAGGCAATAAAAACCATCATAAAGATTTCGTGAAATTATTAAATAAGATAAAGTAGATCAATAATTATTTGAAAATTTTTCTTTAATAGTTAACTTTATAGTGATTCGGTGTATCTTGAAGTATGGAAGAATATATTCGTATAAGCTATGTGGTTTCTTTAAAGGATTTATGCTAGGGAGTAAAACTTTAAGAGTTTACATAGAAGGTAAGTACAAGTACAGGATAATTGTTTTATTCACATTGATTATTCGTAGTTAATGAGCAGTGATATTTATTTCAAAAGGAGGAAACAACGATGGAGAGTCAAACAGTATTGGATTTTTGGTTTACAGAGTCAACAACAGAGCAATGGTTTAAAAAAGATGAGGTTTTTGATCAAACAATTAATGAACGTTTTGGAGCTTTACACAAACAGGTGTCTCAAGGAGAGAAAGCTTTCTGGAGGGATACTATTCAAGGAAGATTGGCTGAGATTTTGGTTTTGGATCAATTTTCCCGTAATCTATTCCGTGATGATCCTCGATCTTTTGCTTATGATGGTATGGCTTTAGTCTTAGCCCAAGAAGCAATTGGCAAAGATGAGTTAAACGAGTTGACTGTGGAGGAGAGATCGTTTGTTTATATGCCATTTATGCATTCTGAATCGCTAGCTATTCATCAGCAAGCATTGACACTATTCTCAGAACCTGGCATGGAAAACAATCTAGATTTTGAAAAACGCCACCGCGATATTATTGAACGCTTTGGACGATATCCTCATAGGAATGCTGTACTGAATCGTTCTTCAACACCAGAAGAGTTAGCGTTTCTAAAGGAACCTAATTCATCATTTTAAAAAGTCTTCTGTGTTTAATAAAATGGTTAGTCACAATAATTTAATTGATGAAATAATTAGTTGAATTTGGAATTACCAATAAGCATTAGCCCATCTTAGAGCAAAAATTACGATGGTAATTAGCTGAACTATCTATGGTGTATTTATGTATAGTTAACTTCAACTTTCAGTGGCTTTTAATGTCAATTTCAGAGTATCTACCTTAATTCATGCCTTAATAATAGAAACTTTGCTTGCTGATTGGGAAATTATAGGAAGTAGTCAAACATCTAAGCTAAATATGCGATAAATTAGGGATTTGTTGTAGACAATTACTAGGAGAAATGCTATTCTAATATAGTTGATAATCTAGAAGGCATATAAAATAACTATTTACACCACATAAATAGCTATCATGCCTGTTAAAAAAATCTTTAAAAACAGTGTTTTATGATGGTTTTCTAGAAGTCTTCGATAACAGATTAAACAAACCAATCAAAACTGGTTAAAAATATTGATATATGCATCTTTTTCGGCTATAAGGGGTTCAAATTGGATTTATTGAACAGCTCAAAATTCAGTTCCCTCACGAGTGTGCCGGTTCGACTCGCCCGCTGGTATTGACGAAGATGTGATATCAATATATCTTATTTTTTTCTTTGAATTATTTAAATGATGCCATGGCGATCGTGGCGAAGTGGTTAACGCACCGGATTGTGGCTCCGGCACTCGTGGGTTCGATTCCCATCGTTCGCCCTCTAGACTCAATTTTTTGTTGAGTCTTTTTTTATTGAAAAAAATCTTAAATAAAACTAAGTAAAGGTATTGATAATTTAACCAAACTATTGATGTAATTTTGAAATTAGAATCTATCCAGGAATAAAAAAAGAAGCTTATTACGAGTAATTAAAAATTAATTTGGAGTAGGCTTTTTATATATAGATTTTAATGGATTTGATATTTATTAATATAAACTCATCGTTAGACTCAACTTTTGTTGGGGTCTTTTTTTATTCAATATTAGAATTTTTTGCAAAAAAATTTCTTGTGGATTAATCCATCTTAATTATCAATTATCTTGAAATTACCGTATATTTTTGCAATGTAAAAGAGCGCGATTATCTATTAGTACATTTTTTTTTACTATTCATTATTTAAATTTTAGATAATTGGAGGATAGAATGAAAGCGGATGAGGTTTTGATTAGCTTACAATTAGAAAAAAAGGTTTTTGTAAATAAAAACTCATTGACTTTTAATTTTAGTAAAGGTATAGTATAAAAAATCAATTTTTTAAAAAAAGGAGCCGATTTCAATGCGTAGACTTAATAGAGAATTTTTAATCGTCTTATTAATTAGGTGCAGGACTTAGAACATTCAGGAGAAGTTTTCCGAATTGTTTGAGTCCTATTCGTGTAGAATCGGGATTCTTGCAAAAGCATCCCAGTTATTATCTGGGATGCTTTTTTTGTTGAAGGAGATGGAATGATGAGAAGCGATAAAATTAAAAAAGGTATTGATGCAGCACCAGCTAGAAGTTTACTTTATGCAACGGGTCAAGTGAAAAATATCGAGGAGATGAATAAACCATTTATTGCTATTTGTAATTCTTATATTGATATTGTTCCTGGTCATGTCCATTTAAGAGAATTGGCTGATGTTGCCAAAGAAGCGATTCGAGAAGCTGGTGGGATTCCTTTTGAGTTTAATACGATTGGTGTGGATGATGGCATAGCGATGGGACATATTGGTATGCGGTATTCGCTACCTAGCCGAGAGTTAATTGCAGATTCTGCTGAAACGGTAATTAATGCTCACTGGTTTGATGGCGTTTTTTATATTCCTAATTGTGACAAAATAACTCCTGGAATGATTATGGCAGCTATGAGAACCAATGTGCCTTCAATTTTTTGCTCAGGTGGTCCCATGAAAGCTGGAGTGGATCCGACTGGCCATCAAACTACTTTATCTTCAATGTTTGAAGCAGTGGGTGCCTTTAAAGATGGCAAAATGAATGAAAAAGACTTTTTATTTATGGAGCAAAACGCTTGTCCGACTTGTGGTTCTTGTGCCGGAATGTTTACAGCAAACTCTATGAATTGTTTGTTAGAAATGTTAGGTCTTGCTTTACCTGGAAATGGCACTATTTTGGCAGTCTCGGAAGAACGCAAAGAATTAGTCAAAGAATCAGCTGTTCATTTAATGGATTTAGTTAAAAAACAAATCAAACCGAGAGATATTGTAACAAAAGAGGCAATTGACGATGCGTTTGCTTTGGATATGGCAATGGGTGGCTCTACAAATACCGTTCTTCATACGTTAGCAATTGCCAATGAAGCTGAAATTGATTATGACCTAGAAGCAGTTAATAGTATCGCGGAAAAAGTTCCTTATTTATCTAAAATTGCTCCATCTTCTGCTTACTCAATGCATGATGTTCACGAAGCAGGTGGTGTTTCAGCTATTATTCATGAATTGGTTGATATTGATGGCGCGATTCATCCGGATCGAATCACTGTTTCAGGAAAAACATTACGAGAAAATGTTGCTAAAAGGACAATTCAAAATCCTGAAGTCATTCATCCAAAAGAAAATCCGTATAGTCCGGTTGGTGGTTTATCAATATTATATGGTAATTTGGCACCAGAAGGCAGTGTAATTAAAGTTGGTGGTGTTGATGCCAGCATTAAAACTTTTACTGGAGAAGCGATTTGTTTTGATTCTCATGATGATGCAGTAGCAGCAATTGATGACCATACAGTTAAAGCTGGTCATGTGGTGGTTATTCGCTATGAAGGACCAAAAGGTGGTCCGGGAATGCCGGAAATGTTGGCGCCAACGTCAAGTATTGTGGGACGTGGTTTAGGAAAAGATGTTGCACTAATTACAGACGGTCGGTTTTCTGGGGCGACACGTGGAATTGCTGTAGGACATATTTCACCAGAAGCTGCTAGCGGTGGTCCGATTGCTTTAGTGGAAGATGGAGATGAAATCACGATTGATTTAACAAATCGTCATTTAAATTTAAACGTGAGTGATGAGGTTTTAGCCAAACGAAAAGACCAGCAACAAAAATTTGTACCTAAAGTGAAGACTGGTTGGCTGGGTCGTTATTCAGCCTTAGTTACTTCAGCCCATACAGGCGGCATTATGAAATTACCAGAGTAGGAGGATTGCTAATGGAAAAAATTGATCCAGCTTTCATGCCAGAAGCTAAACAAAATGGTGCAGAGATTTTAATTGATACTTTAATAAAGCAAAATGTAGAAATGATTTTCGGTTATCCGGGCGGTGCGGTATTACCTTTATATGATACTTTGTATGATGAAAAAATTCCCAATATCTTAACTCGTCACGAGCAAGGTGCTGTTCATGCAGCTGAAGGGTATGCAAAAGCCACTGGAAAACCTGGAGTCGTATTAGTGACAAGTGGTCCAGGAGCTACGAATGTAGTGACTGGAATTGCAGATGCTATGAGTGATTCGTTGCCTTTAGTTGTCATAACGGGACAAGTTGGAACTCCGGGAATTGGTAAAGATGCTTTTCAAGAAGCAGACATTTTAGGCATCACATTACCAATTACCAAACACAATTATCAAGTGAGAAAAGTTGAAGATATCCCTAGAATTGTCAATGAAGCCTTTCATGTGGCTACGACTGGTCGAAAAGGACCGGTAGTAATTGATTTACCAAAAGATATGACAGTAGCTAAATGTGATCCAAGTAAAGACAATGTTGTTTTTTTAGAAAGCTACCAACCAAATACGCAGCCTTCTAAATTGCAGTTGACTCGTTTGATGAACCAGTTGGAAAAAGCAAAAAAACCGGTTGTCTTAGTTGGCGCTGGGGTAACAGCCGCTGAGGCACAAGCAGAATTCTTACAGTTTGTTGAGAAATATCAATTACCCACGGTGGCGACTTTATTAGGTTTAGGGATTCTACCCAGCAAACATGAATTATTTCTAGGAATGGGCGGTATGCATGGAACTTATGCAGCTAATATGGCTTTAATGGAAGCTGACTTGTTAATTAATATCGGCAGTCGCTTTGATGATCGTTTGGCAACTTCAGCTGAAAATTTTGCCCCTCATGCAAAAATTGCTCAAGTTAATATTGATCCTGGTGAAATCGGAAAGGTTATTGCCGTAGATATTCCGATTGTGGCTGACGCTAAAGAAGCTTTAAAAGAAATGTTAACGTATGAAATGAATCAGCCAAAACAGGAAGCTTGGTTAGAGAAAACGTTGGCAAATAAAATAGCTCATCCTTATCATTATCAACTAAGTCAAACATCGATTAAGCCACAGCAAGTGATTGAATTAGTAGGTGAAATAACCAATGGTCAGGCCTATGTCGCCACCGATGTTGGTCAGCATCAAATGTGGACAGCCCAATTCTATCCTTTTAATTTCCCGCGACAATTGATCACTAGTGGTGGACTTGGCACGATGGGTTATGGTATTCCAGCAGGTATTGGTGCGAAAATAGCTCATCCTGAAAAAGAAGTGATCGTTTTTGTAGGTGATGGTGGCTTTCAAATGACCAATCAAGAAATGGCGATCTTAGTGGAAAATAATTTATCTATTAAATTTGTTTTACTAAACAATCGTTCGTTAGGAATGGTTCGTCAGTGGCAAGAACGTTTCTTTAATGAAAGACGTTCACGATCAGAGTTTACTCATCAACCAAACTTCTGCAAAATTGCTGAGGCCTATGATTTAGCAAGCTTCAAAATTACTGAACCAGAAAATTTGATGGAACAATTGCAGGAAGCATTTTCTTGTGAAGGTCCTGCTTTAATTGAAGTTTTAGTGGATAATCGTGAACATGTTTTACCAATGGTTCCAGCAGGTCAACCAAATGATCAAATGTTGGGAGTTGAATAAATGCGCAGAATGATTACAGCAATTGTTCAAGATGAGTCTGGTGTACTAGGTAGAATGACGGGCGTATTAAATCGACGGCAAGTCAATATCGACAGTATCTCAGTTGGTAAAACTGAACGAAAAAATTTTTCCCAAATGACTTTTGTAGTCCAAGCGGATGACTTGGCAGAAATTGAGCAAGTAACCAAACAATTAAACAAACAAATTCCAGTCTTAAAAGTTTCGGATATCACTGATGAGCCCCACTTAGAACGGGAATTGGCATTGATTAAAGTTAATGCTCCCGCCACTCAGCGCTCAGAAGTACAGGCCGTAATTGAACCTTTTCGAGCTGATGTTGTCGATGTGGCATTAAAAACGATTGTCGTCCAAGTAGCCGGATCGGCAGAAAAAGTCAATGCTTGCATTGAAGTACTTCAACCTTATGGCATTAAAAAATTAGCAAGAACAGGAATTACTGGATTTAGACGTGGTTAACAGCAGCAGTGCTTTTAATAGATATTAAGCAAAAAATGGAGGAATCGTAGATGGTAAAAGTTTATTATGATGAGGCAGTAACAGAAGATGTATTAACAGGAAAAACAGTAGCAATTGTGGGGTATGGCTCGCAAGGTCACGCTCACGCGCAAAACTTACGGGATAATGGTCATGACGTGGTGGTTGCTGTTAGAGAAGGAAAATCGGCGGAAGCAGCACGTAATGATGGTTTTAAAGTAGCTAATGTTGCTGAAGCAACAAAACAAGCAAATGTTGTGATGATCTTAGCTCCTGATGAAGTTCAAGGTGGATTATATGAAAATGAGATTGCACCAAATTTAACTGCCGGTGATGCACTAGCTTTTGCCCATGGATTTAATATCCATTTTGAAGTTATTACGCCGCCTAAAGATGTGGATGTCTTTTTAGTTGCACCAAAAGGTCCTGGACATTTAGTGCGTCGTACTTTTACAGAAGGATTTGCGGTACCAGCTTTGTTTGCGGTTTATCAAGATGCTACTGGAAAAGCAACTGAATTAGCTTTGTCTTATGCTAAGGGAATTGGTGCAACCAGAGTTGGTGTGTTAGAAACAACCTTTAAAGAAGAAACTGAAACAGATTTATTTGGAGAACAAGCAGTTCTGTGTGGTGGTTTAACCTCTATGATAGAAGCTGGATTTGAAACATTAGTTGAAGCAGGGTATCAGCCTGAATTGGCTTACTTTGAAGTTTGTCATGAAATGAAATTGATTGTTGATTTAATTTATGAAGGTGGCTTCAAAAAAATGCGTCATTCCATCTCTAACACTGCTGAATACGGAGATTATGTTTCAGGTCCGCGGGTAATTACTGATGCGACGAAAGAAAACATGAAAGCTGTCTTAACAGATATCCAAAACGGTAAATTTGCTAAAGGCTTTATCGATGATAATAAAAATGGTTTTAAAGAATTTGAAGCAATGCGTGAAAAAAATGCTGGACATCAAATTGAGGCCGTTGGTAGTGAGCTAAGAAAAATGATGCCGTTTGTTACTCAAAAAGATTAGAGGTGAAGCTTTTGGATTTAGTAACTGATCAAGATGTTCGTGAAGCCTTTCAAACAATTAAACAGGCTGTAACACGAACGCCATTGCAACATGACCGATATTTATCAGAAAAATATCAAGCCAATGTTTTACTAAAAAGGGAAGATTTACAAAAAGTTCGATCTTTTAAATTACGTGGTGCTTATTATGCAATCAAACGACTTTCTGCCGAAGATTTAGCGAAAGGAGTTGTTTGTGCTAGTGCTGGAAACCATGCTCAAGGGGTGGCCTTTACTTGTCACGAATTGAAAGCTCAAGCTGATATTTTTATGCCAGTCACTACACCTCAACAAAAGGTAGGACAAGTTCGCTTCTTTGGTGGGGATGACGTAACGATCCACCTAGTAGGGGATACTTTTGATGCAGCTGCTACAGCTGCAAGACAATTTACCGAAGAAAATGGAAAAACTTTTATTGATCCTTTCGATGATCAGGCAATTATTGCTGGTCAAGGTACTTTGGCTTTAGAAATGATGACAGATGCGTTGCAAGAAGGCTTCAAACCTGATTATGTCGTCTGTGCGATTGGTGGCGGAGGATTAATCAGTGGTGTTTCATCTTATGTAAAAAATACCGAACCTTCTACAAAAATTATTGGAGTGGAACCTGCTGGGGCAGCTTCTATGCAAGCAGCTTTTGATCAAGGTGAACCAATTGAATTATCTGAAATTGAAAAATTTGTCGATGGCGCAGCAGTCAAAAAAGTTGGTCAGCAGACTTATCAGCATGCAAAAAAACAAGTCGATCAATTAGTCGCTGTTGATGAAGGTTTAGTATGTTCGACTATTTTATCACTATATGGAAAACAAGCAATTGTTGCCGAACCAGCAGGAGCTTTAAGTGTAGCAGCTTTGGAGCTGTTGAAAGAAGAAATTAAAGGGAAGACGGTTATCTGTGTCATCAGTGGTGGAAACAATGATATTAATCGGATGGCTGAGATTGATGAGCGGTCACTTGTTTATGAGGGATTAAAACATTATTTTGTAGTGAATTTCCCTCAAAGACCTGGTGCAACTAAGGAATTTGTTCAATCGGTTCTAGGCCCTGAAGATGACATTACACGTTTTGAATATACTAAAAAAATCAATCGTGGAACTGGTCCAGTTTTGTTAGGAATTTTATTACAAAATGCAGCTGATTTAGATAAGTTACTGACTAATTTGAAAAAATTTGATCCTCAGTACATTGATTTAAGTCAAAATAAAATGTTGTATAGCTTGTTAGTCTAAAAAAATGCCAGAAAGGACGTCTTCGCGTCACTTCTGGCAATTTTTTTAATCCCTTAATTGATGATTGTGATTGTAATAATGGGTGTAAGCTGTATAACCAGCAATAATGGAACCTAAGCTGGTTGTTGAAAGTAGCATAAAAGTAACCATGATTTGGTATTTAATCGCATGCACGGGATCTACACCAGCGAAAATTAAACCAGACATCATTCCAGGTAGGCTAACCAAGCCAACAGTTTTGGCAGAATCAATCGTAGGCTGCATAGCAGTTTTAATGCTATGTCTCAAAATATCTTGAGAGGACTGTTTGATGGTTGCTCCTAGAGCCAGTTTTTCTAAAATTTGTTGTCGTTGATCTTGGAATTTTGCCTGCATATTGCGATAACATAAACCAATAGCAATCATTGAATTACTAGCGATCATCCCAGTTATCGGAACAATTTGTGAAGGAATAAAATTAATCGCGCCTGCCAATAATAAAACACCCAAGGTCACATAAGTACTAACAAAAATCGCTAACAAAGAATGGAAAAACTTCTTATGCTGATTCGGATTTCTTCTATGGGCATTCCACGAAGCATTTAGGACAATAAATAAGCTCATTAGGGATGTCAGTATGGTATTGTCAACTTGGAAAATATATTTAAGAACAAAGCCAACAATGACTAATTGAATAATAGCTCGTGTGATGCTGAAAAGAATATCTTTTGATAGATCGAGTTTTTCTCGCATACTAATGAATACAGCAATTAATACGAGGGCAAAAGCGATAAATAATGATGTATTATCCACGGCTAGGTTCATAAGCTAATTTTCCTCCTTTAATCCAAAGCACTTTTTTTGCTTGGTAAATTTCTGTTTCGTCGTGGGTCACTTGGATAATGGTGACCCCAGTTTGTTGCAGTTGATCAATCAGTTGATGGACAATTTTTTTACTGTCTTCATCCAAACCGGTTGTTACTTCGTCCAGTAGTAACAGTTTTGGCGAAAATAATATATTGCGAATTAGAGCAACTCGTTGTTTTTCACCGCCAGAGAGTTCAGTAATTTTTTTATCTAAATAAGACGCGGGTAAAGCGACAGCTTTTAACTTCTCCACGGCAGCTTTTTGATTAAAAGGTAAATTACGAACTTCAAAAGGAAAGCGGAGATTGTCGCCAACAGTTTCTCCAAACAATGTAGGTTGTTGGAAACAATAGGAAACTTCTTTACGATAGTCGGTATAAAGATAATCGGTTTGTAATTGTTCTTCAAGATATATTTTTCCAACAGTTGGTGTTACTAATGAAGCAATTATTTTTAATAAGGTACTTTTACCGCCGCCAGAAGGTCCGGTGATCGTAATAAAATCTTGTGTATCAACGTTTAAATTTATATCACTTAAGATGATTTTATCATTTGATAGACGATAAGAAATATTTTCAACTTTTAATAGAGTCAATTATTTTTGTCCTTTCTATAGGGAATCACGATAAAAACTTCGGGATGATTCGGTAACTTTAATTCTTTTAGTAAATCTGAGTCATGAGGAATAATTTCTCCTAGTTCATCGTATCGGTTTTTAAAATAATCTAATATTTGCTTTTCAGACCACTGGCGAGCTGGAAAGTGTTGATATTTTCCAGCAACAACGAAATAAACAAAACCAACACTAAAACTTTGTTTAATATGTATAGGAATTTCAGCTAGTTTTTCTTGAAATGATTTCATGTTTTTCTCCTTTTCATACTTTATTTTCATTATTACTTAAAAAGTCAATTTCGTCCAATGCAATTTTTTGATGCAATTGCTTGACTTTGACCATTTTTGATGTATTATGTGTTTATAGTTCTTACAAAAAGTAAGGAGTGTAAATCTTTTCATTTTTAAAAAAAAGATTTATAATGAATCCGTGAAGTTTGAGAGAACTTTTTAAAATTCTTAGGAGGTCTGTATTATTATGGCAAAAGCACATTATGATAGAAGTAAACCACACGTTAACATCGGTACAATTGGACACGTTGACCATGGTAAAACAACACTAACAGCAGCAATTACAACAGTATTAGGTAAAAAAGGATTAGCAAATCCTCAAGACTATGCAAGTATTGATGCAGCACCAGAAGAAAGAGAACGTGGGATTACTATTAATACAGCCCATGTTGAATATGAAACTGAAAAACGTCACTATGCACATATCGATGCACCAGGACACGCGGACTATGTTAAAAACATGATTACTGGTGCTGCCCAAATGGATGGCGCAATTCTAGTTGTATCTGCAACTGATGGTCCTATGCCACAAACACGTGAACATATCTTATTATCACGCCAAGTGGGTGTTAAATACTTAATCGTCTTCTTAAACAAAGTTGACTTAGTAGATGACGAAGAATTAATCGACTTAGTTGAAATGGAAGTTCGTGAACTATTATCTGAATATGGTTTCCCAGGTGATGATATTCCTGTTCTTAAAGGTTCTGCTTTAAAAGCTTTAGAAGGCGATCCTGAACAAGAAGCAGTAATCATGGAATTAATGGATACTGTTGATGAATATATTCCAACTCCAGAACGTGACACTGATAAACCATTATTACTACCTGTGGAAGACGTGTTCTCAATTACTGGTCGTGGTACTGTTGCTTCTGGTCGTATCGACCGTGGTAAAGTATCTGTCGGCGATGAAATTGAAATCGTCGGAATTAAACCAGAAACTCAAAAAGCAATTGTAACTGGTTTAGAAATGTTCCGTAAAACTTTAGATTATGGTGAAGCAGGGGACAACGTAGGTATCTTATTACGTGGTATTACACGTGATGAAATCGAGCGTGGACAAGTTATTGCTAAACCTGGTTCAATTACACCACATACTAAGTTTAAAGCTGAAGTTTATGTATTGAGTAAAGAAGAAGGTGGACGTCATACACCATTCTTCAATAATTACCGTCCTCAATTTTACTTCCGGACAACTGATGTTACTGGTAATATTATGCTTCCAGAAGGAATTGAAATGGTAATGCCTGGCGATAACGTGACAATCGAAGTTGATTTGATTCACCCAGTTGCCATTGAACAAGGTACAACTTTCTCTATTCGTGAAGGTGGACGTACAGTTGGTTCTGGTATTGTTTCAGAAATCGAAGCTTAATTTGATAGTGAAGGAGTATTGCAGAGATGCAGTACTCTTTTTTTTAATATGAAAAAAAGCACGTCGAGTTTACTCGGCGTACTTTTACTTTATACATTTAAAACTTTATTCAAGAAATCTTTGGTTCGTTCGTTATGAGGATTGCCGAAGACTTGTTCTGGAGTACCGTCTTCTAAAATTTTACCACCGTCTGTGAAAATAACTCGATCGGCAACTTCTTTTGCAAAGCCCATTTCGTGGGTTACGATAGCCATTGTCATCCCTTGCAAGGCTAAATCTTTCATAACTTGTAGTACATCTCCAACCATCTCCGGATCCAAAGCAGAAGTAGGTTCATCAAACAGCATGATATCAGGATTCATAGCTAACGCTCGGGCAATCGCTACACGTTGTTTTTGACCACCGGACAAACTATCAGGATAAACATCTTTTTTCTCAGCCAGTCCAACTTGTGCCAACAATTCTTCACCTCGTCTGTCAGCATCTGCTTTTGAAGTGCCTTTTAAATCCATTGGTGCCAAAGTAATATTTTGTAAAACAGATAGATGAGGAAACAAATTAAAATGTTGAAACACCATTCCGATGTGTTGGCGGACAGCATTAATATTGGTTTCTTTTGAAGTTAAATCTTGACCATCTACTAAAATTTGCCCAGAAGTTGGATCTTCTAAGCGATTTAAACAACGAAGAAATGTACTTTTTCCTGAGCCAGAAGGGCCGATAATACAAACCACTTCGCCTTCTTTAATGGTTAAATTTAAATCATCTAAAACGGTATTGTCGCCAAATTTTTTGACGAGATTTTTTACAACTATTTTTTCACTCATTATTTCACCTTCTTATCTAAGCGATTAGCAAGTTTTGTTAAAATCGTGATTAAGACCAAATACATAATAGCAATAATTAGGTAGACATAAGAACTTTGCGTCGTTCGTGCCACGATAATTTTACCAGTTTGTAGTAATTCCACTACCCCAATGGCCGAGATAATTGTTGTATCCTTCAAACTAATAACAAATTGATTAATAAAAGAAGGAATCATAATTTTGACTGCTTGAGGTAAGACAATTTTTTGCATCGTTTTATTATAGCCTAACCCTAGACTACGGGAGGCTTCCATTTGACCAACTGGTACAGCGTTAATCCCGCCGCGAACAATTTCGGCGATATAAGCACTGGCATTCAGGGTTAAGGTAATTATTCCTGCTGCAAAATCGGGAATGGTAATACCAGTCATTCCAGGCAAGCCAAAGAAAATGAAGAAGGCTAATACCATCATTGGAATCCCACGGATGATATCAATATAGATTCCAGCAATTGTTCTTAACCAGCCGATTGGAGATACTCGGAACAAACCAAAAATCACTCCGAGAATTAAAGCTAAAGCAAATGAAACCAAAGCTAAAACAATGGTATTCCATAATCCTTCTAATAAGGCAGGATAATTATTTTTGATTAGACCCCAAATGGTAGATTCGTCTACACTGTCAGCATTACTATTTTCTGATGAGCTTTCATTACCGATATAGGTATTGACAATCTCATCATATTCTCCGGTTTGTTTTAATTCTTTCAAGCCTTCGTTAAACATTTCGATTAATTCTGGGTTACTCCCTTTTTTAACGGCAAAACCGTATTGTCCGCCAGATTCTCGTTCAATTGGCGTTTTCAAGGCTTGTCCTTGATTAATGGCATAACCGATAACAGGATAATCATCCATCATAGCATCAATTGAACCAACTTTAACTGCATCATATAATTGATCGGCAGTATCAAAGTTTTTGACGTCAAAATCATATTCTTTAGCATGACTTTGTAACCAGTCAGAACTTTCCGTACCCACTTTTGCACCGACAGTTTTTCCAGCCAGATCATCATAGCTTTTTATATCATCGTTATCTTCAGCTACAGCAAGCTGAATACCGCTATCAAAATACGAATCAGAAAAATCATAATTTGCTTTTCTTTCATCCGTCATGGTCATACCAGCAATCATGCCGTCGCCTTGACCAGAATCTAAGGATTGCAATGCCGCTGAGAAGCCGATATATTTCATATCTAAAGTAAATCCTTGCAATTCAGCAATCCGCGTTAATAAATCAACGTCGATTCCTTTATAAACACCGTCAGCGTCTTCATACTCAAAAGGCGCAAAGGCTGAGTCACTGACAACTGTGTAGCTATCCTTTAATGGTGTGATTTTTTTCATTTCAGAAACCGAACTAGAGGTAGTTGTAGCATTATCTGATCCAGTTGAAATATATTCATTTAAAATTTCATCATATTTTCCACTGGCTTTTAATTTTTTAAGTCCGGCATTGAATTTTTTCAAAAGTTCACTATTTTCACCTTTTTTTACCGCAAAGGCGTAAGGATTACTTTCTTGTTGGTCGCCAACTAATTTAAAATCTTGGCCGCTTGTTATCGCATAGCCTAAGACTGGATAATCATCAAAAATCGCTTGCACGTTATTATTGTTAAGGGCATTATACATAGCATCAGCAGCATCATAATTTTTGATTGAGTAGCCATATTTATCTTGGTTTTCTTCTAAAAAGCTAGCACTTTGAGTTCCTACTTTAGCTGCGACAGTTTTTCCTGACAAATCATCATAAGAACTAATTTCATTGTCGCTAGCTTGAATAGCCATCTGAATACCGCCATCAAAATAAGAATCAGAGAAATCAAAAGTTTTTTCTCGTTCTTTCGTCACGCTCATGCCAGCAATCATGCCGTCTAACTGATTTGATTGCACGCCTTGGATGGATGAATCGAATCCAAGTGGTCGCAAATCTATTTTGAAGCCTTCTTCTTTGGCAATTTCATTTATTAGATCAACATCAACTCCGACGTATTCACCAGAACTATCTTGGAATTCAAATGGAGCAAAAGTTAAATCTGTTCCAATTTTATAAGTTTTTTCTGCTGCTTCATTAGTTGAAGCAAATCCCAATGTTAGAATCCCTACCAACATGAAAAACAGATACATTAAAAATTTGTTCTTTTTCATATGTTTCCTCCTAAATCTTTTGCATTCACTTATTATATTGTAGGAAAAGGATAAATGACAAGTAAATTAGAACCCAGAATAAAAAATAATCAGAAACTTCTTACATCTGATGTTAGATTATTGGCAATAAAGAAAATATTAACTATTCAAGAGTAAAAAATAGCGAAAGTATGTTCGGTATGATATAATTTGTTGTTGAGATTTTATTTTGAAAGGGGCGTATATAATGATCGATAGACAGACCGAAAACACTTTTGATCTGCATTCAAAATATCAGCCGGCTGGTGATCAACCAGCAGCTATTAACCAATTATCTGAAGGGATTGTTGATGGAAAAAAGGCTCAAATCCTTTTAGGTGCAACAGGTACAGGGAAGACTTATACAATTTCTAACGTAATAAAAGAAGTAAATAAACCAACTTTAATCATTGCTCATAATAAAACTTTAGCTGGACAGTTGTATGGGGAATTTAAAGAATTTTTCCCAAACAATGCGGTCGAGTATTTTGTTAGTTATTATGATTATTATCAACCAGAAGCATATGTCCCTTCCAGTGATACATATATTGAAAAAGATTCCTCTATTAATGATGAAATCGACAAATTGCGACATTCAGCGACAAGTTCTTTATTAGAACGAAATGACGTGATAGTGGTTGCTTCAGTTTCTTGTATATTTGGATTAGGTTCACCAAAGGAATATCAGGAACAAGTTGTTTCATTGCGAGTTGGTATGGAGATGGACCGTAATCAATTATTACGTAATCTAATTGATATCCAGTTTGAACGAAATGACATAGATTTCCAACGGGGGCGTTTCCGCGTAAGAGGAGATGTTGTCGA
This sequence comes from Enterococcus alishanensis, assembly GCF_019218635.1. GTDB lineage: Bacteria > Bacillota > Bacilli > Lactobacillales > Enterococcaceae > Enterococcus_A > Enterococcus_A alishanensis. The sequence continues at coordinate 662,322 of NZ_JAHUZB010000002.1, read as the reverse complement.
AATATTCCCAGCTTCAAGAGATGAACGGGCATTACGGATTGAATTTTTCGGTGATGAAATTGACCGCATTCGTGAAGTTGACGCACTGACTGGTGAGGTTGTTGGTGAGACAGAGCATGTTGCAATCTTCCCAGCTACTCACTTTTTAACAAACGAGGATCATCTAGAAAAAGCGATTGCCAACATTCAAAAAGAATTAGATGAACGATTGGAAGTTTTGAAAGCAGACAATAAACTACTTGAGGCCCAACGTTTAGAGCAACGGACAAATTATGATATTGAAATGATGCGGGAGATGGGGTATACCTCTGGGATAGAAAATTATTCACGCCATATGGATGGCCGTTCTGAAGGAGAGCCACCGTTTACTTTAATTGACTTTTTTCCAGATGATTTCTTATTAGTAATTGATGAATCTCACGTAACGATGCCACAAGTTCGCGGAATGTATAATGGCGACCGGGCTAGAAAACAAATGTTGGTAGATTATGGATTCCGTTTACCATCTGCATTGGATAATCGTCCACTACGCTTAGAAGAGTTTGAAGAACGAGTGAATCAGATTGTTTATGTTTCTGCCACACCTGGACCTTATGAATATGAACAAACAAATACCGTAATCGAACAAATTATTCGACCAACGGGATTATTAGATCCAGTTATAGAAGTTCGACCGATCATGGGTCAAATCGATGACTTAGTTGGAGAGATTAATGAACGTGCTGAGAAAAATGAGCGGGTCTTTATTACGACTTTAACGAAAAAGATGTCTGAAGATTTAACAGATTACTTTAAAGAATTAGGAATGCGGGTCAAATATCTCCACAGTGATATTAAGACGTTAGAACGAACGGAAATTATCCGAGATTTACGTTTGGGAAAATTTGATGCGTTAATCGGTATTAACCTGTTGAGAGAAGGATTGGATGTGCCGGAAGTTTCATTAGTGGCTATTTTAGATGCTGATAAAGAAGGTTTCTTAAGAAGCGAGCGTTCATTAGTGCAAACGATTGGACGGGCTGCAAGAAATTCATCTGGTAAAGTTGTCATGTATGCTGATAAGATCACTGATTCGATGCAAAAAGCAATGGATGAAACCTCTCGTCGTCGGGAAATTCAAGAAAAATACAATCAAGATCACAATATGGTTCCAAAAACAATTATCAAAGAAGTACGAGAACTGATAAGTATTAGTAAAGTTGCTGAAGATCAAGAAATTTCTTATGACACAACTTCTTTTGACGAATTATCTAAGACAGAGAAAAAAGAATTTATTGCTAAAATGGAAGATGAAATGCGTGAAGCCGCAAAAGCTTTAGACTTTGAAACGGCAGCGACTTTAAGAGATGCAATTCTTGAATTAAAAGCAGCTGAGTAAAAATTGAGCTTTTTTCGGTTGAAAAGATTATGCTTAAAAAAACAATGAATTTATAAGAAACAGGAGTAAACTATGGCAAATGATAAGATTGTAATCCATGGTGCGAGAGCCCATAATTTAAAAAATATTGATGTCACTATCCCACGAGATAAAATGGTGGTAGTGACAGGTCTTTCTGGTTCCGGTAAGAGTTCTTTGGCTTTCGATACTTTGTACGCAGAAGGCCAACGACGATATGTTGAAAGTTTATCTGCTTATGCCCGTCAATTTTTAGGACAAATGGATAAACCTGATGTCGATAGTATTGATGGCTTAAGTCCAGCCATTTCGATTGATCAAAAGACGACTAGTAAAAATCCACGTTCAACAGTTGGTACAGTAACTGAAATAAATGATTATCTACGGCTTTTATTTGCACGCGTGGGGCATCCAATTTGTCCCAATGATCACATTGAAATTACTTCTCAATCAGTTGAACAAATGGTAGATAAAGTTTTAGACTTACCTGATCGAACGAAAATTCAAATCTTAGCTCCAGTGATTAACAAGAAAAAAGGCCAACATAAAAAGGTCTTTGAAATGATTCAACGAGAAGGATATGTTCGAATGCGGGTAGATGGTGAAGTCTATGATGTAACCGATGCTCCTGAATTAGAGAAAAACAAAAAACATGATATTGCGATTGTGATTGACCGAATTGTTATCAAAGAGGGTATTCGTTCACGATTATTTGATTCTTTTGAAGCAGCATTGAGACTAGCAGACGGCTATGCTTTGGTTGATGTTATCGGAGAAGAAGAAATGTTATTTAGTGAACATTATGCCTGTCCATATTGTGGCTTTACTGTTGGTGAATTAGAACCAAGGCTATTCTCTTTTAATGCACCATTTGGCGCGTGTCCAGAATGTGATGGTTTAGGCGTAAAATTGGAAGTTGATTTAGATTTAGTGATTCCTGATACGACTAAAACTTTACGGCAAGGGGCTTTGATTCCGTGGAATCCAATAAGCTCTCAGTATTATCCGCAAATGTTGGAACAAGCAGCAACAAGTTTTGGTATTGATATGGATACACCATTTGAAGATTTACCGGAAGAACATAAAGATATTATATTAAATGGTTCTAAAGGTGAAAACTTCCATTTCCACTATGAAAATGATTTTGGTGGTGTCCGTGATGTAGAAGTTCCTTTTGAAGGGATTATCGCAAATATAGATCGTCGTTATCGCGAAACAAATAGTGACTTCACGAGAGAGCAAATGCGACTTTATATGACTGAATTAACTTGTCAAGCTTGTCGTGGCTACCGTTTAAATCCACAAGCTTTGTCGGTTCAAGTAGACGGAAGAAATATTGGTCAAGTTAGTGAAGGTGCGATTAATCAGACATTAGAATTTTTCGAGGCTGCTAAACTAAGTGACCAAGAAACTGTGATTGCTCAACCCATTCTGAAAGAGATTGGTGACCGCTTAAGTTTCTTAAAAAATGTTGGTTTAGATTATCTAACATTAAGTCGAGCAGCTGGAACTTTATCAGGTGGTGAAGCGCAGCGAATTCGCCTAGCAACTCAAATTGGTTCGAATTTATCAGGCGTTTTATATATTTTAGATGAGCCTTCGATTGGTTTGCATCAACGAGACAATGATCGTCTGATTCAGTCATTACAAAAAATGAGAGATCTAGGAAATACACTAATTGTGGTGGAGCATGATGAAGATACGATGCGGGCAGCCGATTATTTAATTGATGTTGGTCCAGGAGCTGGTGATGAAGGTGGAGAAATCGTGGCAGCGGGAACACCAAAACAAGTAGCTAAAAACTCCAAATCTTTAACTGGGCAATATTTATCTGGAAAGAAATCAATACCAATTCCTAAAGAGCGCCGCGAAGGTAATGGCAAGGAAATCAAGGTGACTGGTGCAGCGGAAAATAACTTAAAAAATATCGACGTAGCCTTTCCTTTAGGCAAATTCGTTGCGGTGACTGGTGTTTCCGGATCTGGGAAATCTACTTTAGTTAACCAAATCTTGAAAAAAGCCTTAGCACAAAAATTAAATCGTAATTCTAACAAACCTGGTAAATTTAAAAAGATTACTGGTTATGATCAAATTGAAAAACTAGTCGATATTGACCAAAGTCCAATTGGACGAACACCAAGAAGTAATCCAGCAACCTACACTAGTGTGTTTGATGATATTCGTGATTTATTTGCTAAAACTAACGAAGCTAAAATTCGTGGTTACAAAAAAGGACGATTTAGTTTTAACGTAAAGGGCGGTCGATGTGAAGCTTGTAAAGGTGATGGCATTATCAAAATCGAAATGCATTTCTTGCCAGATGTTTATGTGCCTTGCGAAGTTTGTCATGGGAAACGTTATAATTCTGAGACCTTAGAAGTCCATTATAAAGGAAAAAATATTGCTGATATTTTAGAGATGACAGTGGAAGATGCGGTTGAATTCTTCAAACATATTCCTAAAATTCATCGTAAACTAAAAACAATTGTCGACGTAGGTTTAGGCTATGTGACGATGGGACAACCGGCAACTACTTTATCTGGTGGTGAAGCTCAGCGGATGAAATTAGCTTCAGAACTCCATAAAAATTCTAATGGGAAAAACTTTTATATCTTGGATGAGCCAACTACTGGTTTACACACTGATGATATTGCTCGTTTGTTGAAGGTTTTAGAACGCTTTGTTGATGCAGGTAATACGGTATTAGTAATTGAACATAATTTAGACGTGATTAAATCAGCTGATTATGTGATTGATTTAGGTCCTGAAGGCGGCGATGGTGGAGGAACTATTTTAGCAACTGGTACACCTGAAGAAATTGCTAAAGTGAAAGAAAGCTACACCGGCTATTACTTAAATCGTGTGTTAGATAAATAATTTTAAAAATGCAAGCGGGAAGAACAGCTCTTCTTTGCTTGCATTTTTCTTTGTGGTATTATTGAAAGGACTAAGTTTAGAGGGGTAATCAAATGAATAAACAACAAAAATTTGTGCCGATTTTATTAGGTAGTGACATTAATGTTTATGGCATGGCACGGTCATTTCATGAAGCTTATGGTATTCATGTTGAAGCATATGCCGGCTTACAATTGGCGCCAACAAAATATAGCAAAATTGTAACGATTCATACAATTTCAGGATTCGCAAAAGATCCAGTTTTTATTGAAGAAATGCGTCGTTTAGCAAAAGAAAAATATAATGATTCCAATACGCGCTATTTGTTAATTGCATGTGGTGATGGTTATGCAGAACTCATTTCTCAACACAAAGATGAATTGTCCCAGTGGTATGTTTGTCCATACATTGAGTTTTCATTATTAGAGCGATTAATGAGTAAAGTTAGTTTCTATGATATTTGCGAGGAATATCATTTGCCTTATCCAAAAACTTTCATTATTACCAAAGATATGTTAGAAGATGGATTACTGACACAAGCGTTGCCATTTGATTTTCCGGTGGCTTTAAAACCAGCAGATAGTGTTGAATGGTTGTCAGTCGATTTTGAAGGACGAAAAAAAGCCTTTATTTTCGATAACCGTGATGAATTTGACGTTATTTTGAAACGAATTTATGAAAATGGTTATACCAGTGAAATGATTGCACAAGATTTTATTCCTGGTGATGACAGCAATATGCGGGTGTTGAATGCTTATGTGGATCAAAATCATAATGTTCGTATGATGTGCTTAGGTCATCCTTTGTTAGAAGATCCTTCTCCTGAAGCTGTCGGGAATTACGTAGCGATTTTACCGGAGTACAATGAAAAAATTTATCAAACGATTAAAAGCTTTCTAGAAAAAATAAATTATACTGGGTTTGCTAATTTTGACATGAAGTATGATTCTCGTGACGGGGAATATAAATTATTTGAAATTAATTTACGTCAGGGACGCAGTAGTTTTTTTGTTGTTTTGAATGGATTTAATCTTGCGCAGTATGTAACGGAAGATCGCATTTTTGAGATCCCTTTCCAACAAACTGACTACGGTATGGCGGAACCAGATAAAGCAGTTCTATGGATGGGTGTACCAAATGATGTGTTTACAAAGTACGCTAAAAACAACGAGGACAAAAAACTTGCTGAAAAATTATTAAAAGATAATCGTTGGGGAACTACTGTCTTTTATAAAGAGGACATGGGGCTACGTCGATGGGTACTGATGAAATATATGTTTTATAAATATAAAGGGCGTTTTGATGAATTCTTTAAAGAGAAAGAAGGATAAACTTGGAAAACTTTTTTAGTATTTTAGGAGGCATGGGAACGATGGCGACTGAAAGTTTCGTTCGCTTAATTAACCATCGGATCACTGCCCGTAAAGACCAAGATTATTTAAACTATGTATTATTTAATCACGCAACAGTACCAGACCGAACGGCTTTCATTCTGGATAACCAAAAAGCTGATCCGCGGATAAACTTATTAGATGATATCCGACAACAAAATTTATTGCAGCCAAATTTTATTGTTTTAACCTGTAATACGGCTCATTATTTTTATGAAGAATTACAAGCTGCAACAGAAATTCCATTACTTCATATGCCGAGAGAAGCTGCGAAAGCGTTACAAATGAAACAGCCAAATGGCGGAAAAGTCGCAATATTAGCAACTGAAGGAACCATGTACGCTGGTGTTTATCAAAAAGAATTGACGGATCTAGGTTTTGAAGTCATGAAACCAGATAAACAGTTACAGGAAAAGGTTAATCATTTGATTTACAAAGATGTAAAAGAAAATGATTATATCAATAGTGCCTTGTATTTAGAAATTTTGTCTGATGTCTTTGATCATTTAGGCTGTCACGAAGTTATTCTAGGCTGTACAGAATTGTCGTTAGTACAAGAAATGACAGCGGATGTCCCTTACTCAGTGACTGATGCCCAAAGTATCTTAGCAGATCGAACAATTGAGCGAGCACTGGCAGACAGATCTTCTCTTTAGGAGATCTGTTTTTTTAATGATCAAAATAGATAGTAATGATACGCCAGGAATGTTATACTTCTAAAGATGAGATGAAAGGATGTGATCGCTATGACGGATAATTTAAAATTAGTCATCATAACAGGAATGAGTGGTGCTGGAAAAACCGTTGCGATACAGAGTTTTGAAGATATGGGTTATTTTTGTGTAGACAATATGCCCCCTAGTTTGATACCAAAATTTTGGGAATTAATTAAAGAGAGTGGCAAAGTTACTAAAATAGCTTTAGTTGTAGATTTAAGATCCAGGGATTTCTTTGAAGAGATTCAAAATATGTTAATTGAAATTGAAAACACTGGCATGATTGATACCAGTACATTATTTTTAGATGCTTCAGATGCTGAATTAGTTTCACGCTATAAAGAAACCCGCAGAACCCATCCACTAGCGATGGAAGGATTAATTACAGAAGGTATTCGTAAAGAGCGGGCAATTTTAGAAGATTTAAAATTGCGGGCAACCATGGTAATTGATACTACAGATTTAACACCACGACAATTGAGAGAAAAAATAAATTTTGAATTTAAAACCAATACTGATTTAGGGTTTCATGTTGAAATGGTTTCTTTTGGCTTTAAGTATGGTTTACCAATTGATGCCGATATTGTAATGGATGTTCGTTTTTTACCAAACCCTCATTATATTCCGGAGTTACGGCCGCAAACAGGGTTAGATAAACCAGTCTATGATTATGTGATGAGCTTTCCGGAAACTGAATCTTTCTATCAGGATTTCTACCGTCTTTTAAAAAACATTATGCCGGGGTATATCAAAGAAGGGAAAAGTTCCTTAACGATTGCCATTGGTTGTACAGGTGGACAACACCGTTCGGTTGCTCTGAGCCAGAGAATTGGTCAAGCTTTAAGGGCGCTAGATTACAAAGTAAATATTACTCACCGTGATAAGGATAAGCGCAAAGAGACGGTGAATCGTTCATGAAATTAAAAACTTATCGGATTCGTAAACCTAAAATTGTTGTAATCGGTGGTGGCACTGGCTTACCGGTTATCTTGAAAAGTTTGAGAAATGAAAGTGCCGAAATATCAGCAGTTGTGACGGTGGCTGATGACGGTGGCAGTTCAGGTGAGTTACGAAATTCAATTGATATGGCCCCTCCAGGTGACTTAAGGAATGTTTTGGCTGCTCTATCTGATATGCCAAAATTGTATAATGATTTATTCCAATATCGATTTAACCAAGATGATAAATTTTTAGCCAATCATACGATTGGAAATTTGTTGATTGCTGCCTTATCAGAAATGCGTGGCAGCACTTATGAAGCTATTCAACTGTTAACTAATATGATGCATGTAGACGGGCACGTCTATCCTTCGTCAGAAGAACCTTTAGTGTTACACGCTGAGTTTACAGATGGAACGACCGCAGTTGGTGAGTCATCAATTGCCAAAGATCGCAAAACAATTCATCGAGTATATGTGACAGATAAAAATAATAAAACAGCAGAAAAAGCCTCTCGTAAAGTTGTTAAGGCTATTTTAGAAGCCGATATGGTTGTTTTGGGCCCAGGCTCTTTATTTACCAGTATTTTGCCCAATTTAGTCATTAAGGAAATTGGCGATGCGGTTAAAGAAACTGCTGCAGAAGTCGTTTATATCTGCAATATTATGACCCAACGAGGTGAAACGGAACATTTTAGTGATGCTGATCATGTGCGCGTTCTGCATGAACATCTAGATGCAAAATTTATCGATACAGTTTTAGTTAATACTGAAAAAGTCCCAGAAAATTATATGGATCCAGAAATTTATGATGAATATTTGGTTCAGGTGGTTCATGATTTCAATGGTTTAAGAGAAGAAGGCTGTCGGGTAGTTTCCACTGATTTCTTAAAATTAAGAAATGGTGGTGTTTTTCATGATGGCGAAAAAGTGGTGGAAGAACTATTTAGAATCGTTTTTGGTGCTAAAATTTAGTGAGGAGGCTAAGAAATGTCATTTGCAGCAGAAGTAAAAAAAGAATTGACGGGCTTAGCCGTTCAAAAAGAGGTTGCACAAGCTGAATTGGCCGCATTAATTCGAATGAATGGTTCGCTAAGTTTAAATAATCATCAATTTGTATTAAACATTCAGACAGAAAATGCTGCGATTGCGCGCCGAATATATACTTTATTAAAGGATCACTACAATGTTAAAAGTGAGCTTTTGGTTCGGCGAAAAATGAAGTTAAAAAAGAATAACGTTTATATTGTTCGCTTAAAACATGGCACACAAAATATTTTGGCTGATCTGAATATTATGGATGGTTATATGTTTCAGGCTCATATCGCTAAGGAAATTATTGATACGAATGAAAAAATTCGCGCTTATTTACGTGGGGCGTTTTTGGCTTCTGGATCCGTTAATAATCCGGAAACCAGTCGCTATCATTTGGAGATTTCATCAATTTATGAAGAGCATAATCAAGATATTTGTGATTTATTGAATCGTTTTGACCTTAATGCCCGAACTTTGGCACGAAGAAATGGGTATATTACTTATTTAAAAGGTGCCGAAAAAATTGCTGATTTTTTAACACTGATTGGCGCAACTAATTCTATGTTGAAATTTGAAGATATCCGAATTGTGCGAGATATGAGAAATTCAGTGAATCGTTTAGTTAATTGTGAAACGGCTAATATGAATAAAACCATTGACGCCGCTTCAAAGCAAATTGGCAATATCCAATTTATCGAAAATACGATTGGTTTGCAGGCTTTACCAGAAAAATTACAAGAAATCGCAGAGTTAAGATTGTTACATCCAGAAGTTAGTTTAAAGGAATTAGGTGAGATGATTCCTTCAGGATCAATATCTAAGTCTGGGATCAATCATCGCATTCGAAAAATCAATGAGTTTGCAGAAGAATTAAGAACTAAAATAAGCTAAAAATTCAGCTATACATTTTATTGTATAGCTGAATTTTTTTATAGATTTAAATAGTCGCGTAATTCAGCTTCACTAACTGATTCATCAAAAATCTTGTCTTCAACTAAAATAGTCGGTACAAATTTGATGTTTGCTTGTTCAGCCTCATTACGAATCTCTCTTTGAGTTCCTTCATTTGGTTGTTGCTCTAGTTTTAAAGTGTTCTCAGCAAAAGCTGCAACACCTTCCAAAGAAAGTTCACCCCAAGTATTTTGAGTAGCGTATGCTTGGCTAATTTGCTCTAGAGCAACCGGTGCATTTTTGATATATTCATGCATCACGTTTCCCCGTTGCAAACTTTCTTTGTCTTTATCCAATAATTTAATAATACGTTGGACTTTTCCTTCTTTTACCGCTGCATCTAACAATTCTCTGGATTCATCAAACCATTTTTTACAGTAGGGACAACGTAAATTCATAAATTCTACAATTCTTTTTGGTGCTTGATCAGAACCAATCTTGATTCCATTAAAGTCGTTGACTAGTTCACCTTTGATAACAGAAATATCCATTTATATTCCCTCCTTCCTCCATAGTGTACAGAAAATACCGTCAAAAACCTATAACTTTGTACTAAAAACTTACGAAAAATTTATTTTACCATAATAATTATTTTTTTCTCAAAGGCAGTATGATAGCGTTTAAAACACTACAAGATTCTACTTGCTATGTTATACTTGTAAAGAAATTGAATAGAAAGAGAGGTTCCTTATGCCAAATAGTTTAGTTGAATTATTTACAGCCGATTATTGGACAAGCTTCTTTTCTGAAAACCTTTCTACTTGGAACATCTTTGTAAACCTACTGGACATTCTTGTTGTATGGTTTTTAATATATAAATTGTTCCAATTGGTTCGCGGAACAAAAGCAGATCAATTAATTAAAGGTGTCGCTGTATTTATCGGAATCTGGATCGTAGCAGAATTAATCGGCTTACACACATTGTCTTGGCTGATGAATCATGTGATTACTTACGGTGTAATAGCTGCCATCGTGATTTTCCAACCAGAAGTTCGACGGGGGTTAGAACATCTAGGTCGGACGACACTTTTTAAAACAAGTAAAAAAGAAGCACGCGACGATGAAAGAATGATCATAGCTTTTGATAAAGCAATTCAGTACATGTCAAAAAGAAAAATCGGCGCACTGGTAACTATCCAAAGAAACACTGGTTTAGATGATTATATTGAAACGGGAATAGATCTTGATGCCGATATTTCTGGTGAATTACTAATCAATATTTTTATTCCAAATACACCATTGCATGACGGTGCTGTAATTATTAAGAACGGAAAAATTGCGGCAGCATCAGCTTATTTACCCTTGTCTGATAGTATGCTGATTCCAAAAGAGTTTGGGACCCGACATCGTGCAGCAGTCGGTATTAGTGAAGTAAGTGATGCGGTTACTTTTATCGTTTCTGAAGAAACAGGCGGAGTCAGTATTACCTTAAATAATGATTTATTACATGATTTGTCTCAAGAAGAATATTTAACAATATTAAAACGAGAACTAATTCCAGTAGCTGAAAAAGACAAGAAAACCTTATTGCAATCCTTTATCGATGGTTTTTCGAGAGGAGGTAAATAATGCGGTTGAAATTTAAAAAAGAAAATTTACCTATATTATTAATTTCATTAGCCTTTAGCTTAGTCCTTTTCTTTAATGTGAATAGCTCAAATGTTAATCGCTTTTTTTCTTCAGATGATACATATGAAGAAGTGATTCAAAATGTACCAGTAAATTTGGTTTATGATGACGATCAGTATTTTGTTCATGGTTATACCAGTACTGTAACTGTAAAATTGACTTCTGCTAATCGTATTCAACTGAATAAAGAAGTTGATGCAGACACTAGAGATTTTACAATTGAAGCAGACTTAGAAAGTTATCGTTCGGGAACGCATGAGGTACGTTTAAAGACTAAAAACTTACCAACCGCTGTTACGGCAACGATTGATCCAACAACTATTTCAGCGACAATTGAAAGAAGACAAACCAAAGAGTTTTCAATTACACCTTCTTTAAATGCAAATTCAACGGGAACTGATCTGACTGTTGACCAATTAACGATTGATCCTGGAAAAGTTGAAATTACTAGCGGACGAGATACAATGAAAGAGATTGATCGTGTTGTCGCTTCTGTTGATGGTAGCCAATTAACAAATGATGGAGATAAAGTAGAAGCGCAGGTACAAGCCTTGAATGTAAATGGTGAAGTTTTACCCATTGAATCAAATCCTCAAACGGTTAGCGTCACATATGATATGGCACAAATAACTAAATCAGTTGATTTATATCCGATTGAGGAAGGTACGCGACCAGATGGCATTGATGGTTATAATATTCAATTAACTCGGTCGACGGCCAACATTACTGGTGCTGAATCCTCAGTCGAAAATGTGACTAGAATTGGTGTGCCAATAAACATTGATGGTTTAGATCACGATACAACGAAAATGGTTGATATTCCAACTGATGGCTTTAGTGTTTCACCTAAAAGCGTCAGTGTTCAAATTACGATAAATCGAAATACGGAATCTAGTGATAATACAGAAGAGAACGCGGGGAGCTCTTCCAGTGTTCAAAATGAAGATCCAAATCAGCAGCAGCCAGAATCATCTGATTCAGGCAACCAAACTGGTACCGAAACGAGTCAATCTCAAACGGTCCAATCATCAAATTGAAAAGAGAGGAATTTAGGTTATTATGGGAAAATATTTTGGAACAGATGGGGTACGCGGTATCGCTAATAAGGAGCTAACGCCAGAGTTAGCTTTTAAATTAGGACGTTGCGGTGGGTACGTTTTGAGTCAGCATGAAGAAAGAGAAGGCAGACCGAGAGTTTTAGTTGGTAGAGATACTAGAATTTCTGGTCAATTATTAGAGATGGCTTTAATATCAGGTTTACTATCTGTAGGAATTGAAGTATTTCAATTAGGTGTTATTTCTACTCCAGGTGTGGCTTACTTAACAAGAACACAAAAGGCATCAGCTGGTGTCATGATCTCGGCTTCTCATAATCCTGCCGAAGACAATGGTATTAAATTCTTTGGGGGAGACGGTTTTAAATTAGTCGATGATCAGGAGGCTGAAATTGAAGCACTCCTAGATGCAAAGGAAGATTTATTACCACGCCCTTCTGCAGAAGGCTTGGGAACATTAGATGAATTCCATGAAGGTTTATTAAAATATTCTCAATTTTTGGTCCAAACGGTACCAAATGATTTATCAGGTATCACAGTTTGTATTGATGCTGCAAATGGCGCAACTTCAACTAGTGTTAACCGTTTGTTCGCTGATTTAGAAACTGATTTTTATACTATGGGTACTTCACCAAACGGATTAAATATTAATGATGGTGTTGGCTCAACTCATCCAGAAAAATTAGCTGAATTCGTTTTAGAAAAAGAAGCTGATGTCGGTCTAGCTTTTGATGGAGATGGCGATCGAGTAATTGCAGTGGATGAAAAAGGTCGGGTTATTGATGGCGATCAAATCATGTATATTTGTGCCAAATACTTATCCGAAAGAAAACGCTTGAAAAAAGATACTGTAGTAACAACTGTTATGAGCAATCTTGGTTTCCATAAATCTATCGAGGCTTTAGGTTTGAAAGATGTGATTACTGATGTTGGCGATCGCTATGTAGTTGAAGAAATGCGTAAAAATGATTACAACCTAGGTGGAGAGCAATCAGGCCATGTCTTATTTCTAGATTACAACACAACAGGTGATGGTATGTTAACAGGGATCCAATTGTTGAATATCATGAAACAGTCTGATAAAAAATTATCTGAATTGGCTGATGAAGTTACGATTTATCCGCAAAAACTAGTAAATATTCGAGTGAAGGATAAATACGGTGCGATGGACGTTCCAGCAATCAAAACAGTCATCGATGAAACAGAGGCTGAGATGAATGGAGATGGACGTATTTTAGTGCGTCCTTCTGGTACTGAACCTTTATTAAGAATCATGGCAGAAGCGCCAACGACTGAAAAAGTTGAGTATTATGTTGAAAAAATTGCGGCAGTTGTTCGTGCGGAAATAGGCTTAGATTAAAAAATACTAGTTATTTTTATAAGGCTATGTTAGAATTTTTTACAATTGAATAGAAACATTTGGGGTGCCCTAGGCTGAGATAATACCCATTGAACCTGAGACAGTTAGTACTGGTGCAGGGAAATGTCAATGATAGCAAAACCAATCCCAATCATTTTTTGATTGGGATTTTTTTGTAAAACTCTCTTTGCCTTTATCAACTGCAAAGAGAGTTTTTTTAAATAATAATAAAAAAAGGAGGAATTTAATTTGAAAGTTACAAAATTTGTCGAATCAGCTTTTCCTTTAACATCAGCACCATTAATTCAATGCATCACCAATGAGGTTACTTGTGAGTCGGTGGCTAACGCATTATTATATGTTGGCGCAAAACCGATTATGGCAGATGATCCACGAGAATTTAAATCGTTTTTAAACGTTAGTGATGGCTTATTGTTAAATCTAGGACATATTTCACCAACTCGTGAGCAAAACATAATATTAGCAGCTGAATATGCTCATGAAATTGATGTACCGATTGTTGTTGATTTGGTGGGGGCGGCTGCTAGTCCATTAAGAATTGAAATCACGAAAAGATTATTAAAAAATCAACCGACAGTTGTTAAAGGAAATATTTCAGAAATGCGTAGTTTGTGTGAATTAGGCTCCGAAGCAAGAGGGGTTGATGTAAATGTAAGCGAACAAACGTTAGAAAGTCTAAAGGAACTGCAAAATGGGATGATAAAATTGACGGATAAATACCCTGAAATAGTTTTCTTTGCTACTGGTGAAAAAGACTTAGTATGCCAAAATGGAACTTGTTTTCTATTGAGTAACGGTGTAGCTGAATTGGACTGTTTTACTGGAACTGGCGATATTGTTGGAGCTTTATGTTGTGCATTATTAGGAGAAGGGCTATCACCTGTAAAAGCAAGTGTAACGGCAATTACTTATTTTAATCTTGCTGGAGAAGTTGCTAAACTAAAGACAAAAGGACTAGCAAATTTTCGTCAAGGAACATTGAATCAACTTTCTTTATTATTTGAAGATAGTAAATGGTTGGAAAAAGCGAAAGGAGAGGTATTCAAATGATAGATTACTCCATATATTTAGTAACCGATTCGTCTGGTTTAACAGAAAAAAATTTTTTCAGAATAATCGAGCAAGCGTGCAAAAGTGGGGTTACTTTGCTGCAGTTAAGAGAAAAAGAATTAAGCACGCGTGATTTTTATCAGCGTGCCCTTAAAGTAAAGCAAATTACTGACCACTACAAAATTCCATTAATCATAAATGATCACCTAGATATTTGCTTGGCCGTTGATGCGGCGGGTTTACATATTGGCGATGATGAAATGCCCGTAGAAATTTGTCGGCAATTGATTGGAGATAAAATTTTAGGTGTCTCTGTTAAGAGCTTGGAAGCTGCTAACGAAGCTGAGGATGCGGGTGCTGATTATTTTGGTGTTGGAGCAATTTTTCCAACAGAAACAAAGGACACCTCATTGGTTGCAATCAATACTTTAAAAGAGATCACTGGATGCACACAGCTTCCTGTTGTAGCAATCGGAGGGATAAAAGAAAATAATTTAGAAGAATTGTCAGGTTCAAAAATTAATGGTGTAGCCATTGTCAGTGAAATTATGCAAAGTCCAAATATTGAAGCGAAAGTTTTAGCATTGAAAAATAAATTTAAAGATAATAAGGAGCAGGTAAATGGAAAATAGTACCCCTCAAGTAGTAACGATTGCTGGGTCAGATTCAGGTGGCGGTGCCGGTATTCAGGCAGATTTGAAAACCTTTCAAGCAAGAAAGACATTTGGTATGTCCATTATTGTTGCGTTAACAGCACAAAATACTTATGGTGTTCAAGATAGTATGTTGATTCCTAGTGTATTTATCGAAGAACAATTTCAATCTTTGGCTGCTGATTTCAAGATAGCCGCAGCGAAAACAGGTATGCTGGGAGATACAGAAAGAGTGTTAACTGTAGTAAAGCAATTAAAAAAAGTAGATTTTGGTCCGTTAATTGTTGATCCTGTGATGATTGCTAAAGGAGGTCATCCATTACTTACAGACGAAGCGGTAGGAACTATCATAGAAAATTTAATTCCGATTGCCACAGTAGTTACCCCAAATTTACCAGAAGCTGAGGTAATGATTGGACAAAAAATTGTGACCAATCGAGAAATAAAACAGGCTGCTAGAAAGATTCAAAAAATCGGTGCTCAAAACATTATTATTAAAGGCGGTCATAGTCAAAATAATGAAGCGGCTGATTATATCTTATTAGCTGATGGACAATCGTTTTGGCTAACTAGTCCACGAATTGATACGATCAGAACACACGGTACGGGAGATACATTTTCAGCTTGTGTTGCTGCAGAATTAGCTAAGGGAACTGATTTAATGGAAGCAATAAAAATTGGTAAAGCTTTTATTCATGGCGCAATTGAACAGCAAATACTTGTTGGACATGGTCACGGACCCACTAATCATTGGGCAAAATTAAGTCAAGAAATTCAAATACTAACTGACATTTAAAAAGCAGCCGACATTTTATTTTGTCGGCTGCTTGTAATTTTATTCAACTGTTACTGACTTAGCAAGGTTTCGAGGCTTGTCAACATCAAGTCCTCGTTCTAAGGTTGCGTAATAAGCAATTAATTGTCCAGGAATAACTGATACTAGCGGACGTAATAATGGGTGAACCACTGGCAAAATAATTTGATCACCTGATTTACTTAATTCCTCAGAGACAATAACTAAGGTGTGCGCACCGCGACTTTCAACTTCTCGCAGATTGCCACGCGTATGTGGAGCAGTTATCGGATCAGTAATAATTCCCATAACCGGTGTTCCTTCTTCAACTAAGGCAATTGTCCCATGTTTTAATTCACCGGCTGCAAATCCTTCTGCTTGGATATAAGAAATTTCTTTTAGTTTTAAAGCAACTTCCATCGAAACATAATAATCCTCAGCGCGACCAATATAAAAAGCATTGCGCGTCGTAGCTAAGTAATCAGCTGCGATTTCTTGAATCATAGCTTTTTCAGAAATCATAACATCCATACCATTGGCTGCAATTCCTAATTCTTGCACCAAATCAAAATCTTGTGCTTCAGCAATTTCTTTTGCTTCACCTAACGCTTTAGATAAGATAGTTAATGCTGCGATTTGAGCGGTATACGCTTTAGTTGAAGCAACAGCAATTTCAGGTCCTGCGTGTAAAAGCATCGTGTAATCAGCTTCACGTGATAAAGTTGAGCCAGGAACATTGGTCACTGTTAGAGAAGGATAACCTAATTCATTTGTTTTAACTAAAACTTGACGACTATCAGCAGTTTCACCACTTTGTGTTAAGTAAATGAAGAAAGGTCGTTCTGAAAGTAGTGGCATATTGTAGCCAAACTCGCTAGATAAATGAACTTCTACCGGGATACGAGTTAATTGTTCAATGACTTGTTTGCTGGCATGACCGGCGTTGTTACTTGTACCAGCCGCAACAATATAAATCCGGTCACTTGCTAGTAGACTATCTAATAAATCTTGTTCTACCACGACTTGACCATTTTCATCAGTATATTCACCAATCATTCGACGCATTGTTGCAGGTTGTTCATCAATTTCTTTTAACATGTAATAAGGGTAAGTTCCTTTTTCCATATCTGCTAAATCGATTTTTGCAGTATAAGGTTCCCGTGCAATTTGATTGCCTGCGTAATCTTCAATTGATACAGCATCTTTGGTTACAATGACCATTTCACCATCGTTGATTTCTAAAAACTGATTGGTCTGTTCTAACATTGCCATTGCATCGGAACATACCACATTAAAACCATCTGCTAAACCGATTAGTAAAGGACTTTTATTTTTTGCGACATATATTGTTTCCCGGTCATTTTTATCGACTAAACCAAAAGCATAGGAACCATGAATTTCTTTTAAGGCTTTTTGGAAGGCTGCTTTTGTAGTTAATCCTTGTTCAACAAAGTATTCCACTAGATGAACAGCAATTTCAGTATCTGTTTCTCCATAAAAAGTGTCTTCAGCTAAAAAATTTGCTTTTAAATCATCATAATTTTCAATTACACCATTGTGAACCAAGACAAAACGTCCACTCTGAGAAGTATGAGGATGGGCATTTAACTCTGTTGGTTCACCATGTGTTGCCCAGCGAGTATGCCCAATTCCGATATTACCTTGAACGTCTTCTCCAATTTTTGCTTCTAAATCAGCAATACGTCCGCGAGATTTTACTAAATAATCGTTTGCCTCATCAGCGACGAAAATGCCTGCCGAGTCATAGCCACGATATTCTAATTTTTCTAAGCCGTTTTCTAAAATTTTAGTTGCGTTGTTATTTCCTACGATTCCTACGATTCCACACATAATGTTTTTCCTACTTTCATCACAATATATGTTTCCGAGCTAATTAAATGCGTCTTTGTTCTTTTCCTGTTAAAAAGTTTTTATCGCATTTTGTAGAGCTTAGCAACCCTGAAGCCATCCGCCGAATCTTTCGATAAGCTTCTTCCTCGTCACCTTGTAAAGGCCTGGCGCTATCTTATTGGTCTATCTAATAAAGATTTAATTCATTGCTGCCGGAAACATTGATAAATATAAACTATAATCATAAAAGTGTCAAATACTTATTTTGATTATTTTTTAATTGGTATAGATGAGATTGTGAAAGAACTTTCCAAATTATGTCAGGTATTAACTAAATTTAAGAGAAAAATCTCCAATTATTCGATGGAATCAGTTAAAATAAAATGAATCAATCAATAGGAGGTTGTCATGGAAATTGAAAATTTAACCATTGGAGAGCTAAAAAAATTTTTGGCGGAATTAGAAAATAAAGATGGCATAAATGATGAAACAAAAATTTTTTTAGATACTGGCTGGGATAGCATACAAGAAATTTCACCAAATGCTTTAAGTATAGAAGAAACAAAAATTTTTGAGATAGAAGATCCTTTAAATCATGAAGTTTTTACGGGACACTCGTTAGTAGAAAAAGCTGAAAAAATGAATGCCAAGGGGCCAATTGAAAAAGTTTTAATCATTCGGAATTTATATTAATGAAAGGAGAGGGTAGGTTGTCAGAAATACAATTTCCTAAAAATTTTGAATTTTATTGTAAAGCTGGACACTTGGCTTTAGAAAATAGTGATATGAATCAAGCATTCTCATCTTTTGAAAAGGCTTATAAAATAAATAAAGATCCGTTAGTAAATTTTATGTTATCGACGATTTCATCTCAAAAAGGTAATATTGAACTTGCCATCCAATATGCAGAGGAAATGTTAGATAATTATTTGATTGATTATCAGCGCTTTGAGTATTTTTTACAGTTGTTACTATTAAATTATCAATTTGAAAAAGCCCGAGCTTGGGTCTGGCAGGGATATAAGCAGCAATTGATTACTAAAGAGCAAGTCAATGACTTTTCTTATGTAATAGATGAGCAAGCTCAAATGTTTCCAGAAGAATGTACTGATGATCAACTATACAGCTTGGATGAATTGCTGGAAGAATTAAAGGCTCCGGTACTTGTTCAAATAGAAACAATAAAGAAAAGCGAGAACTTATCTTTGGCTGATTTAATCGAACTAGGCAAACAAATTTTATCTGAGGATAAAGTTACTTTGTTGGCTAGAAATTATTTATTCGAAGAATTGTCGAAAAATGAAGTTGATCAAGTCTTTGATTATCTCGATTTGAATGATCAAATAATAGAATTAAATCCAAAAACAATTGGTACTGATCTGAGAGATCAGTTAATGAATGATATTATTGCGAGCTTAGCTGAGAAATTGGAGCATCAAGATCCATACCTGCTACAAAATTTAATTGAGGAAGTTTATGTGGAGCAAGCATTACTTTATCCTTTACAGGTGTTTTATTCAGACACTGCCGAATGGGTAAACAGCTATTTATCGTCAGATAAAAATGATGACTCAGAAATCAAAAAAATACGAGAAAAATTAAAAAAATGGCAAAGCTTTTATCAGAGTTAAAGAGTTGAGAACTAAGCTTTATATTTACAATTTTTATTCAGTAGTGTAAACTTAACAAGTATGCAAATTTTAATATTCGGAGGGAAATCAAGTGACTGTAAATTTCGAAAAAACTGGCACCAATGAAGGTGTAGTAACTTTTTCAATCGCGAGACCAGAAATTGAAAAAGGATTAACAAATGCTTTTAATAAAGTCAAAAAAAATCTAAACGTACCGGGCTTCCGTAAAGGAAAAGTTTCTCGTCAAATGTTCAACCAAATGTATGGTGAAGAAGCACTTTATGAAGATGCGTTAAATGATATTTTACCTGTAGCTTATGAAGCAGCAATCAAAGAGTCTGGTGTTGAACCAGTTTCACAACCTAATATCGATGTGGATAGCATGGAAAAAGGACAAGATTGGGTAATTAAAGCGACTGTAACTGTCAAACCTGAAGTAAAACTTGGCGAATACAAAAGCTTAGAAGTACCAAAACAAGAAACAGAAGTAACAGAAGATGATGTGGACGCACGTATCAAACGTGAACAAGAAGCACAAGCTGAATTAGTGATTAAAGAAGATGCCGCTGCTGAAAATGGCGACACTGTAGTCATTGACTTTGAAGGTTTTGTTGGTGAAGAAGCGTTTGATGGCGGAAAAGGTGAAAACTATAGTCTTGAATTAGGTTCTGGTTCATTTATCCCAGGCTTTGAAGAACAATTAGTAGGTCACAAAGCTGATGATAGCCTAGACGTAACTGTTACTTTCCCAGAAGATTATCAATCAGAAGACTTAGCTGGTAAAGAAGCAGTCTTCAAAGTAACTGTTCATGAAGTAAAAGGAAAAGAATTACCTGAACTAGATGATGATTTTGCTAAAGACGTTGATGAAGAAGTTAATTCATTAGACGAATTAAAAACAAAATATCGTGAAGAATTAACAGAACAAAAAGCTGCTGCTGCGAAAGAAGCAAAAGAAGAAGCTGCCATTAAAGCAGCTGTCGAAAATGCTGAAATCGTTGAATTGCCATACGTGATGGTTCACGATGAAGTTCACCGTTCAATGGACGAGTTTCTTAACAACATGCAACGTCAAGGTATTTCTCCAGAAATGTATTATCAACTAACTGGTTCAACTGAAGCAGATTTACACACACAATTTGAAGCAGAAGCTGAAAACCGTGTGAAAACAAACTTAGTAATGGAAGCTATTGTTGCTGCCGAAAACTTCACAGTTGAACAAAGCGAACTTGATGAAGAAATTAAATCTTTAGCTGAAATGTACCAAATGCCTGAAGATCAAATCCGCAATGTTTTAACTGAAGATATGTTAGAACATGATATTAAAATTAAAAAAGCAGTTGAATTAGTAACAGAATCTGCTGTTGAAAAATAATTCTTAATTAAAAGAAAAATAAGCAAGTAGTGTGAGCAGTTATTATGCACTACTTGTTTGTTTTTATGTAAGGGAACAGATTGATAATTAAGGGGGAAACAAATGATACTAAGTGAGTTGGGTCGTTTAAAAGCTTTTGGGAAAAACAATAAAGCGCTAATTTTACTTACATACTTAGTGATATTGGTGTCTTTTGGAGCGAAAATATTTTATTATAATTTTTCAATTGATACGGAAGAGTTTATGTTGTTGGCACCTATGAATGGGTTCATACAATGGGCAGAAATGGGTCGATACGGACTTTATTTTTTGAAACGTTTTATTTCAGGTTATACGATTAATGTGTTTTTAATTAATATTTTAACTTATTTAATATTGGGACTTATGTCAATTTTATTTTCTTACATCTTGGATCGCATATATCAAAGCCGTCAAAAAGGAAGTTGGATTATTCCCGCAACATTTGTTTCATCGGCTATTTTATTGGAACAGTATAATTTTATTTTGCAAAGTTTTGAAGTAGCTTTATCAAATCTATGTGTCATATTATCTGTTTATTTTTTCTACTTATTTATGTCAGAGAAAAAGAAACTATTTTTGGCAATTAATATTATTCTAGGTGTGTGTGCTTTTTCAGTGTATCCATCTAATTGGATTACGTTTGTAGTTGTTACAATTATTATGATTATCGCAATAGTGGATAGTTCTGAAAAAAGAATTTCTCTAAAAGACGGTTTATTATTAATTGCGTCATATATAGGGTCTTTTTTAGTCATATTTATTATGAATCAACTGATGTATAATCTTACTTTATTTTTATTAGGCACTCAAAAAAATCCTTATGTAGAGTCAGTTATTTTATGGGGGAAATTGCCAGTTTCAGAAATTTTTTCAAGTATTATTAATAATACTTATTCTCTTTACAGTGGTGCGCAATCAATTTATTTTGGTAAGCTAATGGTCTTAGTTGTAATCGTATCTTACTTAGCTTTATTTTTTGCTAAGAAAAATCGGATCTGGTTATTCTTATTGTTAAGTTCATTATATTTCGCCATTCATTCAAGTATCTTTATCTTTGGATCAATTGGCCCTATCCGATCTCTAGTACCATATTATCCATTGGCTGTTGGCTATGTCTATTTTTATATTTATAATAAACTGAATTTAAAATATGTAAAAACTATAGTAGCAATTATCATTGTCATAATTTCATTTAAGCAAATGAAGCAATCGGCTTATTTGGCGAATCAAGAAAATATCATTTATACTGAAGCGTCAAGGTTTAATCAACAACTTAGAAGTAAAATTAATACTCTAGATATCAAAGGGAGTTATTTAGATTACAAACTAGCAATTTTTGGACAAAAACAATTTCCTATCTCTAGAGGATTAATGATGGGAGATGTATTAGGTCATAGTTTTTATAATTGGGATGTGAACAGTCCCGTTGGTGTGAGTCATCGCGTAGCAAACTTCTTTGATATCACAGGAACGCCAATTAAAAGAGTTTCAGAGGAAGAATATCAAGAAATTTTACCTGACTTTAATGATATGGGGGTCTTTCCTGAAGAGGATTCAGTGAAAATCGAAGGCGATATTATTATGGTTCGAGTAAGTTAACTAAAAAAATCAAAATCCAGATACTTCATTGGATTTTGATTTTTTTTGTTATAAATAGTGATGTAACCAAATTGTAAAAATAAAGATAAATAGTTTTGTTCATATCATTAGTCTTTTTTGGTAAACTGAGACTAGGTTAAAATGTTTACCAAAGGAGATTATAATGAAAAAAAAATGGATAGGTTTAAGTTTAATGTCAATGATGGCTTTAAACATTGCTTCACCAGCTTTGGCTGAAGAAGTAAGTACATCTGAAGAAAATAATTCTGTTACAGCATCAGCTGAACAGGATCAAGATAATCAAGAATCAGTAAACCCAGCTTCATTGATTGGTGAAGATGGCAGTCTTTACATGGCGCCAAGCGGACGATCTGATTTGCTTCCACAAGTTCTTTCAGCTACGACTCGAGCAACTTTACCATCGGTTGCTGCGACTGATAATAATACACCATCAAAAAGTTTTATTGATGTTTCTTCACATAATGGAACAATTTCAGTGGATCAATATCGTTCTATGATGGCTTACGGTGTAACAGGCGTAACTGTCAAGTTAACTGAAGCGACTTCTTATCGTAATCCATATGCAAAATCACAGATTGATAATGCCAAAGCAGCTGGTTTACTTGTATCAACTTACCACTATAGCTGGTTCACAAGTGATGCTGCTGCTGCCGCAGAAGCAGATTATTATGCGCAATTTGCAAATGAATTAGGTTTAGATAAGAGCACTGTAATGATTAATGATATGGAAGAACCCAATATTGCCGGTAAAGGAGACCATACGGCCAATTCAATTGCTTTTGCTAACCGCTTAAAACAGTTAGGCTTTAACAATACCAAACATTATATTGGCTTATACTGGCTAACTTCTGGACGTGTGAATGGTCAAAGTATTGGTGAGAAAAATATTTGGGTAGCTGCGTATCCTTACACTCTGACTACAACAAATTATTATACGCAATATGGTGCATGGCAATGGTCTTCTCAATTAGGTTTCCCCAACGTTTCCGGTAGATTCGACATTTCTGCAGATTATATTGGTGATTACAGTATGCCTCTTGATCTTGAGAGCCCTGAAGGCACAACAGCAATGTATAGAATGTATAATACTAACAGTGGTGAACATTTCTATACTTCAAACGGCGCAGAAAGAAACTCCTTAATTCTAGCTGGCTGGAATTATGAAGGCCGCGGCTGGAATGCACCGAATGAAGGTGAGAATGTGTACCGTTTGTATAATGCTAACGCTGGAGATCATCATTATACAAAGTCTGCGGCTGAACGTGACAATTTAGTTGCTCAAGGATGGAAAGATGAAGGGATTTCTTGGCGCTCTGGTGGAGAAACTGCTTTACATCGTCTGTATAATAAAAACGCCAAAGCAGGAGCCCATCATTATACATTAGATACAAATGAACGTGACCACTTAGTTTCAAATGGCTGGAATTATGAAGGTATCGGTTGGTACGGTAATTAAAAAATAGTAAACCATCAGTTTTCAGCTGGTGGTTTTTCATTTGTTGGTGTTATAAAAACTAGTATAATCTTTTTATTATTTAAAGATTCTAAAGGAGCGATTAATTATGTTAGGACAAATCGCAAAGAAAATAAAAAATGTTCATATAGCTGTTTTCGTATTCATTCTTTTCTCAATCATTTTCGGAGGTTCTTTTGTGAAATTCATTCCTCCTTTACAGGCACCAGATGAATTGGGCCATTATTTAAAAGCTGATGCGCTTTCCCGAGGCGAAGTGGTTCCAGTAATTTATAATAAAAATAATGTTGAGAATGAAAATGCCAAGTCGTGGAATGAATTTGGTTTTTATGCCTCAAAAGGAGTAGAAAAAATTGTTAAACTATCTTTCACGGTAGGAAATTATCCGGAAAATAAATTTGATTACCAGAAAGCTGAGGAAGACAATTATCCTTCCTCAGGTAAAGTTTTTTTACCAACAGGTGGTATAACAAATTATTCGATTATTAATTTCATTCCTCAAACATTGGGGATTCTTTTTGGAAAAGTACTTAACACTTCTCCTTTAGCGCAATATTATTTGGCAAGGGCATTTAATTTAGTATGCTATATTGTCTTGATAGCAATTGCAATTAGTCTGTTTCCTTTTTCTAAATGGGCAGCGGCAATAATTGGATTAAATCCATTGGCTATTTTTCTTGCTGCATCCACTTCAGGAGATGGTTTAACAAATGGCGTTGCGCTTTTATTTTCAGCTTATGTTTTAAGATTGGCAGCCAAAAAGCAATTGACAGAAGAAATAGAAGAATCGTCTAATAGGCTTTCATCAAAAAAAATCATGATAGCAGGTCTACTATTAATTATTGCTGTCACTATGAAACCAACGAATATAGTATTAGGTTTGTTATTCTTTTTAATACCTAACAAAGATATGAATATCCGCCGTAAAGTTGTTTGGGGAAGTGTTATTCTTGCCTTATCTATAGGGCTTTATCTTTTATGGAATTCTTTGATGGTGGATCAACAGATTCTTTATCGGGATTTTGCTAATCCTAATCTACAATTACGTCATTTTTTAAGTAATCCAGGTATTTTCTTTAACAATTTAATCAAAAATTTTATTTTCGGAAATAAAGGTAATTATATTTTACTATCCTACATGGGTAATTTTGGGTGGTTGAACACACCTATTGGTTGGCATTGGGCAATCCTGTATTATAGTTTATTGATAGTTTCAGCCTTCTTACCTAATCAAAAAGCAATATTTTTTAGATGGCCTAAAAAGCTTGTTCTAGGAGTAGCGTTAATTTTGTTTACACTCTTAACTTTCTTTGCTTTATATCAAATCTGGAACCCAGTAGATACTAAAAAAGCTATTCAAGGGGTACAGGGGCGCTATTTTATTCCGATAAGTTTTGTATTTATTCCACTTTTTTCAACAAAAGAAGGAACGATAAATGTAGCCCAAAATAAAATTTTGATTGTTATTGGTAGTATTTTAGTGATACTGTGGCTAGCAGTTTTACGAATCTTAGCGGTAAGATATGGTTTTTAAAAAGTTAGGTGGCTTTGGCTGCCTTTTTTTGGTTATAATTGAAATATAAAAAGTTTAAAATGGAAGTTGGTTGTGTAGATGGTAACAAAGAAAAACTTTTTACTGAAAATAGGAATCCTATCAGTTTCTCTGATACTGGTTTCGTCTTTATCCATTTCCCCAGCGATCCCCGCGATTGAAGGTTATTTTGATCATATCTCTGCTTCATCAATTGAACTGATGACTACTGTACCATCTTTTTCAGTGATGATTATGGTCTTACTAAGCAGTTTTATTTCCAACAAAATTGGTGAAAAAGTGACTGTCATTTTGGGACTAAGTCTAGTTTTAGTGGCGGGAGTGTTACCTTTTTTTCTAAATGATTTCTCTGCCGTTTTCCTTTCGCGAATTATTTTAGGTGTGGGTCTTGGTCTGATTAATTCTTTAGCTGTCAGTCTAATCTCAATCAACTTCAAAGGAAAAGAAAGTGCCTATCTAATGGGGCTACGTAGCGCATTTGAAAGTGGTGGGCAAGCCATTTTAACTTTTTTGGCTGGTCAATTAATTTTATTCAATTGGCAAAGTGTCTTTTTAATTTATTTATTGGCTTTGCCGATTTTGTTACTATTTATGTTTTCCTATCCTGATAATAAGAAAAAAGATTCAGATGTTGAAATTGATAATAGAAAGCAATCAGTCAATTTTTACGTGATTTTGATTGCTGTTTTTTTAGTTGTTATTGTAGGTGCTCAAACGGCTATTATTATTCGCATTTCGGGTATTGTCACTAGTTTTAACTTTGGGAATATGGTTGATGCGAGTCGGGTACAGACATTGATGACTGTAGCGGGAATGATTTTAGGTGTTTTTTTTGGTCGTATTTTTATCTCAATTCGTTACTTCACAGCGTCACTTGGTTTAATTATGATGACCATGGCTCATTTTTTAGTCTATAGTGCCAATAGTTTAATGGTTATTACTGTTGGTGCAGTTTTAGCAGGTGCGGCATATCCACTATTGATTTCTTTAATGTTTCATTTGGTTTCAGAAGTTTGTCGATCAGGTTCAGAGACACTCTGTATGTCAGTTGCATTAGTCGGATGTAATTTAGGGGGATCGTCGGCACCTTATTTCCTAAAGTTGATTGCTTTGATTACCGGATCAAAAGCAATTAATCAGCCTTTTTTAAGTTTTACATTCTTGTTTGCGGTATTAACAATTCTAAGTTGGTTTTTTTGCAGAAAAAGGAGTTTAAAATAAAAATGATATCTTTTAAATTAGTTGAAAATGAAGATTTAGTAATGATAGAAGAGTGGTTAAATTACGAACACGTGAAAAAATGGTATGAAATACCAGAACTAAATGTATCGATTGACGATTGGTTAATGGAACTTAGGCAAAGAGAAGAGCAGTTTAATTGGCTTACTCACTTGATTGTTTTTTGGGATAATCAACCTTTTGGATTTTGCCTATATTACAAAGCTAGTGATAGTCATGGTGAAGATTTTGCGGACATCTGTTTAGATGGAACTTATGGTATTGATTATTTGATTGGAGATCCTGCTTTTTTAGGAAAAGGCTACGGTAAAAAAATGATTCTTTGTTTGATAGAAAAAATTTTACGTTTAAAGAATGCAAAACGAATTACAGCTGAAATTGATCCATCAAATATAGCTTCAAGAAATGTTTTATTGTCTTGTGGATTTCACTTAATAGGAGAATCAAACAATCGTTATCTATTAGAAAAAGAATTATGAAATATTAATTTTAAGATTAAATTGAAAGTAGTTTTTTCTGAATAAAAGTGAGCTTTAACGGATCGAAAAAAATATTCTACTAAAATAATAATCTTTTGATTTTTTTCTTAATAAAAGAGTAAATAGAATCAGCAATGATTGTCTTTTAGCACCTTTATGTTATGATAGTGAAAGACTGCAAAGATTATTTGTAGTAATCGAATCAAGAGGTGAAGGCCATGTATGAAAGTACTGACTCGGGTGAAACGGTCCGCTGTTCTTTTTGCGGAAAAACCCAAGAAGAAGTAAAAAAAATTGTCGCAGGTCCTGGCGTTTATATTTGTAATGAATGTATTGATCTTTGTAAAGAAATTATTGATGAAGAATTTCATGAAGAAGCGCTTCGTGAATTTATTGATGTTCCAAAACCCAAAGAATTATTGGACATTTTAAATCAATATGTAATTGGACAAGATCGCGCAAAACGGGCATTATCAGTTGCTGTATATAATCACTATAAAAGAGTAAATACGGATACTGAGAATAAAGACGAAGTTGAATTACAAAAAAGTAATATTTGTCTGATTGGACCAACTGGTTCTGGTAAAACTTTCTTGGCACAAACGTTGGCACGTTCATTAAATGTACCGTTTGCGATTGCTGATGCCACAAGTTTGACTGAAGCTGGTTATGTTGGTGAAGACGTAGAAAATATCTTGCTTAAGTTATTACAATCGGCTGACTATAATGTTGAACGAGCTGAAAAAGGCATCATCTATATCGACGAAATTGATAAAATTACACGTAAAAGTGAAAATGTCTCTATCACTAGAGATGTTTCTGGTGAAGGTGTACAACAAGCCTTATTAAAAATCTTAGAAGGTACGGTTGCTAGTGTACCACCACAAGGCGGGCGCAAACATCCTCATCAAGAATTTATTCAAATTGACACAACCAATATTTTATTTATTGTTGGTGGTGCTTTTGATGGTATCGAAGCAATTGTTAAAAATCGTTTAGGTGAAAAAACAATCGGCTTTGGTAGCAACAATAAAAAATTAGATGAAAATGCTAGCATGATGCAGCAAATTATTCCTGAAGATTTATTAAAATTTGGTTTAATTCCCGAATTTATTGGTCGTTTGCCTGTGACAACGGCATTAGAAAAATTAACGACTGAAGATTTGGTCAGAATTTTAACGGAACCAAAAAATGCTTTAGTGAAACAATATCAAAAACTATTGTCTTACGATGACACAGAGTTAGAATTTGAACCTTTAGCCTTGGATGCAATCGCAGATAAGGCCATTGCACGAAATACTGGGGCACGGGGATTACGTTCAATCATTGAAGACATTATGATGGATATTATGTTTGATATTCCTTCTGATGAAAACATCAAAAAAGTGATTATCACTAAAGATGCTGTTGAAGGAAACGGAAAACCAATCGTTGAATATCATAGCGATAATAAAAAAGCAGGTTAAAAAAAACAGCGTGGCAGATATTTTATATCCAGCCACGCTATTTTTTTGAAAATATCCATGTTAAAATGAAATTTATACCATTGTATAAAGGAGAAAATGATGAAAGTTCATAATGCAGAAATTGTTATCAGTGCCGTTGCTCCCAAGCAGTATCCTGAAAGTCAACTACCAGAAATTGCTTTAGCGGGACGTTCAAATGTAGGCAAATCTTCATTTATCAATACACTGATTAATCGAAAAAACTTGGCGCGAACTTCCAGCAAACCTGGCAAAACTCAAACATTGAATTTTTACCTAATTGAAGATAGTTTATATTTTGTAGATGTTCCTGGTTATGGTTATGCGAAGGTTTCAAAAACGGAGCGAGCAAAATGGGGGAAAATGATTGAAACGTATATTACCAGTCGGGAACAATTGCGGGCAGTTGTCTCTTTAGTGGATATGCGTCATGACCCTAGTGTCGAAGATATTCAGATGTACCAATTTTTAAAATATTATAATATTCCAGTGATCGTTGTTGCTACAAAGGCCGATAAGATTCCTCGGGGAAAATGGAATAAGCACACAAGTAGTATCAAGAAAAAATTAGATTTTGATGGAAATGATGATTTCATTATTTTTTCTTCTGAAACAAAAGAAGGAAAAGAGGCTGCTTGGACGGCAATTGAAAGCTATCTAAAATAAAAAGACTGACATTTAGCCAGTCTTCTACTAAAGTAAGTCGAACTGACTTACTTTTTTTTATTTTTTTTTTTATCTTTGTCTTCTGGTTTTAAAAATTTTTCGACATCTTTATTGCTCTGTACTTTTTTTTCAGGGTCAACAGCAAAATTTTCAAAAAGTTTATCTAAATCATTGGTTCTTTCAAATTTTAAGCCCATGATTTCACCTCCATAATTTCAATATTAGTTTAGCACGTTTATTTAAAAAAACAACTACCAAAAAAATGAGCATTACTTTTTTAGGAACTTTTAATAAATTACGCTATACTATAAGTAGTAAAAGGAGGGATCAGCAATGGAAAAGACGGAATTATTGTATTGTGTAAACCACCTAGATCATTTAGAAGATGGTAAAATCCAAGAATTTGTCAGAGATTGGGTAATCATGTCTCGCTTATTGCTGGAACCTGTTGAAATGGTCGTTGATGGCGTAAGACAGCCTTTTGATTTAATGGCTTTACATCAAATGATTGATTTGCTACATGATAAAGAAGATTGTCGGATACGATTAATAAAAGGACCACATGAGACGACGTTGCATATTTTAGGTCATAGTTTAGTTGAAAAAACGTTAATAGATCATCAAGTCTTTAAATATTGGGAGTTAATCTATTTTGATTACTTAAAAGGGCGGGTAAAGGATTATGGCGTGTTTGGCTATATGCGGTCTTATGATGAATTTCTATATCATAATGTCAGTGATCTGCAAAAACGACAAGCTTTTCAAGCGAGTGAAGAAATTGATAAATTACCAAAAATGAAGACAATTGATGGAGAAATAATTATCGACTGTAATCAATTTTCAGGATACGATGTTTTTTATAAAGGCTTTTGTTTAACTTCCTGTTGGCGCGTTTTCTTTGGACCAGCATATCAACAATTTTTTCCGCAACAATTACTCTTAGAAATACAGCAAGTTGATCGAGCCGAAAAATTAGGTAAAGGTATTTTTATCGAAATTTTTAAAAATCCATTACATTGGGCTGAAGTCAGCAATCTCCATTATCAAAAGATGTTTCGTAACCAGCTGGGTATTGCGCAACTTTCTTATACCAATGGGGTAGGAGTGTTAGAACAACCCTTTATTGAATTTGCCTTTGAACAGTCAACCGTTCAAACGGTGCAGTATCAAAATGATTTATTTCAACCAATCGAAAAGAAGAAAGCGACTTTTTTCGTAACAAGAACCTATGATTATTTAAAGGATGATTATTCTGTTACTAGAATGAAGGGGAGTTTGAATGCACTGGCCTATTTTCCTTGGATTGATAACGAGAACAAACAAATGATGAACTTTAAAGTACTTTATCCAGAACTCACAATTGATCAGGGAGTAAGCGCTTATCGGTATTATATTGAAGACTATTTAGATGTTAAAATTACAGATTTACAATTAAAAAATTTTTTACCAGTACTGCAATTTTTTGTACCAAGACAATCAATCGAAAAATTTCCATTGAATGAATTGAAACAAGCTATTCCAGGCATTTCTATTCAAGAAGTAAAACAAAAAACTGAGGGCATCTCTTTATTACTTAAACATGAAAGTCAAAACTTGAAAGTCTTGTTTATCCCGCAAAAATTTGAAACTAAGGAAAAGCAGATGCGTATTATAGACGTATAAAAAAAAGCTTGAATTTTGTAGCGACCTAGTTTGAACTACTAGAGTCGCTAAATTTTTCAAGCTTTTTTGATTATTCAGTTACAGCTGAAGCTGCTGGTTTTTTAACTAATCCATAGATCACACCAGAGACGATGGCGCCAATCGCAATAAAGATTAAATAGAGTACTGGATGACTTAATAATAGAACAACGAAGATTCCGCCGTGAGGGGCTAATAATTTAATACCGAAAGCACCGACTAGTCCACCAGTTAAAGCAGAACCAACTACGAAACTTGGAATAACACGAATTGGATCGGCTGCAGCAAAAGGAATCGCACCTTCTGTTACAAATGATAAGCCCATTACGATATTTGTTAAACCAGCATCAATTTGGCTTTTTTCAAATTTACTTTTGAATAAACGAGTTGCCACGAAAATTGCTAAAGGAGGAACCATACCGCCAGCCATGACTGCTGCCATGACGATTGAACCGCCAGTTGCAACTGTTGAAGCAAGCGTTGCAGTACCGAATACATATGCAGCTTTATTAATTGGTCCACCTAAATCGACTGCCATCATGCCGCCTAATAAAGCGCCAAGTAAGATTGCATTTGATCCACCTAGACCAGATAAGAAACCATTTAGACCATCATTGATAGCTTTCATCGGTACATTGACTAATAACATTAAAAATCCAGTAATCAGTAATCCAAAGAATGGATAGAATAAGATTGTTTTAATACCGTCTAATGATTTTGGTAAGCCTTTAAAGACTTTTTTCAAGAAGACAATCACATAACCAGCTAAGAAACCACCAATTAAAGCGCCTAAGAAACCAGCACCACCTTGATTAGCTAAGAAACCAGCAGCAAAACCACCAATTAAACCAGGACGGTCAGCAATACTTGAAGCAATAAATCCGGCTAACACAGGTAACATGAAGGTAAAGGCAGATTGTCCAATTTGATTGAACCAACTAGCCACTTGGTTATAGTTACCTAAGTTTGCTAATTCAGCGGAAGGAACGCCAATAAATTGATCAATCATGAATGACAAGGCAATCATAATTCCGCCACCAATTACGAATGGCAACATATGAGAAACGCCGTTCATCAAATCTTTATAAATATTTTGTCCAACTGATCCACTTTCTTCTGTGGATTGAGAAGCGGTTTCTGATCCATCGCCTTTAAAAGTTGGTGCATTACCACTTAAAGCAAGATTGATTAATTCTTCTGGTTTACGAATGCCATCTGAAACCGGACGGTTGATTAATTCTTTTCCAGCAAAACGATTCATTTCTACTTTTTTATCTGCTGCAACGATAACGGCATCAGCACGAGCGATATCTTCATCAGTTAATCGGTGTTTGATTCCTTCTGAACCATTTGTTTCAACTTTAATATCAACGCCCATTTCTTTCGCTTTTTTCTTTAAAGCATCTTCTGCCATATATGTGTGGGCGATACCAGTAGGGCAGGCTGTAACAGCAACGATATAGCGACGATTAAAATCTTTTAACTCATTTTCTGCCGCTTCTTCAGCTTTTTCTTCTGCTTCTTTGGCTTTTTCAGCTGTATCAAATAAATTTTGAACTTCCTCAGGTGTGTTAGCTTCTTTTAATTGTGCGACAAAATCAGGATCAATTAATAATTTCGAAAGAGAAGCTAAGGCTTGTAAATGCGTATCATTTGCACCTTCTGGAGCAGCGATCATGAAGAACAAGTAGCTTGGTTGACCATCAAGAGCTTCGTAGTCTACGCCATTTTTACTTTTAGCAAATAAAACTGTGGCTTCTTTTACAGCACTATTTTTAGCATGGGGCATTGCAATACCATCGCCTAGACCAGTTGAAGTGAGTGCTTCTCGTTTAAGAATACCTTCTTTGTAAATTTCTACGTCAGAAATTCTACCTGCATCGTACATTTTTTGGACCATTTCATCAATTGCGCCTTGTTTATCAGTTGCTTTTAAATCCATGATCATTGCATCTTTTACTAATAAATCTTTGATATCCATTTTTTCTCCTCCTATTTCACCTTAGTA
Source organism: Enterococcus alishanensis (assembly GCF_019218635.1). GTDB lineage: Bacteria > Bacillota > Bacilli > Lactobacillales > Enterococcaceae > Enterococcus_A > Enterococcus_A alishanensis. The sequence goes on along the minus strand of NZ_JAHUZB010000002.1, from coordinate 629,359 downwards.
ATAATAACTTCAGGTAATAATTCTTGAATGAAATCAGCTGTTGCTAAATCATCTGAAAATGTCGTTGCACTGCCGCAAGCGACGCCCCATTTAAATGCTTCAATTGGGTCTTTCGATTTAACAAAAGCACCAACAAAACCAGCAATCATTGAGTCACCAGCACCAACTGAATTTTTTACTGAACGTTTTAATACATTAGCTGAGTAAACGGCATCGTCAGTAAATAGTAAAGCACCATCACCTGCCATTGAGACAAGTGCGTGTTTTGCACCAGTAGCTAACAATTTTGCACCGTACGGGAAAATATCTTCCACTGAATCAAAAGTTGTCTCGTATAATTCAGCCAATTCGTGATTGTTAGGCTTCACTAAAAGTGGACCGCTTGGTAAAGCATCCATTAAATCTGCTCCAGTAGTATCAATCACAAATTCAGCACCAGTTGACTTAATCACTTCTATTAATTCTTGGTAAAAGCCGGTTGGCACACTGGCTGGTTTACTACCAGATAAGACAACTACATCATCTTTGGTGACATCTTTTAAAATTTGTTTTAGATGTAACATTTCTGCAGTTGAAACATCTGGGCCTAAGCCATTTATTTCAGTTTCTTCAACTGCTTTTAGTTTTATATTGATACGCGTATCGTCACTGACTTCAGTAAAATTGGTTTGAACATTCTCTTCTTTTAGCCAACCTTTAATAAAGCTTCCAGTAAAGCCGCCGATGAAACCTAAGGCAGTAGAAGGAACATTGATCCTTGCCAAAATTCGTGAAACATTAATTCCTTTTCCGCCAGGTAATTTAAAATCATTTTTCATGCGATTGATATCGCCAATCTTCAACTGATCTACATGTACAATATAGTCAATAGAAGGATTTAGTGTCACTGTATAAATCATACAGAAACCTCCTTAATAGTAGTTTGTTTAGCGATGTCAGTGTAAAGTTCAGTCGGACATCGATCAGTGAGAATGATTGCTTCAGAAAGTTTAGTAATTTGAACAAATGTTGTTTGATTAAATTTAGAATAATCTGCCAAAATAAATGCTTTTTCGGACTGTTGGATAGCTAGTCGTTTTAGTGCTGCTTCTTCAGGATCTGGCGTGGTGTAGCCGGTTTTTATTGAAATACCATTAGTTCCGACAAAGGCTTTATCAAAACGATATTGACTCAGTTGCGCCATCGCTTGAGAGCCGATAACAGCATCAGTTTTTAATTTGATTCGGCCGCCTAAAACAATTGTGTTGATTTGATGTTCAACTAATTTTGCAGCCAGACCAACTGAATTGGTCACAACAGTGACGACAATATCTTTTAAATAAGGAATAAGTTCGATTGTTGTTGTTCCTGCATCTAAATAAATAATATCGCCATCATCAATTTCTTGACTGGCTAATTTTGCAATTGCTTGTTTCTGTTGAATGTTTTTGAATGATTTTTCAGAGAAGGCAGGCTCATCATCTAAAAATTGCATTTTCGTTGCACCACCGTGAACTCGCTTTAAATGACCATCATCTTCTAATTCTTGCAAATCACGACGAATGGTTGACTCTGAAGCCTGTAAACGATTCATTAAATCTTGAGATTTCACAACATTATGTTCATCTAATAATTCTAGTATTTTTTTTCGTCGCTCTTCTGTAAGCATTTCCATTCCTCCTCAAAAACATCATAGCACAATTAAATGACCTAATCAATCAAAAACATTCAAAAACGTCCATAAACATTTTTAAGAAAAAAACCAATGATTACGGTCATTGGTTTAGTTGCGAATAGGTTGTAATTGATTTTCTGATGTTAGATAGATTACCTTCGTCGGTTAAAATCATTAAAATATCGCCGGCTTTCATGACGGTATCACCATGAGTTAAAAGTTCATTTGATCCACGTAGAATCGAGATTAGTAACATTTCTTGTGGCCAATTAAAATCGCGAACCAAGATACCATCTAAATTACTCTCGGCATTAACAGGAAATTCAAAAACTGTTTTAATACCAGTAATACTGGGACTATTGTGTTTAACCAAGCGTTCCAACAGAGATTCATAAATCGGGTTACCACCTAACCAGTCATTCATAATATATGCACATAAGGAACAAACGGCTAAAGGCATCAAATGTGTTATGTTGCCGACCATTTCTGTAACTAGAATGATGGCGGTCAATGGTGCTTTTCCAATCGCAGTGAAGTATGCTGCCATTGCAAAAATTGCAAAATCACGAATATAGATACTTTCAACGCCAAAAAATTGATGAATTAAAGTGCCGTATATGGCGCCTATAATAGCTCCTAATGTCAAAATCGGTAAAAATATTCCTCCTGGTAAGCTTGCTCCATAAGAAATCATCGAAAAAACAAAACGCAAAAGAAATAAGCCTAATAAAAATTGCATCGAGAAGTTGTTTAGACCTAAAGAAATAATAATTTGATTCCCACCACCAAGATAGTGAGGGAAAAAAATTCCAATGGGAATAATTAGGATAAAAGGAATCAATCCGTATAAAAATTCTGGTAAATGTGTTTTTTGATACCAACTAGCTAAGGACAATAGTACCTTTTGATAGATGAAGCCAAATATCCCTAGTAAGGCACCTAAAAGAATTAAATGTCCATAATATTTTAAAGGTAACGAAGGGACTTCAGAAAAAAATAGAACCGGTTTTAAACCAAAAAAATTTAATGAAATAAGATTGGCACTTAATGCAGCAGTTAAGGATGTAATCCACATGAGTGGTGAAAAGCTATGATGAATTTCTTCGAGAACAAATAATAGTCCAGCCACGGGTGCATTAAAGGCAGCTGATAATCCGGCAGCAGCACCACTGGAAATGAAAATTTTCTTTTCAGCTGGGGTGGCTTTAAAAAAATGCCCAAATCCTTGGCCAACTGTTGCTCCTAGCTGATAATCCGGCAGCAGCACCACTGGAAATGAAAATTTTCTTTTCAGCTGGGGTGGCTTTAAAAAAATGCCCAAATCCTTGGCCAACTGTTGCTCCTAGTTGAATAGACGGACCTTCTCGACCTAGAAATAAACCTGAGCCAACTGAGAGGACACCTGTTAAGAATTTTTTCCATAAGACAGCGAACCAATTTTGATGGATTTCCCCCTGTAGTTCTCCTTCAACTTGCGGAATCCCGCTTCCTTTAATATCAGGCTCCGATTGAACAATTTTCCCAACAAAAATTGCACAAAATATCATGAGAATCAGCCAGGGAATGATGTACCAACGGTGAATTTGCAAAAATAAATAAATCCCAACAATTTTTTCACCTGCTACCTCAATCAATAATCGAAAGAGACTTACGATGATCCCAGAAATACCACCAATGATTAATCCTTTTAAAATGAATACTAATTTTGTATGATCTAATTTTTTTATTTCGTGTTCTTTCATTTGTTTCACCTCCTAATGCCTTATTTAATTTAGCTCTGTTTTTTCAGAAATTCAAGAGAATATTTCATAAGTTAAGGGTTGTCAGTTTTATCCCTCTTTTTTAGATGTTATAATGGGTGAGATTGAAATGATGAAAGGAAGTTTTGCATGCCAAATAAGCAAGAACTTTTAACTGGACTTAATCCAAAGCAAAAAGAAGCGGTGCTTCATACAGAAGGCCCGCTTTTAATTATGGCTGGCGCCGGTAGTGGGAAGACGCGGGTTTTAACTCACCGTATTGCCTACTTAATAGAAGAAAAAGAAGTTAATCCTTGGAATATTTTAGCGATCACTTTTACCAATAAAGCTGCTCGTGAAATGAAAGAGCGGGTCAATGCTATTTTAGGAAAAGGTGGGGAAGATGTCTGGGTTTCAACTTTTCACTCCATGTGTGTGCGAATTTTAAGAAGAGATGTCGATGCGATTGGTTATGACCGGAATTTCACAATTTTAGATGGCTCTGACCAACTCTCCTTGATGAAACGTATTTTAAAGGATCTTAATATTGATCCAAAAAAATATGATCCCCGTTCAATTTTAGGGACGATCAGTAATGCGAAAAATGAGTTAATTACACCGGATCAATATGCTGAAATGCAAGGCTCTTTTTTTGAAGAAATTGTCGCTCGGTGTTATGAATCTTACCAAAAAGCTTTGCGTAATAATCAAAGTATGGACTTTGACGATTTGATTATGAATACAATTCGGTTGTTTTCTGAACATGAAAATGTCTTAACTTATTATCAAAATAAATTCCACTATTTGCATGTGGATGAGTATCAAGATACGAACCATGCTCAATACACTTTGGTTAATCTTTTAGCCGCTCGTTTCAAAAATTTATGCGTTGTTGGTGATGCGGATCAAAGTATCTACGGTTGGCGTGGTGCTGACATGCAAAATATTTTGGATTTTGAAAAAGATTATCCTAATGCCAGTGTGATTTTATTGGAGCAGAATTATCGCTCTACACAAAATATTTTACAGGCAGCCAATGAAGTAATTCAAAACAATTCTAATCGGCGGCCAAAAGATTTGTGGACTGATAATCAATCAGGGGAACAAATTACTTATTATCGTGCTGACAGTGAACGAGATGAAGCACAGTTTATCGTTAGTGAAATCCGTAATCAAATGCATCAAAATAATCGTAATTTTAATGATTTTGCAGTGTTGTATCGGACCAATGCACAATCTCGTGTAATTGAAGATACTTTAGTTAAAGCTAATGTTCCTTATACTATGGTGGGTGGTCACAAGTTCTATGATCGCAAAGAAATCAAGGATATTATTGCTTACTTAAATATTATTAATAATCCAAGAGATGCGGTGAGTTTTGAGCGAATTGTCAATGTACCAAAGCGGGGAATTGGTCCAAGCTCAGTTGATAAATTACGGGAGTTTGCAGCTATTCATGACTGGTCTTTGGTAGAAGCTGCTCAAAATGTCGATTTAGCTAATATATCAGGTAAAGCTGGTCGCAATTTGGCTGAATTTGGAGAAATGATTCGCCAATTCCAAGAAATGATTATTTATTTGCCAGTGACGGATTTAGTAGATCAAATTTTAGAAAAAACCGGTTATTTAGCCGAGCTGAAAAATCAGCGTACTTTAGAAGCAGAATCGCGACTAGAAAACTTAGAGGAATTTAGATCTGTTACGCAAGAATTTGATAAACGATCTCAGCAAGCTGTTGAGGATGGTGATCAACCAGAAGAAAAACTAGCCGTCTTTTTAAATGATTTAGCTTTGGTTTCAGACTTAGATGATTATCAAGAAGAAAGCGCACAAGTAACATTAATGACACTACATGCCGCAAAAGGATTAGAATTCCCAGTGGTCTTTTTAGTCGGAATGGAAGAGAAAATTTTTCCATCAAGTCGTTCTTTAATGGAAGAAGCGCAATTAGAAGAAGAACGTCGTTTGGCCTATGTTGGGATTACACGAGCAGAAAACCAATTGTACTTGACTAATGCTTTTTCACGAACTTTATATGGTAAGACTCAATACAATTCTCCCTCTCGTTTTGTGGCAGAAATTGATGACAGTCTATTAAACCAAACGGGTATTCAGGCGCAACCAACAAAATCAAATAGTCCATTCCAATCTTATCAAAAACCCAAGTATCAGCATGCTACCAAACCAGCAGTTCAAAGTAAACAAGCTTCTGGTGGAGAAAATGTAGCTTGGCAATTAGGTGATAAGGTTGCCCATAAAAAATGGGGAACTGGTACTGTCGTAAAAGTTAGTGGAAATGCTCAAGATATAGAATTAGATGTTGCATTTCCCCAACAAGGAATTAAACGTTTATTGGCCGCCTTTGCTCCAATTGAAAAAATTTAATTAAAAATGTGTCAATAAATTACTTAAGCAAAATAACAGGAGGTTACTATGGCTGAAATGACTTTCCAACAAGCCGAAGAAAAAAGTAAAGTATTGCGAGAAGAATTAAATCAATATGCGCATGAATACTATGTAGAAGATAAACCTTCAGTGGAAGACTATGTTTATGATCAAAAATATCAAGAATTGGTAGATTTAGAGACTCAATATCCTGACTTAATTACCGAGGATTCACCCACGCAACGAGTAGGCGGTGTGATCTTAGCTGGATTTGAAAAAGTTGTTCATGAGACGCCACTTTATAGTTTGAACGATGTTTTTAATAAAGAAGAATTGGTGGCATTTGATGAACGAGTTCAAAAAGCAGTGGGGCATCCAGTTAGTTATTGTTGTGAATTAAAAATTGACGGTTTATCCATTTCTTTAAAATATGAAAATGGCCGTTTTGTCCAAGGGGCAACTAGAGGAGACGGTACTGTTGGAGAAAATATTACTGAGAATTTGAAGACTGTAAAATCTATTCCATTAACTTTACCTGAGGCTTTGTCAATCGAAGTTCGTGGAGAATGTTACATGCCGAAAGCTTCTTTTGTTAAATTGAATCAGAAAAGAGAAGAGGAAGGCAAGGAAGTTTTTGCCAATCCACGAAATGCGGCAGCTGGAAGCTTACGTCAATTAGATACTCGAGTAGCCGCCAGTAGAAATTTAAGTACTTTTCTTTACACTTTAGCTGATTTTGGTCCGCTGGCTGCTACAACTCAAGATGATGCTTTGAATGAAATGAGTCGTTTGGGTTTCAAAGTCAATCCAGAGCATCAAGTTTATAACACGATTGATGAAGTTTGGGCTTATATTGAAAGTTACCATGAGAAAAGAGCTGATTTAGCTTATGACATTGATGGGATTGTAATAAAAGTGAATGAATTCTCTTTGCAAGATCAATTAGGCTTTACCGTCAAAGCGCCTCGTTGGGCAGCAGCTTATAAATTCCCACCAGAAGAAGCTGAAACAACTTTAAATGATATTGAATGGACAATTGGTCGAACAGGTGTAGTAACACCGACTGCAATCATGACGCCGGTTCGCTTAGCTGGAACAACAGTCGCCAGAGCAAGTCTTCATAATAGTGATTATATTAAAGCAAAAGATATTCGGATCAATGATGTGGTGCGTATTTATAAAGCGGGAGATATTATTCCTGAAGTTGCACAAGTGATTTTAGATAAACGACCAGATGATAGTCAACCTTATGAGATTCCAACCCATTGTCCGGTTTGCAACAGCGAATTGGTTCATTTAGATGAAGAAGTTGCTCTACGTTGTATTAACCCAAAGTGTCCAGCGCAAATTAAAGAAGGTTTGAGTCATTTTGTTTCTCGAAATGCAATGAATATTGATGGCTTGGGACCAAGAGTGTTAGCACAAATGTTTGACAAGGGCTTAGTTACTGATGTAGCTGGTTTATATAACTTAGATAAAGAGCGGCTCCTGACACTAGATAAGATCAAAGATAAATCTGCTGAAAATATTTTAAACGCCATCGAGGCAAGTAAAAATAATTCAGTTGAACGATTATTGTTTGGCTTAGGTATTCGTCATGTAGGTGCAAAGGCAGCTGGTATTTTAGCAGAACATTTTGGCGATTTAGCTCATATTGCAAAAGCTAGTAAGGAAGAAGTCATCACCTTAAATACTTTAGGTGAGACAATTGCGGATAGTTTAATTACTTATTTTGAAAATCAAGAAGTCCATGAATTAATGGCGGAATTAGAAAAATACGGGGTGAATTTAACTTATCTAGGTGTTCGTCAATCTGATTTAGAAGAAGTCGATTCAGTATTTAAAGGAAAAACAATCGTTTTAACTGGTAAATTGACTGAGTTTACTCGAGAAGAAGCAAAAGAACAAATCGAACAATTAGGTGGTAATGTCACTGGGAGTGTGTCGAAGAAAACTGATGTTGTTGTAGCAGGTGAAGACGCGGGTAGTAAATTAACCAAAGCGCAAAATTTAGGTGTGACTGTTTGGAATGAGTCACAGCTGGTTGATGCATTAAAGGATGCACAAACTTAACAAAAACTCATATTTTTTTCAGAAAGACAGTTGACGATAGCAAGAACTATTGAGTATCATAGACTCGCTATCGTTTTTTCGACGAGAAAAAGTGCGCATTCTTAAAAAGATATGATAAAATGAGTCAATATTAGCAAACACATTGAAAGTAGGGATATTATGGCAATTAACGAAGAACAAGTCCAGCATGTTGCGAAATTAGCAAAACTTTCTTTTTCCGCTGATGAATTAACTGGATTTACTGATCAATTAGGAAAAATTATTGATATGGTAGAACAACTAAGTGAAGTAGATACTGAAGGTGTCGAAATAACTTCAAATGTTGTCGAAACAGTAAATGTAATGAGAGAAGATGTGGCCCATGATGGTTGGTCGCGAAAAGAACTAATGAAAAACGTACCAGAATCTGAAGATGGATTCATTAAAGTACCAGCAATTATTGATGATGGAGGGGCAGGCGCATAATGGAAAAATTATTTGATAAATCAATTGAAGAATTACACAGCCTGCTAGTTTCAAAAGAAATTACAGCTACTGATTTGACAAAAGAAACCTTTGATCGGATTAAGGCAACTGAAGAAAAAGTTGAAGCTTTTATTACTTTAAATGAAGACAAAGCATTGGAAGAAGCGAAAGCTATCGACCTGAAAGGTATTTCCGAAGATAATGTATTAGCAGGAATTCCGATTGGAATCAAAGATAATATCGTAACCAAGGATATTTTAACAACTGCTGCGTCAAAAATATTGTCTAACTTCAACCCAATTTATGATGCAACAGTAATGGAAAAAATCTATGCAAATGATTTGATCCCAGTTGGAAAATTAAATATGGATGAATTTGCGATGGGTGGTTCAACTGAGACCTCTTATTTCAAAAAAACGAAAAATGCTTGGGATCATTCTAAAGTTCCTGGTGGTTCTTCTGGTGGTTCAGCAGCTGCTGTTGCTGCGGGACAAGTACCTGCTTCTCTTGGTAGTGATACTGGTGGTTCAATTCGCCAACCGGCATCATTTAACGGCATTGTCGGCATGAAACCAACTTATGGCCGGGTTTCTCGTTTTGGTTTAATTGCTTTTGCTTCATCATTAGATCAAATTGGACCATTTACACGTAATGTTAAAGACAATGCGTTAGTTTTAAATGCTATTTCTGGCTATGACGAAAAAGATGGTACATCATCTGGTGCTTCTGTCCCAGATTTTGCAGCTGGTTTAACTGGTGACATTAAAGGAATGAAAATTGCTTTACCGAAAGAATATTTAGGTGAAGGAATTGATGCGGGTGTCAGAGAATCAATTCAAAAAGCCGTTGAAACTTTTAAAGCATTGGGTGCCACAGTTGAAGAAGTTAGTTTACCTCATTCAAAATATGGCGTACAAGTGTACTATATTATTGCTTCATCCGAAGCAAGTTCAAACTTACAACGGTTTGATGGTATTCGTTACGGTTTCCGTTCAGAAAAAGTAGAAGATTTAGAAGATGTATATGTCAATTCACGGAGTGAAGGCTTTGGTGAAGAGGTGAAACGTCGGATTATGCTAGGGACTTTCTCACTATCTGCTGGTTATTACGATGCATACTTCAAAAAGGCTGGTCAAGTTCGTACTTTGATAAAAGAAGATTTTAATAAAGTTTTTGCAGATTATGACTTAATCATTGGGCCAACTGCACCAACTGTTGCCTTTGGAATCGGCGAAAATATTAATGATCCAATTACTATGTACATGAACGATATATTAACTATTCCAGTCAATTTAGCAGGTTTACCAGGAATGTCAATTCCAGCAGGATTTTCTGAAGGTCTACCAGTTGGGTTACAATTAATTGGTAAACATTTTGACGAAAACACGATGTATAAAGCGGCTTACGCTTTTGAACAAGCAACAGATTTCCATAAACAAAAACCTGTGATTTTAGGGGGTAACGATTAATGAATTTAGAAACAGTCATCGGGCTTGAAGTCCATGTAGAATTAAAAACAAACTCTAAAATCTTTTCTCCAGCACCAGCTCATTTCGGTGCAGAGCCAAATACAAATACTGATATTATTGACTGGGGTTATCCTGGCGTTTTACCAGTAATGAATAAGGCAGCGATTGAATTTGGTATGAAAGCAGCCTTAGCTTTAAACTGCCAAATTTCAAAACATATGCATTTTGACCGTAAAAACTATTTTTATCCCGATAATCCCAAAGCTTACCAAATTTCTCAATTTGATGAACCAATCGGTCATGATGGTTGGATTGAAATTGATGTAAATGGTAAAAAGAAGAAAATCCGGATCGAACGAGTTCATTTAGAAGAAGATGCTGGTAAAAATATGCATGGTATCGGTGGATATTCTTATGTCGATTTGAACCGTCAAGGCACACCATTAATTGAAATTGTATCTGAAGCCGATATGCGTTCGCCAGAAGAAGCGTATGCTTATTTAGATGCTTTACGCTCAATCATTCAATTTACTGGTGTTTCTGATGTTAAAATGGAAGAAGGCTCAATGCGCTGTGACGCCAATATTTCTTTACGTCCCTATGGACAAGAAGAATTTGGAACAAAAACAGAATTGAAAAATTTAAACTCAATTAGCTTTGTAAAAAAAGGTTTGGTTTTTGAAGTACAACGTCAAACCAAAGTTTTATTATCTGGTGGTACCATTCAACAAGAAACACGCCGTTATGATGAAGGAACCAACAAAACTGTTTTAATGCGGGTTAAAGAAGGTTCTAGTGATTACCGTTATTTCCCTGAACCAGATATTCCTAAATTTGTCATTGATGATGAATGGATTCAAAAAGTAGGGGAAGAATTACCTGAAATGCCAGCTTCTCGTCGTGTTCGCTATATAGAAGAATTAGAATTACCAGAATACGATGCAATGGTACTTACCCAAAGTAAAGAAATGTCTGATTTCTTCGAAAGTACTTTAACAGAAGGTGCAGATGCTAAATTAGCCTCTAACTGGTTAATGGGCGAAGTCTCCGCTTATTTAAACAGCGAAAAAATAGAATTAAATCAAACAAAATTAACACCAAATAATTTGGCTGGTATGATTACTTTAATCAATGATGGCACGATCAGTTCTAAAATTGCTAAAAAAGTTTTCCGGGAATTAATAGAAAACGGTGGCGATGCAAAAACAGTTGTTGAACAGAAAGGCTTAGTTCAACTTTCAGATCCTGCACAATTGTTGCCAATGATTAATGAAGTTTTAGATAACAACCAACAATCAGTCGATGATTTTAAAAATGGTAAAGATCGTGCTGTTGGTTTCTTGGTTGGGCAAATCATGAAAGCTACTAAAGGAAAAGCCAACCCAGGTGTGGTAAACAAATTGTTGCAAGAAGAATTAGCCAAACGCTAGAAGGAGCCCAACTGTGAAAAAAGCACGATTAATTTATAATCCAGTATCCGGTAAAGAAATTTTACGGAATAACCTTGCCGATATTTTAGTAGCAATCGAACAAGCCGGTTATGAAACCAGCGCCTTTGCCACGACAGCAGAGCCTGATTCAGCCAAAAATGAAGCGACTCGAGCTGCCAAAGCAGGATTTAGTTTAATTGTTGCTGCAGGTGGAGATGGCACAATCAATGAAGTTGTCAATGGTATCGCAGGTTTGGAAAAACGTCCTAAAATTGCGATCATACCAGCCGGTACAACCAATGATTATGCTAGAGCTTTAAAAGTTCCCCGCAACAATGTAAAAGCCGCAGCTGAAGTGATCCAAAAAGAACAGACTGTCAAAATGGATATCGGTAAGGCGAATGATACTTACTTTATAAATATTGCAGCTGCTGGTTACTTAACCGAGTTAACTTACGAAGTGCCTTCAGAGCTAAAAAGTATTTTTGGTTATTTAGCTTACATTGCTAAAGGTGCGGAAATGTTACCCCGAATCAAACCCATTAAAGTGGATTTGAAATATGAGGGCGGCGAATATCAGGGTGATGTTTCAATGTTTTTCTTGGGACTGACAAATTCTATTGGTGGTTTTGAAACAATTGCACCAGATGCAATGTTAGATGATGGAAAGTTTTCTTTGATTGTCGTAAAAACAGCTAATTTATTTGAAATTGTCCGTTTGATTACTTTAGTAATTAATGGTGGGAAACATGTGAATGATCCGAAAGTTCTTTACGTTAAAACTAGTTTTTTAGAAGCATCTGTTGAAGATGAAAATAAACGAATGATGATTAATTTAGATGGCGAGTATGGTGGTGACGCGCCGATGCGTTTTGAAAATTTACATCAACATATTGAATTTTTTGCTAACACTGATGAAATTTCTGATGCTGCTATTCAAGGAGAAGATGAACTTGAAGAGCAAGAGGCAGGTCAAGAATTAGTTAAAGAGTTTGAAAAGTTACAAGAAGAAGATAAAGATACTCCAGATGATCAAAAATAACAATTAGCGGCTCTGTTTGGACAGAGTCGTTTTTTCATCTTGCAATTTGACGGCAGATTCATTAAAATGATTGAAGCATTCAACAACGAAGGAGAAAAATATTGATTAAAAAAAATGAAACCTACACAATAGTGATTGATGATTTAACTTATGAAGGAATGGGTGTGGCCCATATTGACGGTTTTGCATTGTTTGTAGAAAATGCACTACCTGGTGAAGAAGTTGAATTATTAGTAGTAAAAACTGGTAAAAAATTTGGCTATGGAAAAGTAATTAATCGCCTGTCAGAAAGTCCAGAACGTGTCCCTGTAGAAAACCATGATTTATTACGCAGCGGAATTGCACCATTGAGCCATATGAAATATGAGAGTCAATTGGTATTTAAACAAAATCAAATTAAACATGTGATGGACAAAATTGCTCACTTACCAGAAGTTGAAGTAAAAGAATCAATTGGCATGGAAAAACCTTATGCTTATCGTAATAAAGCACAAATTCCTGTCAGAAATATCAATGGCGAGCTAACAACTGGTTTTTATCGTAAAAATTCCCATGAGTTATTGCCAATTGAAGATTACTTTATTCAAGATCCAAAAATCGATGAAGCTATTTTGGTCGTCCGAGATATATTACGTCGATTTAATGTAAAACCTTATAATGAAGAGGAGAACACTGGATTTTTGCGTCATATCGTTATTAGACGAGGACATTATTCCCATGAAATGATGGTTGTCTTAGTTACCCGAAAAGAAAAATTCTTTAAAGGTGTTGAAATAGCAACTGAAATCCAAAAAGCTTTGCCAGAGGTTGTGTCGGTGGTTCAAAATGTAAACACGGAGAAAACCAATGTCATTTTAGGTCGTCAAGAAAACTTATTGCTAGGCCGAGAATATATTTTTGATAATTTATTAGGAAAAACATATCGCATTTCGGCTCAATCATTTTATCAAGTCAACACGGAGCAAGCAGAAAAATTATATCAATTAGCCATTGATTTAGCTGATTTACAGCCAACAGATACTGTGATTGATGCTTATTGTGGTATTGGAACAATTGGTTTATCTTTTGCTGATCGGGTACATCATGTTTACGGTGTAGAAGTTGTTAAGCAAGCAATTAATGATGCAAAATTCAATGCCCTAAAAAATGAGCTTGAAAATGTCACTTTTCGAACAGGTAAAGCTGAAGATATCATGCATAAATGGGTAGAAAAAGGCATCCGACCAGATGTTATTTTCGTTGATCCACCAAGAAAAGGTTTGACTGAAAGTTTTATTGATGCAACAGCTGAAATAAACCCTGCAAAAATTGTTTATATTTCTTGTAATCCTGCAACGTTAGCTAGAGATTTGAAACATTATGCAACATTAGGTTATAAAGCGTCCAGTATCCAACCAGTGGACTTATTTCCACAAACAAACCATGTGGAATCTGTGACATTATTAAAAAAAATAAAATAATTTTTCTGGCAGCTAATATATTTAGCTGCTTTTTTTAAAACTAACTTGAAGATGATGGTTTACTGTGTCACAATTACATATATAAAGATACTTATTTTAAATAAATTTTTTTTGGGAATTTAATTTATTAATAATTAGGTATCAGATATTTTTTTGGTAGGAGGAAGAAAAAGTGGCAAAAATTATAAAAATTGAAGAGGATAAAATTTTTATCGGGTTAGATGATCAAAGCATCATGGAATTTAAGCGTCATCAATTTAGTTTTGTTCCAATCGTTGGAGAAGAGGTTGAGATTTACGGTGAAGGTGAGGGGGCCGTCATCACATTATCTGAAAAAAAACCAGTTTATACTGAACCAGAAGACGAAGAGATATTCTCTGATATTTTAGGAGTAAATTATCCTGATCAAGAGGGAGACACCATGTTGTTAATTGCATTTATTTTTAATATTTTAACGACGATTGGTTGTGCTTGGTTGCTTATTCCTCTAGCTTGGATGATACCAATGACTATTACGAGTTGGCGCGCATATAAAGGTGTTCGTCCAAACACAACAGCGTTAGGTGTATGTACATTATTATTTGTCAATATTATTAGTGGTATCTTAATGTTGGTGGGCCCCAAAAATGAAAAATAGCAATTAAGGCTGCTGCTGCAGTCTTTTTTTAATTATTAAGATTAAATTTTTTTTAAAACTAATTAGGTTTTTTATGATATAGTAGTTCTACCTTTAAAGGCGGTGTAAAAAATGAATCAAAAAGAAAAGATGTTAGAATTAATCAAAAAGAAACAAGGTGGCGGAAGATCTAAAGACATGGCGGCACCAAAAAATGATCGCAAAAATATGCGTAAAGGACCAAAAATATATAACAAATAAAGAAGAGATACGCTAAATCATAAAGATGTTTGGCGTTTTTTTTATTTATAAAAAAAGCTAATTTTCATGAAATATTTCATTTTGAGTTCATTGAAAGGATTTATGCTGGAAGAAAAATATAAGGATGGACAATTATGAAAAATATTTGGCTACAAAGATCAATGAAAATAAATCAAAAATATCAACAGATGATGCGAGGACGCTATGGTCGATTTGATCAACTCAATAAAACTTTGTTAATCATTTGGCTGATACTATCACTTTTTAAACGCTGGATACCATTTTATTTAGGTGATTTACTAGGATTATTTATTTTAGGGATCATTTTCTATCGTTTCTTTTCCAAAAAAATCTATCCTCGGAGTAATGAAAATCAGAAATTGATTAAATGGTGGAGAAAGTTAAAAAGTCAGCGCCAATTTAAGTATTTTAAATGTCCAAATTGTAAACAAGAAATGCGCGCACCTCGGGGCAAAGGGAAAATTAAAGTGACATGTAAAAATTGTCAAAATCAATTTATCAAAAAAGTTTAAAGAGGGTTATTTTATGCCATTAATTTTAATACGTCATGGTGAAAGTGAAGCAAACTTTGCAAATTATTGGACCGGTTGGTTAGATGTTAATTTAACTGAAAAAGGACGAGAACAAGCAATGCTTGCTGGGAAGAAAATTTCTGAGGCAGGTTATCAAATTGATCTTGCATTTGAATCAGTTTTGAAAAGATCCATTTTGACAGCAGAACTCATTTTAGAACAAAATAATGCTAGTGCGGTACCAGAATTTAAAACTTGGCGGCTTAACGAACGTCATTATGGTGACTTAGTTGGAAAAAACAAAGCTAAAATGACCGCTGAGTATGGGGCTGAGCAAGTGGAAAAATGGCGAAGAGGCTATGATGAAGTGCCTCCACAAGTCAAAATAAATCATTTTGATCGGCGTTACAATAATCTCGATCCCCGCCTGATTCCAAAAGGAGAAAGTTTGCACCAGACTGAGCAGCGCGTCATCCCTCTATGGCAAGATGAAATTGTACCGGAATTAAAAGCTGGAAAAACAGTTTTAGTTGTTGGTCATGGAAATAGTTTGCGGTCATTGATTCGTTATATTGAAGAAGTACCACCGCTAGAGGTGAACCAAATTGATATTCCTAATGCGACAGCGATGATTTATGATTTTGATCAGCAAATGAAGATTACCCATAAAAAAATTATGTAAACTTTGTGAGGACTTTTATGAAAAATTATATTTGGGATTTTGATGGTACACTTTATGATAGTTATCCAGTGATGATGCAAGCTTTGATGGAAACATTAACTGCTTTCCATAAAGATTTATCAAAAGAGACAGTCTATCGTCGCATTAAAAAAGAATCAATCCATCAGTTGATACAAGAAGAAGAGTTAACGAATACAAATTTTGACAAAGATTTTCATCGATTAGAAAAATCTTATTTAAATCAAGCCATCCCTTTTGAAGATACGAGAGAAACTTTACAGCAATTAAAACAACGAGGCGGCAGACATTTTATTTTGACACATCGACGTAGTGATGATACTTGGGATTTGCTAAAACGTGATGGTTTAGCGGACTATGTCGAGGCAATAATTGGCTCTGAATCAGGTTTTCCGCGTAAACCAGATCCAACAGCGATTAATCAATTGATTGAAGAATTTCATCTAGATCGACACGAAACGGTTATGATTGGTGATCGAAAACTCGATATTTTAGCCGGAAAAAATGCCGATATTGCCACAGTATTTTTTGATTTAGATCAGTTTGAAGAGGTTCCAGCAAATTTTGTTGTAAATAATTTACGAAAACTAGTTTCCATCTTCTAGATTATTGATTATAATTTTATGAAGGAGGTGCGTCATGGAATTACAACGTGAGCCAGAAACAGTCGAATCATTTAATTATGGAATACCACCAGTGGGCCAAGAGGTGGAACAAAAATTAGATGTTAATTTTGATATTCTTAATACAACTGATCCGAGCTACCCACAAGAAAATAGCATTGTTGGTGTCAGAGTTTTCTTTACTTTTCCTTTTGAAGAATTCATTGTTGGTGGGAGTGTCTCTCAAGTCATCCACATCATGAATCGGGAAATTAAGAAGCCGTCTGATTTATCAAAAAAAGAAGCCAACGAAATTGCTATTCCAGTTTTTAAAATTATTGAACGTTTGATTTATGAAGTAACTGAAATTGCTTTAGATCGACCAGGATTAAAAATTAATTTTGCGCCAAACGAACAATAACCAGTGAATTGTCTGATTTTTATCAGATGAACCACTGGTTTTTTTGATGCATACCTGATGTATTTTTGTTAAACTGAGGCGAGGTGAAAATATGTTTAATGAACAAGTAACGATTATTTTATATGCTAACGATGTAGCAAAATATGCAGCATTTTGGGAGAAGCTTGGTTTTGTCATTATCAGTCAAAATGAAATTGATGGTTCACCAGTTGCAGAAATTGCTGTGGTACCAAATGGTGCTGTCCACTTTATGATTTATGATCGGACATTTATTGAAAACAATTCTGATGAGGTAAGCGAACCAAGCCCAGCATTAATTTTCAGTAGTGATGATGTGATGGGACTTTATAAAGATTTACAAGAAAAAGCAGTTCAGCTTGGAGATTTAACACAAATTGGTGGAGAATATGTCTTTAATTTTGTTGATATTGAAGGCAATTATTTTGTGGTATCTGGAAAATGAAATTAAACAATCCAACTGAAGTGTTTGCTATCGGTGATATTCACGGCGAATATCACCTTTTTCAAGAGATGTTACAAAACTATCAAACTCAGCAACAGCTTATATTAATCGGCGATTTGAATGATCGCGGAAAGAAAAGCAAGGATTGTTGGTTACTAGGAAAAAAATTAGTGGAGGAACAAAATGCTATCTATTTAATGGGAAACCATGAAGCATATTTTCTAGAATTTTTAGCAGCACCAGAGGATTGGGGCCCCAATTATTTTCATAATGGTGGCAAGGAAACGATGGAAAGCCTATTACACCCTGGTGCAATTGAAGAATATTCACCTACTGAAATGGCTATGATGATTAAAAGTCGTTACGGAGAATTGATTACTTTTTTACAAGAGCGTCCATTTTATTTTGAGTGGGAAAAATATATTTTTGTTCACGCAGGAGTGGATTTAGTACAAAAAGATTGGAAAAAAAGTTCGCCTCATGATTTTTTATGGATAAGAGAACCTTTTATTAAAGGAAAAAATCAAACGGGCAAAACAATTGTTTTTGGTCATACGGTTACACCAATGCTTTATGAGGATATGACTACGACGGATTTATGGCAAAGTGATGGGAAAATTGGGATTGATGGTGGTGCTGTTTTTGGCGGTTCACTACATGGCGTTGTGTTCAATCAAGAAAAAATAGTAAAGGATTTTGAAATTTCAAATGCCGGTCATGGCTGGCAACCGAGTATTTAAAGGCGCTGGTGAGTTTTATAGAAAACTACTAGTGTCTTTAAGTTTTAATAAGGAGTGATGGTGTGGAAAAATATAAAGGACATATAGCTGCAGGCGTAACAGTCATTATCTGGGCGACAACTTTTGTTTCGACTAAAGTTTTACTAAAAAGCTTTTTACCAATTGAAATATTGTTTATTCGCTTTCTATTAGGTTTTATTGCTTTAGCGATTGTTTCACCTAAAATCATTCCTTTTAAAAATTGGAAAGAAGAATTTTATTTTATTTGTGCAGGAATTTCTGGGGTCTTTCTTTATTATTACTTAGAAAATGTAGCTTTGACTTATACTTTTGCTATGAACGTTGGGATTATTGGTTCATTAAGCCCATTTATGACTGCTTTGTTGAGTCGATTTGTACTAAAGCAAGGTAAGCTGTACAAGATGTTCATTATGGGGTTTATTTTTTCATTAATAGGAATTTCATTAATCAGTTTGAATGGCGCTATCCAAGTTAATCCAATTGGATATGGTTTAGCTTTTATCGCGATTTTCTTTTGGGCAATTTATTCTTTGTTTGTTAAAAAAATCAGTAGCTTCGGTTATAGTACGATTGGTATGACCAAGAAAATATTCTTTTACGGATTAATTACTATGCTGCCTGTTTTATTGCTATCAATCGATCACTTTGATTTTTCGCGCTTAGCCAATGGTGAAAATTTTTGGAATCTTATTTTCTTAGGGCTAGGTGCCTCAGCTACTTGTTTTGTTACTTGGAATTTTTCAGTTAAGATGTTGGGTCCTGTACGTTCATCTATTTATATCTACTCAATTCCTATGTTAACAACTATCTCATCGGTCATTATTTTACATGAACCTTTATCATTGAAAACCTTTTTTGGTATTTGTCTGACTTTACTAGGATTATTCCTTTCCGAATGGCCCAATATTTCAGCTTCAAGACAAATGCGCCAAAAGGAATAAAAATGTGATAAAATAGAAAAGATTTTGGAAGAATGGAGTACAAATATGTCAGAAAATTTAAATCAAGCAATTGTCCAATTAGTTGATAAGGAATTACCTTATCGAAAGGGTCAGATTGAGACAGTTTTAACTATGTTACAAGAAGGGAATACCGTCCCCTTTATTGCTCGTTATAGAAAAGAGCGGACCGGAAGTCTAGACGAAGTTCAAATCCGTGAGATTGAAGAACGTTTTACTTATTTAGAAAACTTGGAAAAACGAAAAGGTGAAGTTCTTCGCATCATTGAAGAACAAGGTAAGTTAACCGATGATTTAGCTGCAGAAATCAAAGCAGCTGTTAAGATGCAAAAAGTAGAGGATTTATATCGTCCTTATAAACAAAAACGACGGACAAAGGCGACGATTGCTAAAGAAAATGGTTTAGAACCATTAGCTGAATATTTATGGTCAATGCCGTTAGAAGGTGATGTATTTGCAGAAGCAAATAAATATATCAACGAAAAGATTGAAACAGCAGAAGCAGCTTTGCAAGGTGCTCACGAAATATTAGCAGAACAAATTAGTGATCATCCGGATTATCGCACTTGGATTCGTGATTATACTAAAAATAGAGGATTTTATGAAAGTAAAGTCAAAGATGCTGACAAAGACGAAAAAAGTGTCTATGAGATGTATTACGATTTTTCCGAGCCGATTAGTAAAATGGTTTCACATCGTGTATTAGCTTCAAATCGTGGCGAGAAAGAAGAAATTTTAAAAGTCAGTATAGTTGTTGATGAACAATTTATTTTTGAATATTTTGACAAGCAATTAAAAATGAATCTTCAATCAATTACCGCAACTTATTTAAAAGATGCTTATCAAGATAGCTATAAAAGATTTATTGGCCCAGCAATCGAACGAGAAATTCGTAATGAATTAACCGAGCAGGCGGATGAACAAGCAATCAATATTTTTGGCGAGAATTTACGTAACTTATTGTTACAATCACCGTTAAAAAATAAAGTTGTTTTAGGTTTTGATCCAGCTTATCGAACAGGTTGTAAGCTAGCAGTAGTTGATGGAACTGGAAAAGTTTTAGCAATCGAAGTCATTTATCCTCATAAGCCAGCTTCACAAGCAAAAAGAGCAGAAGCAGCACCAGCTTTTAGAAAATTAATTGAAAAATTCAAAGTTGAGATGGTAGCGATTGGTAACGGAACGGCTAGTCGTGAGTCTGAATTATTTGTCTCTGAGCAATTAAAAGAAGTCAAAGAACAAGTTTTTTATGTGATTGTTAATGAAGCTGGTGCCTCAGTTTATTCTGCCAGTGATGTGGCAAGAACAGAATTTCCTGATTTACAAGTAGAAGAACGAAGTGCAGTCAGTATTGCTCGTAGATTACAAGATCCTTTAGCTGAATTAGTTAAAATTGACCCGAAGGCAGTTGGTGTTGGACAATATCAACATGATGTTAGTCAAAAACGCTTGTCTGAGCAATTAGATTTCGTTGTTGAAACGGCAGTTAACCAAGTAGGCGTTAATGTAAATACAGCAAGCCCGCAATTGTTACAATATGCGTCTGGTCTAAATAAAACTACAGCTCAAAATGTTGTGAATTATCGCGATGAAAATGGTGCTTATACTGCTCGTAACCAATTAAAAAAAGTACCTCGCTTAGGACCAAAAGCTTTTGAACAAGCAGTTGGATTTTTACGAATTCCTGAAGGAAAGAATGTATTAGATAATACTAGTATTCACCCGGAAAGTTACGAAGCTGCAAAGAGCATTTTAACAATTGCGGATGTATCCTTAACCGATTTAGGTAGCGAAGAAGCAACGAAAAAAATAAAGGCTTTGTCTATAAATGAATTAGGTCGAGAATTAGGCATTGGTAAAGAAACGGTACAAGATATTTTGGAAGCACTAATTCAACCAGGGCGAGATATGCGAGATGAAATGCCAGCACCTTTACTTCGTCAAGATGTTTTATCGATGGAAGATTTAAAAGCCGGCATGGAACTACAAGGAACCGTTCGAAACGTAATCGATTTTGGTGCCTTTGTAGATATTGGTGTAAAACAAGATGGTTTGGTTCATATTTCGAAACTAAGTACTAAGTTTGTTAAACATCCAACCGATATTGTTTCAGTTGGTGATGTGGTAACCGTCTGGGTTGATGGTGTAGATGTACAGAAAGGGCGAATCAGTTTATCAATGATTCCGCTTAAGAAAAATGACAAATAATGAGTTGCAAAAATTAGTGGAAGAAGTCTCGTTGACTTCTTTCCACTTACCTTTTAAACACCAGGCAATTTTTAATCGGCGTTTAAAATCTACCGGTGGTCGTTATCATTTGAAGGATCACCATTTAGATTTCAATCCTCTGATTGTGGAACAACATGGACTGGCAGAATTTATTAAAGTAATTAAACATGAACTTTGTCATTATCACTTGCATTTAACCAAGCGAGGTTATAAGCATCAAGATCAAGACTTTAAGCAATTACTTAAAAAAGTTGATGGCAGCCGTTTTGCACCGACTGTTAGCACAGGTAAAGAAAAAACTTATCTTTGCAAAAAATGCGGCCAAAAAATCAGCCGCCAAAGAAAAATTGACACAAATCGCTTTGTTTGCGGCAAATGTAATGGGAAACTTCGCTTAATAGCTTAGAAAATGAATAATCATTTGCTATTTTTTTGAATATATATGATAATGTGAATCGCAATTAAAAAGTACATAAGGATGAGAAATAATGAATAATAAAGAAACGCTATATCATTTTGTTGGTATTAAAGGTTCTGGAATGAGCTCTTTAGCTTTGGTTCTTCATGAAAAAGGCTATCAAGTGCAAGGATCAGATGTAGAGAAATATTTCTTTACCCAACGAGATTTAGAAAAAGCCCATATTAAAATTTTACCTTTCAGCGCGGATAACATTAAGGCTGGGATGACGATTATTCAAGGGAACGCTTTTCCTGATACCCATGAAGAAATTGCTAAAGCCAAAGAGTTAGGCTTAGAAATTATTCGCTACCATGATTTTATTGGGAAGTTTATCCAACCTTATACAAGTGTGGCGGTAACGGGATCTCATGGTAAAACAAGTACGACTGGTTTACTTTCACATGTGTTAAGTGGAATTGCGCCAACTAGCTATTTAATTGGTGACGGTACTGGTCATGGTGAACCAGATGCAAAATTCTTTTCATTTGAAGCTTGTGAATACCAGCGTCATTTTTTGGCTTATGCGCCTGATTATGCGATTATGACCAACATAGATTTTGATCATCCAGACTATTTCAAAAGCATTGATGACGTTTTTGAAGCATTCCAAACTTTAACCAATCAAGTAAAAAAAGGAATTTTTGCTTATGGCGATGATGAATACTTACGTAAATTAAAGGCAGATGTACCGATTTATTATTATGGTTTAACAGAAGATGATGATATTCAAGCTAGAAATATTGTCCGCACAACAAATGGTTCTGCTTTTGATGTCTATCATCAAGATCAATTTATCGGTCGTTTTTCAGTACCATCATTTGGTAAACACAATATTTTAAACGCATTAGCAGTTATTGCTGTCAGCTATTTTGAAAAATTAGACATGGATAAAGTAAAAGCTGAAATGTTGACTTTTTCTGGTGTCAAACGCCGTTTTACTGAAAAACAAGTTGCAGATATGATAGTCGTTGATGATTATGCGCATCATCCTGCTGAAATTAAAGCTACTATTGATGCAGCCCGCCAAAAATATCCCGAAAAAGAACTTATTGCGGTTTTCCAACCTCATACTTTTTCTCGGACAATTGCTTTGCTAGACGATTTTGCAGAAGCTTTAGATAAGGCAGATCACGTTTATTTATTAGATATTTTTTCTAGCGCTAGAGAAACAGCTGGTGAAGTTAAGATTGAAGATTTAGGCGCAAAAATTCAAAAAGGCGGACAAGTTATTTCTGAAGATAACATGTCTCCATTATTGGATTACGAAAATGGTGTCGTCATTTTCATGGGTGCTGGTGATGTGCAACGTTTTGAGCAGGCCTATGAAAATCTATTAAGCACTACTACAAGAAATGTATTATAAAATGATTTCAGCTATTCTTTTTGGGTAGCTGATTTTTTATTAAGGAAAAATTTAAATTAAATTGATTCAGTCGTTAGTGAAAGAGTTCGCTTGTTTTTTAATAAGAACTTCGCTAAAATATATTTAGATTAATCAACGGAGGGAAAAAGCTTTGTATAATATGAAAACTCGAAAAGTCGGGAAAATGATCGATGAAATTGAGGAAGGGGACTCGTTATCCTTAACAGAATCGATTGAGGACAATCAATTATTGTTGTATTTGGGATTAACCAATGATGCGAATCCATTATATATTCAACATGAATATGCAAAAGCAAGTGAATATGATAAACCACTTGTGCCATCAGTGATGATTATGGGATTGATTACTAGTGCGATTTCAAAGCATTTGCCAGGTCCAGGTTCACATATAGTGAATTTTTCAATTAATTTTATTGATCCAGTTTATCATTATGAAACCTTAACTTTTGAGTTTGAAGTTATTAAAGTCGACAAAATGAAAGATGTTGTCACAATCTCAGTTGAAGCTACCAACAGCGAAGATAAAAGAATATTAGATGCTGTGGTGATGGTGAAACCACCTACTGTCAAGTTAGGAGAGGATATAAATGAATAATCAACAAACACAAGCAGTTGGCTTAAATCGTTTTTTTGCAAAGATTTACGGATTTTTAGCCTTAGGAATTGGAATTAGCGCTTTTGTTTCTTACTTAACATTAGGACCAATGAGCGCGCAAGCAATTAATTTGATTCAACATTTTCCATTAGGTTTTATTGGTCTTTGGATTTTGGAAATTGCTTTAGTCATTATTTTAGGGGTAAAAGCTCAAAAAAATCCAACGATCGCAATTTCAGGATTCATTGCTTACTCTGTTTTAAATGGAATTACTTTAGCAGTTACTTTAGCCATTTATGATATTGGAACAGTCACACAGGCATTTATTTCAACGATGGTGATGTTTATGGTGATGGCTGTTGTAGGAGTTACCACTAAACGAGATTTGTCAGGTGTTGGTCGTGCGGCACTAAGTAGTTTAATTGGGATTATTATTGCGATGTTCTTGAATGTCTTTATCTTACAAAGTTCAGCTGTAGAATTATTGATTTCTATCTTAATGGTTATCATCATGTCCGGTTTAACAGCTTATGACAATCAAAACATCCGCAAAATTTATGCTGGAACGAATGGCCAAGCTGGAAATGGGGTTGCGGTATTCTTGGCATTACAATTATACTTAGACTTTGTTAATATGTTCTTGGCGTTCTTAAGAATTTTTGGAAACAATAACTAATTATCAAATTGAGACTTTGATGAGCGAAAGTTTATCAAAGTCTTTTTTCATTTTCAAATTGGTGATGCCTTTGTTAAAATGAAGGTTAAAGGAGAGAAATTATGACTGAAAAAAAATTATTATTAGTAGATGGGAATAGTGTCGCATTTCGAGCTTTTTTTGCGATGCACAATTCACTTGAAAAATTTAAAAATAAAAATGGCTTACATACGAATGCAATCTATGCCTTCAATAATATGTTTGAGAATGTAATGAAAAGTGTTCAACCTACTCATGTCTTAGTGGCCTTTGATGCCGGAAAAACTACCTTCAGAACAGAAATGTATAGTGACTACAAAGGTGGACGTTCGAAAACACCAGGTGAGTTTCGTGAGCAAATGCCCTATATTAGAGAATTAATTGAAGCTTTAGGGGTTAAACATTATGAACTTGATAACTATGAAGCCGATGATATTATTGGTACTTTAGCTGAGCAAGGTAGCCAAAATGATTTTGAAGTAGTGGTTTTAACAGGCGACCGAGATTTAACTCAGTTAGCAAGTGATAAAATTACTGTCGATATCACAGTAAAAGGAGTCAGTGATATCGAATCATATACACCAGCCCATGTTGCTGAAAAATATGATGGCTTGACTCCAAATCAAATTATTGATTTAAAAGGATTAGCAGGCGATACATCAGATAATTATCCTGGTGTAACAAAAGTCGGTGAAAAAACGGCGATTAAATTAATTAAAGAATATGGCAGCGTTGAAGGTGTCTATCAAAACATTGATGAAATGAAAAAAAGCAAGATGAAGGAAAATCTGATTAATGATAAAGATCAAGCCTTCTTATCAAAAGAACTAGCAACTATTGATAAAAAAGCCCCAGTAGCTATTGAGTTAGATGAATTAAGTTATCATGGCAAAGATATCGAAAGACTAGTCGAATTTTACAAAGAGATGGATTTTAAACAGTTTTTAAGTAAGCTAAATATTGAAGAAGATCCGGTAGAACTTGAAGATATCCATTATGATGTGGTGGATACTTTTGATGAAAGTCAATTTGGACCAGATGCGTGCCTCCATGTAGAAATGTTACAAGATAATTATCATACTGCTGACGTTGTTGGCGTGTCTTGGAGCAACCAAAATAAGATTTACGTTACGAATAATCATTTGGATTTATTTGAATCACCGGTATTTAAAAGTTGGTTAGAGTCAGCAAATGGAAAAAAAGTTTACGATGCAAAGCGGACATATGTTGCTTTGAATCGTTTTGTCACGAAAACTGAAGGTATTAATTTTGATGTTTTATTGGCAGCCTATCTGCTAGATACAAATGATAACAGTAATGATATCGCTGGTGTGGCTCAACATTATGGTTTTACTGAAATTCAATCAGATGAACAGATTTATGGTAAAGGAGCCAAAAAAGGCTTGCCGGAAGATCAAGAAGTTTTCTTTAATCATTTGGCACGAAAAATTCAAGCCATTAAATTTTTGAGTCAAAAACTTGAAAGTGAATTGGAAGAAAAACAACAAGATCGTTTATTTTATGAGATGGAATTGCCATTATCTCGGATTTTAGCCGAAATGGAGATTACTGGGATCACTGTTAATGCCCAAACTTTACAAAATATGCGAGGCGAATTTTCAAAGAGACTACAAGAAATTGAGCAAAAAATCTATGAAGAAGCTGGTGAAACCTTCAATATCAATTCACCAAAACAATTAGGTGTGATCTTATTTGAAAAAATGCAGTTACCAGTTATTAAAAAAACAAAAACCGGTTATTCAACCGCTGTTGATGTTTTAGAACAATTGAGAGAACAAGCACCAATAGTTGACGATATTTTGAACTATCGTCAAATTGCTAAAATTCAATCCACATATGTTGAAGGCTTATTGAAGGTGATTCAATCAGATAATAAGATTCACACTCGCTATATTCAGACTTTGACTCAAACTGGTCGCTTAAGTTCAGTTGATCCAAATTTACAAAATATTCCGATTCGCTTAGAAGAAGGTCGTAAAATTCGTCAAGCTTTTGTTCCCCGGGAAAAAGATTGGCTGATTTATTCTTCAGATTATTCACAAATTGAATTGCGGGTATTGGCTCACATTTCTGGCGACAAGCATTTGATTCAAGCATTTAAGGATGGCATGGATATTCACACAAGTACGGCAATGCGGGTATTTGGTGTAAAAGAAGAAGATGTAACACCAAACATGCGTCGTAACGCTAAAGCGGTGAACTTTGGGATTGTTTATGGAATTTCTGATTATGGCTTGTCACAAAATTTGGGAATTACTAGAAAAGCAGCACAAGAATATATTGACACTTATTTCGAAAACTATCCTGATGTAAAAAGATATATGGAAGAAAGCGTTCGAGAGGCAAAAGATCAAGGCTATGCAAAAACACTTTATAATCGTCGCCGTTACTTACCAGATATTAACTCAAGAAATTTCAATATTCGTTCATTCGCAGAGCGGACAGCGATCAATACTCCAATTCAAGGAAGTGCCGCTGATATTCTTAAGTTAGCAATGATTGAACTGTCTAAACGATTAGCCAAAACAGATCTAAAAGCAACCATGTTATTGCAAGTGCATGATGAATTGGTTTTTGAAGTACCAGAAAATGAAGTCGAAACGCTAGATGAATTAGTCAAAGAAGTCATGGAAAATACTGTATCATTAAATGTCCCATTATTAACAGATAGTAGCTGGGGAAAAACTTGGTACGAAGCAAAATAAAATAAAAACACTGTGACAATAAATTTTACAGACGAAATCCGAGCATTATAGTGTTGGTTTTGCGATCTAATAAGTCATTTTCAAAGAATGACAATCTTTAGTAGCTTTACTGATTTTGATTCAGATGTTTAAAAACTGTTCAGATTGTTGTCGCAGTCTTTTTTAACTAGGAAGTGTTGAAATGCCAGAACTACCGGAAGTTGAGACCGTCAGAATTGGTTTGGAAGCATTAGTAAAAAATAAAACAATTCAAAAAGTAGAAGTTTTATGGCCTAGAATTATTGAATCACCAGAAGTTGAACAATTTGCAATCGAATTAATTGGTGAAACAATCCAAGATGTTAAAAGACGTGGAAAATATTTAATTTTTGAATTTGATGATTTTGATATGGTCTCTCATTTAAGAATGGAAGGAAAGTATGAATATTTTCCTGAAGAGACTGTTTTGGATAAACATAGTCACGTGCGTTTTATTTTCACTGATGGTTCTGAATTAATTTATCACGATGTAAGAAAATTTGGACGAATGGCTTTACTACCGAAAGGACAAGGTGAAAACTATAAAGGAATCCTTCAATTAGGTCCAGAACCAACAACTGAAGAATTTGCCTTCGCGCCTTTCTATCAAAAATTACAAAAATCAACCACCATGATTAAGCCATTATTGCTCAATCAAAAAGTTGTTGCTGGTTTAGGCAATATTTATGTTGATGAAGTATTATGGTTAGCCAAAATCCATCCTATGCAGCCAGCAAAATCAATTTCAAAGCAGGCCGCAAAGAAACTGCATCAGGCAATTATTACTGTTATCTCAGAAGCAAAAAAAGCTGGTGGAACAACTATTCGTACCTATTTGAATGCTTTAGGGGAAGCAGGTCATTTCCAACAAAAGTTGAATGTATATGGCCAAACCGGACTGCCTTGCAAAAGGTGTCAAACACCGATTATTAAAATTAAAGTCGCTCAAAGAGGCACACATCTTTGTCCCCATTGTCAAAAATTAAAGCAGGTGAAGATATGAGTTTTGTATTAGGTGTGACTGGTAGTATTGCTACTGGAAAATCAACAGTCGTAAATGTATTTAAGAATCATCAAATTCCTGTTGTTGATGGTGACGTAGTGGCTAGAGAAGTAGTGGAGCCTGGTACCGAGGGATTAGCGGCAGTTGTCGAAAAATTTGGTGAAGATATTTTATTAGCTGAAGGTGGTTTGGATCGAAAAAAATTAGGTGATTTAGTTTTTAGTCAGCCAGATGAAAGGCTAAAATTAAATGAAACCATCAAACCATTTATTAGAAAAGAAATTTTACGTCAAATTGAAGAGCTAAAGAAGAAATCCCCTTTAGTTATTGCAGATATTCCTTTACTTTATGAAGCTCACTATGAAAAAGAATTGGACGCGGTTGCTGTAGTTTATGTTAGTCCTAGAATTCAGTTGGAACGTTTGATGAAAAGAAATAACTATACCGAAAATGAAGCCTTTAATCGAATCAACAGCCAATGGTCAATTGATGAAAAAAAACAAAAAGCAGATATCGTATTTGACAATCGTGGTACGATAGAAGAAACGAAACAGCAAGTTGAAGATTGGTTAAAAAAACAAAACTTTATCAGTTAATGCGTATTATTAGATCTTTAAACGCTTTTTTTCATAATTTTGTTATGGTAAACTTTAGTTAAATCTTCAGATAAAATAAGAGGTGAGTAAATGCGTTGTCCAAGATGTAATCATAATAGTTCACGTGTGATAGATAGCCGTCAAACAGATGACAATCGTGCCATTCGTCGTCGCCGAGAGTGTGAAAATTGTGGGTTTCGTTTCACCACTTTTGAAAGAATTGAAGCCGCACCGCTATTAGTTGTGAAGCGTAATGGTGATCGTGAGGAATTTAGTCGAGATAAAATTTTACGCGGTTTAATCCGTTCAGCCGAGAAAAGACCAGTGGCGATGGAACAAATGGAACAAATCGTCGATCACGTAGAAAATCGTGTCCGAAGCATGGGAGAAAATGAAGTTTCAACGAGTTTGATTGGTGATTTTGTGATGGAAGATTTAATGGAAGTAGACGAAATCGCTTATATTCGTTTTGCCAGTGTTTATCGTCAGTTTAAAGACATGTCAGTCTTTTTGCGAGAATTACAAGAAATTGTCGATAAAGCGAAATCTTCTAAGCCAGAAGAATAGGAGAAATTTAAGTGGAAGAAATCAAACCCACAACTTTTTATACAGTTTATGGGGTGCCACAATTAGATCAAAGTAATCAACAAGCATTACTATATCTTTATCAACCAATCATTGGTAGTCAAGCACTGGCTCTCTATTTGAATTTAAATGCTGATATTACTTTAACTGGAAAAAGTCAGGAAATAATGCACACTGATTTGTTGTCAGCAATTGATCTAGGTTTACCAAACATGATTAAAGCTCGTGAAAAATTAGAAGGCTTAGGTTTATTGGAAAGTTTTGAAAAAAAAGATACTGAATTAGGCTTACAGTTAGTTTATCAATTGCATACCCCCATGAAACCAGAAACTTTTTTTCAAGATCCAATTATGAGTTATTTATTACTTAACAAAATAGGTGAACGCCGCTATCAAAGATTGGTTGATCGCTTTAAACCCGCCAATTTTAATAAAAAGGGTTTAAAAAATATTGCGAAAACCTTTCGAGAAATCTATAATATTCAAGAATCTAACTTTGAAGCAAATGCTGAAGTATTAAAGCAAACGCAAGATATGTTTGTAGAAGAGACCTTGGATAAAGGATTTGATTGGGAAACATTTAACCACTTGATTCAAAAATTTAAAATTCACTTGAATGATCAAACAAAAAAAGCGATTGAAAGCTTGCATATTATGTATGCAGTTAACGAGATTGAAATGGCCGATTTTGTCGGTAAAGCTTCAGTCGGTGAAACGCAACATCTAGATTTAAACTATTTAAGACAATTGTTAGGTAAACAAGATAAGCCCTCAGAAGAAAAACCAGTAAAAGTAAAGCCTGAGTCTTTTACAAAAGGTGAAGCAAGATTGTTGGAGGAAAGTAAAAAATTTCCACCGGTTCAGTATTTTAAGGCAATCAAAAAACAAAAAGGGGTCAGTACGCAAAATAATGAATTAAAATTAATTGAAAAAATGCTGACCCAACAAAAATTGACTTCTGGCGTAGTTAATATTTTAATTAATTATGCGCTAGTCGTCCAAAAACAAAGCTATTTAAATGAAAATTATATTACTAAAATTGCTCAGGACTGGTCAGCTCAAGGCATTGATACCCCTGAAAAGGCCATCTCCCGTTTGAAAAATAATAATCAAAAGTTTGTTAAGAAAAAAACTTCTAATAACTTTTCACAACGGAAAAATTTCCAAACACGGACAGAGGCATTACCGGAGCATATTAAGCAACCGCCAGTTGAAAGTTCCTTAAGTGAGGAGAAGACGGCTGAATTAAATCGAAAATTAGCACAATTTTTAAATAAAGAGGGTGATAATTAATGGAAGATGTAGGAAAAGAACTGACACAAATTATTAGAAGCCGTGGGGTAGCTGGTCGTTATCAAGAAATGATGCAAGAAGTTTTACAGGATCCTGATGTAAGAGCATTTATTGAAACCCATAAACAAAAACTAACGCAAGCAGATATTGAAAAATCTTTTGCAAAACTTTACGAATTCGTGCAAGAAAAAAAGAAATTTCTAACTAATGATCCTACAATGATTGCACCAGGTTATGAACCACGCTTAAATTTAAATTTCCATTTCATTGATGTCACTTATGTTCCAACAGATGAATTAGTTCGGATTCAAAAGGAAGCAGAAATCCGCAATCGGGTTAATTCTTTAGATATGCCAAAAGATATTCGAGAAGCTTCGATTCGTAATTTTGAAGTTACAGCTGGCCGAAGCGAGGCCCTCGAAGCGGCCTTAGATTTTATCAATGGATATGTTGAAAATCCAAAAAATTTTCACAAAGCCTTGTTTTTAGTAGGTACATTTGGTGTTGGAAAAACTTATTTGCTTGGCGCAATTGCTCATGAATTAGCGGTTCAAGGTTTTGAAACTACTTTGTTGCATTTTCCTTCCTTTGCCGGAGAAATGAAACAAGCCATCTCCAGTGATAGTGTCGGCGACAAACTAGATTCAGTAAAAAAGGCCCCAATCTTAATGATTGATGATATTGGTGCAGATTCTATGAGTGCATGGATTCGAGATGATATTTTAGGTGTGATTTTACAATATCGAATGCAAGAACAACTGCCGACCTTCTTTTCTTCTAATTTCAATATGAACGAATTAGAAACACATTTGAGTGTCACACAACGTGGAGATCAAGAGCCATTAAAAGCAAAAAGAATTATGGAACGAATTCGTTACTTGAGTCGAGAGATAATGGTTATTGGAAATAACCGTCGAAATGGATAAATGAAGAGAATATTCTAAGAAAAAACAAAATGCCCCGTTAAAATTAGCTTTTTTAATTGCTTTTTTTGGGGCTGTTTTTTTGTGTAGTGTTATAATTAAATTTAGGAAGTGAATAAATGAAGGTAAACCAATTATCGAAGCGCTTACAAAAGGTTGCTGAATATGTTCCAAAGGATGCACGATTAGCAGATATTGGATCAGATCATGCGTATTTGCCTGTCGCTTTGACTTTACAGAATAAAATAAATTTTGCAATTGCTGGGGAAGTCGTGCCAGGCCCTTTTGAAGCAGCTAAAAAACAAGTTGCAGAAAATAATTTAGAAGAAAAAATCATTGTACGTTTAGCTGATGGATTAGCAGCCGTCAAAGAATCTGATAATATATCAGCAGTAACAATTTGCGGCATGGGTGGCGTATTGATTCGTGATATTTTGCAGTCTGGTAAAGATGTTTTATCAGGTGATGAACGACTTATTTTGCAACCCAATGTGGCTGAACGACAATTAAGAACTTGGTTAGTTGAAAACAAGTATGAAATAATTGATGAAGCAATTATCAGAGAAAACCATAAAACTTATGAAATCATCGTTGCTGAAAAAGGGAATGCTGTTAGCTATTCTGATAAAGATTTATTTTTCGGTCCTCTTTTAATAGAAGAAAAAAATCCAATTTTTATTCAAAAATGGAATCATAAATTAGAAAAAAGCAAAAGCATCTTAACTAATTTAAAACAGGGACAGGCAACAGATCAAAAAATTCACCGATTAGAAACAGAAATCGCTTGGATTCAGGAGGTGTTGGCAGATGAAAGCAATTGATTTTATCGAACGTTTTAATCAATATTGTCCAGAAAGTCTGGCTGAAGAAGGCGATCCAGTAGGTCTGCATATAGGTACGTTGAATAAAGAGGTTCAAAAAATTATGATGAGCCTTGATGTCCGTCCTGCAGTGGTAGCTGAAGCGATTGAAAAAAATATTGATTTATTAGTCGTTAAACATCCACCAATTTTTAGACCGATTAATCGATTAATAACTGATGATGTACAAGTAAATATGTATGCGGAATTAATTAAACATGATATCGCTGTTTATGCCGCACACACTAATATGGATATTATTCCGAATGGTTTAAATGATTGGTTTTGTGAATTACTAGAGGTAAAAAATACAACATATCTAGTTCATACCCATACAATAAAAATGAAAAAATTGGCCGTCTTTGTTCCTATTGCAGAAGCACCAAAAATGCGGGAAGCATTAGCTAAAGCAGGCGCAGGTAAAATCGGTGATTATGAAGCTGCTTCATACACTATGAATGGAGAGGGAAGGTTTACACCAGTTGGAGAAGCAAATCCGACAATTGGAAAAATCGATCAGGCTGAAATAGTTCAAGAAAGTAAAGTTGAAGTAATTTTTCCAGAAACAATCGAAAAACAAGTGATAGCTGCCATGTTGACGACTCATTCTTATGAGGAACCAGCTTATGATCTATATACTTTAGATAATTTTACTGAAAAATATGGCATCGGTCGTATCGGAGAGTTGGAAAAAGCCATGGAACCAGAAGAATTTATTCAAAAAGTTAAAGAGGTTTTCCATTTAACAGGATTACGCGTCATCTATCCAAGAAAAGGCTGCAAAGCAATTAAAAAAGTAGCGATTTGCGGGGGAAGTGGTCAAAACTTTTTCCTTGATGCAGTAAAACATGCTGCCGATGTTTATATTACTGGTGATGTAACTTATCATATTGGTCATGATATGCAAGAAACTGAAATGTTAGTGATTGATCCTGGTCATTACATTGAAGAACTTTGTAAAGTAAAAATGGTGGAACAATTTAATCAATGGAAAAATGAAGAAGCTTGGCAAGTCGATTTTTACGTTTCAGAGACTTCTACCAATCCTTTTTCGTTTAAATAAATAGTCATATTATAAAGGAGAGAGTTATATGTACGAAAATTTATTACCACGGTTTTTACGTTATGTAAAAACAGAAACTCGTTCAGATGCAACTAGCACAACAACACCGTCTACTCAAACACAAGTGGCTTTTGCCAAAGAGTTGATGAAGGAACTTGAAGAAATTGGTATGAAAGATATTTCTTACAATGACAAAAATGGTTATGTCATTGCAACTCTACCTAGCAATGTAGACAAAGAAGTTAGAAAAATTGGATTTATCGCACACATGGATACTGCTGACTTCAATGCTGAAAATGTTAATCCGCAAATCATTGAAAATTATGATGGTGAATCAACTATTAAACTAGATAAAGAAGGAAAATATACATTAAATACAAAGGACTTTCCAAGTTTGAAAAAATATAAAGGTGAAACATTGATCACAACAGATGGTTCAACTTTATTAGGGGCTGATGATAAATCAGGAATTGCTGAAATTATGACAGCAATGGAATATTTGATTAAAAATCCTGAAATCAAACACGGAGAAATTCGCGTTGGTTTTGGTCCAGACGAGGAAATCGGAATTGGCGCTGATAAATTTGACGTGAAAGAATTTAATACTGATTTTGCTTACACAATGGACGGTGGTCCTTTGGGAGAATTAGAATTTGAAACTTTCAGTGCAGCTCAAGCTGAAATTACTTTACTTGGTAAAAATGTTCATCCAGGTACTGCAAAAAATACAATGATCAATGCATTACAATTAGGAATTGATTTCCATAATCTATTGCCTGAAAACGAACGTCCTGAAAATACAGAAGGTCGCGAAGGTTTCTATCATTTATTAGCTTTTGATGGAAATGTTGAAGAAGCCAAAATGACTTACATTATTCGTGATCATGACCGTAAGATTTTTGAAGAACGTAAACAAAAAGTTTTAGATATTCAAGCAAAATTAAATGAACAATTTGATCAAGAACGTGTTGTTATTGATATGTTTGACCAATATTACAATATGGGTGAAATTATTGAAAAAGACATGAGTATTATTGATTTAGCTGAAGGTGCCATGAAAGAAGTCGGGATCGAACCAATTATCGAACCTGTTCGTGGTGGTACTGATGGTTCTAAGATTTCATTCATGGGTATTCCTACACCAAATATTTTTGGTGGTGCAGAAAATATGCATGGTCGCTTCGAATATGTATCATTACAAACAATGGAAAAAGCTGTGGATGTAATTGCTAAAATTGCAGAAAACAATGCAAAATAAAATGTTTGATTAACGCGGAGTATAGTACTCCGCGTTTTTTTATTTAAGAGAAAGCTTTCATGATTTTTTGAAATTTTCAGTTTTTGTGTTAGGCTTGAGATAATTCAGATTTAAGAGGGAAATAAAAATGCAAAAAACCGGAAAAAGTAAATTGATATTAAATGTTAGTTTGTTTGCAGCAATTATAGGCGTGATTATTTTTGTCGTGCGAGATTCATTAAGTGATATATTTTTAGAATTGGCTGACACTTCTTTGCCAGTATTAGCGGGAGTAACGTTACTAGGATTTTTAAGTTTATTAGTTGAAGGCTTTACAGTAAAAAATATTGTAGCGGAATATAATCCAGAATTTACCTTGTGTGATGGCTTTTTCTCTTCTGCCTATATGAGTTTTTATCGTGTGATTACATTTGGTACTGGAACGATTGTTTCTGAAGTTCTTTTTTACCATAAAAAGGATTTGAAATTTTCTCAAGGAACCGGTGTGGTTGCTTTGAGAATGGTTGTTTATAAAGTTGCGTTATCTGCTGTAGCTGTAGTTTTTCTATTTTTAAAGGGAAACGAATTAAGTCAACAAATCAATCATGGGATTATTTATGTGGTGATTGGATTAGTCGTTACTTTAGCGATTGTAGGCGTCTTGTTATTATTTAGCTTGAGTATTAATGCCCAAGTATTATTTGTCATCATTACCAATCGCTTATTTAAACGACAAAAACTGCGGGATCTGATTGATAAAGTTAATATGCAATTTTATTCTTTACGAGATACGATTCAAACTTTTTTTAATCATAAGGAAACGGTCATAAAGGTTTTTCTCTCAACTTTGGTGAAATTAGGTGTTTGGTATACTATCCCATATTTTATTTTATCTAGTGAAAGTAAAGATCTAAACTTGTTATTAATAGTTGCACTAATCAGTTTTACCGTTATTCTCGGGGGGATTTTACCTGCTCCTGGTGGAATCGGTGGATTTGAGTTTGTCTATGTTTTATTATTTAGTTCAGTAGTTGGACGAGTCGAAGCGGTATCTTCTTTATTATTATATCGTTACGCTACTTATTTGATGCCTTTCCTAATTGGTATGGTATACGTGTTGATAAATAAACAAAGAGAAATTAATTTAGAACTTAAAGAGAATAAAATGAAAAAAAGAGTTGATGATTAAATGGGCATTGACAATATAATAAGATATAACTAAAAAAATACCTCAAATTTAGTAAAATAAATTTGGAGGTATTTTTGTTATGGCAAAACATAATTATTATTCCGAGAATTAAAAATTCAAATTGTGAAACGTCTATTAGTTGGTGAATCAGTTACCTCACTAGAAAAGGAATTTAACATTCCTAGTAACAGAACAATCTATATCTGGAAAAAATGGTATGCTGCGCATGATTTGACTAGACTTAAATCATCTTCTGGTCGACTTTGGAAAGCAGAAAAAATACTAGAAAAAGAATAAAAAGATAAAAACAAAGAGCTGGAACTCCTGAAAATTTTTTTCTCAGAAAAGGTGGTGACATTAGAAAGTATTATTCATTAATAAACACATCGATAAATTATCAACAACTCGACTGACAAAGTTATTCGGCATTTCAAGAAGTAGCTATTATCATAACAGAAATCAAGATTTTTTGTGCTCACTTCAATTGAAGAACGCATTCAACTAACAGATTGAGCTGCTTTTTCATTTTGTTTCAAAAAATAGTTGCACTTCCTAAATTGTCGATGCTTTTTTTAAAATAACTTAAATATTTAGTTTTTATTTGACCTTAACTGACCAATGGAGCTATAATTAGTTTGTACTAAAAAAGGAGGATAAATAATGAATATTGAAAAAATGACAACAACCCTTCAATCTGCTATTGCAGAAGCGCAACAAGTTGCGATGACTCGTAAACATCAAGAAATTGATATTGTGCATTTATGGAAAATTTTCTTACAGCCAAATCATTTTGGTCGTAATTTTTATACAGATGCTGGCATAAATGTCGACCAATTTGAAAATGAAATTGACCAAGCTTTAGATGAATATCCAAGTGTTAGTGGCAATGTCCAATATGGTCAAGGTTTTAGCCAAAATTTATTTCACTTATTTTCTGAAGCTGATCAATTGCGTAATCAATTCCAAGATGAATTTTTATCAACAGAGGTCGTAATTTTAGCTTTGATGAAATTACCAAACTATCGATTAACCAAATATTTAAACTCACAAGGTTTAAACGAAAAAGAAGTTCGGAAAAACATTGAGGATATCCGTCAAGGAGAAAGAGTTACAAGTCAGAACCAAGAAGAAACTTATAAAGCACTAGAAAAATATGGTGTTGACTTGGTACAACAGGTTAAAAGTGGAAAACAAGATCCCGTGATTGGTCGAGATGAGGAAATTCGTGATGTGATTCGAATTTTAAGTCGAAAAACTAAAAACAATCCGGTTTTAATTGGTGAACCCGGCGTTGGTAAGACAGCAATCGTTGAAGGCTTAGCGCAAAGAATCGTTCGAAAAGATGTACCAGAAAACTTGAAAGATAAAACAATTTTTTCACTGGACATGGGTGCTTTAATTGCTGGTGCGAAATTTAGGGGAGAATTTGAAGAAAGATTAAAAGGCGTCTTAAAAGAAGTCAAAAAATCTGATGGTCGAATTATTCTATTCATAGATGAAATTCATAATATTGTTGGTGCTGGAAAAACTGAGGGAAGCATGGATGCCGGTAATTTGCTAAAACCAATGTTGGCTCGTGGTGAATTACATTTGATTGGTGCTACGACTTTAGATGAATACCGTCAATATATGGAAAAAGATAAAGCCTTAGAACGTCGTTTCCAAAAGGTATTAGTAAAAGAACCAACTTTGGAAGATACGATTAGCATTTTGCGAGGATTAAAAGAACGGTTTGAAATCCATCATAGCGTGAACATTCATGACAATGCATTGGTTGCAGCTGCGACATTATCAGATCGCTATATTACAGACCGCTTTTTACCAGATAAAGCGATTGATTTGGTTGATGAAGCTTCCGCTAGTATTCGAATGGAAATGAATTCAATGCCGACAGAACTGGATCAAATTTCTCGTCGTTTGATGCAATTAGAAATTGAAGAAGCCGCTTTGAAAAAAGAATCGGATGATGCAAGTAAAAAACGTTTAAACAATTTGCAAGAAGAGCTGGCTGATTTACGAGAAGATGCTAATAATATGAAACTACAATGGGAGACCGAAAAAGAGGAAGTTAATGCTGTTTCTTCAAAACGTAGTGAAATTGATCAGGCTCGACACGAATTAGAAGATGCTGAAAATAATTACGATTTAGAACGAGCAGCCGTTTTACGCCACGGTACAATTCCAAAACTTGAAAAAGAGTTGGCTGAATTAGAAGAAAAAAATAAGGCTAATGATTTGAAAATGGTTCAAGAAGTAGTAACTGAAAATGAAATTGCAGAAGTTGTCGGACGGTTAACTGGCATTCCGGTAACGAAACTGGTGGAAGGTGAAAGAGAAAAACTTTTGCATTTAAACAGTACTTTACACACAAGAGTGATTGGTCAAGATGAAGCAGTTGATGCTGTTTCAGACGCGGTGTTGCGTTCACGTGCAGGATTACAAGATCCTAACCGTCCATTAGGCTCATTTTTATTCTTAGGACCAACTGGAGTTGGTAAAACGGAATTAGCTAAAGCCTTAGCAGAAAACTTATTTGATTCTGAAGACCATATGGTAAGAATAGATATGAGTGAATACATGGAAAAACATGCAGTCTCTCGTTTAGTAGGTGCACCTCCAGGCTATGTCGGTTATGAAGAGGGCGGACAATTAACAGAATCTGTGCGACGAAATCCCTATACAATTATTTTGCTGGACGAAATTGAAAAAGCCCATCCTGATGTTTTTAATTTATTGTTGCAAGTGTTAGATGACGGTCGCTTAACTGATTCAAAAGGTCGAGTGGTCGATTTCAAAAATACGGTGCTAATTATGACCAGCAACATCGGTTCACAAATTTTATTAGATGGTGTTAGTTCTGAGGGCGACATACCTGAAAATATAAAAGAACAAGTGCTAAACTTATTGCGGGGTCATTTCAAGCCAGAATTTTTAAATCGAATTGATGATACAATTTTGTTCACACCACTTAGTCTTGAAAATGTTAAAGTCATTGTAGAAAAATTAATTCAACAACTTGCTGACCGCCTTGAAGGACAAGAAATTACGCTTGACATTAGTAATGAAGCAAAAATTTGGATTGCTGAAAGTGCTTATGAGCCACAATTTGGTGCGCGACCATTGAAGCGATTTATTACACGAGAAGTGGAGACTCCACTAGCAAAAGAGATAATAGCAGGACATGTAATGCCAAAAACAACTGTAACTATTCAGTTAATAAATGAAAAATTACAGTTCGAGGTTGTAAAATCTGAGTCAACGATTTAGAAAATCGTAATGGAGCCGTAACGATTAAAATAATTGTTATGGTTCTTTTTTGTTATAAAATAATCATATTTAAAGATAAATTATTTAAATTGTATAAAAAACTCATTGTTTTATTATGATTTTATGGTTGAAAAGAGAGAGGTCCTTTGTTAGGATGAGCTTGTAAGCGATAACAATTAAATATTTGATATGCGGGAGAACGTAGCTGGACTACTACCGAAGGAATAAGGAATATCTAAGCAAAGGATATTTTGAAGATCTCAGGTAAAAATACCGTTTATCATTGACAAAATCTGGAAAGCATAGTCACCGAAGGAGCAATTTTTAATCAAAAGAAACTCTCAGGTCAAACAACAGAGGACACTGCAAATTTGTTTAGTGTGCTCTTTTTTTTAGTATTTTTGTTCAACAAATCACAAATCAAACAATTCTACAAAATGGTAATTATCTTATTTTTCTAAAATATTTTATTTGAATTTGTGAAAATATATATAAGGAGTCAGAGAAATGATTATCGTTTCAAATAATCCAAAAGTGAATGAGAATTTTGAGAATGTTAAGTTTATTGCTGGAAGCTACGAAGATGTTTTAATTGAAGTGAAACGTCTAATAATCGATGATCATTTAAGATTACTGACACATCCTTTGAGTAGTAGCTTAAAACCGAATGAAACTTATTACCGTACTATTTTTCTAAATGAAACCCACTTTCCTGAGATTGATCTGGAAAGTTTGGAATATATGGAAGAAGCAATTGAAGTATACAACAAATTTATCAAATCAAAGCAACGTCCAACTTGGGTTGCCAGTGTATTGGCGGATTTTGCGACTGTTGATTATTTCATTGCCCAAAGTACTTTCGAACGCATCGGGTACAACTTCCAGAAATAAAAGGGGGGACAATTTAGTTTTTTCCAAAATAAGAATTGAGGTGAACAAATGAAACTTGAAGTAGGAAACATTCAAATTCGTGAAATAGTCTTGGGTACCGAAGAAAAAATCGTTGATGGTGTCTTAACTATTAATCCGGAAAAAATTCGTGAACTGGTATTGTCAGATGATCGTCTAAATGATTGTCAAATTGAACTTGCCAAACCAGGTGACAGTATTCGAATTACACCTGTCAAAGACGTAATTGAACCAAGAACAAAAGTTGATTTTGCTGGAGGCGTTTTTCCTGGTGTGATTAACAAAGTAAACATTGTTGGTTCCGGTCGTACGCATGTATTAAAAGGCTGCGGCGTGATGACTGTCGGGAAAATTATTGGGTTCCAAGAAGGAATTGTTGATATGCAGGGTCCCGGTGCTGAATTAACACCATTTTCAAAAATAATTGAAATTTGCCTTGTATTATCACCTAAAGAAGATTTACCAACACATCAGTATGAAGAAGCAGCACGTTATGCTGGTTTAAAAGTTGGTGAGTATATTGGTCATTTTGGTGAAGCTGTTGAACCTGATGAAATTTTAACCTATGAAACACTACCATTATTGGAGCAAATTCAGCAATATCCTGATTTACCAAAAGTTGGTTACGTTTATATGTTGCAAACACAAGGTTTATTGCATGATACGTATGTTTATGGTGCAGATGCAAAACATATTGTACCGACAATTATGTATCCGACGGAAATTATGGATGGTGCAATTATCAGTGGTAACTGTGTTTCTGCTTGTGATAAGAATACAACTTATCATCATTTAAATAATCCTGTCATTCATGATTTATATGATAAACACGGAAAAGAAATCAATTTTGTTGGTGTAATCATCACAAATGAAACGGTTTACTTACAAGATAAGGTTCGTTCTAGTGACTTTGTGGCAAAACTTACTGAGTATCTTGGTCTTGATGGTGTAATTATTTCACAAGAAGGATTTGGTAACCCAGATACCGATTTAATCATGAACTGTAAAAAAGTCGAAGAGAAAAATATTAAGACAGTTATAGTAACTGATGAATATGCAGGCCGCGACGGCGCTAGCCAAAGCTTAGCCGATGCGGATAAATTAGCAACAGCTGTCGTAACTGGCGGAAATGCCAATGAAACAATTATTTTACCGAAAATGGAAAACGTAATTGGACAACTTGACTATACTGATGTAATCGCTGGCGGATTTGATGGTAGTCTGAGAGAAGACGGGACCATCGAAGTCGAAATTCAAGCAATTACTGGAGCAACAAATGAACTTGGTTTCAATAAAATGTCTGCTAAAGGCGTTTAATAAATAGAAAAAATAAGGAGGAAACAATCATGACTTTAGATTTAAAAGATAAAAAAGTCTTAGTGATTGGTGACCGTGATGGTATTCCAGGTCAAGCAATTGAAGCTTGTATCGCGGATACTGGAGCAGAAGTAATTTTTTCTTCTACCGAATGCTTCGTCTGAACGGCCGCTGGTGCAATGGACTTAGAAAATCAACGTAGAGTGAAAGAAGCGGCTGAAAATTACGGCCCTGAAAACACAGTAGTAATCCTAGGTGCAGCAGAAGGAGAAGCAGCAGGTCTTGCTGCCGAAACTGTAACTAATGGAGATCCTACTTACGCTGGTCCATTGACTAACCAACAGCTAGGTCTAGCTGTTTACCACGCTGTAGAACCTGAATTCAAAGCACTTGCAGATGATGCTGTCTATGAAGATCAAATTGGTATGATGGAAATGATTCTCGATGTTGACGATATTGTAGATGAAGTCTCCACCATAAGAGATGAATTCTCCAAATACTAATTTTTTAGCAAATCATTTGAACAAGGAGGCGTATTATGACTGAAAAATTCAGACTGGTCCATTATATTAATCAGTTTTATGCTGGGATTGGCGGCGAAGAAAAAGCCGATATCACTCCCTTTAGTAAAGCTGAAGTAATTGGTCCAGGCCTAGCTTTTCAACAATCGCTAGGTGATAACGTTGAAATCGTAGGAACGGTGGTTTGCGGAGACAGTTATTTCAATGAAAACTTGGACTCTGCAAAATCGGAAGTGCTTAATTTAATTAAGGAATTCAAACCAGACATAGTCGTTGCGGGCCCTGCATTTAATGCGGGACGTTATGGGATGGCTTGTGGTGCTGTAAGTAAGGCAGTAATGGAAGAATTAAATATTCCTGCGGTTACTGGGATGTATGAAGAAAATCCCGGGTTAGATTTATACCGCAAGGATTCTTACATTGTGCCAACAAAAAATAGTGCTGCCGGAATGCGTAAAGTCGTTCCAGTAATGGCAAAACTAATTACTAAATTATTAAATAAAGAAGCAGTTGATCCCGAAACTGATAATTACTATGTAAGACATCGAAAAAATGTTCAATTGAAAGAACGCGGGTCAGCAAGAGCGGTTGATATGCTGGTGAAAAAAATAAAGGGTGAAGATTTCGTAACTGAATATCCAATGCCTGAATTTGATAATGTCGCACCAGCCGAAGCAATCAAAGATTTATCTAAAACACGAATTGGTTTAGTGACTTCTGGTGGGATTGTTCCAAAAGGAAATCCTGACCATATTGAATCTAGCTCAGCTTCAAAATTTGGTACCTATGATATTTCTGGTGTGGATCGTTTGACTTCAGAAAACTATGAGACAGCACATGGTGGCTATGATCCAATTTATGCGAATGAAGATCCTAATCGAGTGTTACCACTTGATGTTGTTCGCCAAGCGGAAAAAGACGGAAAAATCGGTAGTCTTCATCCTTATTTCTATACAACTGTGGGAAATGGAACTGCCGTTGCTAATGCTAAAAAATATGCAGCAGAAATTGCTAAAAAATTATTAGCAGATGGTGTCGAAGCAGTTATCTTAACTTCCACCTGAGGAACCTGTACTCGTTGCGGTGCAACGATGGTTAAAGAAATTGAAAAAACTGGTATCCCTGTAGTTCACATGTGTACAGTCGTACCAATCTCATTAACAGTAGGAGCAAACCGAATTGTTCCAACTGTTGCGATTCCTCATCCGCTAGGAAACCCAAGCTTGGCACCAGAGGAAGAGTATAAATTAAGAAAACAATTAGTTGATAAAGCTTTCAATGCTTTAACAACACCTGTAGATGCACAAACTGTTTTTGAATAATTTGAAGCGATAGAATGCGCTTATGAAGTGGCTAGCGCAATCTTTGTGCTAGCCACTTTTAAATGAGAAAGGAAGACTGTAAATGTATGATGTGATTATTATTGGTGGTGGCCCAGCAGGTTTAACAGCAGCAATCTATAATGCTAGAGCACGACTAAAAGTTTTAATCTTAGAACAAACAAAATTAGGCGGACAAATTGTGTCTACTCATGAAATAGCCAATTTCCCTGGTTCAATTAAACAAAATGATGGAGAAACCAGTGGACCAGAGTTAATTCAAAGAATGACTGAACAAGCTAAAGAATTTGGTGCAGAGATTGAAATCGGTAAAAAAGTAGTTGATCTGGATCTTTCTGATACAGTAAAAAAAATTACCTGTCAAGATGGAACGATCCTTGAAGCATATGCAGTTATTTGTGCAAATGGAGCGCACCCAAGAGGAATTGGTTGTCCAGGTGAACGAGAACTAAGTGGTAAAGGTGTCTCTTATTGTGCTACATGTGATGGCGCTTTCTTTGAAGATCTCGAAGTTTTTGTTATTGGTGGTGGAAACTCTGCCGTTGAAGAAGCTATGTTTATTACAACTTTTGCGCGTAAAGTTACATTAATTCAAAACTTAGCATTTTTAACAGCAGATGCAATAGCAATCGAGCAGGCTAAATCAAATGATAAGATTTCTTATATTTTTAATTCAGTCGTTGATAGTATTGAAGGAGATGGCATTGTTGAAGCCATGACGATTAAAAATACTGAAACTGGTGAATTAACTCGTTTCGAAGCAGATGAAGAAGATGGAACATTTGGTATATTTATCTTTATTGGTAATGTACCAAACTCAGATATTTATCAAGGCGTATTGAACTTGAATGAATATGGCTATGTTGTCACTGATGACGCAATGAAGACAGATGTACCAGGCGTATTTGCCTGTGGTGATGTCAGACCTAAAGTATTAAGACAAGTAATTACTGCAGCTGGAGATGGAGCAACCGCAGCATTCTCCGCACAAAAATATATCGAAAAAATCAAAAGCATGGAGGTTGTTTAAAATGATTGAATTAACTGTTGATAATTTTGAGAATGAAGTAACAAATAAAGATTTGGTTTTAGTCGACTGGTGGGGCGAAAGCTGTGAAAACTGCTTAGCTATGATGCCAGCGATTGAAGATTTAGCAAATGAATACGGTGAAAAAATTCCTTTTACTAAGTTTAATACATCGCAAAAGAAAGTCCGTCGATTCTGCATTCAACATAAAGTTTTAGGTTTACCAGTTGTTTCCATCTATAAAAACGGTGAAAAAGTTGATGAAGTAGCTAAAGATGATGTTACCCGTGAAAATGTGGAGGCTATGATTCAAAAATATATTTAGGCGGAAGGAAGTTAATCGATGAAATACTCAACTTTACAAGGCGCAAGTTACGTCTTAGTACACACGCCTGACATGATCGAACATAACGGTACCACAGTAATGACTGAAAAAATTACTACACCTGACAGTGATTATTTAAAATCATTGTATGACAATATAAGAACCTATGATCAAATAGTAGATTATGCACCCAATCAAACTTTTATTGGAAACATGGATTATGACCAACTAAAAGAAATTCCTCAACCCTGGGTGAATCAAGAAAAT
The DNA here is from genome assembly GCF_019218635.1 of Enterococcus alishanensis. Lineage (GTDB taxonomy): Bacteria > Bacillota > Bacilli > Lactobacillales > Enterococcaceae > Enterococcus_A > Enterococcus_A alishanensis. Next base: position 584,499 of record NZ_JAHUZB010000002.1, on the reverse strand, counting down.
CCACCAAAAGGAAAACGGTTTGGTGAATTTGGTGAAATTATGCCTGAGCTTGATTTTTATGGTTTGTTACAAATTGCTGACGTATTTGAACTTGTTCATTTAGAAGAAAACTTTGCTGAAGAAGTCCGAACAGCTTTGAGCAATCATCCATTATTTAAAGATGACGTTGAAAAAATTAAACATGAAAAACCTTTGGCTTGGTTGGAAGAAGAAATTGCTGAAAATGCTGCGGAAGGTTTGTATTATAATCGCCAATTAGTTGGTTGTGTATCAAGAGCCCATCAAATTGATGTAAATTTGAATGCTCATGTTATGTTGGAAAATTTAGTTGTTAAAGCCAGCGGAATTCTAGCGTTACGACATTTATTTGCTGACCAAAAAATTGATCCAGCAAAAATTGACTATGTGATTGAATGCAGTGAAGAAGCCTGTGGTGATATGAATCAACGCGGCGGAGGTAACTTTGCCAAATCAATTGCTGAATTGTGTGGCTGTGTGAATGCAACAGGTAGTGATATCAGAAGTTTCTGTGCAGGACCAACTCACGCTCTAATCAATGCTGCTTCATTAGTTGCGGCTGGAACGCATAAAAATGTAGTTGTTGTAGCCGGTGGTGCCTCAGCAAAACTTGGAATGAATGGAAAATCTCACGTGGGTAAAGGATTTCCTATATTGGAAGATGTTTTAGGTGGATTCGCGGCGGTAATTTCTGAAAATGATGGTAAACATCCAGTAATTCGTCATGATTTAACAGGGATGCACAAAGTCTCTAGTGGTTCTAGTCCACAAGCAGTAACAACGGCTTTGATTGGTGATGCTTTAACAAAAGCCAATTTATCAATTGAAGATGTAGACGTTTATTCCGTTGAAATGCAAAATCCAGATATTACTAAACCAGCCGGAGCAGGAGATGTACCACTATCAAATCTAAAAATGATTGGTGCAATCGGTGTGTTGCGGGGAGATATTGCTAAACCTGATTTAATGAAATTTGTAAACGAGAAAGCTTTAGTAGGTTGGGCACCAACACAGGGACATATTCCAAGTGGCGTACCATATTTAGGTTTTGCTACTAAGGATTTAACTTCTGGTGATAAAAATCGTGCGATGATTGTCGGTAAAGGATCGCTTTTCTTAGGAAGAATGACTAATTTATTTGATGGTGTATCCATTATGATCGAACGAAATGATGGTAAAGTCGACGAACCTAGAGGCGATGTAGAAGCATTAGTGAAACAAGAAGTTGCAAAAGCGTTGAAAAAATTTGCCGCCAGTTTGTCGGAAGATTAGGGGTGATTTCATGTCTAATCAAATAAATCAAGCAGTTTCAAAAGTTTTTAATCAACTTGCGGATGCGTTAGAAACAGGTCATATTGAACCAAGAATAAAAATTGGTTTAACGATTGACGGTAGCGAATTAGGTCTTGATGTCATGCGTCAGGCAGCTGAGACAATCAAACAGAATAATTTGTTTGATGTTGTATTAATCGGTAGTGATGTAGAATGGGCCAGAGATTTTGAGCATGTATCTACCACCGATTGTCAAAAAGATGCTTACGAAATGATGGAAGAATTATTGCATGATGGAAAAATTGATGGTTGTGTAACTTTACATTATAATTTTCCAATCGGAGTAGCAACTGTTGGTCGAGTAATTACGCCAGCTTTTGGTCGTGAAATGATTATCGCTACTACCACAGGAACGGCAAGTACGCAAAGAAATGAAGCAATGTTGCTAAATGCCATCAATGGTGTAGCAGTTGCAAAAACATTAGGACATAAAGATCCAACCGTGGGTATTTTGAATGTCGATGGTGCAAAGACAGTTGAACGGGCTTTGGTTTCATTAAAAGAAAACGGTTATGAACTAAACTTCGGCGAAAGTGCTAGAGCGGATGGCGGTATCGTTTTGCGAGGGAACGATTTATTAACGGGAACTTGTGATGTTGTTGTTTGTGATAGTTTGACAGGTAATGTTTTAATGAAACTATTTTCTGCTTATAATAGCGGCGGCCAATATGAAGTAGCTGGTTTTGGTTATGGTCCTGGTGTAGGATTAAATTATCGCGACAACATCTGTATCATCTCACGGGCAAGTGGCGCGCCAGTAATTGCAAATGCATTAACCTATGCTTATGAATTAGCAAAAGGAAAAATTGCTGATGTAAGTAAGGAAGAATATGACAAGGCTTTAAGTGCTCAATTAAATGCAATTCGTGAAAGTTTACAAGTTAAGACTGAAACAAGTGAGAAAGTTATTGCCCCCGAAAAAGAAATTGTAACAGCGGAAATTGGCGGCATCGACGTGATGGAATTAGAAGAAGCTGTCCAAGCTTTATGGAAAAGAAATATTTACGCTGAAAGTGGCATGGGTTGTACTGGTCCGGTTTTACTTGTAAATGAAAAAAATGAAGCAGTTGCAGGAGAGCTATTAAAAACAGAAAAATATTTATAAGACATAAAAAGTTCGAGAGTTTTTTCTTGGACTTTTTTTGTGATTAACTGGTTATTTTGATTAAAAATTCAATTGACGACAAAAATCACTTTAGATATTTCTGATTTTTTGTTTTAATAGAGATAGCACATGAAAAGAAGGGAAGATTTTATGCAGGAATTAGAAGAACGAATTGCAGCAAGAGGCCGTGTTTTAGGTGAGAATGTCTTAAAAGTTGACGAATTTGTGACGCACCAAGTCGATCCTGTTTTAATGAATTTAATGGGAGATCGATTGGCAGAAGTATTTGCTGATAAAAAAATTACTAAAGTTGTTACTTTAGAAACTTCTGGTATTGCTCCAGCAATTTTTGCTGCTCAAACTTTGGGCGTACCAATGATTTTCGCTCGTAAATCAAAAAGCTTAACTATGAACGAAGAATTGTTGACGTCATCAGTTTATTCATTTACGAAACAAGTGACTAGTACTATTTCTATCTCACGTAAGTTTTTATCTGCTGAGGATAATGTCCTTATTGTGGATGACTTCTTGGCGAATGGACAAGCAGCCAAAGGATTAATTGAATTGTGTCGTCAGGCAGGAGCACATGTCGAAGGTGTTGGTATCATTATCGAAAAATCTTTCCAAGATGGTCGAAAGCTTTTGGAAGATATGGATATTCCGGTAGTTTCTCTAGCTCGGATTGCTTCATTGAAAAATGGTGAGATCGAATTTGCTAAGGCTGATGCGTAAAATATAAGTTTATAAAAGGGTCATTCTTTGTAAAAAAAACAAAGGTGATCTTTTTTTCCGAACGTTTTACTAATTATTTGAAACATCATTCAGTTTCTTTTTGACTTGCTTAATCTCACTTGCTAAAATAAAGACGACATAGAAAGGGGCACAATATGGTAGCAACAGTGGCTGTAATTATGGGTAGTACTTCTGATTGGGAAACAATGAAGTACGCTTGTGAGAGTTTAGATGAATTAGAAATTAATTATGAGAAGAAAGTTGTTTCTGCTCATCGAACACCGGATTTGATGTTCGAATTTGCCAAGAATGCAAGAAATCGAGGAATCAAAGTAATTATTGCTGGTGCTGGGGGTGCAGCACATTTACCTGGAATGGTGGCAGCTAAAACAACTTTACCAGTGATAGGTGTACCAGTACAATCAAAAACACTAAATGGTTTAGACTCCTTATTATCAATTGTTCAGATGCCAGGTGGCGTACCAGTTGCAACAACAGCAATTGGAAAAGCCGGTGCAACCAACGCAGGATTGTTAGCAGGTCAGATTCTATCAATTGAAGATGAAAAAATTGCTGAAAGATTGGCAGATAAAAGAGTACAAATGAAAGAAACTGTAATAGAAAGTAGTGAACAACTTGGTTAAAGCATTGCAACCGGGCGCAACAATTGGAATTGTCGGCGGCGGTCAATTAGGTAGAATGATGGCAATTAGTGCTAAAGAAATGGGCTTTCGAACTGGAATCGTCGACCCTGTTGAAGATTGTCCAGCAGCTCAAGTTTCAGATTGGCATATTATGGCGAACTACAATGATCAATTAGCTTTAGAAGAATTAGCTCGCCGCAGTGATGTGATTACTTATGAGTTTGAAAATGTTGACGTGGCAACACTGAATCAAATCGTTCAAAAAGCCAATGTTCCGCAAGGGACGGATTTGTTGGCGATCACTCAAGATCGTCTGATGGAAAAAAATTTTTTGGAGAATAATAATATTGTGATAGCGCCTTATGCCACTATCATTTCTCCAACGGATATTCAAGAAGCGATTGATGGGATTGGTTTTCCTTGTGTCTTGAAAACGACGCGAGGTGGATACGATGGCCATGGGCAATATGTTTTAAAAAGTTCAGCTGATTTAGCGCCTTCTATGAATTTATTACGTCAAGGAACATGTGTCTTAGAATCATGGATTCCCTTTGAAAAAGAGTTATCGGTTATTGTAAGTGGCAATCTTCAAGGGGAGTATGTGACTTTTCCGGTAGTAGAAAATATTCATTGCAATAATATTTTACATGAAACGATTGCACCTGCAAGAATTGAACAAGATGTAGCAGATGAAATTAGTCGTATTGCTAAAGTTATTGCTAAAAGTGTCAGTCTGGTAGGTACTTTATGCATCGAATTATTTCTTACTGAGGCGGGAACACTTTATGTAAATGAACTAGCTCCACGACCGCATAATTCAGGACATTATACGATTGAAGCTTGTTCAATCAGCCAATTCGATGCACATGTTCGTGGCGTTTGCGGTTGGCCGTTAAGTCAACCCAAATTATTATCACCAGCTGTGATGGTAAATATTTTGGGTGAACGTTTATTGCATACTTATCAATTAATTGGTGAAAAACCCGATTGGCAGTTCCATTATTATGGCAAATCACCTGCTAAAAAAGGACGTAAAATGGGCCATATTACCATTTTAACTGAAGATGTTGATCAAACTTTAGAAGAAGTAAAAAATACAAAAATTTGGGACTAAAAAGGAGCAAAACATGATACCACGTTATACACGCAAAGAAATGGGCGACATTTGGAGTGACGAAAATCGTTACCGTGCTTGGTTGGAAGTTGAAATTTTAGCTGACGAGGCTTGGGCAGAATTAGGTGAGATTCCTAAAGCAGATGTTGAAAAAATCCGTGCCAATGCTGATTTTGATATTGATCGTATTTTAGAGATTGAAGAATCTACTAGGCATGATGTCGTTGCTTTTACAAGAGCAGTCTCTGAGACATTAGGTGAAGAACGAAAATGGGTACATTATGGTTTAACAAGTACTGATGTTGTGGATACAGCATATGGTTATCTATATAAACAAGCCAATGATTTAATTCGTAAAGATCTAGCAGAATTTTTGGATATTATTGGAGAAAAAGCTAAAGCCAACAAAAATGTTGTGATGATGGGACGTACTCACGGTGTTCATGCGGAACCTACTTCTTTTGGGTTAAAATTGGCTACGTGGTATTCTGAAATGAAGCGAAATATCGAACGTTTTGATCATGCAGCAAAAGGAGTTGAAGCTGGCAAAATTTCTGGAGCAGTAGGAACTTTTGCTAACATTCCACCATTTGTTGAAAAATATGTTTGCGAACATCTAGGAATTCGTCCGCAAGAAATTTCTACGCAAGTTTTACCAAGAGATTTACATGCTGAATACTTTTCAAGCTTGGCATTAATTGCTACTTCAATTGAAAGATTTGCCACTGAAATCCGTGGTTTACAAAAATCTGAGACCCGTGAAGTTGAAGAATTTTTTGCCAAAGGTCAAAAGGGTTCTTCAGCAATGCCTCATAAACGTAATCCAATTGGTTCAGAAAATATGACTGGATTGGCACGAGTGGTTCGCGGCCATTTAATTACAGCTTTTGAAGATGTTGCTTTATGGCATGAAAGAGACATTTCTCACTCTTCTGCTGAAAGAATCATCACACCAGATACAACAATTTTAGTTGATTATATGTTAAATCGTTTTAGCAAAATAGTAAAAAATTTAACTGTCTTCCCAGAAAATATGAAACGTAATATGGAAGCAACTTTTGGTTTAATTTATAGTCAAAGAGTAATGTTAAAGCTAATTGATCATGGGATGTCACGAGAAGCAGCCTACGATTTGGTGCAACCGAAAACTGCGTATGCTTGGGATAACCAAGTTGCCTTCCGTCCATTATTAGAGGAAGATGAAAATATAACGAATGTTTTATCAGCTATTGATTTAGATGATGCCTTCGATTATAATTATCATTTAAGAAATGTCGATGGAATATTTAAAAGAGTTGGTATTGAGTAAACTGATTATAAGTAACTAAGAGAAATCTTGGTTACTTTCGATAAATCTTTTTGAAAGCGTTTTCAAATCGGAAAAGGAGGTTTAGGTCAGTAAGTACTTAAAAAATGAAAGATAGGATGGTTTTATGGATGCATTTTTAACAAGAATCAATTCTTTAATTTGGGGAGCACCGATGATTTTACTAATATTAGGTGTTGGGATTATTTTAACTATTGGTTCACGAGGGATTCAAATTCGAAAATTACCACTAGCTTTAAAATATATGGTAAAAAACGAAGATGGTGGTGAAGGAGACGTAACGAGTTTCCAAGCATTAACAACAGCTCTTTCTGCAACAATCGGTACGGGAAATATAGTTGGGGTAGCTACGGCGATTGTGTCAGGCGGTCCAGGTGCTTTATTTTGGCTAGAAATCGCTGGTTTATTGGGAATGGCAACAAAATATGCTGAAGGATTACTGGCAGTTAAATATCGAACTTTTGATGATCAAGGTAAGGCGTTGGGCGGTCCGTTTTATTATATCGAAAAAGGTTTAGGAATGAAATGGCGTTGGCTAGCGAAAATGTTTGCTTTCTTCGGAGCAATTGCTGGTATTATTGGGATTGGAACAATTACACAAATTAATGGTATTACTTCTTCTGCACAAGTATTTTTTGATCCGAATAATGCTCATACAATTAGTTTATTTGGCAATGATTATTCTTTGGCTGTCGTTATTTCCGGTGCTATTGTGACCGTTTTGGTATCGATTGTTTTAGTTGGTGGGGTCACTCGAATTGCCAAAGTTTCTGAAATTGTTGTACCGGCAATGATTGTTTTATATGTCGGTTTGTGTTTATTTATGATTATTTTTAATATTGGACGGTTACCAGCAGTGATTGTTGAAATTATCCAAAGTGCCTTTGGTTTAAGAGCAGTATCAGGTGGTGCGCTGGGTGCGATGATGATCGCAATGCAGCGAGGAATTGCACGAGGTATTTTTTCAAATGAGTCTGGCTTAGGTAGCGCACCGATCGCTGCTGCTGCAGCGCAATCAAAAGAACCTGTAAGACAAGGTTTAGTTTCAATGACTGGAACATTTATCGATACATTAGTGGTTTGTAATATGACTGGGATGGCAATTATTTTAACGGGTGCTTGGGATCAAGGGCTGGAAGGATCAGCTGTTACAATTTTTGCATTTACACAGGCATTACCAATTTCTCAAACACTAGCTTCTTTTTTATTAATGCTTTGTCTGACATTCTTTGCTTTTACAACTATCTTAGGCTGGAATTATTACTCTGAAAGATGTCTTAGTTATTTAACTGGTGGAAATACAAAGTTTTCGTCAGCTTTTCGAGTATTATATATTTTAGCAGTATTTATTGGTCCTTATTTGACTGTCACAATGGTTTGGACAATCGCAGATATATTTAACGGATTAATGGCCTTTCCAAATATTGTTGCGTTGATTTTATTGAGCCCAGTAGTTATTCGAGAAACCAAATCATACTTTAGTCGAATGGCAGCTGGTCAGTTGGACGAGCAATTATCAATGAGTGATCTGGCTGTGTCGATTGATCAATATCAAGAAGAACCTGATATTGATGTAAATAAAGAAAATGATCTGATTCAAGCAATCAAACAAGAAGATGATTAAAAAAGAGAGTTTTCCGCTTTGGAAAACTCTTTTTTTAGGCATATGATAATAATTCTCCTTTTAACTCAACCAAGAGATCATCTACTAAATGATAGTCATATTCGTTTAAATTATAGAATACTTTTATTTGATAACCTTGTTTAAATAGTTTTTGATATTTAAGTTGGCTAATAATCAATTCATCATTATGATCGTTTATAAATGAAAAAGTCTGAATAGGCTGTTGCTTAGGCTTCAACCATTTTTTCAGATTTTTATATGTATAAAAAGAGGTATTTACATTTTCTTTATGGGTGACATTCAAGCCAAGTAAATAGTTAAACAACTGGTGTTTATCTGCTTCATTCATATGATGTAGAAATTCTTGAGCAATTAATCCTGTCTGTAACATGTTCATTCCTCCGATATTATTGTCAAATAAACTATAGCACCTAATTTTTAATATGTAAACGCTATCTTTTTTGACCTGAAATACAAAATTTAGCAAAAAACGAACATTAAGGAATAAAAAAATATAAATATCCGATAAATAATTGACCCGGATTTTGTGAGTTGTTACACTATAATTGAATAAAATACGAATGATAATTGTTCGATAACAATAAATCATTCACAATTAAGAAGGGGTAACGCAAGTGGAAAAAGGCCAATTACTTTATCAAGGCAAAGCAAAAGAACTATTTCAAACAGACCAACCAGATTTGATTTGGGTTGAGTATTTGAATCAAGCAACGGCTTTAAACGGCGCTAAAAAAGACCAAATTAAAGGCAAAGGTGAGCTTAATAATCAAATCACTAGTTTACTTTTTCAACGCTTAGATGAAAAAGGAATTCGTAGTCATTTCGTGGAACAAATTTCAGAAACAGAACAAATTATCCAAGCAGTTGATATTATCCCGTTGGAAGTTGTCGTTCGGAATATCGCTGCCGGAAGCTTTTCAAAGCGTTTAGCAATTCCTGAAGGTACACCGGTGAAATTTCCGATTGTTGAATTTTATTTTAAAAATGACGAATTAGATGATCCAATGATTATTGAAGACCATATTAAGGTCTTAGATATTGCTACTGATGAAGAAATCACAACGTTAAAAACAATGGCTTTAGCAGTTGATGAAGCGTTAAGTGAACTGTTTGATGAAATTGGCATTATCCTAGTAGATTTTAAATTAGAGTTTGGTCGTACAAAAGAAGGCACCATTTTATTGGCTGATGAAATATCACCTGACACTTGCCGTTTATGGGATAAGGTCACAAATGAACATTTAGATAAAGATATTTACCGTAGAGATTTAGGGGATTTAATCCCTGTTTATCAAGAAGTCTTAAATCGATTAAAAGGAGAAAAAAAAATGTATTTCGTAAAAGTATACGTAACTTACAAAGATTCAGTATTGGACCCTCAAGGTGAAGCAGTCAAAGGTGCCGTTCATCGTTTAGGCTATGACACGATTGAAGATGTTCGAATTGGTAAATATTTTGAAATCAAAGTAGCTAAAAGTAATCGTCCCATCGAAGAAATGATTGAAGAAATCTGTGACAAATTATTAGCTAACGTTAATATGGAAACTTACCGCTATGAAATTAGTACGATGGAGGAAGTTTAAATGAAATTTGCAGTCATCGTTTTTCCAGGTTCAAATTGTGATATGGATATGTATTGGGCAATCAAAGAAATTATGGATGTTGATTGTGAATATGTTCGCTTTGATGCAGATAGTTTGGCTGGTTTTGATGGCGTCTTATTGCCAGGCGGATTTTCTTATGGCGATTATCTGCGCTGTGGTGCAATTGCTCGTTTTGCAAATATTATGGCAGAAGTTGTCCGTATGGCCGAAGAAGGCAAGCCAGTCTTTGGTACTTGCAATGGCTTTCAAATTTTAACTGAGGCAGGTCTTTTACCGGGGGCTTTAAGAAGAAATGACAGCTTAAAATTCATCAGTAAAATTACACCTTTAAAAGTTGAAAATAATCAAACAAACTTTACGACCGAATATGCGGAAGGCGAAATTATTCAAATCCCCGTTGCCCATGGTGAAGGAAACTATTACTGCGATGAAGCGACATTGGATCAATTAAAAGCCAACAATCAAATTGTCTTTTCTTATGCAGAAGATAATATTAACGGTAGTGTTGAGAAAATTGCTGGTATCGTCAATGAACAAGGCAACGTTTTAGGAATGATGCCTCACCCTGAAAGAGCGGTAGAGAAATTATTAGGGTCAGACGATGGCTTGAAATTTTTCGCATCAATGATTAATAACTTCGGAAAGGTAGCGGCTAAATAATGATTAAAACAGAACCGACAGCTCAAGAGATTAAAGAGCAAAGAATCTACGCTGAATGGGGGCTAACTGACGAAGAATATCGAATGATTTCAGAGGATATTTTAGGTCGGATGCCTAATTATACTGAGACAGGACTTTTTTCAGTCATGTGGAGTGAGCATTGTTCATATAAAAATTCAAAACCGGTTTTAAGAAAATTTCCAACAACTGGTAAGCAAGTATTACAAGGGCCTGGTGAAGGTGCCGGGATTGTTGACATTGGTGATAATCAAGCAGTTGTATTTAAAGCAGAAAGTCATAACCATCCTTCAGCTGTTGAACCTTATGAAGGGGCTGCAACCGGTGTTGGCGGAATTATTCGTGATATTTTTAGTATGGGTGCAAGACCGATTGCTATCTTAGATTCTTTACGTTTTGGTGAATTAGATAATTCCCGAACAAAATATTTATTAGAAGAAGTTGTCGCTGGAATTTCTGGTTATGGTAACTGTATTGGAATTCCAACAGTCGGAGGCGAAGTAGCTTTTGATGCGAGCTATGAAGGAAATCCATTAGTTAATGCAATGTGTGTTGGTTTAATTGATCATAAAGATATTCAAAAAGGGCAGGCCAAAGGTGTCGGCAATAAAATCATGTATGTAGGGGCTAAAACTGGTCGTGATGGTATTCATGGCGCTACTTTTGCTTCAGAAGAATTTGTTGAAGGGGAAGAACAACAACGTTCGGCTGTGCAAGTTGGTGATCCATTCATGGAAAAATTATTATTGGAAGCTTGTCTGGAATTGATTTTAGACCATTCTGAAATTTTAGTTGGCATTCAAGATATGGGTGCAGCTGGTTTAGTATCTTCTAGTGCAGAAATGGCTTCAAAAGCTGGATCTGGTTTGAAACTTTATTTAGATGATGTACCTCAACGGGAAACAGGAATGTCCCCTTATGAAATGATGTTGTCAGAATCTCAAGAACGGATGTTAATCTGTGTTGAATTAGGGGCAGAAGATCAAGTGGTCGAATTATTTAAAAAATATGATTTAGATGCTGTAACAATTGGTGAAGTAACTGACGATGGTTTATATCGTTTATATCATCATGATGTAGAAGTTGCGAATTTGCCTGTGGATGCTTTAGCAGAAGATGCGCCGGTTTATCAGAATGAAAAGAAAGAACCTGCTCGTATTAAAGAATTTGCGGAAATGGCTGATTTTGTACCAACAATCCAAGATGCAACAGCAACCCTTTTAGATTTGTTAAAACAACCGACTATTGCTTCTAAAAAAACAATTTTTGAAACTTACGATTCTAGAGTTCGGACTAATACAGTGGTAGGCCCGGGTAGTGATGCCGCTGTTCTTAGAGTACGTGGCACGAATAAAGCATTGGCAATGACAACAGATTGCAACGCCCGTTATTTATATCTAAATCCTGAGGTTGGCGGACAAATTGCAGTTGCAGAAGCTGCGCGAAATATTGTTGCATCTGGTGGACAGCCTTTAGCGATTACTGACTGCTTAAATTATGGTTCTCCTGAAAAACCTGAAGGATTCTGGGAATTATGGACATCTGCTGATGGTATTTCTGAAGCTTGTACCGTTTTAAACACACCAGTCATTTCTGGGAATGTCTCTTTATATAATGAAACAGACGGAAAAGCGATTTATCCAACTCCAATGATTGGTATGGTTGGCTTAATCGAAGACTTAAACCATGTAACAACTCAACAATTTAAAAATGTTGGTGATTTAGTCTATGTGATTGGTGAAACCAAAGCCGATTTTAATGGTTCTGAAATTCAAAAAATGCAAAAGGGTTTAATTGAAGGGAAACTAATGAATTTTGATTTAGCTACTGAAAAAGAAAACCAAGAGTTGGTTTTATCAGCAATTAAAGCTGGTTTAGTATCTAGTGCTCATGATTTGTCTGAAGGCGGTCTAGCAACGGCTTTAGCTGAAGCTACTTTCGCGAATGAATTAGGGATTTCAGTGAAGGTTGATTTGAAAGCAGCAGAATTATTCAGTGAAACACAATCTCGTTTTATCCTTTCTGTGAAAAAAGAAAATCAAGCAGCTTTTGAAAGTAGTGTTAAAAAAGCGCAATTTATTGGTGAAGTAACTGCCGATGGTCAATTAACAATTGAAGCGAATGATGGAAAAATTAATGTTGCAGTCAAGACAGCCAAAGAACTTTGGGAGGAAGCTATTCCATGTCTTATGAAGTAAGAAGTTTAAATGAAGAATGTGGTGTGTTCGGCATCTGGGGTCATCCAGATGCTACACGCGTCACTTATTTTGGTCTCCATAGTTTACAGCATCGAGGACAAGAAGGCGCCGGTATTGTATCAAATGATGAAGGTAAATTAAAAGGATACCGTGATTTAGGTTTATTGTCTGAAGTTTTTAAAGATGAACGACAGTTAGATCAATTAACTGGACAAGCAGCCATTGGTCATGTGCGATACGCGACTGCCGGAAATGGTAGTGTGGATAACATTCAACCGTTTTTGTTTAAGTTTTATGATGGCGATTTTGCACTAGCGCATAATGGTAATTTAACTAATGCTAAAACTTTAAGAAAAGATTTAGAGGAAGAAGGCGCAATTTTTCACTCTAATTCAGATACAGAAATCTTAATGCACTTAATCCGTAAAAGCGCCAAACCAGATTTTTCTAGTCAATTAAAAGAAGCCTTGAACACTGTTAAAGGTGGTTTTGCTTATTTAATGATGACGGAAGATTCTATGGTAGCCGCTTTAGATGCCAATGGCTTCAGACCATTATCAATCGGACAAATGGTGAATGGTGCATATGTGGTTGCTTCAGAAACTTGTGCCTTAGAAGTAGTTGGTGCCGAGTTTTTACAAGACGTAAATCCTGGTGAAGTAATTACTATTAACGACCAAGGTTTGACAGTTGAAAAATTTACTGATGAGACACAACATGCAATTTGCTCAATGGAATACATTTATTTTGCTAGACCTGATTCAAATATTGCAGGGGTAAACGTTCATAGTGCTAGAAAAAATATGGGTCGAATTTTATCATCTGAAGCACCGATTGAAGCGGATATGGTAGTCGGTGTGCCAAATTCATCATTATCAGCTGCTAGTGGTTATGCAGAAGCAACTGGCATTCCTTATGAAATGGGTTTAGTAAAAAATCAGTACATCGCAAGAACTTTTATCCAGCCTACCCAAGAATTAAGAGAACAAGGTGTTCGGATGAAGTTGTCAGCAGTTCGAGGTGTTGTTGAAGGCAAAAAAGTCATCATGGTAGATGATTCGATTGTGCGTGGGACAACCAGTCGTCGGATAGTGGAATTATTAAAAGAAGCCGGTGCAAAAGAAGTTCATGTACGAATTGCTTCACCACCTCTACGCTACCCTTGTTTTTATGGAATAGATATTCAAACAAGAAAAGAATTAATCGCAGCAAATCATTCAATTGAAGAAATTCGTTCAGAAATCGGTGCTGATTCTTTGGCCTTTTTAAGTGAAGAAGGATTAATTGACGCGATTGGCTTGAAGTTTGATGCACCTTATTCTGGTTTATGTATGGCTTATTTTAATGGGGATTATCCTACGCCATTGTACGATTATGAAGAAAAATATCAAGAATCATTACGTGAAAAAATTTCATTTTTCTAAAGGAGAGAAATAATGGCTAACGCATATCAAAAAGCTGGTGTCGATGTAGAAGCGGGTTATGAAGTGGTAGAAAGAATTAAAAAACATGTCAAGAAAACTGAAAGATTAGGCGTGATGGGCGCAATTGGTGGCTTTGGCGGCAATTTTGATTTAAGTCAATTAAACGTCAAAGAACCCGTCTTGATTTCTGGTACTGATGGTGTGGGAACAAAATTGATGGTCGCTATTCAGGCAGATCGTCACGATACAATAGGGATTGACTGTGTAGCAATGTGTGTCAACGACATTATTGCGCAGGGCGCTGAACCATTATATTTTTTAGATTATATTGCTACTGGAAAAAATGTTCCAGAACGTTTAGAACAAGTTGTTGCCGGTGTAGTTGATGGTTGTGTGCAAGCTGGGGCAGCTTTAATTGGTGGCGAAACAGCTGAAATGCCAGGTATGTACGGTGATAAGGATTATGATTTAGCTGGCTTTGCTGTGGGGATTGCCGAAAAAAGTAAAATTGTAACTGGGGAAAAAATTCAAGCTAGCGATGTTTTGATTGGGTTGCCTTCATCAGGAATTCATTCCAATGGCTATTCTTTGGTTCGTAAAATTTTCTTTGAAGATAATGATTTTACGATTTCGGATAAATTGCCAGAACTTGATTGGGCATCGTTAGCTGATGAATTATTAAAACCAACTCGGATTTATGCCAAGGCAATTTTACCTTTGGTTAAAGATGAATTACTCCATGGTGTAGCTCACATAACTGGTGGCGGATTTGTTGAAAACTTACCAAGAATGCTACCTGATCAACTTGCTTGTGAGATTGAATTAGGAACCTGGCCAATCTTACCAATTTTTTCAACTATGGAGAAATATGGTCAAATTCCTACCATGGAAATGTACGAAATTTTCAATATGGGTATTGGTATGGTATTAGCGGTTGCACCAGAAAAAGTTGCAGCGGTTCAAGAGCTGTTGCAAAAAAATGATGAAGCTTCTTATATTATTGGAAAAGTAACTGACAAAGTTAATGAGTCGATTTCATTTAAGGGAGCAAAATAAATGAAAATTGCTGTCTTAGCTTCTGGGAATGGTTCTAATTTTGAAGCTTTAGCTAATGCTGTTCGAAATGGAGAGATTCCTGCAAAAATTGATTTACTTTTTTCTGATCACCAGGATGCGTATGTCTTAAAGAGAGCGGAAAAATTTCAAATTCCCAGTGAAAGCTTTGAATTGAAAGAGTTTGAAAATAAAGCTGCTTATGAATATGCATTATTGAATTTACTGAAGAAAAATCAGATTGATTTAGTTATTTTGGCAGGTTATATGCGAATTGTCGGTGAAAAACTTTTGCAAGCATTCCCGAAAAGAATTATTAATATTCATCCGGCATTATTGCCTAGTTTCCCGGGATTACACGGTATTAAAGATGCTTTTGAAGCTGGAGTAGCTGAAACAGGTGTCACTGTTCACTATGTAGATAGTGGTGTGGATACTGGACCAGTTATTGCGCAAGAAAAAGTGATTATTGATAAAAATGATACTTTAGAAATTTTAGAAGAAAAAATTCATGCAGTTGAGCATGGACTTTATCCCGCAGTCATTGCGAAAATCATAAAGGAGTTAGGTCATGAAACGTGCGCTGATTAGTGTATCTGATAAAAATGGAATTGTTTCGTTTTCTGATAAATTAATTGAAAACGGATTTGAAATTATTTCTACTGGTGGAACTAAAAAAGTTTTAGATGAGGCCGGTGTAAAAACAATCAGTATTGATGAAGTCACTGGTTTTCCAGAAATGATGGATGGAAGAGTGAAAACACTGCACCCGAAAATCCATGGTGGTTTGTTAGGACGAAGAGACTTAATTAGCCATATGGAAGCAATGGACGCTCATGACATTCAACCAATAGATTTGGTTTGCGTGAATTTATATCCCTTTAAAGAAACTATCTTGAAAAAAGAGGTTACGGAAGCGGATGCGATTGAAAATATCGATATCGGTGGTCCAAGTATGCTTCGTTCAGCGGCGAAAAATTTCGCGGCTGTTACTGTAGTGGTAGATCCGCTAGATTATGAAACAGTTTTACAAGAATTTGCTGAAAACAACGAAACTAGTTTAGCTACGCGAAAAAATTTAGCGGCAAAAGTTTTTCGTCACACGGCTGCTTATGACGCCCTGATTGCTGAATATTTAACAGCAGCAGTTAAAGTTGCTGAACCAGAAAAATTAACTTTAACTTATGATTTAAAACAAACTTTACGATACGGTGAAAATAGTCATCAAAAAGCAGCTTTTTATCAAGATGCTATTCCTGTTTCTTATTCAATTGCTAGCGGGAAACAATTACACGGTAAGGAATTATCGTACAATAATATTAAAGATGCTGATGCTGCTTTACGGATTGCCCGTGAATTTTCTGAACCAACTGTTGTGGCGTTGAAACATATGAATCCTTGTGGTATTGGAACTGGAAAAACAATTTTTGAAGCTTATAATTATGCATACGAAGCCGATCCGGTTTCCATTTTTGGCGGTATTATTGTTGCTAACCGAGAAGTTGATTTGGCAACAGCTGAGAAGATGCATGAATTATTTCTAGAAATTATTATTGCACCATCTTTTTCTGCTGAAGCATTTGAATTATTGTCGAAGAAAAAGAATTTGCGATTATTAACACTAGACTTTAGTAATTCAAATTCTGAACAAGTAGAAATAGTATCTGTACTAGGTGGTTTATTATTTCAAGACCAAGATATCTTGACTGAAAAAGCAGAAGGGTACGAAGTCGTCACGGATCGCCAGCCAACCAAAGAGGAATTAAAAGCGTTAGAATTTGCTTGGAAAGCTGTCAAACATGTGAAATCAAATGCGATCGTCGTTGCTAACCAGCATCAAACAGTTGGTATTGGTGCCGGCCAAATGAATCGTGTGGGTTCTGTAAAAATTGCCTTAGAACAAGCTGCTGATAAAATGATTGGCGCTGTTTTAGCTAGTGACGCTTATTTCCCAATGGATGATTCAGTAGAATATGCAGCTGAACATGGCATTAAAGCGATTGTCCAACCTGGTGGTAGTATTCGAGATAAAGATTCAATAGCGATGGCAAATAAATATGGTGTAGCGATGGTCTTTACTGGTGGCCGTCACTTCAGACATTAAGAGGTGACCTGATGAAAATTCTAATTATCGGCTCTGGTGGTCGTGAACACGCCATTGCTAAAAAAATATTAGCTAGTCCAAAGGTGACAGAGGTATTTTGCGCAAAAGGAAATCCTGGTATGCTAAATGACGGCATTCAAACTTTAGCTATTGAAGAAGATAATCATCCGGCTTTGATCGAATTTGCTAAAGAAAATCAAATCGAATGGACATTTGTCGGACCTGAAGTACCATTGTTGAATGGGATTGTCGACGATTTTCAAGCTGCTGATCTAAAAATATTTGGACCTAATAAAGCAGCCGCAATGATCGAAGGTTCAAAAGAGTTTGCTAAACAAATTATGCTAGAAAATCAAATTCCAACTGCAGCCTACGAAGTATTTACTGATTTTGATCAAGCGCAGGCCTATATAAAAAAAATAGGCACGCCAATTGTAATCAAAGCAGACGGTTTAGCTGCAGGCAAAGGGGTAGTAGTGGCACAGGATGAACAAGAAGCTTTATCAGCACTAGATGAAATGCTCAATCAAAACCGTTTTGGTGAAAGTGGTGCTAAAGTGGTGATTGAGGAGTTTCTAGCTGGTGAAGAGTTCTCGCTATTATCTTTTGTTAGAAATAATGATGTTTATCCAATGGTTATTGCTCAAGACCATAAGCCAGCTTTTGAAGGAAACAAAGGGCCTAATACTGGTGGAATGGGTGCCTATTCTCCCGTACCACAAATTTCCGAATCAATTATTACTGAAGCAGTCGAAAATGTTGTCAGACCTGCTGTAAATGGTATGGTTCAAAATGGTACACCTTTTTCTGGCATATTATATGCCGGCTTAATTGCAACTTCAGATGGACCAAAGGTTATTGAATTTAATGCCCGTTTCGGTGATCCAGAGACTCAGGTTGTTTTGCCGCGTTTAGCTAGTGATTTGGCCGAAGTTATTGACGATTTGTTGCATGAAAAAGAACCAAAAATAAACTGGTATGATTTTGCTAGTGTTGGTTTTGTTTTAGCAGCTGATGGCTATCCTGGAGATTATCAAAAAGGTATGCCGGTTCCAACCTTTGGTGATGAAAATGTCAACATTTTTTATGCGGGAGTTTCTGATTCAGATGGTCTAAAGGCAAATGGAGGCCGGGTTTTAGTTGTGGAAGCAAATGGTGAAAATATTTCTGATGCACAGCAAAAAGTTTACAAAGCATTAGAAAAAACAAATACAGATGGTTATTTTTTCAGAAAAGATATTGGTGATAAAGGTCGTAATAAATAATCAATTTATTTGTTTTTAATTTTCTTAGTTTTTAGTAAGATAAAAAATTTGCTAGAAAAAAATAATTGAATAAAATAAAAAAGAGCTTTATTGCAGCTTGCAATAAAGCTCTTTTTTTAGTAAAATCAAGACCGTTGTGAAGAATAAAAGCATTAATAATAATAAGTAGAAACAGATAAGTGAAGATAATAAAGAGGAAAACAATGACATGCGCGGTATATCATGTTAAAATAAAATTATGAAAAAATAATGAGATTAGAATTGAAAAAATAAGTTTTTATGAATATTGTTATCTCAATATTTTAAATTTTATGTTGTTCATTCTTGTACGTATATATCAATTGATAAGAAAAGAGGAAGTTTGATGGATGATAAATGGCTATCGTCTCAATTGGAAGCTGAAAAACCCAATATGGAAGCAATCATGGATTTTTTACCAAACTCTCAGTATTTAAAAATTTTGCTGGCACAACTCACTCGTCACTATGAGCCACAAATTAAAATAATTTTTCAAAAAAAGCTTGGATGGCACATTGAAGTCGTACAATATCAAGGTTTATTGTGCTCAATCATCATTCATGACGACTATTTTTCCGTAAAAACGCCACTACCTGATTTTGGGATTCGCTATTTAACACCAATGATTCAAGTAATGTCTGATGAGTTTAAAGAAAAGTTTGCACAAATATCTCCATCAACAAAGATGATCGAAATGGATGTAACGAATGAAGCTGAAATGGAAGATGTCGTTTTTCTAGTCAGTCTTCAAGCTAAAAACTTAAGAGAAAAACATTAAAAAGGTTTAATGTTCGTGTTTTAGCAAGAATAATAAAAATTATTCTTGCTTTTTTCTCATTTTTATTGTAAATTACATAGGGCGAAATGTCCTATGTTTTTTATTGTGTAAACAAATGGAGGATTTTATGAAAGTATTTGATTATGAAGATATCCAACTAATTCCCAACAAGTGTATCGTGAACTCTCGTTCAGAATGTGACACAAGTGTTAAATTAGGTAAATTCAGCTTTAAAATGCCAGTGGTTCCCGCTAATATGCAAACAATTGTCGATGAATCAATCGCAGAATTTTTAGCAGAAAATGGTTACTTTTACATAATGCATCGTTTTTACGAAGAAGAGCGGATTCCGTTTATTAAAAAGATGCAAAAAAGATGTTTGTTTACATCAATCAGTGTTGGTGTAAAAGCGAATGAATATGATTTCGTGCAATCGTTGGCCGATCAAAATTTAGTACCAGATTATATCACAATTGATATTGCCCATGGTCATTCTGATCCAGTGATTAATATGATTAAGCATATTAAAAAATTATTGCCGGATGCATTTTTGATTGCTGGTAATGTTGGAACTCCTGAAGCGGTTCGGGAACTAGAAAATGCTGGTGCAGACGCGACAAAAGTCGGCATTGGACCCGGTAAAGTATGTATTACTAAAATTAAAACTGGTTTTGGAACTGGCGGTTGGCAATTAGCAGCATTAAGTTGGTGTGCAAAAGCTGCCCGAAAACCTATTATTGCCGATGGTGGAATTCGTACCCATGGTGATATTGCTAAATCTGTTCGTTTTGGAGCGACAATGGTAATGATTGGCTCACTTTTTGCTGGCCATGAAGAGTCTCCAGGTGAAACCAAAGTTGAAAATGGTGTCGTTTTAAAAGAATATTTTGGTAGTGCTTCTGAATTTCAAAAAGGTGAAAAGAAAAATGTGGAAGGTAAAAAAATCTGGATTCCGTTTAAAGGTCATTTGAAAGATACTTTAGTGGAAATGCAACAAGATTTACAGTCTTCAATTTCTTATGCAGGTGGTCGCGATTTGGAATCTATCCAAAAAGTTGACTACGTAATAGTTAAAAATTCAATTTTCAATGGTGATACAATTTAAATTTAAAAGTGATAGAGGAAGATCAAATTGATCATCCTCTATCACTTTTTTTGATTGACAGTGGCCCTTTCCTCCAGTAATTTTAATACTAAGGGAAGTGAGTCGACTGATGTGGCAGTTAAATAACCAAAAAAATATTCCAGTCTATCAACAAATTATGGAACAGTTAATCGAATATATTCAAAATGGCCAATTACTGCCGGGAGATCGTTTGCCACCGGAGCGAAAATTGGCTGAGACTTATCATGTGAATCGTTCAACAGTAGTTCATGCGTTGGATGAATTAGTTGCTTTGGGCTGGATTGTACGAAAACGTGGTAGCGGAACGCTTGTTAACGAGGGAAACTGGGGCAGAACAGCTAATCCTCGGATTGATTGGCGAAGGCGATTAGCCGACAATCATTTTCAACAAGAAGCGTATTTAGTTAAACTGCAACAGCAATTGAAATCAGTCCAAAGTTTGGATCTATATACTGGAGAATTACCACTGAATTTAATTCCCAGTTTTCGTTTACCTTCTTTCAAATGGGAGACATTGCTACTGGAAGAACAAAAGCAAAGCCCATTGGGTTATTTACCATTACAGGAATTAATTGTTCAGCGGATAAAAAAAGAACAAAAAATCGATGTTTCTTCTAATGAAGTGCTAATTACATCAGGAGCCAAACAAGCCATGTTTTTATTGCTTCAAGTGATGTTACAAAATGGCGATAGTGTCGCGATTGAAGATCCATCATTTTTGTACTCTTTGCCAATTTTTGCTACTGCGGGCATTCGATTGTACGGTGTTGAATTAGATAGCCAAGGAATGCGAGTGGATCAGTTAGAACAATTGATTTTAACCAAAAAAATCAAAATGATATTAGTCAATCCGACCTTTCAAAATCCAACTGGCAGGACTATGTCTTTACAAAGAAGAAAAGAATTAATTGATTTAAGTCGAAAATATCAAATTCCCATTGTAGAAGACGATGTGTTTAGCGAATTGGCCTTCGTAGATTTACCGCCGTCCTTGAAAGAACTTGCACCAGATGAAGTCATTCACTTAGGTTCCTTGTCAAAAATATTTGGTTCATCTTTGAAAATTGGTTGGATTGTTGCAAATCGTGATTTGATTGTGCGTTTAGCCGAAGCACGTCAAATGGTTGATTTTTCTTTAAGCGTTTTTCCACAGGTTGTTGCCAGCACTGCATTAAAGGATCCTTATTTTAATCAAAAGCAGCAGAATTTAGTAGACACCTTAAAACAAAGCGCTCGTGATTTTGAAAAAGAATTAAAGCTTTTATCAAATGATTGGCAGTTTGAACCGATTGAAGGTGGGTTGTATGCTTATTTAACCTGGAAAAATAAAAAATTAACGAGAAAAGATTGGGAACTTTTTTTAGATGAACAATTATTGGTAGCTCCGGCGTTTTTATTTAGTAATGATACGATGTCCCTTAGGATTAATTACACTCGTCTAAATCAAGAAAATTTGGCAGTGTTTTTTAATAAATTTCAACAAATCACCGATCAATTGAAACAAAAATGAAGGAGGTCAATATGAATAATCAAATGCTAGATCTATTACAAACCCGTCGTACGTACCGTGATTTCGATGAGAATTATCAACTATCGGAAGAAGAATTACAGGTGATTTTATCAGCTGCAAGACAGGCGCCAACTTGGATGAATGGACAATTCTACAGTATTTTTGTGGTAAAAGATTCCTCAATTCGAGAAAAATTAGTTGCAATGAATCCAGGTAATCCCCACATGCTAAAAAGCTCTGTTTTTTTAATTTTTGTTGCTGATTTAAATCGTTCAAAAAAAGTCGCTGATAAATATGAGGTTGATTTCCCGATAATTGAAGGAATTGATCCATTATTGACTGCGGTGACTGATACAGCCTTAGCCATGAATAGCGCAACATTAGCCGCTGAATCCCTCGGGTTGGGTAGTGTTATTGTAGGAAGTATTCGCAAAGACATTGATGCAATTAGCCAATTATTAAATCTACCCGATTATATGTTTCCAGTAGCTGGAATGAGCATTGGTAAACCAACTGTTGAAATGAAAGTAAAACCACGTTTACCCGAAGAAGCTATTGTATTTTATGACACTTTTAAAGATTATGACTATCAAGTGATTGAAAAATATGATGAAACGATGGACAAATTTGCAGAAGCCAGAGAAACAAAAATCTGGAGTCAAAAATTTGCTGATTATTTTTCACAAAAACCAAATACTGCAGTTGATCAATTTCTTAAAGATAAAAAAATTCAAAAATAACTTTAGATGATTTGACAGAAACAGATTTTCAATTTATAGTTATTTTATTAAATAATATAAATATTGTTAGGTGAGGCTCCTATATGGACATAAGCTACTGCCGCAAAGGAATCGAGAGACTCCGAGTTGGTCTAACAGATGCCATCGTGAAGGTGACGTTTAACGTAGCTGACAAATTTTGTCTACGCCCTATAGTGCTAAAGCTCAACGATGACATGATTGAGGTTATTTCCGCATGCTTGTTGTTGAGTGTGCGTTTTTTTGTGTCTGACAATGAAAGGTGGTGAGGAAGATGGATCTTGACGAACATCCGAGTAAGAGAATAAGAAATTGGAGGAATTATTATGATGAGCAAGAAAAATCTCCTTGCCAAAAATATCAGCAAGGACCAAGAACTAAAAAAATTAGCACAATTAACTGATCGGGATTTATTTTTAAACTTAAGGACTTCTGAAAAAGGTTTGTCAAATCAAGATGCAAAAACGCGTTTGGAAGAATATGGGCCCAACGAAGTATCTGCACAAAAACCGACGCCTGCTTGGTTATTGTTTTTACAAGCCTTTAACGATCCTTTTGTTTATGTTTTAGCATTGTTAGTGATTGTTTCAATTGCCACTAAAGATTTTCAAGCGGCAATTGTAATGGTTATTATGATTTTAGCGAGTGTTTTAATCACTTTTATTCAAGAATACCGTTCCCAAAAAGCCAGTATTGAATTAAAAGAATTGATTGAAAATACCTCTGCCATTACAAGAAATGGCGAAACAGCGGAAATACCAATGGATGAAATTGTTCCTGGAGATATCCTAACTTTAGCAACGGGTGATATGATTCCTGCTGATGCAGTTTTGATTTGGACCAAAGATTTGTTCGTTAATCAATCTTCGTTAACGGGTGAATCAATGCCGATTGAAAAATTTATTAATAGTGCCCACAACAAAATAAGTGAGGAAACTGCCCTAGATTTATCAAATTTAGTTTTTATGGGAACAGATGTCTTGAGTGGTCAAGGCAAAGCTATTATTTTAAAAACCGGGCAGCAAACATTTTTTGGAGACATTGCTAAAAATGCAACAGCCAAACGTGGGAAGACAAGTTTTGACATTGGTTTGACGAAAGTTAGTAAATTGCTATTACGGATGATTATGGTTTTATTCCCTTTAGTTTTACTAATTAATGGTGTTACTAAAGGAGATTGGAGCAGTGCTTTCTTCTTTGCAATTGCCGTAGCAGTTGGTTTAACGCCAGAAATGCTTCCAATGATTGTTAGTTCAAATCTGGCCAAAGGTGCTTTGACATTGTCTAAACAAAAAGTGATTGTGAAAGAACTAGCTGCGATTCAAAATTTAGGTGGCATGGATATTTTGTGTACTGATAAAACCGGTACGATTACAGAAGATCGTGTGGTATTAGTTGAACATTTGAACCCTTTAGGGGAAGAAAATCGCCAAGTTTTAGATCTAACTTTTTTAAACTCAACTTATCAAACTGGTTGGAAAAACTTAATGGATATTGCAGTGATTAATTACTATGAAGAACAAAAACAGCAATTACCTTATCAAACAGTCCAAAAAATCGATGAAATACCCTTTGATTTTTCACGTCGTCGTTTGACAGTTGTGATTAAAGCAGATGATCATCAATTAATGATCACAAAAGGTGCGGTTGAAGAGATGGCGACTGTCTGCGATAAAGTAGAGATTAATGGAGAAATCTTACCCTTAACTGATGAATTAAAAGAAAAATTGCAAGAAGTAAACCAAAAAATGAATCGTCAAGGTATGCGAGTAATCACGGTGGCAATCAAAAAAGATGTCCATAGTGATGCAATTTATAGTAGCAGTGATGAAAAAAATATGACTTTAATCGGTTTTATGGGATTTTTAGACCCAGCAAAAGAATCTGCTAAGACTGCAATTGATTCTTTGCATCAACATGGAGTAAACGTCAAAGTTTTAACAGGTGACAATGAAATAGTAGCCCAAAAAGTTTGTAATGACGTAGGTATTGATGCCAGTAAATATGTTTTAGGTACTGAAGTTGACCGAATGAGTGATCAAGAATTACAGATTGCTGGTGATACAACTAATTTATTTGCAAAATTAAATCCAATGCAAAAAGCTCGGATTATTGAAAATTTACAAACAAAAGGCCACACGGTTGGTTTTATGGGAGATGGAATTAATGATGCACCAGCTTTAAGAAAAGCCGATGTGGGGATATCGGTTGATACAGCTGCTGATATTACCAAAGATGCCAGCTCGATTATTTTGTTGGAAAAAAGCTTAACCGTTTTAGAAAGCGGTGTGTTAGAAGGCCGGCGAGTATTTAGTAATATGATGAAATATATTAAAATTACGATTAGTTCAAATTTTGGGAATGTCTTTTCAATTTTAGTTGCTAGTGCCTTCCTACCATTTTTACCAATGTTGTCCATGCAACTTTTATTGCAAAACTTAATTTATGACATTGCTCAGCTAACAATTCCTTGGGATAATGTGGATGAAGAAGAATTAGTTAAACCAACAAAGTGGGAAACAAAAGGTTTGTTGAAATTTACGGTTTGTATTGGTCCAATCAGTTCGATTTTTGATATCTTAACTTTTGTCTTAATGTGGTATGTTTTTGGCGCAAATACAATAGGAAATCAAAATCTATTTCAAACAGGTTGGTTTGTTGTAGGTTTAACGACGCAAGCCTTAGTAGTTTTAATGGTAAGAACTAGAAAAATTCCATTTATTCAAAGTCGTCCGGCACCACAAGTTTTGGCTAGTCTACTGGCTGCAGTAGTGGTTGGTATTATTATTGTGATCACGCCAATAAGAGCGCAATTTGATTTTGTAGCATTACCTAATGCCTATTGGGTATGGTATTTCTTAATTGTTGTTGGCTATTTAATTGCAGTGCAGATTGGGAAAAAAATATATATCAAAATTGCTGGTGAATGGGTTTAAAATTATAACAGAGTGACTTTTATAGTTGCTCTGTTTCTTTTTTTATAGCAAGTATATTTCCACAAGTGGATTTTTTCACAATTAAAAATTGTAATTTTTAAATTGTTAGATCACGAGTTGATTTATGACTGGCAATCATAGCGGAAGAAAGAGGTTTCAGTCTCTTGTTAGTTTTATTTGTTAAACCACTTTAGTTTGGTCATTTTTTCACAAAAAAATAAGAAATTTCTAGCTAAAACTTTTATGGTAGCGTTGCATATTGTTTGTCTTCTCATGTTAAAAATGATACTTTAATGATGAAGCTGAGAAATCAGTAGTACAGATTCAGTTCCTGTTTTATCAGTGACTGAGAAAAAGAGAGGAAAGTGTGACAACATGGCAGAAAAAAAGAAAACGATCGACTTTAAAGCGTTATTAGCCGATATTAATGCTGATTTCCCTGTTTATCAAGCAATTGATGAAGATGGAAAAGTAGTAAACGAAGCATTAATCCCAGATTTATCAGATGAGGAATTGGTCGAATTAATGACTAAAATGGTTTGGTCACGGGTGTTAGATCAGCGTTCAACTGCATTGAATCGTCAAGGTCGTTTAGGATTTTACGCGCCAACTGCTGGCCAAGAAGCTAGCCAACTAGCTAGTCAATTTGCATTTGAAAAAGAAGATGTTTTATTACCAGGTTATCGTGATGTGCCTCAATTGGTTCAACATGGGTTACCTTTAGCAGAAGCATTCTTATGGTCGCGCGGTCATGTTGCCGGAAATCATTATGCTGACGATTTACAAGCATTACCACCACAAATTATTATTGGAGCGCAATATGTCCAAGCAGCTGGTGTAGCATTAGGTCTTAAGAAACGTAATAAGAAAAATGTTGCCTTCACATATACTGGTGATGGTGGTTCATCTCAAGGGGACTTTTATGAAGCGATTAACTTTGCTGGAGCTTACCATGCTAATGCCGTTTTTTACATTCAAAACAATGGCTTCGCAATTTCAACTCCGCGAGAACAACAATCTGCGGCAGCTACTTTAGCTCAAAAAGCTGTTGCTGCTGGAATCCCAGGTATCCAAGTTGATGGTATGGATCCATTGGCTGTTTATTATGTATCAAAGATGGCTCGTGAATGGGCAGCAAATGGCAACGGTCCAGTTTTAATTGAAACTTTGACCTACCGTTATGGTCCTCATACTTTATCAGGTGATGATCCAACTCGTTACCGTTCTAAAGAAATGGATGACGAATGGCAAAAGAAAGATCCATTGGTTCGTTTCCGAAATTATTTAACGGAAAAAGGTCTTTGGTCTGAAGAAAAAGAAGAAGCAATCATTGAACAAACAAAAGAAGAAATCAAGGAAGCAATTTCTGAAGCTGATCGTGTACCTAAACAAAAAGTTTCAGACTTCTTAAAAAATATGTATGAAGTACAACCGCAAAGTATTAAAGAACAAATTGAATTCTATGAAGCGAAGGAGTCGAAATAATCATGGCCCAAAAAACAATGATTCAAGCCATCACTGATGCTCTTGATTTAATGCTAGAAAAAGACGAAAATGTATTAGTTTTCGGTGAAGATGTTGGTAAAAACGGTGGTGTATTCCGTGCGACTGAAGGATTACAAGCAAAACATGGAGAAGAACGCGTTTTTGATACACCTTTAGCTGAGTCAGGAATTGGTGGTTTAGCGTTTGGTTTGGCTTTAGAAGGTTTTCGCGCTGTTCCAGAAATTCAATTCTTTGGTTTCGTTTTTGAAACGATGGATGAAGTAGTAGGTCAAATGGCTCGCACTCGTTACCGTATGGGTGGTACACGTCATTTACCAGTCACTATTCGTTCACCTTTTGGTGGTGGTGTGCATACACCTGAACTTCACTCTGATAATTTAGAAGGCTTGATGGCTCAATCTCCCGGTTTGCGAGTAGTTATCCCATCAAATCCATATGATGCAAAAGGATTATTGATTTCTTCAATTCGTAACAATGATCCAGTTGTTTATCTAGAACATATGAAATTGTATCGTTCGTTCCGTGAAGAAGTGCCAGAAGGAATTTATGAAGTACCTTTAGATAAAGCTGCTGTAACTCGTGAAGGTAGTGATGTTTCAATTATTACTTATGGCGCAATGGTTCGTGAAGCTATAAAAGCAGCCGATAATTTAGCAAAAGAAAATATCAACGTTGAAATTATTGATCTTAGAACAGTTGCTCCTCTAGATGTTGAAACAATTATCAAATCAGTTGAAAAAACTGGTCGAGTGGTTGTTGTACAAGAAGCACAAAAACAAGCCGGTGTCGGTGCACAAGTAGTTTCTGAAATTTCTGAAAGAGCTGTATTATCCCTAGAAGCTCCGATTGGACGTGTTTCTGCCCCAGATACAATTTTCCCATTTGGTCAAGCGGAAGGTATCTGGTTACCAAATGCTAGCGATATTGAAGCAAAAGTAAAAGAAATCGTAGAATTTTAATTAAAGGAGCGAGATAAGCATGGCTTTTCAATTTAAACTGCCTGATATTGGCGAGGGAATCGCAGAAGGCGAAATCGTTAAATGGTTTGTAAAACCAGGTGACACAATTAATGAAGATGATACTTTGTTAGAAGTTCAAAATGATAAATCAGTTGAAGAAATTCCATCACCAGTGACAGGTACGGTGAAAAATATTTTAGTTTCAGAAGGAACAGTGGCTAATGTAGGCGATGTTCTAGTTGAAATCGACGCACCTGGTCACGAAGATAACGAAGGTGATAGTGGTGTTGTTGCTACAGAACAAACACCAGAAAGTCCTGCAGCTGAACCGGTAGTAGAATCAGGTTCAAGTTCATCTGGCGGCGGTGTTTTCCAATTTAAATTACCTGATATCGGCGAAGGTATTGCTGAAGGCGAAATCGTTAAGTGGTTTGTCAAAGCCGGCGATACAATTAACGAAGATGATACTTTATTAGAAGTACAAAATGATAAATCAGTTGAAGAAATTCCGTCTCCAGTTACTGGAACGGTTAAAAATGTCATCGTACCTGAAGGAACAGTGGCAAATGTAGGCGATGTTTTAGTCGAAATCGATGCACCAGGTCATAACGATAGTGCATCAGCAGCGCCAGCTGCAGCTGAAACTCCGGCAGCTCCCGTTGCAGCAGAAGCACCAAAATCAACTGGTGTTGTTGCAGCAAGTGACCCAAATAAAAATGTTTTGGCAATGCCATCTGTTCGTCAATATGCCCGTGAAAAAGATGTAGATATCACAGCTGTTGCGGCAACTGGTAAAGGTGGTCGTACAACAAAAGCTGATATTGATGCCTTCCTAGCAGGTGGAAATGCAGCGCCAGTAGCAAATACACCAACTCCAGCTACTGAATCAACACCTACTGGTACTACTCCTGCACAGCCAAGTGCACCAGCAGCGCCAGCTAAACCGTTCGTTTCAAATATGGGCGAAGCAGAAACAAGAGAAAAAATGACACCAACTCGTAAAGCAATTGCTAAGGCGATGGTGAATAGCAAACATACTGCACCACATGTTACTTTGCATGATGATGTAGAAGTATCTAAACTTTGGGATCACCGTAAGAAATTTAAACAAGTCGCTTTAGACAATGGTACAAAATTAACTTTCTTACCTTATGTGGTGAAAGCTTTAACTGCAACAGTTAAAAAATTCCCAATCTTGAATGCGTCAATTGATGATGCAGCCCAAGAAATTGTTTACAAAAATTATTATAATATCGGCATCGCTACCGATACTGATCATGGTTTATATGTACCAAACGTAAAAAATGCTGATACAAAAGGGATGTTCCAAATTGCTGATGAGATCAATAATAAAGCTGCTGAAGCAATTGAAGGTAAATTAGCAGCTGAAGATATGCGCAATGGAACAATTACTATTTCCAATATTGGTTCTGTTGGTGGCGGCTGGTTCACACCAGTTATCAATTATCCTGAAGTTGCGATTTTAGGTGTTGGAACGATTACACAAGAACCGATTGTAAATGCTGATGGTGAATTAGCTGTCGGTCGCGTGATGAAATTGTCATTAAGTTTTGACCACCGAATCGTCGATGGCGCTACTGCTCAAAAAGCCATGAACAATATTAAACGTCTATTGGCTGACCCAGAATTACTTTTAATGGAAGGATGATAGAAACATGGTAGTTGGAGATTTTGCCATTGAATTAGACACAGTTGTAATTGGTTCAGGACCTGGAGGATATGTTGCTGCAATTCGTGCAGCAGAAATGGGTCAAACCGTTGCAATTATTGAACGAGAATTTATCGGCGGCGTTTGTTTAAACGTCGGCTGTATCCCATCAAAAGCGTTAATTTCTGCTGGACATCATTATCAAGATTCATTGGATTCTAGTTTGTTTGGTGTAACTAGTGAAAATGTAAAATTAGATTTTGCAAAAACACAAGATTGGAAAGAAAATGGTGTCGTTAACAAATTAACTTCAGGCGTCAAATTCTTATTGAAAAAACACAAAGTTGAAATCATTGAAGG
This sequence comes from Enterococcus alishanensis, assembly GCF_019218635.1. Lineage (GTDB taxonomy): Bacteria > Bacillota > Bacilli > Lactobacillales > Enterococcaceae > Enterococcus_A > Enterococcus_A alishanensis. Next base: position 554,636 of record NZ_JAHUZB010000002.1, on the reverse strand, counting down.
AGAAGCTTTTTTTGTTGATGATCATACTTTGCGAGTGATTCATCCCGATTCTGCGCAAACTTATTCGTTTAACAATGCGATTGTTGCGACCGGTTCACGTCCAATTGAGATTCCAGGATTTAAATTTGGCGGTAGAATTTTAGATTCAACTGGTGGATTGAACTTGCCAGAAGTACCGAAAAAATTCATCATCATCGGTGGCGGTGTTATCGGTGCTGAACTAGGTGGCGCATATGCAAACCTTGGTGCTGAAGTAACAATCCTTGAAGGAACACCTCAAATTTTACCAACTTATGAAAAAGATATGGTGAAATTGGTAGAAGATGATTTTGCCAAAAAAGGGGTAAAAGTTATTACTTCTGCAATGGCTCGTGAAGCTATTGATAATGGCGATAGCGTTAGTGTTCGTTATGAAGTAGACGGTAAAGAAGAAACGATCGAAGCAGACTACGTAATGGTGACTGTTGGACGTCGTGCCAATACAAATGATATGGGCTTAGAACAAGCAGGTGTTGAGATTGCTGATCGTGGCTTGATTGAAGTCGATAATCAAGGACGTACAAATGTACCTAATATTTATGCTATTGGTGATATTACACCAGGAGCAGCTTTAGCTCACAAAGCAAGTTATGAAGCTAAAATTGTTGCAGAGGCAATTTCTGGTAAAAAAGTAGCGATTGATTATAAAGCTATGCCAGCTGTTGCATTTACTGATCCAGAACTTGCTTCTGTTGGTTTAACAATTAAAGAAGCGAAAGCTGCCGGTATTGAAGCTAAAAGCTATAAATTCCCATTTTCTGGTAACGGTCGTGCATTATCTTTAGCTAAAACTGAAGGATTTATTCGTTTAGTTACGACAGTCGAAGATAATGTGATTGTCGGTGCACAAATTGCTGGTGTAGGTGCAAGTGACATGGTTTCGGAATTAGCCCTAGCGATAGAATCAGGAATGAATGCTGAAGACATTGCTTTAACAATTCATCCTCATCCTTCTTTAGGAGAAATTACCATGGATGCTGCTGAACTTGCTCTAGGTTTACCAATCCATATTTAATTTTTAATCAGTGAAAAGTCGGGTGGAGACACTCGACTTTTTTTTTGATACTGTTAAACTAATTAAGAATGGAGGGAGATCAATGGATAATTATAGCTATCCCTTAGATGATGACTGGAGTACTGAAGAAATGGTGACAGTTGTCCAATTTTTAAATTTAGTTGAAAAAGCATATGAAGAAGGAATCCAAACTGACACGTTTCTAGCTGGCTACAAGGACTTCAAAACTGTTGTAAAAAGTATTGGTGAAGAAAAACGAATCGGTCGAAGCTTTGAACAAACAAGTGGCTATTCTTTGTACCAATCAGTTAAAACAGCTAAAAATACACAGCAAAAGCGATTTAAAATGTAGAGGAGAAGTTTGTATGGAAAATGAAATTATTCAGTGGATTTATCAAGCAGCAGAAAAGATTAAAGCGGCTTTAAATGATGAATTAGTAATTGATGAAAAAAATGGACGCACTGACTTAGTGACAAATGTCGATAAAGAAACCCAAGATTTTTTGGTAGATAAAATAAGAACCTATGATCCTGATGCACATATCTTAGGTGAAGAGAACGGTCAAGATCAGACCGATATTTCTAATGGTCGTGTTTTTGTGATTGACCCGATTGATGGAACGATGAACTTTGTTTTACAAAAAGAGAATTTTTGTATTATGATTGCGGTTTTTGAAGAGGGCATCGGGCAATTAGGATTTATTTATGATGTAATGCGAGATGATTTGTTTTGGGGTGGTCCTAAGCTCGGTAAAGTTTTCCATAACCGAAAAGAATTGCCTAAACCGGCTAATACAAAATTAGCAGATGGACTAATCGGTATGGGCGTATCTCTAGTAACAGGTGAAAATAAATTCCATACGAAAGAAATCGGCCGAGAAGCAATGGGTGTGAGAATCTTAGGCTGTGCGGGCTTAGATTTTATTGCAATCTTAAAAGGCACTCAAAACGGCTATATTAGTCGTTTAAGTCCCTGGGATTACGCGGCTGGAATCGTCATGATGCAACAGTTTGATATGGCGTTTAGTGGGTTCCAGGATCAACCATTAAGCTTTAACGGTCGAGAATTTTTTAAAGGCGGCACACAGGCAGTGATGTCAGAAATAACAGAATATGATATTTAAAACTTAAGTAAAAGATATTTTCTGAAAAAATGAAAATCTTTTACTAACATTTTAACTGCTTATCTGCTATAATCAACAACTGTGCAAGTCTTGTGTTATGAGAAAAGGAGCAAAAAAATTGAAATACAGAAATGATATCCGCAACGTAGCAATTATTGCCCACGTTGACCATGGTAAAACAACCCTAGTTGATGAAATGTTAAAACAATCCGATACTTTAGATAGTCATGTCCGCTTACAAGAACGTGCAATGGATTCTAATGCGTTGGAACAAGAACGCGGCATTACTATTTTAGCTAAAAATACTGCAGTAAACTACCAAGATTATAAAATCAATATTATGGACACACCTGGACACGCGGACTTCGGTGGCGAAGTTGAGCGAATCATGAAAATGGTTGATGGTGTTGTCTTAGTAGTGGATGCTTATGAAGGAACAATGCCTCAAACTCGTTTTGTGTTGAAAAAAGCGTTGGAACAACATTTGATTCCAATCGTAGTAGTAAATAAAATTGACAAACCTTCAGCTCGTCCAGCAGAAGTTGTCGATGAAGTGTTAGAATTATTTATCGAATTAGGCGCAGATGAAGACCAATTAGAATTCCCAGTAATTTATGCTTCTGCTATCAATGGAACATCTAGCCTATCTGATGATCCTGCTGAACAAGAGCATACAATGAAACCTATTTTTGACACAATTGTAGAAAAAATTCCAGCACCCGTTGATAATTCCGATGAACCTTTACAATTCCAAGTATCTTTACTTGATTATAATGATTATGTTGGACGTATCGGAATCGGACGGATTTTCCGTGGGAAAATTAAAGTCGGCGATCAAGTATCTGTATTGAAACTTGATGGTTCAGTTAAAAACTTCCGTGTAACGAAAATCTTTGGTTTCTTCGGTTTACAACGTTTAGAAGTGGATGAAGCAAAAGCTGGCGATTTAATTGCTGTTTCTGGAATGGAAGATATTTTCGTTGGTGAAACTGTTACACCCGTTGATCAACAAGATGCTTTACCGATCTTACACATTGATGAACCAACATTACAAATGACATTCTTAGTAAATAATTCTCCTTTTGCTGGCCGTGAAGGTAAATTTGTGACTTCTCGTAAAATTGAAGAACGTCTAATGTCAGAACTTCACACCGATGTTTCATTAAAAGTGGAACAAACGGATTCACCAGATGCTTGGACGGTTTCTGGTCGTGGCGAATTGCATTTGTCAATTTTAATTGAAAACATGCGTCGCGAAGGCTATGAATTACAAGTTTCTCGTCCCGAAGTAATTGAAAAAATGATTGATGGTGTAAAATGCGAACCATTTGAACGGGTTCAAATTGATACGCCTGAAGAATACATGGGTTCAGTTATTGAAGCTTTAGGTCAACGTAAAGCTGAAATGCAAGACATGATTCACTCAGGAAATGGTCAAGTGCGTTTAATTTTCTTAGCTCCAGCTCGTGGATTATTAGGATTTACAACAGAATTCTTATCAATGACACGTGGTTATGGTATTATGTCTCATACGTTCGATCAATATTTACCAATGATTCAAGCTATCATCGGCGGACGTCGTAATGGTGCTTTGGTTTCGGTTGATACTGGTAAAGCGACAACTTATTCAATTATGAGTGTTGAAGAACGTGGAACGGTCTTTGTTGAACCTGGTACAGATGTTTATGAAGGCATGATTGTCGGCGAAAATAGTCGTGACAAAGATTTAGGCGTAAATATTATTAAAGCAAAACAAATGACTAACGTACGATCTGCTAACAAAGATCAAACATCAGTAATTAAACGTCCAAAAATTCTTACTTTAGAAGAATCATTAGAATTTTTAGGCGATGATGAATATTGTGAAGTAACTCCTGAAAGTATTCGTTTGAGAAAACAAATTCTAAACAAAGCTGAACGGGAGAAAGCCGCTAAAAAGAAAAAGAATCTTGAAGCTGTTTAATATGTAAATGTTGAAAACCAAAATCCTTGAGATTTTGGTTTTTTTTGTGAAATTATTTATTATTAGAGAATGTGAAGAAATCATGAAAACTATTTGAATAATTATCGTTTAAATATTATCCTTTACCTGTAAGCGTTTCAAAAATTTAAAGAAAGTAGGATGTTTATGAAAAAAAGTAAACTATTTAAAAGTCTCTTTACTTTTTCAGCAGTTTTTGGATTTGGGATTGCTGGTCTCTCTCAAGTAAGTGAAGGAGCTGAGGTTCCAGTCCAGATGTTGGGTATCAATGACTTTCACGGAGCATTAAGCACTACAGGAAGTTATTATGGTCCCAATGAAAAAGTTAGCGGTGCAGGAACAGCTTCACTTTTAGCAGGATATTTTAATGAAGCGACTAAATCAGATGCTGCGGTTTATCGTGTTCAAGCCGGTGACATGGTTGGCGCTAGCCCAGCTAATTCAGGTTTGCTGCAAGATCAACCAACAATGCGTGTATTAAATCAAATGAAATTTGATGTGGGTACTTTAGGAAATCATGAATTTGATGAAGGCTTAGCAGAATTTAATCGAATTTTATTAGGAAATCCTCCGGGAAAAGATGATCATTTTTACGATATCGTTGATAAATATAATTCTGAAATTGGTCAAGAAGCGTTGAAGGGGAATTTTGATTTAGCTATTGCTAATGTAAAAGATAAAATGACAGGAGCTAACCCATTTGGCTGGGAAGACTATGTGATTGAAGAAAAGCAAGTTGGCGGTGAAACAGTAAAAGTTGGTTTTATTGGTGTAGTAACGACTGAAATTCCTAATTTAGTATTGGCTGCTCATCATAAAGATTATAATTTTACTGATCCAGCGGAAGCGATCGTCAATAGTTCTAAAAAATTACGTGATCAGGGCGTCAATGCGATTGTTGTATTAGGACACACTCCTTCAGTTCAAGATGGAAGTACAGCAACTGGTGAAACTGCTAATATTATTAACACAGTTAATCAATTGGATCCAACTAATAGTGTGGATGCCTACTTTGCAGGTCATAACCATGTGTACACAAACGGTGTGGTCGGTAAAACTCGTGTGGTTCAATCAACATCACAAGGCAAAGGTTTTATTAATTTAAATGGGACTTATGATACTGAAAAAATGGATTTTATTGCTACACCGGATGCTGAAGTAAAAGCGGTAGCTCCTGGTGGTGCAACTGCTGATGCTGAAGTTCAAAAAATTGTGGATGATGCTTCTGAAAGAGTCAAAGCGGTAACTGATACATCTATTGGTAAAGCAAACAACGGAGATGACATTTCCCGAACGGTGAATGAGTTTGGTGAATCAGCAGTTGGTAATTTAATTACCGATGGTCAGGTTTATATGGCTAAAAAAGCTAATATTGATGCTGATTTTGCTTTAACAAATAATGGTGGAATTCGTGACGATTTAAAAGTTCAAGATGATGGCACAATTACTTGGGGAGCCGCACAAGCCGTTCAACCTTTTGGTAATATTATGCAGGTGGTTGAAATGACCGGTGCGCAAATAAGAACAGTGTTAAATCAACAAACTTTTAGCTATAACAAAGAAACGCAGCAATATTCTGGCTACTTCTTGCAAGGTTCTGGTTTGAAATATACTTTCTCAGACAACCAAGATGCAGCAACAAAAACTGAATATCCTTATGTGGTTAATAGTCTAACCAAAACAGATGGGACACCAATTGAAGATAATACAACTTACAAATTAATTATCAATGATTTCTTATATGGTGGTGGTGATGGATTTACAGAATTTACCAATGCAAAATTAATTAGCGCAATTGATCCTGATACTGAAACTTTCATTGGTTATATTGAAGATTTGACAGCAAACGGGCAAACTATCGCTGCTGCCATTGAAGGTAGAAAAACTTACGGGGATTTGCAAAATCAAGACGTTTATCGTGTTTATAATCCAAATTCTGGCGAACATTTTTACACTCTTAGTGAAGGCGAGAAAAATGGTCTAGTTCAAGCTGGCTGGACTGATGAAGGTACTGGTTGGCAAGCGCCGCAACAAGGAGACGAAGTTTATCGTGTCTATAATCCAAATGCTGGTGATCATCATTACACTAAAGATGCTGGTGAAAGAGATTATTTAGTTAAACAAGGTTGGGTTAATGAAGGTGTAAGTTTCCGATCTGGTGGACAAAAATCAATTTATCGTTTGTACAATAAAAATGCTGTTGCTGGAGCCCATCATTATACTTTAAGCCAAGCAGAAAATGATTGGTTAGTAACTGCTGGTTGGAAAGCAGAAGGTATTGGTTTTAACGGATATTAAGAGTAAGGAGCTGATTTTTTATCAGCTCTTTTTTTTATAGTAAAAGCAAAATTTTCATTAATAACTATAACTAATGTTTCATATTTGAGATTGTTTCACAATTAAAAACTGATTTAATCACAATTTTTTTAAATTCTCTATTTCTAAAAAAATCTAACTTGTGTAAAACTTAAAGCCGAACATTTAGAGAGAAAAAAAGATTCCTTAAACTTTTTTTCCTCCTTTTAAATTTTTTCTATGCTATAATAATAAAACTAAGATAGGAGGGAAGCAAAATGGAACAAATTTCTTCTAAATATGCGGTTGAATTGCTTTTAGAGGATGCTAATCGCATCAAATTACTGATTCGCAATCAACACAATAGTTTATGTATTTCACAGTGTAAAGCTTTTGAAGAAGTCGTGGATACTCAAATGTATGGCTTCTCCAGACAGGTTTTGTATGCTGAAAAAATTGGCGTATTAAAACGTGGTGAAGGTCAGAAAATGTTAAGCGCTCTCGAAGCTGACCTCAATCAATTGTATACAGATTTGTATGAAAATCGCAGTCAAGATAGTCTTGAATCTAGCTGGGAGGCTTAATCTTTGCCAAAGTTACGAAAGCGTCATTTTTTAGATTATAGTATTTTAATTCCTTACTTAGTCCTTAGTATTATTGGACTGATTTTTGTTTATAGTTCAACATCTTATAACTTAATTACCGATAATTTAAATCCTGCTAGTTCAGTGATTAACCAAGGTGCATTTTGGGTATTTAGTTTAATCATCATCAGCTTAATGTATAAGATGAAGACCGATGTGATAAAAAATCAGAATCTAATTATTACCTTAACTCTGGTTATCTTCGGCCTTTTGATTATAGTCTTGTTCGTTGGACAAGAAGTAAATGGGGCCAAAGGATGGATTAGCATTGGTCCTTTTAATATGCAACCAGCTGAATACTTAAAAATATTAGTTATTTGGTATTTGGCTTATATATTGTCTAAACGACAAGAAAGCATTCAACAAAACTTTTTTATTGATATGCGTCAGCCGATGGTTTTAGTTGCTTTAATGGTTTTTCTTGTAGCGATTCAACCAGATGTTGGTAATGCAGCAATCATTACACTGTTAGCTATCATTTTATTACTAGCAAGTGGTATTAATTGGTTTTACACAGCAATTTTTGGTGGTGTAACCGTAATTGGTAGTGTTGCTGTAATTGAGTTTTTAAGCCGCTTCGGAAAAACTATTTTGCCTGAACGTATTCAATATATTGGTAGTCGGTTTGAAGTCTTTAGAAACCCTTTTGTGGATGAACTAGGAGACGGTCACCAATTGGTCAATGGTTATTACGCCATGTTTAATGGTGGTTGGTTTGGCCGAGGATTAGGTAATAGTATTGAAAAAAGAGGTTTTTTAAGTGAAGCTCATACTGATTTCATTTTTTCTATTGTGGTAGAAGAAGTTGGATTAATTGGTGGCCTAATTATTTTAGGTTTGCTTCTTTTTATGATTGTGCGAATTTTGTTGGTTGGAATTCGCTCAAAAAAGCCATTCAATTCATTAATTTGTATTGGGATTGGCAGTTTATTTATAATCCAAGTCTTTATTAATCTTGGTGGGATTTTGGGTATTATTCCTTTGACTGGTATTACATTTCCTTTTTTAAGTCAAGGTGGAAATAGTTTGCTTGTCTTATCTGTAGGGGTCGGCTTTGCATTAAACATTAGTGCAGATGAACGGCGTACGCAGTTAGCAATCGAATATGATTATTTAAAAAGTTAGGAGTGAAGTTAATGAAAAAAGTTTTGGTGGCAAATAGAGGTGAAATCGCTACTCGGGTATTTCGTGCTTGTAGCGAACTAAATATTAAAACAATTGGGATCTTTGCTGAAGAGGATGCTTATTCTGTTCATCGTTTTAAAGCAGATGAAGCCTTCTTAGTTGGTAAAGGAAAAAAACCAATTGATGCCTATTTAGACATTGAAGATATTATTCGTGTCGCTAAAGAAGCCAAAGCTGATGCCATTCATCCGGGATATGGTTTTTTATCAGAGAATTTAACCTTTGCACAACGTTGTGAGGAAGAAGGAATCATTTTTGTGGGACCTTCGACACATCATTTAGATATATTCGGAGATAAAATTAAAGCTAAAACGGCAGCAGTAGAAGCAGGAATTCCGTCAATTCCTGGTTCTGATGGGCCGATTAATACGGTAGAAGATGTCTTGTTATTTGCTGAAACAAATGGGTATCCAATTATGATAAAAGCAGCATTAGGCGGCGGCGGTCGTGGAATGCGTGTGGCTCATGATGAAAAAGAGGCAAGAGAAGGCTATGACCGTGCAAAAAGTGAAGCTAAAGCTGCTTTTGGTAGCGATGAAGTCTACGTGGAAAAATATGTTGCAAATCCTAAACATATCGAAGTGCAAATTTTAGGAGACAGACATGGCAATGTTGTTCATTTATTTGAACGTGACTGTTCAGTGCAACGACGTCATCAGAAAGTTGTAGAGGTAGCCCCATGTATGTCCCTTTCAGATATGCAAAGAGAAAAAATCTGTCAGGCTGCTGTACAATTAATGAAGCACGTTGGCTATGTGAATGCAGGAACAGTTGAATTCTTAGTTGAGGGAGATAATTTTTATTTCATCGAAGTGAATCCACGCGTTCAAGTAGAACATACAATTACCGAGTTAATTACTGGTATTGACATTGTAACTTCACAATTAATGATTGCTCAAGGAAAGGATATCCATCAAGAAATTGGGATTCCTACACAAGAAAATATTACTTTCAGTGGTTCAGCGATTCAGTGCCGGATTACAACTGAAGACCCATTGAATGACTTTATGCCGGATACAGGTAAGATTGATACTTATCGTTCACCAGGTGGTTTTGGTGTACGTTTGGATGTCGGTAATGCCTATGCGGGTGCAGAAGTTTCACCATATTTTGACTCATTATTAGTTAAAGTTTGTACACATGCATTAACTTTTGATCAAACCATTCAAAAAATGCAACGATGCTTACGAGAGTTTAGGATTCGTGGTGTAAAAACTAATATTTCATTTATGCAAAATGTTATTAGTCATCCGGTTTTCCAAAGTGGCAATGCTAAAACAACATTTATTGATAACACACCAGAACTATTTGAATTTTCTAGGATTCGTGATCGTGGGAACAAAACGATGCGCTACATCTCTCAGATTACTGTCAATGGATTTCCTGGAATTGAAAAACAAGAAAAACGATTTTATGAAAAACCACGTTTACCTAAACATTTAGAAAAACGTGAAATTATTACTGCAAAAAATATTTTAGATACAAGAGGTGCCGATGCAGTTAATGATTGGATTAAACAACAAAACAATGTCTTGTTAACTGATACTACGTTCCGTGATGCTCATCAAAGTTTATTAGCAACTCGTGTGCGCACGACTGATATTTTTAAAATTGCTGAAAAAACTAGTGAAGCAATTCCAGAACTATTTTCTAGTGAAATGTGGGGCGGAGCGACTTTTGACGTTGCCTATCGCTTCTTAAGTGAAGATCCTTGGAAACGTCTAAAATTATTACGTAAAGCGATGCCTAACACTCTATTACAAATGCTTTTCCGTGGATCAAATGCCGTGGGTTATTCTAATTATCCCGATAATGTCATTGAAGGATTTATTAAAGAAGCAGCTGAACGAGGTATTGATGTATTTAGAATTTTTGATAGCTTAAACTGGATTCCACAAATGGAAAAAAGTATTCAAGCAGTAAGAGATACTGGAAAAATTGCTGAAACAGCTATTTGCTATACAGGTGATATTTTAGATGACAACCGTGCAAAATATAATGTTGAATATTATACAAACATGGCGAAAGAACTAGAAAAGCTGGGTGCTCATATTATTGCGATTAAGGATATGGCTGGCTTACTAAAACCGCAAGCAGCTTATCGCTTGGTTTCCGAACTAAAAGCGGCAGTTGATTTGCCAATCCATCTGCATACGCATGATACTGCTGGAAATGGGATTATTACCTTATCTGCAGCAACCAAAGCTGGGGCAGATATTGTGGATGTTGCAGCTAGTGCCATGAGTGGTGCAACCAGTCAACCAAGCATTAGTAGTTTATTTTATGCTTTACAAAATGGTGATCGTGCACCAGAAATTAGCATCAATAATGTCGCACAATTGGATCATTATTGGGAAGATGTGCGCCCTTATTACGAAAGTTTTGAAAATGGGATAAAAGCAGCGCAAACTGAAGTCTATATGCATGAAATGCCTGGTGGACAATATTCTAACTTACAGCAGCAAGCCAAAGCAGTTGGTTTAGGTGAGCAATGGGATGAAATTAAAGAAGTCTATCGTAAAGTAAATCTAATGTTTGGAGACATTGTCAAAGTAACTCCTTCTTCAAAAGTTGTTGGAGATATGGCATTATTCATGGTGCAAAATAATTTATCAGAAGAAGATATTTATGAAAAAGGGGACGAACTAAGCTTCCCTGATTCTGTTATTAGCTTCTTCCAAGGAGAATTAGGTCAACCTGTCGGTGGATTCCCAGAAAAATTACAAAAAGTGATTTTACAAGGTCGCCCAGCGCTGTCTGTTCGTCCAGGATCTTTAGCTGAACCGATTAATTTTGAAAAAGTCAAAGCAGAATTACAAGAACTGGTTGGTTTCGAACCAAATCACCGAGATATACTGAGTTATTTAATGTATCCTCAAGTATATTTAGATTACCAAAAGTCTTATGCTAATTTTGGTGATGTGACCCTATTGGATACTCCAACGTTCTTTAATGGTATGAGAATTGGTGAAACGGTTAATGTCCAAATTGAAAAAGGTAAAACCTTGATTATTCGACTTGACTCGATTGGTGAACCTGATATCGAAGGTAACCGGACCCTGTTCTTTAATTTAAATGGTCAAAGAAGAGAAATTGTAATCAAAGATCAATCAATCAAAAGTGCTGTACAAGCTAAGAGAAAAGCTGAACCAACCAATCGAGAACATATTGGTGCTACAATGTCTGGGTCGGTCTTAAATGTATTAGTTAAAAAAGGTGATTTAGTTAAAAAAGGGCAACCACTTTTAGTAACTGAAGCGATGAAGATGGAGACCTCAATCGATGCACGTTTTGATGGAGAAATCAGTCATTTATACGTCACTGAAGGTGAAAGTATTGCTTCTGGTGATCTGTTAATCGAAGTAAAAGAAAAATAGGAGGATTAGAACTTGAAAAGAGTAATTGGTTTTGTCGCAATTTTTTTGCTAGTTATTATTGGCTATTATGTGCAACCAATTCTCTTTCCAAGATCCTCGGTAAATATACCGGTTCAACCAACGGAAAGTAGCGTGAGTCATCAACCTCTAAAACATACCGTAGTGGAGTCTGATGGCTTCGCTAATTATATTGGCGGTAGCTTAGAAAGTTTTGAAGCGGTTTATGGTTTACCAAATTCGGTGGAAAACAGTGGATTTTTCTTTGAAATTCGAACCTATTCGGTAGAGTCTGGTATTTTAGAAGTAAATATTGAAGAAAATAAAATTACTGCAATTAAGGTTTTGGGAAATCAAATTGACAGTGGTGATTTTTCTTTTGGGAAAACGATTCGAAAACTAGCTAGTCAGTACAATTTGTCTGCCGACTTTTCTTTAGATTTTGATGAAGAACCTGTCATGCTAGAATTAAGTGAAGATGATATGCGTCACCGACCTTTGATTGCATTTAATAATGATTCTTTTGCTATGGTCTTCTTCAATGGTACTTCAGAAAAATTGATAGGAACCGTTTATATGGACAAGGAAACACTTTTGAGGTTTATGCCCTACAAAATAAATAGCGGAAATCCTTTATCCAGTAGAATGCAAGAGTCAAATCTTGACTGGAGTATGATCAATCAGCAGAGACAACAACGAACTATACAGTCAGTTAATGCTTATCGTCTTTTAATTGATCAACCAGTTTATACTAATGGCAATAATGAAGATAGTCAAAGGATGATAGTTGCTTTTTTAAATCAGCCACAAAATTATTTGAGTACGGCAAGACAAGAGGCTTGGGATATCGAACAAAGTGCCTATATTGGTAATCTTCATTTTGAATTGACTGAAAAAGAATTAAAAGAGTTAGCGGAAGATCAAAAAACAGATTTTGAAAGAGCACTGTATTACTCACCTGAGATTGATCCAACTTTTACTTTACTCTATTGGTTGAGCCAAACCCATTTAACGCATTTATTTGATCAAGCTGATCCGGGGAAATTGAATATTGCCTTTTCTCAAGAAAGTGTGCTAATCTTAATTCAACAACCTAGTACGGAGGATAGTCAATAACATGATTATAAATGATAGTTTATTTGCTCTGGAAGATTCTAATGAAGCTTTAATTGATGCGATATTAAATAGCTCAACTTATCAAAACTACTTTTCCTGCAAAGAATCTATGGATCAATCACCTGAAGTAGAAAATTTAAGAAGCAGCTTTAACAAAGAAAAAGATAAACTTGAGCAAATTTCCGCATATGGAAAGTATGCGCCTGATTATAAAGAACAACAACGGACTTTACGAAAGAGTAAACGTACGTTAGACTTAAACCAACAGGTTGCTGAATACCGCTTGGCTGAGAATGATTTTCAAGCATTGTTAGATGAAATAAGTCAACGTTTAGCGGCCGCAATCTCCAATGAAATCAAAGTTGATGCGGGAAATCCGTTTTTTGAAACTGGAAAAATTGGTTGTAAGGGGAATTGTCATGGATAAACCAGAGTTTGAAATACAAAAAAGAAGAGGCATTATTGTGTGGGTCTATTCTTTGAAACAATTAAAAACGTTAAAGCGTTTTGGCTTAGTACATTATGTTTCAAAAAAAATGAAATATGTTGTCCTATATGTAAATGAAGAAATGGTAGCTGAAGTTGAAGCAAAACTTAATGCTTTACATTTTGTTCGTGGCGTTGAACCATCCTATCGTCCCGATGTGGAGATGAACTTTGCTGATCGCATTGGAACAAAAGCTGCTTATCAGGTAAAAGAAGAAGAAGAACTGGATGTTGTAGAAGCCAATACACAAATTCGTTTAGCTGAAACTGTTTAAGAAAAGTAGGGTGAAAAGTGTGTGATATAATCATTCATTTTTCACTTTTTTTATTGGAAAGGATGTCTGAAATGCGAGTAGTTGCCGGAGAATTTGGCGGTCGAAAATTGAAAACTTTAAGTGGTAGTCAAACTAGACCCACGACAGATAAAGTCAAGGGAGCAATTTTTAACATGATTGGCCCATATTTTGATGGAGGAAAAGCACTGGATTTATTTTCAGGCAGTGGTTCGTTAGGAATTGAAGCCGTTTCTCGTGGCATGGAAAAAGCTTATTTGGTTGAAAAAAATGGTAAGGCAATGTCAATTGTTAAAGAAAATGTTGCCATGACTAAAGCTGATTCTGCTTTTAAGCTATTAAAAATGCCAGCTAAATTAGCGTTGGAACAATTCAAGACTGATCAAATTAAATTTGATTTAGTTCTACTAGATCCACCTTATGCGCAACAAGAAATTGAAGAGCAATTAAAATTCTTAGTCACAGAAGGGTTATTAAGTGACAAAGCAACAATTGTTTGCGAAACTGATAAAAATGTTGAATTGGCAGCAGATATACTAAATTTAAAATTTAGAAAACGCCAAGTCTATGGCATTTCTGCAGTGACTATTTATGATTGGGAGGACTAGAATGAAACGAATTGCACTTTTTCCTGGAAGTTTTGACCCATTAACAATGGGGCATTTAGACACAATTGAACGGGGAGCTAAGTTATTTGATGAACTGATTATTGGCGTTTTTGTAAATACTAATAAAAATAGTTTTTTTACTCATGATGAAAAATTAGTCACCGTTAAAGAGTCAGTAGCACATATTGAAAATGTAAAGGTAATTGCGCAAGAAGAAAAATTAACTGTTGATGTGGCAAATCAATTAGGGGCAAAATTTTTATTGCGTGGCGTTCGAAATGTAAAAGACTATGAATATGAAAAAGATATTGCTACAATGAATGCTCATTTAGATAAAAATATTGAAACGGTCATATTGATGGCTTCACCTAAATATAATCATGTGAGTTCTTCTATTTTAAAAGAAATTTGGAAATTTAACGGGGATATTCAAGATTATTTACCAACTGCAGTTTATACTGCTTTAGAAAAGAAGCGTGATCTATTTGAAAAATAAAAAAATGATTAAACGAATTATCGCTGCAGTTATTGCCGTTCTTATTTTAGCCTGCGTCGTTTTTCCGATTCCTTATTATGTCGAGTCACCTGGAGCTACAATTAATCTAAAAGAATTGATTAAGGTGGATAATCAAGCTGATAAACAGGATGGTTCATTTAGTTTGACCTCAGTTGGTGTTAGGAGGGCCACAGTTTTATTAGCAGCGATTGCCCAATTTCGTCCTTTTGAAGAAGTGATTTCTGCCAGAGAATTAACTGGTGGCTCTAGCGACGAGGAATACAATCAAGTACAACAATACTATATGGAATCTTCACAAAATGCTGCAATTCAACAAGCCTTGTCCTTAGCAGGTAAAGAGTACCAGTTAGAATATAAAGGTGTTTATGTTTTAAATATTGAAAAGAGCTCAAATTTTTATGGGAAAATAGCTGTTGGAGATACAATCACTGAAGCGGATGGCCAAACCTTTGAAAATACAGAAGACTTTATGGATTACGTAAAAAGCCAAAAAGTCGGACAAGAAATGACTATCACGTATACGCACGATGGAAAATCTAAAACAGTTAAAGAAAAATTAATTGAGTTACCTAGCGATAAAAAAGCTGGGATTGGTATTACTTTGACAGATCATACTGAGATAACTTCCGATTATGATGTTCAATTCGAAACGGAAAATATCGGTGGTCCATCGGCTGGGTTGATGTTTACTTTAGAAATTTACGAACAAATTTCCGGTGAAAACTTACGAAACGGTCAAAAAATTGCTGGAACTGGCACGATTGATTCAGAGGGAACAGTTGGCCGAATTGGTGGTATAGATAAGAAAGTTGCCAGTGCATCAGCTGATGGTGCAAAAATATTCTTTGCTCCAGATGATAAAATCACTAAGGCAATGAAAAAAGCTGATCCAACGATTAAAACCAATTATCAAGAGGCTAAAGCCGCAGCAAAAAAACTGGGAACAGACATGAAAATTGTTCCAGTTAAGACAGTCAAAGATGCATTAGATTATTTAGCTGAAAATAAATAAAAGAAAGCAAGAATTAATGAGGACATTAATTCTTGCTTTTTTGCGTACCTTTTAAATAAAGGAGGTATTTATTTGAAAAAAATTTGGGAAAAGTATAGTTGGTTCATTTTGGCAGGATTTGGTTTTTTTTCCATTCTTTTTTTAGTTTTGTTTAACTTATTTAAGGAACCAGAAGAATACGCTGAAGTGACCACTTTTTCAAGTTCCGAGCAAAAGACAATCGAAAGTACTGCTAAAGTTAATACAGATTGGTATGTGGATGTAAAAGGTGCAGTAAAAGCACCAGGTATGTACAAAGTAAAAGAGGGTACACGTTTAATGGATGCTGTTGACCAAGCAGGTGGATTTTTGGAAGAGGCTGACCGGAACCAGGTTAATTTTTCTAAACTATTAACTGATCAAGAAGTTATTTTCATTCCAAAAATTGGTGAAACTCCTCCCACAATTCAATCAGGAGAGACAATTATATCAGGTGATTCTTCTTCTGATGAAACTGGAAAAGTAAATATAAATACAGCAGATTCAACAGAGTTACAAACCTTATCAGGCATAGGTGAAAAAAAGGCCCAGGACATTTTAAATTATCGAGAGGAAAATGGCAGTTTTCAAAAATTAGAAGATTTATTAAATGTTTCTGGGATTGGCGAAAAGACGCTTGAAAATTTACGAGATTTTATTACAATTAACTAAAAAAGGAGAAATACTGTGACGACTGAAAGAATACCTTGGGATCAATATTTTATGGCACAAGCTGTATTGTTATCTTTAAGAAGTACCTGCACACGGCTAGAAGTTGGTGCAACAATTGTACGAGATAAAAGAATCATCGCGGGTGGCTATAATGGCTCTGTGTCGGGCGACGTTCATTGTATAGATGAGGACTGTTATGTTGTGGACGGTCATTGTATCCGGACGATTCATGCAGAAATGAACGCCCTACTACAATGTGCAAAATTGGGTATTCCTACCAATGATGCAGAAATTTATGTCACACATTTTCCTTGCTTAGCGTGTACCAAAGCGTTACTACAAGCTGGAATAAAAAAAATTAATTATCTGAAAGATTATCGTAATGATGACTATGCGGTGGACTTAATTAAACAGGTGGGAGCTAGTGCAAATCAAGTCTTTTTAGAAAGTAAATATTTTACCAAATTACAATTAGGAGAAGATGCTGCCACATCTCCTAGTGAATGATCAAAGAATGCCGAAATTATTTATTTCTGCCAATTGCCTGTGGTTTATTAGTCGCGACAAGTTTTTATGAAAAGAAACTTGTCTGGCTGATTTTTAGCTTGCTTTTATTCTTTCGAATTTGCTGCATGAAAAAACTAGGCTTATTTGTCTTGGTTTTCTTATGCAGCTTATTTGCTTGTATTCGAACAACTACATATGTAAATGGGTTGCAAACACCTTTAGCTGAAAAAATTGATGAGGTGGTTATATTAAAAGAAGATACCATCAAAATAAACGGTGATCAGTTACAAGCTATTGTTGAAATGAATAATAAAAAATATCAATTGTATTATCGTTTAAAAGAAGAGTCAGAAAAATTTTTTTGGCAAAAAGCCCATGTTCCTAATCAAATTAAAATAAATGGCAGTCTAAGTGCGTCTGAGCCAAAAAGAAATTTACATGGCTTTGATCAAAAAAAATATCATCAAAGCCAAGGGATTCATGGTGTTATTTCAGTCGATGAATTCGAAGGGATAGGCAGAAAAACTCAATTAGCCAGTTTTAGGTATCAAATTAGGCGAAAATTAGAACAGAATTTACCACAAAATTTAGCGACCTACACGAATGCTTTGATTTTTGGTTTTAGAGATGAAAACTTCAATCAGTTGACAGAAGTGTATCAAGTTAATGGATTGTTACATCTTTTTGCGTTATCTGGGATGCACATCACTATATATTTAGGTAGTTTTCATCTTCTGCTGAAGCGATTAGCCATTTTAAGACGGCCAAGACTAATACTGCTCTCTGTGGCAGGAATTTTCGTGATCATCATGACAGGTGGGAATTTTAGTGTTATTCGCGGTGTCTTAAGTTTTATGATTGCCTTTGTTTGTTTAACTTTTAATTTATCCCTTTCAAAATTAGATCAGTGGAGTTTGATGTGTTTAATTTTAACTTTGTGTTTTCCACTTGTACTTTGGTCAACTGGCGGTCGCTTGAGCATTTTTATGGCATTTCTGTTGCTTTATATTCCTAGTTTTAATTTAAAAGAATGGCAACAAAATTTACTGTTTTCATTCTTAATTATGCCAATTTTAGTGATTGAATTTGGTGAGTGGCCACTTTTAGGAGGTGTACTGACCTTTTTAATGGTCCCAATTTTCAAATGGTTCATTTTGCCTCTCTGTGGCTTTTTAACAATGTTTGGAAGTGTCACTCCAGCATTTATTCTAACAGTCTGTGAGCAGCTCATGACAGGCATTAACTTTATATTGTCCTTAGTAACAATGAAACCATTACAGTTCGGTAAACCTTTCTTCTTTTTAGCTATTTTACTATTGCTAGGTTTAATGCTTTTGGTTCATCAAATAAAATACCGACAAAAATTTATTCTTACTGCTGTAGTTGGCGTTGTGATAATTGCTAGTTTTAGTTTATTTACGCCTGGAATGGTGGCTTTTATTGACGTGGGACAAGGGGATAGTTTATTAATCAAATTGCCTTTTAAAAAAGAAACTTTTTTAATTGATACAGGCGGTCGTCTAAATTTCGAAAAGGAAGAATGGCAAAGATATCAACGAAAAGCTGCTTCGGAATATAATTTATTACCAGTACTAAAGGGAAGTAACATCAAAAAAATTGACCATTTAATATTAACCCACAATGATGCTGATCATTTAGGGGAAGTGAATCATTTATTAACTAAAATAAGAGTCAAAAATATTTATATTGGAACGGGTGCAAAAAAAGGATTTGCTGAAGCAATCGGAAAATTACCTATCCATACTAAATTGCACCAAATTAGAAAAGGCAATACAGTTGGAAAATACTTAAAACTACACATATTGGCACCTGAAAATGGCAAAGGTGAAAACAATGATTCAGTGGTTACTTTTTTTAAAATAAAAAAGAAACGATTTTTAATTACAGGCGATTTGGAAATTGCTGGTGAAGAAAAATTAATGGAAGACTATCCTAAGCTAAAAATAGATGTCTTAAAAATTGGCCATCACGGTAGCAATTCTTCTACGTCACCAGCTTTTTTAGCACAATTAAAAAGTCAAGAAGCGATTATTTCAGTAGGGCAGAATAATCGTTATGGACATCCGACAGGTGAAGTGTTAAAAACTTTGGCTGATTATCAGCAAATAATCTTAAGAACGGATCAACAGGGAATGATTTATTATCAATGGTATCAATTTTCTGATTTAAAACGAAAATGCTTGATAGATTTTCCGGTAAATTAGTGATAGCATAACAGACAGGAGGAGTTTATGAACGTACAACAAGCATTAAAAGAAATCACTAATGATCCCTTAAAACCTGTCTATCTTATTCTTGGAACAGAGGGTTATTTACAACAAGTGATTCGCAACGCTTTTTTCACACGGATGAAAAGGGACAATTTAGAAGAATTAAATTTTATGAATTTCGATAGTAGTGAAGGGAATCTTGCTAGTGTCGTGGCGGAAGCAGAGAGTCTGCCTTTTTTTGGAGATTATCGCTTAGTTTTTGTTGAGAACCCCAGCTTTTTGACTGGTGAAAAGAAAATAGCTGACCAGGAAGCCGCGATTGAGGAAATGATTACTTATTTAAAAAGGCCATTGGAATCAACTGTCCTAGTTTTTTGGGCCAATTATGAAAAATTGGATGCCCGTAAAAAAATAACTAAAGCATTAAAAAAAGCTGCCGAAACAATTGAAGTTGCACCCTTAGCTGAAGCCCCTTTGAAAAGTTATGTGCAACAATATTTAAAAAAAGAGAATGTTACGATCTCAGCCGAGGCTTTTGACTTGTTATTGCGCCTGATTGATTTTGACTTATCAAAAATCATGAATGAACTGGAAAAATTGATTCTAGCAGCTGATCCATCGGTTGGAATTACGATTGCTGAAGTTCGTAATCTTGTGCCTAAAACACTGGAGCATAATGTGTTTGAAATAACAGAGGAATTGTTGAAAGGTAATTCTGGAAAAACGATTCAAATATATCAAGATTTACTCCTTCAAGGAGAAGAAACAATTCGATTAAACGCGATTTTAATCAGTCAAATACGACTATTGCTACAGACCAAGATTTTGATGAAAATAGGCTATCAACAAGCTAACATTGCAGAAACACTGAGTGTCCATCCTTATCGGGTAAAGATGGCAATGCAACAAGTTAAAGGAATTTCTGAGAAATTACTGATTGATTTATTTGATCAACTTGTCGAGAATGATTTCTTAGTCAAGAGTGGGCAAGCCGACAAAGAATTAAGTTTTCAATTATTTGTTTTAAAAACGGCAGAAAAAATAAAATTAGCCAAATAAAAAAACCGATCCTGCGATCGGTTTTTATTATTTCGCTAATTTTTTAGCAAGACGTGATTTGTCACGAGCAGCTTTATTTTTGTGAATCAAACCTTTTGATTCAGCCATATCAATTGCTTTAACAGCAGCTTGGTATAATTCATTTGCGTTATCAGCACCGGCAGCTACAGCTTCTTCGAATTTCTTAACAGCTGTACGCATTGAGCTAGCTTGAGAAGCATTTCTGATATTTGCAGCTTCGTTTGTGCGAACACGTTTAATTGCAGATTCAATGTTTGGCATGGATTTTCACCTCCGATTTCAGATCTTATACGGAAAGTCCGTACAATTCAACATTACTCATTATACATAAAGGCGCAATCCAATGCAATGAATTCGTGACAAGTTTTTTTCCTTAACACAATTATTATTCTAAATGCTGCAATGGACAATCACTGCAATCCATCTGATTGTTTAGCAAGTCTTCTTTTAAAGGAATGAGTAATCGTAACCCATTAAAAATGACTAAAATTGTACTACCTTCGTGCCCAATAACTCCTAAAGGTAAATTTAGAAATTGTAGAAAATTACTAGCGATTAAAATGGCAATAACTAATAAGGAAAATACAATGTTTTGTTTAATAATGCGACGCATCTTTTTAGCAAGACGATGAGCATAACTTAGTTTACTTAAATCATTTTTCATAAGCACCATATCGGATACATCCATCGCAACATCAGTACCTTCGCCCATAGCCACACCAATTGTTGCAGTTGCTAAAGCCGGTGCATCATTTATTCCGTCGCCAACCATAGCATTAACACCATATTTTTCTTTCTCTGTAGTAATTAATTTCGTTTTTTCAGCCGGTAAACAATTGGCTCTGTATTCGTCAATTCCGACTGATTTTGCAACAGTGTGGGCAGCTCCTTCATTATCTCCTGTAAACATAGCTGTATGAACTTGATTATCTTTAAAGTACTGAATGACTTCACTAGCATTTGCTTTAGGTAAGTCTAGTAGTCCTAGTAAAGCAACTACTTCTTCATCTCGTGACAGAAAAATAACTGTCTTTCCTTGAGATCGCCAAGTTTCAGCTAAGTCATCATGAGTTGTTGACATTCCTGTTTTACCTAAAATCCAATGATGTTGTTGGTAAAAACTTTCTAGTCCAAAACCTGCTTTTTCTTCGACGGTTAATTCCAACATATTTTCTTCATGGAAAAACTGAGTAATCGCATTGGCTAAAGGATGACTAGACGCATGCTCCATCGAAAATAAGATTGCTGGAATCAAAGGATCAGCATCGAATACTTTGAAATTTGTTACACGAGGTTTTCCTCTAGTTAAAGTACCAGTTTTATCAAAGGCAATCGCCTTTAACTCTGCTAATTTTTCAAGATCTTTACCAGATTTAAACAAAATACCTTTCTTTGCACCATTTGAAATAGCTGCTAAAGTTGCCGGTGTTGCTGATGCTACCAGAGCGCAAGGGGAGGCGACAACTAATAAAACCATTCCGCGATAAAAGCTTTCATTAAAGGCCCAATTCAAGCCAAAGTGAGTAAAGGCAATAAATAGTGGAACAGCTAACAATACAATCTTGACATAAACATTTTCAATTTTATCGATAAAACTGGCAGTTTCGCCTTTCTCATTTTGCGCATTTTCAACTAGTTTAATGATTTGCGCAAATAAAGTATCTTCCGCACTTTTAGTAACCGTCATTTTGAAAGCATTACCTGTATTAATCGTCCCACCAAAGATATCATCACCAACATTTTTTTCCACTGGGACAGATTCACCTGTGATGCTAGATTCATCAATTGTACTGGCTTGATCTAAAACTATTCCGTCAATTGGGATATTGCTGCCTTTTGGTACAAAGACAGTATCTGCAATTTTTAAATCTTCAACCCCAATTTCTTGATTTGTTCCATCCGCTAAAACTTTTAAAGCAGTTGTTGGACTTAAATTCATTAAAGCAGTGATTTCTTTCGTGCTTTTATTGGTTGCATATTCTTCTAAAGCACCACTCAAACAGAAGATGAAAGTCAACATCGCCCCTTCAAACCAATTACCAATAATACATGCACCGATTGCTGCTAAAGCCATTAATAAATCCACGTTTAATGTTTTGTCTTGGATTAATTCCTTTATGCCTTCGTATGTTTGTTTCCAACCGCCACTAATAATAGCTAAAATAAATAGGAGCGGTGCGTAGGATAAGCTAAAATACATTATCACTCTACCAAAAATCAAGAATCCCAAACAGAAAATTGTTGAGAGAAAAGCTTGTCTTTCTTCTTTACTCATCACAATTCCTCCTTTCATAATCATGATAGCATAGAAAAAAACTAATTGATAATTAAATCGCGTAATTGAGAATGAAAGTGATTATCATTTAGAAAAGAGCAAAATAAAAAGACTCTCGCAAGAGTCTTTTTATAATAATTATAATTACATAGCAATAATCCAATAAGCAATTAAGATAATACCTAAGACAATCCGATACCAGCCAAAAACTGTAAAATCATTTTTCTTAATATAATCCAATAAGAATTTAATGGCAATGATCGAGACAACATACGCGGTAATCATCCCGATTAATAGAATAATTATTTGTTGAGCATCAAACGAATTACCGTTAGCTAGAAATTTAACAATTTTCAATCCACTGGCACCAAACATTACTGGAATTCCCAAGAAGAAAGAAAACTCAGTTGCAACGTAACGAGACGCGCCAATTAAAATAGCTCCTAAAATTGTGGCTCCAGAGCGAGAAGTCCCAGGGATTAAAGACAAGACTTGAAACATACCAACAATAAGAGCCGCTTGATAAGTAAAATCATTTAAAGTTGTCCATCTTGGAGTTTTGGTTTTATTTCTTTTTTCAACAACAATGAAGGCAACACCATAGACAATCAACATAATAGCAACCGGTAAAAATTTATGGAAATGTGCATCTAACCAATCATCTAAAGGTAAGCCGATAATCGCAGCCGGGAAACAAGCGATGATAACTTTTGTCCAAAGAGTCCAAGTATCACGTTTTTCAACTGAGTTTTTCGTACTTGAAAAAGGATTCAGCTTTGCGAAAAAAAGATGAACAACGGCAAGGATTGCACCTAATTGAATCACTACGTTGAACATTTCGGTAAAAGCCGATGACACATTCATCTTAATAAATTCATCAGCTAAAATTAAATGTCCAGTTGAAGAAATTGGTAGCCATTCCGTGATTCCTTCAATAATACCTAAAATAATTGCTTTAATTATATTTGCAACAAACATTAAAAAATCCATCCCTTCAAATTCATAACAATCACTAGTATACCTTTTAGAAAAATATTTGACTATCTTAAAAAGGCTAAGCTTTTTTTAAGAATAAAAAAACTGGGAAGATTTTTTATTCTTCCCAGTCCATAAATATTTATTTTTCTTCGGCCATAATTAAACGACCACGTTCCTGATAAGAGATATCATTAATTGAACGAATTGAAAATTTTCCATCTTCATAACGTAGACGATTGATACTACCATTTTCTAAGTTCGCTCGAACAGGTTGCTTGTCATCAATTAGACTTAACATAAAAGCAATTGTTAATCCATGAGAGACTACTAAGACATTTCCGCCGCCACGTTCTTCACGATACTTCGCCATATCTTCAAAACCTTGCCATACACGATTTTTTAAAACTTCATACGGTTCAGCCCAGTTTGCAGTATCTGCGCCAACAATTGCATTAGCAATCTCTTCAAAAGTGACATCTGTTGAGAATAATTCATCTTCAGTTTTGAAATTCAGAACGCGTGGAAGAACTCCCCACATTTCTGCGTCGTAACCGCCCTCTAAAGAGCCAAAACACCATTCCCGTACACGTGGATCTGTTTTATATGGGATTACATCTTGGTGGGGATGTTCTCTTAAAATTAAGCGAGCTGTTTCAATTGCTCTACCTGAATCACTTGAATAAGCTTCTTCAAACGCTGTATCTCTTAAACCTAAACCAACAGCAGTAATTCCTTCACGACCCGGTTTAGTCAAAGGCGTATCACACCATCCCTGAACTCTTGCTAATGTGTTGAACATTGTCTTTCCGTGACGTACCAAATATAAATTTGTCTCTTTCATTTAAAAACCTCCAAAATAGTTTTAATTATTAAAAAACGGATTTGTATCGATTTCATGACCAATCGTTGTTGCTTCGCCATGGCCTGGATAAGCAGGTAATTCTCGTGGCAAACTAAATAAATTTTCTGTGATACTTGCCAGTAATTGTCCTAAATCACCACTATATAAATCAGTTCTCCCGATACTTCCCTTAAATAAGGCGTCCCCAACAACCACAAAGTCTTCAAAAACAAAACTTAAACTGCCAATCGAATGACCTGGTGTTGCCACAACCGAAAATGTCATTCCGCCTAATTCATAATCCCTTAATTCAAATTCGAATTCCGCTGGTTTGGCATAAATATCCGGCACGAAAGGATTATTTAAAGAGCCATTGTGCTGAGGATTAGTTAACCATTCTTGTTCTAATGGACTCACATAAACTGGTATTTCATATTTTTTTCGAATCAATTCCAAGCCCACAATATGATCATAATGAGTGTGTGTTAGCAAAATTGCCACAGGTTTTCGATTGATTCGCTGAATAGCGTCAATAATTTTTTCCACATCTGATCCTGGATCAATAATTAATAGATTTTCTTTATTATAAATAAAGTAAGTATTTTCTCCCGCAACTTGATTAGTTATTGCTTCAATCTGCATATGATTCCCTCCAAACAATTCCACTATATTATACCTTAAATTTAAAAAAATAGAAAAAGCATTAGTTCAATTGAACTTTTCATTAAAAACTTTCGTTATTAAAGTTAAAGGATATAAGGGGAGGTGAAAGAAATGAAAGAATTAGAAATCTTATCTTTAATTTCAATTGCGATGGTTTTAGATTTATTAACAGGAATAATTAGTGCAAGAATCACTAAATCTATTTCATCAAAAGTCGGAATCAATGGTATTTTGAGAAAAATTGCTAGCTTAATGTTACTTTTATTTTTGTGGCCTGTAGCTAAAATTATTCCCTTTCACGCAGGGCAAGCATTGCTTTATACTTTCTACTTAAGTTTTTTGTGGATGGAGGTTGTATCAATTTTGGAAAACTATCAAAAAATGGGTATTCAGATTGATCAGTTTAAGAAATTACTAGAACAATTAAAGAAGAAATGAACTTGACGAATAAATGAAATTCGCTTATTGTGGCACTTGTGAAAGAGGTGAGTGGATGACAGTTAAAAAGATTGCTGTTCGAAAATTAGTTGAGTTTATAATGCGTACGGGTAGTATTGATGAAGGGAAAAATAGTCAACATACTGCTCAAGAAGGTGCTAAAATTCATCGCTCACTACAAAAGCAGGCTGGTACTGGTTATGAAAAAGAGGTTTGGTTAAAAAAGCAATTGACATTAGCTGATGAAACCATTCAAGTTGAAGGTCGAGCCGATGGAATTATCACCTCAGAAACAGGCATAACAATCGATGAAATAAAAACTTCTGAAACTCCCTTTGAAGATTTAACTGAAGGATTAGTAAATTTATTCTTTTATCAAGGCATGGTTTACGCTTATATATATGCTGAAAGTCAAGAACTGTCAGAAATCAATGTCCAAGTTCGTTATTTTCAAACCATTGAAAAGAAAATAACTACTACTACTAGAAAATATTCTTTCGATGAGCTTGTCAGTTTCTTTTCAGACTTAATGAGTCGCTATGAAGGTTGGTTAGTTTTTGAAACTAATTGGCATCAAATCAGAAATCAATCATTAAAGGAATTGCCTTTTCCTTTTCCACAATATCGTACTGGTCAAAGAGAATTAGCTGCAGCGGTCTATAAAACAATCTATCATCAACAGCAACTATTTGTTGAAGCGCCAACAGGTACAGGCAAGACACTCTCGACTCTTTTTCCCGCTTTTAAAGCGTTGGGAGAAGGCGTCGGAGAAAGAATTTTTTACTTAACTGCCAAGACTATTACACGGACAGTTGCAGAGGAAACAATTGATAAATTAGCGAAAAAAAATGGACGGGTAAAAAGTGTTACATTGACAGCAAAAGATAAAATTTGTTTTTTATCAGAGCGTAACTGTACGCCCGAGCACTGCCCATTTGCCGCTGGATACTATGATCGCGTCAACGATGGATTATGGGATATGTTGCAAGAAGAAGATCAGTTTACGCGACCAGTAATTGAGCAATATGCAAAAAAACATCAATTATGTCCCTTTGAACTATCTTTAGATGTTAGTTTATTTTGTGACGTGGTCATTGGTGATTACAATTATTTATTTGATCCAGTTGTTCATTTGCAACGATTTTTCGAAGAAGAAAACCCAAACAATATTGTACTGGTTGATGAAGCCCATAACTTGGTAAACCGTTCCAAGGAAATGTATTCTGCTGAAATTTCTAGAGAAAAAATCTATACAGTGGGTCAAGCTACAAAAAAATCCTTTAGAAAACTACGTAAAGCATTCAATCAAGTAGACAATGAGTTTGAACTAATTCATAAAGTTCTCGAAGAAAAGAACACAAATTACCATCATCAAAAAGCCGCCGCTGAAAGTTTAGTCAATCGTTTATACTCATTACAAGACCTAATGAAGGAATGGCTCGCTGAGCATCCAGAAGATGATAATCAAGAGAAAATGTTGAATCTATATTTTGATATTTTACGCTTTACACGACTAAGTGAATTTTATGATGATCACTATGAAACTACTGTTGAGAAAAAGCAATATGATTTAATTGTTAAAATCTACTGTATTGATCCGTCTCTATTTTTACAACAATCAATGAATCTTGTCGGAAGTACTGTTTTATTTTCAGCTAGTTTCTCTCCTTTACCATATTATCAGGAAGTGCTATCTGAAAATACGGAAAGCTTAACTTATCGATTGCCAAATCCATTCCCAAATGAAAATAGATTATTATTAGTTCATAACAATATCCAAACAACTTATCAGAAAAGACAACAAAGTTTGCCAGAAGTTGTAAAATCGATCGAGGCATTAGTAAAAGTAAAAAAAGGTAACTATTTGGTCTTTTTCCCGTCATTTCAATATTTAGATGAAGTGGCTGAGGAGTTTAAACGAACATTCCCAGAATATAACTCCTTAATTCAAGCAAGTCAGATGAGCGAATCAGAGCGGGAACAGTTTTTAGCAAACTTTGATGGGAATAATAAAGAGACCCTGGTTGCTTTTGCTGTTTTAGGAGGAATATTTTCAGAAGGAATTGATTTAACTGGTGATAAACTCATCGGCGTTGTTGTTGTTGGAGTAGGATTGCCTCAGATTAACCATGAGCAAAATTTGATAAAAGATTATTTTGATGAGAAAAACAATCAAGGATTTAGTTATGCTTATCAACTACCGGGAATCAATAAAGTTATTCAAGCAGCGGGTCGGGTAATTAGACAAATGAATGACCGTGGAGTTATTTTATTATTAGACCAGCGTTTCAATCAAGCTAGCTACCAAAAGTTATTACCACCAAGCTGGTATGACCGCAAGATTATTCATCGAACAACGGAAATATCTATAGAAGTAGAGAAATTTTGGCAAAAAAAGCTAGCTGATACATCAGCTAGCGATAATTAGTAAATTGCACATCAATTGGTAAATCTAAATCTTTTACTAATGCAATAACTTGTTGCAAGTCATCACGATTTTTGCCGGTTACCCGTAATTGGTCTTCTTGCACTTGAGACTTAACTTTAATCTTACTATTTTTGATGGCTGTATTAATTTTTTTGGCCACATCACGGTCAATGCCACTAATTAAATCAGCTTTTTGTCGAGCCGTACTGCCAAGAGCATGCTCTGATTGACCAAAATGAAGGTTCTTTAAAGGAACACCGCGTTTAATTAATTTGCTAAATAATACATCTTTAATTTGTTCAATCTTGTAATCATCCGGACCGCTAACAACCAGTTGATTTCCTTCTAACTGAATATCAAAATTATCACCCTTGAAGTCAAAACGATTATTCAATTCTTTTAAAGCAATTTGAATCCCGTTTTTGACTTCTTCTTTGTTTACCTCTGAAACAATGTCAAAACTTGCATCTTTCGCCATAATTTCCCTCCTTTTTCTTTAGTTTATCAAAAAACAATAAGAAAGCCATAATCTTTCTCCCATAAGTCTTAAAAAATATTGCTATTTTATTGAATAATAGATTAAATAAATAATGGATAATATACATAGGAGGGATTGTTTTGCAAAAAGTGATTAATTACACCACGAATGATTTGACTAAAAAGGTGGTTGTAATCTTATTAACTGGTTTGTCTGGCGCAGTTGGTTTGAATTATTTTTTGATTCCGGCAAATGTTTTTTCTGCTGGAATGACAGGGATTGCTCAGATTATTGGCGCCTTTTTCCAACAAATATTTGGCGTTTCAGTTGATACAGGGATTTTAATTTTTCTACTGAATGTTCCAGTTTTTATCTTAGGTTTTATTAAGCTTGGAAAATCTGCCATGATTTTGAGTTTCGCAAATGTTATTTCTATGTCGGTTTTTACGACGTTGGTTCCTGTCGGTGAAATTACTCATAACGTACTTATGAATGCGATTACTGGTGGCGTACTACTCGGAGTAGGGGCTGGCTTTTCATTGAAACTTGGCTTTACAACTGGTGGTTTAGATATTGTTTCATTGCTTTTATCAAAAACTACAGGGCGAACCGTTGGGAATTATATGATGGCTTTAAATGGTGTCATCGTAGTAGTTGCCGGTTTCTTCTTTAATTGGGAAAGTGCTTTATATACAATTATTACTATTTTTACTATGAGTACAGTCGTAGATGCTATCCATACTAGCCATCAAAAAATGACTGCTTTCATTTCTACTGCTCATGGCAAAGAAATGCGAATGGCTTTAAGTGAAAATTTGGTACGGGGAATGAGCGCCATGACTGCTAAAGGTGGATTCAGTGACACACCCCTTGATGTAATCATGATTGTTGTGACTCGTTACGAGCTTTACGCTTTAAAACAAATTGTTGCTGAAGTTGATCCAAAATCATTTACAAATATCGTTGCCACCGAATCAGTCGTTGGTAGCTTCTGGAGCCAAGAACAACAAAAACAAGCAAAATCTAATAAGTAAGTGCTAATTGAGAAAGAATTGCTTTAATTCTCATTTACAAAACACTTTATATGAAGTAAAATAATAACGAAACTTCGAAAGGGAGTGGACATAACATGGAAGAAAACAAAGAGTATCGCACAGCTGAAGAAATGGAAGAGATTAAAGAACGAATCTTGACAGCTTTAGAATCTGTCATCGATCCAGAATTAGGTATTGATATTGTGAATCTTGGTTTAATTTATGATGTTGACTTTGCACAAGACGGAAACACCGTAATTAAAATGACTTTAACTACGATGGGTTGTCCGTTGGCAGATATTTTAACAGACTCAATTCAAGCAGCTTTACATGAGATTCCTGAAGTATCTAATGTGGAAGTAAAACTTGTTTGGTATCCAGCCTGGACCACTGACAAAATGTCTCGTTATGCACGAATTGCTCTAGGAATTCGTTAATATTTTTATTAAAAAAAAGCAACTCTCACTCAAAGAAATATGGGTGAGAGTTTTTTTGTATCAAAATTTAACCAATCAAAATTTAACCAATCAAAATTTGTTTAGATCAAAAAAAGCTGAAAGTTAGATTAAAGAAAGTAGTTTCCTGGTGCGGTCTGCGGCTCTTTGATTAAGTTTGGTTAGTTCACTGGCAATTTCAGGGTCTGAACTGTTTTGTAAAGATAATAGTCGATAAATAAGTTTTAAATCTTGTTGTCTGACTTTAGGGAAATGCTGCAGCAAAGCTTGATTTAAATCAGCATTCATTTGATTAATACCAATTAAATCGTTTTTTTGAATAGTGTAGTTTGTTAAGAAATGATGCAGCCTTTGGGTAGAAGATAGTTGCTCAGTATTAAAGCCTTGTGCCCAAGCGAAAGTCAACAAAATAAAAGTATCAAGATCATCTAATTGTTCAGTAAAACTGAGCTGACTCATTTTAAGCAAGTCATTTTTAACTGTTTCAACTGCGACTTTATCGTGGGTTTTTAATTTTACAAAAAAAGCAGTAAAGTTTTCACTCTCAAGCAAATTCAGGGTTAAAGCTTTGTACCAATTGTAGTAATGAGAGTGGGAATATTTGTAAATTTTATGGTTTTTTTCAAAAGTAAGCTCTTTTTCAGTCATATTAATTCCTCCATTTTTCTAAGTATACTTTGAATAGTCAAAAAGTTAAATTCTTTGTGCTAAAAAAAACTTCGGTTATACTGAAATGAAATCAGAAGTGAGAGGATTATTATAAATGAATGAATTGATACAAACGTTTAGCGAACGAAAAGGGGAACTACTAAGCGCGATTTTTGAACACTTGGCAATATCATTAAGTGCCTTGATGATTGCTATTATTATCGCAATTCCATTGGCAATTTTATTAAGTCAACATAAAAAAATTGCAGAAGTAGCATTACAAATTACCAGTATTTTACAGACGATTCCGTCATTAGCTTTGTTGGGATTATTGATTCCTTTTGTAGGAATAGGAACTGTTCCAGCATTGATTGCTCTGGTGGTTTATGCTCTATTACCAATTTTTCAAAATACTTATATTGGCTTGTCAGAAATTGATCCTTCCTTAGAAGAAGCAGCGGATGCTTTTGGAATGAGTCGTATGCGAAAATTATTTAAGGTAGAATTACCGATTGCTATGCCAGTTATCATTTCTGGTATTCGTACTGCTTTGGTTTTAATTATTGGAACAGCAACACTGGCAGCGTTAATCGGGGCTGGTGGTTTAGGGACATTTATTTTGCTTGGAATTGACCGTAACGATCCAACACTAACTTTGATTGGTGCAGTGAGCGCTGCTTTATTAGCGATTATCTTTAGCGGACTGATCCGTTTCTTACAAAACCGTTCAATGAAAACCAGCTTGATTACATTTGTGATTCTTATTTTGGGGATTGGTGGTATTTTTGTTGCTCAAAATACCGGTAGCAGTCAAGAAACCATCACAATTGCTGGGAAACTTGGCTCAGAACCAGATATTTTAATTAACATGTATAAAGATGTGATTGAAGATAATGATTCAGATGTAAATGTCGAATTGAAGACTAACTTTGGCAAGACTAGTTTTTTATTCAGTGCATTAGAAAATAATCAAATCGATATTTATCCTGAATTTACTGGTACCGTCTTGGAAAGTTTGGTTAAAGTACCAGAAAATAGTCCAACTGACTTAGATGAAAATGGCACGTATCAAGAAGCCAATAAATTGTTGCAGAACCAATTTAAGATGGAATTATTAAAACCGATGGCTTATCAAAATACTTATGCTTTAGCGATGCGTAAATCTCAAGCAGATGAATTAGGAATTAAAACAATTTCTGATTTGAGAAATTATGAAGGTACTTTAAAAGCAGGTTTTACCTTAGAGTTTATCGATCGGCAAGATGGTTATCGAGGGATTCAAGAAAAATACAATGTAAACTTTAACTCAGTGCAAAGCATGGAACCGGCCTTACGTTATCAAGCAATTAATAATGGTGATGTTGATATAGTTGATGCTTATTCAACCGATAGTGAGATTAAACAATATGATTTGGTTCCTTTAGAGGATGACCAACATTTATTCCCTTATTATCAAGGAGCTGCATTATTGAAAGAAAGCTTTGCCAAAGATCATCCTGAAGTTGTTAAAGCCTTGAATAAGTTAGCAGGAAAAATTACTGAAGATCAGATGGTGGATATGAACTATCAAGTGAATGTTGAGAAAAAAGATCCAGCAGATGTCGCTCATGACTTTTTAGTTAAAGAAAAAATCATTAAGGGGGACAAGTAGATGGAAACAATGATTGAATTTAAAGATGTTAGCAAACAGTTTGATGAGGGAAAAGTCTTAAATGATATTAATTTGAAAATCAATCAAGGAGAAATATTTGTTTTAGTCGGCCCTTCTGGTAGCGGAAAAACCACTTCGTTAAAAATGATTAATGGTTTGGTTGAACCAACCGATGGTGATGTATATTTCAAAAACAAGCGAATTAAAGAATATAACATTCAAAAACTACGTTTTCAAATTGGTTATGTTTTACAACAAATTGCGTTATTTCCAACTATGACTGTAAAAGAAAATATCGAAGTAATTCCTGAAATGCTAGGCTGGACCAAGGATGCCCGTAGTCGCAGAGTCAACGAGTTAATGTCTGAGGTAGATTTAGATCCAGAGACTTATCGTGATCGTATGCCAGCAGAATTATCTGGTGGACAAGGTCAGCGAATTGGGATTATTCGCGCCTTGGCGGCTGAACCAGACTTGATTTTAATGGATGAACCATTCAGTGCCCTAGATCCGATTTCTAGAAATAGTTTACAGGATTTGGTCTTGGAATTGCATGAAAAGCTGAATAACACGATTGTCTTTGTGACCCACAATATGAAGGAAGCCATGAAGTTAGGTGATCGTATCGCTGTGATGAGAGATGGAAAAGTGATTCAATGCGCGACACCTGAAGAAATTCAAAATAACCCAGCCGATGAGTTTGTTTTAGAATTTTTTGACGAAACTCAAGATGAAAATAATGTAAAAACATTAGCAGACTTGGTAAGTACTGATAATTATGAACAAACAACTGTACCAGAAAATCAAACCATTTATTCATTAGATACGACTCTTAATGAAGCTTACGAAGTTTTAGCGAAACAAGACTTGCTTTTTATTCGCTTAAAAACCGGTTCTTTTGGTAAAATTACTAGACAATCAATGTTTTGCTATTTAAGTCGGGAGGATAAAAAATGAAATATGATGCAATAGTTATCGGTAGCGGTCCAGCAGGTGGTGCAGCAGCCTATGGTCTTCAGGAAAGTGGTAAGAAAGTTGCTGTCATTGAATCAGAATTATGGGGCGGGACTTGTCCTAACTATGGTTGCGACCCAAAAAAAATCTTAATGAGCGCTGTTGAAGCAAAATATAAAGTAAAAAATCTAATCGAAAAAGGTTTAGAAACAGTTCCAACAATTAATTGGGAAGATCTAATGCAACACAAAAAAGACTATACAGACTTTGTTCCCAAAAACACAGTAGCTGGTTTTGCTGATGCTGGCATTGATTATTTTGAGGGTCAGGCAGAGTTTTCTGGACCTCATGAATTAATGGTCGGTGGAGAGATCTTAACAGCTGAACAATTTTTAATAGCTACCGGACAACGTTCTCGTTTGCTTTCAGTAGAAGGACAAGATTATTTGCAATCAAGTCGTGACTTTCTAGAAATGAGTCATTTACCAGAGAAAATGGTTTTCCTAGGTGCTGGTTACATTGCGATTGAATTAGCAACAATTGCGAATGCAGCTGGTAGTGAAGTTCATATCATTCATCACAATGATCAACCGTTAAAAGAATTTGATCCTGATTTAGTCGCTGATTTAGTACAACATTTGACTGAAGAAGGCATTCAGTTTCATTTTAATGTTGATATTAAGAAAATCGAAAGTATCAATCCACATTTCAAATTATCGGGCGAAGATTTTGAGATGGTCACTGATGTAGTTTTTGGTGCAACTGGTCGAATTCCGAATATCGAAGCGTTAAACTTAGATAAAATTGGTTTACAATATACAAAACAAGGAATAGTTGTGAATCAATATTTACAAACGAATCTTCCTCATATTTATGCGGTTGGTGACGTCATTGCCAAAAAACAACCTAAATTAACACCAGTTTCTGGTTTTGAAGCAAATTATGCTGTATCTGCCATGAATGGCAATCAAAAACCAATTAACTATCCTTTGATTCCAACCATTGTATTCGGTGATAAACGCTTGGCAACAATTGGTTTAAGTCAAAAAGAGTTAATGGATAATGCTAATGAATACCATAGCCAAACAATTGATTTAAGTGACTGGTACACTTATCGCCGAATAAATGAAAAGGGTGCGAAAGCAAAGGTTGTTTATGATTCCTCTGATAAGATTGTAAAAATCAGTCTATTGTCGTCTTTGGCAGATGAAGTTATCAATGATCTTTATTTTGTGCTAGAAAATAAAATTTCTAAAGAAGAAGTTAGTAATTTTATTTTTGGCTATCCCACACCAGCATCGGATTTAGAATATCTTATTTAAAACAGAGGGGAACCTCTGTTTTTTTTATCGATTTTATGCTAAGGTTTTAAAACAAATACGTATCAGGAGAAAAAATGAAAACAGACTTAACATTAGAAATGGAAAAATCACTTTATTTTTATTGTATGGAATTAGGTGGGATTGTCGTAGAAGAAGTTACCATGCCGGAAGAACATGGTATTGTAGACACTTTAGCTTGTTTTTTTAAAGAAAACAAAATGGAATGGCGTTGCTATGAATTAAAGGTAAGTAAAGCGGACTTTATGTCAGCTGCAAAGCTTTCTTTCGTAGGAGATTATAATTATTTTGTCTTACCAACTGAGCTTTATGAAAAAGTTCAAGGGTTAATTCCTGCAGAGATTGGCGTGTTGGTTTATCGTCGCTATGATCAATTTCAAGAGGAACAGATGGCTCCGGGTACTTTTATCTTAGCCAAAAAACCACAAAAGCAGTCTTTAAAAGTGCCAGAAGATTTATTGCTAGAACGTTTTATGTTTTCATTATTTCGGGAAGTTCGCAAAGCGAAACAAATGTCTTATGGAACCAGTTTTTTCCCAACTGAAGCTTTATATAAAGAGTTGAAAAAGCGTGGACAAGAAAAGGATCATTTACACTCAGAAAACTTCCACGATCGCTTTTTTTCAGATGTTGAAAACGCGCGTATTAAAAGTTTAGAAGAAGAACTGACGGCTCTAGAACAAGATTATCAATTTTTAAAAAGCCAGAGAAAAGTTAAACGACGTCCAACAGAAAGATTGGAGTGAGAAAAATGTACTACCCTTATTTCAGGGGAAAACAGTTTGACCTGTTAGCGTTGTCTACTTTAGTTAAAGAACAACGCTGGTCTAAAAAAATTATTCCAATTATCGAACCAGTTAGAGACTCTGCCACCTTAAAAAAAACTATCGAATTATTTCAAAAGGAAAAACTACAATTATATATCATTGAAAACCCGCAAGTTGGCCGTTTTAAATTTTTTGAAGCAAAGCAACATCCGTGGCAATTAAAAGCAGATACCAGCATTTACTCAGCAGAAATTATAACTAATCAAAAACTAGATCAAACAAGCTTAGCGATTTTCAATGAACAATCTACTCGAGATCAAAATCTGTTGAATTCTAATCAGTTCGCATTATTGCCGAATCAAGGACGGTTTCGGATCTTGCCTTTTCAGAAAAAAATTATTTTAGATGATGCCTTTATTGCTAGAAAAAAAATTGAAACCTATGGAAATCATGACGATGATTTCTTTAGCGATCAACATCTGTATTATCAGACGGATGGGTTTGCTGGCTTCAGTGATTATACGATTGAAAGCAGTAGATATTTTGATAAGGGCGGACCAAGTCGAGCAATCGCCATTCATGTTACTTATTTTGATGCCTATTTAAATTTACGGGTGAAGCATTTTGTCTCTGATACTAATGATAGTACCAAAGATCAAGCTTTAAAATTTTTTGAAGCTGCTGAAAAAATGTTGGAATGGTATGATCGAAATCAAGATCAGTTACTGCTGACTTTAGGTATGACCGAATTAATTAATTATTTAAAAACTAAAAAGTTTCCAGGATTGGGAACAATAAAAAAATGGTCCTTAGCGCATCATTTGGAGTTATTAGGTGCCTATTTAAATGAAGGAAACCATTATTTGAAGGGATGGAAAAAATATGGGATACAAGGATGAAGATTTTATTTTAAGACAGGCAAAACAAATGGGAGAAGCGCTGGGAAACATTTTAGGTCAAGAAGCTGCTGACGAAATTATGATGGTGGAGGCAGAACAAGGACAAAAAAAATCCGATGAAATACTATTTCGTAAGACTGTTCCAACGGATGTTCCGGCAATTATGTTATTGATTCAAGATGCAACAGCATATTTAAAAGAGCAAGGTTCACCACAATGGCAAAATAATCAAGCACCTACTGAAGAAACAATTCAAAATGATATAAAAAATGATGTTAGTTATGTACTCTCTTTGAATCATGAAGCCGTAGGTCTGTGCGCCTTAATAGCTGAAAAAGATTCGGCCTATGAAGCAATTGATGGTGCTTGGAAAGACCTGGGCACTGATACTTATATTGCTATCCATCGTGTTGCAGTTAGTTCAAATTATCGAGGCCTGGGTTTAGGGCAAAAATTATTAGAAGAAGCAATAAAAAAAGCCCAATCATTGGGCTATCAAGATATTCGAATTGATACTTATCCTACAAACGGACCAATGCTTCATTTAATTGATAAAGTTGGTTTTACTTATCAAGGCATGATTGAATTTGATTTTATCAATGGTGAAAGAAAAGCTTTTCAATTAATTTAAAGCTTTTCTAAATTGTGCCACCATGTCAGCAACGGATTGTTCGCCGTCAATTTCAATTAATGTTTCGATTTTTTTAAGTTCAGGTAAATAAGCCAAATCTTTTTCATATAAAGCAATTCTTCTTTTAATTTCAGCTGGACTTGCTCGATGAGCTAAGCGTTGAGCTAAAGTTTCTTTGGAAATATGGATCCAGACTGGAACCATTTGTTGACCAAAATTTTTATATAGATTTAAAAAGCCTAATGGAGTAATCGGATCATAGCAATCTGAAATCTCCAGGGCTTTTTTTATGCTGGTTAAGGCAATACCATAATAGTTTTCATCATAAACATCAAATTCGGCAAATTGGTCGTCAATAACCATCTGCTTGAACTGTTTTTTTGAAACAAAATGATAATCTAAACCATCTTTTTCGGAAGAACGTGGTATTCTGGTGGTATAAGACACGATCTTTTGTTGAGAGGAAAAACTTTTTTCGGCTAAAGTAGTTTTTCCTGAGCCACTAGGTCCCATAAATAAATAGCAATAATGCATTCCTTCACTTCCTTTCTTTTAGTATAATGAAAGATGTGAGTATTTGCTAGGAAGGAATTTAAAAATGAAAAAAAATGAAAAAAACAATAAAAAAATCATGATAATAGGATTGGCTGCCATCGCTATCGGTGCTGCTGGCTTTCTAGGTTATACTACTTTCCAAGCTAGAACGGCAAAAAAGACTGGTGAAGAGACCATCACTGCCTTTACTAAGGCATTAAAAAACCAAAATTACGACCAGCTTTCTAATTACATTACAATCGATGCTAAAACGCAGAAAAACTATTCGAAAAAAGCAGTGAATGAAAAATACCAAGCTGTTTTTACAGGAATTGGTGCAAACAATGTAAAAATTTCAGACATAAAAATCAAAGGTGACGACTTTTCCTATGAATTAAGTTTTAGTACTGGATTAGGAAGTCTAAAGAATAATTACAGTGGTACTTTTTCTGATCAAAATAAAAAAATCAATTGGAAACCAGATCTAATTTTTCCGACGATGTCAGGTAAAGATACCGTCAGTTACCAAAATGATCCGGCTGTTCGTGGTGAGATTTTAGATCGTAATGATGCTCCAATTGCTGCCAATGGAACAGTATACAGATTAGGTGTGACCCCGGTTAAATTAGGTTCAGGCAGTGGGAAAAATACAGCCATTGAAGAAATTGCTACCTATACTGGTTTGACCACGGATGAAATCAATACTGCATTGGATCAAGGTTGGGTAGAGGATGATTCTTTCGTCCCATTGGCAACTGTTAACAGCCTTCCTGAAGATTTACCAGAAGAATTGGATTATCAGGAGGCAACGGGGCGAAATTATCCACTAGGTGAGGCTGCAGCACAATTAACTGGTTACGTGGGTAAAGCAACAGCAGAAGATATCGAAAAAAATAATGCTTTGGTATCAGGTTCTGTGATTGGCCGTGCCGGTTTAGAACTATCCTATGATAAACAATTGCGAGGAACTGATGGTGGTACTTTAGTAATTAACGATAAAAACGGTGATCAGAAAAAAGTTTTACAAAAGGTGAATAAAAAAGATGGGAAAAATATTAAATTAACAATTGACAGTCAGGCACAGCAAGTAGCCTATCAATCATTAGGTGGGCAACCTGGATCAAGTGTCGCAATGGCACCAAAGTCAGGTGAATTGTTAGTTCTAGCTAGCTCACCGAGTTTCGATCCCAACTTAATGACAAATGGGATCAGCCAAACTGATTATGATGCCTATAATAACGATGCCAACTTACCATTTTCAAACCGATTTTCAACTGGTTATGCGCCAGGTTCAACCTTTAAAACAATTACTGCTTCAATCGGTTTAGATGCGGGTACACTGAATCCCAGTGAAGAAATAGCGATTGATGGTTTAAAATGGCAAGGAGATAGTACTTGGGGCGGTTATCAAATTACCAGAGTTAGTGAAGTTTCACCAGTTGATTTAGAGACGGCATTGGTTTATTCAGATAATATTTATATGGCCCAACAAACATTAAAAATGGGTAGCAAAACCTTTTTAGCAGGTTTGGATAAATTTATTTTTGGCGAAAAATTAGATTTGCCTATTTCTATGAATCCAGCACAAATTTCTAATGACGGTACATTTTCTTCAGACATTTTATTAGCAGATACTGGATATGGACAAGGACAATTGTTATTAAACCCAATTCAACAAATCACAACTTATTCTGTACTTCCTAATAAGGGAACACTTGTATATCCAAAACTATTAGCTTCAAAAGAGACAAAGACTAAAAAAGCTGCTATTAAAGAAAGTTCGGCAACAACAGTTACAACTGATATGCAGGCTGTTGTGACTGATCCTAATGGAACAGCGTATATATTGAATAGCTTAGGTTTACCAATTGCCGCTAAGACAGGGACTGCTGAAATTAAAACCGAACAAGATACAAAAGGACAAGAAAATAGTTTCTTATACGCTTTCGATACCAGTAATCAAGCGTACTCTGTTTTGAATTTCTTGGAGAATGCTCAAGATGGGGATAGTGCAGTAGGTAGATCAGGAGATTTATTAACCTATCTTTCAGAAAATTATCAATAATACTTGAGCATAAGCGTTAAGATTGATACTATAACATCTGAAGGATGGTGCAAGATGAACAAGAGACAGAGAAAAAAACAAACTTATAAAAAATATATTCGGGAAATTTTTGCAGGATATGAAAAAATGATTACTGACAAGACCATTCAAGAATTGCAATTTTCCTATTTAAAAGAAACGACATTTTTAACCCGTGACGATGAAGGTGTCATTCACTTTCTTACAAAGGAAAAATAAATATGAGACCATTTTAGTGAGGAAACAGAAGCTAAAATGGTTTTTTTATTTTTAAAGAAAAAACATCCGACTTTAGTTTGAAAATTTTCTTAAATAAACCTAATCTTGCTAAATAATTACTTAAAGAAAGTCGATCTAGCTATACAGGTAATTGGCTTCATGTAAAATAGAATTATCAATATTTAGGAGGAAACATAAATTGAAATTTCATAAATATATTCTTTTAGCAAGTTTAACTATGTCCTTAGGAGCAGGTATTATTGCCACTAATCAAAAAGTAGAAGCTTCTACTACAAATAATGGCACGGTTATTGATGAACGCTGGGGTAAACCAACTTTTGTAGCAGGTGCTGGCCTCAGCAATAGTCAACTAACAGAAACAATGAATGTGTTAGGCATTACCTCAAGTGAAGTGAATCAACAAACAGCAACTGGTGCTGATTTAATTAAGTATTTAGGCTCTGGTAGTGGAGATGATAGCGTGATGCTCAGCTCTGTTGTCGTAAATCGTACCGATAGTGGCTCAGGGATTACGGTTGATATCTTAACACCAGCAAACATTACTCAAATTTCAGCAGATCAATATAAAAATCCGCTTGTAACCGCTGGGATTACTGATGCTTCAGTCAAAGTTGCTAGTGTTGTGAAAGTAACCGGAGAAAGTGCTTTGACAGGTGTTTATAAAGCTTTTGAAGCAAATGGTGAGACCATTGATACTAATCGAGCACAACTTGCACAAGATGAATTAGATACAACTTCTGATGTTTCACAAAATATTATCGATAGTGCCAATAGTTCAAATGACTCTACTTTATCAAGTAGTGAACAAGAACAAGCTGATGAAGCATACAAATCTCAATTAAATCAAACATTAGTTGAAATTAAACAAGAATTAGCTGATTTAAAAGAGCAAAATGGGTCGAATGCTTCGACTACTCAAATTACTACAATTGTAAATAATGCTATTCAAAATAATAATTTAACCCAATATATATCACAAGCTGACATTGATAAACTTGTTTCATTAGCGGAAAGATATCAAACCACTGATGGTGTGCTA
The DNA here is from genome assembly GCF_019218635.1 of Enterococcus alishanensis. Classification (GTDB taxonomy): domain Bacteria; phylum Bacillota; class Bacilli; order Lactobacillales; family Enterococcaceae; genus Enterococcus_A; species Enterococcus_A alishanensis. Next base: position 514,063 of record NZ_JAHUZB010000002.1, on the reverse strand, counting down.
GACGCAGAATCAATTGCGCAGTTGGATAAAATCAGTAGTGATTTCAAAGATAATCTTAATAAAATCACTGATAAATTAGGTAGTTTTGGTGATCAATTAAAGGGTACAATTGAAGATAATCAAGGATTTTTCACTAATTTATGGAATACGATTAAGAATTTCTTTACTAACTTAACAAATTAATCAAAATTATTGGCGTTTTCAATAACCAATTCGCTGAAAAAATGATACTATTAAACAAATGAAGAAGTTAGGAGGGTCAACATTGACTCAAAATGATAATTTACAACCCGACAGTTCTTTTGATACCGTAAAGGAATCAGCTTCAGATGTTTTAGGCGGATTAATGTCGAAAATTCAACGACTAGAAAAAGCGATGGATGAAGAAGACATGGGTGCTGTGTATCAAATCTATTGGCAAGAGTTACCTGTATCAATCCAACAATCAAGTAATGCAAACCATGAAATTGACAATTTCTTGACCAGTAAAATTGATCGTGAATTCATTAAGACTTTTCCTTTTATGATTCTACGAAAAAAAGTATCACCAGTCCTAATGGATTACCAAATCAGCTCCTACTACCATGACCGAACAGTCATTGAAATTGATGCGACGCAACCAGAAATTACTGTTTTACCTGAAATTAAACAGCAGTGGGAACAAGTTGAAACTGGTTTTTATGAGAATGAAATCAAACGTCTCCAAAATAAAGAAGATGATTTTGAAGCTAAAAAAATTCTTGCAACGACTGAAATAAAAAAATTAGAGAATTTAATTGATCAAATTAATGATGAAAAAGAAGAGCTGGAAGCCAGTAAAACCTTCCGTAATCGCAAAAAGATCGAAGAGGATTTACTTGATTTAGATGATAAATATGACGACCTGCAAGCGGAAATAAAAAAATGGCAGCCATATTTGACCAATGAAAACCATTCGGTCAATCCAACCAACGAATTAAATCAGCAAATTAAAGCTCTAATGCTGGAACAAGCGATTGCCATCAAAGAGTTACGTCTAATCAAAAAATATTTTAATGATGTCAAAAACATGGAAGAACAGCTCCAAACATTCAATCAAAACTTTTTGAAGATTGGAGGCGAATAGAATGAGCGAAGAAAAAAATAGATTCAATAAAATTTATGATTCACTAGTTGAAGAAGATCGTGTGACCATTCCAGTTGATGTTTTACAAGCGGCTGAAGAACGAGAAGCTGATTTTGAGCAAAAAAATGCTGAAGCTGACGCACTAGAGACACCTGAATTAGATGAAGCAAACGTTACTGAAACACTGTCTGAGGAAGTAATTGAAGCCGAAGAAGTGAACGAAATAGAAGAACCAGAAGAACTAGCCGAAATTAATGAAGATCTTGAGTTAATTGAAGAGGAAGAAACAACTGAATTAGAAGAAATTCCAAAAGAGCAGACATATTCATTGCCAACCTATCAAGATCTTAGACAAACGACTTATGGAGATCTGCTGAGCTTAATTGATGAAGCTGAAAGAGAATTAGCTGATTTAAAATTCCGCAAACAATTGATGGAATCAGATTTCAACGAACTAATGAGCTTCTTCAATCAAGTTTTCATTATTAAAACCTTACCAATTTCTGCAATTGCTGAAGATGCATTGTTGGAATATTTCACGTATGAATTGTTAAAACCGTTAGAAAAACATGATTTGCGTTTGTCTGATCATCAATATTCTGTTTGGGAAACCAAGCATTTTGAGTTAAGCTATCAATTGATCGATAATGAAATGATTTCATTTGAACTAATTTTACCAAGAAGTGATGATCGTTTATTGAATCAATACATTCCACTGATGGATGTTTTCCCTGGTAATCAAAAAGTGATCGTTTCTGACGAGGCCGTTTTGGAAATCTTAACAGGCTGCTTTAGTCATCATATTTTTACAAGTGGTCAAATTTCGTTCTTCAGCTTTGAAATCAATACAGTCTTAGCAAACATGAAACAATTAGGCTTTGAAATTGAAGATAATTTGTTAGACAATAGCAAACCGTTAAACTTAGACTACCAGTTACCTCATACTATTTCAGAAGAAGTATTGGATGATATTTTTATAACTGCTATGAATAACGAAAGACACGATTTCCAAAAATTAGCTGAGGATGAATACCTAGTTGCTCTAGAAAACGAACAGACTGTAACCATTAAGCAACAAGTAGAAGAGGATGCTGCAACGCTTAAAATCAATTCTGGTTACACAAATAAATCATTAATTGAGTTCTTTGGTACGTATCAATATTTAGTTGATTTAGCAATGACTCAATAAGAGGAAAGCAGTGGATGATAAGTCCGCTGCTTTTGTCATTTATTTTAGTCAAACCTTTTAAAAAGTTTAAAACTCCTATGGTATAATACCTGAGTTGACACAAAAGTATTTCATTTGTGATCCAAATAGTGTATTTTAAGTACTGTGAAAAAAAATTGGAAGAGGGTTTTAAGATATGTGTGGGATTGTCGGCTTTGTAGACCGCAGCGCAGTTACGGATAAAGAAAAAAACATCAAAGCAATGATGGATACGATTGTTCATCGAGGCCCTAATAGCTCTGGACAATTTATTGATAAAGGCGTGGCGCTAGGTTTCAGACGACTAAGTATTATTGACTTAGAAGGTGGAACTCAACCAATCTATAATGAAGATAAAACAAAAATCATTACTTTTAATGGTGAAATATATAATTACCAAAGTATTCGTGAAGACTTAATAAAAAAAGGGCACATTTTTACAACCCATAGCGATACAGAAGTGTTGTTACATGGATATGAAGAATATGGTGTAGATCTATTACAAATTATCCGCGGGATGTTTGCTTTTGTCATCTGGGATACTGAAAAACAAGAATTATTTGGTGCAAGAGATCATTTTGGTATTAAGCCGCTTTATTATACAGAAATGAATGGTACTTTCATGTACGGGTCAGAAATTAAAAGCTTTTTGAAGCATCCAAATTTTGTGAAAGAATTAAATGAAGAAGCCTTAAAACCATATTTAACTTTCCAATACTCTGCCTTAGATGAAACTTTCTTCAAAAATGTTTATCGCATTAAAGAAGGTCATTATTTTACTTACAAAGATGGTAAATTAGATATTCAAGAATACTGGGATGTCTCTGAAGGTGAAAGCAATATGAACCTTGAAGAAACAATTGACTTAATCGATAAAACCGTCGTCGAATCAGTTGAGGCACATCGAATTGCTGATGTAGAAGTCGGATCTTTCTTATCTTCAGGTGTTGACTCAAGTTATGTAACAGCCGTTTTAAGACCTGAACATTCGTATTCAATTGGCTTTGGTGACAAAACCTATAATGAATCAGTTGAAGCTAAAAAATTAACTGATTTAATTGATTTAAAAAATGTTTCTCGAGTTGTCACTGGGGAAGAAGCTTTTGAATATTTCCCATTAATTCAATATCATTTAGATGAACCGGATTCAAATCCGTCATGTGTTCCACTTTATTTTCTAACTGAATTAGCAAGTCGTGACGTACGAGTTGCGTTAAGCGGGGAAGGGGCAGATGAGCTATTTGCTGGTTATCAAGCTTATGGTGTAAATACTCGTTCTAAAACAGTGAAAGTTGTTGCTGAAGGATTGAAAAAATTACCTAAGAAAATGCGTTATTCGATCGCAAGAAGCTTGAAGGGAAAAACTTTTAAAGGTGCGCTACATTTATATACAAATTTAGCTCCGGCGGAAGAATTTTTCATTGGCCAAGCACGTGTTTTTGAAGAAAGTGAAGCAGATGATTATTTACAAACAAAATATCAAGACAGCAAATCTGTTCAAGAAATTGTGGCGCCAGTTTACGCTAAAGCACAAGACTTATCAGAAGTGAAGAAAATGCAATACTTAGATTTACATCAATGGATGCCAAAGGATATATTGCTTAAAGCTGATAAACTAGCTATGGCAAATTCCTTAGAAGTACGCGTTCCGTTGTTAGACAAAGAAATGATGAAAGTCGCTCAAAACGTGCCAACAAAATATTTAATTACACCGGAAAATACTAAATTTGCTTTCCGTCAAGCGGCCGCACGTCATTTACCCGAAGAGTGGTATAATCGTGAAAAATTAGGTTTCCCAGTACCAATTAAAGATTGGTTACGTGAAGAAAAATACTACAAACTTGTACGAGACGTTTTCCAACAAGATTTTGTAAAAGAATTTTTCGATCAAGACAAAATCATTCAACTATTAGATGACAATTATAAAGAAAAAAATAATGAACGTCGTAAAATTTGGACGATTTATACCTTTTTAACTTGGTATCAAGTTTACTTCATAAATGATGGAGAAAAACCAGTTGTTGAACAAATAGCATAGTTTAGAAAGCCTCAGATAACGAATAAATCTGAGGCTTTTTTTTAAATGATTAAAAAAAATGGCAATAATTTGTTGCACTTTATAAAAAGATATTCGCTTTTTTACTACTTAGTTTACATAATATACATTATACAAAGCTATATTTAAAACTTATCTGGTAAATCAGCAATATCCAGCCAGACTTTAATAATCTATGAATCTAGTTAATAATCTAATTACTAACTATTTCACCTTTATAAAAATCTTTCTATCCGAAGCTTACTCTAAAACGCCTTGAAGAATCAAAAGTAAGAACAAAAAAATATTCCTATTATTATCATTAATAACTATTTAAAATATGATATACTGTCCCTAATTTAACAAGAAAGAAAGGATTTTTTTATGAAATCAGACTCTTTTTCAGGGATTATTTTGGGAATTGCGCTTATTGTCTTATATTTTCATTTAGGCACATTATCACCATATATTTTCTATCTGGCAATTATAATAATTCTAGTTGCTCTTTTTACAACTTTTTACCCTATAATTAGTAAGAAAAAACGTTTTTCTCGCGCTCAATTAGAGTCAATTGACGTAATGACCGGCTATGATTTTGAAGAATACATTTCTTATCTTTTAAAGAAAAACGAGTTTCAAAACATAAAATTAACACCTAAATATGACCAAGGAATTGACATCATAGCTACAAAAAAATGGGATTAAATATGGATTTCAATGCAAGCGCTGGAAGAAAAAAGTTGGTAATAAAGCAATTCAGGAAGTTCATGCTGGAATTGGATATTATTCATTGGATATTGCCGTGGTTATAACTAACAATTATTTTACAAAACCTGCACAAGAATTAGCAAAAAGAATTAACGTTGAACTTTGGGATAGAAACACAATAACTAGAATGATAGAAAAAGTCTCATTAGAACAGTCTGCAGCTAAGTAAAAAATATTTGCCGTGTATCTTTATCATACTGGATAATTTATGATTTTTTATAAAAATTTGAACTTGGCATTTAATTGCTACATAATACCTTTTTTTACACTCTAGGATCGTTATTAGGCCTGCTGCGACGCCTCAATTAGACACGACGGAATCCGGAATCTTGTTTCTAATACCAGAACTCCGTTCGTAGCTGGACCCCTTCAGGTCGTTTATCCAACGTGCCCTTCTGAAAAAGCTAGTTTTGTTCCATATAAAAAAGTCATCAGATTAATTGATGACTTTGCTTAAACTTGATTTGTTTGCTGTCCTTTTTTGTTTTTATGCTTTGCAATAAAAAAACCAATAATCAATTGAATTAATAATATAACTAAGAAAACAACAACTAAGGCGATAATTGATAAAATTCGGCTTTCCAATGTCTGTGGCGTCCCTGTCCAGTCATTTTTTTGGGTCAAAAACCAATAAGCACCATATCCAAATAGTAGCAACCAAACAACATTTAAACACCACCAAATTTTCATCTTTCTACCCTACTTTTCAAATTTAATTGGCAAAGCATCTACATAATTATATTTTAGCATATCTTCTTAAGAAAATTTATAGATTATTTATTTTTTGCCAATCGGTTTTTAAAATGCCATATTGAAGAGCATCATAATAGTTATTTCGGTAAAAACGGACTTTAGGAATACAAGCTTCTTCGACTAATTTTAATTTTTTTGCTAATTGAGTCATGCTATGGTTTCCCGACCAAGTAGACAATCCGATGTGTTGAATATGTAGATGTAACTGAAATAAGTAAGTGATCCATAAGCGAAGACTTTTTTCTCCGATACCATGATTCCGAAATTCAAAGTCATAGACAACAATGCCCACTTCTAACCAACGCTGTAATTGCCCATCTTTCCAATAAGCAGTAACTAAACCAATGATCTTCTTATCAAAATAGATCAATCCACAATGAGGATTTTCCAACATTTTTTCTGCTAAATCAGTTTGGAAAGTTTCCCAAGTCAAGAAAAGTGGATTCGGTATATAAGGATCATCATATTTACGCCATGACAAATCAGCTGATTTGTTATATGCTAATGACCATAGTTCAAATAATTGTTTTTTTGTGATACTCTTTATTTCAATCTGATTATCAGTTAGATACATGTTTTGGCTCCTTAAAATGAATGGAGGATTTATTATGGAAGAAACTATCTTTTTTAATTTAGGAAATGCATTAGCTTCTAGCAAAGATGAGAAAGAATTGATTCGTACAGCTCAAATCGAAGAAGATCGTCGGAAAAATTTAAAAGGGAAATTAATTATAGTTCATGACGAACAAAACAATGAACATTTATTATTTAATCTTGATGACCAAGTACCTCAAGAAAAAGCAACATTTTCTTATAAAATAAAAGATCAATAATCCTTTACTACTCGATTTTATAATTCTATATTTCTTTTGCGATATTTTTATTTTAATCTTTAATAGTTAAAAAAGAAGCGCCTATTTATCCTTAGACGTTTCTTTTTTATTTTGTTTTTTTACTATTTCTAAGTCTCTGGCTTGTTTTTCTCGAGCTAAGCGTAATTCATTTCCCTTTTGTTCTTGACGAAAGATCCTTTTTTTTAGCTTTTCGACATCCGCTAATTTTTCATTTACGATTAAATCACTTTCTAAAACTGCAGCTATCCTTTGTTCATGTAACATTTGATTTATTTTTAAATTCACACGGATTGCATTATATAAATTCCCGGCTAAAACCAACAAAAAAAAATGACTGAAACTAGCTGTTCTAGTAAAAAAGCCATTTCTTAAAACAATTAAAAAATAAATGGCGAAGATAATTAAGCTAACCCATTGATAGGCATACCATTTTTTTTCTTTTGAACTCTTTTCATAGAATTTAGGTTGCGTCTCATCATATATTGATAGGTATATATTTTCTGCTGCTTCAAGAGAAGGTTGAGTTTTTTCAGCAAGTTTTCTTGCCTCGGATTTCGAATAATTTTTTTCTTTTCGATAATATCGACTCAGATGCTTAAGCTTAATCATTCGATTCCCTCCCCTTTTCTTTAATTATCTTTATGTATTTTATCATGAATTTGTCTTTTGAGCATTCTAAATTGAAAAAAGTAACGAACTATAATAGTCCGTTACTTTATTTCGATATTATTTAATATTTTTGATTGCTTCTTCAATTGGAGTGTCACCGTCACCCATCGAAATTAGTTTTTTAATTGTATTTGTTTTGTCCAATACTTCTGCTAATACACTGGCAACATTTTCGATTGAGTTTTTACTGAAACCAGTCACATTTGTTGTGATCTTACCACTACCAACCGTTTCTTCTAAACTACCAGGTTGAACGATTGTGTAATCTAAATCTGTTTGATCGATTAACCATTTATCAGAAAAGAATTTTGCCACGTAATAATCTGGAATGCTTTCTGGCCATTGTTCTGGTACTAACGAATGAAGTGCACTTAAGTGAATAAAGCGTGCTATTCCTGCTTGGTTTGCTGCTTCCATCAATTTTACCGCACCGTTTAAATCAGTTTGAAGCAAATCATTTCCTCTTGATCCTGCTACGAAATAAACAACTTCTACATCAGATAGTAGTTTAGTTAATTCAGCGACTGTTGAATGTAAATTCATATGTACTGGATGAATTTTTTCATTTTTTTCAATTTCTTCTTCTCTTCTTGCACCGGCATAAACTGTATGACCTTTATCAGCTAATTGTTTAATTAAAATTTGTCCGACACGACCTGTTGCACCTGCTACAAATATCTTCATATTAATACTGCCTCCTTGAGTTATGAAAAAAGCATAACTTTTTTTAAATAAATACACAATTAAAAAGATTTACCTTACAATTGGATGAGTTGAAAATAAACCAATTGGCTGTTTCTATCTTTTTGAGGACGCTTATAATAAATGCAAGGAGTAAATAATATGACAAAAAATATTTTAACTATTGCCGGGTCTGATACTTTAGCTGGTGGTGGTTTACAAGCAGATTTAAAAACATTTGAAGATTTTGATACTTTTGGTTTAACGGTAATTACTTGCATCGCTGTGCTGTTAGAAAATGAATTCAACATTTATGATGTAGAACCAGATTTAGTTGCAAAACAATTAAATACACTTAAAAATAACGTGGTTTTGGATACGATAAAAATTGGACTTATTCATAACTTAGAAACAATGACACTAATCAAGAAATTTTTACAAGAATCTCAAGTGCCCATTGTTTTAGACCCTGTTTTAGCTTTTAAAGAAACTGATGAGATTCACAATAATCAATACCGTGAAAAACTAATTAATGAGCTATTTCCATTGGCAACAATTGTTACACCAAACTTGAAGGAAGCTGAACTTCTAAGCCAACAATCAATTAGTAATCTAGCTGAAATGCAGCAAGCCGCCCAAAAAATTTATTCTTTTGGTCCGCAATCGGTGATTATTAAAGGTGGTGAACGATTAGCTGGAGAATTGGCCTGCGATCTATTTTTTGATGGTACGCAGTGTCAAGTTTTACAAAAAACCAAAATTAATAAAAAGACTGTCAATGGTGCTGGGTGCACTTTCGCTTCAGCGATTGCAGCTAACTTAGCTTTAGATCAATCACTACTTGATGCTGTATTAAATAGTAAAGATTTCGTATATCAAGCAATAAAACGAGGCGTCACGTTAAAAAATGGTGCTGGCAATGTTTGGCGTGGCTTAAGTTTGGAGGATATTTAATGTGAAAATTCGTAATTTGACAAGAATCGCAATGCTAGTAGCTTTAACTGTGGCATTATCATTAATTGTAATCATCCCTATTCCCGCTACCAATGGCTTTGTAACATTGTGTGAAGTTGGTATCTATTCTGCAAGTTTATTTTTGGGACCTTTGGCTGGATTTTTAGTGGGCGCTTTTTCTGGTGGTATGATTGATTTATTATCTGGTTATCCTCAGTGGATGATTTTTTCATTTGTTATCCACGGCTTACAAGGATTAACCCTGGGCTTCATTTATCGTAAATGGCCTAACTTTAAAGGAATGCTGATTGGATTCACCTTAGCTTCATTAGTAATGATTACAGGGTATGCTTTAGCGACAGCCTTACTTTATACTTGGCCGGCTGGAATTATTTCGATTCCCTCAAATTTGGTTCAAAACATTTTTGGGATTGCCGTTACTATGTTACTTTACCAAAGTCTCAACAAAGTATTTTCAAAACTACAATATCATTAGAAGGAAGTTTTTATCATGGAGAAAAAAGAATTACAAGCACAACTAACCACTATTACAGAAGATCTTCTATCAGTTGCCAACTTAAAAGCTGGACAAGTTTTTGTCTTAGGTTGTACGACTAGTGAAATAGTTGGCGGTACAATCGGAAAAAATTCCAGTCAAAAAGTTGGTCAATGGGTCATTGAAACTTTAAAAGGTATCCTGGATTCAAAAGGCATCTTTTTAGCAGTCCAAGGATGTGAGCACATCAATCGTGCATTGGTTGTTGAAAGAGAGTTAGCTGAAAAAAAAGATTGGGAAATTGTTAATGTCAAACCGGCTTTACATGCTGGAGGTGCGTGTTCAGTAGCAGCTTTTGAACAATTTACAGATCCCGTTGAGGTTGAGCATATTGTTGCTGATGCTGGGATTGATATTGGTGATACTTCTATTGGCATGCATGTTAAACATGTCCAAGTACCTGTAAGACCAAGTATTAAAGAACTTGGTGGCGCCCATGTCACAGCCCTACGCAACCGGCCAAAATATATTGGTGGACCTAGAGCAACTTATTAAGAAAAAAACAGGAAGTTAAGAGAAAAAAATCTCTTAGCTTCCTGTTTTTTTTAAATAAATCGAGCAATTAAATGCAGCAATTGTTGAGAAAGCTGATTTAAATCACTAATATCTACAAAATTACTTTCACCATATAATTCTTTAATTTGTTCTTTGTCTTCACCAATGGCACAGGCTAGAAAAAGAATCCCTTTTCGTTCATAGTCTGCCAAGACTTGTTGAATATCTTTTTTAGCCTTTTCACCAGTGTAATCAGGGAGTGCTTTTGGCTGACCATCACTGATCGAAAGTAAAACTTTTGTATCAGCTGTTTGTCGAGATAACTTTTCAGCCATTACTTTTAAGACAACACCATCGCGATTATTTTGTCGCGGCTTCATTGTCGCAACTTTTGCTGCGATAAAATCGTAACTATCGTCAAATTCTTTATAAGAATAAAGAGATGTTTTTTCTCTCTGACTAACATCTGCAGAATCACCATAAAGCATATAAGGAATTTTGACTGCTTCTGCAAATAAGCTAACGGCAATGGCAGCTAATTTTGCCTGTTCTATTCGACCATCCCGTAACATTGAGCCAGACTCATCAACTCTTACCGCTAAAGCCAAAGATGGGTTTTCGTTTGGTGGATTTTTTTTATCAAAATTACGTAAGTCACCGTAAGCAACATGACTAGCATTAAATCGAGATCCATAATATTTACCATTGCTAAATTCGTTACTTTCTTCTTTGTTCAAAATATCATTAATCACACGACTCAAGCTATCTACTTCTGGCAATACTGCTTGAGTTAATTCTTTACCTTCTTGAATTGATTCAGTAGTTATTTTAGGTCGATGAGTAATCGTTCCTTCTTTAGCATGGATGGTTTCTTTAAGAATTTCTCTAGTGGTTTTGTTCAATTCTTTTCGTTTGTTTTTATCTAATTCGGCCTGATCTGCTAATGACATTGCAGAGCCAATTTTTTCTTCCTCAGAAATAAAAGCTTCTTGACTCTTTGCCGCTTTTTGCGTTCTTTGGTCTTCTGAAAAATTTATTTTGTCATTTTGTTCTGGTTTTTTTTCTGCTACTGTTTCCTTTTCAGAAGATTCGTTTGCATCTATATTTTCTAGCTCCGTTGGCGCTACAAGATTTGCTTCCTCACTTTCAGCTGTAATATTTCGTTTCTCAGCCTCTGCTTGGCTTATTTTTCGCCCTGAAACGTGGTTCAATTTTTGTTGATTTTTAATTTGTTGTAATTGAGCAATCAAGCCGCTCGATTCTAGAGTATCCGTTAAGATAGTTAGTTCCAATTCATCAGTAGTCAACTTATATAAAACTTTCGGATAAAGACTTTCTAACGGATCTTGCCCTTGTTTCAAACTATTGATCCAATAAAAGTAAGAACGCATACCCGCCACACCTTTAACGGCATTTGCTTTTGCGGTTTCATCTAATAAGCGGATGATTTCAGCCATAACTTTTAAATAATCTTCATCGGTAAAGCCGGTCTTACTTTTTGCCCGTTCAATCATTACCCCAATTGCAGGTAAATCCATTTTTTCCGCATGCTGCACGCGGTCTCTTAAAGATTCATTTAATGGGCGATTACCTTGATAATTTCTATTGGTGGTAATCACTACGACGCAATCATCATGGCGGCTGATCATACCAGTTGGTAAATTTAACAGGCCATTACTCTCCAAAGCAGAGTTCAATGCTACTAAGACAGAAGCATCTCGAATCACTGTTGGCTCTTGAATCTCCAGCAGATAACCTTTTTCCATTGCACGAACAATTTCAGAAGGATAAAATTTATATTGCACCGGTCGAATATTTTCATCGTCAGTTAAACGCTCAATTAATTGAGCTAGACGAACCTTTGCTTGATCTTGACTAATACTGTAATGTTGCGCCACTAAACGTAAAACTTCACTTAAAGTTTCAGTCTGATAAACAGCCTCTAATAATTCATGATCTAATTCATCATCAGAACTAACCACCGGTAATAAAGCACCAAACACATCGGTTTTATCCATATCAGCAAAACAAGTGACCTTAGTATAAGGTAATTGCAAATCGGCCGATAGTGCACGTGCCAGTTGCGTCTTACCCGATCCGGCATCGCCTTCCAATAGAATATTGTTTATTTTCATTTCGGGATCATCCCAGTTTGTTTTAATTTCTTGGGCAATCCGAATTTCTTCAGCACTTGTCTGATGACTTTTTGGTTTTTGCCAAATCATTTGCTGCTCAATCTTAGAAAACCAACGATTTTTTGTGACAGAATAACTTGTATTCATAAGAGTCACTCCTTTTTTAATAACCTAATTCTTCTAATAAGCGACTCAAAGTTCGAAATCGTTCTCCGATTAACTCGCCATCTTTATTCATTGTGTCATTGAACAAAATAATATCTTCATCAATTTTGGGATTCTCTGTATCAACTTCTACCGTCATACGGCCACCTTGTAGTCCAATGATATCTACTACTGGATTTTCAGGATCATAAAACTTTTCGAAACGATAAGCATCTTGTAAATATAAACTAGAACGAGCAACTAAAATTGCCAAATCTAGAATTCTGCTAATCGGTAATTCTTCTGATTGGCGTGACCATTTTTCTCCAGTATGACGCCAAACTTTACCTGAAATATCAACTTTTCCCCGATCATTCCATTGAGCTAAGCCTAGTGTTAAGCCTTTTGCATCACTTTCCCATGCATGATGACCATCAATTTTATCGTAATCCTCAACTAAAAAAACTGGTTTGTGTTTTAAATTTGTTGGTATTTTCATCTTATTACTCCCTTACTAAACTAGTAATTTACTAAATTACTAAAATAGTACTATAAATCTAAAATTATGCAAAGAAAAAACTACTAAAAAATCTAGTAGTTTACATGCTGGAAACGCCTAAAGCAATTGCTTTTTCACCTAAATGTGTCCCAATAACTGGTCCAAAAGTGCCCACTTCAATCGTTGCTTCCGGATATTTGATTTTTAATTTTTCTAATTCTTGTTTTGCAAGATCTGGATTATTGGCATGAATCACATAAATTCGCAACTCTTCATTACTTGCTTGGCGATGGTTCTCAATAATTTCTTCCGTTCGTTGCAAAGCTTTTTTCAAAGAACGAATCTTCTCGGCTAAGACAATTTTACCATTGGTAAATGTCAGGATTGGTTTTATTTTCAGTAATCCTCCAATTATCGCTGCTCCGTTAGTTAAACGACCACCTCGAACCAAATTATTCAAATCATCAACAATAATATAAGCATTCGTTGTATCACGAATATGGTCTACTCCTGCTAGTATTTCCGGCAAAGTTTTATTTTGGTCGTTAAGCTCTAGTGCTTTTTCAACCATATAACCCATCGGTACACTCGTGATTGTTGAATCGTAAGGAATGACAGTCAAGCCATCTATTTCGTCCTTAATTGATTCTAGAATACGGACAAAACCAGAAATTCCTTCTGATAAATGAATACTGATAATCGTATCATATCCTAGATTTTTGATTTTTTTATAAATCTCGATTACTTCTCCTAAAGCTGGCTGGGAAGTTGTTGGAAATTCTTTGGTTTCATTCAATCGACGATAAAAGTCTTCATAAGTAATATCAATCCCTTCATCATAGGGTTTGCCATCAATAATCACAGGAATTGGAATAACAAATAAATTTTTATGGTCTTTAATGCGTTCACTGAGATAGGCACTGCTATCTGTCACGATCGCTAATTTCATCTAAATATCCTCACTTAATTAAAATTTTGCAATAAATAAAATATAGCATAATCTAAAGTTCATTGAAATAAGATTTTTCTTACTTTGCCAAAAAGGCTTGAACTTGTGCACTATTGGTTGCATTGTCAACATCTAGAGCGCTCCCTGCATTATCAGTATCAATATAGCTCCAAGAACCATCAACTGGTAGGGTTAAACGATCAATTCCACCTGCCATTTTTGCAAAACCAAATAAATGGGTAAAAATGTAAAAGTTACTAATATCAGTTGATAAATATCCAAAAACTTTTCCCATTGCATAAGGTGCTTTGATTAAGACCAGTGGATTCTTTATTTGGCTAGAAACAGCTGTCATTACTTGTTGCTGCCTTCTTACACGACCAAAATCGCCTTCTTCATCCATTCTAAAACGAGCATAGTTCAGTAAAGTATGACCATTCATTTGTTGCTCTCCTTGAGAAATTGGTTCATCAATATAAGAACTCATATCTTTTTCAGCATCAATCTTCACACCATTACTAAAGAGTGCATCGATTCCTTTTTCAAAAGTTTGAAAATCTACCATGGCATAATAGCGACAATTAATTCCGAAATTTTCTAACAATGTTTGGCGAACCAAATCAGCTCCGCCATAAGCATAAGCAGCATTTAATTTATTCTCACCAACACCAGGAATGCTTACGTACATGTCTCGCATAAATGATACTAGTTTCGGTTTTCCGCTACCATCTACTTGCAAAACCATCATAGAATCTGAACGACCGCTCACATTATCCCGAGTATCGCTACCTAATAATAAGATATTACTCGTTCCATCTTCTGACTTAGCACCAGCAAATTCCTGTGTCTCGATGGCTGGCATTGTAGCATCATGTTTTGCTTGGAAATTCCCAATCGCAAAAGTCACCAACGAATAGCCAATTAAAAAAATCAAAATCCTTAGAATATTTTTCTTCCAATTTCTTTTTTTGCGTGGTTGATTTGGGTCTTTGGTTTTTTTCTTCCAAGCTAACGGAAATCTTTTTTTATTTTTTTGAATAGGTTCTTGATAAGTTGATTTTTGATATTCACGTTGTTGATTTTTCTGTTTAAAGGGATTATCTAAGTTCTCTAAATAATTTAAATCAGCCGTATCTAAAAAATTATCATTTTTTGCTTCAGTTTCTGTTTTGTTGTGGAGAGTTGTTTCTTTTTCAAATTCATCAGTCGTCTTCTCACGGCGAAAAGCTTTTTTCTTACGTTCTTCTTTCCGCTGGACTTTTTCGCTTTCCTCATGAATTTTTTTATTGCGGTCCATTCGACTCATGGGTCCACCATCCTTCGCAAAATAAAAATAACAAATTATTGTACCTTTGTCAGTCAGATTTTTAAAAATATAAGAAAAAATTAGGTAAATCATCCAACTAGAGCTGATAAGTCGGATAATTACCTAATAAAGTCACACGATTATTTTGCTGATTTAAAGCTTTTAAAGCTTCCTCAAGCACGGTTTGATCGGTTGGTACATCAATATCAATAATAAAAAAATATTCTCCTAGCTTAGTCTTTTGAGGGCGAGACTCAATCTTACTTAAATTAATATTTAACTGATGAAATACCACCAATATTTCGTGTAAAGAACCTGGTTGGTTTAAAGCTAAATCAACCAAAACAGTAGCTTTTTGCTGGAAATATTTCAACTCTGTTGGTGATGCTTGATCTCCTAATAACCAAAACCTAGTCTGATTATTTGAAATTGATTGAATATCTTTTTGTACAATTGCTAAATCATATTCTTCTGCTGCTTCTTTTGAGGCAATAGCTGCCAATAATTGGTCGGGATGTTCAGCAACTTTTTTTGCTCCTTGAGTAGTAGAGGCCATTTGCTCAATTTCAATTCTCGGAAAAAACTGAGTAATAAATTCTTGAGATTGCGCTAACGCTTGTGGATGAGAACAAATCAATTGTATGTTCTGCCAGTTTTTTTGATTATTTTTTGCAACTAAAAATTGTTGTTTTATCGGCAAAATTATTTCTGCTTTAATTTGTGGCAAACGACGATAAATTTGATCAATAGTTTGTAAAACAGAACCTTCTATCGTATTTTCCACCGGTACCATGGCCCAATCTACTTGGTTTTGCTGCTTTACTTCCAGTAGTTCATTAATGGTTTCAACAGCTATAAATTCTATTTCTTGTCCACTAAAATACATTTTAACCGCTTGATAAGTAAAAGATCCTTTAGGACCAAGATAGGCGACTTTCATCAGACAGTTACCTGATTAAGAATTTCAGCCACAATTTCTTGTGGTGTTTTTTCAGATGTATCAATAGTAAATTTAGCCAATTTTTCATATAACTTTTCCCGACTGAAATACAATTTTTTAATTTCACCATCATTTTTATTCATGGCATTTGGTCGAATATTCGTTTTGTCATTTCGGATTCTTTCAACTAGCACATCCGCATTTGCTTTTAAATAGATAACCTTTTTATCTACCAAAACTTTTTGGTTTTCTTTTTGTAAAATAACACCGCCACCAGTGGCAATAATTGAATTTTTAGTAATTGCTTCTTTTAATAAATCTGTTTCATGATTTCTAAAGGCCGGTTCGCCATGTTCTTCAAAAAAATCAGCAATTGGTTGACCAATTCTTTCCACTAACACATCGTCCATATCAACAACTTGCGCGTTTGTTGTTTTTCCCAATTCTTTACTAATAGTTGTTTTACCTGCACCCATAAATCCGATTAAAATAATTGCGCTCATTGTTCTTCCTCCTTTAGTTCCGCTAAATCATCAAAAAATGTTGGATAAGAAATATTTATTGCTTCAGGATTTTCAAGTTCGACTACTTCTTCTGTAAGTAATGCTGCAATTTGTAACATCATGCCAATTCGATGGTCGCCATGACTACTAACTTTTCCGCCATGTAGTTTGGTCGGACCGTAGACAATTAACCCATCTTCTGTGGTTTCAATATTGGCACCGAGTTTATTTAGTTCAGAAGCAGTAACATCAATCCGATTGGTTTCCTTCACTTTTAGTTCAGCAGCATCAGAAATAACGGTTGTTCCTTCAGCTTGAGTAGCTGCCAAAGCAATAATTGGTAATTCGTCAATTAAGCGGGGTATAATTTCACCTTTTACTTGAACTGCTTTTAATTTGCTAGTAGAGACTTTTAAATCTGCCGCTTGATTTTTTTTATCCATTTGACTAAAAGTGATAGATCCACCCATTTGTTTTAGTACATCGATGATTCCGGTACGTGTCGGATTAATTCCCACTTGTTTCAAAGTAATTTGACTATTGTTTAAAATTAGACCTGCCACAATGAAAAATGCAGCCGATGAAATATCACCAGGCACCGTTATTTCTTGACCAACTAATTTTTGTTTCCCTGTTATTTTGATTACTTTATCTTGAACTTTTATTGTTCCACCAAATTGTTCAATCATTTCTTCTGTATGATTTCGTGATTTTTCTTTCTCTATAATAGTTGTTTCACCATCAGTTTGCAGTGCAGCAAATAAGATTGCTGACTTCACTTGGGCACTTGCTACAGGCATAATATATTCAATCGGTTTTAATTTACCGCCTGTTATGGTAATAGGTGGCAAACCAGTCTGATTTTCCCCATTAATATTTGCCCCCATTTGTCTTAAAGGAGACATCACTCGTTCCATAGGACGTTTATTTAAAGAATGATCTCCTGCAATCTTTGATGTAAAACCACAAGCAGCTAAAATACCCAAACTTAGACGGAGAGTCGTTCCTGAATTTCCAGCGTTTAATTCCTGATGAGGTTGTTCTAAGCCATCAATTCCAGAACCAATAACTGTCACTACACTACCTTTTCTCTGAATGGTTACCCCTAATGCTTTAAAAACATCAATCGTACTTAAGCAATCTTCAGCTGTTAAAAAATTATGAACTGTCGTTGTTCCTTGGCTAATGGCACCAAACATAATACTGCGATGAGAAATTGACTTATCTGGTGGTACCATTAACTCTCCTATTAAACGATCCGCTTGTAATAATTTCATTTGTTAACTCCTCACCCGACAGCAAAAGTTTTCCGCTGCAATTAATTTTTGTCCTTGAAGTAAATCTACTTGATTTTTAAATGATAATTCCAAGACACCATAAATATCTTCTCTAGTTTCTTGGATTTTCAAATTGGTAATCGAAATTCCTGCTGTACTAATAATGGTTGTAATTTGCGCAATTGCTCCAGCAATATCTGGAATATCGACATATAAATCATAAAAAGCCGGTATAGCTCCTTGTTTCTTATGTGGTAAACGGTCTCTCGAATATTTTGCTTGATTAAAAAAATCATATATCGCTTTTTGATCTTCTTCAACCAAATATTGCTGAATTTTCTCGATTTCATCTTGCCATTTTTTTAATAATGTCAGCAATGTTTGACGATTTGTTAATAAGATATCTGTCCACATTCTTGGATCAGAAGAGGCAATACGAGTGATATCACGAAACCCACCAGCTGCCAATTGTGATGCTCGAGGATAGTCTTCAGCTAATTGATCGCTCATTTTAACTAATCCTGCAGCTACAATATGAGGCAAATGGCTTAGTACTGCCACGATTTCATCATGACTTGCTGGGTCAGTGATAATTATTTTTGCTCTCGTTGGCGTCAAAATTTCCTGCAATACGTTAACTGATTGATCCTCAACTTTAGGAGTCAAGATATAATAAGCTTCTTCAAATAAATTTTGATTAACTGCCTTGACGCCCGATTTGTGTGATCCTGCCATAGGGTGTCCACCTATAAATGTGAAGGGCAAATCTTCTGCAAGCTGGAATATTTTTTCTTTCGTACTTCCTGTATCAGTCACAATCACTGAATCTTTTAATTCAATTTTAGCTAATTTTTTTAAATATTCTAAAGTCGTCTGAATCGGTACTGATAAAATAATTATATCCATCTCACCAAAGTCATCGGATAAGTCATCAACTATCCCGTGAGTTTTTGCAAAATCTCTACTCTCAGCTAAATGATCCCAACCGTATATCGTCATATTCGGTCTTTTGATCGCTTTAGCTAAGGAGGCGCCAATTAATCCTAAACCTACAATTAAAACCTTCATTTATTTTACCTCACTAAAATTTTAGCAGTCTTTCCCGATATTCTTTCACTGCTATTTGCAATTCCTCCATAGTATCGGAAGAAAATTTTTCCAATAATTCATTTGCAATCACCGTTGCCATCACATTTTCAGCTACAACTGCGGCAGCAGGAACTGCTGTACTATCAGAACGTTCTACGCTGGCTTTAAATGGTTCTTTCGAATCAATATCAACGCTCATCAATGGTTTGTATAAAGTAGGAATCGGTTTTTTTACTCCTCGAACGATAATTTGTTCGCCATTAGTCATACCACCTTCAAAACCACCCAAATGATTGGTTGTCCGATGAAAACCAGTATCATTCCAGGTAATTTCATCCATTACTTCGGAACCCGGTTTCATACTAGCATCAAATCCAATACCAAATTCTACTCCTTTAAAGGCGTTAATACTTAACATCGCTTGTGCCAATTTACCATCTAATTTTTTATCCCATTGCACATAACTACCTAATCCAGCAGGAACATTTTCGATTCGTACTTCGACGACACCGCCTAGAGTATCTCCCGCTTTTTTGGTTTCATCAATTAATTTTTTCATTGCTTCATCGACCGTCGGATCAACCGTTCGAACTTCAGAAGCTGCAGCTTTAGCTTTAATTTCTGCTACACTGATAACTTCTGGAACCGTTGCTTTAATGCCTCCTAAGACTGCAACATGGCTCGCTACTTCAATCTCTAAGCTGGCTAAAAGTTGTTTGGCTAATGCCCCAATTGCCACCCGTACAGCTGTTTCTCTTGCTGAGGAACGTTCTAAAACATTTCGCAAGTCACGGTGTTGATATTTCATTCCACCCACTAAATCTGCATGTCCAGGACGCGGTTTTGCAACTCTTCTTTGACTAGCGATTTTATCCTCAACTGGCGTTACTGACATGACTTTTGTCCAATTTTTCCAATCCTTGTTTTCAATTGTCATAGCAATTGGTGAACCTAATGTTTTTCCATGTCGAATACCGGCAGTAATTTCTACTTGATCGGTTTCTATTTTCATACGACCGCCTCGACCATAACCGCCTTGGCGACGTGTCAATTCCTGGTTAATTTGATCAACTGAAACCGTTAATCCGGCTGGAATACCTTCAATAATTGTAGTAAGTTTTGGTCCGTGGGATTCTCCTGCTGTTAAATAGCGCATCTTTTTTCCTCTTTTCTAAAATTAAAAAACTCATTGTAGCTATCTACAATGAGCTTTTTGAATAAATAAAAAAGCCACAGTAGATAGATTCTCTACGTGGCTTGACTTCATACACAAGTTCCTTAGCCATCATAGATACAAACAATTGCTTCGTCCGTACCCATGAATCACATGAATACAAACTATCTAAAATAGCTAAAGTATAAATTATTCAGTTGGGATAAAGTAGTATTAATCATATTTTTCGCTCCCAATTGGTTAAGATTAGACTTAGTATAGGTGTCGATATGAGAAAAGTCAATTGTTTTTTTATAGTTTTCTGAAAAAGTTCTCATTGTATTTCCATTTTTACAACGCCAATTCATCTTCTTCAAAAAATAAAAACAAATCAGACAAGCTTAATTGACTCTTTTCAGATGCATTTAAATCCTTGATGATTTGTCCTTTTTCCATCACAATCATGCGATTACCATAATTTATAGCGTCTTCCATCTTATGAGTAATCATTAGACAAGTCAGATTTTGTTCTTTAATGATTTTATCTGTTAAAGTCATCAACTGTCGAGCTGTCTTAGGATCTAAAGCGGCTGTATGTTCATCTAAAAGTAATAAATCTGGTTTTGTGATAGTAGCCATAATTAAACTTAACGCTTGTCTTTGACCGCCTGATAAAAATCCAGTAGGTGTATCCAAATGATTTTCTAAGCCATTACCGACTTGTGCACATAAATTATAATAAAATTCTTTCTTTTGTGATATTTTACGAGTTTTTAGTGGTCGCTTTTGACCTCTTTTTTCAGCCAATGCTAGATTCTCAGTTACCGTTAGACGCGGAGCAGTTCCCATTTTAGGATCTTGAAAAACACGAGAAATATATTTTGCCCGTTTTTCTTCAGGTAATTTTGTAATATCGTGATCCATAATTTTTACGGTACCCGAATCCAGAGGCAAGCTACCGGAAATACTATTAAATAAAGTACTTTTTCCAGCACCGTTACCACCTAAGACAGTGATGAAGTCTCCTGTTTTTATCGTTAAGTCAACCCCACGTAAAATTGGGCGCGATTCATTTAATCCATTATTAACTGTTTTGCTCGCTTGTCTTAATTCTAATGCCTCCATCACTTAGCCTCCTTTTCAAATCCTGTTTTCAAGTTCAATGCTTCTTTCAATCTTGGAATCATTAAACAAATCGCTAAAATGATTGACGAAAAGATTTTTAAATAAGTCGTATCTAAGCCAACTTTAATAATTGCTAGAATTAATAATTGATAAATGACACTGCCCAAGATAACCGTTATTAATCTTTCTGCAAAAGTAACTTCGCCGAAGATTACTTCTCCAATAATAATTGACGCTAAACCAATGACAATCACACCTGTTCCTTTTCCAATATCGGCGTAACCATCATTTTGAGCAATTAATGCTCCAGACAGTGCAATCACACCATTTGATAAGGTTAAACCAATTACTTTCATGCCGTTTGTATTAATACCAATCGAACGAGCCATTGTCTCATTATCACCTGTGACGATATATGCTTGACCAAAATCAGTGAAGAAGAATAGTAATAATAAGGTAAAAATAATTCCAACTGCAATTAATCCCATCAACACGATATCAAAGTGATCTGGTAGATTCAATTGAGTAAAAAAGTCTTGTAGTTTGGGCTGATTTAACAAAGATAAATTTGGTGTTTGCATGACAAACAACATCACTGAGTTTAAACCAGACATAACTAATATTCCTGCTAAAATTACTGGAATTTTTCCTTTAGTATAAAGCATCCCCGTAACAAATCCTGCACACATACCAGCCAAGATTCCTAAGATTGTTGCAAAAAACGGATGAATACCATTAACAATGGCGGTGACGCAAATCGCGCCACCTAGTGGAAATGATCCCTCTGTTGTCATATCTGGAAAACCTAGAATACGATAAGTCATAAAAATTCCTAATCCTAAAATCCCCCAAATAAATCCTTGTCCAATTGACGAAATTATCATAGCTAGTCTCCTTCAACTAATTCTGCTTTGTTTTTTAAATTATCTGGAATAGTAATGCCAAGTTCTGCTGCTTTTGTTTCATTAATAATTGTATCGCCTGTATCAATCACCGTCACTGGTGTTTTAGCTGGATCTGCTCCAGCCAACATTTCAGCCGCAATTTTTCCTGTTTCGATACCCATTTGATATTGATTTTGTCCCACTGTAGCTACTCCGCCTTGTTTCACCATATTATCTACAGATACAAAGACTGGAATTTTTGCCTTGTCAGCTTCTTGTACCAATGTATCAAATGCGTTAGCGATAATATTATCTTGTGGAATATATAAGAAATCATTTTCTCCAGCCGCTTGTTGTGTAATTTGGGAAATTTCATTACTTGAAGAAATCGCATATTTATTTACAGTGTAACCTTCATCAGCTGCTTTTTTCTCAGCTCTCGCAATTTGAGCTAAAGAGTTTTCTTCAGACGAAGAATAAATCATCCCAACCGTTTTTGCTTCTGGTAATAATTCTTTTGCTAATTCAATTTGTTGGTTGACTGGTGATAAATTATTCAATCCTGTAACGTTATTGCCCGGTTCTTCTAGGCTCTTCACCAAACCAGAACCAACTGGATCTGAGATTGCACCCATTACTACTGGAATATCACTTGTAGCATTAGCTAAAGCCTTAGCCGCCGGAGTTGCTACCCCAACTAAAACATCAGAATTCTTAGAGATTAATTGTTGGCTCATGGTATCTAATTTACTTTGATCGCCTTGACCATTTAAGTATTCAATTTTGATATTTTCACCATCAACATATCCAGCATCTTTCAGACCATCTACTACGCCATCTTTAATTTGGTCTAAAGAAGGATGACTTATAAATTGTAAAATTCCAACTGTTTGTAATTCTGATGAATCTGTTGTGGCACTTGATGTGGTTTGACGGCTACCCATTTGATAAGCGAATACTCCGATTAAAATAACTGCTATTGCGATAATTGAACCAATAATCCCTTTGTTTTTCATAATATTTCCTCCTAATATTTTAATGTAAGCAAAAAGAGACAACTACCCTAAATATAACGGTAGTTGTCTCTCGAAAAACAAAAACCGCATAGATCGGTCTCTATGCGGGGAAAGTACATAATAAATACATCCAACATAGATACAAGATTTAGAATAGTTCTAAACGCTGCATCTATGAAATGAGTCCATAAACGCAACTTATCTACGCCAGTTTTGCCAACGATTCTTTTGTTGAGATAAGTTTGCTTTTTTCATGTGGCTCACTCCTTCTTTGATGTTGAAATTAGTTTACCCAATGAAAATGAGATTGTCAACATATTTATTAAAATAAAATTAAAAATATTTTAACTAATCTAAATAACGTTGGGATAATCGATTTAGTTTTGGAACAAACTCACTATTTAAGTGAGTCATTTCTTCTACTACAAACCGATTTTTCTCTTCACCTTTTTTAAAATAAACAAAGGTAACTTGATTTGGATTAATTTGATAGTCTTTAGCCATTTGGTCACTATGGTAAACAATTGGATAAAAATAAAATTTTCGATTCAATGTTTCTTCCTGAGAAGGATCATTTAAAATAGCAAGTACTTTTTTATAGGTCTCTCCATGAGGCTGACAAAACATGACAGCTATCGTTTTAGAATCTTTAATTTGTTGGTCAGAGTTTTGGTAATCCATAGGCAATATATATTTAGTATCAATCTTATTGTAAACTGTCGTTTCAATTTCAGTTGCGCGAGAAACCTCTCTCACATATTGTAAAGAAAATATGCCTATAGTAATTGTCATAATTGAAATAATCAAAATAGCAATCGTCTTTTTTTGGTTGGCTTCTGCTTTTAAATAAAAAACTTTCCAAAGCCTTTGGAGTATCTCTCCAAAATTTAAGAAGAACTTTTTCATTCTATCACCCTAGTTATATTATAACGAAAAAAAAATAAACTGCTACTCTGATAAAACGAAAACATAAAAAATTTTTGTCTGAAAATTCTAAAAATGATATGATAATAATAAATTAATTAGACTTGGAGGGATTATTATGAGTAGTAACCATTTATTTGATCGGAAAGAGATTCATTCAAACAATCCTCGCTTAAGTGGCTTTAAAACAACTATTGAGACAGCTTTCTATGGTAATAATGTAACGGAAATAAAAGATGTAGCGGCTGCTTATCAGCTGGCTTTTGAAAATTCTCAGACCATCGTGACCGATTTACCTATTGATCAGCCGGAAAAATTAGGTTTGCCAACTGATGCCAAAGTATTAATTACTAATGATGGTAAAATCGTTGGTCGCTCTGCCATCGCGCGAAAATTAATTTTAACTACTAAAGAAGACAAGGATTTTTCTGCTTTGATGAGAGAAGTTGTTTATCACGGACAAGAGAAAATTTTTTTAAAGTCATCTGTGGTCGTAGGTTTACATAATGATTTTATGGTTAAATCTCATTTAATGATTCCTGCAAATTTTCCGATGCAACTATTTCAATACTTGATGAATTTTGAATTTTCTCAAAATCTAACAAATATCTACGAGCAGTCTCAAGAGTTTCCTAATGAAAATGATTTATATTTTTATGCTGATCCTGATTGGCAACATCCAGATTATCCTGACGGCCTAGTTATTTTAGATCCAGCACATAATTGTGGAGCTATTCTAGGCCTACGATATTTTGGTGAACTTAAAAAAGCTACCCTATCTTTAGCATGGCAAATTGCTCACCGAAATGGCTTTATTGCTTGTCATGGCGGAATGAAACAATTTCAGTTGCCTAATAGTAAATACACCATGGCAGCATTTGGTTTATCTGGAACTGGAAAATCTACAATCACCTTGTCTCATCATGGAAATAAATTCCCAATTACTGTTTTACATGATGATGCTTTTGTAATTAATCAAAAAGATGGTGGGACGACAGCATTAGAACCATCCTATTTTGATAAGACTGAAGACTATGCCATGGATCATGCTGCAATTAAATATTTTTTAACTGCTGAAAATGTTGGTATAACTTTAGATAAGAATGGTCAAAAAGTTTTAGTAACAGGAGATATCAGAAATGTAAACGGCCGCTGCATAAAAAGCCGTTTTGCTACAAAAGATCGAAAGGATCATATTAACGAAAAAATTGATGGTGTTTTTTGGATCATGAAGGACGAAACTCTACCACCTATTTTAAAATTGAATGATCCGACTTTGGCTGCTATTTTTGGTGTAACTTTGGCGACAAAACGGTCAACCGCTGAAAATATTCAAGTCAGCGATCAATTAATAATTGAACCTTTTGCTAATCCATTTAGAACCTATCCCTTGGCAGAAGACTATCAAAATTTCAGAACGTTATTTACTAACGGAACAACCTGTTATATTTTAAACACTGCCAGTTTCAACGAACGAAATATTTCTCCAGAAGTAACTTTAAAAGGGATTGAAGATATTGTAACAAAAACTGGTGAATTTGAAACTTTCGGTCCATATCCGCAAATCGAGTATTTAAAAATTGATGGCTACGAACCAGATTTTAATAATCAAAAATATCGACAAGCACTTAAAACGAGTTTGAAAACCCGTTTGGTTTTTGTCGAAGAAAAAGCCTTAAATCCTTTTACTGAATTGCCAACAGAAGTGACTGATCTGCTAACAGAAATGATTCTAAAATTGGAAAAATAGGTTTTTTTTAAGAAGTTGTTTATAATAGATTTATCTAGGAAAGAATCGAGGAATACAGATGTCGTTTGATGGTGTTTTTACCCATGTAATGGTTCAGGAATTGGACCAACTAATTAGCGGTCGTATTTCAAAAATCCACCAACCTTATGAAAATGAAGTGGTTTTAGTCATACGCGCCAACGGAAAAAATCAACGTTTATTGTTATCGGCGCATCCCAGCTATGCGCGAATCCAATTAACCAATATTGCTTATAGTAATCCTGGTACCCCACCCACTTTTGCCATGATGTTACGAAAACATTTAGAAGGGGGTATTTTAGAAAATATCGAACAAATTGAAAATGATCGTGTGGTCCACTTTACGATCAATAAAAGAGATGAGTTAGGTGATCAGCAAAAATTAGTTCTGATTGTTGAATTAATGGGACGTCATTCAACAATTGTTTTAGTTAATCAAACCAGTGGCAAGATTTTGGATGCAATCAAGCATATCGGACCTTCACAAAATTCTTATCGAAGTATTTTACCAGGTTCAACCTATGTTACTCCCCCTTCACAGGAGCAAATAAATCCTTTTAAGGCAAATAAGGAACAAGTATTTGAAATAGTATCAACGGCTGAAAAATTAACTGGTAAATATTTACAACAAAATTTCCAAGGACTTGGTCGCGATACGGCGGATGAACTTGTCTACCGCTTAGAGGAAATCAGCAATCAAAAAATGGCTGTTTGGGATAACTTTTGGCAAGAAGTACAACAACCAACTCCGACATTAGGGAAAATCAAAAATAAAGAATTGTTTGCGCCGATCTCCTTTCTAACTTTTGAAGAAAAGCAGTCTTACGATAATTTAAGTCAATTATTAGACGCGTTTTATGGAGAAAAAGCAGAGAAAGACCGTGTAAAACAGCTCGGTAACCAGCTGATCAAAAAAGTTGAAAATGAAATCAGCCGCAATCAATCAAAACTCGCAAAGCGTCAACAAACCTTGAAGGATTCAGAAAATGCAGAAGACTTTCGACGTGATGGTGAGCTTTTAACAACTTTTATGGCACAAGTTCCTAGAGGTGTTGACTCAGTCACTTTAGAAAACTATTATGAAGAGAATCAACCGATTGAAATAAAGTTAAATCCAGCATTGACTACTAATCAAAATGCTCAAAAATATTTTCACCGTTACCAAAAGCTCAAAAATGCGGTCAAATTAATTGATGCGCAAATTAAAGAAGCCCAAGAAGAAATCAATTATTTAGAATCTATTTTGGCACAATTAGAGATTGCCGGTCCAATGGATATCGATGTTATTCGTGAAGAGTTAATTGCTAGTGGCTACTTAAAGAAACGTAGTCAAAAGAAAAACCGTCAACACAAACCTTCACAGCCAGAAAAATTTATTGCTAGTGATGGCACGACGATTTTAGTCGGCAAAAATAATTTACAAAACGATCAATTGACCTTGAAAAAAGCCCGGAAGACCGATATTTGGCTCCATGCTAAAAATATCCCAGGCTCTCACGTGATTATTAGATCAGACAATCCTAGTGAAAAAACTTTATTGGAGGCGGCCGAACTAGCTGCATACTTTTCAAAATATCGTCAATCAGCTCAAGTTCCCGTGGATTATGTGCAAGTAAAATTCGTTCATAAACCCAATGGTGCAAAACCAGGATTTGTTATTTATGAAAATCAAAAAACGTTATTTGTAACACCTGAAGAAACAACTATCCAACAATTGAAAAACAATACTGAAAATTAGAAAAACCGCCCAAAGTTTTATTTTTGGGCGGTTTTCTTTTTAAAACTAGGAACTTGGACATCCAATATCTCTAAAAAGAAATTGAAGATTGGAATCCCTACTAATAATCCCCACAGACCTAGGAAATGTTCGCTTATTAATAAGATGACAAACGTAAAAAAAATTGGTAAATTGGTTCGACTAGACATGAATTGTGGATTTAAAACATAAGCTTCTACGCAATGTACAACGATTATTAAAACTAATACATAAATCACTGTTTGAATGCCACCGGTTGAATAAGCAATCAATGTTAGCGGCACACAAGAAAAAATCACACCAGCAACAGGAATTAAACTCAAAAAGAAGATCATAATTGCTAAAGTTGGTAATTGTGAGAAACCGATAATTCCTAATCCAATTGTTGTAACAATAGTATTAACCACCGCAATCAATATTTGAACTTCGATAACCACACCAAATGTTTCTATAAAAATACTCCCAAAATAAGCAAGATCTTTAAAATACCAAGCAAAATGACTAGTCAAAAAGCTACCAGAAAAACGGACTGTCTTTTTCTTTTCCACCATAAAGAAAAAACTTAATAAAAACGACATGATGAAAGCTATTGTTAAGCGACCCGCATTTTGTAACTGGGTAAACACAATCGATGCTCCGCTCTCCAATTTATCTTGCCAATTGTGGGTTTCAAGATAATTAGCAACGAACTTAACTACACCTTCTGCTTCTTTCGATTGATTCTGGTAAAAAGCAAATAACGTATTATAGGTATGAATCACTTGATTAATTAAAAAATTAGCATATTTTGTAACCAATAAATAAACTACAAATACTGCAATAAAATACAAAAGCATAGTTAGTAAAAAAGTCGGTAATTTAAGCCAGCGTTGAATAAGATCTACCGATTTTACAGCCAACAAAGTAAAAATAAAGGTCAGTAAAATCGTCGTCATAAATTCACGGACGCAGAATAGGACAATAATTACACTAACTAAAACAGTCAAACGTCTTAAAGTAGTATTTTCGATAAATTTTTGATACATGGACACCCCTCCACTTCTTAATCATTCTATCATTTATTAAAAGAAAAAAGCATTATTCACTCTTTTCTCAGAGTAAATAATGCTTTGTTTTATTAAGCTAACCAATTTTCAGGATTTTCCCGCCATTTTTTCAATAGAGTTAATTGATCTTCATTGATGTATTTTTCTTCTAAAGCAATTTCAATCAAAGCTGAATAATTGGTTAATGTTACCAATTTTATATCTGCTTCCTTAAAATTATCAACACCTTTGGCTAACTCATAAGTAAAGATTGCTGCAACGCCCAAAACATTAGCACCTTCTTTAGTTGCTGCAGTGGCAGCTTCTAAAACACTGCCTCCAGTTGAAATTAAATCTTCAATAACAACCATCTTTTGACCTTCTTTGATGCGGCCTTCAATTTGATTTCCTTTACCATGGTCTTTTGCTTTAGAACGAATATAGACCATCGGTAAATCTAAAATTTCAGCTACCCAAGCAGCATGGGGTATACCAGCAGTTGCTGTTCCAGCAATCACTTCTACATCAGGAAAATTTTTTTTGATTTCTTCCGCTAAACCTTTGGCGATTGCACGGCGAACTTTAGGATAGCTCATGGTAATTCGATTATCACAATAAATAGGAGATTTTATACCACTAGCCCAAGTAAAGGGTTCATCTGGACTTAATGAGACTGCTTCAATGGATAATAAATCTTTGGCAATTTCTGCTGCAATGGTAGTCATTTATTTTTCACCGTTCCATTCATTTTTTATTTGTAAATAGCTTTCGTAAGGATTTTCTGCTTGAGTAATCGGGCGACCTACTACAATGTAAGTAGAGCCAATTTTTTTAGCATCGGCTGGTGTCATGACTCTTTTTTGATCACCAACACTGGCTCCTTGTGGTCTAATTCCTGGTGTAAGACAGACGAAGTCAGGATTTGTTGCTTGATGAATAGCCGCAACTTCTAGAGCTGAACAAACTACTCCATCCAAGCCAGCTTTGTCCGCACACTTGGCATAATGTAAGACACTTTCCTGCAAGCTAACTGGAATTAATTGATCTTCATGCATTTGTTTTTCAGAAGTTGAAGTAAGTTGAGTCACAGCGATTAATTCTGGTACAGCTTCACCAGTTGGCGTTCCTTCGATCAACCCTGCTTTAGCCGCTTCCATCATTTCAATGCCACCAGCAGCATGAACATTGGTAATTTTTACTCCGAGTTTTGCTAAGCCAGACATAGCTTTTTTTACTGTATTTGGGATATCATGTAATTTCAAATCCAAAAAAACATCGTGTCCAGACGATTTTAAAAAGGAAACAATCTCAGGTCCTGTTTGATAAAAAAGTTCCATGCCAATTTTTACAAATAACGCCTCTTCTTTAGGAAACTTTTTTAAAAACTGGATAATCTCTTCTTTTGAAGCAAAATCCAAAGCAATAATTGGTCTTCTTTCCATCTAACCTCGCGCCTCTCTAACTTCTTTTCTTAATTGTTCCAAAGATTCAATACCTAATTCATCCAATTTTTGTGGTAAGGAATCAATTAATTTGGGACAAATATATGGATCAGTAAAGTTTGCCGTTCCCACGGCGACCGCACTGGCTCCTGCTAAAAACATTTCAATCACGTCATCAACATTTTGTACGCCACCCATGCCAATGATGGGCAAGTCGGTAATTCCAGCAACTTGATGAATCAAACGGATGGCAACTGGTTTAATGGCCGGTCCAGACAAACCTCCAGTCATATTTGCTAAAATTGGTCGTCGCGTTTTTAAATCAATCCGCATTCCCATTAAAGTATTAATCATCGTAAAACCATCTGCGCCTCCTTGTTCAACTGCTTTTGCAATCGGAACAATATCGGTCACATTAGGAGATAATTTTACATAAACTGGTACTTTCGCAACTTCTTTAACCGCTTTTGTCAAACTTCCAGCAGCATCTGGATCGGTTCCAAATAATAAGCCCCCGTGTTTTACATTGGGACAAGAAATATTCAATTCAATCGCATGGACATTCGGTGCATCACCAATTCTTTTGGCAACTTCTACATAATCTTCTTCGCAAGCACCTGCTACATTGGCAATTAAAGGCAAATCTTGAAATTTTTCCAAACTTGGCAGTATTTCATTCATTACGACCTCTAATCCAGGATTTTGTAGTCCAATAGCATTTAGCATTCCACTGGCAGTTTCAGCAACTCGTGGTGTCTCGTTTCCATAACGAACGAGTGGTGTAGTTGCTTTAATCATAATCGATCCTAATTGATTTAAATCATAATAATCCGCATACTCCTTACCAAAACCAAAACATCCGCTGGCTGGCATAATTGGATTTTTTAAATTCAGCCCTGGTAAATTAACAGCTAAACGATTCATTAAATGATTACCTCCCCGGCTTTAAAAACTGGCCCATCTTCACAAACTTTTAGACTTTGGTTTGGATCTTCTGGCACATGACAGACGCAAGCGTAACAAGCACCCATTCCACAGGCCATACGTGATTCCAAAGAAAGCTGAACATTTTCAACTTCATCGAAAAAGCCTTCAACAGTTTTTAACAATGCGTTCGGACCACAAGCAAAAACAGCATCGGGTTTTTCAGTAGTTTCCGCTAAAAGATGACCAACATGTCCTTTTTTACCAAAGGTACCATCATCAGTTGAAATTTTTGTCTCACTTAATTGATTGAATTCATCCAAGTAATAAATATCTTTTTTAGTCGTGAAACCTAAAAAGTGAACAACCTTCACTCCTTTAGCAGTTAAATCTCTTGAAAGTTGATACAATGGAGGGATGCCAATACCGCCGCCAACAATATATGCAGTATCGCCAGCTTTTAAATCTGTCAATTCAAATCCATGGCCTAAAGGCCCCATAACATCTAACATTTCTCCAGCTGTCATCTCAGAAAAAGCTTGTGTCCCAGCCCCTTCGATTCGATAGATCACTGTACAAGTCTGATCAGTCAAATTAAATTGGTTAATACTAATCGGACGGCGTAGCAATAAATCTGAGCGAGGCACGCGGATATGGATAAATTGTCCTGGCTGTTTCATTTGCTTAACTAATTGTCCTTGTAAAACCAATTCAAAAATGCGTGGCGCAATTTCAATTTGACTGACGATTCTCATCATTTCCTGCTTCATATTAGCCTCCCGTATATCATTTGTTTCCAAATTATCAGCAGAATTTTTTTACTCCTGCTGATAATTCTACGTATTAAATTTCTTGAATCGAAAATGCTCGAGATTCCATCACTTTTAAGATAGCATTTGCTGTATCAAGTGAAGTAAATAATGGTACACCATGTTCAACCGCTTCTCGGCGGATAATGAAGCCGTCATCAGAAGTATTTTGACGATTTTTGTCCATTGTATTGATTACAACTTGTGCATCACCTTGTCTGATTAATTCTACCACGTTATCCTCAGCAGATTCAGATATTTTTGCGATCGTTTTGGCTTCGACACCATGCTCTTTCAAGTATTCAGCAGTTCCTTTAGTAGCCAGTAAACTATAACCAACTTCTTTAAAACGTTTCGCTAAATCTAAAGCTTCTTCTTTCGTCTCATCTGCAATGGTGAATAATACTGAGCCAAAGTCTGGTAAATGTAATCCACTAGCTTCAAAAGCTTTGTAAAGTGCTTTTTCCAAATTGCGATCACTACCCATTACTTCACCAGTCGATTTCATTTCTGGCCCTAAGTAAGTGTCTACTTTTTGTAATTTTGTAAAGCTAAAGACTGGTGCTTTAATGTGAACCAACTGACTTTCAGGATATAATCCATCTTGATATCCTAAATCAGTTAAACTTTCACCTAAAATTGCTTTCGT
Organism: Enterococcus alishanensis; assembly: GCF_019218635.1. GTDB lineage: Bacteria > Bacillota > Bacilli > Lactobacillales > Enterococcaceae > Enterococcus_A > Enterococcus_A alishanensis. The sequence goes on along the minus strand of NZ_JAHUZB010000002.1, from coordinate 481,669 downwards.
AGCAACTTGCGCCATCGGAATATCAGTAATTTTACTTAAAAATGGCACTGTTCGGCTGGCTCTTGGATTCACTTCGATTACATAGACTGTCTGATCATGAATAACAAATTGAATGTTCATCATACCAATACAATTCATTCCTATAGCTAACCGTCGTGTATAATCTTCAATTGTATTTTTAATTTCTTGTGAGAAAGTTTGCGGCGGATAAACAGCCATTGAATCACCCGAGTGAACCCCAGCTCTTTCAATATGTTCCATTATTCCAGGAATTAATACTGTCGTACCATCACAAATCGCATCGACTTCGCATTCTTGACCAACCATGTAACGGTCAACTAAAACAGGATGTTCTGGTGAAGCTTTTACCGCGTGGGCCATATAATCTTCTAAGTCCGCTTGATTTTCAACAATTTCCATTGCTCGACCGCCAAGTACATAACTTGGACGCACTAATACAGGATAACCGATTCTCTCTGCAACTTTTACCGCTTCTGCAGCGCTAGTTGCCGTTTCGCCTGGTGGTTGCGGAATATTTAAAGCTTGTAATACTTGCTCAAACTGATCACGATCTTCCGCCCGATCTAAATCTTCGATAGTTGTTCCTAAAATATTCACACCAGCATGATGCAAAGGTTCAGCTAAATTGATTGCTGTTTGTCCACCAAATTGCACGATGACACCTAAAGGCTGTTCCAAATCAATTACATTCATCACATCTTCAAAAGTCAGTGGTTCAAAATATAATTTGTCAGAAGTAGAGAAGTCAGTTGAAACAGTTTCTGGATTGCTATTCATAATAATTGCTTCATAGCCAGCGGATTGAATCGCTTTTACTGAGTGAACTGTTGCATAGTCAAATTCAACTCCTTGGCCAATCCGAATCGGTCCAGATCCCAGTACTAAAACTGACTCTTTCTTTGAGACTTCACTTTCATTTTCAAATTCGTACGTACTATAAAAGTAAGGTGTTTGTGATTCAAACTCGGCTGCACAAGTATCTACCATTTTGTAGACCGGCCAGATATTTTCTTGTTTACGTAAATCACGAATTTCTTTTTCTGTTTGTTCCCAAAGTTGTGCAATTTTTCGATCATTGAAACCATTTTGTTTAGCTTTTTTCAAAGTAGATAAATCATTTTGGTTTTGTGCCAACTCAGTTTCTAATTCAACAATGTGTAATAGTTTATCTAAAAAGAACAAATCTACTTTAGTTAATTCATGTAATTCTTCAATCGAATAACTACGACGTAAAGCTTCAGCCAGATAAAAAATACGATCATCTTGAGCTTTAACCATTTTTTCAGTTAATTTATCATCAGATACCTCTGCAAGCTCTGGCAATTCTACATGGTGAACACCGATTTCCAGTGAACGAACAGCTTTTAACAGACTTTCTTCGATGTTCCGTCCGATTGCCATGACTTCACCAGTTGCTTTCATTTGTGTACCTAAAATACGTTCACCCGTTTCAAATTTATCAAAAGGCCAACGGGGAATTTTTGCTACAACATAGTCTAAAGCTGGTTCAAATTCTGCATAAGTAGTTTCAGTTACCGGATTTTTCATTTCATCTAACGTTAAACCAACAGCGATTTTTGCCGCCAACTTGGCAATCGGATAACCAGTCGCTTTACTAGCTAACGCTGAGGAACGAGAAACACGAGGATTTACTTCAATTACATAATAGTTAAAACTATTTGGATCCAAAGCCAATTGAACATTACAGCCACCTTCAATTTTTAAAGCACGGATAATTTTTAAAGAGGCATCCCGTAGCATTTGATACTCATAATCAGACAAAGTTTGACTTGGCGCAAAAACAATCGAATCTCCAGTGTGGATTCCAACTGGATCAAAGTTCTCCATATTACACACTACGATTGCATTGTCGGCAGAATCTCGCATAACTTCGTATTCAATCTCTTTGTAACCAGCAATTGATTTTTCAATTAAACATTGAGTAGCCGGTGATAATTTCAGACCATTTTCTGTAATTACTCGTAACTCGTCTTCATTATCGCACATTCCACCGCCTGTTCCACCTAAAGTAAATGCGGGGCGAACAATCACCGGATAACCGATAATTTTAGCAAAATCAACTGCTTCTTCAACTGTTGTCACAATTTCAGATTCAGGTATCGGTTGGTCTAATTCTTCCATTAATTGTTTAAATAAATCACGGTCTTCTGCTTGGTCAATGGCTGAAAGCTTGGTTCCTAATAATTCTATCGTCAGCTCATCTAAAATACCAGAATCAGCTAATTCCATCGCCATGTTCAATCCAGTTTGACCACCTAAGGTTGGTAAGATTGCATCTGGTAATTCTTTGCGTAATATCCTAGAGACAAACTCTAATGTAATTGGTTCAATGTATACTTTGTCAGCAATCTCACGATCCGTCATGATTGTTGCTGGATTTGAATTTACTAAAACAACTTCATAGCCTTCTTCTTTTAAAGCCAAGCAAGCTTGCGTGCCGGCATAATCAAATTCTGCGGCCTGACCAATTACAATTGGACCAGAACCGATGACCATGATTTTTTTAATATCTGTTCTCTTTGGCATTAAGCTTGCTCCTTTCCTGCATCCATCATTTCCATGAATTCATCAAATAAATGAATCCCATCATGGGGACCCGGTGCTGCATCAGGGTGATATTGCACACTAAAAGCAGGATAATCACGATGCCGAATTCCTTCAACAGTGCCATCATTTACTTCTACATGCGTCACTAGTAATTTCTCAGGGTCAATTGTTTTAGGATTTACTGCAAACCCATGATTTTGAGAGGTAAAATCAATTTTTCCAGTAGCAACTTCTCTAACTGGATGATTTAAACCGCGATGACCAAAACGCATTTTATACGTATCCGCTCCATTAGCCAAAGCAAATAACTGATGGCCCAAACAAATTCCGAAAATTGGTACTTTCCCTTGAATTTGACGAATCATTTCAATTGCTTCAGGAACATCTTTGGGGTCTCCCGGTCCATTGGTTAACATCACACCATCTGGTTGCAAATCTAAGATTGTTTGCGCGTCAGTATCATAAGGCATCACTGTTAGATTACATTCTCTTCTAGAAAGCTCCCGCAAAATACTATGTTTTAAGCCAAAATCAATCACTACCACATTACGACCAATTCCAGGGCTTGGATAAGGCGTTGATGTTGAAACTTGTGCCACTTGATTTGTTGGTAAAACAGTTGCTTTTAACTGATCAAATGCATGTTCAAATTTATCACCTGGTTCAATAATACTGGCTTTCATTGTACCGTGATTACGTAATTTTTTTGTTAGTGCTCTGGTATCAATCCCGGCAATTCCAGGTATATTTTTCCTTTTTAAAAATTCATCTAAAGTCATTTGATTGCGCCAATTGCTGGCAAGTCGCGCATGTTCTTTCACCACGACACCTTTACAAGTTGGTGAAATACTTTCGTAATCATCGCGATTCACGCCATAGTTTCCCACCATTGGATAAGTAAAAGTAATAATTTGTCCGTTAAAGCTTTGATCGGTAATAGTTTCTTGATAGCCGGTCATACTAGTCGTAAAGACGATTTCTCCAAATACATTGGCCTCTGCTCCAAAAGCTTCTCCTTCAAAGACAGTACCATCTTCTAAAATCAATAATCGTTTCAAAATTAATCCTCCTTACGATAAACTAATTTGCCGTCTACAAAAGTCAGCAAGGTATTTCCTTTCACTGGCCAACCGCTGAATGGTGTATTCACACCCATCGATGCGAATTTTTTATCATCAATTTCTTCTGTTGTTTCTAAATCAAAGACGACCACATCTGCTGGCTCACCGATATTCAATGTCCCAACTTTCAAACCAAAAATTTCAGCAGGTTTAATAGCCATCCAGTCAATCACTTGTTCTAAGGTAAAGCGTCCTGTTTCTACAAAATGAGTATAAATGAGTGGAAATGCTGTTTCACTACCTACAATCCCAAAAGGTGCTTTTAAGAAACTTTGATTTTTTTCTTCATGTCCATGTGGTGCATGATCAGTTGCGATGCAATCGATCGTTCCATCTAATAATCCTTCAATTAAAGCTTCTCGATCGTCAGTTCCTCGTAAAGGAGGATTCATTTTCCAATATCCATGATCTTCAGGAATCTGTTGATCGGCTAAAATTAAATGATGAGGCGCAACTTCAGCTGTCACATGAATACCAGCTTTTTTTGCATCGCGAATGATGCGTACACTTTCTTTAGTTGAAACATGACAAACGTGATAATGAACGCCCGTTTCTTCAGCTAAAATTAAATCACGAGCAATTTGTGAAGATTCGGTTGCACTCATAATTCCAGGTAATCCGAGCTTCTCACTAATTTCTCCCTTATGCATGACACCATCAAATAATAAAGATTCATCTTCTGTATGGGCTACAATTGCCATATTATTTTTAGCTGCTTCTTCCATAGCTAAAAACATAGTACCAGCAGTCTGAACACCTACTCCATCATTTGTGAAAGCGAATGCACCCGCTGCCTTTAACCCGGCCTGATCTGTTAAAATTTCACTACGTAACTCTTCAGTAATTGGTGCGTACTGTAAAACCTTTACCACTGCATCTTCATTAATTATTTTTACAACTTCATTAAATTTTTCAACTGTGTCTGGGACTGGATTTAAATTTGGCATCGCACAAATAGTTGTATATCCACCGCGAGCTGCCGATTTTGTTCCTGTACTAATGGTTTCTTTATAGGTAAATCCCGGTTCTCTTAAATGTACATGGACATCAACCAATCCCGGGGAAATCAACTGATTTTTTGCATCATAAACTTGATCAAAATTTAGTTCTGAAAAATCTTGTCCGATACCTTTGATAATGCCATTCTCTAACCAGAGATCGACTTTTGTCATTTCGTTATCTTTTGTTACAATATACCCGTTTTTAATTAATGTTTTCATCGTTTCGCTCCTTTAAGAAATACCGTTTAAAATTGCTTCTAAAATTGCCATTCTCACAAAGACACCATTTGACATTTGCTCGATAATTCGTGATTGCAGGCTTTCTACTAAACTATCTGCAATTTCTACATCACGATTTACTGGTGCTGGATGCATGATAATTGCTTTTTTCTTTAATCTTTTTGATCGCCCTACTGTTAAACCATACTTCTCGTGATATTCTTGTTTTGAAAAACTTTCTTTATCGTCATGACGCTCATGCTGCACACGTAAAAGCATAATGACATCCACATTATCCACTAATTCATCTAATGGTTTATAAGTTCCGTAGACATCAAAACTCTTGTCATACCATTCTTCTGGACCGGAGAAGAACACTTCTGAACCTAATCGTTTTAACATTTGCATATTTGATTTAGCTACTCTTGAGTGGGTGATATCACCAACGATCGCAACTTTTAAATCATTAAAGTGACCAAATTCTTCATAGATAGTCATTAAATCCAGTAAACATTGTGTTGGATGTTGACCACTACCATCACCGCCGTTAACGATTGAACAATTGATGGTCTTACTTTGAATAAGTTGGTCATAATAATTTTCATCTCCATGGCGAATCACACAAACGTCTACGCCGATTGCTGACATGGTCAAAACAGTATCATATAAAGTTTCACCCTTTTGGACCGAACTTGACCGTGCGTCAAATTCGATTGTTTCTAAGCCAAGTTTTTTCTCAGCCACTTCAAAACTTTTATGAGTTCGAGTGCTATTTTCAAAAAATAGATTTGACACAAAATACTGATTTTTCTGCGGTGCCCATGGTGCTCCTAACTTAAATTGCTGACCCCGTCTAATTAAACCCATAACCTCTTGATCTGATAATGCTTCCACCGTCAATAAATGTTTTAAACTAATGATCTCCGATTGAATAATCATGCAATGAGTGCCTCCTTATTTTTCACTAAGGGCTTTTTCTGGTAAAACAAGATTTAGAAAAATACCTAAGACTGTTGCTAATGCCATCGCTGATAATGTAAATGTTCCTGCTTGAAAGACTAATCCGCCAATACCAATTACTAAAATGGTTGAAGCAATTAATAAATTCTTTTTTCGATCAAAATCAACCTTGTTTTCAATTAAAAGCTTCAATCCACTGGCAGCAATTACACCGAACAAGATGAAACTGATACCAGAAATCACTGGATTTGGGATACTTAATATTAAAGCACTTAACTTGCCGACAAATCCTAGTCCTACTGCAAAAACAGCAGCTCCTCCAATAACAAACACACTGTGCACTTTGGTTATAGCCAATACTCCAATGTTTTCGCCATAACTAGTTACTGGCGGACCGCCCACCAAACCAGCCACGATTTGTGCTAAGCCATCACCTAACAAGGTTCGATCTAAACCAGGATCATCAAAGAAATTTCGTTTGGTTAATTTGTTTAAAACCATCAAATGTCCGATATGTTCCGTCATAGTAACAAAAGCAATTGGTGCCATAATCGTAATGGCATTTAAATGCAGACTTGGTTGATAGTTTACAAAGGGTATTTCGAAAGCTGGTAATGCAAACCAGTTGGCATCAATAATTGGTTGATAATCAATAATGCCAAACAACATCGCCGTAATATAGCCACCTACAATTCCTAATAAAATTGGAATTAATCCGATAAAACCTTTTAAGAACATATTGAAAATAATTGTTAAGGCTAAAGTAATCAAAGCAACAGCTACATATTTGAAATCATATTTGTCGTTGTGATACATAGCGTTATTCGCCGCATTTGCTGCTAGACCTAAACCAATAACCATGATCACTGGTCCGACCACAATCGGCGGTAAAATTTTATCCAGCCAAGCTGAACCAATTTTTCTGATGATGATTGAAACAATCAAGTAGACAATTCCGCATGTGATTGCTCCTTGGGCGACTGCTGGATAACCATCTGATTTCATTAGCATCGTCATGGCTGCAATAAAAGCAAAACTACTGCCAAGATAAGCTGGAATTTTTCCTTTTGTTACAGTAAGATAAACCAATGTTCCTAAACCTGAACTGACTAAGGCAATACTTGGATTAATACCGACCAAAATTGGAACTAGGACTGTTGAACCAAACATAGTGAATAGATGTTGAATACTTAGTCCGACCCAGTGAACTGGTTTGGGACGATCGTGAATATCTAAAACGACATCGTCATTGTGGAACTCGCTCATTGGGGACTACTCCTCTTCCTTTTGGATCAAAATCCGGTCTTGACCATCATTTTCTTCCATTTCTACTATAATTTCTTCTGTTAAAGCTGTTGGGATATTTTTTCCAACATAATCTGCACGAATCGGCAATTCACGATGACCGCGATCGACTAAGACAGCTAAAGAAATTTTTTGCGGACGACCATAATCCATTACTGCATCTAAAGCAGCACGAATTGTCCGGCCAGTAAACAATACATCATCGACTAAAATTACTTGCTTACCTTCAATTGGAAAAGGAATATCTGAGGAATGTAATTCTGGCTCATCTGTATTACTTTTAACATCATCACGATATAAAGTAATATCTAATTCACCAACTGGGACGTCAATTTGTTCTAATTGTTTTAGGCGCTCGGCAATTCTTTGAGCGATGAAAATCCCTCGAGTTTTAATTCCGATTAAAACAATATCTTGTACACCTTTGTTACGCTCAATAATTTCATAAGTAATTCGAGTCAATGCTCGCTTCATAGTAACCTCATCAACAACTTCTTTTTTGTACATCCTGTCTCCTCCTTAAAATTAAGCATAAAAAAACTCCTACCCGTAGTTAGGTAGGAGGAATGATTGTCTATCCAATAAACAGTCTGCGCCTAGGCGCACCTAGATTCATTCTATCTCATTTCCTTCTTAGCCTCACGGGACTATTCTTAAAGGATCTTATGCAGTTGTTTTTTTGCTATAAATAATATAACCTTCTTTCAGGTTAAAATCAATTAGTTTCTCGTAATTGTTGTAAAGTTTCTTGGAAAATTTTTGGTAAAGGAGCTTCAAAGACCATATTTTCACCAGTAGTGGGATGAACAAAGCCTAAAAGTTTGGCATGAAGAAATTGTCCATTACCTTTCAATGTTTTTTTTGGTCCGTATAAGGGATCACCTGCAACTGGATAGCCAATATATTTCATGTGTACCCGGATTTGATGGGTTCTCCCAGTTTCTAATTGTAATTCTATCAATGTAAAATTATTAAATCGCTCTAAAACTTCAAAGTGCGTAACTGCTGGTTTACCATCTTCGATTATATCCTGCATTTTACGATTCACTTTTGAGCGACCGATTGGAGCTTCAATTCGCCCTTTATCATGAGGAATTTCACCATGAACTAAAGCAACATATTTTCGTAAAGAGCTTTTATCTTTTAATTGTTTCGCAAGACTTTCATGGGCCTGATCATTTTTAGCAATCATTAACAGTCCTGAGGTATCTTTGTCAATGCGATGAACAATGCCTGGACGGATCACATCATTAATTGTTGATAAATCTTTGATTTGATAAAGTAATCCATTAACTAAAGTACCTGTTGGGTGACCAGCTGATGGATGAACCACCATTCCTTGTGGTTTATTTACCACTGCAACATCTTGATCTTCATAGATAATTTCTAAATCTAAATCTTCAGGAATTAATTCCAATTCTTCTGGCTCTGGCAATTGAATCAAAATCACATCACCAGCACTCACTTTATAATTTGCTTTAATCGCTTGACCATCAATAAACACATGTTGTTCTTTAATCCATTGTTGGATTTGGCTACGGGAATAGTCTTTTAAACGGTCATTTAAAACTTTGTCCACTCGCCCAGTTTCTTCTTTTATTATGACTTCAATTTCAGCTTGCATGTTTTTTCTCTCTCTCATCTAAAAATAAATAAATAATTATCAAAGCTACACCGATTGTTAAGGCCATATCGGCAATATTAAAAATTGGAAATCTAACAAAATCCAACTGGAACATATCTACCACATAACCTAAACGAAAGCGATCAATAAAATTTCCAATTGCCCCGGCTAAAAATAAACTTAAACCAATCGTTAGCCATTTACTTTCTTTCAAATACTTGTGTAAGAAATAAACGACTACTATTACTGCCACAATACTAATGATAATAAAAAAGATTCGTTGACCTTCTAATAGACTAAAAGCCCCGCCAGTATTTTGTAAGTAAGTCAATGAAAAAACATTTGGTATCAAGCTTTGTTCTTGTCCAATGAAAAAATTCTCCACCGTCCAAAATTTCATTAATTGATCTAATCCGATAATGACACCACTAAATAATAAATAAATAATCAGCAAAATAAATCCTCTTTCTAATTTAAGATATCGCGGGGACGAATAATTCCTAATAAATTACCGTCGCGATTGCCATCTTTAGTAATTAAAATGGCTTCTAAAGTTGCTATTTGTTGGAATTTTTCTTCGACTTCAGCAATATTTGTATCAGCCGAAACAAATTCAAAATTGGTATTTTTGCCATTTTGAATTAAAAAATCGCCTACTTTTTTATTGAAAATATCAAAAGAACGCTGTAACACCAATTCAGAAAGATATAATCCAATTGTTCTTAAAGTGATTAATCCTAAAAACTTGCCATGATCGTAAACAGGAAATTGCGAATAGCGCTTTTCTTTAACCGTCTCTAATATTTCTCTCATCGGCACTGTTTGTTCAAATCCAGTGACTTTCTTCGCAAAACGCGGCAAAACTTTTTCTGGACTCAATAAACCTTTTTCAATCTCTTTAATCCGTTGAACTGCCCACTCATTTGGTTCAGCAATAACAAAATCATCTGCAATCTGATCATGAACAATAGCATTTCTTAGTTGCGCCAATTGTAATAGATCATTTTCATTTTTTCCAATTAAATCATGCTGTTTTTTAGCTAGACGTCTTACTGCTTCGCTAAAGCCTAAATTAACTGGATTACCTAATAAACTTTTGATTTCTTTTTCAATTCGATTAAAAGTGGTTAAAAAATCATCTGCTCGTTCACCCATTGATAATCTCCCTTTTTGTGCTAAAACTAGTATAAGTGAAATGGTACCACAATGATAGTCTGAGACACAAAAAAGAGCTTGAAAGACGCAAGCTCTAATTATTTTTCTATTATTTTTTTACAAGCAGTCTTAATTGCCGTAGCTGCTTGAGTTATTTCTGCTGTGGAAATTGTGAGCGGTGGTAATAATCGCAAGACATGATTACCAGCTTTTAAAGCTAAAACTCCTTGTTCTTTTAGTTCATTTAAAACGAAGTTGAGCGGTTTATCATTATCAAACTGAATACCAATCATTAAACCTTGCCCTCGAATTTTTTTAATCATCGATAATTCCGTTAAATCGTTAAGTTGTTCAAAAAATTGCTGGCTCTTTTTATTTATTTCAGCTAAAAAGTCTGGCTCACTAATCGTATCAATCACAATATTTGCCGCGCTCAAGGCTAATTTATTACCGCCAAAAGTTGTTCCGTGACTTCCTGGGCCAAATGTTGTCGCAAATTCAGCTTTCCCAAGCATTGCACCAATTGGTAGTCCATTTCCTAATGCTTTGGCTAAAGTAAAGATATCTGGTTCAATTCCATAACCTTGATGACAATAAAATGTCCCTGTTCGTCCAATACCTGTTTGTACCTCATCGATAATTACTAAGGTACCGTTTGCGTGGGCTTTTTCTACTAGCCCTTTGACAAATTTTTCATCCGCCGGTAATACGCCACCTTCGCCTTGAATCAATTCCAAAATTACTGCAGCTACATCATCATCTAAAGCAGCTTCAAAATTTTCTAAATCATTATAAGGTAAGTAAATAAAATCAGGTACCATTGGTCCAAAACCTGCTTGGATTTTTTCTTGAGCGGTCGCACTCATAGATCCATATGTTCGCCCATGAAAGCCTTGATTAAAACTGATAATTTTCGAACGACCAGTAGCTTTACGAGCTAATTTTAAAGCTGCTTCATTTGCTTCTGCTCCGCTGTTACAAAAGAAACTCACATAATCCTTATCTTGTGCTAATTTTTCAGCCACCTCTTCTTGTAACTGGCTAAAATATAAATTTGAAGTGTGCCAGATTTGATTTATTTGTTCAGTAACTGCCGCTGTAACTTTTGGGTGTTGGTGACCTAAACTAGTTACACCAATACCACTAGTTAAATCTAAGTATTGCTTTCCTGTTTGATCATAGACATAACTAGCTTCACCCTTAACTAGATCAATTGTATCTCGGCCATAATTAGGAAATAAATGGGTCATACTAAAATTTCCTCCTTTGTAATCACAGTACCGGCTCTTTGAATACCATTAGTAATGTGGACTTTCCCCACACCACCAAAGATAGCTGTCATAGCACTTTCAATTTTTGGAATCATGCCACCAATAATAATTTCTTCTTCCTTCAATACTTTGATTTCTTTTGGACTGACTTTGGGTAACCATTGATCATCTTTTTTTACCCCGGGCACATCTGTTAATAAATAAAGCTCTTCAGCATTTAAAGCTTCGGCAATTTTACTAGCAGCCGCATCAGCATTAATATTTAGCCAGTCGCCTTCAATAGTCATCCCTAAGGGCGTAATAATCGGAATATAATTACTCGCCAGAACATCTTCGATCACTTGGCTATTAATTTTAGTCACTTCTCCAACATAACCAAGTTTTTCTTGATCAATAAATTCTCCTTGAATTAAATCATTACAAGAGGCATGCAATCCAATCGCAGAAAAACCATATTGTTGAAAGACAGAAGTGATTGCTGGCTGTACTTGACCAATTAAAACCATCTGAGTAACTTTTAAGGCTTGTTTAGTCGTCACCCGTAAACCATTATCAATAGTGACTGGAATATTTAAACGATTCATCATTTCAGTAATGTAATATCCCCCACCATGAACAATCACCACTTGTTTTCCGGTATCTTTCCATTTTTTTACTTGTTTAAAAAAGTCTTTGGTTAAATTATCACTAGCGACGCCGCCAATTTTTACTACGATTGTTTCCATGATATCCGCTCCCTTAGCTTCCCCGCTAAAATATTTTAAGTATGGTATAAAGCATTAATTTCGACATATTTATAAGTTAAATCGCAACCCCAAGCTTTTCCTGATTCCGTTCCTACATTTAAATCAATCAAAATCTTAATAGTTTCATTAGCTAAAATTTCTTTCATAATCGTTTGATCAAATTCCTGCGGTTGACTTTGTTTTAACAATTGCTGCTGTCCAATCCACATATCAATCTTATTAGGATCAATTAAGGTCTCTGCATATCCAACTGCGCAAATAATTCTGCCCCAATTAGGATCTTCACCAAACATTGCTGTTTTAACTAAAGACGAACCAACTACTTTTTTTGCAATCAGACGTGCCGCTAATGAATCTGACGCACCAGTAACTTCCACTTCAATTAATTTTGTTGCACCTTCTCCATCCTTAGCAATCTTCTTGGCTAATTCCGCTGACACATAATCAAGCATCGCTGCAAATTTCTGATAGGCTTCAGTACCTTTCTCAATTTCCGGATTCTCAGCCAAACCGTTGGCCAGAACTAAGACCATGTCATTAGTAGAAGTATCACCATCAACGGTAATTTGGTTATAGGTCACTTCTGTTTTTTCTGATAAAATTTCTTGCACCAAATCATTTGAAATAAAAGCATCTGTTGTAATAAAAGACAACATCGTAGCCATATTGGGATGAATCATGCCAGATCCTTTAGCAACTCCTGCCATAGTAACCTCAACGCCATTAATCACGTCTGTCACTGCTACTTCTTTGGTTGCTTTATCCGTAGTCAAAATGGCTTCATGAAATGCTTGCGGTTCTGACTGATTTAAATTAAAAACATCTATTCCAGCTTTGATTTTTTTCATTGGTAACACTTTTCCGATTACACCAGTAGATGCTACAGCAATTTTGTCGGCAGCAATACCTAACTTTTCAGCTAAATATTGTTGTGTTGTTTTTGCATCTTCTAAACCAATAGCACCAGTACAGGCATTAGCAAAACCTGAATTGACAATAATTGCTTGCAGAATTCCATCGCTCAATGCTTCCTTTGTTACATAAATTGGGGCTGCTTTAACTTGGTTTGTCGTGAAAACCCCAGCTGCTTGAGCAGGAACTTCCGACAGAACGATTCCTAAATCTTTTTTCGTATGTTTTAATCCGGCATGTAATCCGGTTGCGAAGAATCCCTTAGGGGCATCTATTTTTCCATCGATAATTTTCATTGGCTTTCTCCTTATGGATAAACTGGTACAAAATCTAGACCAGTTATCTCAGGTATTTTCATTAAATGATTCAAATTTTGAATAGCTTGTCCAGCCGCTCCTTTAACTAAGTTATCTAAGACTGAAACAACAGTGATCACATTAGTAGCCTCATTAAAAGCAACACCAATATCACAATAATTAGAGCCAACAACTTGTTTGATTGAAGGAAACTGGTTCTCAGCTTGTACACGAATAAATGGTTTATCTTGATAAAAACTTTGATAAAGTTGATGAACTTGACTTGTTGTTAATTTTCTTTTGGCTTTTAGATAACTTGTCATAAAAATGCCTCTCGAAACTGGAATAAGTGACGTTGAAAACTGAATAGCTGGAATACTTTTATCCCAACTTTTTAATTGTTGAACAATTTCTGGGATATGTTGATGACTGTTCATTTTATATAAACTCATATTGTCATGGGCTTCTTCAAAATGAGCTGCAACACTAAGATTTTTTCCAGCACCTGATAGGCCGGATTTGCCATCAATAATAATACTATCAGGATCAATCCATTTTTCTTGAACTAATGGCGCTAGTGATAATAAGGCACAAGTGGCATAACAACCTGGATTTGCAATAAAATTACTAGAATATTCACTATTTAAATCTGCTAAGCCATATTCTGCTTTCGACAGGATAGCTGGACTTGCTGGTTCTTTTTGATACCATTTTTCATATGCGCCAATTTCTTTTAAGCGAAAATCTCCTGACAAATCAATCATCGGAAAATTATTTTCCGAAAAATCAGCTGCTAAGTCTTTTGAGATTCCTGAAGGTGTTGCAAAAAAAACTAAATCAGCTGTTGCCATGATTTTTTTAGGATTAATTTCTTCTAATGTTAAATCAATTATTCTTTTTAAATGTGGATAAACATTGGAGATATCTTGGTTATTTTGTGAATGACTATGCAGTGAAACAATTTCTACTTTTGGGTGATTTTTTAATAGTCGGACTAATTCCAAGCCACTATAGCCAGTTACACCGATAATTGCTACTTTCAAATAAGACACCTCTCTCAAAAATCAATAATGTATAAAAATTCATTTTAATCAATTTATAATTTTAGATTATAGAGTGACAAAACGAATAAGTCAATGATTTTTTATTAATTTTTTTTGAGAATTTATTCAAAAAAAGACAAAAAAAGAGCTTAGGAATTTTCCTAAGCTAAAATTTTATAAAGTTGCTAAAATTTCTTTTAATTCTTTCACCGCTAATTGACCAGGTGCCGAAGCTTCTTTTGCTGCACCAAAGGTTGCTGCAGAGCCAAAAGTCTCACCTGATATGCGAGAAACCACTCCCAATTTACCCATAGACATCGTAATTAATGGACGATCTGCGTACTCCGTATACATTTCTTGGGTTGCATCTAATAAAGTAATAACATCCGCAATTGATTTTGGCATAACAGCAATTTTACAGATGTCAGCATTTTTTTCTTGCATCATTTTTAAACGATTAATGATTTCTATTTTAGCTGGTGTCTGATCAAAATCATGATTGCACATCACGACATATTTATTATTTTTATGCAATGTTTCTACTAAAATATTTACACTTTCTGCTGGCATAAATAATTCTACATCCATTAAATCAAAATGACCTGCTTTAATAAAGGCATGGTACATTTCAAAATAATCATCATCTGCCATAGGACGAACGCCACCTTCTTTTAACGTTCGAAAAGTTACTAACAATGGTAGGTCGACCGCAGCCTTTACCTCTTGACAAAAATCAGCAGCAGCTTCAAAATCTAAAATTTCTGAAAAATGATCTATCCGCCATTCAACAATATCACACTGACTATCCTTTGCAATTTTTGCTTCAGATAAGATTTCCTCTCGCGTTTTACCAACGATTGGCACGATTACTTTTGGTTTGCCCGCTCCAATAACAGTGCTTCCGACAGATACAGTATTCAAATTAGTTCCTCCTTGTTTTTTGCATTTTTTTATTTTACCACAAACTATTTGCTTACAACATAAAAAAACTGACTTAGTTTTCTAAGTCAGTTAATTCTTTAAAACAATCCGATAGCGTCACCATTAGAATCTATATCCATGTTTAAAGCAGCTGGTTTCTTGGGCAAGCCAGGCATTGTCATCACATCACCCGTTAAAGCAACAATAAATCCAGCACCAATTTTAGGAACAAATTCACGTATAGTTACACTAAAGTCACTAGGCGCACCAAGTTTAGTTGGATCATCTGATAATGAATATTGGGTTTTAGCCATACAAACTGGCAAACGATCCCAACCATATTTTTTAAAAGTTGCCAATTGCTGCATCGCTTTTTTAGAATAATTTACTTCATTTCCACCATAAATTTCTTCCACAATTGCTTCAACTTTTTCTTCAATATTGTCATCATCATGTTTAAAGATTGATCGGAAAGTTTGTTCATTAGTAGCAATCGTTTCAACTACCGTCTGGGCTAAATCAATGCCACCTTCAGCACCTTTTTCCCATACAGCTGTCCGTTCGACTTTCACACCAAAAGCTGCGCATAACTCTCTTAATAATTCAATTTCCTTTTCTGTGTCACTAATAAATTCATTAATCGCCACAACAACTGGCAAATTATACTTTTGCATATTTTCAATATGTTTCGCTAAATTAGCAAAACCAGTTTTTAAAGCTTCAAGATTTTCTGCTGACAAATCATTTTTGGTTACACCACCGTGCATTTTAAGGGCACGAATCGTTGCAACAATCACAACTGCGTCTGGTGCTTTACCTAAACTTGGAACTTTAATGTCTAAAAATTTCTCGCCACCCAAATCAGCCCCAAAACCGGCTTCAGTGACAACATAATCTCCACAATGCAGGGCAGTTTGCGTTGCTAAAATACTATTACAGCCATGGGCAATATTAGCAAAAGGGCCACCGTGAACAAATGCTGGCGTATGATAAATTGTTTGAACTAGATTGGGTTTGATAGCATCCTTTAAGACTAAGGCTAAAGCACCTTGAATTTTTAAATCACCAACTGTCACAGGTTCTTTATCGTAAGTATAAGCAACGACAATATTTGCCAAACGATTTTTTAAATCTTCAATATCAGTCGATAAACATAAGATAGCCATAATTTCTGAAGCGACTGTAATATCAAAACCATCTTCTCTTGGTACACCATTGATTGGTCCACCTAAACCGACCGTAATAAAACGTAACTCACGGTCATTTAAATCCACTACTCGTTTCCAGATGACACGACGAGGATCAATATTTAATTCATTTCCTTGATGAATATGATTGTCTAGTAGAGCTGACAATGCATTATTAGCTGTTGTAATTGCGTGCATGTCACCAGTAAAGTGTAAATTTATATCTTCCATTGGTAATACTTGTGCGTAACCGCCACCAGTGGCACCGCCTTTAATTCCCATAACTGGACCAAGGGATGGTTCACGTAAAGCAATCACAGTATTTTTTCCAATTTTATTTAAGGCATCTCCTAAACCAATCGTTACTGTTGATTTTCCTTCGCCTGCTGGCGTTGGATTAATCGAAGTAACTAAAATTAACTTTCCTTTGGGATTTTCTTTTAAACGATTTAAAGCTGAAAACTCGATCTTTGCTTTATATTTGCCATGTAATTCTAAATCATCATCTTTTAAGCCAAGTTTTTCAGCAATTTCATTAATAGGTAGTAAAGTTGCATCTTGAGAAATCTCAATATCAGTCTTCATAGTACGCCCCTTCCAAGAATCTAAAATTATTTTTTGTTCATTCATATTCTAGCAAATTTAGCCGGGAAAAACACTATTCAAAATTGACAATTTCATTCGCAATTTTAAAACCCTTACATTATAATAGGTGTAGACTTAATAAGGGGTGGGTACCATGAATCAGGGAATCGTTAAGTGGTTTGATGATCACAAAGGGTATGGTTTTATTGTTTACCAGGATGACCAAGAAATATTTGTACATTTTACCGGTATTTTGGATTCAGGATTTAAGTCATTAAAAGCGGATGAAGTCGTCTCTTTTGATATTGTTGAAGGTGCTAGGGGACCGCAAGCAACCAACGTAAAAAAGCTCAGTCATGACTGAGCTTTTGATCTTGTTCACTTGTTATTACCATATCTGAATGATTTTTTATTAAGTCCGCTAAAAAGCGGTCTTTTTGTTTTTTACTCATCATGTGACGAGTATGTCCATTTAAACCTTTTTGTTTAATCATCAAACCATCTTTTCTGACAACTACTTGATCAATATCATCATAAAATATTTCTTTTTTTCGCCACAACAAAGCATAACGAATGACCAATCTTTTTTCAGTCAAAATAAAGAAACGATGACAACTTAAAACAAACATAATTAGAAACAAGCCGATAAAGAGATTGCCCTTCCAATATATTTTATTACTCTCTAATGATATGATAAGTCCATAAAATAAAAATATAAAAGTTAAGGACCATAAAATGATGGAAATTGATAATTCAGGTTGCCAAAAGTAGCGCTTTTTCTTCATGTAGACTCCTAACTTTTCAAAGGTGATAAAATGATTAAAATATTTACTGATGCCGCTACCAATCCACAATTAAAAAAAAGTGGCGGTGGGATTGTCATTATAAAAGATCAAGAACAGATTCAATTAAATTATATTTTGACTGCCGGATCCAATCACGAAGCCGAACTGGAAATTATTTTAAGGGCTCTAGATTATTTAATTGAAAAAGACTGGCGGAATGATTCCATTCTTTTATATTCAGACAGCAAGACTGCAATAAAAATTTTAGACCAAAATTCAACAAAAAACAATCTTTTCTTGTCTTATTTAAAGGAGTTTAACCAAAAAAGCCCACTTTTTTCATTATTAGTTTTGCAATGGATTCCTGAGAGTAAAAATAAAGGGGCAGACCATTTGGCCCGCCAAGGATTACAAAAAGCTTTAAAGAATCGGTGATAATAAACGAGAAAATTTCTGCTTAAAGTTCAGCCAGAAAGATTGATTGGCAATCATCTCATCTGTTAATAATACGGAATCTTGTATATCTGCTTCAAAGACTGCTTTAAATTCTTCTGCAATTTTTGGATCATAAATAAAACTACTTACTTCAAAATTTAGTTCATAACTGCGAATATCTTGGTTAGTTGATCCAAAGGTTGCTAATTCATCATCAATCACCATCGTTTTAGCATGAACGAATCCTTTGCTGTAATGATAAATTTTAACGCCTCGCTGATGCAAATAATTAGCATAGTATTGTGTTGCCCGATAAATAAAAGGATGATCTGGTTTATCTGGCACCATAATACGGACATCAATTCCTGAACGTACTGCAATTAGTATTGCGGATATCATTGTTTCATCTGGTACTAAATACGGACTCTGAATCCATACACTTTTTTCGGCAGATAGAATTAAGCGGACAAAACCATCTTTGATAATTTGTGCTTCAGAGTCGGGGCCATCTGCGACAACTTGCATCGCTACACCCGTTTCAATTGGTTCTTCTGGCAAAACAAAATATTGTGGAAGGTAATCTAAACGATCTGCATCATTAGAAACAGAAACATTCCAATCACGGATAAAAATTTCTTGTAAGGTAAAACTACCCGTGCCGACAATTCGTCCGTGTGTGTCACGCCAGTAGCCAAAACGTTTCGTTGTTTCTAAATATTGATCACCAACATTAAA
This sequence comes from Enterococcus alishanensis, assembly GCF_019218635.1. Classification (GTDB taxonomy): domain Bacteria; phylum Bacillota; class Bacilli; order Lactobacillales; family Enterococcaceae; genus Enterococcus_A; species Enterococcus_A alishanensis. The sequence goes on along the minus strand of NZ_JAHUZB010000002.1, from coordinate 462,779 downwards.
ACCACCGGTCCAACCAATCGAACCATCTATAATGACTAATTTTCGATGCAAGTGATAGTTTAAACGCGTTTTGGCAATAATATCTTTCGAAGTAATAAAAGGAGTGACTTTACCACCTTTTTCTCTTAATTTAGCAAAAAAGGCCTTATTTGTTTTAGGTGAGCCCCATGGATCATAAATCAGACGAACTTCTACGCCTTGGTCTGCTTTTTCCTCTAGTATTCGCAAAAAGCGATTACCAATTTTATCGTTAAAAAATGCATAGTATTCAACGTGAATATTATTTTTTGCTGCTCTTAAATCCTCAAATAAATGTTCAAATTTTTCGGTGCCATCATAAAAAAATTGAATATTATTACGATAAGAAACGGGTGCCTTATCTAAGTTATCAAAAAAACGAATTAATGATCTTGCTGCCGGTAACAATTGATCCGGTGTATTGTAATTTGGAACTGTTAAATTATCAACCTGAACCATTTGATAGATTTCTCGCGGTTGATTTTCTTTTTCATAATTAAATCTTCTAGCTACTGTCCGATCCAGTCCGCGGCCACAAAAGGCGTATAATAAAAAACCCACGACTGGTAAGAAGAATAACGTTAACAACCAAGCTAAAATAGTTGTAATACTACGTGGCTTTCTAAAAATAGTAATGGCTGCAATGATACAGTTGACAATATATAAAATAAGAATTGCTTGTTCTAATAACCCCACTTTTTTCACTCTCCTGATTTTCATCTATCTTCAGAAAATTATACCTAGAAAAGAAAAAAGTAACAAGAAAGACCTCCCCTTCTTGTTACATTTTTTTACGCTAAATAATTTGTTACTTCTGCCAATGCTTCTGCTAAGCCAGCTGGATTTTTTCCGCCTGCTTGGGCCATATCCGGGCGGCCGCCTCCACCTCCGCCAACTTTTGGTGCAATCAGCTTGATCAAATCTCCGGCCTTGTAGCCTTTTTCAATTGCACTTGGGGTCATAGCAGCTAACAAATTCACTTTTTCTCCCTGAATTGTTCCTAAAACTAAAACATCCGATAATTCTTTTTGCTTCCATTGGTCGGCCAATTGTCTCAGTTGATTCATATCTTTCACATTGACTTTGGCTGTAATCACTGATGTGCCATTAATTTCTTTGACATCTTTGAAGACATCACCAGCCTGTTGATTGGCTAATTTTGTCGCCAGCTGTTCATTTTCTTTTTGAATTTCTTTTAATTGTTGTTGTAATTGTTCTGTTTTGTTTACAACTTCTTTTAATTGAGGCGATTTTACAATTTGAGCCACAGAAATCAATTGTTCTTCTTCTTGACGGAATGCTTCGTAAGCTTCTTGACCGGTCAAGGCTTCAATCCGGCGAACACCAGCACCAATTCCCGATTCTGAAACGATTTTGAAAAGTCCAATATCTTCTGTATTGCTCACATGGGTTCCACCACATAATTCAATTGACCAGTCACCAATATTCACTACGCGGACATCGTGACCATATTTTTCGCCAAACAATGCCATTGCACCCATATTTTTCGCTGAATCAATATCAGTTTCGATTGTCACGACAGGAATAGCTTCCCAAATTTTTTGATTAACAATTTTTTCCATTTCTTTTAGTTCATCAGTGGTAACTTGACCAAAATGGCTAAAATCAAAACGTAAATGTTTTGGTGCTACTAATGATCCAGCTTGATTGGCATGATCACCTAAGACTTCTTTTAAAGCTTTATGAAGTAAATGAGTCGCAGTATGATTTTTAATGATTTTATTTCGCATTTTTTGATTAACGTTTAAGAAATAAGTATTTCCTTCAACTAACGGAGAGACAACTTCTACTGTGTGTAGGGGTTGACCATTAGGTGCCTTTTGAACATCCGTTACATTGGCAACCAAATTTCCTTCAGAATCAGTAATTGTTCCGTGATCAGCAACTTGTCCACCCATCTCCGCATAAAATGGTGTTTGATTAAAAATCAATTGAGCGCTTCCTGTATCAACCGAAGAAACAATAGCATCTGTTGCGATAATCACTTCTAATTTACCTTCAATATTTAGTTGATCGTAACCAACAAATTGACTATCCACTTTAATATCTCCTAATAAAGCAGTTTGCACACCCATTGATTTTTCAGTTGTTCGTGCTGCTCTTGCTCGTTCTTTTTGTGCTTGCATTTCAGTTTCAAAGCCGGCATGATCAACTTTTAAACCATTATCTTCAGCAACTTCTTCAGTCAGCTCCACTGGAAATCCAAAAGTATCATATAATTTGAAAATTGTTTGGCCATCTAAAATAGTTTGATTATTTTCTTTTAGTTCTGCTAACACATTATTTAACATGCTTAAGCCTTCATTGATAGTTTCGTGGAAGCGTTCTTCTTCATTTTTAACTACTTTTTCAATGAATTCTTTTTGTTGTTGCACTTCAGGATAGTAACCCACCATAATTTCACCAACAACTGGCACTAGTTGATATAAAAAGGCAGATTGAATGCCTAACTTTTGTCCATGCATCACTGCTCGTCTTAACAAACGGCGCAATACATACCCACGGCCTTCATTTGAAGGTAGAGCGCCATCTCCAATCGCAAAAGCCAAAGAACGAATATGATCAGCAATAACTTTAAAAGAGATATCCAACTGTTTATCTACACCGTACTTTTTACCGCTTAATTCTTCCACTTTAGCAATGATTGGTAAAAATAAATCTGTTTCAAAGTTGGTTGGTGCATCTTGAATAATTGAGACCATTCTTTCAAGTCCCATTCCCGTATCAATATTTTTATGGGGTAATGGTTCATAAGTACCTTGAGGAGTATGATTAAATTCAGAAAATACCAAATTCCAAATTTCTAAATAGCGTTCATTTTCTCCGCCAGGATAATTTTCTGGATCATCTTCTGTTAAGTCATTAAACGCTTCTCCGCGATCATAAAAAATTTCTGAATCCGGTCCACTTGGTCCCGCGCCTAAATCCCAAAAATTATCAGCAATTTCAACAACATGATCTTCCGGTAATCCAATTTCTTCTAACCAGATTCTTTTAGCTTCTTTATCTTCTGGATAAACAGTTGCGTATAAAAGTTCAGGATCGAAAGCCATCCAATCAGGTGAAGTTAAAAATTCCCAAGCCCAAGCAATCGCATCTTCTTTGAAATAATCACCGATTGAAAAGTTCCCTAACATTTCAAACATGGTATGGTGGCGAGCAGTTTTTCCTACATTTTCAATATCATTCGTTCGAATTGATTTTTGTGCATTAGCAATCCGGGGATTTTCTGGTGTCACTGAACCATCAAAATATTTCTTCAAGGTTGCAACACCGGAATTAATCCATAATAATGTTGGATCATTGACTGGTACTAGCGGTGCACTTGGCTCAATCATATGTCCTTTTGATTTAAAGAAGTCTAAAAACATTTGTCTTACTTCTGTACTACTTAATTTTTTCATCTTGTTTTCTCCTTTTAAAAAAATAAAAAAACCACCACTGCATTCAAGGACGAAAGTTCGCGGTACCACCTTGATTGCAATGATAGTTTTTGATCATTACCTCTTAAGCTCGTTAACGCTGAGTCACGTTGATTTTTCAATCAAATGTTTTAGGGAGCAACTTAATTATTACAGCGCAAGACTCTCAGCCAAGGTCTTACTTTCTTTAGAAGCAAATAACTAAATTATATCCTAAAATGAAGTATAGAAAATTTCTACTGAAAAGTCAAATTAGACTTTCAAAACAATCGCTTTACGATACAAATATTTTTGCGGAAATAGAATCACTTCTGAATGAAGCATCTTACTATTACTATAATAAGAAGATAACGGTAAATACTCAACTGCTGGAATGCCAATCTTCTCTTGATGATCGGTTAACTTTAAGACACCCGGATCTTCAGTAATCTCAAAACGAGTCATCTTAGTATCAAAAGATAAGCCAAACATATTTAATCCCTGAATCATTTTTTTGATAGCCTTACCACGATATGGATCTGACATATTTAAGTCATTTCCCCAGCGGAATAATCTTCGACTACCAGCACCGTTACAATATTCCCATTGATCTTCAGTTAACAAGTCAAAGTTTTTCTTACGAATCTCTTTTCTTAAACTAGTGTAGTTATGAGTAGTATGCGTATAGACACGATACAAATCACTTTCTGGTTCTAACTCAATATACCAACTATCCTCCATTAAAAAGCTTTCCGGAAAGGTCCAAATTAAACTTTCTTGAGAATTCAATTTTGGTGTTAGAATTTCTTTTATTTCTTTTTCGATTTTAGCAAATAAATCGACACGGCCCTCAAAGCTTCCAGTGACAGCATCAAATCTGCCTAAAAACTCAGTTCCTGCTGGTAACGCATAACGTTGTACAAACATTGCAGGAATAGCGGATTTCCGTAAACGAGTTGTTTTATCATTTATGTAATTTGCTAAAGATTCTGTTTCTAACAAATTATATTGATTTAAAATTTCTTCTGGAATTGATATATTGGGACTATCTTGAGCGGTTTCAAGTAAAGACAAACCTTTTGCACCCAAATTCCAGCCTAAAATGGCTTCTTTATTCCCAGGTACAAAAACAAATTTTTCTTCGTCAATCAATAATTCAAAGGTCTCACATTTGATACCATATAACTCGAATTCCTTTAATTCAATATCAGAAATTTTTAAGAGGGGATTCACATAATAAAGTAAAACTTGACTAAGTAATGTTCTTTTTTCTTTTGGATTTAGACGTTTCCAATACGCCCAATCTAACTGATCAACGAGATTCATAAAAAATGGTTCCTCCCTTTTTGCTATGCTACAATTCCATTATAACTCATATTACTATTAGGAGAAATGATTATTATGGAGATTATTTTTGGAAATCAAAAAGCTGTGCAAGCTGCTAGTTTTTATTTAAGATATCAAGTTTTTGTTTTGGAACAAAGAATACCAGCATCGCTTGAATTTGATGGTTTGGATACAAGCGATCGGAAATATCTGGTCTTCTTTGACCACGAGCTGCCTGTTGCAACAGCAAGATTTCAAACAAAAACTAGTAAGATTTTACAACCTGATCGCCTTTGCGTGACAAAAAAATATCGATTGAAAGGATTAGGTCAACAGCTATTAACTTGTTTAGAAACAGAAGGTAAAAAGAATAATTTAATTTCGTCTGAACTATCTGCTGAAATGACTGCAATTGATTTTTATCAAAAGCAAGGTTATCAAGTGATCTCAGAGCCCTATAAAGAAGACGGCATCTTATGTGTAACTATGAAAAAAGAGCTGTGAGGATTCACAGCTCTAATACTAATTATTCGATTTCTTTTTATTCTTTTTGACGTTTCTAATTTCTTGACGTTTTGCTTGACGTCGTTTTTGTTTGTTCGATTCAGCAATCGCCCAATCAATTTTTTTCTTATAGCCAGGTTTAATTTTTTTCTTTTTCTTTTTAACTAAACCGATTAAAGTTGGATCTAGTTCGTCTTTACTTTTTTCACGTTTAAGTCGACGATTTCGATCATAACTCTCAACGATTGTACCGTTCTTAATTTCTTTTGGTGTAAAACTAACACCCATTTTTTCAAGTTCGGTTATTGCCAAATCATCACTTGGATCATATAAAGTAATTGCGGTACCAGACAAACCATTACGTCCTGTTCGTCCAACACGATGAATGAAAAATGTTAAGTCATTAGGAATTTCTGCATTAATCACGTGAGAAACCCCTTCGATATCAATTCCTCGTGCAGCTAAATCAGTTGCTACTACATATTGATAGTCCATATTCTGAACTTGACGCATGACTCTTTTCCGTTCGCGAGGAGAAATATCACCATGGATTTTTGCAATTTTTAGTCCTTGACTCTTCAAATAGTCACTAATTTCATCCACACGCTGTTTGGTGTTGGCAAAAACAATTGCTAAATAAGGATGTCCAACAGTCAGTAAATCATAGATAATTTTGTTCTTATCTTTTCCTTTGGTTGAAATCAACCAATTATCGACTGTATCAGAAATTACAGCTTTTGCTTTGATTTCTTCAATGACTGGATTCTCCATGTATTTTAATAAGAATGGTCGCAAGCTTTCTGGAATAGTTGCTGAAAAGACGAGCATTTGAAGATTTTTAGGCAAACGACCTGCAATTTGATCGACTTCTTTTAAAAATCCCATATCTAAAGTCATATCTGCCTCATCAACAACAAAATATTCTGCCGTATGAACTTTTAACGCTTGCTCATTCATCATATCTAAAATTCTTCCAGGAGTGCCGATTACAACATGTGGTTGATGATGCTGTAATTTTTCAATTTGTCTTTTCTTATCAGTTCCACCAACAAAATTAGTTACCCGAATTTCAGTTGGTGCATGTTTGGCAATTTGAATTGCAGCTTGATAGATTTGATTGGCTAATTCACGACTAGGTGCCGTAATCAATACTTGGACTTGATCGACATCTGGTTTGATTTTATCAAATAAAGGCAATAAGAAAGTGTGGGTTTTACCAGAACCCGTTTGCGATTGTCCTACAACGTTTTTCCCTTTTTTAATTAAAGGAATTAATTTTTCTTGTACTACAGTTGGTTCGTTAAAATGAATTTCAGCTAAAGCTTCTAAAATAAAAGGCTGAAAGTTAAAGGCTTTAAAGTTCGCCATTTGTTCCCTCTTCTCTGATTGTGCTAATTGTATACGTACGACTGGCTTTTTCATGGAATAAACGATGTTTTCCTCTAATAAAAGCATATAAAAGATTAAAGACAAATAATAATAAAATGCATAAACTGATGAAAGCTAAACCGATATGGATAATTAAACCGGTACTATCAGCCGTAGTCAACTGATTGATTGAATAATTAAAAATATCCAAATCATAACGTATCAATAAATAAAATAATCCATAACGCTTAATTAATCCCCATAAAGATATCCGGGAACGATTTTCTTCCATAACTTGTATTTTAACAATTTTTTTACCAAATGTCTTGCCCCGCCAGAAATAAGTAAACAAAATAAAATATAAAATTACTTTTAGGGTAAAGATAAAGCTATTAGTGTCCGATGCAAGATAATTCGTTAGCGGATTTGGTGCAATTAAATTGATTAGAGTAGGGACTAAATCAAAAATGATTCCTATAATAAACCAATCAATCAAAAAAGCAACCGTTCGCCGAATCAAAGAAACTTTTTTTCCATCCTCCAATGATTCTAAATCTAGCTCTTCACGGCTTGGTAAGAAAAATGTAATCAATGGTGCGATTAGGTAACCTATTCCACCACCAAGTGTGTTGTGTAATAAATCATCTACATCAAATAGACGGTAAGGTCTAGGATAAATAAAATACAAGCCACTTAACTGAGTCAACTCAAAAAATAAGGACAAACAAAAACTTATCAAGGTAGTTTTTTTCCATGAAAATTTGAAATAATAACGACAATAGACTCCTAACGGAAAAAATAATGCTAAATTAAAAATAGGCTCTAAGAATACACTTTGTTTTATAGCAGGAAGATACGTGCTGGTGTCATTTATACGAAAGACCGTTTGATGGAAAAAGTCAATTTCTGATTGAAATAAATGCAGTTGCATACGTGGTCCAGTCATTTGGCTTACCGTTTCAACAGACGGCAAAGGTAATATGACTAAAAAATAAGCTGTCAATAAATAAAAGACAAAAGAATAAATAACTAAACTACGAAATTTACCTAATTCGCCATATTTACGATAATAGAAAATTAAAATTGGTGCGCTAACTAGTAATGCTAAAAAAGGAAAAAGTAAAATTGCAGTTTTGATTGGTCCGGTATAAGCTGAGAACATATTCACACATCCTTAAAATTTTTGCTTGACTATTTAAAAACAATGAGGAAAACTATTCATAAGGAGGCCTCATCATGTTAAATCCATATTTTGCTTTTGGTGTACCCATTTCTTTACTTGCTGGTTACATCATATTCACTTTGATCAAAAAAGAAAAGTTTGCTGATTATCGTCGCTTTGTTTTGACTTTGATATCAGTTTTTCTAGCAACTTTTAGTTATCAAGTTTATCACTACAGCCGTAGTATTATCAGCACCAACTCAACCAGTGAATTTCAAAATAATTTTGGTTATTCTGCAAATTTACTGTTACTTCCCTTCATCTTAGGAATTATTTTAACATTGATAAATCTCATCTTTTTATTTACTCAATTCAGAAAAAAAGAATAACAGGCTCGCCTGTTATTCTTTTTCGTTCTCCCATTCATGATAAAATTCCATTAAAAAATTTTCCATGAACTCTTTTCTGCGCTTTGCTTCATTTTTCCCTGCCTCAGTATTCATCAATGCTGGCAATTTTAATAATTTTTCGTAAAAATGATTAATGACCGTATTTTCATCGCGATACATTTTTTTACTTGTTAAATCTCTTGGTTTTATTGCTGGATCATAAAGAATATTTTGATGAGCTCCTCCATAATATGCTGTTCGCATAATACCGATTGCACCTAAAGCATCGATACGGTCAGCATCTTGGACGATTTCACCTTCTAAAGTTAATGTTTTTTTACCTGACTCCAGCTCTTTTGAAAAAGATATATTTTCAATAATCATAAAGAGTTCATCAATTTTCTCCTTGTTCCAACCTAATGAGTGTAATAGTTGTTCAATTGCTTTCTTTTCAGCCACCGGATCTAAAGCAACCTTATCATCAATTACATCATGTAAATAACCTGCCGCAACAACTAATTCTTGATTGGCTGATTCTTTAACTGCTATTTTTTTAGCGATTTTAGCTACTCTTTGACTATGAAAAAAATCATGTCCACTTTTTTCATTACTTAATTTTTGAAAGCTATAATCTTTTATAGCTGTTAATTCTTTATTCATCTTTTTTTCCCTTACGAGGTGGACGTTTTCCCCAGTATTGGAACAAGTCAGTTCTGATCGCACCATTGTATAGTTTTCTTTTCTTAGTAGTTTTTGCACCATAAAACTCTTCAAAAGTTAAGTCGCTAGTTAAAATATATTTACTCCATGTTTCAAGAGGACGAAAGACTTCACCCATTTCTTTATAAAGTTGGCGCACACTCGCTTCTTCACCTAACCGTTCACCATAAGGCGGATTGGCAACAATTACCCCATATTCTTTATCAGTTTTGAAATCTTTGACTGCTTGTTGTTTGAAGATAATCGAATCTCCTAAACCAATCTCTTCCGCATTTGCTTTAGCAATTTCAATCATTCTTCCATTAATATCAGAACCAGTAATATCTAATTCAATCTCATAATCCGCTTGCTCGTCTGCTTTTGCACGGACTTTCTCAAAAATATCACTGTCGACCCAATCCCATTTTTCACAGGCAAAAGAACGATTAAAGCCCGGAGCAATATTATGACCAATTAAAGCCGCTTCAATACAAAGCGTTCCGGAACCACAAACTGGATCATAGAAAGGACGATCCTTACGCCAATTAGTTAATTCAATTAAAGCAGCTGCCATGTTTTCTTTTAATGGCGCGCCACCTTTTTCTAAACGGTAACCGCGTTTAAACAACGACGGTCCAGTTGTGTCTATCGTCAACACTACGTGATCTTTTAGTAAAGCCACTTCCAATTGAAAAAATGCGCCAGTTTCTGGCAATGGTACTCGCGCAGGACGATGATAGACCTCTTTTAAGCGTTCCACAATGGCTTTTTTTGTAATCGCTTGGCAATCTGGAACGCTATATAATTTGGATTTGATACTACGCCCAGCCACCGGAAATTCTGCATCGTAAGGTAAATAGTCTTCCCATGGAATAGCCTTTACTTGCTCAAATAATTCGTCAAAAGTATAAGCATCAAATTCTCCAGCGATAATTTTTACCCGGTCTGCCGTTCTGAGCCATAGATTTGTTGTAGCAATGGTCTCTAAATCTCCACTGAAACGAGCGCGACCATTTTCTACTTCGCAATCAATTCCTAAATTTCGCAATTCCTTACCAACTAGCGCTTCGATTCCCGCTGCTGCTGTGGCAATTAAATTATATTGTTTAGTCATAATATCTCCTATTTATTCCATCTTATTCTTTTCGTAAAAAAAACCTTCACAAGCAAAGTTGGAAGGTTTCCTGAATCTTGCAATTTTCTGTAAGCCATGTTTTGTACATTCCTTGTTTCAGGTAAACAAGTTCAGTGGTAATCATCTATCTCCGAAATTATTCGGCTCTTTCATCGTTCATTTCCTTAGAAAAAGCGCCCCTACCATTGTTTGGGTTGCTCGCTCGAGGGGTTTACCGCGTTCCACCATTTTGATTTCTCAAAATGCTTCGTCACTGTGGCACTTTCAAGAATACTAAAGCATAGATTTCTCCTTAGCTTGTTTTTCTGCCGTTACCAAAATAATTGGTACCTTAGCTTATGGTTTCGCTAAGCACGAACACTACAGGCATCTCAGACTGTGCGAGCATGGACTTTCCTCAGCATATTAAAAATACACCGCGATTACCCAAAAATTGCAATTATTATACTAAATTAAAATTGGCGCGTTTTTTCATTGTCATCATCTGCTTGAGTGTAGTTTTTTCTTAAATCAGTCCGCGTATTACCTGTAACCTTTGCTTGTTGATCTAATTTTTTTCCGAAAACTTCTCTTTCAAGATTTGACAAGCGTTTTAAAATGTCAAAGTTTGTTACAGCAGATCCCTTAGGAGCTGCTTCTTTTGTTCTTGGTTGCGGAGTAGTTGGAGCAGTCGCAGCTGATCCAGCAGTCGACTGTGTTTTTGACAATTGCTCAACTCGCGCTTTTAGACGGTCGTTTTCTTCTTTTAAAGCTAAAATTTCTTTATTGTACTCTTCGTAATCCTTGATAATATTGTCTAAAAATTCATCCACTTCAATTGGGTCGTAACCACGCATTTTTGTTTTGAAATCTTGTTCCAAAATATCATTTGGAGTGTACGTTAATTTCGCCATTTTTCCACCTCATTAATATCATTAACTTCATTTGTTCTCCAATATATTCTAGCTGATAAACGTTCGTAAATCAAACACTATCCCCCAAATATACTGAATTTTCAAGATCGTCCATTGTGATTGGAAAAATTTGATAGGTTTTATTCTTTTGAAAATTTTCTACATCCCTTAGAAAATAGCGTGTTTTACCCGGATATTCTTGATCGTAAACAATTAAACTTGCATCAGTATGTTGTAATAAAAAATTTATATGATTCTTAAATTGACTAGGATTCTCATATGGTTTATGACTGACTGAATCTACAAAGTCGGCCTGACCAACAACTGTTTGCAATAACAACTGATTGGCTTCGTTCCAATTAGAACCAAAATCTTTAAAGGGAAAAATGACAGCCAGTTTTATTTCTGGGTATTGTTGCTTCAGATCATTTATAATTTGTCCTGCCCATAGTTCACAGCCTAAAGCACCAGAAATCATTATCCACTCCAATCCATTCTCGATTAATTGAATAATTTGATTTTTTAAAACATTCTTAATGACTGCAACTTTAGGGTCTTTTTCAGTAAAAATTCCTAATTCATAGCTTTGATATCCAGTAATATAAATTTTTTTAATGATTTGATTCATAAATTTTCCTCTACTTTCAGTACAAAAGACAAAAATTTGTTATAATGTAGCCTAGGAGTGTGATGGGAATGCCTTTTCATTATCCCAACGGTCAACTTTTCAGTAATCATAAGACTACTTCTGAAAAAAATGAAAAAAAGAAACCAAATTTTGCTAACCGCGGAATGCGCTTTGAAGAAGCAATCAATTTGAGTAATGAGTATTACTTAAACTATGATATAGCTGTTATCCATAAAAAGCCAACCCCTTTACAAATTGTTAAGGTTGATTACCCTAAGAGAAGTGCCGCCGTCATTAAAGAGGCCTATTTCAGACAACCTTCAACAACCGATTATAATGGTGTTTACAACGGGCATTATTTGGATTTCGAAGCAAAGGAAACCAAAAACAAAACTTCTTTTCCTTTTAAGAATTTTCATGAACATCAGATTATTCATATGGAAAGATGTCTTAAGCAAAATGGCATATGCTTTGTCCTTTTGTGGTTTTCTAGTCTAAAACGCTGCTTCTTTTTTGCTAGCGAAGATTTAATTTATTATTGGCATCAACAAAAAGATGGAAAAAAATCTCTTCCACTATCAATCATCGAAAAAAAAGGGATTGAAGTTCCAACTAAGATTGCACCTAGAATTCCTTATTTGGATGCAGTCAATCAATATATTCAACAAAAGGAGTTATAATTTATGGCCAACCGAAGCCGTTCCAATCAGAGTCATGGGACATCCACTAAGGTAAAAAAAGGTAAAAAAACGAGAAAGTCTGGGTCGATTATTCTAAAAATTCTGACAGCACTTGTGGGTTTAGTTCTTATTGGTGTTCTTGGCGGGATTGGCGTATTTGCTTACTATGCAAAGGACGCAGAACCAATCACTGAAAAAAGTTTAGATTCTACCGCTTCTTCAAAATTTTATGACATTAATGGTAATTTATTTGAAGATATTGGCTCAGAAAATCGAGAAAAAGCAACCAGCGAAGAAATTCCTCAACGCTTAGACGATGCAATTGTTTCTGTCGAAGATCAACGCTTCTATAAGCATCACGGTATTGACCCAATTCGAATTGCCGGATCTTTAATACACAACATCACCAATTCTGATTCAGGTGGTTTACAAGGCGGTAGTACTTTAACTCAACAGTTAGTTAAACTATCAGTCTTTTCTACCAAGGCATCCGATCAAACCTTAAAACGAAAAGCCCAAGAAGCATGGCTAGCTACTCGTTTAGAGAAAGAAAAAAGCAAACAAGAAATCCTTACTTATTATATTAATAAAGTATATATGGGTAACGGATTATACGGAATGAAAACTGCTTCAGAAACTTATTATGGTAAAAATTTAAGTGATTTATCAATTGCTGAGGCAGCCCTATTAGCTGGACTACCACAAGCACCAAATTCATATGAACCTTATGAACATGCAGAAGCTGCTAAAAAACGTCGAGATACTGTTTTATACACCATGCTCGAAAATGATAAAATCACCCAATCAGAATATGATGAAGCTGTCGCAACTGATATTCAAGCAGGCCTGCAACCTTTAAATACAGGCGATAATACTACGCGAAAAATTGTTGATAACTATTTAACAGAAGTAATTAATCAAATTGAAGAAGAAACTGATAAAGATGTCTATACAGACGGATTAGAAGTCCATACTAACTTAAATATGGATCAGCAAACTTACATCTATAATTTAGCCAATAATACCGATGGTACGATTGCCTATCCTGATGATGATTTTCAAGTAGCCGCTACGATGGTTGATGTAAATACTGGTAATGTAACAGCTCAAATTGGCGGAAGAAACATTGCTGATGATGTATATTTAGGTTTTAATCAAGCTGTTAGTACGGATCGCGATTTAGGTTCAACTGTTAAACCAATTACTGATTATGGTCCGGCGTTTGAATACTTACAATATTCGACAGGTGCAACTATTACCGACGCTAAATATAATTATCCTGGTACCAAAACGGCTGTAAACAACTGGGATAACTCTTATATGGGAACCATTACCTTAAGACAAGCACTATATGATTCACGTAATGTTCCGGCTGTAAAACTCTTTGAAAAAGTTGGAGCTGATAAATCAGCTGAATTTTTAAATGGATTAGGTATTCAATATAAAGATATCTTGGCCTCTAATGCCATCTCTAGTAATACTGAAACGCAAGAAGGAACGAAATATGGTATTTCTACTGAAAAAATGGCTGCCGCTTATGCTGCTTTTTCAAATGGAGGGACCTATTATAAACCTTCTTACATTGACCATATTGAATACTTAGACGGAACAACTCAAAGTTTTTCAAGTGCTGGTCAAAAAGCAATGGAAGAATCTACTGCTTACATGGTCACTGATGTCTTAAAAGATGTTATTACAAAAGGTTCAGGTACGTATGCTTCAATTTATAACGTTACTCAAGCCGGTAAAACTGGAACTTCAAATTACAGTACCGAGGAATTAGCGAAAATCCCTCATTACTCAACTATTTCACCAGATGTGTCTTTTACTGGATATACAACGAATTATGCACTTTCTGTTTGGACAGGATATAGTAACCGAATGACGCCGATTACGACCGCCTCAGAAAATATCGCACAATTATTTTATCGAAATATGATGCAATACGTTTCTCAGGATCAAGCACCCGCAGACTGGACAAAACCAAGTAATGTCAGTCGAGTCGGTGGAGAATTATATATAAATGGTTCAACCGCCTCTAACTCAGTAGATGGCACTAGTTACAATAATTATTACAATAATTCAACATCTAGCTACAATAACTATTATGATAACAGCAGTTCATCAAGCTCTGCTGCTCAGGATTATAACAATTATTCTAGCTCTTCAGTTACTGGCAATGAAACAGTTCCATCTTCAAGTGTAAACAATGGTAATACTAATAATGATGGAACTGGCAGTAGCACACCTCCGGTAGATGGTGGTGGCGATGACCCAACTGGTGGCGATGCCGGAACTACCCCATGAAAAAAGCCAACGGAAATTATTTTTTTCCGTTGGCTTTTAGTCTATTTTTTCCTTCTTGACATAAATCAAGCAAAGTACATGAATGACATTTAGGAGATCTGGCTGTACAATGATATCTTCCAAAAAAGATCATTGTATGATGAGATTTTATCCAAAGATTTTCTGGAATTTTCTTCATTAATGTTTCCTCTACCTCTAAAACCGATGCTCTTTGCTTACAAATTCTAAGTCTTTTGCTAACCCGTTCTACATGGGTATCCACGGCGATGGCCGGAATATCAAAAGCATCCCCTAAAACAACATTAGCTGTCTTTCTACCGACACCTGGTAGCTTAACCAGCTCTTCTCTTGTTTTTGGAACTTCTCCACCAAAATCTGTTAAAATCATTTGGCTACAGGCTTTAATATTCTTGGCTTTATTTCGATATAAACCGATTGTCTTAATCTTAGCAATAATATCTTCGATTGGTGCTGCTGCTAAATGTACTGCATCTGGATAGCTTTCAAATAAAACCGGAGTTGCTTTGTTAACAGAGACATCCGTAGCTTGTGCGCTTAAGATAACTGAAATAATTAATTGAAAAGGAGTCGCTGCTACCAGCTCACCATGGGCCTCTGGAAACATTTGGTACATTAAATTCATGGCTTCCATTGTTTTTGTCTGACTAAGCATGCTAATCCTCCCCATTTAACCAATCATCTAGCGACACTTCAGGTAAATTTTCTTGGTAATTCGCTTCTTCTTTTTGTAGAATTAACTGCTTTCTACGTTTTTGTTCATCCATGACTTGTTGCTTGGTTTGGATATTTTTTTTCTCCCAATTTTGTAAAACTGCTTCAATGTATTTAAAATTGTAGGCTTGATTTAGCACGGCTTCTTGCAGCGCCAAAGTAATTAATTCTGGCGTATAACCATCTTCTTCCAACCAATAGCCAATTTTCTGATATTCTATTGGTGATAAAGAACGACCAAATTCTTTTTCAAAGGTGGTGAACATGTTCTTTTGGGAAATTTGTTGGGCATCTTCAGTTTTCTTAAACTTTTCTTGTTCAACCAATATTGTTAACTTATCAAAGGCTAATGAAACGTTATAATAATCGGCTTGGCGACCTGCTTCATCTTTTTTTGATTCCAATGCTACAAATCCTTTGCCGATAATACTATTTAAAATTTGATAAATTTGATCAGCTGGTAAACCAATTCTACGGGCAATCTCTGTCATATCAGGAAAAATATTTCCCGTTTGGTTTTCAACATATAATTGCAACCAAAGCATGAACTCGTTGGTATTTAAGCCTAACCTACGATAATTTTTTAAAAGTAAATTTGAGACAGTCGTTTGTCCAGCGGCTAAATATTCATCTAAGGAAATCATCTATCTTCCTCCATTTCTCATTTGAGTTTACACCAAATAGGCTAAGAAAAACAGCAGCAACTAAAGAGTCACTGCTGGAAAAATTATTTAATATTTTTCAAAGCCGCTTGTGCCAATAGATTCAAGTAATTCCATGGACGATCAAAATGTGGCTGGAAGAAGAAATCTTGTAATGCTAAGTCTTCCAAAGTCATTTCATTTTGAATAACAACTGACATCGTGTTAGCACTTTGGGTAATATCATATTTTGATAAGAATTGAGCCCCAACAATTCGATTTGTACCTTTTTCAGAAACAATTTCCATTAAAATATTTTCTGTTGTTGGCATAAATTCAGGTCGATAATTATCTTCGAAAACTGTCACATTTACATCAACGCCGTTAATTTTAGCACTTTCTGCTGTCAAACCAGTTGACCCAATATTCCAACCAAACAAATAAAGGCCAGAAGTTCCTTGAGTACCACGATATTTAACAGTTGGTTCTACTAAATTTTTGCCAACTAGCATACCCTGACGAACTGCATTGGTTGCTAGTGGAATATAATTTTCTGTGTGGCTTGGATTGTAATGAACCATTGTAGAATCACCAGCTGAAAAAATATCTGGATTACTTGTTTGCATATACTGATTCACTTTAATAGCACCAGTTGGTAACATCTCCACTTGGTCTTTAAGTAAGTCCGTACTCGGTTTAAATCCAACACACAAAATAACTAAATCAGCTTCAAAGCTATCACTTGGCGTCACAACCGTTTCAACTTTACCCTCACTGTTAGCGACAAATTCGCTAACATTTTCACCTAATGCTAGCTTCACACCTTTTTGACGTAATTCTTCTTCTAATACATCTGTAAATGGTTTATCTAAATATTTATTTAAAATTCTTGGTAATCCATCAATCAAGGTGACTTCTTTACCAGTTTCAGCGAAAGCTTCAACTAATTCGATTCCAATATAGCCACCACCGACAACGACGACTCTTTTTGCATCGTTTGATGAAGCAATAATTTCATTGGCTTGATTATAATTTTTACATAATAAAATATTTTCTGAATCAATGCCTTTAATTGGTGGAATAATCGGCCAAGAACCGGTGGTCATGACTAATTTATCATAAGAGACTGTTTGTACTTCATTGTCTTTTAAATTTTTAGCAGTTACAGTTTTTGCATCGGTATCAACCTTTGTCACATCGTGTTCCATGTGTACAGTTGCACCTAGTGAAGCCAGTTCTTCAGGGTTTGAATAAAATAAGCCTGCTGGATCTTTCACAACACCACCGACATATAATGCAATCCCGCAAGACAAGAAAGAAATATTATCATTCCGTTCAAAAACGGTTACTTCTGCCTCCGGGTGATTTTCTAAAATACTCTTTACTGCAGCTGTTCCTGCATGGGTACAGCCAACTACTACTACTTTCATTCCATTCCCTCTTTCTATTATTTAGAAATTTGCGCCTTTTTGCACAAGAAAAGTATAACAAACTAGCGCAGCAAGCCCTATTTTTTTGCTCACTAAAGTACAAATACTAAAGTGCCTTAACCATACGTATTTATTCATCATTTAAACATCAAAATATTTTTATTTTTGAATTATTAATATTCATTAGAAATAATTCTATAAATTACCCCTTTGTATGTCCATAAAAAAAGCATTCTCTCCTCCTTTAAATACGGAAGAAAGAATGCTTTTAAGTTCAAAGTTTATTTTAATTCGTTTGCAACTGAGAAGTGACCAATTACATCGATGATCCGTTTTAAGTCAACGTTACCACCAGATACTACACAAACTGCTTTTTTGTTGTTTACATATTTATCCACTTTACCTGCTAGGATTGCTGCTGTTGCAAGTGCACCAGAGCCTTCAACAACAATTTTAGTCCGTTGAATTAAGTCTTTCATAGCAGCTTCAATTTCTTCTTCAGAAACTACAACCATATCGTCAACTAAAGCTTCTACTACTTCAAACGTTAGTGTTCCTGGAACTGCTACTGCAGTACCATCAGCAATAGTTGCTGCTTCTTTATGAGAAACAATTTTTCCAGCTTCATAAGAGGCGGTCATACCATGAATATTTTCAGCTTGGACACCGATAATATTAATATGTGGGTTAAATGTTTTCAAAGCTACTGCAATTCCAGCGATTAAGCCACCACCGCCGACAGGAACTAATACAGTATCAACATCCCATAAATCATCTAAAATTTCTAAACCAATTGTTCCTTGACCAGCCATTACGTATTCATCATCGTAAGGTGCGATATAAGTCACACCAGTTTCTTCAACAATTTTTTCACAGTAAGCTCTTGCTTCATCAAAGCTTTCCCCATGTAAAATTACTTCTGAACCATAGCCTTCAGTTGCTTCAACTTTAGCTTTTGGTGCAGTCACTGGCATAACGATAGTGCTTTTAATTCCTAATAATTTAGAAGTTAACGCTACACCTTGGGCATGGTTACCTGCTGAAACTGCAATAACACCGCGATTTTTTTCTTCTTCGGTCAAATGTGCAATTTTATTGTAAGCCCCACGGAATTTAAATGAGCCAGTTAATTGCATATTTTCTAATTTCAAATAAACTTCGCCGCCAGTTTTGGCAGTTAGAAACATTGATTGAATCAATGGTGTTTTACGACCATATTGCTTTACCACGTTCTTTGCTTCATGAATATCTTCAATCGTTACTGGTAAATCTGTCGCAATTCTTGTCATTATAAAACATCTCCCACTTCTGTGTATTCTACATCAATTGAATCCGCTAAAGCTTTTGAAACTACTTTTCCGTTATACACGCTTAAACCAGATAATAATTCTTTGTCTGATTTCAAAGCTTCGTCTAATCCTTTAACACTAACTTCTTTTAAGAATGAAATATTTCCTTTTGCTAAGGCAATAGTTGCTGTACGAGGTACAGCTCCTGGCATATTTGGAACAGCGTAATGAATTACATCATGTTTTGTAAATACTGGATCAGCATGGTTGGTTGGTTTATCAATTGTTTCAACCGTACCACCTTGGTCAATTGCGATATCAACAATCACACTACCTGGTTTCATTGATTCAACCATATATTCTTTAACTAATTTTGGTGGGCGAGCACCTGGGATTAAAACAGTTGAAATAAATACATCTGCATCTTTAATCCGGTTTTCTAAATTTTCGGTATTAGAAACAATGACTTCAACATTGTCATTCTTGTAACGTTCTTGTAATTGTTTGATGCGGTTTTCATTTACTTCTAAAATAACTACATGGGCACCTAAACCAACAGCCATATCTGCAGAGTTTTCAGCAGCATTACCGCCGCCTAAAATAACGACTGTCGCAGCTTCAACACCTTCGATACCTGGTAATAAAATACCCTCGCCACCATGTTGTTTTTCTAAATAATATTGACCTAAGTTAACAGCGCGACGACCAGCAATTGCACTCATGGGTTTTAACAATTCTAAAACGCCGTTGATTGAAATATTTTCTCCAGATAAAGCTGTTACGCCAACTTCCATCATTTTTTCAACACAAGCTTTGTTAGCTGCTAAATGTAAAAATCCCCAAATAATTTGGCCTTTTTTAAAATAGTGATATTCACTTTCCATTGGTTCTTTTACTTTTACAATTAAATCAGCAGTCCATGCTGTATCTGTATCTACAATTTTTCCGCCAGCCGCTTCATATTGATCGTTATTAAAACCTGAACCAGCACCAGCGTTATTATCAACTAAAACTTCATTACCTGCTTCAACTAAAATTTTGACATTTTCAGGTGTCATCCCTACACGAGCTTCACCTTGTTTTGGATCTTTAATAACTCCAATTTTCAAAATCATTCACCTCTATAAATTATTTTTTGATTGTTTTCTTTTAACATGTAAAATATATCACAATAAAAACTCAACGCAATGAAAACGATTCAGATGTTATCATTGTCTCATCTGTCTTCATTTTAAATTAATTAATAATTTTTTTTATTCATAAAACCCTTGCTGCTTGTGCGTTTTTTTATTAGCTTTTTTTCATTTTCATTTTTTTATAAAAAACAAAAATTATGATTCCGCTACCATCGTTATTAAAACAGAAGAAGCTTTATATTTGTTAAAGTGTATGTTACACGTATTTCCAATAAAAAGACAAAGAAAAAGCTCGAGATTTTTATCTCGAGCAAAGTTGTTTAGCCTATTGATTTTTCTGTTGACAATCTGGACAAATACCATAAACTTCTAGCCGATGTTCATTTATTTGAAAGCCGGTTAGTTTACTTGAAGCCATTTCTACATCTTCTAATCCTGGATATGAAAAATCTTCAATTTTCCCACATTCATTACATATTGCATGGTAATGTTTTTTTTGAGTATAGTCAAATCGACTAGCAGTATCCCCATAACTCATTTCTGTAACAATACCGATACTAACAAATTTTCTTAAATTATTATAAACCGTTGCTACACTCATATTAGGAAAACGACTTTCTAAATCTTGAAATATCTCATCAGCAGTTGGATGGTTTTTATATGTAATTAAGTATTCTAAAATAGCATGACGTTGCGGTGTGATACGAATACCACCAGCCTTTAAATCGTCTATCGCGTGGTTTACAGTTTGTTCTGTCATGAAAGGAAACCTCCTTTTTATAATCTTTCTTAAATAATACTATTCTTTTTAAATAAAAGCCAGCTTATTATAGATAATTCCTTGATATAATCAAGTTTTTCAAAATAAAAAGCACTGAAATTTCAGTACTTTTTAATCATTTTTAAATTGTAAGTTGTTGGCCTGGTAATAATGTGGAATCTGCACTTAAACCATTATTAGCTAATAACTGATCAACTGAAATTCCGTGACTAGATGCAATCCCCCATAAAGAATCTCCTGCTGCAACAGTGTAAGTACTTGTTGTGGCTGTTACATTCGTTTCAGTAGTTACTGTACTTTCTGTTGCGGGAGCTGTATTAGTTGTATTGTTAACGGTAGTACCTGTATCATATTGGGTTAAATTATAAGTTTGGATGATTGAAATTAGTTTGCTGGCATAACTTGGGTCCGTAGCATAACGCCCTTGTAAATAGTAAGCTGCTTCCTGATAATTACTCGTGTGACTCTTCCAAGCCCCAGCATAATAAGTTCCTTGTAAAAGATCGGCGTGCGCTTCAAAAGATTCATTATACGAATTATATACGGCAAACGGTTCCGACATCGTTACCCATTGACCATTTAAGTATTCTTGGGTACTCATACTGACAGATGCGCCACCATTGTATTCTTTTACCCCAAATAAATTATAGTATGGTGCTTGTGACAATGAAGACGAACCGTAACCACTTTCCACTAGAGCTTGAGCAATCATAATTGACGCGTACAAATCGTGATTTGCTGAAATAGTTACTGCCGATTGACCAATTTGATTAATAAAAGCAGACTGACTTGAAACTTCTTCTGCTTGAGCAACCAAACTATGATTACTTAAACTAACTGCAATTGGTGAAATCGCTAAAGTCGTTCCTGCCAATACAAATGACTTTTTTGCAATAGTTTTTCTTCTCATCTTTTTAATTAGATGTTTTTCACTACGTGTTTTATATTGATTCATTGGTACCTCCAAATTATTCCCTAATTATCCTTTTATTTTCATAATAATTATAGGTCATCAAGAAATAATTCACAAACGTTTCAAAATATTTTGATGGATTTGTTAAAAGAGTGTAACATCTGTAATCATTAAGCAACTAAATTTTAATTTCGTAATAAAAAAGAAGCAACCTTTAATAGGTTACTTCCTTCAGATATTTTTTTATAATTGGTTAAATGTATTTACCACATTTTCAGTTGTGAAACCAAATTGTTCTAATACAAATGGTCCAGGTGCTGAGGCACCAAAATGATCAATCGTAATCGTTGTTCCTTCAGTCGTTGCATACCGTTCCCAACCAAAACTTGAACCAGCTTCAATTGCTACACGTTTTTTAACTGATTTAGGTAGAA
The DNA here is from genome assembly GCF_019218635.1 of Enterococcus alishanensis. Taxonomy (GTDB): domain Bacteria; phylum Bacillota; class Bacilli; order Lactobacillales; family Enterococcaceae; genus Enterococcus_A; species Enterococcus_A alishanensis. The sequence goes on along the minus strand of NZ_JAHUZB010000002.1, from coordinate 440,892 downwards.
CAGATTCTTTATAAGCTGCATCTTGTGCTTCAAATAAATCAAAACTTGGTAATGATACGACAGAAACATCTTTGCCTTGTTCTTTCAGAACTTTTTGCGCTTCGATTGCTAAGCTTACTTCAGAACCAGTTGCAATTAAAATTCCTTCTGGTGTTTCACCAGATTGTTTAGACACGACATATCCACCGTGTTTCACGCCAGCATCAGTAATTTCTTTGCTATTTGGTAAGACTGGTAAGTTTTGACGGCTTAAAACTAAAAATGTTGGTTTATCATTTGTTTCGATAGCCACTCTCCAAGCTGCTGCTGTTTCGTTACCATCAGCTGGACGAATTACTTGAACATTTGGCATTGCACGCATACTAGCTAATTGTTCGATTGGTTCATGAGTCGGTCCATCTTCACCAACCGCTACTGAGTCATGTGTTAAGACATAAGTGACTGGTAAACCTTGAATCGCAGATAAACGAACCGCTGGACGAAGATAATCAACGAAAACAAAGAATGTTCCGCCATAAACTCTTGTCCCACCATGTAGATGAATACCGTTCATAGCTGCCGCCATTGCAAATTCACGAACACCAAACCAAATATTACGTCCTTCGTAAGAACCTGGTTGGAATTCTTTTTCATCTGCAATTGTTGTATTATTTGAACCAGATAAATCAGCAGATCCGCCCCAGAAAGTTGGTAAATTCTTAGCAATTCCTTGAATCACATCTTTACTAGATACGCGGCTCGCTTGACTTGAACCTTCTTCATAAACAGGAATAGCTTCATCCCAATTTTCAGGTAAAACATTGTTGAAAGCATCTTTAAATTGCTTTGCTAATTCAGAATGAACATTAGCATAATTAGCAAACATTTCATCCCAATCAGCTTCGGCTTTTGCACCTTTATCTTGAATATCTGCTTTAAAACGTGCAGCTACTTCTTCAGGCACTGTAAAATCAGGATATTCCCAACCATAGACTGCTTTCGCCACGTCAATACCTTCTGCTCCTAATGGTGCCCCATGAACTTTACTAGTTCCTTCATCTGGAGCGCCAAATCCAATAACTGTTTTAACTTCAATCAAAGTTGGTTTTTCAGTTTCAGCTTTTGCTTTTTCAATCGCTTTTGAAATGGCTTCTAAATCATTACCATCTTTTACTAAAATATGTTGCCAACCATAAGCTTCATAGCGAGCACCAACATTTTCGGTAAAAGCTTTATTGGTTGGACCATCTAATGAAATATCGTTTGAATCATATAAAGCAATTAATTTGCCAAGTTTCATATGACCAGCCATAGAACTAGCTTCTTGTGAGACACCTTCCATTAAATCACCATCACCAACAAGCGTGTAAGTATAATGATCCATCACTTTAAAACTGTCTCGGTTATAAGTAGCAGCTAGATGTGCTTCAGCCATTGCCATCCCAACAGCCATGGCAATTCCTTGGCCTAAAGGACCAGTTGTTGCTTCGACGCCATCAGTAAAATGGTATTCCGGATGCCCTGGTGTTTTACTTTCCCATTGACGGAAATTTTTCAAATCATCAATAGTAACATTAAATCCTGCTAAATGAAGCAAGCTATAAAGCATTGCTGAACCGTGTCCTGCAGATAAAATAAAACGGTCACGATTTGGCCAGTTTAATGAAGTTGCTGGATTGATGTTCAAATGTTTTGTCCATAATGCATAAGCCATAGGTGCAGCACCCATTGGTAAACCTGGATGACCTGAATTGGCTTTTTGAATTGCTTCAATACTTAATGTACGGATGGTGTTGACACCTAGTTGATCTGTTTTGTCGAACAAAAACTTTTCCTCCTTTTTGGTGCTAAATACTTTTATTATTACAAATTTCATTGTAACCGATTTAATACGGTTATTCAATATAGAAATACATGATTATTTTCTATTATGCAGTCCTTTTTCTTTTTGAATTTTCTTCAATTTATCAGGTGTAACATCTTTTCCATCAGGATCGACTACCTTCATCCCTTCAATATGATGTCTCATCCCACCACGAACAGATTGCAAATACTCTTCACGTAATTCCTTTTGTTCTTTTGTTTCTTCATCAGACAATCCACTTGTTTTTTTCTTTTTTGCTAACTCATTGATACGAGCAATTTTTTCTTCAGAAAGCATTTTATACACCTCACTTTGACTATATTATACATAAAAATTCAAAAAATAATAATTAGAATAGAAAAATAAATACGAACGCTTGTTTGATTTTTTATTCTATGCTAAACTTTGTTTATAGAAAGAGGTGTGATCATGGCAAAGAGAACCGAGACGAAACAATTAGAAGTTCTTCGTTTTATCCATGAACGGGTTGAATTCAAAGGTTACCCGCCAACCGTTCGTGAGATTGGAGAAGCGGTGAACTTATCATCGACTTCAACTGTTCACGGTCATTTAGCAAGACTTGAAAAAAAAGGCTGGATTCAACGAGATCCAACAAAGCCTAGAGCAATAGAATTAACGATCACGGGATTAGAAAAGATTGGTGCTGCACCAAAAGTCATACCAATGTTAGGCGTCGTTACAGCAGGCGAACCGATTCTCGCGGTAGAAGAAGCATCTGACTTTTTCCCTGTGCCGCCAGATTTATCAAGTGAAGATGGCAGTTTGTTTATGCTAACGATTCGAGGAGAAAGTATGATTAATGCTGGCATTTATGACGGTGACCATGTGATTGTACGTAAACAAGCTTCAGCTGTTAACGGAGAGATTGTCATTGCGATGACGGATGAAAACGAAGCAACTTGTAAAAGATTTTATCGGGAGACTGATCATTTTCGCTTACAACCAGAAAATGATACCATGGCACCTATTATTTTAGAAAATGTCTCTATTTTAGGAAAAGTCGTTGGCTTATATCGAAACCATATTTTTTAAGAATCAATTAATCGGTGGAACTCCGATTAATTTTTTTCTTTACAAATCGAACAAACATTCGTATAATAGAAATACGAACGTTTGTTCTATACATATTTTTAAGGAGTGAATCAAAAATGAAAGCTATTCGTCGTTTTGGACTAATTATTGCAGTTTTATTGTTAGGTTTATTGATTGGAAAATTGAGTCTTTTGGCTAACGTACTGTTCTTTTCGGGATTGTTTTTGACTTGGTTCATGCTTTGGGATGACAAGAGATACGCACAACGGCAAAAACGCCGCAAGATGGCACAAATGAATCCACATTATTATCCAGAAGATGAACCACGAGAAGATTACTACTACGTAAATCCTTATGATTATACCGATCATTTTCATAAATCAGCATAATAAAAAATCAGCCAAGGCTACATATAGCTTTGGCTGATTTTTTAATAATCCATCAATGTCAAAATTTCATAATTAGCAATTTTATCACGGCCATGTAAATCTTCTAACTCGATTAAAAATGCACAACCGACTACAATCCCACCAAGTTGTTCAATTAATTCGATCGTCGCCTTAACTGTCCCACCTGTCGCTAATAAGTCATCTGTCACTAGAACCCGTTGTCCTGGTTTGATCGCGTCACTGTGAAGAGTTAATGTGTCTGTTCCATATTCTTTATCGTATTCCACTTCGATTGTTTCTCTCGGAAGTTTACCAGGTTTACGAACAGGTGCAAAACCAACACCTAATTCATAAGCCACTGGGCAACCAACAATAAAACCACGTGCTTCTGGCCCAACGACCATGTCAATTTGCTTTTCTTTAGCATAATCAACAATTTGCTTAGTTGCTTCTCGGTAAGCATCTCCGTCTGCCATTAATGGTGAAATATCACGGAAAACAATTCCCTCTTTAGGATAGTCTTCAATACTTGCCACATAATCTTTCAAATTCATCTGTGTTTCCTCCTGCTTCATACTATAACCTATTTATTTACTTTAATTTTGCAGCCAATTTCTGATGCTTTGGATATCTTCTAATAATAAAAATTTTTCACTATTTATTTGACCTAATCGTTTCTGATAAGCTTGGCTTTCTTCAAATGAACGATTTTCCGGCTGCGAGACAGCTTCCAAAACACCGTTGTCTATTGTAACAAATTTCAACTCGGAAAACACGTGAATCATAAAGACTAGCAGATTCTCAGGAATTCTTAAGTAATTTGAAATGTTTTTTAACTTGTACCGCACATCTAATTTTTGTTGCTTTATGATAAATTTATATAAATCTTTGAATTGTTGCCGATCAGGCATGCCATTAATATAAGCTTGATCACGACTATAAAGATAGAGATAGACTTTTTGAAAGTTACCTAAGTGAACGATTTGTTTCAAAATAGCTAATTCATCTGGACAATCTAATACCACCAATTGCTGATAACTATCAATTTCAGCTGGTAACGCTTGGTCGAATGTGATTATCTGATCACCAAAAATTGGTTGAAAAACTTTTTTAGTCTTTGGTTGAAAAGCTAGGTATAACAGTTTATCTCCGTCAATTTTTTGTTGCCAAGTATGTTTGGCACGACGGTCAATTATTTGCAGACCTTCTGACTTAAAATCAATAAGTCGAAACTGAACTTTCTTCTGTCCATTCCATTCATTGATTTCTAATACGCCAACAAAGGAAAGATCATCTTGTTGTAATTCCTCTTGACTTTCACCAAAATTAAAACCAATAACGTCTACTTCTGACTCTTTGTCCACTAAGCTAAATTTTACATGCTGATGGTCGCCACCAATTAAACGAAAGCCACTCACTTTGCCCGTCTCAAGCATAAACTGTGGAGCAGGGTTATCAGTGCCAAAAGGGGCTAAAACTTTTAATTCATCGGTTAATTTTAAAGAGATATCCGATATAGATATTTTTTCATCGATTAACAAGCTATTGCTTTTTGATAAATCGATCTGATTATTTGAAATATATTGATTCATTTCTGCTTGTAAAGCAGGTATTTTTTCTACGGGCATGGTTAAACCGATAGCTGCTGCGTGACCGCCAAAATGAGTAAAGTATTCTCTCATCGTATTTAACATCGCGAATAAGTCTAAACTATCGACACTTCTACCAGAGCCTTTAGCATTTCCTTCATCATCAATAGCTAATACAATCGCTGGCTTTCCTGTTTGTTTTAAAATATTTCCGGCAACAATACCCAATACTCCAGGATTCCAGTTTTCTTTTGCTAGTAAATGGACTTGTGCTGTCTCATCAAGCATCGTTAAAGCTTCTGCAGTAATATCCTGAACAATTTTTTTTCGCTCATCATTTATTAAATTAAGTTTTTCAGCAAGCTCGTTGGCTAAATCCGGATCAAAAGTAGTCATTAAATCCACTGCTGGATTAGGATCTCCCAAACGTCCGATCGCATTTAAACGAGGCCCGATACTAAAACCAATACTCGTTTCATCAATCTTTTGATAATCTACACCGCTGACTTTTAGTAATTGAGTCAGTCCTAATCGTTGATTTTGCTTAATTACTTGTAAACCTAGTTTAACAATTGTACGATTTTCTCCAGTTAAGGAAACTAAGTCCGCAATCGTCCCTACACAAGCTAGATCAAGCAACTCTACTGGAACCTCTTCAAGTAAAGCCGTTGCTAGTTTAAAAGCCACACCTGCTCCCGATAATTCACCAAATGGATAATTACCACCTGGAAATCTTGGATGGATAATACAATAGGCTTCAGGAAGTTCTGGTGGCAATTCATGGTGGTCTGTCACAATCACATCAATGTTTTGTTGGTTGGCATAAGCAATCGCTTCATTCCCAGCAACTCCGTTATCCACCGTAATAATCAAACTAAATCCTTCGTCAATTTTTTCAGCAAATAATTCTTTATTTGGCCCATAACCATGAATAAAACGATTGGGTAAGACAAAACCGACTTCAGCACCTAATGTTTCTAATGCTTCCTTTAAAATCGATGTACTAGTTATTCCGTCTGCATCATAGTCGCCGTAAATCAAAATCGGCTCGCCTTCCATTATCGCAGTTTGAATACGCTCAACTGCTTTATCCATATCATGAAGTAAAAATGGATCATGTAAATCGCTGATATCGGTATTTTTCAATTCTTCAAAAGCAGCCATCGTATGTATATTTCTTTGCCATAATAATGTAATGAAATTTTCTGTATATCCGGCTTTTTCCATTTCATTTTTAAAATTTTCATCAACCGTTTCGACTGGCGGTATCTTCCATTGATAATTATTTTGTTTCACGCTTTCACATCCCAACTTTAATAGTATAGCATGGAATATTTTTGACAACAAAAAAGAGAACAAATTTTTGCTTATTTGTTCTCAGATTTGCTTTTAATCGTAATAATTTAAAGGTTCACTTTTGTTTTCTGTTTCTTGATTTCTTAATTGATTAATTTCAGCTTCTTTATCTTTTAACATACTTTCATAATTCGCAGTCAAAGTGGCTACTTCTTGTTCATGATCGGTTTTATAATCAGCGATAGCCTGATCAACTTTTTTATCATGATCAGTTTCAAAATCCTTTACTTGCTGTTCAAGTTGTTTAATCTGTTTTCTTTGTTGAAATAAATTCGCACTTGAAGTTAAGAAAACCACTAAGGCACCAATTAGTGCAGAGCCAATAATCACGATGATTAACGGACTTTTGAAACTAGAAAATCCGAAACTAACTGGTACATCTTGACTGTTCAACACGGCAAATAATACGATTAATAAAACTAGCAGAAAACCTACGATCACTTTCCATTGCTTTTTCATCCGCGTCACATCCTATTTTGTATTAAATAAACCGCCAGCCAAAAAATCACCAATTCTTGGGAATAATGTATAAAAGCGGCTAGCCACTTCCATCATATGGGGACGATTAATTTCACGAGTATTCGTACCTACCTTACTGATAATTATCTTGGCTATTTTCTCTGGCGTTAGGACAATCGCACCGATATTTTCTAAGTAATTCCCACTAGGATCCGCCTTACCAAAAAAATCTGTCTCAATTGGTCCGGGATTAATAGTGGTCACCTGAACATTGACCGGTTTCAACTCTAATCGTAAAGCATTAGAAAAACCTAACACCGCAAATTTAGTTGCCGAATAAATGGTCGATTTTGGAGTCGCCATTTTTGCAGCCATTGAAGCAACATTGAAAATATGACCGCTCTTTTCTGCGACCATCTGGATCGCTATTTTTTGTGTGAAATAAAGCATGCCTAAAACATTGACTTCAAACATATTTTTAGCCATATCTAAATCAAAATTTACAAAGTCCTCGAAATAACCGAAACCGGCATTATTTACTAATACATCCACGTTACCTACTTCGTCAGCAATTTTGGCTAATACATTTTCAACACTATGAGGATCGGCAATATCTAATTGAAAGGCATAAGCTGCTTTACCGCTTAAAGCCATACATTTTTCTTTTACTTGACCAATTAAATTGATTCGTCGCGCACAAGTCACAACAATCGCACCTTGTCTAGCAGCTTCATAGCAAATTTGCTCACCAAGACCAGCAGAAGAACCGGTCACAACCACTACTTTATCTGTTAAATCCATTCCAATTTCACTCCTTCAACGGTAAATTATACAAATCAAAATCTTTCGCTATTTTTGTATTTGGAAAATATTCTCGTGCTTCTGCCACTAGTTCTTGAGCATCTTTTGCCAAATAGCGTGCTGAAATATGAGTAAGAATCAATAATTTCACATTCGCTGCTTGAGCAATTTCAGCGGCTTGTTTCGTTGTAGAGTGGAAATACGCCCTGGCCATCTGACTCTCATCTTTTTTAAAAGTGGATTCATGAACCATAACATCACTATCTTTTGCTAGTTCAACTGACTGTTTTGTCACACGGGTATCACCAAAAATAGTTATAACACGACCTTTTTTCTTTTCACCAACAAACTCTTGGCCGTTCAAAACTCGACCATCAGGTAAAGTGACTTCTTTACCTGCTTTTAGTTTCCCGTACAAAGGTCCGGCTGGAATATTTAAAGCAGCTAGTTTTTCTACTTGAAGTGTACCTTCATGATCTGATTCGACAATTCGGTAGCCAAAGCTTTCAATCCCGTGGTCTAATTTCGCGCAAGAAACGGTAAATTGCTTATCTTGGAAAACAATTCCTTCTGCAATCTCAAAAAATTTCAGCTGATAAGAAAGCTTTGTCTTTGAAATTTGTAAGCTCGTCCGGACAAAAGTTTCTAATCCCTTAGGACCATAGATCTCAAGCGGTTCATCACCGCCTTGAAAAGAACGACTACTTAATAAACCAGGTAAACCAAAAATATGGTCACCATGCAGATGAGTAATAAATATTTTTTCAATTTTTCGCGGTTTTAAATTGGTCCGTAAAATTTGCATCTGCGTCCCTTCACCACAATCAAAAAGCCAGACTGCATTCCGTTCTTCTAATAATTTTAATGCTAGTGCACTAACATTTCGATGCTTTGCTGGAACACCAGCACCTGTTCCTAAAAATTCAAGTTCCATCTTATTCCTGTCTTTCTATCAAATAACACCATTTTAGAAGACTTTGTCAGCCAGTGCAAACTTATTTTTCTAGGTTTGAATGATTTTCTTTTTCTTTCGCCATATCTTGGGCTTTTTTAATGTCTTCTTCAACATCATCATAGTCTAAACGCGTAATTTCTCCGCCTAATTCATTCATAATTAATTGATTTAAAGGACGATTGTCATCTTCATCAGCAATTAGCAATAGCGCTGTTGAACCTTCAGAAACTTTATCGATTAAGAATGAAAATACGCCTTGTGCATTACGAACTTCTTTAACATCTTGTGTGCCACCGATTACACTTCCAGTAAACCAACCTAACAAAATGCCGATTGGCCCACCTAAAATACCAACTAGCATCCCAATTAAACCACCAGTGGCACTCTTATTATTACCAGTAAAATCTAAAAAGTCTTCGATCTCAAATTGGTGTTGTCCATCTTCACTATGACGAATAACAGCCATTTGATCACCTTTAACTTCTCTACTCATATGCATTTTTTTCACTTTTGAAAAAGCTTCATACGCTTGTGACGAAATTTCAAAATTCATAATAATTACTCGTTTTTCCATATAAAACACATCCTTTATGCTTTTGTCTAAGTGTATCAATTATTGTAGAAAATGAATACTTAAAAGGCCTTTTTGAAATAAAAATTCTGAAGATCTTAGCATTATTGCTTTTGATAATATCAATTTATCAATGATGACTACCCCACAGTTAACGGCTATGCCACGACCTGCTTATGATTTAGGTTTTCAAGCTTGTGAAGTTTTAAAGGGGGAAATTTCAAATGATAATTATAAAAAAAAAGCAACTGATTTAATTAACCAGATGCTCTCTTCGTATTTTTTAGTCTACAAATTCGAATTCGTAATTGTTAATTCTGACAATATCGCCATCTTTGGCACCGCGTTTTCTCAAAGCTTCATCAACGCCCATTGAACGTAGTTGACGGGCAAAACGCATCACTGTTTCATCATGATCAAAGTTGGTCATCTTGAATAATTTTTCCAGCTTATCGCCGCCTAATACCCAAGTTGCATCTGGTTCACGAGTAATTGTGAAGGCTGGTTCATCTGATTCATAACCATAATTAACCACATCTTCTTCAATTTCATCCTCATATAATGGAAATTCGGGTGTCACTTCTAATAAATCAGCAGTAGCGTTTAACAAATTTTCCAATCCTTGTTTAGTGAAGGCAGAAATTGCAAAAACCGGGATATCATCAGCAAATTCATCTTCTTTTTCTGCTTGTAATTTTTCTTTGAAGGTTTTTAAATTTTCTTCTGAATCTGGCATATCCATCTTATTGGCTACAATAATTTGTGGACGTTCTAGCAAACGTAAATTATGGCTAGACAATTCATGATTAATTGCCAAATAATCTTCGTATGGGTCACGGCCTTCTGAACCACTCATGTCGATAACATGTAAAATAACCCGCGTACGTTCAATATGACGTAAAAATTGCGTACCTAGACCTACACCTTGTGAAGCTCCTTCAATTAAACCTGGTAAATCTGCAGCAACGAAACTGCGGTGATCACTAGTGGTTACCATGCCTAAATTAGGCACTAAAGTAGTGAAATGATAAGCACCAATTTTTGGTCGGGCAGCAGAAATAACAGATAAAATAGTTGATTTACCAACTGATGGAAATCCTACTAAACCAACATCAGCTAATACTTTTAATTCCAATTCAATTTTACGCTCTTGTCCTGGTTCACCGTTTTCAGCTAATTCTGGTGCTGGATTTCTTGGAGAAGCAAAACGGGTATTTCCACGTCCGCCACGTCCACCTTTTGCTACTACCAATTCTTGTCCGTCTTCTATTAAATCACCAATTAAAACGCCTGTTTCAGCATCTCTTACAGTTGTACCTGGTGGGACACTAACATAGGTGTCTTCCGAACCGCGACCATGCATCCCTTTACTCATTCCCTTTTCTCCCGGTGTTGCTTTGAAATGACGATTGTACCGAAAATCCATTAAAGTACGTAAGCCTTCATCAACTTTTAAAATAACCGCTCCGCCATGTCCGCCATCGCCACCAGCAGGTCCACCATCTGGAACGTATTTTTCTCTACGAAAAGCAACCATTCCGTCTCCGCCTTTTCCAGCTTTGACATCGATTGTTACTTGATCTAAAAACATTGACATAATTATATTCTCCTATCTACTAAAGCCAAACTATCTACATCTTTTACATTTTAGCTAGATTATCAAGAAAAGTCCATGTTTAAGTGAACATCTTCTATACAATTCTCATTATTAAGGAAATAATTATAAAATTTTCAATTAGTTACAGAAAAATAATTCTGATAGGTGTTTTGTTTTGACAAAAAAAAGGATTCGTCGCAAAATAACCTCATAAGAAAGAGCACGTGATTGCTTTTTCTATATAAAGGAGGAACTTTTGGTTATGACAGTAAAAGTAGGTATTAATGGATTTGGACGTATTGGTCGTTTAGCTTTCCGTCGTATCAAAGAAGTATCAGATGATATCGAAGTAGTAGCAATCAATGACTTAACAAGCCCTACAATGTTGGCTCAATTATTACAATTTGATTCAACTCATGGCACTTATCCTGGAAATGTTAGCGCAACTGAAGATTCAATCGTAGTTGACGGAGAAAAAACACGCATTTACGCTGAACCTGATGCTAGCAAAATCCCTTGGGTAAAAGAAAATGGCGTTGATATCGTTTTAGAATGTACTGGTTTCTACACTTCTGAAGAAAAAGCACAAGCACATATTGATGCTGGTGCAAAACGTGTTGTTATTTCAGCTCCTGCTGGCGCAATGAAAACAATCGTTTATAATGTTAATGATGATACATTAACTTCTGACGATAAAATTATTTCAGCTGGTTCTTGTACAACTAACTGTTTAGCTCCTATGGCTTATTTCTTAAATAATGAATTTGGTGTTGAAGTTGGAACTATGACGACTGTTCATGCTTACACTTCTACTCAAATGTTATTAGACGGACCTGTCCGTGGTGGCAACTTACGTGCTGCACGTTCAGCTGCTGACAATACTATTCCTCATTCAACTGGTGCTGCTAAAGCAATTGGCTTAGTTATCCCAGAATTGAATGGTAAATTACAAGGACATGCACAACGTGTACCGGTTGTTGATGGTTCATTAACTGAATTAGTAACTGTATTAAAATCTAAAGTAACTGCTGATGAAGTTAACGAAGCAATCAAAAAACATACCGTTGATAATCCATCATTTGGTTATGACGATCGCGAAATCGTTTCAACTGATGTTATTGGTACAACTTTTGGTTCAATCTTTGACCCAACTCAAACAGAAGTTACAACTGCCGGCGACGTTCAATTAGTTAAAACAGTTGCTTGGTATGACAATGAATATGGCTTCACTTGCCAAATGATTCGTTTGTTAGAAAAATTTGCTAACCTTTAAGATTAGATTTAAGAGGAGATTTCGATCTCTTCTTTTTTTTCACATTTTTTTCATATCTACTTTGTGTTTTTTTTGTTATCATAAAATAGAGAAAATGTGAAAGGAGCTTTTTATGCAACTCAAAAAATTTATGATTGGTGCAGCTTTAGCCTGTTCTGCTCTGATTCTAACAGCTTGCAATAGCAATAATGAAACAGAAACTTCAGAAAGTTCAGCAAAAACAACTGAATCGAGTGTAGATCTAAGCAAAGTCGATTTACCTCAATTAGATGAAGGTGTAGCAGCCGATGAATATTTAGTTCAAATGGATACTTCTGAAGGAACCATTCAGATGAAACTATTTCCTAAACAAGCACCAAAAGCTGTTGAAAATTTTGTTACTCATGCAAAGGATGGCTATTATAATGGCACCACTTTCCATCGTGTCGTTGAAGATTTTATGATTCAGGGTGGCGATCCTAGTGGAGATGGCACTGGCGGTGAAAGTATCTGGGGTGAAGGATTTAAAACTGAAAATTCTGATCAGCTTTATAATATCCGTGGTGCTCTTGCGATGGCCCGTTCCCAATCTCGCAGTAGTAATGGTAGCCAATTCTTTATCGTTCAGAACAATAAAAATGTTTCTGACGGTTTAGCTATTCAATATTATCCTGAAAGGATTATTGAAGCTTATCAAAATGGTGGTGCACCAAACTTAGACGGTGAATATACTGTTTTTGGTCAAGTGACTGAAGGTATGGATGTCGTTGATAAAATTGCCGCAGCAGAAGTTACAACTAATACTGGTGGCGAAAACTCAAAACCAACTAATCCGGTAACCATCGATACAATTAGTATTTTACAAGAACCTAGTGATAGTAAAGCAACGGATTCTAGCAATTCAACTGAAGCAACGGAAAATTCCGAAACAACTACTACTTCATCAAATTAATTATTAAGTCAAGATCATTTGTTGATCTTGGCTTTTTCTATCTTTCGATAGCAAATTTAACTTTTGCTTTATAAGTTCTTAAGATATAAAAAAACTTCGTAATAGTATTTACGAAGTTTTGCAACGGTCTTATTTTTGTTCTTTATCTCCAACGATAAACGTAAATTCACATTCAGTAACTATTTTTTCTTCAACTGTTGCCCAAGCTTTAGCAGTGCCAACAGGTCCTTTAATCTTTTGAATATCAAAATTTAAGAATAAAGTGTCGCCTGGCCGAACGAATTCATGAAAAACTGCTTTATTAATCCCACCGATATAGGCTGTTTTCCCTTTAAATGCTTTAGATTCTAATATTAGTAAAGAACCTGCTTGAGCCAAAGCTTCTACAATCAATGTGCCGGGCATAATTGGTTGGTCCGGAAAATAACCTTGAAAAAAATCTTCATTCATCGTTAAATTCTTCTTAGCAGTGATATGTTTTTCATCTTCAAATTCAGTTACTGCATCTAAATAATAAATGGGAAAACGATTTGGAATCGCCGCCATAATCTCTTCAACGTTCATCAATTTGTTCATTTTTGCACCTCAATTTATTTATTTGATTATCAAACTATCATACTATTTCAAGTTTATCAAGCCTCCAAAAAATAAATAAAAAAATAGTTTGACAATCAAAGCATTTTAAAACATAATAGGCTCATACTTATTTTATATTATTTAGGAGTGTGCCAAAGAATGTCAATTTTATCTGAAAAAAAAATCGTTGTGACTGGCGTTGCTAACAAAAAAAGTATTGCTTGGGGATGTGCCAAAGCCATTTCTGATTTAGGCGGCCAAGTCATTTATACTTATCAAAATGATCGTATGAAAAAAAATCTTGTCAAATTAGTTGGCGAAGAAGCGATTATGGTAGAACTAGATGTCTCTGCTGATGAAAATATCGAAAAAGCATTTAATCAAATCAAAGAAACTGTAGGAACAATTGACGGATTACTGCATTCAATTGCTTTTGCTAATAAAGAAGAATTATCTGGAGATGTAACTGATATTAGTCGTGAAGGTTTTGCTTTGGCGCAAGATGTTTCAGCCTACTCTTTATTGGCGGTATCAAAATATGCAGCACCTTTGATGACTGAGGGCGGAAGTATTGTCACTATGACCTATATGGGCTCTGAGCGCTCTATTCCAAATTACAACATGATGGGTATTGCAAAAGCTGCATTAGAGGCTGAAGTTCGCTATTTAGCGACTGAAATGGCGCCTAAGAATATTCGGGTAAATGCCATCTCAGCTGGTGCGATTAAAACATTGGCAGTAACTGGGGTAAAGGATTATCAAAGTTTATTGAACCTATCTGAAGAACGAACACCGGACAAAGTTAGTGTAACAATCGAAGAAGTCGGTAACACTTGTGCTTTTCTTTTAAGTCCACTTGCAACTGGTATTATTGGTGATATTATTTATGTAGATAAAGGTGTTCATTTAAGTTAATTTGAACTATTATATTTTAGCAATTACTAAAGGACTATGACAAAAATTGTCATAGTCCTTTTCTTATTTTACTTCATATCTAAGTTGTCTAAATAATGTTGGCGTATTTCCTTCTTCATTGTCTTCAAATTGAACAAATTGAATTTTAGGCGAATAATCTGTTGAATGGGCCTCTGCGATATTTGTAATATCTAAATTATAAGGCTCTCCATTTTTTAATTTTTCAGATAGAATTAGTTGATTCGCTACATACACAAAAGTCACTTGATTTTCATCAATCCCTGTTGCTTCAAAGGTTAACTGATTTTCATCTGGATTAACTGATTCAGTCAATAGTTTAAAATCACCAGTCCCTGTACCATCACCTTGCGTTACATCATCCATCATTTCTTGAGTTTCTAAATCGACAGATTCATCAACCTGCTCATCATTTTTAGTAGAACAAGCTCCTAAAAATAGTGTAAGAGTAAATATTAAGGCAAGCAGTATTTTTCTCTTCTTCACATATTTCCCTCCTTTTTTAAAGTATATCAAAATTTTTAAATAAAAAAATACTCAGGAAATTCCTGAGTATAAAAAATTATTTTACTTTTTCAATCCAGCCTGCCGGAGCTTCTACGTCTCCATATTGGATTCCTACAAGTTCATCATAAAGTTTTTTAGTTACCGGTCCGACCTCTGTTTCGCTGTAAAAAACATGGAAGTTGTCTCCATTTTGGATTCCTGCAATTGGTGAAATTACCGCTGCTGTCCCACATGCGCCCGCTTCAACATAATCATCTAGTTTGTCGATGTAGACGTCCCCTTCAACTGCTTCCATACCAAAACGTTCTTCTGCTAATTGCAGTAAAGAATATTTGGTAATACTTGGTAAAATAGACGGTGAAGTTGGGGTAACAAATTGATTGTCTTTGCTAATTGCAAAAAAGTTTGCAGAACCAACTTCTTCGATTTTAGTATGAGTAGCAGGATCTAAATAGATACAATCAGAAAAATTACGATCATGTGCTTCTTGCCCTGGCAATAAACTTGAAGCGTAATTCCCACCCACTTTTGCTGCACCAGTACCATGGGGAGCCGCTCGATCGTATTCAGAAACGATAAAATTAGTTGGCGCCATTCCACCTTTAAAATAAGGTCCTACTGGCATACAGAAAATACTGAAAATATATTCCGGCGCAGGGTTCACACCAATATTTGGTCCAACACCAATCAGAAATGGACGTAAATATAAAGTCGCTCCAGTTCCATATGGTGGCACGTATTCTTCATTAGCTAAAACAACTTCCTTCAATGCATCAATAAATTTATCTTGAGGAACTTCCGGCATCATCATTCTTTCAGCACTTCTATTTAATCGTTTCGCATTTTGTTCTGGTCTAAATAAATTAATTCCGCCTTCTTTTGTACGGTATGCCTTCAACCCTTCAAAAGCTTCTTGACCATAATGTAAAGCTGTTGAACCTTCATTAATATGAATCATATTATCTTCAGTTAATTTTCCTTCGTCCCAGGCGCCATCTTTCCAATATGAAATATAGCGATAAGGAGTTTTAATGTAACTAAAGCCTAATTCTTCCCATTTGATATCCACCATTTTACCATCTCCTTTTAATTTATAGAAAGTCTACCATTTTCACATCAAAATGTCATGGTATTTTTAGAAATATTTGAAATTTTCAGATAAATTCTTTCAAGATTTTTCATCGACAGTATTTAGAAAACTTGTTAAACTGATGGGAGCATCTTTTAAAGACTATCATTGCACAAATAATTACCTTAATTTTAAAAAGGAGTTTTCATATGTTTTTTCTTAATACAACAGTGGATTCCAGCACGAATTTAGATGTTGTTGATCAAGCAACCAAAAAATTATCCGCTTGGCAAAGATACTGGGATTCAATCAATTGGGATGATATATTAGCGACTTTTATTCAAAAAAGTATTACTTTACTAATTGTTTTAGTATTATTTATCATCATTCGACGAGTTGGAAATTTTCTAATCAATCAGTCTTTTGAACGACAGCAACAAAAGATGACCGGCAGTATCACTAGATTAAAGACTATTCACACACTCTCTAGCAATGTGTTTTCCTACTTTTTATTGTTCTTTTTCTTGTACGCAGTATTAGATACAATTGGTATTCCAGTTGGCTCATTATTAGCGGGGGCTGGGATTGCCGGCGTTGCAATCGGACTGGGCGCCCAAGGATTTATGAATGATATTATTACCGGATTTTTTATTATCTTAGAACAACAGATTGATGTTGGCGACTATATTCGGTTGGTTAATTTACAACTTGAAGGAACTGTTACCTCAGTGGGTATTCGGACTATTCAAATGAAGTCGACAGATGGTACGGTTCATTTTATCCCCAACCGTAATATTACCACTATTAGTAATTTATCAAGAGCTCATATGCAAGTACTGCTAGATATTCGAATTAATCCTAATGAAGGTTACGATGCTATCAGCCAGTTAATCATGCAGGTTAACACAGAGTTAAGTGAAAAATTTAAATCAGAAATTTTTGATGGTCCTACATTGTTTGGCATGGTGGATTTAGGAAATAGCAATTATGCAATCCGAACGGTTATGTATGTAGAAAATGGTAAACAATACCATCTGAAGGAAGAATTTTTAACTGCTTACGTAAACACACTCAACCAACACGGATTTACAATTCCTAATAATCCGATTGTCGTAAATTAAACGAGCTTCAAAAACAGTGGGAAGTTTCCGCTGTTTTTTTCGTGAAATAAAAAAAATATCGGTAAGAGATCCGCGGATTTCTTACCGATATAAATTATTTTTTATGAAGCATAGCGCTTGCTGATCATTTTTAACGGTAATGCATTGCTAAAAAAGAAAATTAACCCAGTTTGTAAAGGAAGCATAACCGCAGCCTTAGTCAAGCGAATTGTCCATAAGGCTTTGTCCGTAAAAGGAATACCATACATAATTGACAACCATAGTGGTGTTAAAAATAAGCTAATGATTATTGTATTCAGTAACACACAGAAAAATGCATTTTTTATAGTTACTTTTTTCTTATAGAAAAAATAACCATAAATCAAGCCACCAATAAAAGCATTCAAAGTGAAGCCGATGAAAAATGGCGCTTTTCCTAACATTGTATTGCCGATTATATCAGCAATGGCAGCTCCAACCCCTGTCCATAAAGGACCAAAAAGGCTAGCTAATACTACCTCTGGTACAAAATCAAAGGTAACTTTTAGTAGCTGCGTTTCAAATCCAAAAATTTGGGATAAAACAACCATTAAGGCGATTAATAATCCCATTGTAGCAATTGCGTGAGCGTTTAATTTTTTCACGATGAGCATCTCCTTTAGAGCTGCTACACAAAAAAGCATGCAGCGAATGCGAAGACAAAACCGCGAATCGCCATTCTTCGTTCCTGAAGCAACATTCCATCTTCAAGACACTTAACGCTTTGTCTTCTACTCTGTTTATTTTTTATCAATGCTGATTATAACTTAAATAATAAAAACCGGAAACAAAAATTCCTCCTCCAACAATATTTCCTAAAAAAACTGGGATAAAATTACTGATAAAAGCTACCTAGGTACTGCCACCCTCAAAAATGGCTGCTGGAATTATAAAAGCATTAGCCACACTATGTTGAAAACCAATCGCTACAAAAATCATTACAGGAAACCAAATACCTATAATCTTCCCCGCACTATCTTTGGCACCATAGCATAACCATAAAGCTAACCCTACAAACCAATTACAGCCTATCCCAGAAACAAAAGCTTGAAAAAAAGTTGCTTCTACTTTGTGATGAGCAATATTGATTACTTGTTCTTGAAAAACACCGCTATGGGTTAATCCAACAAAATGACCAAAAAAATATGCAACAAAAATTGCACCCACTAGATTAGCAAATGTAATTGTTAAAATATTTTTTATATAATCACCAAAAACGATTTTTTTTGCAAAGTAGGCACTACTAACGGCCATCATATTTCCAGTGACTAATTCTCCACCCGCCAATAAAATGACAATCAAGCCAATCGGAAAGACACACGCACCTACTAAACTAGCAATGCTAGGTAAATCCGTTGCAATAGAAGCTGAAACTCGAATATAAGCCAGATAACCTAAGGAAATCATGGCACCTCCGATAAAACCTAAAATAAGTTTAGTTAATAATGGTTTTTGAATTTTTGAATTCCAACGAGAATACTTTGCTGTAAAATTTTAGTTGGACTAAACATTGATTCAACTCCTTGAAGAAAATCTTTTTAAACAATGTTTAATTCTTCAAAATGACTCAGTATTTTAATATCCTGAGAGACACTCACGAAGGCTTTCTGATCTACTTCTTTCATGATACGATTAAGAATTTCCATTTCATAGAAAGTTATAACAGTAATTAAAATCGTCTGTTCTTGATGGTCGTAAGCACCATAGCCTTGAGGAATAACCGTAATCCCTCTAGTTAAATCTTCTTGTAAGGCGGCGATGACTTCTGCTGGCTTTTGCGTGATCACCATCACTTGAACTTTTTGATGTTTCACATAAACTAAATCAGTTACTTTTCCACTGACAAAAATTGCTAAGAGACTGTAAAAAGCATACGGCCAACTGAATAAGTATCCAGCTGTCAATATAATCACACCATTAATCATCATTGAAATAGCGCCAATACTTCGACCTGTATGTTGTCTTAAAGTAATAATGAGAGCATCCATTCCACCTGTTGAAATACCATATTTCAAGGCCAATCCCAAAGAAAACCCATTAATAACACCACCAAAAATTGCACAAATAATCGGATCATTCGTCAAACTTATATTTGGCACAATGTACATTGCAAAAGAAGCAAATGTTACAGAAATAACTGTAAAAACGACAAATTTTTTATTGATTTTAAACCATGCTAAAATGAACATTGGTACATTTAATAAATAATAAATGATTGAAATTGGTATGTTTGCACCGCTACCGCGATCAAAAAGAGTCGTCAAAATTTGTGAAATCCCAGTAATTCCACCTGCATAAATTTGACCAGGTTGCCAAAAGAAGTTTAAAGCAATTGAATACAAAAAAGCGTAAATTAGGGCAATTGTTAGTTTAGTAACTGTATCTTGCCAAAATTCCTTTTGTTTCCCTTTTAGCATAAAGTGCCCCTTCCATATTTATGAACTTGCTAAAACAAGATGAACAAGCAAAAGCAACAATAAGAAGTCACTTTTTACTTGTTCCATGATCTATTAATCTTCAAACTGAATGTCTAAATCAATCTTTGATTCAACAGCAGCTAATAAACTGCCATCTACTAATACGTTTGTTGCTATGTTTAGTTCATCATAAATTTCAATATCTTTATCATTTTCAATGAAATCCACGGATTCACGGAAAGTATCATAAGCCACTTGAGTCCCTTTACCGAGATTTTTTTGTGCTTGACGAATATCAATCGCTTGGCAAGCAGCCATAATTTCGGTAGCAACCACGCGACGAGAATTTTGTGAAATTTCTGCCGCCGTTCTAGCTGCTGTGGTCCCCATGCTGACAAAATCTTCTTGATTTTCACACGATGGAATCGAATCAACACTAGCAGGGTGAGCTAGAATTTTATTTTCAGAGACCAATGATGCACATGCGTATTGAGTAATCATGAAGCCAGAATTCAAACCAGGATGTTTCACTAAGAAAGACGGCAATTTGCTTAGCTGTCTATTAACTAATCTCTCTAACCGGCGTTCAGAAACATTACCAATTTCAGCAATCGCAATCCCTAAGAAATCAAACGGCTGAGCCATTGGTTCACCATGGAAATTCCCACCAGAAATAACTTTTCCGTCTCTTGTGATGATTGGGTTATCTGTGACTGAGTTGATTTCGATTTCAACTTTTCTTTTCACATAAGCGATTGAATCTTTACTTGCACCATGAATTTGCGGCATACAGCGCAATGTGTACGCATCTTGAACATTATCTGGAGTTGCTTCTGTTGTATAGACACTGCCTTCAATTAATCGACGAATATTTCTAGCTGTTGCTAATTGACCGCTTTGTGGTCTAATAGTGTGTAATTCTTCTTCGAATGGACTGGAAATACCGCGATGAACTTCTAAAGACAACGCCCCAGCAATATCTGCTAATTTCAATAATTCAATAGCATCATAGGTAGCCAAAGCTCCTACTGCGGTTAAAACAGTGGTTCCATTAATAAAAGCCAAACCTTCTTTAGCACTTAACTGAATAATTTCTAAACCAGCTTTTTCCATTGCTTCTCTACCAGGTAATAATTCCCCTTGGTAATAAGCTTTACCCAAACCTAATAATGGCATGACCATATGAGCTAATGGAGCTAAATCTCCGGAAGCTCCTAACGATCCTTTTTCAGGAATATGTGGATGTACCCCATTATTTAACATTTCCATTAATGCTTTTACGGTGCCTAAACGGATTCCAGAATAACCTTTGACTAAAGAGTTCACTCTGATTAACATGATGGCCCGCACAACATCTACCGGAAATGGATCGCCAAATCCAGAAGCATGTGTTCGGATCAAATTTTCTTGTAACTGAGCGGTATCCTCTTGAGAAATACTGACATTACACAATGAACCAAAGCCAGTATTTATTCCATAAACTACTCGTTTTTCGGCAACGATGTCATCCACTATTTTTCGAGAACGATTAACAGCTTCTTCAGCACTTTCAGCAATTATTACTTTGATATTATTTCTTGCAACAGCGATAACTTCTTCTAAAGTTAAATGATCACCATCTAGTACAATTATTTTTTCCTCTCTCATGTCCAAATCCTCCAATTTTAGATGCCATGACTTATACAAAAATCGTTTTATTAAATAATTGTTGAATTTTATCTTTGTTTTAAATTTTATTGCACTACATTTGGTTTACGATTAATTATAAAATACAAAATACTAGCCACGATTACCCCTACAAGTCCAGCAATCAAGTTTACTGGATTAGCAGCCGCAACCATCCAAATGCTAACAATAATTGAAATAATTGGAATTACCGATCCAAATGGCAGATTAAAGACTGGTTTCGTATCCATACCTTTACGACGTAACCAAATAACGGCTAACGCTGTCGGAATGTATTGAAAGAATCGAAATACCACACTCAGCTCAGCTAATTGTTCAAATGAACCACTCATTAAGAAAGCAATCGTAATGATCCCTGAAACAATAATAGCTACAATTGGCGCACCTTTTGCATTCTTTTTAGCGATAACCTTGGGTAACAATCCTTCATCGGAAATCGAAGCACCATAGCGAGGAATCATTAAAGAATCTCCCATGTTCAATCCAGCAATTGAAACCAAAGCACCAATGGAAATAATCCATTTGCCAGCGGGTCCAATCATTTGTACAAAAGCATCTTGTACTGGTGCATTACTTTGTAAAATTCCAGTGCCTAACATTGCGATTGTACCAGCAATGATTAAAAAATATAAAGTCGACACAATACTTATTGAGCTTAAAATTGCTTTAGGGACATTTTTTTTCGCATTCCGCATTTCACCCGCAACAATTGGTAAGGCTTCAAAACCAATAAAAGCATAAAAAACAGTCAGTGAAGTTGATGCCATTGCTTGAGAAATTGTCATGTCAGGATTTAGTTGTAAAAATGGCGTGAAATTTCCCATGTTGATTCCGTTTTTAATAAAGAATATACTCATTAAAGCAAATGCAATGACTGGAATCAATTTTGCAATCGTAATGACAATTGTAAAAATTTTCGACGTTTTAATACCCATACTGTTAATGACCGATAATAAAATTACCAATAAAACGCTAATCCAAGTGTTATAGCCAGTTAAATTAGGAAAAGCTTGTATTAACAATTCGGCAAAACCAGAAGCCATCGCAGCCCAGGAAATAATTGTTACAAACCAACCTAAAATCCCTACATTAAATCCTACAAAATCACCAAAAGCGGTTTTAGCATATTGAAATGCACCACCATTTTTGTTGAAATATCCCGATACTTCAGCAAAGCATACAGCCAGCATCACGACTAAAATAACATCGACTAACATTGCAACTAAAGAGGCAGGTCCTAAATCCTGATAAATAGTACGAGGCAATAAAAAAATTCCAGAACCAATTACAGCATTTATCCCATAAAGAGTTGCTCCACTAAGACTAAATTTAGCTTTTTCACCTTCAGCGACAAGTTTTTCAGGGTTTTTAATGCCTGGAATCTGTTCTTCATTGTTTTCCATATTTTGTACTCCTCTTACTTAAAACGCTTTCAAACCTTTGTTATAAGCTACAACTTGCATTGACTAGACTTACTCTTTTCTCTTCTCCTAAAATTGACAACTCAACTGGTCGTTTAACTTCTGTTAGTCGTAAGCTATCTGATTTTGACACAAAATACTCAATATTATTAATCACAATTTTACAATCTTCAATGCAATACAAAAGACTTTCTGCTTTTGGTAAAAGGTAGGTTTCATTTGTTACTAAGGGTTTCATTAATCCTCTCATCGAATCACGATAGATTAAATTGAAATCTATACACTGACCAAAACTTTTCGTTGATACGGATCCGTTAAAGGCAAAAACTTGAAAAGGATCAAGCCTCACCTCATTATTCTCTTGTTCAAGTTTTACTTTCCCAGCTAATAACATCAATAATCTTTTATAACCAGGTAATGATGTAAATGTACTAGTCTCGGTTTCAATCGTGGCACTTGATATTCGATAGTCAAATTCATCTAATAGGTATTGTCCATTTTCTGGAGATAAGACGATTTCAGTCGTTTGACCGCTGCTCCAAAGTGAAATATGATACTTATTTTCCTTTAAATAGGTAATATTCATATTAGAATAACCCAGAGATATTACCTTCACTATCAACATCAATTCTTTCTGCTGCAGGTGATTTCGGTAATCCTGGCATTGTCATAACAGCCCCAGTTAAAGCCACAATAAAACCAGCTCCCGCCGAAACTCTCAAGTTTCGAATTTTGACAGTAAAGTCAGTGGGTGCACCTAATAAAGTCGCATCATCAGAGAATGAGTATTGTGTCTTAGCCATGCAAATTGGATATTCCCCAAAACCTAATTTCTCTAATTCTGCTAATTCTTTTCGAGCTACTGGCGCTAGTTCGACACCTTTACCACCGTAAACTTTTTGAACAATTTTAGTTAATTTTTCTTCAATTGAATCAGTTCCTTCATAAACAAAACTGAAATTACTTTGTCTTTCAGTTAATTCAATGACTTTATTCGCAAGATCAACACCGCCTGCACCACCATTTGCCCATACATCTGAAAGAGCGACATCAACATTTCTTTGCTGACAAGCTTTTTTCACAGCTTCTAATTCTGCTTCAGTATCAGTTGGAAATTTATTGATAGCAACAACAACGGGCATTCCATAAACTTCTTGAATATTACTAAGATGTTTTTCTAAATTTGGTAATCCTTTAATAACCGCATCAACACTTTCATTCGCTAAATCTGCTTTTTTCATTCCACCATGCATTTTCAAAGCACGAATGGTCGCTACCAAAACTACCGCATCAGGACTCAAATTAGCTAAACGACATTTAATATCAACAAATTTTTCAGCACCTAAATCAGCCCCAAAACCAGCTTCAGTAACTGCGTAATCAGCATATTTTAAAGCTAATTTTGTTGCTAAAACACTATTACAGCCGTGAGCAATATTGGCAAATGGCCCACCATGAATAAAAGCAGGTGAATGCTCTAAAGTTTGGACAATATTTGGTTGAATAGCTTCTTTTAATAAAGCGGTCATTACCCCTTCAGCTTTTAAATCTTTGGCAGTCACAGGCTTACCTTCAAAAGAGTAGCCAATAATAATTTGACTTAGTTTTTCTTTCAAATCAGTAATATTATTAGCCAAACATAAAACTGCCATAATTTCTGAAGCCACTGTGATGTCAAAGCCGTCTTCTCTTGGTACTCCATTAACACGTCCCTGCAGACCATCGACAACATGTCGTAATTGACGATCGTTCATGTCCACCACACGTTTCCAGGTAATTCGACGACTATCAATCCCCAAAGCATTTCCTTGATGAATATGATTGTCTAACATGGCAGCTAACAAATTATTTGCTGCACCGATCGCATGGAAATCGCCGGTAAAATGTAAGTTGATATCTTCCATTGGGACAACCTGGGCATAGCCACCGCCAGCGGCGCCTCCTTTAACACCGAAAACGGGTCCTAAAGAAGGTTCTCGTAAAGCAATAGCCGCTTTTTTGTCTATTTTTGAAAGTGCATCTACTAAACCAACTGAAGTTGTCGTTTTTCCTTCACCAGCAGGCGTTGGCGTAATCGCCGTAACTAAAATTAATTTGCCTCTATTGGTATCTTCTAAATCATTTAGTTTACTAACATTTATTTTAGCTTTGTAATTTCCATATAATGAAAGACTGTCCTCAGGAATACCTAATTTATTTGCTACTTCTTTAATCGGTAGCATCTCTACTTGATTTGCAATTTCGATATCTGATAAAATCGTCATTTTACTCAATCCTTCTTACACAATTTTTTCGATTTCTGTGTAAAT
Source organism: Enterococcus alishanensis (assembly GCF_019218635.1). Lineage (GTDB taxonomy): Bacteria > Bacillota > Bacilli > Lactobacillales > Enterococcaceae > Enterococcus_A > Enterococcus_A alishanensis. Next base: position 416,018 of record NZ_JAHUZB010000002.1, on the reverse strand, counting down.
ATGATCGGCTAACTTACTTCCTTCTGTTAATAATTCCAAGCCATTTTTACGATAATGTTTTACAAAATCTTCGTTCTTAACCCCTGAAAGATTGATTAGGACATTTAGCCAAGCGCCTTGTAAAGCAGATTTTAAATTAAGTGCCGCAACCCCAAGATCACTAGCAGCATTAGTGTTTGATTTTCCAATTAAAGCTTCAGTAACTTTCAAAGCCTCTGTAGCAATTTCCATCATTTTAAAAGGTGTTTTGGTTGCTCCCTCTAAAGCATTCTGCATCGCTTCTTTACGAGCTGCCTTCTCTTCTTCGGTATCCTTTGGCATTGTAAATACTGCTGATACTTTATTAAAGGCTTCTGTATCTTCATCAATCGCTATTATAAAAGCGTCTTGAAGTCTAGCAGCTTCAGCCTGTCTTTGTTTTACTATTTCTTCAAATTCAGCATATTTCTTTTTGCCGATTGTTAATTCAGTCACCATTTTTGTTAAGGAGATTCCCATTGCTCCAGCTAAAGCTGACGCCGAACCGCCTCCTGGAGCTGGTTCATCTGAACCCAATACAGTCATAAATTCATTAACTTTCAAATCTATTAGTTGCATAGTTATCCTCCTAATTTAATAAATGATTTTCTAAAACTTGTTTGTTGTAATCAAATTCTTCAATTTGCAAATAATACTCAGCGCAATCAATTAATGCTTTGGCTGGTGTTAAGCCAATTACTTCACTGCCGATAATGTTCACGCCATATCTTTTGGCTTCAAATCGAATCGTTTCAAAGGCACGATATAAAGGTGTACCCTCGTAATTCACCATGTTCATCGATACTTGAGCAATATTACGTTCTTCCAGCATTACGCCGATTCCTTTACAATACTTAAAGCCGCCACCAGATCCACGGACAATTTTTGCAATTTTATTCGCAATATCAATATTATCGGTATCTAAGTTGACATTAAAAGCAACCAACGGCATCCGTGCACCTACAGCAGTTACACCAGCCGTTGGGTGGATTTTTCTTTCTCCAAAATCGGGTGCCCAGTCTTCCTCTAGTAATTTTTCTGGCATCCCTTCAAACTGACCTTTACGTACTTTTGCTAAATTTTTACGAGCAGGTGTACTAGCCGATTCTTCATATAAGAAAATTGGAATGTTCAATTCATCATTGATACGCTTCGCAACTTTTTTAGAGATTTCCACACATTCTTCGGTTGTTACATCTTTAATCGGTACAAAAGGTACCACATCAGTCGCACCCATTCGGGGATGTTCTCCATGCTGTTTCGTCATATCAATATTTTCGCTAGCATATTTTACAAGTTGGAAAGCAACTTCCTGGATACCAGCTTCATCCCCGACTAAAGTGAAGACGCTACGATTGTGACTAGCATCCGAAGAATAATCTAACAAGGTCACTCCTCCAACACTTTTGGCAACTTTCACTAATCCGTTAATGACTTTTTCGTCACTTCCCTCACTAAAATTAGGAATACATTCAATTAATTTTGCCATTTTAAAAACATCCTCTCTTTTTAATAATTGCATAACATTTTTCGATTTTATAAGGGGCATCACTCCCTTATAAACTAAATAGTTCACAGCTTTTTCTTAACAGTTCTACATCTTAAAAATCTTATTTTGCGCAATAAACAAATTAAATCGTTGTTAGCGCTTCCATTCATGGAACAACCTTATCATTATTTAAAAGGTCGGTCAATCTCATATAAATGCTGAGATTAAGCCCTTCCTCAGAATTTTATTTAAAGATTTTTGTTAAGTATAATTTTAATTTTTTAATCGTATTTTTCTATAGACAAAAATTTGACACTTTTTCGACATTCTTAATCTGAATGTCGAAAAAGAAGCTGAAATTTAACTTCAAAGAATTCGTTAAATTATCAGTATCTTTTCATAACAGTAGGATATTATGTATATATTTTATAGAGGTTCGCTTTATCATTTAATTGCTTTTTAAAAGTAAAAATTGAAAATGTAAAAAACAGTCATCGATATTTCTTTTTAATGATTTAAATGATTTTTTGCTTAAATGATTTTTTGACGTTTTATTGATACTTTTATGAGAAAAAAATAAAAAAATAAAATTTTTCTCATTTAAAATCGAAATCTTTGCTGTACAAAAAAACTCGAAAAAAAAGACCGTTAAAAAAAAGAATCTCAAATATTAGACTTTCGAGATCTCTTTAAATTTTTTTCAGACGATCTTTATAAAACTATTCAGTTGTTTTTACTTCTTCAAAAGTATCCTTCAAATAATTTAATTCAAATTGATCACGATAAGCACTAAGGTTTTCTACAGCTTTCTTATAATAATGATTTGAGCTGTAATTTAATAGTTTTTCTATCTTCGGTGTATCCAGTGCTTTAATAGTTAGAAGATGCTTAACAATTGCCTTAAAAAAATAAACGATACCAGAATCACGTGGATTAGTCATTTGACCTTGAACTTCACTAAAACGTAGTAAGGACTCATACACTGCTTGATAATTTCCTTCCAGTAAATCAATTAAAGCTAAATACACACTTAATTGTGTCCGTTTCCAAGGTGAAATAATATTGGTGTACATTTCATTTGAACGTTGAAGATAATGTCTTGCTTGTTGGTAATTCCCCGCAGCAAAATACGAAATACCCATATCTACATAAAAAATCACTAGACTGGTTATTAAACTGGTTTCTTCGCATAGAGCTATAGCTTTTTTCATATAAAAAACAGCTTGATTGTAATTTTTTCGAAGCCGTTCAATTTCTGCTAAATAATCATAGGAAGCAGCAATGTTGCTGGCATATTTTTCTCTAACTTCATTTGAAATTGTAAAAATCGTAATCGATTCCTGACATAAGCGCTCTGCTTCTGATAATTCGCCAATCATTAAATGATACAAACCTTTTAATCTAAGTAAAATACCGATTGACTCATGATCATTAGATTTAATTGCAATGGTCATCGCCATATCAATATAAAGAGCCATCTCGATTGCATTGTCTGTTTGAATAAAAAAATAAATCATTTGTCGATAGGCTTTGGCTAAAATATCGTCATGGTGGTATTCCTTCGCTTGAACAATCACCCTTTGGATATCTTCAATCCCGCTATGATAATCACCACGATTAATTAAATAACGACCTTCCAGATATAAATACTTCATTAAAAGCTGTTGATAGTCATTCATATCTCCATAAAGTTCTTCATTAGATTTTAACTGGTGACCAATCTCTTCAAACTTTTCAAACTCTTTTTGAAATTCCAGCGGATGTAATTCTAAAGCCACTTTACTTTGTTCGTTATAAATTGGAAAAAGTTCATGTTGAAATTTTAACGAAAGTTCTAAATTAGAAAGTTCATAATCTAAAGATTTTAACTCTTGGTCAGCATTTTTATAATGATAAGCCACCAACGAGAGTAGTCCTTTGTCATTAGATGCTTTATATTGTTCTTCTAGCAAACGGGCAATTTTTTCATGAATTAACCGGATTTTACTGGCTGATTGACAAGAATAAATATGTTCTCTTAATTTTTTTTTCTTGAAAAATACATGAATTTTACTATTTATTGCCTGCTCAATTAAAAGATTCCGCTCGCTAAGATTTGCGACTGCTTTCGCAATTTCCTGTTCTGAAACCTCTAAAATTAAAGCAATCATGCTTATATAAGGGGGATTTTTGAAATAAGCTACCACTTCTAATACTGATCGTTCCATTGAAGATAGCTGAACAAGTGAAAATTCCAATTCCTTTTTAATTTTTGCCGTCATGTAATTAATCGATCCGCCCTGCCGCAATTGTTTGACATACTCCATTAAAAACATTGGATTTCCTTCTGATTCTTCATATAGTTTGTCACAAATCTCATAATCAAATTGTTGTTCCGGTATTTGCTTTTTAACAAAAGCTTTAATCGCTTCTTTTGGAAAAGGCTTTAAAGTAATTTGTAATAATTTATCGTAGTGACTGACTGCATTAATAAAATCAGTCACTTCACGATGATGATCAGTTCTTAAGGTCATTAGAAATAAGCAGTTTTGATTATGCAGTAAAAGACTTGTCAATAACTTCAAACTAGGCTGATCAATCCACTGTAGATTCTCAATATATACAATTATGTGATACTTGGCAGCTAGTTTATCCATTATGGTCAGCAAAAATTGCGAGAGATGATTGATATCAGTATCTCTTATTTTTTCTTCAAATTGAGTGCTGGCAATATCTAAAAAACTAGGAAAAAAACGCTGACACATTTGTCGCCATAAAGTTTCTGTCATGATTGATTCCGTTAAAACAATTGGTTCCAACTGAGTCATTATTTCTCGCCACATTCTTAAAGTAAAAGTTTGCTCTGCCTGAAAACAGCTAGCTTTAACTAATAATATTTCAGAGGCATTATTCAAAACTAACTGACTAAGAGCGGTTTTGCCAACTCCATCATCTCCTTGGATCAAGACTGATTGAAACGGTTGGTTACGATCAAAACAATCCAAGTTTGCTTCTAATACTTCAAGTTCAGCAGTCCGTCCAAAGAAACGATACTTGGTCGCATCTTTTTGTTCTTTGTTACGTTTAACGATTGTTAAAGTATCTTCGTAAATTTTTCGTGTTTCATCACTTGGCTGAATACCTAATTCTTCATTTAGTGTGCCCGCTAAACTGTAATAGGTTTCAATAACTTTACCATTACGATGACTATTTTGATAAAAACGCATCAACATCTGATAGTTGCGTTCATCATATTCATCAATATCAATCAATCGATGAATATTCTTTTCGACATCTTCCAAATGATTATTTTCAATATCTTCAGCTACTTTTTTATAACAGCTTTGAATAAATTTCTGTTCAAAAAAATTGCGCATTTTAATGACCCACAGATCAAAACTTTCAGAATCCTTCAAAAAAAATCCTTTTAGAAATTCATCTCGATATTCATCTAGATAGTGGATAGGATCTTCCGTGAACAAACGTGCGTCACTGGGAGCAACTAACGCTCCATCTAATTGTAAAATTGATTTATTGGGAGAAACAATGAACTCTGCTCCTAATTCTTTATTGGCTTGGTAAATAGTATTGCGCAGATTTTTACGAGCATTTTGTTCTGTTTTATTAGGCCACAACATCCCGGCTATTTCATCTCGACTGGCCGAAATATTTACTGTCAAGTAATAAATTAACGCATTGATTTTAGAAAAAGCAAAAAACACTGGTTGATCATCTAAAAAAATTTGAGGGTTACCAAACAATTGGCAACGTAGTACCTTTCGCATACATTCACCTTCTTTCATTCATTTTACGATAATTATTTAAAAAATAATAGCCAATTATAATCTCTAATAGTTACAATCATAACAACAAAATTTTTTATCATAGAAAAAAGGATTTGAAGAGTATCTGCTCCCCAAATCCTATAGATTATTTATAATAAAATTTTTATTCTAACCTTTGACGTTCATTAACAACTAATTTGCCCGCTTTATAAACTTGGCTAACCAAGTTAGTTGCAAAAAAATACATCGGAAAATCAATATTTGCTGCATCAAAAATAGCAATATCCGCCTGTTTGCCAACATCCAAACTACCAACCTTTTCATTGCGAGCTACTGAATAAGCAGCATTAATGGTTACAGCATTAAACACTTGGATCGGCGTTAATTTCATTTGGAAACAGCCCAATTGCATAATAAACTGTAAATTGGCCGTCGGACAGCTTCCAGGATTACTGTCAGTCGTTAAAGTAATTGCCATTCCTTTTTCAATCATTTTTTTAGCAGGAGCAAAAGTATCTTCCATTAAACTAAAGGTTGTTCCTGGTAGCAAGTTCCCAATTACATTTGCCTCGCTGAGAAGATCAATATCTTCATCTTTAATAACCATTAAATGTTCTGCACTGACTGCATGCAAGTCAGCTGCGACCTTAGAACCCCCGATTGAAGCAATTTCATCTGCATGAATCCGTAATTTAAAGCCCAGTTCTTTAGCTGCTGATAATAAACGATAGGATTGTTCAGCAGTAAAAACATTACGTTCACAAAAAATATCACAGAATTCAGCTAAGTTCTCAGCTTTGACTTTTGACAACATTTCATCAATTACCAATTCAATAAAATCATCTGAACGATCTTTATATTCTTCCGGAATGGCATGAGCGCCCATAAAAGTTGAGACTAGCTCAATATCATGATCTTCATTTAATTGACGGGCAACTTTTAATTGACGTTCTTCTGTTTCCCAATTTAAGCCATAACCACTTTTAGCCTCAACCGTCGTTACTCCATGAACTATCATCTCATTTAATAGATGTTCTGATTTTTGATACAATTCTTCAAAAGTTGCACTTCTAGTGGAGCGCACCGTGCTTAAAATACCACCACCAGCTGCTAAAATATCTAAATATGGTACACCATTTAATTTTTGTGAAAATTCATTTTCTCGACTACCACCATAGACCAAATGAGTATGGCAATCAATTAAACCAGGTGTTGCTAATTTTCCACTATAATCTACTATTTCAGTTGCTTTACCAATCAATGAAGCAGAAGGTTCACCAGCTGCCACTTCCAGAATTTTATCTTCTTTAATCGCGATATAACCGTGTTCAATTATTTGTGCCTCATCCATTTCAGCACCACGTAAAGGATGCCCCAGGTCATTAGGACAAAATATTTGGCTAAAATTCACTAATAATTTATCTGCCTGCATGTTTTTCTCTCCTCTTTTTTTCTTTTCCATTATCATCAATCACAGTCAAATTAATGTCAAATTTTTGTAAGCGCTTCTCTTGATTTCAAAAATTAAAAAATTCTTTTTGATTGACTCTTTATTGACTGTTTTTTTTATACTTAAAGTACAGCCATCAATTAACAGTTTTTCTAAAAATCAATCATTTTGACACTTAAGGAGGAAAAATAAATGGTCGATTATAAAGATATCGAAGCCGCGATGACCATCAAACTAGATGATATATTACCAGAAAAAACCATCTTTCATGAAGGTATTCGCCGAGCTCCTGATCGGGGCTTCCGCTTATCAAAAGAACAAACGGCCTTGGCGTTAAAAAATGCCCTACGTTACGTACATCCTAAATATCACGATGAAGTGATTCCCGAATTTTTAGAAGAATTAAAAAAACGTGGTCGTATTTACGGCTATCGTTGGTACCCAAAAGAAAGAGTTCATGGAAAACCAATTCAAGAGTATAAAGGAAAATGTACCGCTGCTAAAGCGATGCAAGTTATGATAGATAATAATTTAGATTTTGATGTGGCTCTCTACCCCTATGAATTAGTCACTTATGGAGAAACTGGACAGGTTTGTTCTAACTGGATGCAATACCACTTAATTAAAAAATATTTAGAAGTCATGACAGATGAACAAACTTTAGTATTAGAATCTGGTCATCCATTAGGTTTATTTAAATCAAAAAAAGATGCACCCCGAGTCATTATCACCAACGGTTTATTAGTTGGCGAATATGACAATATTGATGATTGGGAAATCGCTGAAGAAATGGGTGTCACTAATTATGGGCAAATGACTGCTGGAGGATGGATGTATATCGGACCGCAAGGTATTGTTCATGGTACTTTCAATACTTTATTAAATGCGGGACGTCTAAAATTAGGTATTCCTGATGATGGAGACTTGAGAGGAAAATTATTTATCTCATCTGGACTTGGTGGTATGAGCGGCGCACAAGGAAAAGCCGGAGAAATTGCCAACGCAGTTGCAATCATCGCTGAAGTAGATAAATCTAGAATTGAAACTCGTTTAAACCAAGGTTGGATTAGCAATCTTGCTGAAACACCCGCAGAGGCTATGCGAATTGCTAAAGAATATATTACTAAAAAAGAACGAACCTCAATTGCCTATCATGGAAATATTGTTGATTTGTTAGAGTATATTGATCAAAATAATATTCATGTCGATCTATTATCTGACCAGACTTCTTGTCACAATGTTTATGAAGGCGGCTATTGTCCTGCTGGTATTACCTTTGATGAGAGAACAGAATTATTAGCAACTGACAAAGAAAAATTTCATCAATTAGTTGACCAAACTTTAGCTCGTCATTATGAAGTCATTAAATCATTAGTTGCAAAAGGTACTTACTTCTTTGACTATGGGAATTCATTTATGAAAGCCATTTACGATTCAGGTGTAAAAGAAATTTCAAAGAATGGTATCGATGATAAAGATGGTTTTATCTGGCCTTCATATGTTGAAGATATCATGGGACCGATGCTGTTTGATTATGGTTATGGTCCATTCCGTTGGGTCTGTCTAAGCCATGATCATAAAGATTTAGTGGCGACTGACCAAGCTGCAATGGAGGTAATTGATCCAAATCGGCGTTATCAAGATCGAGATAATTATAATTGGATTCGCGATGCTGAAGAAAATCAATTAGTTGTTGGTACAGAAGCACGAATTTTATATCAAGATTGCATGGGTCGCATAAATATTGCCTTGAAATTTAACGAGATGGTGCGAGAAGGAAAAATTGGACCAGTTATGTTAGGACGAGATCATCACGATGTGTCTGGTACAGATTCACCATTTAGAGAAACTTCTAATATTAAAGATGGCAGTAATGTTTGCGCCGACATGGCCACGCAATGTTATGCTGGAAATGCTGCGCGTGGAATGACATTAGTTGCTTTGCATAATGGTGGTGGTGTTGGAATCGGAAAATCGATCAATGGTGGCTTTGGACTTGTATTAGATGGCTCTGAAGAAGTTGACGAAATCATCAAATCAGCCATCGCTTGGGATACGATGGGCGGAGTAGCTCGGCGTAGCTGGGCTCGCAATGAACATGCTATTGAAACTTCTATAGAATATAATAAAAATAATCAAGGAACGGATCACATTACAATCCCATATATTCCTGAAGAAAACAAAATTGCTGGGGCTGTGGCTAGTCTTTTTAAATAAGATAAAAAAGCTTTTTACCGAATTTTCATGGTAAAAAGCTTTTTTCTATTGATCCGCACTTACTTGCAGTAAAATTTTAGGTTCAATTTTAGTTTCTTTGTTAAATTCATGGAACGTGTGATTCACGGCTTTTAAAATTTCTCTTCTAGTAATAATTCCCTTGAACAATCCTTTTTCATCTAATACTGGTAAATAATTTGCATCTACTAAAAGATGTAAGATATCTTCCAAATCAGACTTTTCAGTGATCGTGCCAATATCTGTTTGCATCACATCAGCTACTGTAAATTGACTTAAATTATCGCTGTCAATTTCATCTAATTCCATCATTTTACTTACGACATCAGTCAGTGTTAATAAACCAACAAAACGATCATCTTTATCTAGGACTGGAATGGACGAATAACCAACTTGTGATAGTACCAGAAGAGCATGTTCTAAAGGGTTTTCCTTCATGACATTTGCGACATTATCAGCCGGAATCACCATTGTTTTCTTTTTGTTCATCATTAATTGTTCAATTTCAGGACTAATCATGAGGCTGCCTCCATTTCTACATCACTATTTTACCTAATTTTTTAGAAGAAAAGTGAATTTTTAAGTTTGATTAACTAAAAATTAGAAATTATTTGGACAAATGAACAGATAATTCCTCTACTGGCTTGTGTGCTCGATTAAAATAATCAACTTCGTAATAAGTCGATTCACTTGTAATAATCGCATAACTTGGAATTTGAATCGGTCCTCTTGGTTGGGAAATACTACCAGGATTTACAAATAGAATCCCTTTATCCATTTCAGCAACTGCTTGATGAATATGTCCAAACAAAGCAATATCAGCTTGTTTTTCAGCTGCTTGTAATGCTAAGGTCGTTAACCCAAAACGGACATTTGATTGATGTCCATGAGTCATAAAAATCGTATCAGAGCCGATTTTTACAATTTGTTCTGTTTTAAAACCAGGGTCAAAGTCACAATTTCCAGTTACGACGGTGAAATTTTTCCATAGTTCATCACTTGAAGGAAGCTCTGAATCACCACAATGAAACATGTGGTCCACTTTTCCTTTGTATCGATCAACTAATTGAACTAAAATATCTCGATCACCGTGATTATCACTAACTACTAAATATTTCATTTATTTTCCTCCAACCAATCCAACCAGACTTTTTCAAGCTTTGTGACTGCTTGGGCGCGATGGCTTAATTTATTTTTTTCTTCTTGACTCAATTCAGCCGCAGTCTTGTTTAATTCTGGAACTATAAACAATGGGTCATACCCAAACCCGTTATCTCCTCTTGGGATGCGACCGATTAAACCTTTCCAATCCGCTGAAACCACTAAACTTTCTTTTTTTGGTGCAGCAAATACCAACGTACAATGAAAGCGTGCAGTTCTTTGATCATCAGGAATTTCGGTTAATTCATGTAATAATTTTGCATTGTTAGCTGCATCATTCTTTTCTTCTCCCGCAAAACGTGCAGAATAAACTCCTGGCATACCATTTAAAGCATCTACAATTAGACCAGAATCATCAGCTAAAACAGGTTGTTGTAAAATTTGAGCGATTGTTTCAGCTTTTAAACGAGCATTTTCTTCAAAAGTATGACCAGTTTCTGCGACATCCGGTAAATCTGGATAATCTTTCAACGTTTTTATTTGATAACCTTCTTTAGCAAATAAAGCTTCAAATTCTTTTACTTTTCCCGGATTCCCAGTTGCAATGACAATCGTTTTGTCTTTGTTTAGGATAAACTCAGAGTACAAAGCTTCTTTTTGTAAAATAATTAATTCTTCAATCGCATTTTTTCCATGAAATAACATTGCGTTTAATTCTTCACCATTAAATGTTGCTTCTTCGCCGGTTCCTTGAATTTCAACAAATTGACCTTTTTCAGTCATCACTATATTCATATCAACTGCTGCGGAAGAATCTTCAACATAATCTAAATCGCTAACTACTGACCCATCTGGTAAAATGCCAACACTAATTGCTGCTAAATGTTCCATAATAGGGTCTTCTTTTAATTCACCGGTAGTCAATAATTTATTGATTGCTAATCTTAATGCAACAAATCCACCAGTAATACTAGCCGTTCTAGTCCCACCATCTGCCTGAATAACATCACAGTCAATGATAATGCTCCGCTCTCCTAGTTTTTCCAAATCTATTACAGCTCTCAAAGCACGGCCAATCAAACGTTGAATCTCCATGGTTCTACCAGACAATTTGCCTTTTGCACTTTCCCTACGGTTTCTAGTATTGGTTGCCCGTGGTAGCATACTGTATTCTGCAGTAACCCAGCCAGTCTCTGACCCTCTTAAAAAAGGTGGCACACTATCCTCTACTGTTGCCGAACAAATGACTTTTGTATCACCAAATGAAATTACTACCGAACCTTCTGGGTGTTTAAATACATTGGTTTCAATTTTTATATTTCTTAATTGATCTTGCTTTCGACCATCATGACGCATTAATTTTCCTCCTCATTAATCATCTAAACTAATATGTTCAACAATCAAATCACGTATATCCAACCATTCATCTGCAATCTCTTGAAACATTTTAGGTGATCCTGTTGTATAAAACTTACAAATTTTATTATCGTTCAAATCATAGTTATTTAAATCAAAATAATCGAGTAACGTACTCAAATCGTTGACAGTTTCAGCGCCTGAATCAATCATTGTTACCTTTTTACCCATCACATTTTGAATAATTGGTCGTAGCAATGGATAATGGGTACACCCTAAAATCAACGTATCTAAATACTTATTATGAAGCGGCACAAGTGTTTCTGCCACTACTTTTTTTGCAACTGGGCTTAAAAATTGATTACTTTCAACAATCGGTACAAATTTTGGACAAGCCAGGCTGGTAACTGAAACAGTTGGTGATTTTTCTTTTAATTCTTTTTCATAAGACATACTTTTCACCGTACCTAAAGTACCAATCACACCAACTTTTCCAGTTTGACTTGCTTTTAAGGCTGCTCGTGCACCTGGCTGAATCACGCCAATTACTGGAATATCTACTTGAGCTTTTATTTCTTCTAAAGCGACTGCTGTTGCAGTATTGCATGCAATGACTAATAATTTAATGCCTTGATCAATTAAAAAACGGGTCATTTGCCAAGTGAATTCGATGACTTGCTCTGCTGGCCGTGGGCCATAGGGACAACGTGCAGTATCTCCGAGATAAAGAATATTTTCATTTGGTAATTGACGTAAGGCTTCTTTAACAACAGTTAATCCGCCGACACCCGAATCAATAAAACCAATTGGCTGTTTATTTGACAAAATATTTAACCTCAATTTCAAAAATTTTCAACTATTGTTATTTTCCACTTTTTAACCGAATTTTTCAAGTCCTACGATAAAACAAAAAAAGCCTATCAAAAATGATAGACTTAATAGTTGTAATTTCTTTTTTCTAAATAACCAGATGCTAGGCTCAATAAGTAGCAAATCACAAAATACATAGCCGTCATAGCAAGAAACATTGGCACCACATAATTGGTATTTTCACCATAAATAATACGGGCATTGTGCAATAATTCTGGTAATGAAATAATGACAGCCAATGAAGTATCTTTAATTAACGAAATTAATTGACTTAAAATCGCTGGTAACATTGATTTTAATGCTTGCGGAAAAATTATAATAGTTAATGTTTGAAAATAAGTTAAGCCTGACGACATCCCGGCTTCTGTTTGTCCATCTGGTACAGCGTTTAACCCTGCTCGAAATATTTCTGATAACATTGCCGATTCAAAAATAGTCAGAGCCGCAACGGCTGCCCAAAAAATATTAAAAGCAATCCCAATTTGCGGTAAAGCGAAATAAGTAAAGAAAATAATTAATAATAAAGGTAAATTACGAATGATGTCTACGATAAGTCCGACAATCTTTGAAAGATAAGGAATACCACTGTAACGAATCGTCCCTAAAATACCACCTAAAATCATACTAAAAATAATTGAAAACACCGAAACTTGTACTGTTACCCATAAACCGTCCAGCAGGAATCGGATATTAATCCATGAAAAAGCTCCACTAAAATTCATTCATCAATTCCTCCTTTTCTAGACGTTGGCCCAATGCTTGTCTAAGTAATTCATCAAATAAGACAATGGCAAAGTTAGAACTAAATAAAAACAACCAACAATAATATACGTACCAAATGTATTAAAAGTCGTTGAGGCAATTAAGTCTCCTTGGTACATCAAATCTAAACCGGCTACCATTGCTAAAATTGATGAATTTTTAATCAAATTGATAAATTGATTTCCTAACGGTGGTACAACAATTTTAAAGGCTTGAGGTAAAACAATATAGCGCATTGATTCCCAATAAGAAAAACCAGAAGATAGACCAGCTTCTGTTTGTCCATAAGGAACTGTTTGAATCCCAGAACGAACAGTTTCAGCAATAAAAGCTGAAGTATAAATTGTTAAACCGATTGTTCCAGATTGCAAACCATCAAAGGGAAAGAAATAAAGCGGCGCCACTGTATAGAAAAACATCACGATGATTAGCAATGGAATATTCCGAAAGAAAGCAACATAAGCTTTAGCTAGTGAACTAACAATCTTATTTCCGGATAATTGAAAAATAGCCATCAACGTACCAATTACCAGACTAAAAATCAAAGCAACAACACTTGCAATGATCGTATATTTAAAACCACTGACAAAATCAGCTGAATAAGTATTAAATAAATCAAGCATTAAATTTTGCCCCCTTTGCTGCTTTCCCATCTGAATCATTAGGGAACCATTTGTCATAAATTTTGTCGTAGGTGCCATTATCATGCATGGTTTCTAATGCTTTGTTGACTTCATTTAAGAAATCATCTTGACCTTTATTAATGGCAATACCATAAGGTTCATTGGTAAAAGTTCCACCGACTAATTCATACTTATCATTTTCTGAAGCCATTCCTAACAAAATTGCATTATCAGTACTCATTGCTTGACCTTGTCCAGCTTGTAAAGCAGTAAAAGCTTCTGAATAGTTTTCTAACTCAATAATATTTGCTTCTGGTGCGGCTTCGCGAATATTTACTGCTGAAGTTGAGCCTTTTACCACTAACACAGTATCATCTGCTGTTAAACTGTCGACTCCCGTGATATGACTTCCTTTTTCAACTAATAATGATTGACCAGCTGAGAAATAAATATCAGAAAAGTTAACTTGTTCCAATCTTTCTTTAGAAATGGTCATCGTCGCAATGATTGCATCAATGTTCCCATTTTTTAATAAAGGAATCCGAGTTTTAGAAGTCACTTCGACGAATTCAGCCTTACCTTCATCACCTAAAATTTCCTTAGTAATTTGTTTTGCAATATCGATATCAAATCCTTGAACGGTCCGGTCTTTAATATTCATTAACCCAAACAAACGTGTATCATATTTGACGCCCCAATTAATTGTTGGCGTTTCATCAATCCGAGTGGCGATGTTTTCATCGGCAACACTTTGTCCACGACAACCGGATAAGAATAAAACAACCGCTAATCCAATAGCAATCAAAGAGGCAAATTTCTTAAATTTTGACATAAGTCACCCTCCTCTTAATGATTGATTACTTTTCTAACAAATTGTTGTGCTCGTTCATCTTTTGGCATTTCAAAGAAACCTTCCACATCTTTGGTATCTTCTAAAACTTCTCCATCTGCCATAAAAACAATCCGATCGGCTACTTCTTTGGCAAAGCCCATCTCATGAGTTACCACAATCATAGACATGCCATCACGAGCGATTTTTTTCATAACATTCAACACATCGCCAATCATTTCTGGATCCAGTGCTGAAGTTGGTTCATCAAATAAAAGTAGATCTGGGTTCATCGCTAAACCGCGTGCAATTGCTACCCGTTGTTGCTGTCCACCAGATAACATTGATGGATAAGAATCCTTTTTATCTAACATATCTACGCGATCCAGCATTTTTTCGGCTGCTTTAGTCGCTTCTTCTTTTGATTGCTTTAGGACTTTAATTGGCGCCAAAGTAATATTCTCCAACGCTGTTTTGTTAGGATATAAGTTAAAATGTTGAAAAACCATTCCTACTTTTGTCCGGATATCTTTTAATTTGACTTCCTTACTGTATAAATCTCTGTCTTCAATAAATAATTCACCAGAAGAAATTCTTTCCAATGCATTGATACAGCGTAGCATCGTACTTTTACCTGAACCAGAAGGACCGATTACAACCACCACTTCTCCTTTTTCAAAAGTTAAGTTGATATCTTTCAGGGCATGAAATTTCCCAAAATATTTATCTACATGCTTAAATTCCACCATTGACATGTCATCACAACTCCCAATCTCTTTTATATTAATTTTCTCTAATTTAAAATAGGCTAGTTCTCATTATATTCCACAAAATTTTAGTTTGTAAAGAAATAAATCCAAAATTTTTCAATATTCCGTCAAACTCCTACTATTTCCATGTTAGATTTAATTACATGGATGATGGTTTTATCAAACTTGAATTGTTGAATAAAAGTTGTCTAATCAACTAAAAAAGGTTACTATTTGATAGATAGCTCAAATTAGAAAGGTGATTAAATGAAAAATATTATTTTAACTGGTGATCGACCAACTGGACAATTACATTTAGGACATTATGTAGGTTCTTTGAAGAATCGTTTAATGATGCAAGATGATCCAAATAATAAATTGTATATCATGGTTGCAGACATGCAAGCTTTGACTGACAATGCGAAAAACCCTGAAAAAGTTTCTTCAAATATCTTACAAGTTGCGTTAGATTACTTAGCCATTGGATTAGATCCTGAAAAAATTACATTTTTGATCCAGTCACAAATTCCTGAATTGGCAGAATTGACGATGTACTACATGAATTTGGTGAGTGTTGGACGTTTACGCAGAAATCCAACGGTTAAAGCAGAAATTGAACAAAAGAAATTTGGTGAAAGTATTCCAACTGGATTCTTTGTTTATCCGATTTCTCAAGCTTCTGATATTACTGCTTTTAAAGCCAATTTGGTGCCCGTTGGTGAAGATCAAAAACCAATGCTAGAACAAACACAAGAAATTGTTCACAGCTTTAATCATACTTACAGTGAAGTTTTAGTTGAACCAAAAGGTGTCTTTCCTGCTAAAAATATGGGACGTTTACCAGGAATTGATGGCAATGGAAAAATGAGTAAAAGTTTAGGTAATGGCATTTATTTAGCCGACTCTGCTGAAACAGTCGCAAAAAAAGTAATGAGTATGTATACTGACCCTAACCATATTCATGTTGAAGACCCTGGCCAAGTAGAAGGCAACATGGTTTTCACTTATTTAGATGTTTTTGGAACAGATAAAGAAAAAATCGAAGAATTAAAAGAACATTACCGTCGTGGTGGTCTTGGCGATGTGAAAATCAAACGTTACTTGATCGAGGTTTTAGAAGCAGAATTAGGACCAATTCGCACGCGTCGTGAAGAATTTGCCAAAGATCCTGCTGAAGTGATGAACATTCTACAAAAAGGCAGTCAAGAAGCCCAAAAAGTTGCTGCCAATACTTTATTGGAAGTCAAAAAAGCAATGGGAATTGCTTATTTCAGTTAAGCAAAAAACTGTTTCTGCTAAGCAGAAACAGTTTTTTTAATTAGCCTCACAGGCAACTTTTTGCAAGACTTTAGTAAAAGCAGCATCCTCATTAAAAGGATGAAGATAATCAAATATTTCTCCACCAGCCTCCATAAAATATCCCCGATTCTCAACTTCAATTTCTTCTAATGTCTCTAAACAATCGGATACAAATCCTGGTGTAACTACAAGGATCTTTTTGACTTTCTGACTCGGTAAAGCATTTAACGTTTCACTAGTAGCCGGTCTTAACCATTCACCTGGACCGAATTTGGATTGATAAGTATGGGCATATGGCAGCTCTCCCAGACATTTCAAAAGTAAACGGGTAGTCTCTTGGCATTGTTTCTCGTAGGGATCACCCTTTTTTATTTCAGAAACTGGTATGCCATGGTAAGAAAATAGAATCATGTCGTAATCATTTTTTTCCCATTGCTTTTTTATGTTTTCAGCTAATAAATTCAAATAATCTTGATTGTCATAAAAATGGGCGATTGCTCGTAAATTGGGTTGTTTACCCTGATCTTTGAAATAGCGGTTGATTTGATCATAAATTGGTGCAACAGTTGTATTTGAATATTGTGGATACAAAGGTAAAACAGTTAAGTCAGTGACTCCTTTGGCTAGCATTTCATCTAAAACTCTTGCTATTTTCGGTTCGCCATAAGTCATTGCAAAATGAACTTGCTGATCAGGAACTAGCTCTTGTAAAAGCTGTGCCTGCTTTTTCGTATAAAAAAATAGTGGTGAGCCTTCATCAGTCCATATGCTTTGATAAAGTTTTGCTGATTTTTTGGGCCTTGTTTTTAAAATAATTCCATGTAAAATTGGTAACCAAACAGCACGTGGCAGTGAAATAACTCGTCGATCACTTAAAAATTGTTTTAAAAAGCGACCTACCGCTTCTGCTGTTGGTGCTTGTGGCGTTCCCAAATTCACCAATAATATCCCTTTTTTCACATTAAACTCCTTTTAAAAATAAATATATTCCATGATACCATAATTTTATCTACAAAAAAACTATTGCCTAAACAGGCAATAGCTTTCAAATTTATTTTAATGATAGAAATCAAAACGACCTTTAGCAAAAACTTCTTTCAAACCACCTGTTTTTAATAGTGAACGATCGGCAATTACTTTTTTCATAACTGATGCTGGGTAAGCCGTCATTTCAGCTTTACCAACTAAACCAAGAGCATGGGTATTGCCGATTGATGCAACTGAACCCAATGATTTAAATGAAAATGGCGTGCTTGCTTTTCCGCTCATTTGATTTAATATGTCTTTTCCGGCATAATGCCCCATCTTCAAAGCTATTTGCGCTGTTGTTGGATATGGACGATTACTAGCTGGATCCATTACAGCCGCTACATCTCCAAGAATATAGACGTTGTCATAGGTTGGATCGGTTAAGTTTGGTTTTACCATAACTCGTCCACGTCGTTCTTCAAAACCAGATTCTCCGACAATTTTATTACCACTTACACCTGTTGTCCAAATGATTGTTTTGGCATGAAGAGATTCTAAATCACCATCTTTACCATTTTGATAGACGACTTCATTTGGTCTTACTTCTTTAATCATTTTACCGGTCATTAGTTTTACGCCCCATTTTTTAAAATGGTTAATTGCATATTGACCTAATTTGTCACTAAACATTGGTAAAATTTTATCAGCTGCTTCAACATTATAAATTTCGATTTGTTCTGGTTTAACACCAGCAATCTCAGCGAAATGTTTCGTATTTTCAACTAGTGAACCAACTAATTCAATTCCAGTAAAACCGGCGCCACAAACAACAATGCGTAAACTTGCTTCATCTTTACTTGTTTTATATTCTTTTAATTGTGCTTCAATATGTTCATAAACTTTAGCAGCTGTTTTTACATCCACCATTTCTAATGCATTCACATCCGCACCAGGAATACCAAATGTTTCAGATTGAAAACCTAAACCGACAATCAGATAATCATAATTCAAGCTTTGACCATCTGTTAACAAAACGGATTGTTCATCAGCATTGATTTTTTCGACTGTCTTTTGAAGGAAAGTTGTTTTTTTAGGGTTCACCACATCCATGATTGGATAACTAATTTTTTCTCCTGATTGTGTCCCTGCAGCTACCTCGTGCAAAGCGGTTGATTCATAGTGGTAGTCATTGCGATCCACCAAAGTAATATGAATATCTGCTGAAGATTTTTGTAATACATGCAGTGCGCTTAAGCCAGCGTATCCTGCTCCTAAAATAACGATTTCTTTCAATTTAAAGACCTCCTATAAGATTAAATAAAAATAATTGCGAAAGTTACAACCTGAGCCAAAGCACCAACTGCTAGGATGCGAATGGCACAAATAAAGGTTTCTGTTTTAATTTGTTTTTTCCGAAATAATGCGACCTGTTTATACACAAATGGCAAAATTAAAAAAGTTAGCAAAAATGTCCATGGTGCAATTTGAAAAACGACTGCTAAAACGATACTTAAGAAAGCAATCACATTCATCCAAGTAAAAAGTTGAATTGCCCTTGGTTTTCCTAAATAATGAACGAGTGTAAAACGATTATTATTTTCATCCTCTTCCAAATCACAAATATTATTGGCTAACATTAGATTTGCAATCCACAACGTATTCGGTAGAGAAATCAGAAAAATACTCGCCAATGTCACAATATTCCATTGGAATATTTGATATGTGTTTAAATAAACACAAAGCAAACTAATCATAAAGCCCATAGTAAACCCAGAAAAAAACTCACCGAGTGGCAAGCTTGATAAAGGTCGTGGACCTGAGGAATAAAAAACACCAACAAAATAACAAAAGACACCCATTAATAAAAAGGGCCAGCCAACAATCATTGCAATCACTATTCCTAATAACGCAGAAAATATAATCATTGCAATCATCATCCAAAATACCAGACGCACATTTAATTTTTCTCGACCAATGATATTTGTCTTCTCTCGATAGTCATGAATTTCACTGGCGTGATGATAATCATTATAGTTGTCTAAGATGTCAACGGCCATGTTAAAAACAAACATCGAAATAAAAAATAAAAGTACCAAACCTAAATGAAGTGATCGATAATTATACCAGCTAAAACAAATCCCAATAAAAAAAGGCATTACACTTGCTGTTTTTGCTTTAATTTCGACTAATTCCAAAAAAACGGCTAAACTCATTTCTTCCTTCTTCCTATCAAACTTTCTTCTACATTATGCCTGTTTTTGTCAATTTCTTCAAAAACTATGCTCCAAAAAGCTGGTCAAAAGTTAATATTTTCTGAAAACTTACCATATTTCAATTAAAACTTAATCTAATCCAGATGGTTCTAGTAGTTTTTCTCTTTGAGATAAGCTAAAATGAAAAACGAGTCTAAAAGAAAAAGGAGTAAACATGTTAGATTATTGGAAAGATTATCCTAATCTCCAGCAAAAACTTACCTTAGTTCAAGATTTAATGGCTGAAAGATTAGTAATTCAAAATAAAGAAATAGAAGGTGCTATTCAAGCTTTTAGTACAAAAGGCGGAAAATTAATTCGACCAGCGCTCTTCTTTTTATTTGCAGAAATTGCTCATGGAGAAGTTTCTGATGAAAAATTCGTAAAAATTGCTGCTTCGTTAGAGTTATTACACTCAGCTACTTTAGTTCACGATGATATCATTGATGATTCTCCTACTCGTCGTGCGCTGCCAACGATCCAATCACAATTTGGCAAAGATATCGCAGTTTACACGGGAGATTTTATCTATACAATTTACTTTGAACTATTGGCGGAAACAATGACAGGCACCCCATTTCTAATGAAAAATGCCAAATCAATGAAAAAAATTTTACAGGGTGAACTCCATCAAATGTCATTAACTTATCAAAAAGATCAAAGTATTTGGCAGTATTTAAAAAGCATCAATGGAAAAACTGCCGAACTCATCAGTTTAAGCTGTTGGGAAGGTACTTATTTTGGTGGTGCTGATCTTGTCACTCAAGCACGAGCTAAAAGAATTGGCAAAGCGATTGGCTTAGCCTTCCAAGTCTATGATGATATTTTAAACTTTTCATTGGATTTAGGAAGTGATGAAAAACCAATTTTGACTGATGTTGTTCAAGGGATTTATACCTACCCTTTGTTAGCAGCCAAAAATAATTCACCGGAAAAAATAAATCCTTATTTAATCCATCCTGAAAATCTATCTATTAAAGAACGAACTGAATTAGCTGAGTTAGTCGCTGAAACTGGTGGCTTAGAAGATGCCTTGATTTTTGCCGAAAAGTTAACTGAAAAAGCTATTCGAGAAATTGATTTACTGCCAGAATCGGCTTCCAAAGAAACTTTGAAAAGTATTACTGTTGATTTATTGCATCGTGCTTATTAAAAAACGTTGTCTGCTAAGACAACGTTTTTTTATTTAGCGAATGACTACCGCAAATTTATCTGTTAAAGTTTTTTCAATTCTCACCATAAAACTATTAATTTCTTCATCTGTCAGCGTTGCTTCAGCATTTACATAAGTTAAACTGTAGGCCACCGATTTTTTACCTGCCTCAATATTTTCTCCTTGATAAACATCAAATATTTTAATATCCGTCAAGAAACGATTAGCAGATTCTCGAATAGCAGCAACAATGTCTCCATTTGAAACAGTTTCATCCACTAGCATAGCAATGTCACGGCTTACTGCAGGATATTTTGAAACAGTCTGATAAACTAGAGCTGGTTTTTCTACCTCAACTAAAGCTTCAAAATTCAGTTCCATCACAAAAGTTGCTTTTAAATCATGGGCTTTAGCTAAACTAGGATGAACTTGACCAATCAAACCAATTTTTTGATCATCTAAATAAATCAATGCAGTTTGACCAGGATGCATTTCTTTTAAATCACTGGTTGCTTGATAGCTAATGCGATTTTTTAAGTTTAATGCTTTTACTAGATTTTCTAATAATCCTTTGATTTGATAAAAATCAACTGATTCTGCTGTTTCTTGCCAAGATTTTTCTATTTTATCACCTGTAATAGCAAAGGCTAGATGCTTTTCTTCTTTTGGTAAATCTTTTTTGGGGTCATTGTCTTGATAAAAGACCCGTCCAAATTCATAAAAAGCCAGATCTTTACTTTTTCGAGCAGTATTGTAAGCTAAATCTTCCAATAATCCACTAATTAAATTCATCCGTAAAGTAGACCGTTCTTCACTCATTGGAAATGCTAATTCAGTCACTTTACTCTTTCTGAGCATAAATTGTTGTGCTTTTTCAGCAGTCGTTAAAGCATAACTAATCGCTTCTGATAAGCCACTACCTTCTAAAATACCACGAACTTTTCTAGTCAACTTTTGTTCATGAGTTAAAAAGCCAGCTACTGTCTGACCACTAGGTAATGTTGACGGAATATTATTGTAACCGTAAATACGAGCAACTTCTTCCATTAAATCCGCTTCAATTTTAATATCCCAACGGCGTGGAGGCACACTCACAGCAATTGTTTCACCTAATTCTTCATAAGAAAAATCTAACGCAGTGAAAACTTGATTGACTTGAGCTTGTGTTAATTCTGTCCCTAAAAATTGATTAATATGTTTCAAAGTTGTTGTCACTTCAATATTTTCAGGATGTACCTGACTGCCTTTAACAGAACCTTTTAAAATAGTTCCGCCAGCCAAATCTACCATCATTTGAGCAGCGACTTCGCCTGCTAAAGAAATTTCTGCTTGATTGATCCCTTTTTCAAAACGCATTGAAGATTCACTGCGTAAATTATATGTTTGTGAGGTCCGGCGAATTGAAGTGCTATCAAACATCGCGGATTCTAAAGCTACTGTCGTTGTTGTATTAGTGATTTCAGAATCTAATCCTCCCATCACACCAGCTAATGCTACAGGTTGTTGTCCATTAGTAATGACAATATTATTTGGTGAAAGTTTTCTTTCCACACCATCTAAAGTTGTTAACAGCTCATCTTGCTCTGCTCGGCGCACCAAAATTTCTTGACTGCCTAATTTATCATAATCAAATGCATGTAAAGGTTGACCAAATAATAGTAAAATATAGTTGGTAATATCTACCACATTTGAAATCGGACGAATACCTTCGTTCATTAAACGGTTTTGCAACCATTGTGGACTTGGGCCAATTTTTACATTTTCGATTACACGAATTTCATAATGAGGTGCATCTGCTTGATCAGTCACCGTTACTTTAATTTTTTCACTGGTTGCTTGTTCGCCTTCAACTAATTTTACCTCTGGAAAAACAGCTTTTTTGTTGTAAATTGCTGCAACTTCATGAGCAACACCACGAATACTTAAGGCATCTGCCCGATTTGGTGTGATGGAAAGATCAATAATTGTGTCATCCATTTCTAAATAAGGAAAAACTGGTTCGCCAACAACTGCTTCAGCAGGTAAAAAATAAATCCCGTCAGCAAATTCTTTAGGAATTACTGATTCGCTGTAACCAACTTCTTGTAAAGAACAAATCATCCCATTTGAAACTTGACCACGCATTTTACCTTTTTTAATTTTAACATTGCCAGTAATTCTTGAACCTGGTAAAGCAACAATCACTTTGACTCCGGCTTTAATATTCGGTGCACCGCAGACAATTTGAGACAATTCTGCTTCACCAATATCCACTTGGCAAATCGATAAGTGATCAGAATCAGGATGAGGAATACATTCTTTAACATCCCCTACCACAATTTTTTTCAAACCAGTTTCAGGTTGATGTAATCCCTCTACTTCAATTCCTGTTAAAGACAAGTGATCAGCTAAATCTTTTGGGTTAATATCTTTAATATTTACGTATTCATTTAACCATTTATAAGAAACTAACATTATTGCTTACTCCCCCTTAAATTGTTCTAAGAAGCGAACATCGTTGAGATAGAAATTTCGAATATCATTGACGCCATAGCGCAACATAGCAATACGATCTGGTCCTAAACCAAAAGCAAAACCAGAATAAATTGTTGGGTCAATACCTGACATTTCCAAAACATTTGGATGAACCATGCCCGCCCCCAAAATTTCAATCCAACCAGTATATTTACAAACATTACAACCTTTACCACCGCATTTAAAACAGCTCACATCTACCTCAACTGAAGGTTCTGTAAAAGGAAAATAACTTGGACGTAAACGCACATTACGATCTTCACCAAATAATGTTTTCAACATAGTTTCTAATGTACCTTTTAAATCTGCCATAGTAATACCTTTATCAATCACTAATCCTTCAATTTGATGAAATTGGTGGCTGTGAGTGGCATCATCAGTATCTCTGCGGAAAACTTTCCCCGGCGAAATCATTCTTAAGGCACCTTTTGAAAAGTCATGATCTTCCATTGTTCGTGCTTGAACTGGTGAAGTATGGGTCCGTAACAATAAATCATCCGATAAATAGAAGGTATCTTGCATGTCACGGGCAGGATGATCTTTAGGTAGATTCATCCGTTCAAAATTATAATGATCGGTTTCAACTTCATTACCTTCAATAATTTGATAACCCATTCCTACAAAAGTATCCTCAATTTCTTCCATGATTTGTGTTAATACGTGGCGACTCCCTTGAGAAATTTGTTTTCCAGGTAAAGTTACGTCAATAGTCTCTTTAGCTAAAGCCGCCTCTAAAGCGACTTGATTTAAAACAGTTTTCTTTTCTTCGATTGCTTCTGTTAATAAATCACGAATCTGATTGGCAAAAGCGCCAACTTTCGGACGTTCTTCCGCTGATAAATCTTTCATTCCTCGTAATACTTCAGTGATTGGTCCTTTTTTCCCTAAAGTTTCCACACGAATTTTTTCAACTTCAGCTAACTCTTTAGTAGCAGAAATTTTTTCAAGTGTGGCTGTTTTTAAATCTTCTAACTGCGTTTGTAAATCCATTTTCTTCTTCCTTTCCACAAAAAAAAGACCTCGTTTTCCTTTTAAAGGAACGAGGTCTCGCGTTACCATCCTAATTCGCCTATTGGCGCTCTTACTTATTCTAACGGCAATTTGCCGGTCTTAAAGACAAGCTCCAGAAGTGAACTTCATTTTTCTTTGACTTAATCTGCTTCCAGTCTACGGCAGATACTCCCTGAAAAGTTTTAAAAAAACTACTCTTTTCCATCAACGCTTTTTCGTATTCGATTAAATCTTATATTACAAGAAATTAACCTTTTACGCAAGTTCTTTAAGCCATCCAAGTTTCACCCCATGAATGAACTTCTGACATTACTTTTTCTAACGACAATCCTTTTTGAGTCAAACAATAATCCATCCGCTTCTGACCTTCACAGGAAATCACACGGCCAACAATTCCTTGCGCCTCTAATTCTTTTAAACGTTCCGTTAAAACTCGGTCGCTTACTTCTGGAATTTTGGCAGCTAAATCAACAAAACGTTGTGGTCCTTCTTCTAATAACACATCAATGATTAGACCGTTCCACTTTTTACCTAAAATTTGAAAACACTTTTCAAATGTCGGACAAAGTGTGAACTCAGTCATTTGTAATTCCGCCATCTTTCTCACCTCGATGTACGAATTATAGCACATCACTTACAAATAATAAGTATAAGTTGCTTAGAATTCTATTTTTCATAATAAGTTAATGATTTTATTTCCTCTTAAAAAAACTAAATTGATTTCACTAACCTTTTTTTGCTTGGCTTTTTCTAATGCTTCTTTGTACAAAGTTAATTGCCCTTTATAGCGATTGATTAATTCTTGTTCACGACTTTCACTATAATAATCTGTCTTAAAATCGTATAAAATAATCTCATTTGGATATTCCAAATAGCCATCAATGATCCCGTGAATTAAGATTTCGTCGTTATTTCGATAATCTTTAAAAATTTCATCTGCTGATAACAACATTGCAAAGGGTTCTTCTCGATGAAGTAAATCTGGTGTAGCCAACAGTTTTTTCCCTAAATCAGTTTCAAAAAAAGTTAAAATATTTTCTATTGAAAGGCTGTCAGCTAATTCTTGGCTTAAACTTTTTTGCGCAATCAATGATTCGATTAATACCCGAACACTTTTTTCAGTTGGTTGTGTGGATACATCGATCAATTGCATCACCAAATGTGTTGCCGTACCGATTTCAGCCGAACTAATTTCATCTGTTTGGACTAAAAATCGCGGCTCCGGTAGTTGGTTCTCGGTAAAGCGATAACGATTTTGATTCAAATTTTGATTGTCAGAAATATCTAATACTTCTCGATTATCAGGGTCATCGTATAATCGTTTTATTTCGGAAACTGACTGATAATTAGTAGTTTTCGTTGCTTCAGGAAAAATATATTGATAGCCGGCTTGTTGTAAAATCTGGCTAACATCAATTTCTTGATCATCTGCTTTAACTTTTGTAAAAACAGGCTGATAACTATTTGCTGTCTGAGCAATTTCTTGAGCATTAGCAAAAGTAATTTTAAACTTTGCAGGATGATGGTAAAGTGAATTTTTTTGGTTTATCGGATATTGTTGTTGATAATTTTCCATCGTTGCATGACGGAATAAACTTTGCCCAATCCAATCTAAAAAGACCCCTTGACCATTACGAATTGCGGTGTCTAAAATAATGTCTTCATTCGTTGCTGCCAATTGCCATTTTTTTAATGCCGCTTCTTGACTGTCATAGGAACCAACAATGAACAATTTTTGCTCAGCTCTCGTCAAAGCTACATACAGTTTTCGCATTTCTTCAGACAATAATTTATTATTTTTTTTCTTGGCAATTAATTTAAAGGCAATTGTTATATAGTTTACCCTTGTAAAAGGATCTAAATACTTTATGCCAATACCGGCATGCTCGTCAAATATATATTTATTTCGTAAATCACTTAAATTAGCTTTTCGACTACTATTTAATAAGAATACTACCGGAAACTCCAAGCCTTTACTGGCATGAATTGTCATTACTGTCACTGCATCCCCAGTTTCTGTTGCAGGCGGTTCAGCCAAATCTTTTGACTTCTCCTGCATTTTTTCAATGAATCGAATAAACTGATACAAGCCTCGATAACTGCTCTTCTCATAATCCTTCGCGCGTTCTACTAATGCCAATAAATTTGCATGTCGTTGCTGACCAGCCGGCATTCCTAAAACATAATCTAAATAAGCTGTTTCTTGATAAATATTCAATAAAAGATCTACCATCGACGTACGATGAGATAGTTCCCGCCAATTATCCAATTGGTTCAGAAAAATAGCAAGCTTTTGACTGATTTTATCTTCTTCAGTGACTTGATAGTTTTTAATTGCCGTAAAGAAATCTCCTTCGACCATTTTTAACCGAATCGTTGCTAACTCTTGATCATCCAAATCAGTAATTGGTGACCGCAAAACTGCAGCTAATGGAATATCTTGAAAAGGATTGTCAATAATCTGCATTAATGCAACAATAATTCTTAGTTCGGTTGTTTGAAAATAGTTTTGGGCATCATTTACATTTAACGGAATCCCCATTTTCTTAAAGACGTCAATAATAGTTAGATGATTTTTTCGGGTTGGCGTCAATAAAACAATATCCCGATAATCTAAAGCACGATCAATACCCATTTTTTTATCAAAAATTTGGAATTTTTGATCTTTCATTTCACGAATTTTATTCGCAACTAAATAGATTTCCGCAGTCGCACTCTCATCGATCAAGTCATCTTCCTCGACTTTTTGTTCTGCAATTAAAAGCTCTGCTGAAAAATGATCCGACTCAGGAAAAGCCTTGGATCCTGCAATCAGTTCTTCTTGAGAACCATATTCAATCTGGCCCAGCTCTTTATCCATAATTTGTTTAAAAATCAAATTGGTAAAATCCAATACTTCTTTACGAGAGCGGAAATTATCTGGCAAAATAATCTTTCGGTTACCATCAAAATCAACATCGTTTTGGTAGCTTTCATATTTTTCAATAAACAATGTCGGATCAGCTAAACGGAAACCATAAATTGATTGTTTTACATCCCCAACCATGAACATATTTCCTGGATGCTCTTGGCTAACTGCTTGTAAAATTGTTTCTTGAAGTTGATTGATATCTTGATATTCATCAACTAAAACCTCTTTAAATTGAGTCCGATAATAATTTTTAGCAGGATAGGCTCCGTCAATTTCAGTTTCTAAAATTTTCAAAGCAAAATGTTCTAAGTCGTTGAAATCTAACAAGTTCTTACTCATTTTTCTCTCTGAGAATTGTTGGATAAAAGCTTTTTCTACTTCGATTAAGCCACTGACTAATTTTTCCGATTCTTTTAAGATTTCACCTTGTATTTCAAAAGGTTCAGAAAAATAATTCGGTAGGATGTTTTTTTGCAACTGATCTTTATTCAAATTTCGTAAATTTTGAATTTCCGCAAATTCTTCAGGATAGGCCTCTTTTACAGCCTTTATTTCTTTCTTTGTAGATGGAAATGTCTTAAAGGTAGTTGCTTGTATCACTTGATAAGCAATTGCCAAGTCCCCTTTTAATAAAGCTTCTTTAACCGTTAATACATGATTTAGTTCATCTTCTGCTAATTCAATAATTAAGGTTAAACCACCTATCGCTTGCGACCGTTGAATCATCAATTGATAGTTTTCAATCACACGATCTAATTCTGTTACAATCATAGGTCGCAATTGCTCGGTAAAAATTTTGGAGTGAGCAAATTCTCCATCAAACTGATAATTTTCTAACAGCGAGTCTAGCCATTTTTCCGGTTCAGAGTTGGACCGAGCAAAATTGTACATGGAAAAAATTAAATTTTCTAAACCACGATCATCTCGATCACTAGAAAAATTTTCAGTCAAGCGATAAAATTCGACTTCCTTTTTTTCATAATTTAGCTCACGGATACTATCCCATACTTCTTCTTTCAGCAAGATTGTTTCTGTTTCATCCGTTAACATACGATAATTTGGATCTAAATCAATTAAATAAAAAAATCGTTGAATCACTTTTGCACAAAAGGCATGTAAGGTGGAGATATTAGCCATCGGTAACTTACTTAATTGATGGTTGAAATAATTTCTTTCTTCAGAAGTTTTCGCCTCTTCAGCCGCCTGTTGAATCGCTTGCTGGATGCGTTCCTTCATCTCAGCAGCTGCAGCTTCAGTAAAAGTCACAACTAGCAAATCATCGACTGAAAAATTTTGCTGACGAATCTTTTCAATCACACGGCGGACCAAAACAGCTGTTTTACCTGAACCAGCTGAAGCAGAAACTAAAATATTGTCTCCTTGATCATAAATTGCCTGCCATTGCTGCTCCGTAAACATCACATCGGCTGTTCGTTCAGGAATAGGTATTTTTCTACTCATTGCCTTCTTCCTCC
Source organism: Enterococcus alishanensis (assembly GCF_019218635.1). GTDB lineage: Bacteria > Bacillota > Bacilli > Lactobacillales > Enterococcaceae > Enterococcus_A > Enterococcus_A alishanensis. The sequence goes on along the minus strand of NZ_JAHUZB010000002.1, from coordinate 387,188 downwards.
GTATTTCCCAGGTCTTTTCGCATCCGATCTAAAATTTCCTCCCGCTTCATTCTTTCAAAGCGGTGATACTGATTATCTGGCATCATGACGTCAAATTTACACACACTTTGGAATGGACAAAATTCACAAGCCCTTTTTTTCTCATTATCCAAAGTCGGATTCAATTTCAATTCTCCAGAAACAATTTGATCACCCGCTTGTTTTAAATTTTGTTTATTATAGTCTCTCAACAAATCAATTTCGTTTATATCATAGAAAGTTTGCTGATTGCGACCAATTGAGTAAGCTCCTTTTTTTGTCATTTCCAGTGGAAATAGAGAAGACTTCTCACCTTCTGCCAATTCTTTATCCATCTCTTTAAAAAGTGCTTCATCTTTAACAAACAGACCATTATATTTAAATTCTTTTAAAGTCTCCTCTGATACATTATCTGTCGGTTTAATCGTAGGATTTTGAACGTGGAAATAATAGGCACCTCCTGGTTTAACTGTTTTATTATTACCTTCAGAAAAATCAGTAATTGCTACATCTAAATAGGTGATTAGCTGCAATGCTAATCCATAATAGGCATCCGTTAACTTAAATCTTTGTTGACTAGATTTGTAATCCACTACGCTAAACCATTGATTTTCTTGATTTGTCACAGTATCAATTCGGTCAATTTTCCCTCGCAGATGTAATGCTCCGCCATTTACTAAAGGCAAATCTAATCCCTTAATACCTTTTTGACCAGCAAGCGATCCAAAAATTACCTCTGTTTTTTCTGTTTGGTAATTTGTCCGTTTACTTTGTTGCATTAAGCCCCAGCTAACCTTTTCAATCGTTTTCGCCAATTGATAACGAATATAGTTCATCCTTGGAGAACTGCTTAAAATTTCAAATTTTACCTTACCAAAAACTTCAGCTAATACTTCATCAGCAAGTTTTTGCCGTTGTTCATCACTAATTTTTGCTAAATTTAAATCACTCTCATTTAATTTTTTAAAGAAAATATCTAAGGCTTCATGATAAAAGTCGCCTTTTCCTGCTTGTGTCAATTCGTATAATGAACGCTCTTTTAGCTTAAGTCCATAATTTGCAAAATATTTAAACTGACAACTATAAAAATTCTCAATTCGTGAAACTGAGGCATACAATTCTTTTCCGTAAAGCTTTCCAGCAATATCTGGTCCCAAGTCAAAGGGAACATTTGAATCAGTTAAACTAGCAAAAACTTTCCCAGCCAAATCGCCCACTTCAGCATTTTTTTTCAAATTTTGACTAAGCTTGGCCCATGCTGCCGATAATGGATATTGTTGGTCTTTACTCTGACGATTCAAATTTATTACATCACTAATCATAGTCCGAAACGTACCGACATACTCAGCCGGATTTGTTGTTAAATTCAAATTTTCAAATGAATAAATAGGAATAGCTAAACCTACATTCAGTCTTTTCAAAAACGGAGAAATCCCATAACTACTTTCCTCTACAATAGTAGCGTAACTTAAAAACAATTTTTCTGATGCTGATAAAAAAACACCATAGGCAACGTATGGTTCACTCATGATTTTTTGGCTATTGGCTTCTGGTAAGAACTTATCCTCTGGTAATTCCTGACTGAAAACTTCTCTTTCATCGGCAGTCAATAAACCTGTATCATCAAAGCGCGCAGGAAAATCATGATCATTTAAACCCAACGCAAAGGTCACCTTAGTTTGTTTACCGCGAATATCCAAACGATTAATTTGAACTTGATCTATCGTTGTCGGAATTTTTCCGTAATCTAAATTAACTAATCCAGCGACAAATATTTCTTGAAAAATATCCCAGTCAAAAATTTCATCGCCATAAATCAATACATACTCATCTAACAAATCTAATAAAGCTTGCCACGTCTGTTCATGATTACGAGCCTTTTCCAAGAATCCTCGTTCAACTTCTTGATCACGCCAATGTAACAATTGTTGCTTCACACCTACTCGATCTAAAAAATGATAAAAAATACTTGCTGCTGTACGACCATTTTCCGCTTTCTTTATTTCTTCAAAAAATGGAGGTAAGTATTCTTGAACCATTCGACGTACTAAATTACTGTCATTTTCTATAGTTTCATTTGCATGATATTCGCCAGATTCAAAATCATAGTCCACAAATTTCCAGTCTTTTTCTCTCGTCCAATAGAAGCCTTTGAAATTGTAAGCCAAAGCAACATTTTCAGTCTGATCAATTTTTTCTCGCAAGATTTTTTGTTCTAGCTTCCAAGTATTGGTAGCCCATTCAAAAGGAACAAATAACTCTGTCCTTAACAAACGAATGACATCTGTAATTTGGTAATTGTATTGATCAATTAAAAATAAGGCTTGTAAAAAGTCCAATAAAGGATGTTCAGCCATTTTTTGTTTTTCATCTAAATAATAAGGGATCGCCAATTGGTTAAAAATTGTTGCAACAACACTGCGATAGCGATCATCATTGCGAACTAAAACTTGAATATCTTGATAACGATATCCTTGTTTAATTACTAGCTGTCTAATTTCATTACCCACTCGTCTGACTTCTTCAGCTAATGTAGTAGTCTGCCAAATTTGAATTGCTGCTGATGCTTGCAATTTTTGCGGCTTTTGTGTGCGCCAAAATTCACCAATCTGATTAAATACATTTTTTTTATTGACAGCAATTAAATCAAGCTGGATTGGGATCTTTTCACTACGTGCAGCTTGAACCAACTGATAATAAGTTTTGCCAGTTACTGAAAATAATTCTAATGGATTAGGTAATTGGTCAACATAAGATTGATCTACTTCTAAAGCTACTAAAAGTTGACTTTGAGCCATTAATGTTGTTAATACTTGCATTTCTTTTCCAGTAAAGCTGGTAAAACCGCTGACAATGAACAAATCGTCCACGCGTTTATTATCTGATAAATATTCACTTAATAATTGCAATGGGTCGTTATTTTCGACTTGATATTGAGCAAGCTCTTTTTCATAAGCAGATAAAATAGTTTGTAAATCTTGCATTTTTAAGCCAATATCAATCGTTTTATTTTCAGCTAACAAGAATAAATCATCGACAGTCAGATTTCCTATTTGCATTTCTTGATAGAATTTCATGACTTCTTCAATAAAACCTGATTTATTAATTTCACCTCTAAAGATGACTAAGTCCATTTCTTTTTCTTTTAGGACTTTTCTTAAAACCATTGCATTACCAGCATCTGACAACTGATTACCAGGGATTTTCCCATCTTTTTGTAAAAAGAACCAAGCTAAACGGTTAAAACTAAATACTTGTCGATTAATCGAGCTAAAAGTTCTTGTCTGTTGTGCTTCTTTCATCAAACGCAACAAATGGATTTCTTTTTCGAATTTATTATAATTGGGTACAATAAAAAAAACGCGGCCTGTTTGATGATTACTTAACCAACTTTCAGCAACTTCGACCATTTTTTGATCAGCATCACTTTGTCCAACGCTTCTAAGAAATTGTAAACTCATTTTTTCACCTCTTCTTTTTACATTATAACAATAAAAAAAAAAGACTAGCAAACATCTGCTAGTCAATAGTTCCGATTCTGTTAATCGGCCAGAAAACAAATTTCACATCAGCCATAATATCGTCTTCATCGATATAACCAATAATACGACCATCTTTTGAAATACGTCGATTGTCACCCAAAACAAATAATTTGCCTTCTGGCACTTTATCAGAGCCAAATAAATCTTTTAAAGTAAAATCATAAGTCAAAGGTTCTCCATCAGTTAATTCACTCTTATATTCATCTAAATAAGGTTCACTGTATTTCTTACCGTTTATATATAATTGATCATCTCGATACTCAACAGTATCCCCTGGCAAACCAATCACACGCTTAATATAATTCTTTCCCGGTTCGTCTGGAGCTGGAAAAGTAACGATGTCATACCGTTTCACATCTGTATTTTTTAAAGCAATAACTCGTTCTCCATCAATCAAGGTTGGATCCATTGAATCTCCTTTTACAACCACCGGGGTAAAAACAAATTGCCGCAAACCAAAAAGTACAGCTGCCAAAATGACAAAATATATAATAGTTTTTACCACTTCTTTTAGCTTCATGTAACATCCTCCAATTATTCAATAATAACAGTTTAACATAGTCATTAAAAAATAGACTTATTTCAAACTCTATTTAACAAATTTTTCGAATTAAATCGATAAGCATATTCTTTTACTTACTAAATGTAAGATGATATATTGAGTTTTGTAATTAATAGAAAGAAATGAGGAAATTCACATGTCACAATTTTTAGATGCCTTAAAAAATCGTCGTTCTATCTATGCTTTAGGACGCAACGTTAACTTATCACAAGAAGAGATTTCAACTACGATCAAGGAAGCTGTTAAACTAAGTCCCACTGACTTTAACGCACAAACTACAAGAGCAGTTATTTTGTTTGATGGTGCTCATGAAAAATTATGGAAAATCGTAGAAGCTGCTTTAAAACCAGTTACACCAGCAGAAGCATTTTCAAATACACAAGAAAAATTAGCGGGCTTTAAGAACGCTTATGGCACAGTATTATTCTTTAAAGAAAAAGATACTGTTAAAAACTTACAAGAACAATTCGAACTTTATGCGAATAACTTCCCTATCTGGGCAGAACAATCTAATGGTATCGCTCAAGCAAATACCTGGACTGCACTAGCGGCAGAAGGTCTTGGTGCAAACTTACAACATTACAACCCATTGATTGATGCAGAAGTTACAAGCACTTGGAATATTCCGGCAAACTGGGAATTACGCGGCCAATTAGTTTTTGGTTCAAAAGAAGCAGAAGCTGGAGAAAAAGAATTTATGAACGATGAAGATCGGTTTAAAGTCATTAAATAAAAATATAGTCATGAAGTAAAAGAAAATTTACTTCATGACTTTTTTATCTTACTACTACCGCATAGCGAGTCAAATTGTAACTTGCTTCAAAAGCATGACCTTCCACCCAGTATTGACCAGCATTCGGATCTGATACATGGTAACGATTGGTATGATTATCAAAGCCATCTAAGGTCATTACATGAGCATTATTAATTCCAGTTCCCCACCAATAATTGCCATAACGAGGATCTGCAAAATCCAAAGTGACAAAAACTACCACAGGATTTCCTCCACGTAATTCTTCTTTTAATTCTTCTGGTGAATAGTCAGAAATATTTTCAACATTACCGTAACGACTTCCCCAAGTGGCTAGTGGTTTTGGATAGATTGATTGATATGTACCATTTAAAATTTGATCTGGTCTACCACCAAAACCATCGTTGGGATTTCCATTTGCTGCTAGAGGCATCTCATCAATGAAGCTTCTCAAGTTGTAATTATTTGCTTGTCCCTTTGTTTGAAGCGCCTGCAAAAGTGCTGCTGCTTCACAACCCATTGGATATCCTGCTGAGTTTTGATTAATGTATGGTGCATTTAATGATGCACTATCACTAACTGTCGTTCCTTCACCGGTTGCTTTCCAAGAAACTCCTTCATTTTGCCAGCCAGCATGGATTAAATTATCTCGCTCAGTCACACTAGTTGTGTAATGATGAGCCCCAGCTTTTGCATTTTTATTATACAAACGATAAACATTGATTCCAGATTCTGGTGTATACCAAGAAATTCCTTCATCCTTCCAACCTTTGCTGATCAAATCATTTTTTTCTGTCTCTGATAAAGTGTAATGATGGTCGCCAGCATTTTCATTATACAACCGATAAACGGATTGTCCTGTGTCGGTAGTTTGCCAGCCAGTTCCTTCATAACGCCAACCTGAACGCATTAAGTTTGTCTTTTCCTCATTATGAATCGTATAAAAATGTTCAGAACTATTGGTATTGTATAAACGATATAACGTGGATGCTTGATTTTCTTGAGCAAATCCTGCGATACCAATAAAAGCACTCAACGCAAAACAACTCCAAAAAATTTTCTTCACACAATCATCTCCTTTAATAATTAGTATAACAAAAAAAGAAGATTAACCAAAAAGTCAATCTTCCGTAGTTACAATTTCTAATTTACTACCTTCTTTTAGATGTGTAGAAAAAAAGATAGCCAATTCAGTAATAGTTTCATCAAACAAAAGGACTGGTCCGCGACGATCTTTTCTAAAATAGTTAACCTTGACAAGTTGAGTTAGTTCATCTTCCATTAAAACCACTCTATCAATCTCTATTAATGGAATTCCTTTCAAGTCTAAACTATTTAAAATCAATCGATCTTCTGTTAGGCCCTTTTTATCTAAAACAAAGCTTAAAAGGATTAAGCCAGCTAAAATAGTTCTAATTCGCTGGTCTACATCTATTGCTTGGGTTACAGCCACCCAGATAACTACACCCATCAAAAATGGATATATCACGTATCTTTTTTTTGATGACGCTATCGGGATAATAATTGCCCGACGGTTTACAATTAAGTATAGATACAATACTAGTGTAAATACTAATAGTAAAATGGTAAAAAAATTCAATAATCTCACCTTTGCTTTTTATGAGATAAAGCTAGAATATCTAGCAACCACCATCTTAGCTTTTTCTTCCAATTGAAGTTGATCTGTTGGATTACAAGTTTCAATTCGTAAAACAGCAGTGTTTGTCATTTTTGAAACGACTTCCCCTTCAACATCTTCAATAAATCCAATAGGGTGACAACGGTATGTTTTACCTAATTCAATTTCTTCTTCATTCATAATAAATCCTCCAGTATCGATATTTTCTACTATCTAGCTTTTGGTTAAGTATTTTCGCAATTATAACGGACATCAAGATTCATTACAACCGAAAACACAGGATTTATATTGATTTATCTTTTTTTTATTCTTTTTTTTGATAAAAAAGTTGCTTTCAAGTTGATGTTATGCTTTTTTAAGAACGATTATTATTTAAAGAAATCGTCTTTTTTTGCCACCAAATTCTCATGATTATTTCTTTCTAAATAAAACATACTGGCAAGGCGCTATCTTTTTGCTATACTTGTAGTATTACAAATAAAAAAGGATGAGCTAAATGAATACAGCCAAACAACTTTACCAGTTTACCAAAAAATACCAAGTAAACTATAACCTGAATGAAGAAAAAGGTACTGCACTTTTTAGTTTATTCGTAAATGAATTCCCCAAAGTTGATTTTTCTTTTGCTTTCATCGGTTTTCATAAATATTACGGCCTAAAAAAACAAGAAGGCTTGACTGCTTATGGTATTTCAGGAAATACGTTATATGTTTTAAGTAAACAAAAAAGTTATCGTTATAATTTGCACCAAGCCACCGAAATTAGCGGTAAGAAAAAAATCAATGGGATCTTACTTACCTTAATGATTCGACAAGAAGAGCTTCCGATTCAATTAGGTTTTTCAAATGGGAATCTTGTTCTTGCAGCCTTAAAACAAGGTGCAGGAAAATAATTTTATAGAAGCTAAACAAATTGTTTGGCTTCTAATTTTTTACTACCATCACGTTACATGGTGCATGGTTTACAACATATGAAGTTGTTGAGCCAATTACCATTTGTTCGATTGCACCCGTACCGGTTCCACCTATCATAATTAAATCTATTTCATTTTCTTCTGCATAATCAACAATTTTTCTTTTAGGACTCCCTGAAAGGACTACTTTTTCAAAATCGATTTGTGCTGGCTCATACTCTGCAATTAATTTATCAATTTCAATTTCGGCATTATTCGTATGAATGGTTAAAGAATCATTTACAAAAGCAGGATCGCCAAAAGCGTATTTTACATCTACTACCGCTAAGATTGTCACCTTCGCTTGATTTCTTTTGGCAACAGCCATTGTTTCTTTAAACGCTTCTGTTGATTGTTCAGAGCCGTCTACGGCAACTAAAATATTTTTATATTCTTCTTTCACAACTATCCCCTCCTTAAATTTAATTATAGACTAAATGAAGCGATAAAACATTTTTGAGCCTTCTTAAATCGAAAAAGTTTTATTTTTTTGATAAATGACAATAAAATTTACTTGTCAGCAAGACAGATAATTTTTTTGTGCTATACTGTGAAAGGTAGAAATGTTTAAAGGAGTCTATTTATGGCGTTATTACTTACATTAATTCTTGATATCGCAATGTTTTTGATGCTGATTTACCGCATTGTAGGTGGCGATCAACTTATCTTTTTAATCACCACGATGTTGCAAGCATTATTCTTTTTTGATTTATTGGCTATCTTATTATTGCATCCCAAAAAAATCGAAACATCATCTGATTTTGATCCAGATATGAGTAGACGGGCTCGTAGAAAAAAGAAACCCAAGAAAAGAAAGAAAGCGACTGTCTGGATTACGTTTTTCTCCATGCTAATCGCTTTAGGTTTATTGATTTACTATGCTATTAATGTATACTTTATTTTCTTTTAGAACCTACAAAAAATGCGCAAAACTGTTTATACAGTTTTGCGCATTTTTTAATATAAACTAAGCAAAATACTTCCTAGTGCAAACAAACCACCGCTTAGAAGAAAATACTTTAATCTTCTTTGCTCAACTTCGTGAAAAACAATCATACCACCCATCATGGTGATTACAACCGCGACGGCTGAAATAAGGTAATTAATCTTTTGATCATAAAGTTTATCTAAAAAAAGATAGCCAATAGTTGATACACTAATTAACAAGCCAATAATCACATTATACCAACTTTTCTTTTGGACAAAGCTTTTCGGATTGGTTAGTAACACATAAACGATGGCACTTATAAACACACCCACCATCTGTGGAAAGTAAAATGAAAAGTTTCCAGTATTAATTACATTACTGATAGAAAAATACAAATTGAAACTAAAACTAGAAAAAAATATGATAACCAAAGCTTGCAAGAATTTATTTCTTGTCGATTTCAGATCCCTAAATGCTAATATAAAAATAGCACCAATCATCAAAATACTCACAAGAACCAGTATTAATCCAGATACTCCATTAAACCCGTTAAAAATCAATTGGCTTAAATCAGAAATAATCAATTGCGATGCGACTGAAATAAGCATCATCTGTGTAACACCAATCATTTTTAAAGCTCTTAATTGCCCTAGTTGTCCAACTAAGAAAAAAAGACCAGATAAAAGACTCAGCATAAAAGATCCAAAACTAATTTTTTCTGGTGAAATAGATAAATATACCCCGCTACCAACAATCATTGCACCCATACCTACTCCCAAAATTTGGTTACTCAGTCGCCCACCTAGCCACTTCGCAAACAAAGGTTGAAGCCCCCAGCTAATCGCAGGGATTAATGCAATCATTATATTCATAAACTTGCTCCTAAATATTTAAGGTATCCTAATAACACCTCAAATCTAGAAAAAAAGCAAGAATATTCCTTTTTGGTAACGTCATCATTACTGTAAATTTAAATACTTAGTCTCTGACCACCATAACATTACACGGCGCATGATTGACAACATAATTTGCTACGGAACCCACCAAGATACGTTCAATTCTACCTTTACCAGTTGCTCCTAAGAAAATAAGATCAATATTTAGACTTTTTGGTAAATCTACAGTTAAATATTTTTTAGGATTTCCAACAGCAATCAGAATTTCTGCTTTAGGATAATCGATTTCTTTAATTTTTTTTGTCAATTCAGCATTAACAGAACTTTTCTCTTCCTCGATAACTTTATCTACGGGAATAGCTGTATTCATCAACAAATTACTATCATCAATGACAGAAACTAAGTACAATTTGGTATCATTTCGTTTGGCTGTCTCAACTGCCTCTAACAAAGCATTATCGGCTTGTTCTGATCCGTCCAGAGCTACTAAAATATTTCGATAGCTAGTTTTCATTTTGATCATCTCCTTTTCTTTTATTATAACACCTCGCAAAAAAAACAGTAAAAAAAGCTATGTTCACTAAATGAACATAACTTCACCTTTCCATCTTTTTTCGAATATTTTTTAATCTTGCTTTAATACTAGGATGATTGGACTGTAACATTTTTAAAAAGTTGTTGTTAGATTGATAAGTCATCTCAGTCAGCAAATAAAAGAAATTTTCCAATCCTTGCGCAAAACCTAGATATAAGGCTGTTTCATCTGCACGATATTCTTGCTGCTTACTTACTTGCGCCATTAAAAAGTGAATTAATTTATAGTAACGATAAAACAAATTCCTAGTAAAATTACTTATTGTTTTGAATAAATTTTTCCTTCTACCTATTGATAACAAACTAAAAATAAGACCGATTAAAAATACTATCACAATGAGCCAATGGAATATATACAACAATAAAAATGCCGAAGCTACATAACTGGTACGAATTAACAACAATCCTAATGTGTCACGATGGTACAAATGAGCATATTCATGCGCCAAAATTGCTTCTAATTGGTCCACCTCTACCAACTGCAACAAACCACGATACAAACAAATATCTCGATAACCTAACGCAAAAGCATTAATTTCCCGTTCATCGATTATCCACAACCTAGCCTTTTTGGCATTTGGATAACGTTTTAGTAATCGCTGATAAACAGCCCCATTGACAACTGACAAAAATTCAATTTCTGCAGGATCGTTTATTGTTCTACCTCCAATTTGTTTTCTTTTAAAATAAATTGATAAGGGAGAAAATTGATACACGGCTACAACTATAAAAATCAAAAGGCCTATTAAAACGATTTGTCCATAACTCTGATTGCGTATGGTGTTTAAAATAGTCCAATCCGCAGGAAAAATTCGATATATCAAAGAGCTACTACTAATTAAAAAAATTGTCGCTACACTAAAAAACAATGACAGCCACTGACTTGCAACAACGCGTGGTTTATTTTGCAAATAAATCTTCCTTCTTCAATTATTTTCATTAGTATAGCATTTGCTTTGTTAAGAAATCCAAATCTTAAAACCATTTAAACTTTCCTTCACAATATCTTTAGCTGAATAAGTCAAGTTATGGTACTATTATTTTCAGAAAAGGAGGAATGAAAAATGGATGAAATTTCAACAAAAATTGTTCCAAGAGAAATTAAAGGCTGGAATTGGGGCGCCTTTATGTACAACATCTTTTGGGGAATCGGAAATCAAACATATTTACCATTACTTTGTTTAATTCCACTCTTTAATATTGTTTGGATCTTTGTTTGTGGGTTTAAAGGGAATGAATGGGCTTGGCAAAAAGGGAATTATCAAGATGTCGAAACCTTTTTGGCAGTTCAAAAAACATGGAATCGTGCTGGCTTAGTGCAATTCATTATAGCAATCGCTGGAGTAATCCTTTATTTCTTATTTTTTGCAGCATTAATTTCGAGTTTTTTTAATGGTTATTATAACTATTAAAACTCTGACCAAGACATCTCTGTCTTGGTCTTTTTACATAAAAAATTTCTAACACAACCTATTTCATCTATAACAATCACTTTTTTCCATCTGAATTAAAGATTGATTCACCTCGCTTAAAATTACATTATATTTAAATCCCACTCTATATAAAGCAAATACAAAAAAGATTTCAAAAAATTAAATAACAAAAATATCAGATATTAAAATCTCTTTTCTTATACTTCCAAACATTTTTCTATCTATGAGAGTACCTTCAGTTTAATATCATCTGCATATAGGGGGGAATTTGCAGAATAAAAGCCGGGGGATAAATCTAATGACATCTCCTAAGACCATATTGAATAATTTATCAAAGAATTATTCTGATGATTTATAGCATTTGTTCAAGTCAAGAAAATATTGGAGGAATAAAAATGAGTGGGAAAAAATATAATTTGTTAAATAAGCAAACAAGGGCTTTATCAAAGACAAAACAAAAAAGAATCGCTATTTCACTAATTTCATTAGCTGTATTAGGTACAAGTGGTTTCGCGGTAATCCACAGTTCATCATCTGCTAACGCTGAGACAGCACCCGTAGTGACTGCTATTGAAACTGGTGATGTACAACAAGCGATTGATAATAATATTAAAGACTCTCTATATGTTCCAAAAACTATAATTGACAGTGCATATTCAAACGGCACTGGTCCTTTCCTTGCTGGAGTAAATTCATCAATTCCTTTTGAAGAATTTGGTGGCGATGGTATGTTGACTAGATTATTGCTGAAATCTTCAGATGGTGCACCTTGGTCAAACAATGGTACTGGCATGAATACTGCATTACCCCCTGTCGCTGATCTACAAAATGGTACTTATACTTATCAAGTAGATTTAGATGGTGAAGCTGCAGGATTAACAGGAGAACCGTTAATTCAAGCGCTACAAACTAGCACAGCAACTTCATATAACGCAACTGTCAGAGTATTTGAGACAGGTAATCCAACCGAAGTTGCTACAAAAAATGTTACATTAAATATCGGTACCAATAATCTTCAACAGCAACTAGATACTAATATAAAAGACTCTATCGATGTATCTACCAGTGCAATTACAAATGCTGTTAACCCTGGACCATTTACTGCTGGTGTCAATGAAACGATCCCATTTGAAGACTTCGGTGGTGATGGTATGTTGACTAGATTACTATTGAATTCTTCAGACAGTGCTCCTTGGTCTGATAATGGCACTGCTGGAAATGCTGCTTTACTACCAGCTGCTGATTTCCAAGCTGATCAATATACTTATCAGGTCACACTTGATGGCGCTGCTGAAGGTTTAATGGGGGCTGAATTAATTAAAGCACTTCAAGAAAATCCTGGGCAATATAATGCAACAATCAATGTTTATACTGTTGGAACAACAGATATTGTAGCAACTAAAATGGCAACTGTAAATATTGATCAAAGTATTCAAAATACCGTAGCTGAAAATACAAAGGATAGTGTTAAAGTTCCCGGCGAATATCTTTCTAGTGCAAATTTCCCTGGCCCATTTACAGCTGGTGTCAACAAAATCATTCCTTTTGAAGACTTTGGCGGAGATGGCATGTTAACGCGATTAATTTTGGGTTCTTCCGAAGGTGCCCCTTGGTCTAATAACGGTACTGCTGGAAATGTTGCTTTGTTACCAACTGAAACTTTAGAAAGTAACAAGTATTTTTATGAGGTCGATTTAGATGGCGCTGCTGCCGGAAAAACCGATGCAGAACTATTAGCTGCTTTAAAAGCGAATCCAGGAGAATATAATGCAACGATAAAAGTTTATGGTTCAACAAATCCGCTAAGTCGAGCGGTTGATCAAAACAATCTGATTGCCGAAAAAAATATCTCAATTAATTTAGAAGCTCCAGTTATGCAAGGACTTCCTTTATATCGTGCATATAATCCTAATTCCGGTGAACATTTTTATACTGGAAGCAAAGCTGAGTTCGATTATATTGTAAATCTTGGCTGGGTCGACGAAGGTACTGCTTGGCAAACAGCTGAAACTGGCACACCTGTATATCGCCTATACAACCCTAACTCTGGTGAACATTTCTACACGATGAATGAGAAAGAATATAATTCAGTGGCTAAGGAAGGTTGGGCTAAGGAAGGTATTGCCTTCTACTCTGATGTAAACGAAGGTACACCTATTTACCGTAGCTTTAATCCAAATGCACGTGGCGCTGGCTCTCATTTATACACTGCTTCAGCCGCTGAACAAGATTTCATCCACAGTAATGGCTGGATTGATGAAGGAATCGCCTTCTACGGAGTTAAATAATTTTTAAATCGAAAGTCTTCAGTGAGAACTGGAGGCTTTTTTATGTAAACAATAAATTTCTAATCATTCAATCGCTATAAATTTCTGAATTGCCAAAAATCTGTTAAAATTATATGGTAGAAATCATTCAGAAAAGAGCTGACAGTCAATGTTAGGAATCGATCAAGAATTAGACCAACTATACGAAGAAGCACAAAAAAATGGAGAAGCTGTTATCAAAAGTCGACGAATAGCTAAAAATTATGGATGTTGCAGCACTAATTCACCAATTATCGAGAAATATCGCATCAAAAATTCCAAAAATGAAACTTCTCTTTTTATCTGGGGTAAATTGGCTGTTAAAATAAATCTTGAGACGAGAAAAGTTATTATTGACAAAGAAGCAGCCACCTCCAATTATGAAGAAAAAGTTATTGATTGGTTTGTAGAAAAAATGAAATAAAGTTCCTCAATCAAATACAAAAACAGTAAGTTGAAATTGATCAACTTACTGTTTTTTTTATTTAATTAATTTTGCTTCCTTGCTTGTTTCTAAGTCTTGATATTCTGGATACCATTTAGCAGCTTTAACTGTTCCTTCAATATCACTAATTTCTTCGCGATTTAATCCTTGCTCTACAACAGATTTAGTAACAACTTCTGCAATAATTTGTGAAAAATCTGTAATTTTTGCAACAGGTGGCAAAACAGCAGCTCCAGGTTGGGTTATATCTACGATTCCACCTAAAGCACGACTGGCTTGAGAAATAATTTCTGCGTTTACACGAGTTGCAGTTGACGCAATTAGTCCTAAACCTAAACCAGGATACATTAAAGCATTATTGGCTTGTCCTATTTGATAAGTGACTCCTTTATATTCAACATCGCCTGCAGGAATTCCTGTTCCAATTAATGCTTTACCATCTGTCCATTCAATAATATCAGCTGCTTTTGCTTCTGCTAATTTGGTTGGATTTGATAAGGGCATAATGATTGGACGCGCTGTGTTTGCAGCCATTTCTTTAATGATCGTTTCGGTAAATGCACCGGGTTGTGTAGATGTACCAATCATGATGGTTGGTTTAATTGATTTTACTACAGCCTCTAAATTGGTTAGTTCATCAGCATTAGTAAATTCATCACGATTTCTAGCAAATGGAACTTGTCCAAGAGTTAAGCCTTCTGTATCTTCAAACAATAATCCTTGTTTGTCTACTTGATAGAAACGTTGACGAGCTTCTTCAATCGGTGTTCCTTGCCGAACCATTTCGTCTAAAATAATATTGGCAATTCCCACACCAGCAGTTCCTGCGCCAAAAGTTAGGATTCTTTGATCAGCTAATTTTTCACCTGAAATATTCAATCCACCTAACACACCAGCTAAAACAACAATCCCAGTTCCTTGAATGTCATCATTAAACGTAGTGATTTTATCTTGGTATTTTTCTAAAATAGTTGCTGCATTTCCCCGACCAAAATCTTCCCAGTGCAATAATAATTCAGGAAATAATGTTTCAGCCGCATTAACAAATTGATCAATAAATTGATAATACTTATCGCCAGTCACTCTTGCATGACGATTGCCTAGATACAATGGATTATCGATTAACTCTTGATTGTTCGTACCAGCGTCAATTGAGACTGGTAAAACTTGTGCCGGATTGATACCAGCTGCCGCTGTGTAAACCATTAATTTCCCAATTGCAATATCAACTCCATTAACACCCCAGTCGCCCATACCTAAAATACCTTCTGCATCAGTCACCACAATTAAACGAATACCCCGACCTGCAGCTGCATTTTTTAAGCTCGCTTGAATATTTTCAGGATCGTCAATCGAAAGAAATGCTGCATCCTGCGGTTTTAAGAAAATTTCATTATATTGTTCAATTGCATCAGCAACAACTGGATCATAAACCACTGGCATAAATTCAACTAAATGTTGTCCCATTAATTTATAAAACAATGTTCGATTTGTATTAAATACATTCATTAAAAAGATTCTTTTTTCTAAATCAGTCGCTTTACTCAAATATTGTCCGTAGGCTTGAACAGATTGTTGCTCTAAAGTTTGAACTGTACTTGGTAACATGCCAGTTATTCCATATTTAGCTCTTTCTTCTTTTGTAAAAGCAGTTCCTTTATTCAAAAATGGATTGTTTAATAAATTTTGTCCTGATAACATATCTATTCCTCCTAATTTTCAATCACGCTAAGTTTATTATCTCCCTCAGTGATTGAAGTATAGTTGGTTGATAATGTTATAGTCAAAATCCTTGTTTGTTATAAGATCGATTTATATGAGTTTCAATGATCATGAAAAATAAGATAAAATAAAGATTCAATACTCATGTCTTCAACTATTGAACTAACCAAGAAATTGAATCTGGCTCAGATATTCTCCCGAATTTAATTGGTGCTTTAAATTACTATAATTATAATCTTTGATTTATCTAATTTGAGCAGTCATTCTCATAAGATTTCCATCGCGATGAAGTATTAGGATTTCACCTTTGATTTTACATAAATCAAATTTAATATAAGCAGCATTCTAACTGATTTCTGAGATGTGATTTTCATATGACTTTGGGTGAAATTAAGGCTCTAAAGACTCTTTTTTATCTACTTGCAATTGAATTTTCAGATACTTTTTCGTAACACTCTCAAAAAACACCCTCATTAAAAAAATAACGGTTACGATTCCTAAAAATGTATTATGAAAATAGAAACAAGATTAGAGTGTCTATTTCTTTCTATGATTTTTTCCAAATACTAGTACTTTTTCTTTAATAATCTTAGTTAAATTTATTAATCTATAATATTTCATATTTTTCCATTTGTCTTAATAAAAAACTCCTTTAATAGATCATAGCGAACGATTCGTCCATAATCATATAATAGGAGTTTTACAAAGTTAATCACATCTCAAATTCATTATTCATCGTCTTCATTAAGTTTATTATCTGACGGAATTTGAATACTATTTTGTCCGATTTCTTTCAAATTATCAGCCAAATTTTCTGGTGGTAAAGAGATACTTTCTAAAAGCATTGCTAAGTTTAATCCTGTCAATACACTAATTCGTGGATCTTCATGTGCTTTCAAAAGAGCTGCATTACCAGGAGTTCCACCAAGTAAATCAACAATGACTAAAATTTCTGTACTTCGTTCATATTTTTTTAGAGCTTGGTTCAATTTTTCTATAGTTCCCTCAATACCATCTTGTGACGCCATTGAAACTACAGGATAATCTAACATATCACCGACTATCATCTTTGCTGAATTTAAAGTTTCTTCAGCCATTTTTCCGTGACTCATTAATATAATATTTTTATTCATAAGCATACCTACAAGATATCTTTCAAATAGGTTTTTTTGTCGTCAGGTGTCATAATTGTCGTAAATTCAACACCATCCGACAGTAATTTTTCAAAGGCTGCTCTTTCCTCTGATGTTACACTGATATTAGGTCGCAATACTTCTGTATCTTTCCGATTTGACATATTTCCTACGTTCACAACTCCCAAATCCAAACCGGCTTCTTCAAATGGTAATAAATCAATAGGTGATTTAACGATTAACAAGACATTCTGTCCTTCATATTTGTCAGCAATAATATTTTTTAGTGCTGTTTCACTTGTAATAATTGACGAAGCAATTCCAGCCGGAACAGCCATTCTTAATACTTTTTTTTGTACATCATTATTGGCAACTGCATTGTTCACCACCATAATTCTAGTTACACCCAATTTGTTACTCCACATAGTTGCAACTTGCCCATGAATTAAACGATCATCTATACGAATATTATTAATTCCCTTCATTTCCAAACTACACAAGTCCTTTCTATTCTAAAATACCCAAAGCTGCCAAAATAACTGCTACTACCATCACACCTAGTATTAAATAAATTGGTTTTACATTTTTTTTCAACGCCCAAAAAACAATACCAACTAATAATGCTGGAACTAATCCAGGCATAATTTGATCTAAAATTTCTTGCCCTTTCATTGTGAAGTCACCTTGCTTAAAGTTTAAAGCAATATTTGCTTTCACCACAGAAGGAATTAAAGCACCCACTACCATTAATCCTAAAATAGATGTACTTTCAGTTAAACGTTTCAAGCTTTTTTCAATTGTCGAAATCAATTTTGTACCGGAAGTGTATCCTGCATTAAACAATGGAATACTTAACATTTTCAAAGCAATACTTACTGCAATCCATAAGAATATACCTACAGGGCTTCCGTCAAGAGCCATATTTGCAGCAATCGCACCAAAAATTGTCCAAGGAATAACTACAAATAGGCTATCTCCTAACCCTGCGACAGGACCCATCAAACCAGTTTTAATTGAAGTCACGGCTTCCTCGGTATTTTCGTCAGCGTTTTCTTCCATTGCCACATTAATTCCCAAAATATAAGGGGCAACCCAGGGATTTGTATTAAAAAACTGCAAATGATTTAATACAGCATTTTGCAAAGCTTCTGGTTTATCTTTATATGCTTGTTTCAAAAAAGGCAACACAGCGTAACAATATGCTAATGCTTGCATTTTTTCATAGTTTGATGAAACTGAACTTGTAAAAAACCAACGCCATAATACACTTTTTTTTGTCTTCTCATCTACATTTGAAATATTATTCATCTTCATCCATACCTCCTACTGCAGAAGTTGCAAGCTCAGCATTAGCACTGTTTTTTTTATAAATAATCAAAGCTACTGCACCGCCAACTAATGCTACACCTAATAAAGGAACGTTCATATAAACAGCTAATACAA
Source organism: Enterococcus alishanensis (assembly GCF_019218635.1). Taxonomy (GTDB): domain Bacteria; phylum Bacillota; class Bacilli; order Lactobacillales; family Enterococcaceae; genus Enterococcus_A; species Enterococcus_A alishanensis. The sequence goes on along the minus strand of NZ_JAHUZB010000002.1, from coordinate 368,824 downwards.
AACCAATGACTAAATAACTAAAGTATTCTTTCACAGGTAAATATCTTAGTAACAAACCTATCCCGACAGCTGGTAATAAACCGCCTGCAACACTTAACCCTGTAGTTAACCATTCTGGTGTGTAATTTAAAATGGTATTAATTAATGAAGGACCAAAAATAACCGCCAATGCTACAGGAATCCCGGTTGTTGCCGCTGTTAAAAAAACTCCTAGCATTTGCATTTTTGTGATGTAACTATAGTCACCATTTTTTGCACCATTTTCAGCGCGGTGAACCAACCAAATTCCAATTGTGTTTCTAATAACATCTAATTGAACCATTAACAAAGCTACTGGAATTCCGATAGAAATACCTACAGATGCTTCTTGTCCAGTAGTGATTGTAATAAATGTTGCTACAATACTGGCTGTTTGATAATCTGGAATTGATGCTCCACCAAAGTTACTAATTCCTAATGAAAGTAATTGTAAGGTTCCGCCAATATAAAGACCTGTTGTTACATCCCCTAAAATTAAACCAGTAATAAAACCTGCTGTTACTGGTTGATAAGTGCCAAACATTGTAGAGTTCTTTTCAAAATTAATAAAAAAACCATATAAAACAATTAAAACTATCTGAAAAAAATTCGCTTCCATTATTCTTCCTCCCTTGCAAACTTAATTAATTCTGTAAACTGTTCACTTTTGTCAGCCCTTAAAAACAATGGTATTTCCTCGAGGTTTGCGGTCATTTCTATTTCTGACCCTCCCTCATATATTTCGTTTGACCACAAATTAATCCATTCTATACCTTTTGGTAAATAAATTTTTGCAGTTCTTTGTTCATATTTCATTATTGGAGATACTAAAATATCAGGCCCGAATAAATAAGTATCTTCTGCTTCCCATGACCTTTCATCACTTGGAAATTCATAAAACAAAGGTCTCATTAACGGATCACCTGTTTCATGTGCTTCTGTCATCAATAACTCAATGTATGGTTTTAATTTCTCCCTCATATGAATATATTTCGTCAAAATATCTTCTACTTCAGATCCATAAGACCAAATTTCATTGGGTGCACCTGTAACCATAGACCCACCACCACTTTCAGAAAGTGGTTTACTATGAGGCAGGCGGTCACCATGCATTCGTAAAACTGGCGAGAAAGTCGCATATTGAAACCAACGAACCAGTAATTCTCGAAATTCTTCATTTTTAGGATTTCCTCCATGAAATCCCCCGATATCGGTTGTCCACCATGGAATTCCTGCCATCCCGACATTTAGTCCAGTATTCACCTGGTTTTTAAAAGCTTCAAAACTAGAGTCAATATCTCCAGACCATAGTAAGGCACCATATTTTTGTGCACCAGCCCAACCTCCACGAACAAGTGTTACAGGAGAATCTTGATTTGAATTCACCTGACTAATCATTTTCAAATAATCGATTGGATACATATTCCCACACTGTAAATCAGTGCCTTTTTTATATCGAAAATTATCAAAATCATAAACGGCGTAACCTGGTTCAGCTACATCTAACCAAAAATAGTTAATTCCAAATTTTTTATAATTTTGCTCGATTAAACCGGCAATATAATCACGCGCATCTGGGTTTGTCATATCGACAAAAATTGTGCTTCCTTGTATTTGCATAGTCATGCGGACACCACGATTCACTTGAACCAAATAACCATTTTCTAAATAATGATTGTAGTTCTCGGCATCATTTTGAACAGTAGGCCAAATCGAAATTAAGGGTTCCACATGATAATTCTCTTTTAATTCTTTTACTAAACCACTAGGATCTGGCCAATAATCATAATCAAAACGATACTCTCCTTGTTTTGGCCAATGGAAATAATCTATCGCGATTGAAGATAACTGAATGCCCCTATCTTGATATTTCTTGACAACTTCCAATACTTCATCTGGTGTTCGGTATCTTAATTTACTTTGCCAAAGTCCTAATAAATGATTAGGCATTTTAGGTGCTTTACCAGTAACATTCGCGTATTTTTGCAGAATTTCTTTCGGCTCTTCTCCACAAGTGATCCAATAATCAATAAAGTGAGTCCCAAACATTTTCCACTCGGTTAAATTCTTTGCAAAATTAACCTCACCAATTCCAGGATTATTCCATAAAAATCCATATCCTAAACTAGAAATATAAAAGGGAATAGAAATTTGTGAGTTTCTTTGAGCCAATTCTAAAATCGTGTTTTTCAGATCTAAAAAACTGTGTTGGTATTGACCCATGCCAAATATTTTTTCCTTTGGTTCAGACTCAAATCTCGTAGTGACTTTAAAGTCCCCACCCTGATTAGCTTTGTACTCTCGAGAACTTAATTTTAAAGTTGAATTAAAATCTGATGTTACTTCAACAGTTCCCGCATCTTCCGCACCATCATCATGTTTAACAGCCCTTAAGCGAATATATTCTTTCAATAAGATCTCGTTTTTGTCATTATAAAAAATTAAACGATTTCGATGATCTAGTTTCCCACGAATTTTACCATTTATGATTTCAACGGAATGCTCGGACTGTTTTATCTCAATTTCGTTAATATTACTGTCTGGTTTTTCTAATAAAGCAAAATTTTCTTCAAAATCATTCTGATCAGCAAATGAGCGAACTCTTAGGGAATCTTTCCCCCATGCTTCCACAATCAATAATTCATTATCAAATCGACTCTCAAAATAGTCCTTTTCTACTCTAATCACATCATCACTTCTTCCTGCTACTAATTTCTACTCATATGACAAATTGAACGAGTTGCCGGATAAATTTGTTGATAAATAGAATATAATTTTTTATATCTCTTTACATTTTCTTCAATTGGATAAATAGGTTCTGTATATTCAATTATTTTTTCTCCGCAATCGATAATACTGTCGTACCAGCCTATACCAACTGCAGCTATCATTGCAGCACCAAATCCAGGGCCCATCTCGGTTTTCAAACAGACAATCGGGATATTTAAAATATCCGCTTGAATTTGTAACCACGAGGAACTTTTAGCTCCTCCACCAACAGATACTATTTTAGTGAAAGATTTCTTACTAACATTTCTCATTAATACTTGTATGTCCTTTAATGAATAGACAATTCCTTCCAATACTGCTCTTGTGAAATGCCCTCTTTGGTGTCTAGTATCTATCCCAATAAAGCTCCCACGAATCTTACTATCAGCATAGGGTGTACGTTCTCCAGAAATATAAGGAGTAAAATATAATCCTTCAGAACTTGTTGGAATTTCACTAATTAACTCATCAAAAGTACTGTCTATTGCAAAAGTATTTTTATACCAACTTAAACTATCTCCTGCTGCCAAAGTGACACCCATCGAATAATACCCATTTTTAAATACATGACTAAATAAATGTAGTTTGCCGTTGTAATCTGAAGTAACATTTTTTTCAAACGATAAGAATACCCCAGAAGTTCCAATACTTAACATGGCCATTTCTTCGTCAAAAATTCCTGAGGCAGCGGCACCACATGCATTGTCAGCACCTCCGGCAAATACCTTTATCTCTCTTTCAAATCCATATTTTTGTTTTATCTCATGGTTAAGTATTCCAGTTTGATCATTAGACTCTTTTAAATCTGGTAGGTACTCCCTTGGAATATTAAATTCTTTTAGTATTTCTGTAGACCATTCTTTTTTTTGCATATCTAACAATAATGTTCCCGCTACATCAGAATAATCTGTCGTTATTTTGTCAGTAAGGTGATAATTTAAATAGTCCTTCGGTAACAATAAATGTCTGACTTTTAGCCAAGCATCTGGTTCATGTTCCTGAATCCAAAGTATTTTGGGTAATGTAAATCCTTCTAAAGCAATATTTTTAGTGATTTTTAATAGCTCATCACCAAAATATTCAGTAATTTTTTGTGTTTGTTCTGTCGTACGGACATCATTCCACAAGATAGCATTTCTTAGTACCTGATTCTGTTCATCTAGTACGACTAAACTATGCATTTGTCCCGAAAAACTTATACCAACAAGATTTTCCTTTAGAGCCGGTTTCTTTGCCAACAATTCCGTTAAAACTTCATGGAAAGCTTCTATCCAGACTTTGGGGTCTTGTTCGCTAAAACCAGATTGCGGATGAAATGTGACATAGTTTGTCGAGGCTGTCTCTTCAACACTACCCTCCTGATTCATTACAATTCCTTTTAAACTGCTGGTTCCTAAATCTATTCCTAAAACATACTCCATAATTTCACCTATACTAAATAGTCATTTAATAATGACTTCACATATTCAAGATGACCTGACTCTAAGTTGACCGTATCGTGTTTCATTGCATATTCCGCTAGACTGTCCAGACTCTCCTTGTCTGCCAAAATACTTTTTCCTAAATCTGATTTGAAGCTTTGATAGCGTTCTGCCTTCAATTGATTAAAGAAGCCATCTGATTTTAGTCTAGCAGCGGCTTTTAGTCCTCTAGCATATGTGTCCATACCAGCTATATGAGCTAATAATAAATCTTCCATTTCAAATGATGAACGTCTTACTTTTGCATCAAAGTTAATACCGCCAGGTGCAATTCCACCGTTTTCTAATAACTCATACATCGTTAATGTCGTGTCATAAATATTAGTCGGAAATTCATCTGTATCCCAGCCTAGTAGCAAATCTCCTTGATTTGCATCAATCGAACCCAGCGCCTCATACACCCGTGCAACATTTAACTCATGCTCAAAGGTATGTCCTGCTAACGTTGCGTGGTTGGCTTCAAGATTTAACTTAAAATCATTTTCTAAATGATATTTTTGAATGAAAGCCATCGTTGTAGCAGCATCAAAATCATATTGATGTTTTGAAGGCTCTTTTGGTTTTGGCTCAATTAAAAACTGTGGTTTATATCCAATTTTTTCCGCATAGGCAACTGACATTTTGAATAGTCGTGCGATATTCTCCTGCTCAAACTTCATATCTGTATTAAGTAATGACTCGTAACCTTCTCTGCCACCCCAGAATACATAGTTTGCTCCATTAAGTTTTTTACTTATATCAATTCCTTTTTTTACTTGCGCTGCCGCGATTGCATAAACTTCGGCATTGTTAGTTGAGCCAGCACCGTTTGTAAAGTGTGGATGCGAAAACATATTAGCGGTATTCCATAAAAGTTTTTTTCCAGTTTGATCCATTTTCTCTTTAATTAAATCCGTAATTGTATCAACATTCTGGAAAAATTCCTCTAAAGAATCTCCTTGAGGTGCAATATCGACATCATGAAAACAGAAATAGTCAACATCTAATTTTTCTAAAATTTCAAAAAAAGCATCTACTCTCTTCTTGGCAACTTCCATAGGTGAATCTGCTTGCCAGTCACGTATGTTAATTGCATCACCAAAAGGATCTGATCCATCCTGTGTCATAGTATGCCAATAAGCTACAGCAAATCTTAAATGCGCTTTCATTGTTTTCCCTAAAATAATTTCATCGGGATTGTAATGGCGAAATGCGTACTTATTTTTACTATTTACACCTTCATATTGCACTTGTTTTACATTTGGGAAAAAACTCATCTTGCTACCTCCAATTTCTCATAGTTGATGTACTTGATTTTAGTTAGTTAGTACGATAAACTAACTTACAAGGAAACTATAAAACATTTAAAAATAAATGTCAACCGCTTTCAAAAAAAGTATAATAGAATTATCGAAAATAAAGGAGTTTATTTAAAATGATATCCAGTAAATATACGATTCGAGAACAGAATGAAGCTAACATTTTAAATTACATTATAAAAAACAAAAAAATTTCTCGCGCAAGTCTATCTGAAATTTCAGCGTTAAATAAGGCATCTGTTTCTTCTATCACAAAAAAACTAATTGATGAACATCTCATTCATGAAGTAGGTACGGGAGAAGCCTCCACTTTAGGTGGCAGAAAACCCATTCTTCTTACTTTTAACAAAAAGTCTGCTTTATTAATTGCTATAGATTTAGGCTTTAATTATGTGGATGCTATCTTAACTTATGTAGATGGCAGTGAAGTTGGTAGAGTTCAGAGAAAAAATCTGTTAGTTACTTCTGAAAATATACAGACAATTATCGATGAAATTGTTGTTCAATTTGAAGCAAATTTACCTAAAACACCGCACGGAATTGTAGGTATGACTATCGGTATACAGGGCCAAGTTTTTAAAAACAAGCTTATTTTTACTCCTTACTATGATTTAAGTAATATTGATCTTTACGATATATTAAATAGTAAGTATTCATTTCCTATTTATATTGAGAATGAAGCAAATTTATCGGCTTTAGGAGAGTACACTTTTTCATCTGACTTTGAAAGTTTAATTTCAATTAGCTTACATAGAGGAATTGGTGCTGGAATTGTTAAAAGAGGTCGCTTAGAGGTTGGTAATAATGGGAATGCCGGAGAAATTGGGCACATGATTTTATTTCCCGAGGGGCGTCAGTGTCCATGTGGAAACCGAGGTTGTTTTGATCAATACTGTTCAACAAAAAAGATTTATGATGAAACGAAGGAAATTAAAAATCTAGACATAGTAAATTCTGAAATCATGAAAGATTTATATGATAGTAATGACGAGGAAGTTAGACTTCTTGTTCAAAAGTATGCCTCTCTTTTAGCTGTAGGAGTAAATAATGTGATAATGATGTACGCCCCGCAGTTGGTAATCTTCAATAGTGCTTTAACCAAAAAGATTCCGGATATGATTACTTTGATCAACGAACACTTAACCAATCGATTTTCTAAGAATATCAAAATAATAAATAGCCCCATCGAATGGAATCCCGTTCTTTACGGTGGTGTTGCATACGCGGCACAACATTTTTTAAATATTGAAGAATTGAAACTAATTGAATTAGAATAACAAATTTTTAAATTATTTAAAAACGACACTTATATCAATTCTTCAGATCATGAGCATTTGTGTAAAATTGGGATATATCTTTTTTATTATTTTAGTTTTTTTCTCAATTAATTGTAAATTATTTTCGGTCTAATCTTGAAGTAAAAATAATGTGATATTCACTCATCCATTTTGTATGTCGTATAATATTTGAGTTGTAAGAATGATATTTTTTGTATAACCAATGGTTTCTACCTGCACAGCATATGTTTTTTTATTTTAAGCAAAGTCCATACGAAACTCGGCTTTTTAGGACCAATAAATGAAAAGGCTGCAGACAAAAATTTGTCTACAGCCTCCTCTAACAAAATTAATTGCTAGAATTTATTCTCAAAAGTTAATCAATAATAAATGATTCAATCATATTTTAAAGAATTACAAAGGTAGAATTTGACTCGTTGCTAAAATCAACTTTTATCCAAAAAAATTTTTGGATTAACACTGATCTAAAAATTAAGGGAAGTAATATTTTTCATTTAAAAATATATTGATCTATCATTATCACCATTAACTCCATTGAAACACATTAATTTATAAATATAATTATTTATATCTACTTTTTATAATAATAACTGAAAATTAATTTTCGATAATACTATAAAACGCTTCTTTTTCGTCAGTCCACCCCCTTAGTATAAGATTGTTCCTCTCTTCTATAGAACTAGTAAAGTGATGTGATCCAGGACCACTAGCATTAGGATTAAATACTCGATAAATAGAATTATTTTGGTCTTTGTCAATGTTTGAATAAAAACCAATCCCTTCATTTTCCCAACCTTGTTCTATAATTCTCTCAAATTCATCTAAATCTTTTGTGTAAAAGTGCTCTCCTGAATTTGGGTTATATGAACGATACACAATAACACCTTCAGAAGGTGTTATCCATGCGATATCTTCATCCATCCAACCATTCGATATTAAATCGTTTAACTCAGTTTTATCTTTTGTATATAGATGCTCCCCTGAGTTTGGATTATATGCACGATATAAAGGAATATTTTTATCAGATTTAGTTGGTAAATAAAATTCTAACGGCATACTTTCATTTCCTGATTTATCTGTTGCTTTCACAACCAATTTACTTCCGGGATCTGCTTTTACATCCAAGGAAATTTTTCCTGCAGTTTTACCATCCGCTGTTCCCGGGACAGAATTTGAACTTGTAAGTATCGTATCTTCGTTATTGTAGACAGTAATAATAGAACCTGATTCAGCAGTTATGTCAAAAGAAAATCCATCTTTTTCAGCATTAATATTACTAACAATTGGAACGTTTGGAGCAATAATATCAGAAAAAACTAGTGGTATGATATTATTTCCCTGCTTCTCAAAAAGATTGATTGAAATTAGATTAGATTCATCTATTGAGGCAAAGACTTCAGTTACAAGTCCATTTGGTGCATTATTTTTAAACCAATTTTTGTCGAGATTTAAACTTACAGGGAAAATTATTTTAGAAGATTTTAAAATTGCCGCATCACCTAGCAATTTCACAAATTCAGGCACCATATTTATCTGATTAGGAAATTGATCCAAATAAGCATTTACAATCATTTTTACAGGTAATAGTGCAATATTTATTACAGGAACTAACACAGGTCTAGATGCCCCCTGCATTTCAAAAGTACTAATTGCCGACTTCAAGTGGGAAACAATTTCATAAACTTTAGTAGCTAACAATTTTATTGTTGCTTCATTGAACTCTGCATTCAGAACTGCTCCATCATCACTGATTACAACTTTTGAAGAAGATTGGACCAAATCTACATTCACTAACTGATTTACAGCATCTAATGCTGTATAAACCTCCTCTGCATTAATGCTAAATCCAAGTAAAGATTGATCATCAATTAGTTGTGATAAAGTCACTAATGCCTTATTTGACTCAGTCAGCAGATCCTTTATCAATTTTACATTTTCTGATAAATCGAGTCCCATTTGAACTGTCACTTGTGCATCAGCTGTTAGTGAAACATATCCTTTTAATTCATCAGGAATCTTAATAGCTGCCGTTTTATTTCCTTTCAATAATAATTGAAACTCTGCAAGTGCTGAATTTTCTACTACGAATTGTCCATAATTTGCACCAATATTTTTAATCTGCTGAAAATCAGTAGTTAATATTGTTTTTTCATTGATATTGCCACCAATAACTGCGGCTTGAGCCGTCTCTTGATTAATAGTCAAAAAATTTGTTGTTTCCGTTCCCACCAATATTCCTGTAAAAAGTGAGGCAACAATAATTCTTTTTAGTTTTCTATTCATATTTTTCATTCCTATTCATAATAATATTATTCATTGTGTTGAATAATATCGATTTACATTACATTTCTCTTTTTTCTTGTTTCACTAATTTTTGATCATAGAAACGGGCAAAAGGTAAATAAATCAAAAATGCAACTAATGCACAAATGAGCGCTACAACAGCAGCTTTCCAATCTCCTCCAGTACTAATAAATGCACCAATACCAACAGGGGATGGCCAAGGCATGTTTGCAATAATTGGTTGAATCATTTCAAATTTTATAGCAAAATATCCAATGCTAGCGGATGCCATGGGTGCTAAGAAAAATGGAATAGCTAAATACAGATTATAGATTAATGGAATACCAAAAATCAAAGGCTCATTAATATTGAAAAACACAGGAACTAGTGAGGCTTTCCCTAAAACTTTTAGTTGTTCAGACTTTGCCATATATACCAAAAATAAACATAAACCGAGGGTTGCACCTGATCCTCCTATAGTTACAAAAGCGTTGTTAAATTCTCCAGCTAGTGGAATATGTGCTCCTTCTGTATTAGCCGATAAGTTACTTAAAAGAATTGGTGAAATTAACGGGAAAATTATATTAGCCCCATGAATTCCTACTAACCATAATGCGTGGACTAAAAAATAAATAGCAATTATACCTAACCAACTATTAGTTAATTTTGTTACAAAACTAAATGGTATCGCTATCATTTGGAAGATATCTGTATTAAAAACAGTTAAAATCCCAATAATTATTAAAACAACAAAAGCTACTACAAAAGCTGGAATTAGCGCCGTGAAGGCACGAGTAACACCTTCTGGAACTGAATCTGGCATTTTAATTACCCAGTTCTTCGTCACACATAATCGATACAATTGAACAGCAATAACAGCCATGACAATTCCCGTGAAAATACCAATAGTACCTAATCGAGTAACACCATCATTCCCCATCGCCCAACCATTGATAATCAAATCATCTATATTCGTTAAGCGAGTAATTTGTCCTCCGTCATTTATCAGTTGTGGAATTGATAAAAAGAAAGCAAACATCGCTAATAAGGCACCACTGATCGGTGTCATATTTAATTCTTCTTCTTCAGCAATAATTTTAGTATACTCATAGCCTAAAGCCACACAAAAGTACAAACTTAATATGCCCATTGTCGCACTATTAGCTAGCATATATAAATCACTGATTTTAAAAAATGTTGCATTAAATATTCCTTCTAAAGAAGGAAAAGTCAATGGTAAAATATTAAAGACCAAAAACATTGACCCAACAATTGTGAAAGGAATTGCACTTAATCCGGCACCCATGATAGCTCGAACAATTTTGAATTGTGCCAATTTCCCCATTGGTTCCATCAAAGTTTTTTCAAAAAAGCTAAAAAACTTATTACTTGAATCTTCCATAATGATTTCACACTCCTTCTATACATTATTTTTTTCAATAATTTGAATATATTTATAATACTTATCTTTTTGGGTATATATTTTATTTATCATTTGGATCACAATCACAGATAGCGTGATCCCAACAAAAAAAACCAACCATAAAGTAATTTTCACAGAAAAGCTGCTATTCATAAATGGAAATAATTGCGATTGAATTTTTTTTAAAGGTAGTGTAATAATCAGGATAACATTAATCAATATTTGAATTTTTTGATATCGTAAATGATTGTCCAATTGATTGTGTAACTTATCTGAAATAAAGCCATATAATTTAGCGTGTTCAACAATTGCTAATATTGAAAATATTAACAATCCAAAAGGTACTAATGAATACACCCGATTGGACATAAACAATGCTAATCCCCAATATAAATTTGAAAAGAAAAACAGCGCCAAAACATACCTCAAAAGTAAAAAACGATTAAATCTAAAATTCTTAAGCATCATTTTTTTCTTTTGATATTGAATTTTTTGCTCCTCCATCGTCACACCTCATTTCTCCGCTACTTCTTTGTAAAGGTATAACATTTCTATCGCTACCTCTTTTAACGTCATTGTAGTCATTAAATGATCTTGAGCGTGTACCATAATTATTTCTAATTCAATTTTTTTACCTTCTGCATATTTTTGTAAGAGACTCGTTTGAACCTTGTGAGCCTCAATTAAAGCCTCGTTCACGTCATCAATATATTGATGAGCCATCTTAAAATTTTTTTCTCGCATTGCTTTAAATGCTTCATGTATTAGCGTTCTTGCATCTCCACTGCTTAAAATGATTTTAAAGGCAATTTCTTGTAATTTTTCATTGTCCATTTTTTTCCCCTTAATTATTAGATTTTTCTATTCCTCTAATAAACGTATCGATGAAACTCTCAAAACTTTCACATTGACTTAATTGCTTTCGCAGTTGGTCATCTTCCATAATCAAAATCAAAAGCTGACTCACCTTTTCTATCTCAAATTGCTGCAACTTATCTGGTGACAGCAGAAAGACCAGCTGAATTCCATCATATTTCCCATCCCAAATCACACCTTCAGGAACAACAGCAACTGCTACATAGGCTTTATTAGTGACAGCTTCAATCGGGTGAGGAACAGCCAAATAATTTGAAAATACTACCGAACTATACGATTCTCGCAATTTTATTTGTTTGAAAAATATTTCAGCAATTGATCTATTTTCGATTGATTCAATACCATGAACTAATTTCGATAAAACTTGTTCTTTATCTGGTTTTCCTGTTAAGCAATAGAATAATTCTGGCTTAAAACATTTTTTCAACAGAACAATTTTCTCTGAAATATCTTCTTGGATAACATTAGTGATTGCCGTTTTCTGCTCCATAATTTTTAAATCAGCTAATGCCTGGTTGATTTTTTGTATATCCTCCTTATTCAAGAAAACACTAACTTCAAGAATAGGACGATTAAGTGTGATATTTCCTAAATTAATTGAAGAAATAATTAAATCAATTTTAGATAAATCTTGATTAGCAACTTCATAGTAACTAATAACTTTTTCAATCGATATTTTACTCCCGAATTCTCGCTCTAAGCGATTTCGAATCAGTTGTGCGCTCCCAAGTCCTGTCGTACAAATAACTATGACTCTGGCTTTTCTATGATTATAAAATCGCTCCACTGCTGCAATGACATGAATAACTATATACGCCCATTCACTGTCTGTTATTTCATATTTTGTAAAAATCGGCATTTGTGAAAGCTGTTTAACAGTGAGAGTGAATAAATCTGCATATTGACTTTTGATTTCACTGGTTAAAGGATTCTCTATTTTTATCTGATTCTGAAGACGTGTCAGTAATGGTAAGAAATGAACCATCAATCCTTCAATGAGTATTTCATCTTTAGTCAAGTCAAAAGCGCCTATTTGATCAATTTCTACTAAGGATCTTAACAGTTGTTCTCTTATTTCAACTTCATCAAAATATTCTTTGTGAAGAGCAGATCGCCCTGTCACGCGACTTTTTAAATGCATAGTAATAAATTCTGCTTCTTGTTTGGGAAAATGTATTTGATCAGATTCTTCAATCCGAGAAATTATTTTAAGAGCTGTTTTGTATTCGATAGAGTTAAAATCTAAATAAGACTCCAAAGATACATCAATTTCAAATCCATCATGAATTCTTTTTATCGCCAAACCGATATGTAAAACCAAATTATAAACAATAAAATCAGATAACTTGAGCCCCGATTTACGACATTCGTCCAAAACAATCATTACAATTCCCTCAATATTAATTCCTTGTAATAAATTTGAGTAAATAGAAAATGCAAACATATTATCTTGTAAGCGGTCCATAAAAAAGAAACTCATTATAAAATGACGTATGTTTTTCTCTTGCCCAACGATATAAATTCCTTGATTATTCTTACTCTGCAACTCAATATCATAAGGAGATAACAATCTTTTTATTTCCGCTAATTCGTTAGAAATTGTTGAGCGAGAGACAAATAATTCCTCAGCAATATCATCAACATAGATATTACTTTGTTCAAAGAACAAACGATTCAAAATATAATATTGTCTATCATTTGCTATGGATACGTTACCTAAAACCTGTGCTTTTGCTTCTTGTTCAATCTCCCGTAAACAGAAATTACTGAATTTCTTTTTATCACGAATAATTATTTTATAACCACTTCCTTGTTTTGCTTTTATTTCTGCAACTTGTTCTTTTTTTAATGTATCTTCCAACAAATGTAAGTATTTTCGAACTGTGCGGCCAGAGACTTCAAGAGATAATGCAATATCTTGACTAGTTAAGTAATGACCTATTTGTTCTACAAGCAATTTTAAAATTTGAAATTCCCGTTTACTCAACATAGTAATCAATCCTTATTCAATATTCTCTGTAATTAATTGAGCTAATTTTTGTATCCCCGTGGGTACAGGAATGTATGCTTGCGGGGGTATATTAATAGCAGGTTTGCCGTATTTACTGGCCGCTTTTTCTAAACTAGCAAAAAACATTTTAGTTTGCGGGCTTACTAGATATAATTCAAATTCATCTTTATTAATTGTTGTTGTTCCTTGAGACTGGGATGTTGCAGTCACTTCAATATCATTTCCCATATTTTTCAATTCTTTCGTTACCTTTTTTGCAATTACAGAAGAAGACATTCCTCCTGCACAAATAATTAATGCTTTTTTCATAAAACTACCTCCTTCTTCTTTGATGATTTGAAAAAATAATATAAACTATATATCCGAAGACTAACTTATGCATAAATCATATATTTATGATTTGATTATATATTATAAAAGATAATAAATGAATATAGACTATTACCGCATTGATAATGTATTTTTTTACTAAAGATGCCTTAATAACTAAATTTTAATAAGTTCGATCTTTCCTACCAATACAAAAAAAGAGCAGATTTCTCTGCTCTACTTATTATTCGTATCAATTATTATTATTAGTTACCGTAAAATACAATTCCTTCATCATACCATCCATTCTCAATTAGCCATTTCTTTTCTTCTAAGCTTTTTGTTTATTATATAGTCGATAAATCGGTATCCCTTCAGAAGTATTCATTGAATAAAATGCATGCCCCTCTTTCACCCAATTTTTGGAGTATAGATTTTCATATTCAGCTAAACTAGCAGTATAAATATGTTCTCCCGTATTAGGATTATAGGCTCTCCAAACCGGATCTCCAGACTCCGAAGTTATCCACGAGACACCTTCATCAGTCCAGCCATATGAAATTAGATTACTTCTCTCATCGTTTGACAAGGTATAGAAATGCTCTCCACTACTTTCATTATACAATCGATACAAGTTAAAATTCTCTTGATTTTTCTTAACTTCTAAACTAGTTGATGTAGATACTTCACCACTATAGGCAGTAACTTTATAAGTTCCCACAGCAGTGTTTGCATCAGTGTTAATAACCCCATCTTCGTCAACCGATACATTGTGATTATTGGTTGTATTTGCAGAGTCAAATTCCACCTTATACTGAACCTGATTTCTTACCCAATCATCATTGATAACCTGATTATTTTCATCAGTTAACTGTACATTAATTTGAAGTTCGTTTCCTTGCTGCAATTCCATATTTTTATTGAGAATCTCAATTTTTTTAAGAATCGGATGTGTAATCACATTTAATGTGGGCCTAAGATTATTCAAATTATCTATCCCATCTACCTCTTCAACTGTGCCACTAAAGGTATAATTACCCGCCTTGTTTTCATCATAATGAATCATTTCCCAATTTGATACTGGTACAGAAACTTGAGTTCCATCTTCTAACTTGGTATCCACTTCAGTTGGTAAGTCTAATTCATTAACAGAAAGACCTGTGGAAGTATGATAATCAGGTAATTCAAAAGAGCTGATATTTTGCTTCAAAGCAACCTTTAAGAAATTACGCATTGTTCTTTGATATAATTCAGGATCCGTCTCAAATGCTTGTCCATGACCCGCGCCTTCCACAACGAGCTTCTCTTTATATCCAGCACTTGCATTAAATAGATCGTCTGTCCCAATTACATTATCTTCCGTATCTTCACTGCCAATGATAAATAATTTAGGTAACTCATTTTTTGAAACACTATTAAGAGGACTAATTTGATTTAAATTAAAACCAAGTCTCTCTTCAGTTTTCTGATTAAACTGACCAAAAATTGCCGAAACAAACTCCCCTGCATCTTCAGATACCAACCCCTTATATCCACAATCTTCAATATAAGCAAAAACATTAGGATGAGGAGTAGTCTGTGACATCATTGTTGTGGCAGCCCCCATTGATATTCCTTGTAAAACAATTTTTTGATTGGGATTTGTTTGAGCAACTTCATCAGAAATCCATTGATTTAAATCATCTTGTTCATAATAACCAAAGGTAATATATTTACCTTCACTTCCATTCAAAGCACGACTAGCTACCATTAATACATTATATCCTTCATCAGAAAAGAATTTCGCTTGTCTAATCGTATCAAACCAATTCGCTCGATATCCATGATACAATATTGCTGTTTTATCAGCTCCATGGTCAATATATCTACTACGTAGTTTAATCGGATGACTCACTTCATTTCCTCGAATATCTCGATAAGTTTCATGTGCATTAATATAACGATAACTTGTGTTCTCCAAATGATTGTACCAACTTGTAACATACCATTCCGCAGATCCTTCTTCAGGGTCTCCACTAACTATTAAATCGTCATTCATATTCATTAAAGGAATATTTGTGTTAAACATAATGTTGAAAGCGATATCAATTACAAAATCTGGCAATGGTTTATTTGATGACAACAGTTCTTCAGGATTACTGACCCCCTTTTGTATTAGTTCTTTTTCTAGTGTCTCTTTAAATTTTGATTTAAAATCAGGTGAGTCACTTTGGGATACCAATGATCTAACTTCTTCTCCAGTTATTTCTTGACCTTGAGCTGTTTCTTTAGCATCAATCGGTATTCCAATTAAAGAAAATCCCAAACAAGCAGCACATAATAGAACAACTTTTTTCATTATAAATCTAACCTCCATAATTTATTTTTAACTTCATAAAAATAATAAATAAACTTCAAATTACAAAGCAGACTTTTCATTTGTCTTAGAAACAATAAAAAATAGTTTAAAAGGACTAAGCATCAATTTATATTAAACAGTAAAATATTGTTTACCTTATAACCTACTCATAGAAATATTTTAGAAAAATTATTATCCACTTAATTTTCTTGAGACACAACAGTTAAAACTGGCTTCAAATAATCTGGATTAATAATATTTTGATTTTCTATTTCCAATGTTCCACTAAAAGTGTAGCTACCGACTTGAGTGTCATCATAATGAATTGCTTCCCAATTGGATACTTTAACGGCTTCTAGGCTCCCATCATTCAGAATTACAGTAACTTCCTCTGGTAAGTTTAAGTTTTCTACAGCGGTTCCAACAGGAACCTGATGTTCATGAACATCAAACGATACAATTTTTTTATGGAGAATATCTTGTAAAAATCTTTGGACAGTTTGTTGATACAATAGTGGATTAACATTATAAGAATCACCATGTCCAGCACCTGCAACAATCAATTTTTCTTTGGGGCCAATACTGGTGTCATACATCTGTTCAACTGCACTCAATGGAATAAAATCATCTGATCCTCCATGAACAAATAACTTAGGAGTTTGATTGATACTTAAAGCATCAACAGGAGCAATTTGATCAATACTAAATCCTAATGTCATTTCTGTTCTTTGACTGATTTGTTCCACAACGGTATCACCACTAATTTTTTTCAATGACGGGATTAGCTCAGTAAACCCTGCGTAGACATGTTTAATTTCATCCCTTAATGTGGCAAATCCACAATCCTCAATATAAGCAGCCACATTGGGATGGGGATTATTTTGTGACATCATCACTACTGATGCCCCCATCGATACCCCCATTAGTACAATTTTTTGATTTGGTGCAGTTCTCGTTACCTCATCTTCAATCCATTGGTTCAAATCAGATTGTTCACTATAACCAAAAGTAAAATATTTTCCTCCACTTCCATTAAGCGCTCGATTAGAAATCATCATGACATTGTAACCTTCATCAGAAAAAAATTTGGCTGGTTTGATCAATTTATTCCATGGTGTTCGCCAACCATGATTTATTAAAACAGTTGTATCTGAACCATTATCGATATATCTACTCCGAAGCTTAATTGGTCTATTTATTTCATCCCCATGTATATCTTGATAAGTTTCATTAGCTGTAATATATCGATCACTAGTATTATCCAGCTGATCATACCAATTCATCGTGTACCAATCAAAACTTCCTACTTCTGAATCATCTGTAACAATTAGATCATCCTTTAGATTTAGTATTGGGATATTCGCTTCAAATGTCATTCTGAATATGATATTAGCTACTATATCTGGTAATTTCTGATTGTTTGATTCTTCAGTATTATTCATCTCCTCTTCGATAATATCTATCATTTCTTTTTGACTACTAAAATCTGGTTCATCCCGCTCTACTTGAATATTATTTCTTAATGGCTGTTCGTTAGTTTGAATCGTCGCCTCAGCTAATGTATGAGGCGGGGAAAAAAATAGATTGCCTAACAAAACTAGTATTATTCCTGTTTTTTTCATTTATTAGCCTTCTCCTTCAATTTTTTTATTAAAACAAAACTCTCAAATAATTTGTATATTAATGAATCGCCTTTTAAATAACATTAGTTATTTTATTTCGAATATGCTACAATTTTTTTAATGATTATTTAAGTAAATTTAAAATAGTTCATTTTATTTATTATAAAAATCTCTAAAATCTTTTTCCTTCTTTATGGAATTCCGAGTTTTGATTCTGCTATTGTTCATGAATGGTCTAACGACTATTATTTTTCTTTGTAATTGATACTCACATAGATATTCCATATCTCCTACTGGATAAATTCATCGATTCAACCATAAATATAGTTGTAGAATTTGATTATTTAGATAGATAGTCTTTCTGAATACTGAGATCTAACCTAAAATCAGTTTTCTAACTGACTTAATTTATTTACTATTAAGTAAAAACATTACAAAATAATTAATGACATATACTAATTTTTTAAGTGCATTTGCATACCCACTACTCTATAAGTAAGTAACCATATTGAAATTCAGATTAGTTTGCGACACTCTTATTAATGATTCACCCATATTTGCAAACTTAGTAACACCATTCTTTTATTACCTCTAGTACTAACATCATCGTTTTTACTTTACATATTTAAATCATATTATTCATAAGATCACCTTCTCACTTAATACTATTGTCTATCGATAGATTTTAGTTAATATCTTTTCTCTAATAAAAAGTATATTGGAGAACGTTCTCAAAATGAATAGAACCTTTTTCCACTGCAATGCGGTATATTTTTGAAAAACAGTAGCAGTTCGCATATGTTTAGATTATTTTTTGAACTCAGTGCTAAATATACTTTGAAATTTCATCGTTCGTATTAAATTCAAAAAACTAAAAAAGGCCTGACTATACCAGTCTAAAAAGCCCCTTAGAAGTTAGACCAAAAATCTAACTTTTGAGGGACAGTACCGTCTCTAATAATTTAAAACATTCTTTTATTCCATCTCAGAATACAGATTTACTATGCTCAATATTCGCGATTGTCTAAACTATAAATTGCTCTAGCCTATATTCATTTTCATATTTTCTCAAGTCACTAATTCGGAGAAATTCAAGTTAAAGATAAATACATTAATAATAATCTTTATAGTTTAAAGTATTTAATTTTATTACATACACTAACATTTACATGAAAATACAATTATATTAACATCTTAAGTAAATAATCTTTTTCTAATAGAGAATTTTATCATCCTAAAAATACTATTATATGTTATGTTTATATTAAATATAGTGTAAGGAGTAGATTTGATGAAAAGAAATATTGGTTTATTGCTGATTGCATGTTGTTTTTTAAGTTTACAAACAGCGTACAGTAGTCAGACTTTTGCTGATGAAAAAGCAGATGTGAATTCAGAACAAAAAATGAATGAATTGAAGCAAGAATTAGAGCAAGCCGGAGTAAAAGGTGACAACGTGCCTTTAACGGCAGATGGACAATTGCCTGATGCACTTATTGACTTAGTGATAAATTTTGTTTTTTTAGCAGATAATCCAATTTTAAACTTTAATGAAAATATTGAGATTTCAGAAAATCCAGAGGAAGGGAGTCGTGATTGGTATACCAAAAATTGGTATCAAAGCTTAGACAATATTAGTATCAGAACGATTGAAACAACTGAAACTTATCACGATAGTTCAGGCAATCAGGTAACACATCCAATCAAATTGACTGGTCGTTACATTGACAACAAATCTGATACCACAGCCATTTTGCATCATGGCTACAGAGCAAACTGGAATGATTTAATCCGACAAGCTAAAATTTTTGCGGAAGACGGCTTCAATGTTTTGATTATCTCCAGTCGAGGATTGAATGGCAGTGAAGGGAAATATTTGTCATTTGGTTATTATGAACAAGATGACTTGAATCTATGGATTGATAACGAAGTAAATCAAACTAGTTCAGATCAAAGAATTATTCTGATGGGACTATCAATGGGTGCTTCTGTAACAATGATGTCACAAAAAAATCCTCACCCAAATGTAGCAGCTTATATCGAAGACAGCGGATATGATGTTTTATTCAACGGTGATACTAGTGGTTTTGATGAAGTTTTTGAGCAATTTCCATTCTTAGATTTTATTGACCCTGAACAATTAGCGGAACAAGTAAGTAGACGAACGAAAGCACTTTTAGGATTTAGGCTGGAGGAAATTGCACCGATTGATAGTTTACAAAATAGCATTCCAAAACTTTTCATTCATGGTCGCGCAGATACAGGGACACCCGTCAGTGTTGCTGAAGAATTATATGCAAAAAGTCAAGGATACAAAGAATTGTTAACAGTCGAAGGAGCTGAACACGCGGCCTCTTACGAAGCAGATCCAGAATTATATACGCAGACTTTACAAGCATTTTTAGACAAAGTGCTTAGCAGAAATATCAGTTCTTTCAATCAAACTGAACAACATATCTTAACTGGTCAAACCGTAGATACATTGAATTTACCAAAAAACGTTACTATGACTTTAGATGATGGTCGTCAACAAGAAGTATCCGTTTCAAAATGGGATACAAAAAATTATGATGAAAAAGTCCCTGGAAAGTATACTTTTACTGGTGAAATTGAAAATTCAGATGTGACTATCAAGAATCCAAAAAATCTTCAACCTACTGTAACAATCATCAGTCATCCGCGACCGGAAAAAATTAGTATTCTTAACAACGAACTTGAAATTAGTCAAGGTAATCAATTATCCATTAACTCAGAAATTCTAGATGGCAATCAGAAACCAATCACTGATTCTTGGATTACGAATCAAATTAAGTATCAATTAGTATCAAAAACAGCTGATTTAACGAATAATCCGAGTGCAACAATTGATGAAACAGGTTTGATTGATACTCAAGAAAATACGGCGACTGGTGATTATAATTTGACTATTCTTTTCAATGAAGAAATAAAAAAAGAGATAACTGTAAAAATTACCAGCAATGGTCAAAATCTTTACCGTTTGTATAATCCAAACACTGGGGAACATTTTTATACTTTATCAACAAAAGAAAAAAATCATTTGATTTCTATAGGCTGGCATGACGAAAAAAATGCATGGATGACACCCACTTCAGGAAAAGAGGTTTGGCGTTTGTACAATCCAAATTCTGGAGAGCATTTTTATACTGCCAACAAAGATGAATACAATCAACTAGGTAATATCGGGTGGCGTCAAGAGGGTATAGCTTTTTATTCTGCCGAGAGTAATGGACAACCAATTTATCGTGTCTATAATAAAAATCAGACGGCTTTCAATCATCATTACACCAGTAATGTAGAAGAAAGAGATCATTTATTAAGACTTGATTGGCAAAATGAAGGTGTTGCTTTTTATGGAAAATAATTTGTAAAAGAAGAAACGAGTTATCGATAGTCTATTCCAGACTGTAGGCAAAAATCCAAAATTTGGATAAAGTCTACAGTTTTTTTATGTATTTAAATTCTTTAAAAAGACAGTGTCAGTAGTGGATATTTTTAAAAAAAGATACATCTAATTAACCTCGACCAGAAAGAACAGTTACTGGACAATTCAATAATTTTATCTTTATTATATATATCTGTCTTAATTTACAATGTATTAATAAGACGGTTTTTTCATCTGAAGTATTGGTTATCCGTCAATCATATTTTGCTATTGTTAAACAATTGATATTTGTTATTTTAGCTAATTTTTATCCTTTTGAATATTTATTTCCCTACTATTTAGCTGTTCCTTCTGATTTAGTAAAGAAAAAAAGAGCATCTCCAAAAGAAGATGCTCTACTCGTACCTTATGAAAATAAAAACCCCAACACGAAAATGTTCATTTTTGTTACAACCTAATGCTAGCGACAGCTGAATCGACAGCATTAAGTCAATTTAAAAACATTTATTCATTTTTTAGTAACTTAAAAAAGCTGATTTAATAGGATTTTCATTTTAAAAATTTTATTTCTTCGGTTGATCCTCATCCATTTTCAAGACAGCCATGAACGCTTCCTGAGGGACTTCCACTGAACCAATTTGTTTCATTCGTTTTTTACCTTCTTTTTGTTTCTCTAATAATTTACGCTTACGAGAGACATCCCCGCCGTAACATTTTGCTAATACGTTTTTACGTAAAGCTTTGATATCTGTACGGGCAACAATTTTTGTCCCAATTGCTGCTTGGATGGGTACTTCAAATTGTTGACGAGGGATCAATGCTTTTAGTTTATCAACGATAGCTTTTCCACGTTCTTGAGCAAATTCTCGATGGACAATAAAGCTCAGGGCATCGACTTTTTCAGCATTTAATAAGATATCCATTTTTACTAAGCGGCTTTCGCGATAACCAGACATTTCGTAATCTAGTGACGCGTAACCTTTTGTGCTGGATTTTAGTTTATCAAAGAAATCAAAAACAATTTCTGATAAAGGAATGTTGTAAACCACGTTTACGCGATAATCATCTAGATAATCCATCGTAACGAATTCTCCCCGTTTTCTTTGAGAGAGGTCCATCACTGCACCAACATAATCATTTGGTACCATGATATTGGCTTTCACAAAAGGTTCTTCAACATTTTGAATTTTTGATGGGTCTGGAAATTCTGCTGGATTATCCACGACAATTTGTGTACCATCAGTTTGATTAACATGATAAATTACTGATGGTGCTGTCGTAATCAATTCTAAATTAAATTCTCGTTCTAAACGTTCTTGCACAACATCCATATGAAGTAAGCCTAAAAATCCGCAACGGAATCCAAATCCTAATGCTTGGGACGTTTCTGGTTCAAATTGTAAAGCTGCATCATTTAGTTGCAATTTTTCTAAAGCTTCTCGTAAATCATTATAACGAGAAGTATCGATTGGATATAGTCCACAATAAACCATTGGGTTCATCTTACGGTACCCAGGTAAAGCTTCTTCAGCAGGATTTTCTGCTAAAGTTACAGTGTCCCCTACCCGCGTATCTTGAACGGATTTAATTGCCGCTGTAATATAACCTACATCCCCTACCATTAAATAATCTCGTTGAACCGCTTTTGGTGAAAAGACCCCGACTTCTGTGACTTCAAAAGTTTTACCGTTACTCATTAATTGAATACGATCGCCTGGTCTAACGATACCGTCGTTGATGCGGACATTTAAAACAACACCACGATAAGAATCATAAACTGAATCAAAGATTAAAGCCTTCAACGGTGCATTTAAGTCTCCGTTTGGAGCAGGAACGATGGATACGATTTGTTCTAAAATTTCATCGATTCCAATTCCTGTTTTTGCACTGGCTAACACTGCATCTTCGGCATCAATACCAATGACATCTTCAATTTCTTTACGAACACGTTCAGGATCAGCAGCAGGTAAATCAATCTTATTAATTACTGGAACGATTTCCAAATCATTATCAAGCGCCAAATAAACATTTGCTAAAGTTTGGGCCTCAATTCCTTGAGCCGCATCTACTACTAACACCGCACCTTCACAAGCAGCTAGTGAGCGCGATACTTCATATGTAAAATCGACATGTCCCGGTGTATCAATTAAATGGAATATATAATCTTCTCCATCATTTGCAGTATAGTGCAATTCAACAGCATTCAATTTAATCGTAATGCCACGTTCTCTTTCAAGATCCATTGAATCTAATAATTGATCTTGCATTTCACGAGAGCTCACTGTATTGGTTTGCTCTAAAATTCGATCGGCCAAGGTAGATTTCCCATGGTCAATATGGGCAATGATTGAGAAATTACGTATCTTCTCTTGCCGTGCTTTCATTTCTTCTATATTCATAAATAGTTCCTCATTTCCTTTAGTCAGCAATTTCAATTATACCAACCAATACCGATAAAAAAAAGTCTTTTCCCCGAACTGCTTTAAAAAGAGAAAAATAATGCTGGTTTTGCTATACTAGTTCTGTAATAAACAATTGGAGATGAAAGAATGGACAATGATTTTAATCGAGAATTAGTTTTGAAAAAAGTTGGACAAGAACACTTAGCCCAATATGACGAATTATTGAGTTATGTTTTTCAAGTCACCGAAAGTGATATTGAAAGCAGCGGTTACGAAAATAAAAGAGAAATGGTTCGAGCAAAAAAACCAGTATTAGAGCAATCAAAAGTTTTTGGTTGGTTTAATGGTGATCAATTAATCTCACAGATTGCTATCTATCCTTGCCAAGTAAATATTCACGGCAAAGTTTTCGAAATGGGTGGTGTCACTGGCGTGGGTACTTATCCTGAATATGCCAATCATGGTTTAATGAAAGACCTAATTTCACTAGCTCTTAAAGAAATGCGAAAAGACAAACAATGGATTTCTTATTTATATCCTTATAACATCCCTTACTATCGTCGTAAAGGTTGGGAAATTATGTCTGATAAACTTTCCTTTAAAATTCGTGATACGCAATTACCTAAAACGGTTGATGTACCAGGAATTGTTGAACGAAAAGATGTCGATGATCCAGATGTTTATAAAGTTTATAATGAATTCGCATTGCAAAATCATGGCGCAATGATCCGTAAACCGTTAAACTGGGATGAATACTGGCGCTTTGAAAATCAAGAAGAACGAACAGCTGCGATTTATTATGATCAAAAGCAGCAGCCAATGGGTGTGATGTTTTATTGGATTGAAGAAGAAGTATTTCATATTAAAGAGATGTATTATTTAAATCAAGCAGCAAGAAATGGTTTGTGGAATTTTATCAGTGCGCATTTTTCAATGATTTACTGGGTGCAAGGAGATATTTTTAAAAACGAACCATTATCATTTTTATTAGACGATAGCGAAATAACCGAAACCATTGCACCTTACTTTATGGCTCGCATTGTCGATGTGAAAGAATTTTTAATGGCTTATCCGTTTTTCAAACCAGTCGCTGATTTTTATTTTGAAGTCAGTGATCCAGCAGCGGAATGGAACAATGGTATTTTTGCTTTAAGCTGGGACGAAAACGAACGATTGACTGTAACAGATCAGCCAAAAGGTCAAAAAGTTAAACTAGATATTCAGACTTTAACTTGCATGATGATGAATTATCGCAGAGCTTCTTATTTGGCACGAATCGAGCGCTTAGAAGCTGATAAAAAAGCCATCTCACTCTTAGAAACAACATTACCTGATATGGAGGCGTATTTTAGTGACTATTTCTAAACATATTTATTTTGCAGCACCAATGTTTGCCAATAGCGATTTGCGGTACAATGCTTATTTGGTGAAAAAAATTCGTCAATTAAATCACCAAGTGACAGTTTATCTTCCTCAAGAAAATGGCGATATTAATGAAAAATCCGCTTATGCTGATAGCAAGATGATTGCTCAAGCAGATGCTGATGAAGTGTTAAAAAGTGATTTATTAATTGCTATTTTGGACGGTTTAGTAATTGATCCCGGTGTAGCATCAGAGATTGGTATTGCTTTTGCGAAAGAAATTCCAGTAATTGGATTGTATTCTGATACGCGCCAACAAGGTGCGGATAACCAGAAAAAATTAGCTGCTTTACAAGAAACAGCCGAAAATCAATTTCATTATTTGAATCTTTTTACCGCTGGTTTAGTGAAATTAAATGGTCAAATAACCAATAACGAAGAAGACTTTCTTCATGGAATTCAAAAATTTTTAGAAACTGGTGAAATTAATGACTTATCGTAAAATGCAATTAGGATTAGTAGCCTTTGGAACACTCTGCTTTATTTATAATCTCTATGAATTTTTTATTAGTAAATACTCAACAAAACAAGGAATTATCTTTTTGATTGAATGTCTTGCCGGAATTGTCTTAATTTTTCTACCGGAAATCGCTAATAAATTATTGAAAATTGTTATTCCAGATAAAATTGTTTATTTCTACTGGTTTTTCTTAATAATATCAGTCTTTCTAGGAACTTCTCTCCACATGATTTCAATCATTTCTTTTTGGGATAAAATTTTACATGCCGTTAGCCCCATGGTGTTGACTGCCTTAGGGTACGGATTAATCGGTATCTTGATGAAAAATGCTAGCATTAACAAAACTTCTCCATGGCTATTTTTATTGTTTGGTTTTGCTTTTGCCGGAACTTGTGGTGTTTTTTGGGAGTTTTGGGAATTTCTCTGTGACACTGTCGCAAATATGAATTTGCAACGCTATGCGACTTCTGGAGGAACGCTTTTAGTTGGTCGGGCTGCTTTGATGGATACGATGGGAGATTTATTAACCAACACAATTGGTGCTTTGATTATGGGGATTTACGCTTGGTTTGCTAGCCGAAATAAACCAGAATATTTTGAGGGTTATCGCCTATCAATCAGAAAAAAGACGTCTAATTAGACGTCTTTTTTGGTGGATTTTGTTTCATTGTATAGCTATTTAAAGTTATTTTTAAAATACCGGTAATTTTAATCATTTTTTCTGGAATTTCATCATATTCAGCCATCGGAGCTGCGTGAGCCATCAAATCTTCCAGCGCTTGACGTTTTTCAGCTAACTCTTCGATAATTTCCACCTCACCAAAACCAATTAAACTTTGATAAGCATAAGAATAACCAGCTGCATTTCTACCAGTTGCAATCAATTCATGCTTCCCATCCATTTCAATAGCTACCTTTGGATTTTTCTTAATTAAATCAATTTTTTTCCCATCTTTAGCTCCATGAATATACAAAATAAGCTGATCTTCCTGCCATTTTTCAGCAAAATTTACTGGCACAATATAAGGATATTCTTCATCGAAAAAAGCTAATCTTGCAACTTGGGTTTCAGCGACAAATTCTTTGATCGTCTCTAAATCTGTTACTTGTCTTTTTTTCTTTTTCATAAACACACCTCTTTTTTTTATTATACTAGATGATAAAATGAAATTGAATATAAAAAAGACCACTTCATTCATTTGAAATGGTCTTCACCTTTATTTTTCTGAT
This sequence comes from Enterococcus alishanensis, assembly GCF_019218635.1. Lineage (GTDB taxonomy): Bacteria > Bacillota > Bacilli > Lactobacillales > Enterococcaceae > Enterococcus_A > Enterococcus_A alishanensis. Next base: position 342,181 of record NZ_JAHUZB010000002.1, on the reverse strand, counting down.
TCTTCTTGCTTCCGATATTTTTTCATTTTCGAACTAAACAATTCTCCATTTGAAGGTGGCGTATATGTTATGGCATTCGCCCCAGCTTCAATTGTTTTTTGAATCGTTTCTTCATCGGGGCCACCAGTGGCAATAATTGGCAAATCAGGATAATTCTCTCGGAAATATTTAACTGTTTCAACCGTATCTTTAGCCGCAGAAATATTGATAACTTTTACACCTGCTGCTAGTTTTTCGTCAATTTTTGAATGAATTGAAGTAACCGTACTGATGATTGGAATATCAATAACGTTGTTGACCTCAGCAATTGTTTCAACTGGCGTCGGTCCGTTTACAACTACTCCAAGACTACCTTGCGCTTCCGCAAACAAAGCCATATACGCTGATCTTTGCCCATGAGTTAAGCCCCCACCAATGCCAGAAAAAACTGGGATATCTGCAGCCTCAATAATACTTTTGGTGATTGCTGGATGTGGTGTAAAAGGATACACAGCGATGACCGCCTCCGCGTCTGTATTTCTGATTATGGCAATATCAGTCGTAAAAATAATTGAACGTATTCTCTTCCCAAAGAAAATAATTCCAGATGCTTCTTTGATAACTTTTGGTACCCGAACAATATCTTGTTTTAAATCTGTCATAATTTCTGGTGCGTCCATTTTCATCATTCCTTCCCAGTACTTCTCTAAATTCATTCTAATATGTTTAGTCGTACTGGTTCAACTGATAGGTCTCAATAACATTAATTACTTTTTGGGCGTAATCGGGATCAGTAGCGTAACCCGCAGTTTGTAGCGCTGTCGCCGCTTCTTGATAATTAGTAGCACTTAACACATTTTTATATAAATCACTGTTCCAATCTGTTCCATTCACAAATAATAACGTATGATCATCCATTGATTCTTCCCAAGATTGATATACACGAAAATTCCCTTGGATGGTAATCCATTGGTCGTTGACATATTCTTGTGTTTCCAAATGGATACTTGATTGGTTACCAGATGATTTTATGCCAAATAAATTATAATATTGACTGGCTAAAGTTGACTGCCCCCAGTTTGACTCTAAAATTGCCTGTCCCAAAATAATACTTGGTAGAATACCATAACTTTGTTGTAATTGCTTTGCGTGGGGTTCCAAAGTCTGAATAAATTCATCATGACTCATATTCTCAATATTGGTTTGACTCTCATATCTATTCAGGCTTGGTAAAATATAGAAAGAAAAAACGCCGGCTAGACCAATCATCAACGCCCCCAAAACAATTAGAGGCGTTGAGATAGTTAGTTTGCGTTTTTTTAGTTTTTTTCTTGGCATAATTTCTCCTTAATTTCCGTTCAATTGATTTAGAAAGGCTTCAAAGGTCATATTACGCTCACTAATATATTCGGCTTCATTTACTCCAACATATCGAAGATGCCATGGTTCATAAGTAATACCAGTTACAGCTTCTTCTCCTTCAGGGTAGCGAATAATAAATCCATACTTGGGTGCATTTTCAGCAATCCATTGGGCGCCTGGTTGTTCACCATAAGCAGAATCTAAAACTGTTGTACTGTAATTGTTGTACCAACTTTGATCAACAACATCAATAGCTAACCCTGTGTGATGTTCACTGAATCCAGGCTCAGTAATTGTTTTTTTAGTTTCAGTATTTGCATCTTCTGCACTATACCCTTGTGCCTCGAGCGTCTGAACATTAGCATTAAAAACTTGTTCTTGTGTTGCAACTGACCGGAAGGCAGAAACAACTACCAACGGATAACCAGCTTCTGTTGCAGCATTAGAAAATTGTTCATAAGCATCAGCTACTCTACTATCTAATTGATGAGAATTATCAGATAACGTTGTTAACTGATCTTCAGCCACCTCGCTAGCAATTTTATTAGAAGGACCCACTAAGACCATATTCCAATCACTGGCTTTTAAATCAGGGAATTCCTTTTGAACCGCTGTTTTTTTTGCTTCAGAATTTTGCGTACTGGATTGTGTGCTTTCGGTTTGGTTTTCAGAAATAGCTGGGCTGGTACTGAAAAAAATTGAGTAGCCCGCCATGCCGAACATGACAATAACTGATAAAATACCTAATAATTGTTTCAACTAAAAAAATCCTCTCATGGTTGTCTACCTTATTAAGATGACGTATAAGCTTCAGTCAAGTTTTCATTGACCCAATCTAATAAGGCTGTTTGTTTTTGTGCAGTCTCAATTTGACTTTGCATATGCGCAGGCAAACGGAAACTTAAAATATCATTATATCCCCAAGTTTGATAATCAATCGATACTCTCAAATCGATAAAATCTCGTGCTGTTTGTTTTTCCCCATTTTTATGAGGAATAAGAGAGACTTCTGCCACACCACTAGCAATCCATTTCCTTGCTACAATCGTCTTCATTTCACGATATTCAGCTACGGCTGTATGGCGTTTTTCAGGAAATAAAATGGCTTGACGAATTACTTTTTGGCTCAGCATCCATTCATAATCACTAAATAAATTTTTAATTTTTTGATTGGTTTCAGCTGAAAAAGTATACTCACCTTGCTTAAAAGCTAACCAACTCGCTTCATCCGCACCCAGTATTTCCTCATAAAAAACTTTTTCGCTACGGTATTGTTCAATAATTGCATTCAACACTAAATCTAAATATACTTGATTCATTTTTTCTTTCCTCCACATCTATTTTACTGAAATTTTCAAAATTGCCTAGTCCTTTACTTAATTGATTGAAATAATTTAAGAATTATTGCTATACTTAAAAAAAGGAGTTGTTTTTATGTCAAAAATACAATGGGGCATTATCGGATTAGGCGGTATTGCTAACGATTTTGCTGAATCTTTCCATCAAGAAGATAGTCAACTAACAGCCTGTGCTTCAAGAAGCTTAGATAAAGCTGAGGCCTTTGCAAAAAAATATAATTTGTCAAAAGCATATGGCAGCTATGATGAATTATTAGCCGATCCTGATATTTCCATTATCTATGTTGCAGTACCAAATCGTCAACATCATGAACACATTTTAAAGGCTTTAAACGCCGGTAAACATGTATTAGCTGAAAAAGCTATTACGATGGATAGTGCTGAACTAAAAGAAGCGATGGTCTTAGCTGAAAAAAATCATTTAATTCTAGCTGAGGCAATGACCATCTTCAATATGCCATTATATCACGAATTACATCGCTTGATAGATACAAATAAGTTAGGAAAATTAAAAATGATTCAGGCACCTTTTGGCAGCTACAAAGAACCTGATCCAAAAAATCGTTTCTTTAACCCTGATTTAGCTGGTGGCGCCTTATTAGATATTGGCACCTATGCTGTTTCCTTTGCACGTTGGTTTATGACTGCCCAACCACAAGTGATTGCTTCAACAATGGTTCCTTTTGAAACAGGTGTTGATGAACAATCTGTGACGATTTTACAAAATAATAAAAATGAATTAGCGGCTGTTACTTTAACTTTTCAAGCTAAGATGCCCAAAAAAGGGATTGTCGCCTTTGAAAATGGTTATATTACTGTAGATGATTATCCCCGCGCAAACAAAGCCGAAATATTTTTCAATGATGGTACCCACGAATTTATCGAAGTTGGTGATAGCAATCAAGCCATGAATTATGAAATCAAGAATATGACTGACATGATAGTTAACAAAAAAACAAATCAATCACTTTTCTATACTAAAGATGTTATCGACTTATTGGATCAAATGCGCCAACATTGGGAAAATAATTAGTCTCTTAAGCTAAAACGTGAGGTCCTTCTTTGCTTATCTTACGCCCCTTACGTTTTCGCTTTTTTCTAGTAAATTGGTTAAACTATAATTATAGGAGGGAGTATTATGCAAATCGGTCGTTTTCGTTTAGGGATGCGCACAATCAAAACAGCACTAGCTGTAATGATTTGTATCGCTTTATTTGAATTTACTAATCGTGGTACCCCCTTGATTGCTGCTTTAGCCGCTGTTTTTTCATTGAGGCAAGATTTAAATACAAGTGTTTCTTTCGGACGTTCCAGAGTCTTAGGTAATTCTTTAGGTGGCTTATTAGCCCTCGTCTATTATTACATTCAGTCTTTCTTTCGAGAAAATATTTATTTTGATATCTTTCTGTTACCTCTTTTAGTCATCTTAGTAATTGTTATTTCTGATGGCTTAAATAATAATACTGGTATCATTTCTGCAATTGCCACAATGCTGTTAATTGCTTTAAGTATTCCAGAAGGAGAATCAGCCCTCTATGCGTTGAACCGCGTATTAGATACTTTCATTGGTACATTGATTGCATTGGCTTTAAATGTCACTATCTCGCCTAATCGCGATGAAAAAGAAAAAGAAATTGAAGAAGATTTACAAGTCCTCAAACAAAAAGAAGCTGATTTAACTAAAATGCTAACAGAAGTCCAAAAAAAAATAAAAGAGACAGAACCTAAAAAATAAATTTTTTGGTTCTGTCTTTTTTTTTAATCGCTGGCTTTTAAGGCTTCTATCATATCAATTTTTTTAAGTTTGAAATACATGATTACACCGACTATTATCGCAAATAATAAAGTGATCCCGCTGGCATACAGATAGCTTAACGGTTGAATGATAGGTGAAAACATCGTTATATCTACTTCGACTGTCTGTAAAATATAATGATGTTCAATTTTTCCTAACAGTAAGCCAAAAAGAATTCCCATCAGCGTTAACAAAATATTTTCCCGATAAACATAAGCAACTACTTCCTTATCATAAAATCCCAAAACTTTAATCGTCGATAATTCTCGTATTCGTTCGGAAATATTAATATTGGTTAAATTATATAAAACAATGAAAGCCAATAATCCAGCAGAGACAATCAATACCCACATGATAATATTCAAACTATTCACAGTATCTCGCAAAGCATTTTGAGAACGAGAAGTGAAAGTAACATTTACCACACCGTTTTTACCCATTAATTTCTGACCAAAGCTATCTTCTTTTTTATGACTGACATCCTTTTTGAAATTAACCAAATCGGTATTATATTTCGGTTTTTCATCAAAAATTTTCTGATAATATGTTGGTGTTAGATAAATAAAATGTCCGACATAATTTTCAGTGATATTAGCAATTTTCACCTTAAATTCTTTTCCATCCGTATTTTTTACTGTAAGTTTATTACCCACTTTGAGATCAAAAAGTTTTGCTAATTTCTCATTGATAATTGCTCCTTGATTGTTTAATTGATACTGAGTGTCAGTGGTTCGATCATTAAATTCAATAAAGTCATCCACTCTTTTTACTTCTTTTGGTACTCGTAAATTTACATCTTGCGTGTTTACACCCGATTTACTAACCGTATAAGTCTCACTATCTAACAATAAGTGGTTTTCATAATTTTTATCGGATTCCAATTCTTTCAGATAATCAGTCAATTGGTTATCCGAAATATCATCATCAAAAGTAACCATTGCCTGATAATGCCATAGTTTATCAAATTGGATGTTGACAATATCACCAATCGAATCCCGTAAGCCAAAGCCGGTCACTACCATTGACATACACCCGGCAATTCCAATAACCGTCATCAGCATGCGCTGTTTATATCTGAATAAATTTCTCAACGTGACTTTTTGAATAAATGACAGTCGTGACCAAATCGGCGTGATTCGTTCTAATAAAATTCTTTTCCCGCTTTTTGGTGCTTTTGGTTGCATCAAACTGGCAGGGGTACTTTTTAGATCGTAACGTAAAACAAAAAGCGTTGATCCTACCGAACATAACAGCGCTACAATTAAAGCAATTAATCCGTAACTTAGATACCATGGCGTTACCATATTGGTTAAATTATAAAGTTGTCCATAGGCATTAAAAATAATTGTTGGTAAGAAATAAAAACCAACTGCCAAACCTAGAACTGTTCCAATTCCACTAGCTAGACTAGCATATAAAATATATTTTTGCGCAATCTCGCGGTTACGAAAACCTAACGCTTTTAATGTACCCAATTCACTTCTTTTTTCCTCGACCATTCGAGTCATTGTCGTCAGACTTACTAGAGCAGCAATTAAAAAGAAAATAATCGGAAACACGGTCGCTAATGATGAGATACGGTTGGCATTATCTTGGTATTCACTATAACCAGGATTATCATTTCGATCTTGATAAACATAATCAATAGTATCTAAATTAGTAATAGCAGTTTCTTCCTCAATGATTTGGGCAGTTATTTCTGCCATTGTCTGCTGAGAACCAGAAAAAGATTTTTGTGCATCATTTAATTCTGCTTCAGCCGTTTGTTGACTTTCGGCTAAATCGGCCTTACCTTTTTCTAATTGTTGCGTCCCAGTCACTAAAGATTCTTTTAATTGCTCAATTTCTTTTCTAGTTTGTTCTTGTTGCAAGGTCGACATGCCTTTTTGATCAATGATTGCTTGCGCTTGACTCAACTGATCACTTAAAGCACTTTGCTGTGGATTCAATTGAACAGTTTGCTGATTAATTTCAGACAGGCGTTCATTTTGGCTATTCAATAAGCTTTGTAGGTTCCCTTGTGATGGCTCTTTTAAAGTGTTTATGATAGCTTCTTTCTGATTGTTAGATAAAGCCTCTGCTAATTGATTTAATTGATTCAGATGGCTATTATCTCCTTGTAGTGCCTGATTAATGATACTATTTGATTCAGTAAGCAACAATTTTTCTCGATTTAATTCCGATAATTGTTGGGTAACTTGATTCAGCTGATCATTAACAGTAGAAACCGTTTGGCGGGCCTCATCTTTTTGTTGATTTAAAGTTTCGACAGTTTGTAATTCTTGTTCTTTTGCGGTTATTTGTGCTTGGATTTGTGCTAGTAAAGTTTCTCTTTCAGTAATTTGAGCGGTACCTTCCGCCGTTTTTTGCTGGTATTCTGATTGTCCAGCAGACAAACTAGCTTGAGCTTGATCCATTTGGCCTTGATCATTTGGTGAGGCAATTTGTTCTTTCATTTTGTCTAATTGATTTTGTCGTGCTTCTTTAACCGCAGTGATTCTTTTGTCTGATTCTACTTTAAAATCTTTCTTTAATTTCTTAAGATTTTTTTCTAAACGATCATCATACGTCTTTGAATAGGCAGAAACGTTTTCTAAATTTTTAAAACGAACTAGTAATTCAGTATAGACTGACTGATTAAAATTTTTTTCTTTAGTATAGCCAAAGTAATCTACAGAACCTTTACCAACATTGGTATTGCCACGAGAAATATTTTCAATATATTGGGCACTTTTTACAAAACCGACAACTTTAAACTTATTTCGAGTCATTTGTTGATTGGTTTGATTAATAGTTACCTGATCACCAATTCTGTACCCATGACGATTTTTAGCCACTTCATCTAAAACTATTTGATTATCTTTAATAGGAAGTTTTCCTTCAAGTAAGGTCAGTTGATTGATTTTATCTTGCTTTTGATAACTATACAGTCGCAACACTTGATTTTCCTTTTCAACCGAAAAATCTTGAAAATAGCGACCTTCCACTGCTGCAATATTTTTATTTTTTTTAGTTAGTGCTACATCTGTTTTGGTTAGTCCTGTAGAAGATAAAACAGTAGCATCAGCTAACTGACTTTTTTTATAATATTGATTGGCTGTTTCCAACATGTCTGGACCAGTGGCTGATAAACCAACAAAAAAAGCGACCCCTAAAAAAATAATCCCTAAAATAGATAGAAACCTTGTTTTCGTTTGCCAAATTTCTCGTAAATTTGATTTCCCTAATGCACTCTTCATTTTGAACCTCCTACCATTGAATTTCTTCAATTGATTGAGGATTTTCGTTTAGTTCAACACTACGAACTTTTGCATCATTAATCCGAATAACCCGATCTGCCATCGGTGCTACCGCTGAATTATGGGTAATTATGACTACTGTCGTTCCTAATTCCTTCGAAGTATCTTGCAAAATTTTTAAAATTTGCTTTCCCGTTTCATAATCTAAGGCCCCGGTTGGTTCATCACATAGCAATAATTTAGGTTTTTTAGCTAGGGCACGAGCAATCGTCACCCGTTGTTGCTCTCCACCAGATAGTTGAGCAGGAAAATTATCCAAACGACCAGACAATCCCACTGAAGACAAAACTTCAGCCGCATCGATTGCGTCAGGAACAATCTGAGCAGCCAGTTCAACATTTTCTTTAGCCGTCAAATTTGGAACTAAATTATAAAATTGGAAAACAAAACCGACATCATTACGTCGATAAGTTGTTAATTGTTGATTATTAAAAGTAGCGATATCTGTACCATCAATAATTACTTGGCCCTCATCACAAGTATCCATACCACCTAAAATGTTTAAGACAGTTGATTTCCCAGCACCACTTGGGCCAAGAATAACTGCTACTTCCCCTTGTTCAATCGAAAAATTTATTTTATCATTGGCAGAAATAATCGTTTCTCCCATTTTATAATGTTTACTTTCATCAATCACATCTATATAAGCCATAACTTTCCCCTCCTTTTGATAGTTTAACATAAAAAAAACCTAACCAAAATTGGCTAGGTTTTAAAATTTCTATACGTGATAACGTTCTACACCATCTAAATAAGTTGCAACTAAATCCATCGTAGGTTCCAAAACGATAAAATCAGCTGCACGTCCTTTTTTAATCATACCGCATTGGTCGTCAATTTTACAGCTAACGGCAGGTACATAACTAGCCATCATAACTGCTTCTTCGGGCGTCGCAATATTCCATTCGACTACATTTTTAATTGCTTCTTTTAATTTCAAAATGCTACCAGCTAGATTGCCAGAGTCTAAACGCGCTGTCCCATCTTTAACCACTACAGGAAACTCACCTAAATTATAATTACCATCTGGCATACCGCCAGCCATCATACAATCAGTGATTAAAGCTACATGGTCATGACCCACTTTTTCCATCAATAAATCTGCTGCTTGCGGATGGACATGGTGACCATCACAAATCAATTCAGAAAAAACATGCTCCAAAGTCATTAAAGCACCAACCATTCCTGGTTCACGATGATCTAAACCACGCATACCGTTATATGCATGAACAAAAACACTTGCTCCAGCTTCCACGGCTTCTTGTGCTTGTTCTAAAGTGGCATTGGAATGACCTAAAGAAACGACTACACCTTCATCAGTTACAGCCGAAACAAATTCTTTCACGCCTTTACGTTCAGGAGCCAAAGCAATTTTTTTAATTAATCCACCAGAAGCTTCTTGCCATTCATTAAATGTTTGCAGATCTGGATCCCCAAAATAGCTGGGATTTTGTGCACCTTTATGTTCTTCCGTAAAAAATGGTCCTTCGAAGTAAATTCCTTGAATTTTTGCTCCAGGCACATCTTCGTGAACTTTACCAATCGTTTCTGCTACATCTTTTAAACGTTCTTTAGTTGAAGTTAAAGTCGTTGGCAAGAAACTTGTTACGCCACAAGAAAGTAATGCTTCTGACATGATTTTTAAACCGTCCGCATCATTATCCATAACATCATGATTTAAATAACCATGAATATGGGTATCTACTAAACCTGGTGCAATCCATTTGCCTGATTGGTCAATTACTTTTGCATCTTTTTCTGGTAATTCTTGACTAAAGTTACCAAAAAAGCCATCAGTAATTTCTAAATAACCTGCTGGTTTCACTCCAGAATTTAAAAAGAATTTGTCAGCATAAATATATGTTTTCATCTTCAAACTTCCTCTCTTTTCAATAAAAATACTCCAGCCGAAAAAAAAAGTCAAGAATGGTCTACACCATTCTTGGAATTAATTCATATTTGCCAAAATCTTTTTAAAATATTCACTCTCTTTAGTTAAACCACGGGTATCCAATATTTTTATTTTTAAGGTCAACATTTCTGCCAACTGATAATAGCTGTGTTGATTTTTACTCCAGGTTAAGCCTGCATCAATTACCTTTTCCGCTTTATCAAGATTTTTTTTATCAAACAGAAAGTTTCCATAATTAGTAAAAATATTGACTAACTCAAGTCGCTCTGAATAATCTGCCATCATTGTTTTATATAATTGAAAACTTTCACTATATAAACGTTCCGCTTCACTAAAGTTTCCAAGAATTTGTTGCATCTTACCAGCAAAGCATAATAACAATATTTTTTGATCAAAATAGCCCTGTGATTTATGGGTAAAAAAAACTGACAAACCTTTTTTGATTTTTTCTAATGCTTTTTTCGGATCATTATCAATATAATAACTGCAAATACCTTTAAAATAATATAGTAACTGTAAATCCTTATCTAAATAAATCGTCTTTCTAGCCTCTAAAAAAGCCAAAATACCTTCGATTTCTAAATAGCCTTGTTGCCTTAAATACATAAACATTTTATTAAAATATTTGCGTAACAGTAATTCTTCAGGCAATAAGTCACCAATTAATTGATTCACACTGATACCCAAACGTTGACTTAATTGAGAAATAACTAAAATATTAGGAATTTCTTCATCATTTTCGATGCGGCTTAAAACACTTTGCGAGCAGATATCCTGTGACAACTCTTTTTGAGTAAAACCACGCTCTTTACGGAATTCCTTTAATGCTTCACCAATCGTTACCATGATTTCCTCCAAATATGCAAATTCGCATTTTCTTTATTTTATCCTAAAGAAATGATAGTGACAAGAATCCTTTGATTTAACTTATTGTAATCGGTTCAATTATTTTGTCCCTCCCAGCGCTCGTGCTATACTTTTTCAGATAGATTTCGAATTTTTGTAACAATTAAATAAAATTAACTATAAACAAGAAGGAAAGTGAAAAAATGACCCTAACAATCAATCAAATTTTGAAATTAACTGGAGAAAAAGAGTTTATTTGGCAACCATTAAAGAGTTGGTCTGTTCCTTTATCTGAGGATTTTCACTTTGTACAAGACGGAAATTTTGATTTAAGTAATTCTTTTTTTGCTCAATACCAAGAAAAAACTTACTTAATGCCTGGCTATGTTGTCTTTATTCCCGATCGTGACTCGTTTGTAATCCAGTATTCCTTAGAAGAATTTTCAGACCAAAAATTAACTCCAATTGAAAGTAGCCAGCGAAAACTATTTGAGTTAAAAGCACTGATTGAGTATTTAGATTCCACTACACCACAAGATTTCTTTACTTGGTAAAACTAGTAGATGATCATCTACTAGCTTTTTTATTATAAATTAGTTCTCGATGTGTTTATTTTCTTCTTTAAGTGAATTGTTGATAATAGTATAATAACTTATAAAGGTTGGTATCATAATAAATTTTTATAAGGAGTTTAATGATGGGGAAAAAATATGTTGTTACCGAAGAATCTGGTTGCGGTTGTTGGAGTGTTATTGGCTTTCTATTTTTATGCTCAATCTTCATTACGATTGCACCTTACTTGTTATTTATTTTAATCATTGCAGTCATCATTGGACTAATTATCTATATTCCAAAGATGAGGCAAAGAAAACAGCATGCCGCAGAAGAAGCTGAGCTTGCTGAACGCGAAAGACAATTAGAATTACGAGCAAAAAGAATCGCGCTTGAAAAAAGAGAGCGTGAATTGAATGATCATAAGGAAATTGATAATGATGGCTGGGATGATTTTTAAATATTAAAGCAGTACTTTAAAAATCTTTCCGCAGATTTTCCATGAAAAGAATAAAAAAAACACATTAGCAACATTGCTTTAACAATGTTACTAATGTGTTTTTTAGTGCGGCGAATGAGACTCGAACTCACACGGGCCAAAGCCCACAAGATCCTTAGTCTTGCTTGTCTACCAATTCCAACACCACCGCATTATTTTATACTATAGTTGTATCATAGACATAAATAATATTACCATTCAAATCAGCAATGCCCCGGAAAAATTTCCGATCTTCTTGTTGCTGCCAAGCTTCACGAAACATAAAAAAGTCGTCATGTTTCACTTCTAATTGGGCAATTTCACCTGATCGCAGTTGTTTGATTTTTTCTTCAAATGGATTTTGCATCTTATCACCTCAAAAAAGAGCGGCGATTTCCCGCTCTTATTCTTTAAAATATTTTGTATTTTCAACTGCATCACTATCTTCTTGTAAAATACCTCGCAATGAACGATCTAAGCGGCCACCTTTTCGGATTTGATTCTTTTTGATCGAAGGTTGGTTAGGAACTTCTCGATCTTCTGCTAATAAAATATAGTTTTCTGGATCCTTTAACATACTATTTAACAGTTCTCTCTGAGAAATTTTATCTTCAGGCTCATCTGGAATCAAAGAAGCTGGAACATAAGTTGGCTCAAATTGCGCTAGATTTTTTTGCTCTGGTTTGAAACGTAGTTTATGGTCATTCTTCTCTGGTACCTCTTCAAAAAGTGAACGAGGTTTTTTCAGATCGCTTCCAATAGGACCATAGTCTGGTAAATTTTGACGATGTTTTGCCAATTCTCTTTTTGGTTTATCATCAGTGTGAACGGGACGTCTTTTGGTTGGTCGGCTAATTTCTCTTTCAAATACTGTTTTCTCGTCTAAACGAAAATCAGTAATTAAATTAATTCCACCTTCAAATTTATCCTTTGTGCTTTCACTATGCAATTTTACACCTAATTCATCGTCGTAAGCAGGAAAACGTGCTCGTTTTCCGTCAAATGATTGATCACTCATAGCCATTCATCCTATCTTATTTTGTACTTAAATTCTAGCACAAATTAGAGAAAATATCTTATATTCTTATCGATAAAAATAAATTTGCATGACCTTCAATTACTTTTTCTGAAAATAATTTTTCTAGAATTGACAAATTACCATTAAACTGGCGTGGATTAATCAAATCAGCCAATCTCAGAACCTTGTCGTTTTCTCCGCGATTCACAATATACGCACTATATTCTTCTTGATTAAAACGCAATACACCAAAGACATCTTCTGTTTCAGTATAAAATGGATAGAATTCACCATTCATAAGAGAGCTATGTGTCTTTCTGCGTTTGATCCATTTATGACAATCTTGATAAATCGTTGGATTCACGTGATTCCATGGGAAATATTTTCGATTGTCAGGATCTGTTCCACCGGTTACTCCAGCTTCATCACCATAATAAACACAAGGGATACCGGGCATCATGAATAATAATCCCCAGGCGACATCTAAATCATCTTCTGATTGATTCAACATTGTAAAAATTCGTTCTGTATCATGTGTCCCAAGGTTATTTAATTGATTGTAGTAAAAATCTTTCGGATAGTTGGCTTGAATTTCTACCATTTCCTTAGTAATTTGACTCATCTTTTTTTGCATTGTTAAAATATCTAGAATCTGTTGACGTAAAGGATAATTCATCACTGACTGTAAATGATTACCAAATAAATATTTCCTTCTTTTTTCATAAGCAATCTTGTTAGAAGCATCTTCCCAGACTTCACCGATCAATATTTTATTTTTAAATGTATTCAAGCGTTGGCGTATTCCGCCGATAAAATCATCCGTTAATTCATCAGCAACATCCAAACGCCAACCATCTACACCTAGCGCTGTCCATTTATCTATGACTCCCTTTGGTCCATAAATAAAGGACTGAAAACTAGGATTTTCTTTATTTACTTCCGGCAAATCTGCCACACCCCACCACGAACGATATTCGTCAGGATATTTAGTAAATTGGAACCAAGAATAATAAGGGCTTTGTTGATTTCTGCTAGCACCGACTTCTTCACCATAGATGCCGGCTTGATTAAAGTAACGGCTATTGCGACCAACATGGGAAAAGACACCATCTAAAATAATATGGATTCCGACTTGATGTAAAGCATCTAATAATTCCACAAAATCTTTTTCTGTTCCTAACATTGGATCAATTTTAAAATAATCATTCGTGTCATAACGGTGATTACTAGTTGCTTCGAAAATCGGATTTAAATATAAAGCGTTAATTCCTAACTCCAGTAAATAAGGAATTTTTGCTTGGATACCTTTTAAGTTACCGCCGTAGAAATCCCATCTTAAAATTTCATTTTTTTCATTTCGAATATACATCGGCGTATCTTCTTTAGTTCCATATATAAAACTATTTTTTTTAGGCGCATTTACTTGGCCATTTTCATTACCGTTATTAAAACGATCAGGAAAAATCTGATAAAAAACTGCCTGTTGATACCAATCAGGTGCAATCTCAGCTGTCTCATAACAAGTCAGTTGATACTCTGGCATCTGATTTTTTGAATCATAAATTTTTCCTGCACCACCATCTTCGCCATAACTACAATAATAGGTAGATACTTGATTATTTTCATTGATCAAATCAATTTTGAAATAATAAAAATACAAACCAGCCTGTTCACCAAGACGATAACAAAAATGAAACAAATCCTCTTCCAATTGATTCATCATGAAAGTTTCTGCACCCTTAGCACTATCCTCTTCACGAATCACCAAATATACTTTTGCTTTAGCAAAGTCAGATACGTTGATGTTGAAATGAACTGTTTGTTTGATCGGAATCGCACCAAAAGGCTGCTTATACTTTTCCTGCCAAGCATTATAATAAATATTGACCATGGGTTGTACCTCGTTCATCATTGTGACTAAATAATGGCTCAATCTGCCAAATGTCGTCCGCATATTTTTGAACCGTGTCATCTGCTGAGAAACTTCCAGCATTGGCAATGTTCTGTAAACTCACTTGACGCCAGCGTCTTGTGTCTAAATAAGCAACCTCAATCGTCTTTTGAGCAGCTAAATAAGAATCAAAATCTCGTAAAACAAAGTATTCATCGTTATATTTAATTAACGAATCATAAATTTCTTGTCCTTCAAATAAAATGTTTGGAATGGTACCATCCACAAAAGCATTGACTACCCGGTGAATTTTTTCATTTTGATTATAAATATCACCGGCATTATAACTATTGTCTTGGTAATAACGATAAACTTCTTCCTCGGTTAAGCCAAAAATAGCAATATTGTCATCACCGACAAAATTTCTAATTTCCACATTCGCCCCATCTAGTGTAGCAATTGTGACCGCACCATTTAGCATCAGTTTCATATTTGAAGTTCCTGAAGCTTCTTTTGATGCGAGAGAAATTTGTTCGCTAACATCAGCTGCTGGAATAATTTTTTCAGCTAAAGAAACTTTGTAATTTTCTAAAAAGACGATTTTTATTTTATCATTGATTGCTGGATCATTATTGATCAATTTTGCTACTTCATTTATGACCTTAATAATTGCTTTTGCATAATGATAACTTGGCGCAGCTTTTGCTCCAAAAATAAATACACGGGCAGGAATTTCCAATGTAGGATCATTTTTCAAATCAAAGTACATATTTAAAATATGCATCAAGTTTAATAATTGTCGTTTATATGCATGCAGACGTTTTATTTGTACATCAAAAATCGCGTCTGGTGACACCGTAATTCCGGTTGTCTCTTTAATATAATTAGCAAATTCAATTTTATTTTCTCGTTTAGCAACCGCTAAAGCATCCAAAGCAGTATCATCATCCTGATAATTCAACAGTAATCTTAAATCATTAGAATTTTGACGCCAAGAAGTGCCAATAGTCTTATCTAAAACCCGACTCATGTTAGGGTTAGCAATTTGTGACCAGCGACGTTGTGCGATTCCATTAGTTTTATTATTAAAACGATCTGGATATAAAATATAAAAATCATGGAGCACAACAGATTTTAACAAATCAGAATGGAGTTTTGCCACTCCGTTAGTTGAATGAGAACCAATAATTGCTAAATGAGCCATATGAACTTGATCATTTTGGATAATACGTGTGCGACTGACTAATTCTTCACCATGAACCCAAGATGTCTCTACGACGAAACGACGATCAATTTCTTCAATGATTTGATAGATTCGGGGACAAACAGCCTTCATCATACCGACTGACCATTTTTCTAAAGCCTCAGCCATAATTGTATGATTAGTATAACTCATCACTTTAATTGTTAAATCCCAAGCTTTTTCCCAAGGAACATTTTGCTCATCAACTAATAGACGCATAAATTCTGCCACACACATAGCTGGATGGGTATCATTAATATGGATCGCCACATATTGATTAATTTTATCAATTGGTTCATGTAATTGAAGATAATGACGTAAAATACTTTGCAGTCCAGCCGAAACAAAGAAATATTCTTGTCTTAATCTTAGATTTCGACCTTCTTCATTAGAATCATCTGGATACAATACAGAGGTTAAATCTTCAACTGCGCGTCTTTCTTCTACACTACGATAACGATCTTCCTCTTCTTCAGGAATTTCCACCGACCATAAGCGCATCGTATTAACCGTTTGATTCTGATATCCGACCATACCAGTATCATAAGGGACTGCCCGAACTTTAGAGCCACCTTCGTAAACTGGTTTTAAATTACCATCTAGCATTTTTTTCATCCAAACATGTCCGCCAAAATGAACATTAACTGCTTTACTTTCTTTGCGAACTTCCCATAAATTCCCTTGATTTAACCATTCGTCTGGTAGCTCTACTTGATAACCGTCAACAAATTTTTGTTTAAATAAACCATATTGATAACGGATTCCATTACCATTTCCTGGCAATCCACGAGAAGCAATTGAATCCATAAAGCATGAGGCCAACCGACCTAGTCCACCATTTCCTAGTGCCATATCTGGTTCAACAGCAGCCAAATCAGCTAAATCAATATTCATATCTGCTAAGGCGTCTTCAACAATATCTAACCAACCCATATTTAATAAATTACTTTTTAACATCTGCCCAGGTAAAAATTCAATTGAGAAATAATAAACCTGTTTTTGTTTTTGTTTACGATAATCTTGCCAAGTTTGATACCAATCCGGCGAATAACTATCAGTAATAATTGAACCTAGCGTTTGATAAAGTTCTGTAGCAGTAGCATCCTCTACTTCCATTGCGTATTTTTCTGCTAAACGCTTTTTAAATATTGCCTTAAATTCTTTTTTGTTCATTAATTATCACAACCTTCACGAATTTATAAGAAAAACCAAAATCTCACGGTAAACCGCAGACTCTGGTTTTATTAATTATTGCATGCCTTGATACAATGCCAAATATTTCTGACTAGACAAGTCCCAACTAAAGTCTGTTTTCATACCATTAACCATCAATTTTTGCCAAATATCAGGTTCATCTTGGTACAAAGCTATTGCTTGCTTACAAGTATTCATCAAAATATAGGATTCAAAAATATTAAAACCAAATCCAGTGCCTGCTTGAGTGATTGGATTATAAGGGATTACGGTATCTTTTAATCCACCTACTTCATGAACAATCGGCAAAGTGCCATAACGCATGGAAATCATTTGTGATAATCCACATGGCTCAAAAGCTGATGGCATTAAAAACATATCTGCTCCGGCATAAACTTTTTGCGCCAAGTTCACATCAAAAGCAATATTAATGCTAGCTTTTTCTGGATACTTGCTACCAATATAGCTAAAACCAGCTTCGAAATTCGGATCACCTGTACCAATTAATACAAATTGCACGTCAAATTGAAGTAAATTTTCTAATTCTTGTAAAACCAAATGGAAACCTTTTTGATATGTCAAACGACTGACCACACCAATCAATGGGACGTCTTCACGAATGGGCAGACCCATTACTTTTTGTAAATCAGTTTTATTCTTTTTCTTTTCAGCTAAATTTTCGATATTGAATTTTTCAAAGATTGCGGGATCCGTTTCAGGATTAAAGACCTCCGTATCAATTCCATTTAATATGCCACTTAATTTACCACTTTCCATCTGTAAAATGACATCTAAACCTGATGAAAATTGTGGTGTTTTGATTTCATTAGCGTAAGATGGACTAACTGTTGTCACTCGATCAGCATATAAAATTCCTGCTTTCATAAAATTCAAACAATCATTGAATTTGATTGTACCGTCATCATAACGTTCTGTTCCCATCCCAAATAGGTCGACTAAAATTTGTTTATCAAACTGACCTTGAAATTCGATATTGTGTATCGTTAAAATGATGCGAATATCAGAGAAGGCCGAAATCCAATTATATTTTTCCTTTAACAAGAAAGGCACCATTGCGGTATGATAATCATTCACATGGAGAACATCAGGAATGAAATTAATTTTTTCCATCATCTCAATCAAAGCTAATTGGAAAAAGGCAAAGCGTTCACCATCATCGTAATATCCGTACAATTCTTCACGATTGAAATAATAGAGATTATCAAGAAAGTAATAATCTATTCCATTTAATTGTAAATATTTTACCCCGCAGTATTGTTTACGCCAACCAACATATACATCAAAATGAAGCAAATCTTCTAGTTGATCTTGATATTTTTCAGCCATCTTAGTAAAAAACGGCAACACAACTTTAATATCGACCCCTTTTTTCTTTAATTCCTTCGGTAAAGCACCGGCTACATCGCCTAATCCACCTGATTTAAAAAAGGGAGCACATTCAGCTGCCGCAAATAAAACTTTCATCAATGTTCGCCTCCATAGATATCGTTTAAGACATGGGCATTTTTCCTCACAACAACTGGTTTTTCAGCTGTTCCGATAATCTTCACACCTGGCTCAATGATGACATTTTTATCAACGATTGCATTTTTTATGAAAGCATTTTCTTGAATTTTCACATTGGCCATTACAATACTATCATACACTTCGGCATCTTTTGCGACAAAGGTTTTTCTTGAAAATAACG
Organism: Enterococcus alishanensis; assembly: GCF_019218635.1. GTDB lineage: Bacteria > Bacillota > Bacilli > Lactobacillales > Enterococcaceae > Enterococcus_A > Enterococcus_A alishanensis. The sequence goes on along the minus strand of NZ_JAHUZB010000002.1, from coordinate 323,546 downwards.
AGTTTTCAACTTTTCCTTCAATAATACAGCCCGTTGCAAACTGACTATTATTAACAACTGAAGTCGGCGCATAATAAGTTGCAACTTCATTTTTTAACTTTGTATAAATTTTTTGACTAGTGTATAGCAATGAATTGAATTTTTTTGAATCTAGCATTGCCATATTCGCATCATAATAAGATTTGACATCAAAAATATTACTTAAAAATCCTGTATATTCATATGCAGATGTTCGTACTTGATTCATCCGATCCATTAAAAATTCTTGCATAGAAGCCGGTGAATTATTTAGCTGACCCTCTTGAAATTGTCGGATCAACCAATCTGTTCGGCAGATAAAAATTGTCATGGACAAATTATGCAATTCATCTTCCAATCTATTATTTTCAAAACGATCATAACCAATAACGTGTCCATCATCGATTTTTAAGATAACGTCTTTTGCAGAAATATATTCTTTCGACATTTTTTTATACACCACTGTTAAGTCGACATCTTTTTGTTGATGAATTTTCAAAACAGATTCAATATCAATATTACACAGCATTCTGTTACCCATAAATACAGTGTACTCTGACTTAGATTTATTTAAAAAATCAATCGCATCATCATAATATGGTAAACCTTCTGCTTTTTTCTGTAAATATTCTTGATAAAAATTAATGAAAAAACGGCTATCAACACTATCAAGATGCCATTCTCGTCCTCCACCAATATGATCAAATACTGACTTAGTCTGATGCTGATTAAAGATCATATAAACTTGTTTAATATTGGCATTTACAGCATTTGAAAGACTAAAATCTAAAATACGATATTTACAATCAAAAGGTAAAGTAGATAAAGGTCGATTTTCAGTTAAAGGTAGTAATTCTTTGCTTTCATATACGCCGCTAATAATCGCCGCTATTTTATTCGCTCTCATCAACATTCACTCCAATCACTTCAGAATAGCCAACTATAGCAATCTCATCTGTCCCATCAATTACTGCATTGTCACCAATAATAGCTTTTTCGCCAACAATCGCACGATTCATTTTTACATTTCGACCAATTGTAGCTCCCGGCATAATAAAACTATCCTTTATCACAGCGCCTTCTTTTACTTGAACATCATTTGATAAGATACTGTGATCAACTTCACCTGCGACATAACAACCGTCGACTATCAAAGAATCTTTAACCAAGGCTGTTTCAGTTAAGAAATGCGGTGGTGAAACTGTATTTTTAGCTAGAACTCGCCAATTTTTATCGCGAATATTTAAGCTGTGATTAGGATCTATAAATTCCATATTTGATTCCCATAATGAATCAATTGTACCAACATCTTTCCAGTAACCTTGGAATCGATAAGCAAAAACATTTTCACCAGATTCAAGATAAGCAGGAATAACATGTTTCCCAAAATCAAGCATATGATCATCTTTTTGGTAACTATTTAGTAGCATATCTCGTAAACGAGACCAGTTGAAAATATAAATCCCCATCGATGCAAGATTACTTTTTGGTTCTTCTGGTTTTTCTTCAAATTCAATAATTCGATTATTTTCATCTGTATTCATAATTCCAAAACGAGAAGCTTCTTCCATAGGTACTTCTATAACGGCAACAGATAAAGATGCATTATTTTCTTTATGCACATCAAGCATTGCTTCATAATCCATTTTGTAAATGTGATCTCCTGATAAAATCAAGACATACTGTGGATCCATTTGATCAATGTAATCCATATTCTGATAGATTGCATGAGCAGTACCTTCAAACCATTTACTACCGTCATTACTAGAAAATGGTTGTAAGATAGTGACCCCTGAATTCAGTCCATCAAATCCCCAACTTGAACCATTCCCAATATGACTATTTAAAGCAAGTGGTTGATATTGTGTCACGACACCAACATTATTTATTCCTGAATTCACGCAATTACTTAAAGTAAAATCAATAATCCGATACCTTCCACCAAACGGAACAGCGGGTTTTGCAATATGTTGTGTCAATTTCCCTAATCTTGAGCCTTTTCCCCCGGCTAAGATCATTGCTAAGATTTCTGTTTTCATAATCTTTGTTGGTGAAAAAATTAGCTTTCACCATCCCCCTTTTTTATTTTTTTGTCCGTGTATTTACTTTTAACGGTTTTAAAATCAATGCCCCCAAAGCCGGTACCGTCGTAGTAATTGAAGATTGATAATCTTTAAAATGATATTCATCACTTTCTGCTACTGGATTATGCTCCGTCCAAGTTCCACCAAACTCTAGCATTTCCGTATTCCAAACTTCTTCATAACTGCCAGCATAAGGCACGCCAATTCTAAAACCTTGTCTTTCTACTGGAGTCATATTTAAAATAACAATTAAAAAGTCCTTTTTACGTTTTCCTTTGCGGATAAAGGATAGTACTGTTTCATTCGTATTATCTGCGTCAATAATCTCGATAGTATCGTAAGATTCTTCCAATTCCCACAACGCTGGATTGTCTTTATAAAACTGATTTAACTGGCTAGTGAAAAATTGCATGGAATGATTAAGAGAATCCTTTAAATCCACCCATTCTAAGCCTTCATCATATTTCCATTCTAAAAATTGACCCCATTCACTACCCATAAATAATAGCTTCTTCCCAGGATGAGTCATAAAATAAGTAAACAAATTTCGCAGCTGAGCAAATTGCTTATAGCGATCTCCCCACATTTTATGCATCAAACTTTTCTTACCATGAACAACTTCATCATGAGACAAAGGTAAAATGAAATTTTCATCCATCATGTACATAAACGAAAAAGTCAATAGATTAAAATTGTCTCCACGATATAGCGGATCCATTTCGTAAAAGCGTAAAATATCATTCATCCACCCCATATTCCATTTGTAATCGAAACCTAAAGCACCTGTTTCAATTAAACCAGTAATTTGAGTATCTGAAGAGCTTTCTTCAGCCATCATTAGTACATTTGGGTGGGCTAATTTGATAACTGCATTTAATTTTTGCAAGAAATAATAGCCTTCGAAATTTTGATTTCCGCCTTCATGATTGGGTGTCCAAGGACCATCATCGTAATCGCGATAAATCATGCTTGAAACAGCATCTACACGAATACCATCAATATGGTAAAACTCAATCCAAAACATCGCACTAGATATTAAGAAACTTTGAACTTCAGATTTGCCGAGATCAAAATTAATTGATCCCCAACGAACGTTATTTGCCCGATCTGGATCCTGGTATTCAAATTGTGGCGTTCCATCATAGTAAGGCAATGTATCATCATTAATACAAAAATGCCCAGGTACCCAATCGACTAGCACGCCAATATTGTTTAAATGACAAGCTTCTACAAAATTTTGGAATTCTTCTGGTGTACCATAATATGAACTTAATGCAAAATAACCAATTAATTGATAACCCCAGCTCATCCCTAAAGGATGTTCCATCAATGGCATAAATTCCACGTGAGTATAATTCATTTCCACTAAATATGGCACTAGTTCTTCCGTTAATTCAGCGAAATTATACGGCTGACCATCCTCGTGATGTTTCCACGAGCTAGCATGAACTTCATAGATATTCATTGGTCGTTTAAAATGATTTACACGTTTGTTTCTGCCGCGCCAAAGACCATCTTTCCATTTTTTTTCAGGTACTGTATGAAGTACTGCAGCATCACCTGGTCTTTTTTCAAAAAAGATTGCAAAAGGATCAATTTTCATAATCTCACGACCGTTTGCTTGACGAACTTTGAATTTGTACAAATCACCTTCACTAGGTAAAGCGGTTGTTACTTCCCAAATACCATAAGCATCTTTTTCCATAGGAATAGAATCATTCCAGTCATTAAAGTCACCCACCAAAAATACCATTTGTGCATTAGGTGCCCATACTCGAAATGTGTATTGATCATTTTTTAAGTGTGCGCCTAAAAAATGTTGGGCATAAAAGTTTTCCCCCGACAAAAAATTCTGTTTGGCTTCAAGTAACGGCTTTTCTTCAACATCAGATTTCTCTTTCATAGGCCACCTCATTTACTTATTTTACTCAAAAAATACTTGTAAAAAAATCTGAAATAAAAATTCTATTTCATTATTTTTTAACTTTCTCTTCTTTTATAATAACATAAAAAAATGCGTACGATCGCTCGAAATACTAATTAAAATAGTTTTTTTTTACTAAAATGATTTAAATATGCAGAAAATAATAGCTTTATGAAAATGAATTGAAAACTTTCTCTTCTAAAAAAACACTTCATTTCATCATCTATTAAAAACCAATCGTTATTTTACACGAAAAAAGCTAGAGAATCCTTGATAGATTCTCTAGCTCATTTTTGCCATAAAAATTTAATTAATTCTTTTTCAAATGCGGCTGTTTTAGTTATCCAAGAATGACTTGCCTTAATACCAGTAATTGTATATTCTTGATAACTCTTTACATGAGACGAGATTAAATAGCGTAAGGCAAATGCACTATGCAGTGAGACCGCACCATCACTTTGAGTCCCGTCTTTTTTATTTCCAGCAATATTTAAAACTTGTAAGTTTTTTGGCAATTTATTCATTTGTTGGTCAAAATATTGATAAATAGGTGTCTCTTGGCTAGGACCCGTCTCGGTCAATTCTGCAGCAAATACCTCATCAGTATCTTCGGCGATTTCTAAATCATTATATGGCGTAGCAACCGTCACCAACTTTTCTACTTTAGGACCTTGATCGTATTCTAAAAGGTAACGTAAAGCTGATACACCACCCATTGAATGAGCAACTAGATTCACTTTTTTTACGCCTTGTTTGGATAAATATTGCATTGCATCAGAAATCCACTGGCTTTGCTTAATCTCACTAGCACGATTATTTGAAAAAAGTAACATGATCGTTGGATTATCTGCTTTCTTTGATAAATTCCCTTTTACAGTCAATTGACCATCCTCAGCAACTGTAATTGTCATAGCACGTTTCGCATATTGATCATCATTTAAAATTTTTAGCATCGGACCAAAAGAAAAACTATTTCCTTGATAGCCATGAATAAAAACAGTTGGTGTTTGACTATAATTAATTCCTTTTTGTTTAGATATGTTGCCACCATTTATTGAACGTATTTGAAAATAGTAAAACATTCCAGTTACACTAAAAACTGAAATAATTGCTACTAATATCTTGAAAATTTTTTGCATATTTACGCCTTCTTTATGAGATAAGTAAAACCTAATGTTGGAACTAGTATTTTCATTAATCGACGAATTGCAAAATAACGAATATCCCCAGATAATTTTTTAAGTTCAGCGTCTAATTCTGGTAAATCAGGAATTTCATCTACAACTGGTACTAAAATTTTGGGCACTGGATCTAATTGAATCAAATCAGTAACAATTAAACTTTGAGAATAAATAGTTTCTCGCCGCGGTTTCTTTTGTTTCAAAACAAAATCTAAAACCGTACTAACTTGATTAAAATAAAATTCTTGGTTCACATCACCAATTAATTTTTCCAATTGTTCAAATGATTCAGGATAATCTTCTGTTTGAAAAGAAAAATAATTAGGAATTGTAAAATCATTCCTTTTTTCCACATTTACTGTTATCAGTTGATATTCCTCATTTGCTATTTGCGTTATCTCCGGCAAATTAAAATCAACTGCTATAGTGCCAGGATATTTTTCTTGCCAATAATTTTGGATTAAGAAAGAAATCAACGTTACTTTTGCTGTCTCTTCAGCCAATTGATTTATTTTGTTCCAACTTTCTACCAAAGGATACGCCTTTAACTGAGGAATATGCAAATAATAGCGCCGATTTCTACGAAAAATTATTTCAAACGAAATCAAACGATCTAAATATTGATCCAAATGCCGCATACTAGGAAAATTATTTTTAATTTCTCGCAGGATCACAGGATTTTCTTGTTTTTCAAAATAATTAAGTAGAGTCATAATTTCTGGTTTTTTTATATATTCTATTAGTTTTTCTTCATTAGATATAATCTTCATTTTTACTCCTAAAAAAGGAGACTCTCTTATGAAAGTCTCCAAGTCAAATTATTTTTCAAAGGCTTCAGTTAATTGGGGAACAACTTGTTTTTTTCGAGAAACAACTCCTGGTAGGAATGCTCGATTATTTTCTAATTTTGTATTAAAAGCCACTTCGACTTTTTCTTTAGGCTCTCCGGCAATCAAGATCTCAGAATCAGAATTCAAAATATTCGTTACTAATAAAACAAATAAATCATATTTATTTTTTGTGTTTTCGACAATCATCGCTGCTTCCAATGCTTCTTGACGAGCAAAAACTTCTGCTAAATCTACTGTATTCACTTGTGCCACTCGAATAGTTTTGTCTCCCATTGGGAAACTTTTAGCATCTAAGTCTAATAATTCTGCTTCAGTTTTTGTGCTTAAGTTAGTACCAGCTTTTAACATTTCTAAGCCATAACTTTCTAAATCAACATCAGCAATTGCTGCTAATTCTTTAGCGGCTTTCATATCTTCTTCAGTTGAAGTTGGAGATTTAAATAATAAAGTATCTGAAACAATTGCTGAAAGCATCATGCCAGCGATTTCTTTAGGTACGGTCACATTATTTTCTTTGTACAATTTCAATACGATGGTTGAAGTACAACCGACTGGTTCGGCGCGGTAGTATAAAGGATTAGCTGTTTGAAAGTTAGCAATTCGGTGATGGTCAACAACCGCTAAAATATTCACCTCTTCAATATCTGAAACACTTTGCTGAAACTCGTTATGGTCAACTAACATGACATCTTGCGTTTCTCCAGCAACTTTTTCAACAACTCGTGGCGCAATCAAACCAAATTGATTTAACGCGTACTCAGTTTCTTCATTTGGTGTGCCTAACGCAACTGCTTCCGCGTCAACACCTAATTCTTTTTGTAAATGTGCAAAGGCTAAAGCAGCACCAATAGCATCAGTATCTGGATTTTGGTGTCCGAAAATTAAAACTTTTGACATATTTTATCGCTCCTTTTTATCAGTTCTTTTTTATCATATCAAAAAAAAAGAAAAGAGCAACAAAATCCTGCTCTTTTCTTTTAGATTAACGGTTCAAATAGCCTTTATAATCACTCGTATGCAATAATTTTTTGGCATTTTCAACACGGTCATCAGTTGGCGGTTCAATCCCATCCAATGGATATTTAAAGCCTAATTCTTCCCACTTATATTTACCCATTGTATGATAAGGTAAAATTTCAACTTTATCGACATTGTTCAGAGTTTTGATAAACTCATCTAAACGAATTAAAAATTCATCATAGTCACTACGTTCTGGCACTAGGACATGGCGAATCCAAACTGGCTTATTAATTTCAGACAAATATCTAGCCATTCCCAAAATATTTTCATTACTATGACCGGTTAGAATTTTATGTTGCTTTTCATCAATATGTTTCACATCAAATAAGATTAAATCAGTATATTTCATTAGTTCTTCAAATTTAGAAAAAAATGGCTCTTCTCTCGTAAATGGTTTTCCACAGGTATCTAAGGTGGTGTTTACGCCTCTTTCCTTAGCCTTTTTAAATAAATCAATTAAAAAGTCCATTTGTAATAAAGGTTCCCCGCCACTGACTGTTAAACCGCCTTTTTTTCCCCAATAGCTTTTATAATGTAGGGCTTCATCCAATACATCATCAGCTGTTCTTTTTTTTGCCTTTGGGTCATTAATTTTCCAAGTATCTGGATTATGACAAAATTGGCAACGCATTTGACAGCCTTGTAAAAAGACAATAAAACGTACACCAGGTCCATCCACAGAACCAAAGCTTTCAATTGAGTGAACATTTCCTAAAACAGCCGTTTCAGTTGCAGTAGTCATGAGATTTTTCCTCCTTAGAAATGAATAGGCGAATAGACATTCCGTCCATCCGCCCATTTGTAGCTTAAAGTTATTGTGAAACCAAATTACATTTTAGCGTGGAAAGTCCGGCTAATAACGTCCATTTGTTGTTCACGAGTTAAGTCGATAAATTTAACAGCATAACCAGAAACACGAATTGTGAAGTTTGCATACTCTTCTTTTTCTGGGTGTTCCATTGCATCAACTAATTTTTCTTTACCAAATACGTTCACGTTTAAGTGATGAGCGCCTTGGTCAAAGTAACCATCTAATACGCTTGTCAAGTTAGTAATACGTTCTTCTTCATCATGACCTAAAGCATCAGGATTGATACTTTGAGTATTTGAAATACCGTCTAAAGCATATTCGTAAGGCAATTTAGTTAATGAATTTAATGAAGCTAATAATCCATGTTGTTCCGCACCGTAAGATGGGTTCGCACCAGGAGCTAAAGGTTCGCCAGCTGCACGACCATCAGGTAAAGCACCAGTTGCTTTTCCGTAAACAACGTTTGAAGTAATTGTTAAGATTGAAGTAGTTGGTTCAGAATCACGGTAAGTTTTGTAATGTTCTAATTTTTCCATGAATGTTTTAAGTAACCAAACTGCTAAATCATCTGCACGGCTATCGTCGTTACCATATTTAGGGAATTCTCCTTCAGTACGGTAGTCAATAACGATACCATCTTCATCACGAACTGGATATACTTTAGCGTATTTAATTGCTGATAATGAGTCTACTACGTGTGAGAATCCAGCGATACCAGTTGCGAAAGTACGTTTTAAGTTTGTATCCATCAAAGCTAGTTCAGCTGCTTCGTAGAAATAGCGATCATGCATATAGTGAATGATGTTCAAAGTATTTACATACATACCAGCTAACCATTCCATCATGTCATCGTATTTAGCCATTACTTCATCAAAGTCTAAAGCATCATCAGAAGTGATTGCTTGATAAGCAGGTCCTACTTGTGTTTTAGATTTTTCATCAACCCCGCCATTGATAGCATATAATAAACCTTTTGCTAAGTTAGCACGAGCACCGAAAAATTGCATTTCTTTACCAGTTTGAGTGGCAGACACACAGCAACAAATTGCATAGTCATCTAACCATACTGGACGCATAACATCATCGTTTTCGTATTGGATTGAAGAAGTATCAATTGAAACTTTAGTTGCATATTCTTTAAAGCCTTCTGGTAAACGTGAAGAATAAAGAACAGTCAAGTTTGGTTCTGGAGATGGTCCCATGTTTTCCAATGTGTGTAAGAAACGGAAATCGTTTTTAGTAACTAAAGTACGTCCGTCCATACCCATACCAGCAATTGATAATGTTGCCCAAACTGGGTCGCCAGAGAATAATTCATTGTATGAAGGGATACGAGCAAATTTCACCATACGTAATTTCATTACTAAATGGTCAATTAATTCTTGTGCTTGATCTTCATTCATTAATCCGCGTTCGATATCTCTTTGGATATATACATCCAAGAAAGTTGAAACTCGGCCAATTGACATTGCCGCACCATTTTGTTCTTTGATTGCAGCTAAGTAACCAAAGTAAGTCCATTGAACCGCTTCTTTAGCATTTTCAGCTGGACGAGAAATATCGTAGCCATAAGCTGCAGCCATTTCTTTCATACGTTTTAACGCATTGTATTGATCAGTAATTTCTTCACTTAGACGAATATCTTCATCTGAGAATTGACCATGTGTTACATTTTCGTGATCATGGAATTTTTGTTCCATCAAGTAATCAATTCCGTATAATGCTACACGACGATAGTCACCAACGATACGTCCACGACCATAAGTATCAGGTAAGCCAGTAATAATTTTATTACGACGAGCTGCTCTGATTTCTGGAGTATAAACATCAAAAACACCTTGGTTATGTGTTTTATGGTATTTTGTAAAAATTTCAGTATATTTAGGGTTAGGAGTATAGCCATAGCTTTTCAATGATTCTTCAGCCATTTTAATACCACCATAAGGCATAAATGCACGTTTTAAAGGTTTGTCAGTTTGTAAACCAACAACTGTTTCTTTGTCTTTTAAAGCTTCATCAATGTAACCAGCACCATAAGCATTTGCAGCTGAAACAACATCAGCTTCCATGTCTAATACGCCGCCATTTTCACGTTCTTGTTTTTGTAATTGTTGTAATCTGCCCCATAATTTGTCAGTTGCGTCAGTAGGGTCAGCTAAGAAAGATGCATCGCCTTCATAAGGTGTGTAATTTGCTTGGATAAAGTCACGTGTATTAATTTCAGTTTTCCATAAGTGACCTTTAAATCCATCCCATGCGCTTTTTTCAAGATTGTTCATTTTTTTAAGTTCGTTTGTTGCAGTTCCCATTCAAGAGACCTCCTTAGAAATATCCAACTATTTAATTGCTACAGCTCTACAAAAAGAGTATAACACATCTTTAAATGTTTGCAAGGTTTTCTTGTAACAGTTTGCACAATATTTTCCCGAGGTTTTTGTTATCGTTAACAAAACGCTGATATCAAGCTTTTTGCAACATATTTACTTTTTAAAATTCTTAACAAATTTTCTTGAAACAGTTATTATGTGATACAAAAAACGGCTATCTGTATTAATACAGATAGCCGTTTTCATCAATCTGTGTATTACAGATTAACTGTTTTCTTCAGATAATTCCTTCACTAATGAAACACTATATACTTGACCTTCATTTTTTTCATCTATCACAAATGATCCGTTCGACATACGATCACTTAAGACGATATCAGAAATCGCGATTGAGTGTTCAGTGCCATTTTGACTAGTGATGTTTAATTCCCCTATTGACTGATCCGTTAAATAAACCAATCGATGAGGATTTTTCTTTAATTCTCTGAAAATCATTAACCCTCGTTTAGCACGACCAAGTTGAGGTAGTTCTTGAGCCAAGATACGTTTTGCCGCACCTCGTTGACTAATTAATGTAATTGGTGAATCCCCTTCAGAAAAGACTAGTGCACCACCAACAATGAAATCGCCCTCTTTCAAGTTAACTGATTTCACACCAGCAGCTTTCGCACCTAAACAAGGAACTTCAGTTAATGGATAACGCAATCCAAAAGCTCGGTTGGTAGCAGTAAAGATGTCCATGTCATTTTTCTGATTGGTTAAAATCGCTGAAACAACTTTATCTTCAGCGTTTTTCATTTTCATTGCTAAGGTTGAACGACTTCGATAGGTACGCCATGGAGAAAATTCAGACATCTTCGTTTGCTTAATCATGCCTGATCTTGTCATAAAGATAAAAACAGCATTCTCATCAATCTCTTTATAAGGAAATACTGCTACCACTTCTTCATCGATTGATAAATTTGAGATTGTTTGTGAAATATGTTCACCAACATCTTTCCATTTTAAATCAGTAATTTCATGAATTGGTCGATAGATCATATTGCCATGATTGGTTAATATCATTAAATGGTCCAAGGTATTCAATTTATCAATAAAGATTAGTTGATCGCCATCTTTCATGCCATGTTCATTTACTTGTGAGGCATTATATGACCGAATACTACTACGTTTCAAATAACCTTCCTTTGTTAAGGTCACTATGACATCTTCTTGTGTGATTAAAACTTCAGTTTCAATTTTTATTTCAGAAATTTCTTCTTCAATTTTAGTCAGACGGTCATTGCCATATTGTTTCTTAATTTGACGTAGTTCTTGTTTCATTATTTTAAAAAGTTCTTTATCACTGTTTAAGATTAATTGTAATTCTTTGATCTTAGCTGCTAACTCTTCAGCTTCTTTTTCTAATTGTGTGATATCCGTATTGGTTAAACGATACAATTGCAAAGTCACAATTGCTTCCGCTTGTTCTTCGGTAAAATCAAATTGGGCAACTAAATTATTTTTGGCATCTTTTTTATCTTTACTTCCGCGAATTGCTGCAATGACTTCATCTAAAATCGACAAAGCTTTAACCAAACCTTCGACGATATGCTGACGTTTACGAGCTTTAGTCAATTCATACTGGCTTCGTTTAGTAATAACGGATTGGCGGTGACCAATATAGCTCTTTAAAACATGAACCAAGCCAACTTGTTTTGGTGTCATATTATCAATTGCAACCATATTGAAATTATAATTGATTTGTAAATCAGTATTTTTAAATAGGTAGTTTAGAATACCTTCTGCATTCACATCTTTTTTCAATTCCACAACAATTTGCAAACCAGTCCGATCTGTTTCATCACGAACTTCTGCGATACCATCAATTTTCTTGTTTAAACGGATTTCATCCATTTTTTTCACTAGCACAGCTTTATTAACCTCATAAGGAATTTCATGAATGACAATTTGTTGTTTGCCACCTTTTAACTGTTCAATTGAAGTCTTTGAACGTAAGATTACTTTGCCACGACCTGTTTCATAGGCCTTTTTGATTTCATCTTTTCCTTGTAAAATTGCACCAGTTGGAAAATCTGGTCCAGGAATATAAGTCATAATTTTAGTTAGATCAGCATTAGGATGATCAATCAAATAAATGGTACCATCTATCACTTCAGCTAAATTATGGGTCGGAATTTCAGTTGCATAACCTGCAGAAATCCCTGTTGAACCATTAACCAACAAATTAGGATACGCAGCTGGTAAAACAGTCGGTTCTTTTTCAGTATCATCAAAATTCCAGACGAAGTCGACTGTTTCTTTTTCGATGTCTTGCAGCATTTCACCGCTTAATTTTGATAAACGTGCTTCAGTATACCGCATCGCAGCAGGTGGATCTCCATCCATCGAACCGTTATTACCATGCATCTCAATTAATACTTCCCGTAATTTCCAGTCCTGGCTCATTCGGACCATAGCTTCATAAATTGAACTGTCGCCGTGAGGATGATAATTCCCCATGATATTTCCAACTGACTTAGCAGACTTACGAAACCCTTTGTCAAAAGTATTGCCATCTTTATCCATTGCATACAAGATGCGCCGTTGAACAGGTTTTAAACCGTCTCGAATGTCCGGCAGTGCCCGTTCTTGAATAATGTATTTAGAATAGCGCCCGAAGCGTTCTCCCATGACTTCTTCTAATGTTAATTCTTGAATCGCATGTTGATTTTCCAAGGCTATTCCTCCCCATCAAATAAATTTGCTTGATAAATTTCCGTTTCAGTTGGATCTTTAACTACAGTGGTAGTTGCCGTAATATCGTCTTCTGTTTTACTGTCCAACAAACTACCATCTTCTTCCAAGGTAAATTGAACATGGCTTTCAATCCACTTTCTACGGGGTTCAACTTTATCCCCCATTAAAGTAGTGACTCTTCGTTCTGCTTTAGCAGCGTCATCTATTCTTACACGAACCAATGTACGATGCTCTGGATCCATGGTTGTTTCCCATAATTGATCAGCATTCATTTCTCCGAGACCTTTATAACGCTGTAACATATAACCTTTGCCAACTGTTTCAATCGCTGATTGTAATTCATCGTCAGTCCAAACATATTCCACTACTTGTTTTTTACCGCTACCTTTTGAAACTTTATACAATGGTGGTAAAGCTATATAAATTTTCCCAGCTTCAATCAATGGTTTCATATAACGATAAAAGAAAGTCAGTAATAAGACTTGGATATGGGCACCATCGGTATCCGCATCGGTCATGATTATCACTTTATCGTAATTGCAGTCTTCAATACTAAATTCTGGACCAACGCCAGCACCAATTGTATAAATCATCGTATTGATTTCTTCATTTTTTAAGATATCTTGCATTTTGGCTTTTTCAGTATTGATGACTTTCCCTCTTAAAGGCAAAATTGCTTGGAATTTTCGATCGCGTCCTTGCTTAGCTGAACCACCAGCAGAATCTCCTTCGACTAAAAATAGTTCATTACGTTTTGCATTCCGGGATTGAGCCGGAGTCAATTTACCAGAAAGTAGTGACTCACCTTTTTTACGTTTTTTGCCATTACGGCTTTCTTCTCGCGCTTTACGAGCAGCCTCACGAGCTTCTCGGGCTTTGACAGCCTTGCGGACCAACATCTGACTATTTTCGCTATTTTCTTGTAGATAGTAGCCTAGCTGTTCACTAATCACACTATCAACCGCTCCTCTAGCAGCTGGCGTTCCGAGTTTTTCTTTGGTTTGGCCCTCAAATTGTAATAGGTTTTCAGGAATGCGAACTGATAATACTGCCGCCAAACCTTCACGGAAATCTGTACCTTCTAAATTCTTATCTTTTTCTTTCAGTAACCCAGTTTTACGAGCATACTCGTTGAATGCCTTTGTAATCGATGTCTTCATCCCTGCTTCATGGGTACCACCATCTTTTGTGCGGACGTTATTAACAAAAGATAAGATATTTTCTGAGTAGCCATCATTATATTGATAAGAAAACTCAACTTCGATTCCTTCTTTTTCTCCAGAAAAATAAGTAACCGGTGTTAGAGTATCTTTGTCTTCATTTAAATAAGCTACAAATTCCTTGATACCTTCTTCAAAATGATAGACTTCGGAATTTTTTTCTTCTCCCCGTAAATCATTTAAAGTAATTTTGACACCACGTAATAAGAAAGCCGATTCTCGCAATCGTTCAGCTAAAGTATCAAAAGAAAATTTAACTGTGCTAAAAATTGTATCATCTGGCATAAAATGAACCATTGTACCGTTTGGTTTTTTAGTTTTGCCAATTTTTTTCAGAGTGCCTTGTGGTTTACCACCATTTTTAAATTCTTGTTGATACTCAACACCATCACGAACAATATTTACTGTCAGCCAACTTGATAGAGCGTTTACCACACTGGCACCAACACCATGTAATCCACCAGACGTTTTGTAGCCGCCCTGACCAAATTTTCCGCCGGCATGTAAAATAGTAAAAATTACTTCTACCGTGGGAATTCCTGAAGCATGCATCCCAACTGGCATCCCACGACCTTTATCGCTAACTTCCACACTATTATCAGGGTGTAAAGTTACTTCAATGTCACTACCGAAACCAGATAATGCTTCATCAACTGCATTATCAACGATTTCATAAACCAAATGATGTAAACCACGGCTGTCAGTCGAACCGATATACATTCCTGGACGTTTTCTAACTGCTTCCAATCCTTCTAACACTTGAATAGAAGCATCATTATATTCATTATTTATCTTCTTAGCCAATCCTACAGCTCCTATCTAAAAAATACATCTCTTGTATGATACGCTAAATTTGGCCAAAAAAAAAGCCTCCCTTAGTACCCGAGAGGCATTTTATCAATTTTTTGTCATGATTACAAATAAAAGTTTATCCTCTTTTACCTAATTCGATCTTGATACACCGATTCATCACGACATCTTTTTTTCCGGCTTCTTTCAAAATTTCATAAGCTTCTTCGCTTTGTAAACCTAATTGAGCCCAAAATACTTTTGCATCTGTTTTGATAAAATCTTCGGCTACTTGTGGTAGAAACTCACTACGACGGAAAATATCAACAATATCAATCGACTCAGGAACTTCAGCTAAGGTTGCGACAACAGGAATCTCATTCACTGTCTGACCAGCAAGTTTCGGATTCACACCGTATAATGTATAATTAAATTTTTTCAAAAGATCCGCAATGGCATAGCTTGTTTTAGTTGGATTATCACTTAAGCCTACAACCGCAATAACTTTAGCATCATTCAGATAATCGAAAATCTTTTCTTGACTAGGATTTTCAAACGCCATCAGTCCACCTCTTTCTTTTTTTATAGTATAACATGTGAAATTGATTTGTTCACATATTTGAAATCTGCTAAAATGAACATATTATTGATAGAAATGAGGATTTATATGGAAACAGCTATGCTTTTGGCAGTAGCTTATTTTTTAGGTTCGATTCCATCAGGTGTCTGGATCGGCAAAATTTTCTTTAAAAAAGATATCCGTGATTTTGGTAGTAAAAATACCGGCACTACCAACACCTTCCGTGTTTTAGGTAAAAAAGCCGGTGCAATTGTTTTTTTGATGGATTTATTAAAGGGAACTTTAGCAACTTGCCTACCAATGATTTTCCATTTAGAGATTAATCCACTTTGGTTCGGTTTAGTTGCTGTCATCGGCCATACTTTACCAATCTTTGCTGGATTTAAAGGTGGAAAAGCAGTTGCAACAAGTGGTGGCATGTTATTAGGTTACAGTCCCCAGTTTTTCTTGTATTCGCTAATCTTTTTTATCATTATTTTGTACATTACCAGTATGGTGAGCGCTACTAGTATCATTGCAGCGATCTTTGTAACATTATCGACAATTATTTTACCCTTGACACATACAGGAATTCTACCTAACTTTAACTGGTTATTAACTATTATTTGTTTTGCACTAACTTGCTACATTATTTATCGTCATCGAGAAAACATCATTCGAATAAAAAATGGTACAGAAAGCCGAATATCCTTTGGTTTACACAAAAAATCCAGCTAATCGCTTAGGCGACGAGCTGGTTTTTTTAAATTTCTCTCATTAAAAATACATTATCAACCGCAACAACCGGATAGTCCTTTGGAAAATCAGTCAATGGTAAAGCGACAAACTGATTTTTCTTGTAAAATCCCAAAGCCGCCTTGAAAATATCAATAGTTCCTAAATATACATAGTGAATGTCTTCGGTTTTACAATAATCCAACAACACATCCAATAATTTCTGACCAACTTGAGCTTTGCCACGGTATTTTTTATTAACAAACATTTTTCTTAAAGCACTATTGCCATCCTTCAAACGGATCAAAGCAATTGTCCCTACCACCTGACCTTGGTCGATAGCTAGCCAAAAATTTCCACCATCTTTTTGATAAAAATCAGGAATATTAGCCAAATCTGGCTGATCTGCTAACGTAATATTTACCTCAAATTCATCTGTTTGAATACCTACAATCAAATCGGTTAACTGCTGCTGGTATTTTTTATCATACTTAATAATTTCCATTCGTTTCACCTCAATGAATAGTAATTGAAAATTCGGTTTTAAATGTCTCGTTTGCTGGCAAATGCTGCATACCTGCTTTGTCCTCCAATTTGCCAGTGCTATTAACTGTATCCGCAAATCCCCACCAAGGTTCAATACATAAAAAGGGTGCTTCTTTTGGCATTGGAGACCAAAAGCCAACGTAAGGAATATTATTATAAGTCACTGTAACGTTATGTTTTGAATCTTCTGAACCAACAGTATATGAATTAAGTCCACGAGTTTCATAAATTAACGCATCTTCTTTAAATAAGTCATGACTCAATTGAATATTGGTGTTGGTTTGACCTAAAGTTTTTTGATCTAAATTAGCAAACGGTCCCTCCAAAGGAATCTTTATCCGACTTTTTTGCGGTGAAAAAGCAATAAAATAGTCATCAAATGTTAAGTTTTCTTCTAAAGGAATGTTAAACGCTGGATGTCCACCCAAAGCGAAAATTAATTCGCCTGAACTAGGATTTTGGACTTCAAAACGTATCCGGAGCCCCTCTCCCCAAACCTCATAACTAACAATCAAAACAAAATCAAAAGGATAGATCTTTTTTGTTTCAGCATCACTCTTCAAAATAAATGTAGCTTTTTCAGCAGTTTGCTCTAACAATTCAAATTTTTTATCACGGGCAAAACCATGTTGACCCATTGGATAATTTTCCCCTTGATAAGTATATTGGTCGTTCTTCAAACGACCCACAAAAGGAAATAGAATTGGTGCGTGACGTCCCCAATAATTTGGGTCAGCCTGCCAAATATACTCAATTTGATTCGCAGAAAGACTGGTTAATTCTGCCCCTTTTTCATTAATTATTGCAGTCAAATATTCATTCTTAATTGTTACTGACATTTGCAAGCCCCCTCGTTTAGCGGTGACGGGCCAGCTCTTCTTTAAAGAGCGGGTTCAACACCTTTAAGTATGTGCCTTTCATTCCTAAAGATCGTGAATCAATAATACCAGCCGATTCTAACTTTCGTAAAGCATTTACAATCACTGAACGAGTAATCCCAATTTCATCAGCAATATTAGAAGCAGTTAATCTTCCTTCATCACCTTCGAGAGCTGCAAATATCGCTTTTACAGCCTTTAATTCACTATATGAAAGAGTGTTAATGGCCATTTGGACA
This sequence comes from Enterococcus alishanensis, assembly GCF_019218635.1. Classification (GTDB taxonomy): domain Bacteria; phylum Bacillota; class Bacilli; order Lactobacillales; family Enterococcaceae; genus Enterococcus_A; species Enterococcus_A alishanensis. The sequence continues at coordinate 305,625 of NZ_JAHUZB010000002.1, read as the reverse complement.
GCTGTTTGTGAACGAACATTTTCTTCAACATTTAAGAATTGTTGGTACAAAATTTCCATACCGACAACAGTTGCACCATATTCTGCTAGGACTAAATCATCGTCACCAAAAGCTTCATCTGTTCTAGCTACAACAATTGTTCCTAAACGCTCTCCAGAACCGAAAATCGGAATCACTGTTGTCAAACCATTAGGATAATATTCAGATCGTTCGGTTGGAAAAGCGGTTAAAGGATTTTCCACTGAAATATTGGCTTCCGTTTTTTCAACGTTTTCCATATTCGATACATATATTTCTGGAAATTGCCGATCAACAATAAATGACTTTACCCGATCAGTATTAATATCAATCTTTTCATTGTAACCTAATAATTTTCCATCAGAACCGATAATATACGTCAAAGCTTCTAACACATCTCCTAAAATTCGAGCCATGTTATTGTAAGGCATTTCAGCTTGTGGTTCAAAAGCGTTTTTTTGTTGCATCAATTTATTGATTTGACGAGTTTTTTCTAGCAATGAGACCATATTTTTAACAACCCCTTTTTTATAATATATAGCGACTTAAATCTTTGTTTTCAGCAATGCTAGCTAATTTTTCATCCACATAGGCTTCCGTAATGCGAATTTCCCCCATTTGCATATCTGGTGCTTCGTATAATAAATCTTCTAGTAATTTCTCTAAAATAGTATGAAGACGTCGAGCCCCGATATTGTCCGTTTCACGATTGACATTGTACGCAATTTCGGCAATTTTTTTGATAGCTTCTTGAGTAAAAATCACATTAACATTTTCTGTTCCGATTAAAGCAACATACTGGCTGATTAATGCATTGTTCGGTTCAGTTAAAATACGAACAAAATCTTCCGCCGTTAGATCAGATAATTCTACCCGAATTGGGAAGCGACCTTGTAATTCAGGAATCAAATCACTTGGTTTAGATAAAGAAAATGCACCACTAGCAATAAATAGCACATGGTCAGTTTGAATGGCACCATATTTTGTATTTACTTGTGAGCCTTCCACGATTGGCAAGATATCTCTTTGAACACCTTCTCGCGAAACTTCTCCTGAATTTTGTTGGGATTTTGAAGTAATCTTATCGATTTCATCAATGAAAATAATGCCTGAACTTTCAGCCAATCGAATTGCTGCAGTAGAAATATCCGCCTCGTTAACAAGTTTTGCTTGCTCTTCTCTGACTAATAATTCTTGCGCCTCTTTAACAGTGACTGTTCGTTGGATCTTTTTACTAGGACTTAGCGCGCCTAATGCATCATTAAGATCAATACCCATTTGTTCCATCGCATTATTCATTTGGGGAGCATTTTTTTTCGGCTCTTCGATTTCAATAGTCACTTCGCGGCTATCTAAAGCACCCTTTTCTAATTGTTCTAAGATTGTTGAACGATTCACTTTTATTTCTTCTGTGATTTCTTCTTTAGGTTCATTGGTTTGTGCCTGATTAAACATATTCATCATTTGTTGATAAGGATTATTATTTTGGTTATTTTGTTCTTTTTTGATTCCAGGAACTAAAACTTTCACTAATCGTTTATTAGCTTTTTTTAAGGCTTGGCTATATACACGAGAATACTGTTCTTTTTCAACTATTGTAATTGCATTTTCGACTAAATCCCGCACCATCGACTCAACATCACGACCAACATAACCAACTTCGGTAAATTTTGTAGCTTCGACTTTGACAAAAGGTGCTTTAACAATTCGAGCCAATCGACGAGCAATTTCAGTTTTCCCAACACCAGTTGGACCAATCATTAAAATATTTTTTGGCGTTACTTCTTGCTGCATACTTTCTTCTAATTGCATTCGTCGATAACGATTCCGTAATGCAATGGCAACTGATCTCTTAGCGTCATTTTGACCGATAATATATTGATCTAATTCAGCGACTATTTCTTTTGGGGTTTTATTCATTTCACTCATTTTTTAACTCCTTTACATTTCTTCGACAATGATATTATGATTAGTGAAGACACAAATATCTGCCGCAATATTTAAAGCACTCTCAGCAACTTCTTTAGCACTCATTTCAGGATTATGTTTTTTCATTGCTCGAGCAGCAGCTAAAGCATAGTTTCCTCCTGAACCGATGGCTAGAATACCGTCATCTGGTGCAATTACTTCACCATTTCCTGATACTAATAGCATTTCTTCTTTATTCATAACAATTAACAAAGCTTCTAAGTTTTTCATTGCTTGTTGAGTGCGCCACTCTTGGGCTAACTCAACGGCTGCTCTTTGTAAATTGCCATTGTATTCATTTAATTTGCCTTCAAATTTTTCTTCAAGGGTAAAGGCATCTGCCACACTGCCTGCAAATCCGACTACCACTTCTCCATTATAGATGCGGCGAACTTTTCTAGCGGTTCCCTTCATCATGATTTGTTGTCCCATGGTTACTTGACCGTCTCCAGCCATCGCCAATTTGCCGTCTTTTTCAACGGCACATATAGTTGTTGAATGAAATTGTGATTCTGACATTCCTGTTTCCTCCTAGTTTATGCTCTTGGATGAAATGAGCGATAATTTTTTTGTAAACTTTCCTTTGTTACATGTGTGTAAATTTGAGTGGAAGATAGATTACTATGACCCAATAGTTCCTGCACCGTTCTTAAATCGGCCCCATTATTTAGTAAATGCGTGGCAAAAGTATGTCGCAGCATATGTGGATGAATGTCACTAGCTAAACTACTCTTTTTTATAATTTGTTTTAAGACATATTCAATTCCAGTTGGCGTAATCTGAACACCTCGATGGTTAATGAATACAAAATCATGGCTTTGTTGAAAATGTGCCATGATTTTTTGTCGGCCATCATTTAAATATTCTTTTAAAGCATCCGCTGCATAAGATCCCAGTGGCACATAACGATCTTTACCACCTTTTCCGTGAATCAATAAGACACTATTATCAAAATCTACTACTGACAAGGTTAAGTTAGCGCATTCACTCACTCGCAAACCAGCACCGTATAATATTTCTAATAATGCCCGATTTCTTTGATCCAATGGTTTATCACCAGATACGCTATCAAATAATACTTGTATTTCTTTTTCAAAAAAGAAACGTGGCAACTTAGCATTTTTCTTTTTTAAATGGACATAAGAAAATGGGTTTTCCTCTATCATCTCTAGACGTAAAAGATACTGGTAAAATGATCTTAAGCTAGCAATTTTACGGCTAATCGTATTGCGACTATACTTGAGATCGTTTAAATAGGAAAGGTAAATTCGAACATCTAAATGTTGCACTTTTAGTAAATTAGCTTCACCAGACTCTGTTAAGAATTCTAAAAAATCAACTAAATCATTCCCATAGCCTTTTTCCGTTTCAGGTGAATAACCTCTTTGATTAATCAAATAACTTAAAAATTCTGAAATTAATTTTTGGTTCTCCATTTAATCACCTCAGATATATGTAAATTTAGCACAGCCAATCGATAAATACAATTAAATTGTCAGAATTTATTGAGTTTTCACGAATTACCTTACAATTTCCTGTTTAGGTTTTTTAAGATAACAAAAAAAGATGAAGTCAATATGAACTTCATCTTTTACTTTTATTAAATTTTTGTTTCGGCTAATGCTACTAATGCACGATTGGCTAACGTTTCATAGCGCAGTTTTTTATCTTTGATTCGTTCTGGCAAACTTGGAAATAAACCGAAGTTGGCATTCATTGGTTGGAAGTGTTTTCCTTCTGCATGAGTAATATAATATGCCATTGAGCCAATCGCAGTTTCTGGTGGAAATTCAATCAACTCTTCACCCTTGGCTAATTTTGCTGCGTTAATTCCAGCGACTAAGCCACTGCCCGCACTTTCAACATAACCTTCTACACCAGTCATTTGTCCGGCGAAAAATAAATCAGCACGTTTTTTGCTTTGATATGTGGGTTTTAATAATTCTGGTGAATTCATAAAACTATTACGATGCATAACACCGTACCGTAAAAACTCTGCATTTTCCAAACCGGGAATCATTCGAAAGACTCTTTTTTGTTCGCCCCATTTTAAATGAGTTTGAAAACCTACGATATTGTACATTGACGCTGCCGCATTATCCTGACGTAATTGAATAACTGCGTAGGGACGTTTACCAGTTTTAGGATCTTCTAGTCCAACTGGTTTCATGGGACCAAAAAGCATCGTTTTTTCTCCACGATTAGCCATTACTTCAATCGGCATACAGCCTTCGAAATACTTTTCTTTTTCAAATTCTTTTTGCTCAGCTACTTCTGCTTCAATAAGTGCCTCTCGAAAAGCATCAAATTCTTCTTTATTCATTGGACAGTTTAAATAAGCTGCCTCACCTTTGTCATAGCGTGATTTCAAATAAACTTTTTCTCGATCAATCGTTGAACCATCTAAAATTGGAGCCGCAGCGTCATAAAAATAAAATCCGTGGGAACCATTATATTCAGCAATTTTCTCAGCCAATGTTTCAGAAGTCAAAGGACCCGTTGCAATTATGGTAATTCCTTCTGGTAAATCATTCACTTCTTCATTAATGACAGTCACTAAGGGATGATTTTTAACTTTTTTTGTAATCAATTCTGAGAAGCCTTCACGGTCAACTGCCAAGGCGCCACCAGCTGGTACCGCTGTTTCATCAGCTGAAGATATGACGACAGAATTTAAGCGGCGCATTTCTTCTTTTAAAACTCCTACCGCATTTGCTAAACTGTTTCCTCGTAAAGAATTACTACAAACTAATTCAGCGAATTTTTCTGTTTTATGAGCGGGTGTTGATTTAACTGGGCGCATTTCATATAAATTCACCAGGACGCCTGCTTCGGCGATCTGCCATGCGGCTTCACTACCAGCCAATCCCGCACCAATTACATTCACAGGTTTCATCTTGTTCCTCACTTCAAATTATTTTTGCGGTGCTTCTTCATAATCACCGTTCACACAGACTACTTGTTTGCCACCTTTAACTTTTTTCTCAACTAAGTAGCCGCCATCCTTCGGACAATTACGGCCAATTGGTTTATCCCACGAAGTAAAATCACAATCTGGATAACGAGAACAACCATAGAATAAACGATTTTTCTTAGACTTTCTTTCCACAACTTGACCTTCATGACAGACAGGACACTCCACACCAATTTCTTTAATGATTGGTTTGGTATTACGACAATCTGGAAAGTTACTACATGCATAGAATTTTCCGTATCTTCCAAGTTTAATCACCATCGGATTACCACAAACGTCGCAGTCAAAACCTGCTGGCTCATCCTTAATTTGGATTTTTTCCATATTTTCTTCAGCTTTTTCTAACTCTTCAGCAAATGGTCGGTAGAATTTATCTACGACTTTAATCCATTCTTCTTTGCCTTCTTCGACTTTATCCAAGTCATTTTCCATCGAAGCTGTAAAGTTAACATCGACAATTTGTGGGAAGAATTCCACAATCAATGAATTAACAATCTCGCCTAGTTCTGTCGGCTCAAAGCGTTTTTGATTTAATTTTACATAGTAACGTCGTTGAATTGTTTCTAAAGTTGGTGCATAGGTTGATGGACGTCCCACGCCATTTTCTTCTAAAGTTTTTATTAGAGTTGCTTCACTATAACGAGCTGGTGGTTGAGTAAAATGTTGTTTTGGTTCGATATCGATAGATTGCACTTTATCGCCTTCAGCTAAATCTGGCAAAATATTGTCTTTATCTTCTTTGCCATCATCGCGACCTTCTATATACACAATCATATAACCTTTAAATTTCACTCTCGAGCCATTTGCTACAAAAGTCACACCATTTTGTTCCAAAGTTGCGCGAACTGTATCAAAAACAGCTGGTGTCATTTGACTGGCAACAAAACGTGACCAGATTAATGTATAAAGTTTTAACTGATCTTTATCTAAGTATTGTTTCATTACTTCTGGTGTACGAGTGACACTGGTAGGGCGAATTGCCTCATGGGCATCCTGTGAACCTTGTGGATTTTTTGTTTTACGGGCATGGTGTTGCGAATATTCTTTACCATAAGTTTCTTCAATGTAAGTCGCTGCTTCAGTCTTAGCCGTATCAGAAATCCGAGTGGAATCTGTACGCATATAAGTGATTAATCCGACTGTTCCCTGTTTCCCTAAAGTAATTCCTTCGTACAATTGTTGTGCTACCATCATGGTCTTCCTAGTACGGAAATTTATTTTACGAGCAGACTCTTGTTGTAAACTACTTGTGGTAAATGGATTTGGCGCATTTCGTTTACGCTCTTTCTTTTCAACTTTGGTGACATCATAATCTTTACCATCAATTCGATTGATAACTTCTTTTACAGCCTCAGAGTTTGGTAATTTTTTCTTTTTACCATCGACTCCCCAGAAATTAGCTTTAAATTTTTTGGTTTTCTTTTTAAAATTACCGTCAATACTCCAATATTCTTCTGGTTTAAAATCACGAATTTCTTTCTCGCGATCAATAATAATTTTTAAGGCAATCGATTGGACTCGACCCGCACTTAAACCTTTTTTGACTTTTTTCCATAAAATAGGTGAAATGCTATAACCTACTAAACGATCCAATGCACGACGGGCTTGTTGGGCATCGACTAGTGAAACATCAATTGTCCGAGGTTCTTTGAAGGCAGCTTTTACTGCATCTTTTGTAATTTCGTTAAAAACCACTCGATTTTTATCTTCCAAATCTAATTTCAAAATATATGCCAAATGCCAAGCTATCGCTTCACCTTCACGGTCCGGGTCACTTGCGAGATAGACATTTTGCGCTTTTTTGGCTGCCTGTTTCAAGCCCTTAATCACATCGCCTTTTCCACGAATGTTGATATAATGAGGTTCATAATTGTTTTCAACATCAATCCCCATTTTGCTTTTCGGTAGATCGCGAACGTGTCCGACACTTGCTACAACTTTATAATTTCTCCCTAAATACTTTTCAATTGTTTTTGCTTTTGCTGGCGATTCCACAATGACTAAATTCTTATAGGCCAAAGTTTTTTGCCTCCTTAAATTTTTTCTTCTATTATATATCTACTTTTTTGAAGCTTTTTTCAAATCGTAGCCTATATTAGCCATTCAGAATTTATTTGTCAAGTAAGCGCTAGTAAATTTTTTTCAATAATTGGTAAGAATCTATAATATTCTGCACGTTCTCCACACAGACTGCACCATCTTGAATTAGTTGATGGCAACCACTGGAACGACCATCAATAATGCTTCCGGGTACAGCAAAAACTTCCTTACCATACTCCAAAGCAACTTGAGCCGTAATTAGTGACCCGCTACGAACTTTTGCTTCTACAACTAACACACCACTTGCCAAAGCAGCAATGATTCGATTCCGCATTGGAAAATGAAATTTTTGTGGAGACGTGCCATTAGGATACTCGCTTAAGATTAAATGATTTTTAGCCATCTCAATTTGTAAGTTTGCTGACTCTTTAGGATAACAAATATCTAAGCCTGTACCAATTACAGCAATTGTTTTTCCAAAATAACTGATGGCAAACTGATGGGCATACGAATCGATTCCCTTAGCTAAACCACTAACAATCACAAATTGGTGCTTCACCAAATCTCCAACCAATTTTTTACAAACGTCAAAACCATAATTAGAGGCATTTCTCGCACCAACAACTGCAATTTTACTTCTGGAAATAAGATCAATATTCCCTTTATAAAAAATAACAAGTGGAGGCTGAGGAATTTGACGTAATTCTTCAGGATATATTTCATCGCAGTAAGTAATGTATTGATGCGTTCGTTTTATTTCAGCTAAATGATCCATAGTCAAATCGTGCCAATTATTCGGCTGACGGCATTTGGTAATTAAGCCAATTTCATTAGCCGTCAGATTCCAAAAATGATTTGTTTTAGCAAAATTGTAAATTTTGGTTTTACTAACGATGCCTATCCCTTTTGTCAAGCTTAACCGCAACAAAAAATCTCTTTCTTCCAAAAAAATCCCCTCTTTTCTACCATTTATTAATAAGGTAGTTTAAAAGAGAGGTTTTGCTTTATTTATCTTTAATCGGTGCGAAAGTTTTACGATGAATCGATAATATTCCTTGACTCTCAATAGCAGCCATATGTTGTTTTGTGCCATAACCAGCATTTTTGTCAAAACCGTACGCCGGATAATCTTTACCATAATTTGTCATCCACTCATCGCGATAAACTTTGGCAATAATGCTGGCAGCCGCGATCGACACCGAACGGGCATCTCCTTTGATAATTTTTTCTTGAGGTAAGCCGTTTGGTAATACCATGGCATCAATTAACAAGCAGTCTGGGGAGATTTCCAACTGATCAATTGCTCTTTGCATCGCAACTTTTGTGGCTTCATAAATATTTATTTGATCGATTTCCTCAGCCGTTGCTTCCCCAATTCCAATTGCGCGAGCATTTTTCTTAATTTCTTTAACTAAACTTTCTCTTTTTGTTATAGATAATTGTTTAGAATCATTTAAACCAAGAATTTGATGGTCTTCATTTAAAATAACTGCCGCTGCAACCACAGGTCCCGCTAATGGCCCTCGACCGACTTCATCAATGCCACAAATTGCGGTAAAACCGGCCGCTTTTTTCTCTTTTTCAAATTGCGACATTTCTTGATATTGTTTTTTTAAAGCAATTTTTTTTAACTGTTGATTTTCCCACTGAATAATTGCTTGCTGAACACCTTTTCTGGAATCCTCACGAAAGATCATTAATTGTGGGTCATTATCTGCTGTAATTGTTAATAGAATTTGTTTTATTTCCTGAATTGACAGCTTCCCCATTAATCTACCTTCTCCTCATAACGATCAAGTGTGAATCGTCCTAAACGTCCTTGACGTAATTCATTGATTAACAACTCACTACCACGTTCATAATCATCTTTAAAACCGCGTTTTTTGGTGATTTCCATTAATATTTCCGCTGCTGGTTGAAACAAATCATCTTCAGATAATTGATACCGTTCCATCAAAATTTCTGGATAAAAACGACTAAGAATTTCCAACTCGTAAATGGCTAAATCATCCAATTGTAATAAATCATCCTTAATCGCACCAGTCAAAGCCAGCCTTTTACCCACCTCTGGATCTTCGAATTTTGGCCACAAAATTCCTGGTGTATCCAATAATTCTAATTGTGAATTAAAACGCAACCATTGCTGACCTTTTGTTACACCTGGCTTGTTACCTGTCGTGGCAACTTTTTTCCCAGCTAAGTGATTAAGTAATGTTGATTTCCCCACATTTGGAATGCCTAAAACAATTGCTCGAATAGCTCGTTCTTTTAGACCCTTTTCTTTATCCCGTGCTCTTTTTTCAGCCAAAACCTTTTTAGCAGCTGGCACAATTTGTTTGACACTTTTATCATTTTTCGCAGTCAAAGCCAATGTTTCATAGCCAAGATTGTTAAAATAGTTTTGCCACTTTTGGGTTTGGACAGGGTCCGCTAAATCTGCTTTGTTTAATAATATAATCCGTGGTTTTTGTTGAATAATTTGATCCAGCATCGGGTTACGGGATGATTTTGGTAGCCGAGCATCTACCAACTCAAAAACGATATCTACATATTTTAATTTTTCCTGAACTTCACGCCGAGCCTTCGCCATGTGTCCTGGAAACCATTGTATAGCCATATAAATACTTCCTCCTAATACCTTAAATCTTAGATAGACACCTCTGATTGTACCATAATTAAATGGATGTTTTTCTTTGAATAATACAAAACAATCCACTTAAATTATTTAAATAGTATTAAAACTACTTTCTTTTTCAAAATTGCTCAGGTGTTTATATTTCCCCCTAAAAAAACAACTATCAGTTTTTATTTTTTTTTACAAAATATGCAATTTTTTGAACACGGTTATTTTAATAAAAAAATGACACAACCGATCTGCATCTTTTCACAATTTTCTAAATTCTTATAAAAGTTACACATCTAAATAGTTTAATTCTCAATTCATCCTTCAGAGGAATAGTAAAAAGAAGCTACCAAAATAACTTTAGCTATTTTTATCAACCATAACTACTAAACTTCCGACTGTAACAAGCATTCCTGCGTATACATAGTCTGTCCGCCAGTAATCTTCTGAAGCGGCTTGCCACAGTCTTCCATTCCTAGACCACTTCAATAGAAATAATTAACCTAACAAATATCAACATAATTAACCCGTCTAGTGACTCCACTAAAAAGAAATAAATCGATGCTGCTGCAACATATAGCAAAAACATAGGTTCGATGATGGCATGTACAATTTTTAAATGAAATGGTTCCTTTGTATCATTTGATTTCTAAAAAATTTTATCAATTTTTTTATTTTATAGATGGTTTTTTTCATAATAAACAATATATTAGGCTACAAAAAGGCCAGTACATTTAATATTGAAGAAAAAAGAGTGCTTTTTTTCATTGGAAATGTTTCATATCCTGACAAGGTTTTTTATTTCTAAAAAAAAGTATTTTTACTTCAATATTTCTAGAAAAACTATACTTTATATATAGATAAAAATTTGTTTTTCTAAATAAAAAAACTATGTAAACGGATTCAAAAAGCACTTTATGTTTAAAAAATATGCAATTATAAAAATTGCTATTGAAACATGCTCGCAAAGGAGGAGGAGGATTGGACTTTTTAGTAACACTATTTGAGAATGATCTACACTCTCTATATTTAATGAAAAATCCGATTTTATTAGGATTATTAATTGTAGCAGTGTCTGTTTTATCGTTGAAAGGAATTGGACAAATTGGAAAAGGAAAAAAACACAATAAAAAAGAACTGTAGTCTATATATATGGATATTGATTGCATGGGGAATTTTAAGTGCTTTCGGTTTAATTACTTTCATTACAACAATTATTCAGAACAAAGCCATGAATGTATCTATCTGGACCATTATTCTTTTAATGGTAAATACTGTTTTCATCTTATATTTTTGGTTAAATGGAACGAAAGATATTGTTTATATTTTCTTTTATCAGTTTAAATATAGAAAATTGCAAAAACAAGAACTGAAGGTATTAGAAACAGATGTACTACCTCAATACAAGGATACTCGTGTTCTGTTGCTTTACTGTACTTGCAATGATTTTATAGAAGACAGTTTAACTACTTCTATGAATCAACAATATTCAAATTATAAAACAGTCATCCTTGATGATTCCAGCGAAGATCAATACAAAGAACGAATTGATACTTTTGCTCAACTCCATTCAATTGAAGTTGTAAGAAGAGAGGATCGTGAAGGATACAAGGCTGGTAATCTGAATAATTATCTAGTGGATCGAGATGATTATGATTTTTTTGTTATTTTAGATAGCGATGAAATCATTCCAGAAGATTTTATTACTAAATCCTTACATTACTTTTCCTATTATCCAGAAATAGGACTATTACAAGCTAATCACATATCAACAAGGAACAAAACGAAATTCATGGAACGTTTTTCTGTAGGAGTAGATGCACATTGGCCAACTTATCAAGCAATGAAAGAAAGATATGGATTTATGTCATTTTTGGGACATGGAGCAATGATTTCTAGAGAATGCTTTAAAGCAGTGGGACAGTTTCCACATCTTGTTGCAGAAGATTTATGCTTTTCTATAGAAGCAAAAATTAAAGGCTATTTTACAGCTTTCTCAACTTATATTGTATGTGAAGAAGAGTACCCTGTAGACTACTTCGCTTTTAAAAAAAGGCATCTGAAATGGACAGGCGGAAATTTAGAATTTATTAGTAACTATGCAAAAAAATTAATGTTTAGCAAAAATTTACGCTGGTTTGAAAAGTTAGATGTTGTTCTATTCACATTTAGTTTACCAATGTCTACAGTTTTCTTTTTATTTTTGATTATCAATTTAATTCTCCTGCCAGTATTGGGTGTGAGCGCAGGGTATCCGCTATGGTTAATGACACCGACAATTATATTCTTGTATGCGCCAACTATTAATGACATGGTCTATTTATTAGGCCGTTATCCAATTCTAAAAAGCCTTGGATACTTATTTTCTGCCTTTCTTCTTTATGGTTCATTATATTGGATCAGTTTTTATGGAGCGACCAAAGCATGGATTGGGATTAAACCGAAATTCATTGTAACGCCAAAAGAAAATCAGCAATATTCATTATTAGAAACCATAAAAGGTAACATCCAAGAAATCATATTTTCTTTTGGGTTAGTGATCTTGTCCGTGTGGTTTACTAAAAGTCTATTGCCAATCATTTTAATTGTGCTGCCTAGCCTATCAGGCATCTATCTAACTTCTTTATGCAAAAAAAGTGACAAAAATAAAAATGATGAAGGAAAAGTTACAGACCTAATAAATAATGAAGAAATGATTGAATAATCTTAAAATGATAATTCTTTGAATTTTTACTTTTTAAAGAATCTTCCACTGAACATATTCAAAGAGATTTTAAAAAAATTCAGAAACTAGAGAAATCATATTTAATTTATCGCTACTCGAATAAGTTAGAGATATTTAAAAATGTACATCTCTTAATAGTGGGTTTGAGGCACCATCTTATAAAGACAATTGGATCATACTATTTCTTTTCGATTTATAAACTTCTGCCAGAATTAAATAATGAATTAATATAACTACGTTTTTTAAGATTTCAAGTCCTCTTTTAAATGAGGGCTTTTTTTCAACACAGTCAGTTCAACAATTTGAAACTGTTAAACCGTTATAAGCAAAAATATCGCTGTGGAAGCCTCTACAGATAAATTCACACATTATTAATTTTTTTCAAATCATAATATAATATCATAATTAGAATATACATTTTGATTATGATGCGCCTCGCTCGGTTCATTTCATAGTAACTTCCCCCATTACAAACATAAACAATATATCTAAATAAAGTATTATCTTTACCATACAATAATACATAAAGTCAGACCCTAAAGTCTAATTTACATTTGATAAGTTACTAATTGAAGTAACTCTTCTTTAGTAATTTCAAAAAATTTAAATGAGTATTTTCCCATTAAATCATCTGATTCAAATCAAATGATAAAAAACAAAACTATTGAGCATATAACGTGATACTTTCATCTACTTCTGCCAAATTTTTCATGCTAACTTTATCTTCATAGGTATCGCCTGAACCATCTGAATTAGTAGTCCAACCAGTAAAAAAGTCGCCTGATGGTTTATGCTGATTCATATTTAGATTTGTATCTTTATCGTAGGAGACTGTTTGGTTATTCATGGTTTCAGTAGCATCTGCAGCATTTTTATCAAAAATTCCAAGATACAATTAAGTAAAGAAATCACTAGATTAATTATCATTTTCACTCAAATATATAGTCTATACAAGAATTTATTAATCACTTTTTAAATATACTAATATTAAAAATAATGATGTTTCCACATATTTTTTTATATTTAAATCAATTTAAATATTTTAAATTTATTTGGAAAATATTTAGAATATTTTTTTAAAAAATTTTGCAAATAAAAAACAATGAAACTACAAAAAAATACTTATCCAAATATTAATTAATTATTTTAATATATTTTTGCGTTAAATAATGACTGAAAGAACGAACTTCAATTTATGATATAAAAAAATGACTTTCAAAAGTTAGAATGGTCATCTAACTTTTAAAAGTCATTTTTTAAATTAATACATGCTTTAGGAAAATCCGCCAAAATAGCTTCCTTAGTTGTTTCGCCAATCACAATGAATTCTAAATCTTCGAAGTCTGAATTTACATAATAAAATCGTTGCCATGCAGATGGGCTTGTCAGATAAACAGCACTTATAGAATGTTCCATTAGTAACTTTTTTAAAAAATTTTGATCCTCGTGAGTAAAATCATTCTCGTATGCAACATATGAATAAACATTGTCTGTTTTTAAAAAGTTTTCCAAAAACTTGTCTGCTAGTTGGCTTTTGGGATAAAAAATACTTGTACGTTCAGGATATAATTTTTTCCAACTTGTTAACATAGCTTTTTTTGTTTCTATAGGACTAACAAAATCAGGATTATAACCATATTTTTTAACTTCGCTTGCAGTTTTTTTCCCAATAGCTGCAATTTTTATATCTTTTGGCGCAACAGATAAAATTGTTTTCACTGGAGCTTGACTCGTGAAAAAAACCCACTGACTTTTCTCTAATTCATTGATTGCTTCAACTGATAATGGAAGAATCTTTATCACACTTAATGGAGCGACTAATGTTTGATAACCTAGATTTTCAAAAAAAATACGATCTGGGTGATTTAATCCTTTTCCACGTGTCAATAAGATAGTTTTTTCATGGCTTTTTTTGCTAGTGATAACGGATCACTCCCTGTTAAGACAACTTTTTCACCATCAGATTCACGGTTTTCTGCTAAAAAGCCATAAAAACACCATTCTCCATCTGCAAGCTTTTTAGCATAAGCACCAATCGGCACATCACAATTTCCATCCATTTGTTCTAGTAAATATCGTTCAGCCAGTGCCGCCTGATAGGTTTCTAAGTGATTGATTTTAGATAATAATTGACATAACTCATTATCATTTTTACAACATTCTATTCCTAAAATACCCTGACCAACAGCAGGCACACAAATCTCTGGAGCTAATATTTGATACTCATCAAGAATATCAAAATAATTCATTCGTTCTAAACCTGCGCAAGCCAACACTGTGCCATCCAAGTTTTCCGTTACCATTTTTTTCAGGCGAGTTTCAATTTTTCCACGAATAGGTACGAAGCGCATCTGTGGAAATTGATTAGCTAATTGTTTTGCACGTCTAATACTGCTAGTTCCAATAGTTAAAGGTCGATTCAAATCCACCTCTTCTTTTAAAATCAAACAATCTAAAGCAAGAGCTCTTTGAGGAGTTGCCGCTAATAATAAATCCGATGGCAATTTTGCAGGCATATCTTTTAAACTATGGACAGCAAAATCGATTAACCCCTGCTGAAGTTGATATTCAACTTCTTTAACAAAGACACCTTTACCACCAATTTTTGTGAGATCTGCTTTTTGTAAACGATCACCTTTAGTTGATAAACCAACAACCTCACATTCAATTTCAGGTGCGACTGCTTTTAGTAAATCGATCACAATTTGGGTTTGTCTCATAGCCAAAGGACTTTTTCGTGTGCCTACTCTTAATTTTTTCATGGATACCTCTTTTATTTTAATCTCTCACTTATTATAGAAGAAGATTCGTCATTATCCAATTCTTTTGCTGGTTCCTTCATGCCGACTTTAAAGGCTAAGAAATACATACCCGCTAAAATCACGCCTCCACCAACAAGGTTCCCTAACCAAACAACAACTAGATTGACAATATATTGATTCATCGTTGCACCACCGGCAAATATTCCCGCAGCAATTAAAAACATGTTAGCCACTACGTGCTGATAACCAGCAATGACGAAGCCAGCAATTGGCAAAAATGTCCCCATAATTTTACCAATAAAATCTTTTGCTGCCATATTCATATACACACCTGTACAAACCAAAATATTACAAGCAATTCCTGATAAAAAAGCTTGCAAGGGTGCGTCAGCAATTCGACCTTGCGCTACAGCAATCGTTCTTTCCACAAAAGGGCCTTGCAACGTATTGGATAGATAACCAAAGAAAAAGGCTACCGCAACTGCACCTACTAAATTGAAAACTGTCACTAAAAACATATTTCTGACCCACTGCTTCAAAGTAATTGCTTTCGCATACAATGCCATCGAGACAGAAAGCATATTACCGGTGACTAATTCACCACCAACTAATAATAAACAAATTAAACCAAATGGAAACATCAATGCACCCATTAAATTAACAAAAGTATCCCATTCAGCTGGCATAGATCCCATTGTTCGAATCATTGCAACACCAGCGACACCAATAAAAACTCCTGCCATGATACTTAAAACTGCTGTTGTTAAAAAACCATAATTTGCTTTTGCTGTTCCTCTTTTAATTGCTTCATCGACTAATTCTTTTGGCGATAATGACAAGTTGCCACTTCCTTTCAAGTTTGATAAAGTTCTTTTGCTTTTTTATCTACAAAAATAACTTCATGGTACGATTGTTCTGCCAAATATCTTTCAGAAATACTATCAAAACGAAGATCTCGTTTTTCGCCTACTTGTTGCCACCAAACATCTGCACCTTTTTCAGTGTAAGCAATTAATTCTGATATTTCAGGAGATCTTGTACTAACTAATAAGACACGCTGACCATATTTTGGTAGCTGTTGAAACCAATTATAACTAGCTTCATTAGAAACCACCTCGCCAACAATAATCATTGCTGGATTAGTTATTTTTTGCTTTTCAATTAAGTCTTCAATTGTTAGTAATGTACCCACTGCTTTTTGTTGACGGCCGTATGTCCCCCAACTTATGGCACAAATTTTTGTGTCAGGTAAAAAGCCCTGATTGATTAAATGCGGAATAAATTTTTTTAATGCCTCTACACCCATGTATAAACAAATCGTTTGATTTTTTCCCATGACAGGAAAGTGATTTTCTTCACTTGTTTGGATACGCCCCGTCATAAAGGTGACCGATTGCGCTTGTCCTCTTTCAGTCAAAGGCATGCCGTTATAGACAGCTGTACCACTAGCAGCGGTTATTCCCGGAATAACTTCAAAAGAGATATGATTTTCTTTACAAACAGCTAACTCTTCTAATAATCTACCAAAAATCGCGGGATCGCCGCCTTTTAAACGTACGACCCGTTGATTTTTATTCCCATAAATAGTTAAAAGTTGATTAATTTCTGTTTGTTTCATGCTGGCAACGTAAGGCGTCTTACCCACATAAATAAATTGACATGTTTTTGAACAATGAAATAATAATAATGGATTAACTAGACGATCATAGATAACAACGTCTGCTTCTTGCAATCTTCTTTGACCCTTGGCCGTAATTAATTCCAAATCTCCTGGTCCACTACCCACAAAAGAAATCATTGTTACACCTCAATGTAAATATCATCCGCTAAAATTTCTACTGGATAAGTTTTTACTTGTCCTTCATCTGGTTCTTGAATTTTACCGTCAATCAATGAAATTTTAAAATCTCGCATTGGTTCATAAACATATTCACCTGAAACCATACCCTCTAAGATTGGCCCTTCGGTTAAAGGACAGAAGTCTGCTAAAGCATAGATATTTCCAGCAGTTGTTTCGAAAACTGCAATTTTTTGATTATTAATTTCGACTGAACGTCCCACCCTTGGGATTAAATTTGATTTTTTAGTTGCTAATACTCTCATCTTATTCTCCCACCTTTACAACTTCTGGACGATCAATAGTATACATTTTTTCTCTCAAATCAGGATTACGAAGGACTACTCCCCAAGTGTCCTTACGACCTTTCGCAGCTGATGCACGATTTAAGTCTTTCCACAAATCCTTGCGTTTTTCTGGATCTAATAAAACAGACTGAACGTTTTCAAAGCCCATTCTTTCTAACCAAGGTGCTGTTCTTTCAGCATAGATGCCAGTTTCGCGATAATACTGCATCATCGCACCACAAATATCAACAACTTCTTCTTCCGTTTCTGCCGTAGTTAACAATTGTGCTGCTACTAATTCGGTTCCACCATTCCCACCAATATAAATTTGGAAACCATTTTCTACACCAATAATGCCGAAATCTTTAACAGCAGATTCTACACAACTTCTTGGACAACCAGAAACACCCACTTTAAATTTATGAGGTGTATCAATATATTCAAATTCTTCTTCTAATTTTACACCTAGCCCCATCGTATCTTGGGTACCAAAGCGACAGAAACTTTGACCAACACAAGTTTTCACTGAACGGAAAACTTTCCCGTATGCTTGAGCAGCTACCATATCTAATTCTTCCCAGATTTGTGGCAGATCTTCTTTCTTCACGCCGTATAAACCAATTCTTTGGGAACCAGTAACTTTTACTAAAGGTACATTGTATCTTTCAGCAACCTGTGCTAATTTCATCAATTGCTGTGGAGAAGTTTGACCCCCACGCATTCTTGGAACAACTGAAAATGTCCCGTCTTTTTGAATATTAGCGTGCATTCTTTCATTGACTACTCGTGAAGTACTCTCGTCTTGGTGCTCTTCTGGCCAAGCAACATTTAAATAGAAGTTAACGGCCGGACGGCATTTTGGACAACCTTCTGGATTTTTCCATTCTAGTGCTTCATAGACTTCTTTAGTTGAAGTTAAGTGTTTGGCATAAATTTGAGTTACAATTTGATCGCGATTCAAATCAGTACAAGAACAAATTCCGGTTGCAGCAGTCACTGCGTCGCCTAGTTCATGTTCCAATAAAGCTTGAATTTGTGGTTTACATTTTCCACATGAAGTTCCTGCCTTTGTAACTTTACCAACCTCAGCTACACTTGTCAGACCCTTTTCACGAATGGAACGTAAGATTGCACCTTTTTCTACGCCGTTACAGCCACAGACAGTTTCATCGTCATCCCAATCGACAACACTTTCGGCGCCCCCAAGATTTTCACCAATCGCCTGTAAAACAGCAATAGTTTGCAAGTCTTCAATCGGTTGCCCTTTTTTCATCATATTGTAGTAGCGGCTACCTTCATCTGTATCACCATATAAAACGATTCCTTGAATTTTTCCATCTTTCAAAAAGATTTTTTTATATTTACGAGAAGCACTATCATAAGCTTCAATACTGTCTAAATCATCCGTATTCAAAATATTCCCTGCCGAATACAAATCAGCACCAGAAACTTTTAAAGAAGTGAAAGTTTTAGAACCTTGATAAGGTTTGATCTCTTCTTGATCCGTTAAAAGATTGGCTAAAACCTTGCCTTGTTCATATAAAGGTGCCACCAATCCATAAGCAATACCATTATGTTCAGCACATTCACCAACGCTATAAATATCTTTCTGACTTGTGTGCATGAAATCATCTACCACAATCCCACGGTTGACTTCTAAACCAGCCTCTTTCGCTAATTCAACAGCTGGACGAATACCGATTGACATCACAACTAAATCCGTTTCAAGTTCTTCGCCATTAGAAAATTTTAGTCCTGTTACATGATTGTCACCTAATATTTCTTGGGTAGCGTATTCAATCAAAAAGTTCAAACCTTGATCTTCTAACTCAGCTTGCAATAATTTACCTGCTTTTTCATCTAACTGAGTTTCCATCAACCATTTTGCTAG
Organism: Enterococcus alishanensis; assembly: GCF_019218635.1. Classification (GTDB taxonomy): domain Bacteria; phylum Bacillota; class Bacilli; order Lactobacillales; family Enterococcaceae; genus Enterococcus_A; species Enterococcus_A alishanensis. The sequence continues at coordinate 286,500 of NZ_JAHUZB010000002.1, read as the reverse complement.
ATGAACAACGGTAACTTCCATTCCCTGTTCTTGTAATCCTTTAGCGGCTTCTAATCCTAGTAATCCGCCACCAATAACAACAGCTTTTTTATATTTTTCTGATGCTGCTAGCATTTCTTTCGTATCATCAATTGTTCTAAAAGCTACTACGCCTTCTTTATCAGCACCAGGTATTGGTAAAATAAATGGGTGTGAACCTGTAGCAATAATTAATTTGTGGTAGGGAATAACCAAACCTGATTCTGTAACGACACTTTTAATTTCTGAATCAATCCCTACAACTGGATCATCATTGATCAGAGCGATATCATTTTCATCATACCAACTAAGAGGGTTTGTGATGATTTCATCAACTGTCATTTTCTTTTGTAAAACATTAGACAACATAATACGATTATAATTAGGATATTCTTCTTTACCAATGATGGTAATCTCATACCGATCGGGATCTCGCTCAATAATTTCTTCTACCGTTCTGACACCCGCCATGCCGTTGCCAATAACGACTAAACGTTCTTTCATAATTTTCACCTCAGAATTATACTTTGTTAATATACTCACAATAAATGAAATAGATTTTAGATAATATAGGGGAATCCCCTATTTAATAAAAAAAGCCGCCAATTTAAATTGGCAGCTTTTCAAGTATATCCTTAATTTTGTTTTTAATTGCTTTGCTTCTTGTGGGAGACTGACCATGAGTAGTTATAGCTACTGAAAAATCCTTTTGCTTTAACAGTGCTAGGTTATAAAAGTTGCTGTTGTTTTTATCACTTGTATCATTTACCAATTGGGTGCTTGACGTTTCCTCTAAGATTTCTTGATTAACTTCTTTCTGGTTAGTACAAATAAAAACCATTTGAAAATCTGTAGTATCACCTTTTTGAAAAACTCTTTTTTGCCAACTGATTTTCCCTTCTGAAAATAATATTTCCAGTTGGTTTGTGATTTCTGGTGCAATAACCACAGGACAACTTCCTTCAGCCACCAAACCTTGCACTTTTCGGGTGCCAATCTTTCCGCCACCAAAGACAACAATTTTTATTTTTTCTAGATCAATTAGTACTGGATACATGCGCGTCCTTCAATCTCTCCCAAATAGCTGCTTTCAACGCTGGCTGATTTTCTAAAGTCGGTAGCCAAATATCGTCGTCACCATGAATTTCAGTTGTTTTTGTCTTAATTTTATTTAATAAAAAGCCTGAAGTCAGAAACAATGGTAAAACTATAAATTCTTCTGGGTGGTTAATTAAAAAGTCTTGATAGTTTCCTTCACCAATGTAGGAAGCAGGATAAATATTTCTACCACTTCTTAAACTAGCTTCATTTGCAATTCGACTTAGTTGTACATAAGGTTCTTGATAATGAGGCGTTCCATGAGCAATCAATAGAACAGCTGAATCTTCTTTTTTCTGTGAAATTTCTTCAACTACAAAATTCAAGACCGCTTCAGTAGTTCCTAAAGTTGGTAAAATACTAAAAGGGGTATCCATCAAATATTTTTTTGCACGTGTTGGCAAATCTTCATTAACATGCGTCGCTGCAAACAATAATACAGGTAAAAAAATAATCTCTTCAACTTTTTCTGTTTGCATTTTTTCCATAGCATCTTCTAATATTTGTTCTTCGCCTTCTAATAATCCAATTGCAGAAGGATTTTCTAATTGCGCTGCTACTTCTTCGATGATTGAAAAATTAGTCTTTGACAATTTTTCGCGTCTTCCATGTAAAACAAAAATGATTCCTTTCATCTTCATACCTCCTAAAAATCAACTAAATGGTGTTTCAAACTATACCTTAGCAAGCCAGCATAGTTCTCCAATCGCAATTTTTTACGAATATTTGCTTTATGAACTTCAACAGTCTTGACTGAAATAAATAACTTTTCAGCAATTTGTTTATTATTATATCCTAACGCAATAAGAGGTAAAATCTCTTTTTCTCGCTTTGATAAACTAGCATACAAAGGATCTTCCTTTTCTACGGCAAACTCAGATAGATCTTTTTTTGTATAGCCATCATAAAATATTTCTCCATTATAAACACGGCGAATTGCTTCTAATAATTTTTCATCGTCAGCAGCTTTTAATACAAAACCGTCAGCATTTGCTCCCAATGCTTCTTTTACATAAGAACGCTCATCATGCATCGTCAACATGATCACTTTTACTTCTGGAAAAGCTTCTTTTAATCGTTTTGTTGTCAACAGTCCATTCTCTCCCGGTGGCATTGAAATATCCATCAAAACAATATCTACTGGTTCATTTTCAACCTTCATAAAGACTTCGTGGCCATCAGCCGCATCGGCAACAACGTCCATATCTTTTTGCGCATTAATTAAAAAAGCCAAGGCATTTCTAATCATTGCATGGTCATCAGCAATTAAGATTTTCATTCCAAAACCTCCTTGATTGGCACTTTTAAAATAACTTTTGTCCCTTGTTGTGGTGCAGAAATTATATTCAGTTCTCCCGCAACAGCGTGTGCTCTTTCCTGCATGTTAATCAATCCAAATCCATTTTCCGCCCGTTTCAAATCAAAGCCTTCTCCTTGATCTTCGATGAGAACGTGCAGAAAATTATCGGTAAAGTTCAATGTCAATTCCACTTGGTTCACACCAGAATATTTCAATGAATTAACTACTGCTTCTTGAATAATTCGATAGGTTGAGATTCGGCTATTCTCACTTAAAGCCTCAAGTTTTCCTGTAACAGATAATGCAATTTCAAAACCTGTCATTTCAACTGTTCGCTCAACAAATTGTTCGATTGCCGGCACCAAGCCAAATTCATCAATCGTCATTGGACGTAATTCTCCAGCCAGATCTTTGACTTCTTTTAACACATCACTAAAATGATGATCAATTTCTTTTAATTTTTCACTTCGTAAAGAAGGATCGATCCATTTTAAATTACGTGTTTCCAACATTAGGCTATAAATACTTTGAGCAATACCATCGTGGAGATCTTGCGCTATTTTTTTCCGCTCGTTTTCACGGGCATTATTTAAATAGTTAAACATCGAATCACTTGGTTGGAGTAATGGACTTTTTTGAACTTCGATTTGAAGCATTGTTTTCCCTTGGTCCTTTTGTAAGCTCCCCCAAAATTCTTTTGGTTGTTGCTGATGATCCAATAAAACAAAAGGGAAGCCGTTTGCTGAAATTTCACCTTCCAATGGACAATTTAAGCATTCTTCTTTGGTACTATGTAGTGCACAACCCTTACCCTGACTGATTTCAATAATTTTTGTCAAATTTATTTGAAATTTTTCTTGTAGCTGTTCCGCTTTTTTCGTTCGAGCTAAAACGGTAGAACGATCATCCAGCAACCACAAAGCCTGTTTGATTTCACGAAATAAATTAGTGGTTACTTCCATAATATTTCACTCCTCTAATTTGCCTTTCAAAGCTTCACAAATCTGAATCAGCGATTCTTTATCGTTTTCTGAAAAATATTTTTCTTGGCGATACCCCATTAAGACCACCCCATAAACTTCTCGATTATCAATAATGGGGGCAGCTAATGAGGATTGAAGTTTTTCAGTACGAGCAATTGGATACTCCGCTAATTTATCTGTTTGGCTTAAAATATGATGTTCTTCATGCATTCTGCCTGTTTTCCAAACAATGCCAGCAATCCCTCGACCGACTCGTAAACGAATTTTTTGATAGGCTGTTCCCTGATTTCCAGCGACATGTAGCCAACGAATTTCAGTTGTTTGATTTTTTTCTGCAACATTTTCTGCGACGCCTAAAAAATCACAACCTATTTTCTTTCTTTGCATTTCTAACCAGCTATTGATTTCTATCATCAAAACTACTCCAATTCCCTATTTTTTTCTCGTTCACTTGTACTTTGTTACAAATATCACTAATATAAGAATCAGGTTTCGCTTATTAATCTTGGAGGCTAAAAATTATGAAGAAGGATCTTTCCTTACCTACCTTAATCCTAATTATTACAACCACTGTTTTTTCTTTTTCCAGTATGACTACCGCTTTTTTCATGATGGGCAGTAAGTCTCTCCCCTGGTTTTTAATTAGCGGTGCTTGTTACTTCATTCCTTATGCTTTAATTGTCGCACAGTATACTAAAAAATACGCTGATCGATCAGGAACTATTTTTGACTGGTTAAAAGAATCTTTGTCACCAAAGTTGGCTTTTATTACCGCTGCCTTATGGTATTGCAGCTATTTTACTTGGATGGTTAGTTTGTTCATGCGAATCATGATTCCATTTTCTATTTTACTATTTGGTAAAGATATTTCTAGTGCAGCCAGTTGGTTTGGCATTTCTAGCCAAATCTGGGTAGCTCTTTTATCGATTCTGTCAGTTTTCTTATTAACAGCTTTAAATACTCGTGGCTTTCAAGTGATAGTTTCTTTTTTGAAAATTTCAAGCTTTGCCATGGTCGGCTTACTAATCTTATCATTAATTAGTAATTTACTGATTATTAGCCGTCATCCTGCTGAGTTTTTCCCAAATATCATCGGTAGTATTCATGCGGATAGTTTTTTTACTGGCACAAATAACCAGTTTTTTTCACAACTACCATTTTTTATTTTTTCAATTACTGCTTTTGGTGGCTTAGATACTGTTGCTAGTTTAGCTGACCGCACAAAAAAAAGCAAAAGCCGGTTTCCTCGAGCAGTCATTATTGCTGCAGTAATTATTACTTTATTATACTTCATAGGTATTATTCTATGGAGTGGTGCGAATAACTTGGAGGCTTTAAGACAAACAAATCAGATGCATCTGGGTAATCTTATGTACGGTTTAATGGGTACAACTGCTAAAAACTTAGCTGTTAGTTTTAATTTTTCTAACAGTCAAACAGCACTACTTTATCAAATTTTTATTCGTTATACGGCGTTCACCTTGTTTGTTGCTTATTTAAGTTTGTTATCTTCAATTACTTTTGGGCCGTTAAAAAGTTTAATTCAAGGAACACCAAAAGAAATTTGGCCGAAAAAGTTTGTTTCATTAAATAGTAATCAGATGCCGGTTAATGCTTTATGGTTACAAGCCGTGTTGGTAGCTTTAGTGATTCTTACACTATCTTTAAATAATCAATTTTTAGGTAATCTCTACAATCAATTAACCTATATGACAAATGTCGCTCGTTCTATCCCATATTTTGTAGTTGCCATCAGTTTTCCATTCTTTATTCAAAAAAATATTGTCAGTGATCATGAGCGTTTAATTCAAAATAAAAAAAACAATTATTTATTGTCGATCAGTGTCTGTCTTTGTATATTGCTAGCAATTGGTTTTCAAATTTATCAACCTTTTAAATTAGGCAATTATGTTGATGGTTTCAGCTTGATTATTGGTCCGATTATTTTTGTTTTTCTCTCACGTTTATTATATCAACGTTTTGAAAGACGACAAGCTTTGCAACTATAGTTAATAGAGAACTATTTTGCCAATAGTTCTCTACTTTTTTATTATTCAGGATAAGCTATCTTTTTCAGTTCTTTATCAGCAGCTAAATACTGATCGATTTCAACAATAAATTTTTTCAAATGGGCTGTTTCATTATGCAAGTCAACAGCTGCTTGATCCCGCCAATTTTCTATAATCATAAACTGATTTTTCGTATCCAAGCTCTCTAAACAATCATAGAAAAGAGCCCCTTCATCTTGTCTAGATTTACTCACTAAATCCTCTACAAATACTAAAAATTCTTCTCGTTTTTCTGGTTTAACTTTCAACAAAACATTAATAATTATCATTGTTTTCCTCCTAATATTCTTGATGGCAGACGGCTTCAATATTATAACCGTCAGGGTCAATTACAAAGGCTGCATAATAGTTTTCATGGTAATTAGGACGAAGACCCGGTGCCCCATTGTCTCTTCCACCAGCATTAATTGCTGCTTGATAAAATGCATCAACAATTTCCTGTTTGGTTGTGCCAAAAGCTACATGAATTTTAGTTGGCTCGCTTTTTAAAATCCATAGATCCCCACCATCACTGGCACCATAGCAAATTCCGTGGTCCATTTCGATTTTTACCTGATAGCCTAAAGGTGCCAAAGCTTTTGAATAAAACTCTTTGCTTTTTGATAAATCAGATACACCTAAACTTAAATGATCAATCATTCTTATCCCTTCTCTCTTTACTAATTTATTTTAGTATAGCAAATTCAAAAAGATTACAGGAGTGATCATTACAAATTTATGCAAAAAAATCACAAGCCGATTACTCAACTTGTGATTGTTCATTTATTATTCAGCATCTAAAGTAATCTTTACATTACCTTTGATTGCTTTAGAATATGGGCAGATACCTTCTGTTTCTTCCATATATTTTAAAGTTTCTTCTTTAGACAAGCCATCGATTTTTCCAATTAAAGTCACTTCTAAATGTAAAGTATTAAAATCAGGCAAATCACCAAGTAAACCAACTTCAGCTCGGACAGAACGATGTAGATCCCCTTTACCATCACGTTCTAATGGGAAAACCATCGCGCCATTAAAACAAGCAGCAATTCCTGCTGCAAATAGTTCTTCAGGATTTGTATACCCCTCTTTTTTTGCACCAGTCGTTTTAACATCTAAATATCCTGTCACTGATTTACTTTCGCCTTCACGACCGCCTTCATTAACAACTGTTGATAGTGAGATTTTTTTTGCCATTTGAATCATCCTTTCTTGTCTATAAATTCAATATAGCATAAAAAAATTTTTTATTGTAATAAGCCGCTCGCATAGAACGTCTGCAAAACGTCATTATTAAACAAACTTATTCATCTAATAAACGATTTTGGCCTTCAATCTTTTGAATTTTAGTAATATCTTGAGTCACTTCTAAACAACCTAAGTATTCACCTTCTTGATCTTTTAAAGCAAAGTAGCGAATATAAACCTTCATCCCTTTCATATCGATCCAAAAATCAGCTGTTTCTCTCACACCTGCTCGAAAATCATCTAAAATTTGTTGCACAACATGCATACTTTTTGGCGGATGGCAGTTAATTACTTCTCGGCCTAAAACAGAATTTGTCCGTGGAAATACACGAGATTTTCCTTCAGAGTAAAAACGTACGATGTCATTTTTATCAACAAAGGTTAAGTCTACCGGCAATACTTGAAATATCGCAACCATTTCTTTTAGCTGTAATGAACCTGTCGGAAGACCAATTATTTCTGAGTTAGAGGTTATCGATTCTTCCATATTTTTAGTTAATTCTAATCCTGCAGCAATACCATCTGTGGTCTCTTTTGCTTGAGCAATTGCGATTTGCCTAGCCGGCTCTCTTTCGATTTCACTAGCCTTCGCTTTTTCACTAGCTTTCCATGGTAAAGGTTCGGGAATAAACGCATAGCCAATATCAAAACTATCAGCTGCAATTTTTTCCCAATCAGCTAAACTAAAGACATCTAAAGTCATCGGTACCATAATCTCTTCTTCTTTAAAAATCATTTCTTCAATTTCTGTTTTTAAAGCTGTCCACTTTTCAAAGAGCGGATTAAAGGCTGCTTTAGACGAATCAAGATAAGTAATTAATTCTTTTAGCATTTCCCGAATGTTATCGTCTACGCCCCACATTACTTTAGGTGGCGCTGTGATACCGTATTTTTCCATATAAGAAAAAATGATCGTTTCTTTGCGGGCATAATGTTTATCAATTTGTTTTAAATCAGTCAAGGCCGATAGCAAGCGCTCTTTTTGAGACCAATCGCCAGTTTTTATTTTCTGTAACAAATCATCCACTTCATCAGTCAATAACGATTGCAACACTTGATTTTCTAGCTTTAAGACAGCAACTGGATGTCCTGGTTGTTCATGCTCGTAATCAGAACGATGAATCTCATTAATGGAACCTTTAAAAACTGCCGCATGAATATTACATAATTTTTGAATTTCAGTCGGCGCTAGTCCACTTTGAATTAAAGCTTTTTCAGCTGCAGTAATTTCTGTCACATCGATACCATCAAATTCTTGATTAAACATCTCCTTGGCTTCTTCAAAAGAGCCTCCTTGGTGTAACAAAGATAATATTTCAACAATTTTCTCTTGTCTTTGTGCTTTAGTTTGATCCATTTAATCTACTCCTTTCACAATAAAACCAGCTTCTTCAAATTTTGTAACTATTTCTGCTAAAGGAATTTTTTTCATTTTTGCTCCTTTAGGTATTGTCATATAGCGGCCAGCTGTTTGAAGCATGCCTGGTTTGGCAATTTCTTTAAATCCATTAGCGGCCATTATGGTTTGAACTTCTGGAAAGTCTTTGACTATATCAAATAGAGTTCGCGATAAATCAATTTCTGGCATTTTATCCCTCCATATAATTAAGTATTTCACAAATATTGTAAACGTATTTTTATTGAAAAAATATAGGGATTTCCCCTATTTTTTTCACAAAAAAACTCTGAGACATTTAATCTCAGAGCTTAAGAAATAATTTTCATATCACTAAAAGGGTAATAAACAAACCTTGCTTTTCCAATAATTTCATCCGCCTTGACGGTTCCAAAAGAACGACTGTCTTTAGAGATTCGGCGATTGTCTCCTAAAACAAAATACTGATCTTCAGGTAAGCGATCCTCACCAATTAATTCTCGTAGCGTGAAATTTGTCGTATAAGGCATTTGCTTGCTTGCATTTTTCTTTTGTAAATACGGCTCGGAAACAGCTTGGTTATTCACATACAATATATCATCTTGATAGGTAATCTGGTCTCCTGGCAATCCAATCACGCGCTTAATATAAGTAGTTTGATCTGCTTGTTCGAAAACAACGACATCAAAACGTTTCACTGATGTAAATTTCTCCATGATTACCATATCGGACTGTTTCAAAGTCGGTGACATGGAATTACCAGTCACCGGTACAGGAATTAAAATGAAACCCCGAATAATTACGCCAAAAAATAAAGCAATTATCAAATATTTTAGACCTAACCATAAATATTCTTTTTTAAATCTTTTCATCTAATCTTTCCTTCTAATTTTATGTTAGGAGATTTTATTGATTTTTAACATATCTACCGCACTTTGATATGCTGTATCATTTTCTTTTACTAATTGAAAAATGCTTTCTTGAATATTCTTAGCTGTCGGCTCATCCACTACACCAGTTGCTTCCATATTATTATTGATTTGAATATCCTTGACTGCATCTAATGTTTGTTCATTAAAAGAATCACCACTTGTCTCGTAGCCTAAGGCAGCTAGCATTACATTAATATTCTTAATTACTTCACCATTATCACCAACTCGCCAGTTTGAGCTGGTAGAAATTGGTGGCAATTTGGCATAGTCAGGATAATCTGCTTGAATCGTTGGCTTTACTCCCGTCTGATCAATCGAAGAACCATCTGGTGTCAGCCAGTTCATGACTGTTAATTGTAAATAATTATTTTCACCAATTGGTAAGACATTTTGGATGGTTCCTTTGCCAAAAGTATTCACTCCAACTAAAGAAAAACCTTTATGCTTAACTGCCGCAGCCAATACTTCTGAACCAAACGCTGTTTCCTGATCTACTAGAAATACAGTCGGTTCAATTACCTTAAATCCGCTATCTATTTTACTACCAGCTTTTTCGGTTGATACCACCTCACCACGGGCTGAAAATTGTGCGATTGTATCACCATCCGATAAAAAGTAGCTGGCTACTCGTTCTGCTTCAGAAAGTAAATTCCCGGAGTTTTGACGGATATCAACAACAAAAGAAGTAGCTCCTTGAGTTCTTAAATCTTCAATCGTATTGCGAAATTCTAACGCAGTTGTCTCTCGGAAATTAGTTAATTCAACATAACCAATAGTCGGATTATCTGAATTAATTTCTCCCATGACCGTTTCATTGGGAACAACCTCTCTTTTTAAATCAACGCTAAATTCTTCTTCTCCACGACGAATCAACAAACTCACTTCTGTATCTTTTTTTCCCCGAATTTTATTTGCTGTCTCATCAATCGTCTGATTTTCAGTGGACTGACCATCGACAGCTAAAATAATATCTCCAGCTTTTAAAGACGCTTTTTCCGCAGGAGAATTTTTAATTGGAACACCTTCGATAACTGGCAAACGATCCTTTAAATTTATACTTGTCCCTATACCACCAAAATTGCTTGAAACAGACTCATCAATTTTTTTGGTTTCTTCAGCAGTTAAAAATTCTGAATATTCATCATCTAAAACGGCGGTCATGCCGCTTAGACCCCCTTCTACCAAAGCTTTTTTGCTAACTTCTTCCACATAATTCGTACTTATTAAATCATATAAATCCTGAACTTCATCTAAATCACTACGGGTCACTCGAACAACCGATTGATTCTGTACACTCGCTCTAGTTTCAATAAAATGAACAACAACTGCAGTAACAACCACAGTAAAAAAAAGTCCAACTAAAAAAATCGGTAGTGGAATCGTTCTTTTATGCAAAAAAAAACTCCTTTCATCCCTTTTTTTCATGATAGCATGTAAAAAAAAAAAGGAAAAGCGCTGTTTGGCTTTTCCCATAATTTTACTGATTATTTTCTTGATAATTGTCCCAAACTTGATCAAATAAATCCATCGATGAGAGATAGTTAACACTCAATTCTAGATAACTACTTAATTCATGATAGTCTTGTGACTGCTTAGGAAAGTTATTATCTTTTGCCACATTGGCTGCAAAATCCTCAACTGGATCACCTACATTGTGACCGCGTTGCGTCAATATATAATGATAGAAACTTCTACGCAAAATTTACCTCCAATTTTGATCTAGGAAATCTTCTCGAATGGCATGATTCTTTGAAAAATTCTCTGGCTCTTTTTGATAATAGTCTTGATGTTCCATTTCAGCAGCATAAAAAATTTGTGCCGGTTCAATCGTTGTGACAATTGGCTCATTAAAACGGCCACTGTCTGCCAAGGCTTGGCGACTTTTTTCCGCTGCACGTCTTTGTTCTTCACTTTGATAAAAAATCACTGGTCGATAATTGTCCCCGCGATCTTCAAACTGGCCAAAAGCATCGGTTGGGTCCGTTTGTTGCCAGTACACTTCTAACAATTTTCGATAACTAAAAATTGTCGGGTCAAAAGTAATTTCAACTGCCTCAGTGTGTCCCGTATCTCCTTTTTTAACTTGCTGATAAGTTGGGTTTTCAGTTGTTCCACCAGTATAGCCTGAAACAACTGATTCAATGCCCGCTAAACTATCAAATGGCTGAACCATACACCAAAAACAGCCGCCAGCAAAGATTGCTTTTTCCATTACTCACCATCTCCTTCATCTGACGGTAAGTATAAACTAAATTGAATATCGTCGCCAACTAAATCAATATGATCTGCTTTCACGTACATATCGTTTTGCAGTTTAAATTGATTTAATTTGATCGTCATTGTTTGCTCACTAGGATTGACTTCCACCCATTCAGGAAAATCATAACTTTTTTCAACCAAGGACATAACTTGCTGCACTGGAAAATTCAAAGTTCCGATGGATAAATCAGTTGCTTTTAATTGGACATTGCCATTCGTCATCACATACGGTTCAAAATAAAGACTGAACTCTACTTTTGTCCCTAAAATCGGAAACTCTCCAGTTAATAAAGCCTCATCTTCTAAATAAAACTGATATTTAACATCGGAATCTTTTTGAAAATTATTTAAAAAATAAGACATTAAAGTGTTCAATTTTTTCTTATTCGTGTTCATGGTTACTACTGACGTACCTTTTGTGACGGTCACTTCACTAGCTGGTGGTAGATTGGTTTCTCGTTGAGAAAAGATTCTAGTACCTAAAAAAATACCACTGCCTAAGATCAGACCTATTAATATCAAAAAAGCCCATTTCCATATATTTTTTGGTTTCTTCATTTATTCATTCTCCTTCAACAACCACAAATTATGACTCTTGACCATTTCCTGACTAATCGCCTCAGCCATGATGTGATAACCAGTATTATTAGGATGGAAACTATCATCGTCAGACAAGAGATTATTTTTGACTGAATTATCCTCACTATCAGAATTTGCGGTTTTATAACCTTTATAAAGTAAATCATTTACTGGAATAAAGAAAGTATTCTGATTATCTGCAATGATTTCTTTTGTTGATTCATTCCAATTATCAACAACTTCTTGCATAATTTTTATATTTGAAAAATTTAGATAATACGGATTATAAATACCAACTATGTAGATAGGTGCTTCTTTATTTAGCTCTCTAATCTCATCCATAATATCTTGAATATTGTTGTCGTATTTTTTTATTGCTCCGTTAAAAGCACTGGATTTTTTTGCGTTAATCTTTTTTTGGAAGCTTTGCATTAAATCATTACCCCCAACAGTAATACTTATCAAATCAGCACTAGCAAGACTTGTTTGCAAATCATCATCCTTTTTGATTCGTTTTAAAATTTGATCACTGCGTTCACCCGCAACTCCAAAATTTTCATTTTGGACAGTAGACAAATCATAGTGTTCCTTTAATTCATTAGCTACTATTGGCACATAACCACCATCACCGGTTTCATCACCTACACCTTCAGTCAAAGAATCTCCAACAGCAACAAAATGGATCGTTTCTTTATAATTTTGCTTTGTATTATCCGCAGAAAATTTTAACTTTGGCTGGGCCTTAGGTAAGAGCAGATTTAAACTAAGCAAAACTATCAATGCTGTAATAATTGGAACAATAACTGGTAGAAATTTTTTTATATTCACGCTTTTCATTTAGAGAAGATGCCTCTTTTCATTGATAATTTTACAAATAAAGCTGAGCAAAAGTCGCTAGGACTTTGACTCAGCTCCAAAATTTTTATTCAGTATAATACATGATGGCAAAAGCTTCTTTACCAGCATGTGTCGCTACAATTGGATTTGTATGCAGAACTGGAATTTCCATATCAGGAAACATTTCTTGTAATGCTTGTTTGGCTTCTTCAATGAATTCTGTTTTGCCGGTATGTGAGATACCGATTTTTCTAATGGTAAATTTACTTAATTCATCTTTGAAATTTTCAAACCACTTGGTGAAAGTTTTTTTCCCTCGGCCTTTAACGATGGGCGTGAGTAACCCATTTTCTAATTCCATAATCACTCGCATGTTTAATACGTTTGAAATAACACCTTTGGCTCGAGAAACCCGGCCACCTTTTACCAAATTATCTAGCGAAGAAATACCAATAAACAAATAGCTATTTTCCTTAATTTTACCAATAGCTGCTAATATTTCTTCAACTGATGCACCATTGTTTGCCATTTCAGCTGCTCGAATAACTTGAAAAGATAATCCTTGATCAATGAAACCACTATCAATTACAGTGACATCACTACTAGTTAAAAAAGTTGCTTGGCGAGCTGCTTCAACAGTCCCACTTAAAGTATGAACCATATGAATAGAAATAATTTGGCTACCATCTTTACCCAATTCATCATAAAGTTCAGCAAAATAACCAATTGGTGGCTGACTAGTTTTAGGTAAACTCTTTGCCCCTGCCATCATATCCATAAATTTTTCGCCACTTAAATTATCATCATCGGGATAAACCACATCATCAATCATCACTGATAATGGAATCATTGTAATATTTAAATCATCCCGCACACTTTTTTCAATGGTACAAGACGAATCGGTAACTATTTTTACTTTAGACATCTCTATCCTTCTTTCTCATAGAACATTTACACATTTACCAGTATAACAGACACGCAAAAATAAATCATTGGTCGCGAAGTCTTCTTATAAAAACTTGAAACACTTTCAAAAAAATGGGCTTGAATTATCGACCCATTTTCCATTTTATTTGAAAAATTAAAAATTCTCAAATACTTTTTATGCAATCACTAATCGCTATAAATATCTTTTAAGTCAAACCAAAAAACAGGACTACCGGTACGTCCATCGATTTCTGTTTCTGTAATACCATTATCATCATAATTGCAATGAATAATCGTTCCGTTGCCTGTGGCAAATCCTGTATGACCGCTTGCTCCACCAGAACTTCCTTGTACGCCGGAAATAAATAGGCTACCTTTTTTTACTTGATCTCTTGTTATTGGAACAAACAAAATATCTATTAATGCAAATAAGTCTTCCGTATTACCAATTCGATGATCTGACGGTAAGTAATGGCTCTCAATTAAAGCATAAAAAACCGCACTAGAACAATCATATGAACTTGGACCTTTTCGATTTTGCATCGAATAAGTTACATTGTCTTGTCGTTGATAAAACCAATCAAGAACTTTATCGATTCTAGCTCTATTTCCAGCAGAATAATATGCGATTCCTTCATTTTTCCAACCTAATTTTAGTAATTGATTTCTTTCATTGAGATCTACCGTATAGTGATGTGACCCAGCATTGCGAGCATTTGGATTGAACAACCGATAAACTGATAATCCATCAGTTGCTGTCAGCCAAGCAATTCCCTCATCCTGCCAACCAGCTATAATTAATGCATCAATTTCTCCTCGCGATAAAGTATAGTGATGTTCACCAGAGTTAGGATTATAGACGCGGTACAATTCATTCCCTTCGGTAACACTATAAGAACCGATACCTTCATCTTGCCAGCCAATACTTACTAAATAGTCTCGTTCATTCGTATCTTTTGTATAAAAATGCTCACCTGAATGAGGATTGTATACCCGATAAACTGGAATTTGCTCAGCTGGTTGCGCATTATCGACAGTTCCCCCCAATACTTTTGGGTCGGGTTCACTTATTTCATCCATCGTGTCTACCGTAGTTACTTTGTTTAAATCTTCAATCGGTTGGTCATTTGTGTTGGTCGCTTCTTTAGCAGCTGATTGAGTAGATGTATTCGTATTATTAGGTACTTTTTCAACCGATTGTTCATTACTTACTTCATTCGTATTACTATTTAAAGGCGTATTTTCTAAATCAGGTTGTTCTGAATTCGATTCAGCTACCGTTGGATCAAGTGTTTCTTCTGATGAAACTGCTTGAGTTGATTCATCTTCTTTGGACTCGTGATTGAATTCGAGTGATTCAGTTGATTGAGATTCTACGACAATTGCTTCGGTATCAGAAAGTGGAGACATAGCTTGATTGGTTAAATCAACTATTTCTGCAATACTGTCAGCGGAAAAATTTGTAACAGCTTCGGTTTCAGCAGCTGCAACTTCTTGACTGGTAGAAGCAATGCTCAATCCCAGTAACCCAAAGAAAATAATTGGCGCAATCAGCCATTTTTTTCCAGCTTTGTACATTTTAAACCGTTTTTTTTCAATGTGATCTATTTCTTTATGCACTTTTTCTCCCCCTTTTAAACTCTTTTTAATAAAAATAGATTTATTAAAAAAAGCTGGCAATTAAAATTGCCAGCTTCATACCAGTTAAAACTACTAAAAATATTAGCCTTAAATATGTACGCTAGTCTTATATTTGCTCAATCAAATTTTTGATTAAAAAATAAAATGGACCATTTTTAGACTAGCATATTATAAAAACTATTTAAAGCAGTTTTTATCATCGATTTTTATTTTCGCAGGTAGCTTTCAAACTGGTAGTCATAAGGATTTTTTTCATCTTTAGTCCCAACTCTTCTTTCTAAAAGCATAAAATTATCCCAATCAAGTGCTGGAAAAAAAGCATCGCCTGTAAAGTTTTCATAGATAAGTGTTCGTAATATTTTTTGGCAATGAGGTAACAGTGCCTGATAAATAGTTGAGCCTCCACAAATAAAAACATCGTCTTCCATTGCTTCAGCGAATGTCATAATATCTTCTATTGAATGCATAACTTCAACACCCTCAGCATGGTAGGCTGTATCGCGAGTTAAAATAATTGTTTTGCGATTAGGTAACGGACGACTATTCATCCCGACAAAGGTTTTTCTCCCCATGACAATTGTCTGATTTTCTGTTGTTTCCTTGAAAAACTTCAAATCTGCTGGCAGACGCCAAGGTAGTTTTCCTTTTTTACCAATTAAGCCGTTCTGATCTTGTGCCCAGATTGCAACTAACATAGTTTATACCGCCACCGGTGCTTTAATCGCAGCTGCCGGTGTATATCCTTCAACTTTTATATCGTCCATCTCAAAATCGAAGACAGATTCTTTTTCTTGATTCAAAATTAATTTAGGAAAAGCTTGCGGTTTTCTAGATAATTGTTCTTTCATTTGTTCTTCGTGATTTGAATAAAGATGCGCGTCCCCTAAAGTATGAACAAAATCGCCAACTTCAAGGTTTGTTTCGTGGGCGATTAAATGGGTCAATAATGCGTAACTCGCGATATTAAACGGAACACCTAAGAATACATCAGCACTTCGTTGATATAATTGACAGCTTAATTTGCCATCATTCACATAAAACTGAAACATCGTGTGGCAAGGAGGCAACGCCATTGTTGGTACATCTTCAGGATTCCATGCTGATACAATTAAACGGCGAGAATCAGGTGTCGTTTTAATCATCTCAATTACATTACTGATTTGATCAATAAAACCACCATCTTTTGTTTGCCAATGACGCCATTGTGAACCATAAATATTACCCAATTCTCCATATTTTTCAGCAAATTTTTCATCATCTAATATTTTTTGACAAAATTCTTTTAATTCTTTTTGATAGCTTTCATTAAAAGCTTCATCCAATAAAGCACGGCGACCAAAATCCGTCATATCAGGTCCTGTATAATCTTCTGAAGAAACATAACGCTCGAAAGCCCATTCGTCCCAAATATGATTATTATGCTGTAATAAATAACGAATATTGGTGTCTCCTTTTAAAAACCATAACAATTCACTTTTGATCAAACCAAATGGTACCCGTTTGGTCGTTAATAATGGGAACCCTTCACTTAAGTCAAAACGCATTTGATAACCAAAAATACTTTTGGTACCTGTTCCAGTACGATCACCTTTCTGATGACCTTCTTCTAATAATTTACGACCTAAATCTAGATATGCTTGTTCCATTTAGCTTTCCTCCACTATTTCAGATAAATATTCCCAACGATTCATTTGTTCCTCTAAATCTATTTCAGTTTGATCAATTTCTTTTTGTAATGACTGTAATTTAGAAAAATCTTCTCCTTGATGGTTCATATCTTCGGTTAATTGTTCGATTTTTTCTTCTAACTTGGCAATACGATCTTCAATGGTTGCCCACTCTTTTTGTTCATTATATGACAATTTCTTCTTTTTTGATTTTTCTTTTGTCTCATTTTTAACAGCTTTTATGACTTTTGTCGACTCCTCTGTCTCTTTTAAATAATCCATAATGCTCGCTAAAGTACTTATAATCTTGCCTTCACCTTCGAAAATTAAGAGTTTGTCAGTCACTTTATCTAAGAAATAACGATCGTGAGACACAGTAATAACGGCACCCGAAAAATCTTGCAAATAATCTTCTAAAACTGTCAAAGTCGCAATATCTAAGTCGTTTGTCGGTTCATCTAATAACAAGACATTAGGTTGTTGAATTAATAATTTCAACAAATACAAACGTCGTTTTTCGCCACCTGAAAGTTTGCCAACCAATGTGCCATGCATTGATCTTGGAAATAGAAATCTTTCCAATAATTCAGCCACACTAATTTGGTTCCCATCATTTTGCTTAACTTCTTCGGCAACTTCTTGTAAATAAGCAATCATCCGTTTGTTAGGATCAATTACTTCATTTTCCTGAGTGTAATAAGCCAAATGAACAGTTTCACCAATCTCATAAATACCACTATCTAATTCAAGTCGACCAGCTAAAATATTTAATAGCGTTGATTTTCCAGCACCATTTTTTCCGGTGATACCCAAACGTTCATTGGCCTGAATTAATAAATTAAAATGCTCTAACAAAATTTTACCATTGATCGCATAATTCGCATCTTCAAGTTTTAAAACTTTTTTCCCGAGACGATTTGTAGCAATATTTACTTCAATTTTCCCATCAGTTTGCACTTGATTCAAATTTTCTTTTAAATCTTCAAAACGATTAATCCGTGCTTGTTGTTTGGTTGTTCGAGCCTTTGCACCAGCACGCATCCAAGCCAATTCTTGTTTAAATAATTGTTTTCGCTTGCCTTCTTGTTCCCCAGCAATCCGATCTCGCTCTGCCTTTTCAGCTACATAATATTCATAATTCCCTTGATACTCATAGAGTTTTCCAAATGACAATTCAAAGATACGATTGGTTACACGATCTAAAAAGTAACGATCATGAGTCACCATTAGAAGGGCACCTTGATAGTTTTTCAAATAATTTTCTAACCAAGTAATCGCTTGATAATCTAGATGGTTAGTTGGTTCATCTAACAAAAGTAAATCAGGTGCATCAATTAATACTTGTGCCAAACCCACTCTTTTTTTCTGTCCACCAGATAATTCACTTATTTTTTTATGTAAGGTATCAATTCCCAACTTATTTAAGATCGCTTTCGCTTCACTATCGGCTGTCCAAGCATCTTGTTTATTCATTGCTTCTTCAGCATTAGAAAATTCTTCCTGAAACTGTTGATTACTACCGTCGGAATTTAAATTTATTAAGGCTTTTTCATATTGACGAACTGTTTGCATTAAGGGATTATTCCCTGCAAAAACAACTTCCAAAACTGATTCATCAGGTGGAAATTCTTGTGCTTGAGTCAAAAAGCCAATGCGATAATCACTAGCCTTCTCAATCGCTGAAATATCTCCATCGCCACTATCTAAACCAGCTAAAATGGCAAGCAAACTCGATTTGCCAGTACCGTTAACACCGATCAAACCAATACGATCTTTTTCGTGAATTAAAAAAGAAATGTGATCAAACAATGTTTTATCCCCAAAAGTTTTATGCAAGTTTGTTACTTTTAATTCTTTCATGATAGCCACCTTTAGATTTATTCAACTCATTGTAACAAAAAAAGAGAAGGATGGCATCTCCTTCTCTTGCGAAATTAATCTCTATGACAGTGTGGTCCATGACCATGATGGTGATGGTGATGGCGATGATGCGGTCCGTGATGTCCATGAGGTTTACCATGATGTCCGTGTGGTCCATCTTCAAATGAATCTTCTTCACCTGCCAATTCTTCTTCAAGTTTTTGGTTTAATTTGTCAACTAAAGTCGACCATTGCATTTTTTCTTCATCAGTAAAATCTACAAATAGTTCTGTCGTAATATCAGGACGTTGACCGATTTTTTCAGCCTCTTCGCGACCCAAATCAGTTAGCTTAACAATCATGGCCCGACGATCTTCTTCTGATGCCTCACGAGTTACCCAACCCTTATCAGTTAATTTTTGAATTAATTCTCCAGCAGATTGGGGACGTAATCCTAGTACAAAGATCAAATCTTTTTGCGAAATTTCTGGATGTAATTTTAGTAAGGCTAACACTCGCCCTTGTCCTTGATGCGCTTCTAATCCATGGTTTTTTGCTCTTTGACGATGAAAATATCTTCTCAAATCATGTTGCATTTTCATGAATTGTTCGTTTAAATTGTTTTCCATAATAAAAATCTCCTCTTAAGGTTATTATTTTTTTCAGGTACCTTATGTTTATATAATACAGGTACCTTACTATTTTTGCAACAATATTCCTCTTTTTATTATGGTACCTTAATAATTTCTTATACAAAAAAGACAGAATTACGAAAATTCTGTCTTTTAGGATTTAAAATTTGTCAGGATACGTACTATCTACATCTTTTTCTGGGTCAATAACGATGTATAAGCTCTTAGTTTTTTCAGAGAATTTAATTGATTGATAAACATTGTCTAAACCATCAGCATCTTTTTCTTTGTATGGGAAATAAACAATATCAGGTTTACCACTGCGGAAAATGATTTCCATTCTTTCAATATCTTGGAATTTATGGGCTCTTTCGAACATGCCTAATTCTAAACCACCTAAGTTAATATCAGATGTTTGGACATGATCGCCCTCTTGATAGATTTCAATTTTGAAACCAGCAACTGGGTGAATTTCCACAAACTCACTACCATTAATCCGACCATAACTTGTTGTAATTTGTTTAATCCATAAATCGCCAATGTAGCGACGGTCAATTGTCCAAGTTTCCCCATTACGGAAATAAAATTTTAAAGCACTCATTTCTCTTGCCATTTTTGCATTCTCCTTACATCTATAAGATAAACTAATTCTAGCATAAGTAGCAGTAAACGGTCACATGATTGGCTTATTTTGAATTTTTTCCATAAATTTCAAGCGATTCACGATGACTCTTTGATGATTTGCTGTGGCGATTAATGTATCTCCAGCATAAGCAGAGAGAGTGAAATCAACTGTTCGCTCACCTCTCTCAAGAATTTCAGCAGTAACGATTATTTGAGCTCCTACTGGACTGGGAGCTAGGTGTTTCATCTCCATAATAAAACCAACACTAGTCATATTACTAGCTAAATCCAACATATTTTTTGCGGTGTTTTCCATCATTGCTACCAAACGTGGTGTTGCCAAAACGGCTAGATCACCCGAACCTAATTTTTCTGCTGTATCTGTTGCCGAAACTACAAACTCTTTAGTCAATTTTTCCATTATCCACCTCTTCTAAATATTTTTGGGCAAATTGAATGAGTGATTTCTCTTGATTTTTTAATTCTCCTTCGACAATTCCCTTTTCAATTGCTCGTAATACTTCATTAATCCAAGGTCCTTTAGGTCGGTCAAATAGTGAAAACAAATCATTTCCTTTGATTACTACATCTTTTAAAGAGTGAATCGGTAAAGTCTGATACATCATCCGAATCTTGGACAAGTTAGGTGTTTGATCAAAATAATATAATAAGTAATCCACTGATAAGGCCAATTCTCGTCCGATTTGATATAATTTCCAAGCTGTCCATTCATTTTCTTTGCGATACTTTAAAGCGGGAACCATCTGCTGCACATCTTTAATGACTTGATTGGAACATTTCCATTCTTTTAAAAAAGAACGAATTTTGTCCTCCGGCAAATGAATTTGATCAATTAACAACGTCCAAGCTTGGCTTTCTAGTGGAATGGCTGGCCCTACTAACTCTGCAAAACTCAATAATCCTTCACCGTAGGCTCTTAGACCTGGGCAATAGATATAGCATTCTGATTCCACAAACGAGCGCATCCCTGCTTGACGAAAAGAACCCATTAATAATTTGACAAACTCCATATTTATTCGTTCAACTGAAATTTTTGCCAGCAAAGAATGATATTCACTAATCGCATCAAAAGTCTCCCTTTGTAAATTAAATCCTAGTTGACTAACAAAACGTAAAGCTCTCATCATCCGTAGCGCATCTTCATGAAATCGTTCGTAAGGGTTACCAACTGCCCGTAAAACTTTATTTCGTAAATCATTCAGGCCATCAAATAAATCAATCACTTCACCATTTATTCCCACTGCCAAAGCATTGATTGTAAAATCCCGACGTTTTAAATCTTCTTTCAGCGAACGTACAAACTCAACATGGTCTGGACGACGATAATCTTGATAGGTTGATTCTGTTCTAAAAGTCGTCACTTCATAAGTTTCTTCCTTTGTAATAACCATGACTGTGCCGTGTTGAATACCGACATCAATAGTTTTTCGAAATAAAGCTTTTACTTCTGCTGGAAAAGCACTAGTAGCAATATCCACATCATGTATGGGTTTATTCAGAAGAATATCTCGCACGCTACCACCAACATAATAAGCTTCATATCCCGCTTCTTGTAGTTTTCGTAAAATCGGCATCGCTCCTTGAAACTCCAACGGTAAATTTTCTAATTTCATTTTGTCTCACCTGTCTGTCCATCTTTACGTTCAAAGCGATAAGCATCTCGTTGATTAAATTTCGCCATATTTTGATTAAAACTTTTCGTCAAGTCAATGTCTAATGAATTCGCCATAATTAAAGTAACAAATAAAACGTCTCCTAATTCTTCTTCAACAGAAATAATTGCCTCTGTATCTTTTTTAGGTTTCTCACCATAATAATGATTAATTTCTCGAGCAAGTTCACCCACTTCCTCAGTTAATCTAGCCATTTGTGCTAAGGGTGAAAAATAACCAGTCTTAAATTGTTGAATATATTGATCAACTTCTATTTGCATTTTTGCTAATGTTTTTTGTTCCATCAAACCACCTCAGAACTATCTTATCAAAAAACGCTTTTCTTTCCTATCCTGATGTTGTAAGTCCTGCTTTTTCATGATAAGTTTGAAGGTGGAAAACATCTAAAAGGAGGACACAATGGAAACATCAACATCAACCCGTGTGAAAGAAATTTTCTTCATTGTTGGCGGAACGGCAATTTATGCATTTGGTTTGGTTTACTTAAATATCGCGAATCATTTGGCTGAAGGTGGAGTGACTGGTATCACTTTAATCATCCGTGCATTATTTGGTATCGATCCAGCCTATACAACTTTACTGATTAATATTCCTCTGATTTTAATTGGCGGTAAAGTTCTAGGCAAACGGTCATTTTATTACACGATTTTAGGAACAGTTTGTTTATCTGTCTTTTTATGGATTTGGCAGCGGGTACCTCTTGTGATTAATTTAGACCACGATTTATTTATTGTTTCACTACTTGCTGGTTTATTCGCAGGCTTTGGTAGTGGCTTGGTTTATCGTTACGGTGGAACTACTGGTGGTGCCGATGTGATTGCTCGCATATTAGAACAAAAAATTGGTTTTACAATGGGTAAATCATTACTAATCTTTGATGTGATTGTATTGCTATTGTCTCTAACTTATTTAGATTTAAAGCGCATGATGTATACTTTAATTGTTTCCTTTGTCTTTAGTAAGGTCGTCGATATGCTATCATCTGGCGGTTACGCTGCTAAAGGTGTAATGATTATTTCTAATCGAAACGAAGAAATCGCTCAAATTTTAATGGATCATTTAGAGCGAGGTGTCACTTATATTCATGGTGAAGGCGGCTTTTCATCTGATTTGAAAAAAATTATTTATATTATTGTTTCTCCTCAAGAAATGAATGAAGTAAAGAAAATTATTCATACTGTGGATGAAAAGGCCTTTATCTCTATTTCAAATGTTCATGATGTGGTAGGAGAAGGATTCACTTACCTCAAGCCACAGCGTAGAAAATTCTTTTTGAAGAAAAACTAAAAAATCCAGGTCAGTAAATTTTTTATACTGACTTGGATTTTTTTATGTTGTTATATAGGATTCGATATTTTTACCATTGGATATTTAGTAAATCCAACATGCGATAATAGGCAGTTTCAATTCGCTGTCTTTTTATTTCTGGAACCGTATCTGCATATTTACCCTTAGGAAGATAATTTTCAGCTAAAAAAACTTGATAATCTTGCGCTTGGACTGTTCCATATTCTGGGTGCTGATAAAAGCGACCAGCAATTGGTTCTTTATCTACCCAAGTTGGATGAGCTTTTACCTTAGTTAGTTTGGTTCCTCCATCATTTTTAGTAATCTCGACCTCCATAATTACTCCGCGTTCAGTCCAGTAATCTCCTACACTTTCAAAACGTTGATCGGATATAAGATTGCCCATCGAATAAATAATAAACTTTCTTTCACCATCTTTTTCGATAATTTCAGTCGGTTCTGCTACATGGGGATGTCCGCCAAAAATAATATCTGCTCCTAAGTCGATCATTTTACGATAATTTTTTTGTTGTTCTTTAGTTGGTTCTAATGAGTACTCCACTCCGGATTGGGGCATGACGATTGTAATATCTGCCACTTCTTCAGCTTTTTTCAAATCAGCGGCAACTTTTTCCATATCCAAATCTCTCAAATATTGATTGTATTGTTTTTTAGTCAAAGTAGCTTCCATACCATTAAAACCATAAGAATATGCGAGCAAAGCGATTTTTATGCCGTTAACTTCTTTAATGACCATTGCATCTGCTTGATCCGTTTCTACACCAATAGGATCAATACCAATCTTTTTAAAAGTTGCAGCCGTTGATTTCAGTCCTGCTAGTCCAGTATCCAAAATATGATTATGGGCCAAGTCAACAACATCAAATCCCGCCTCTTTAATGCTGTCTGCTACTTCTTCTGGGGCATTAAACATCGGATAACCACTTAATTGCCAGTCAGGATTAATCGTTCCTTCAAAGTCTCCTAAAGACAAATCCGCTTCTTTTAGAATTGGCTTGATTTGAGCATAATCATTGTCTAAATCATAGCCGGAACCATCATAGGCGCTTCTGAATAAAATATCATGGTACAGCATATCTCCGCTTGCTGTGATGGTCGCTTTTTGTTCATTTTTTTTAGTAACTACTGGTGTATTTGTTGGTTCATTCGTTTGTGTATTAGCTTCACTAAAACGAATCCCTAACATTATCAAACTAAGTAACCCTAAACTTAGCCAAAAGATCATGTCGATTCTTCTTTTTCTGGCGACTCTTTGAACTCGTTTCATGTTTTTATCTAAATGATTCACGTTTAAGATTGATTTTAAATATCGCTTGTTAAAAATCCGATCCCATCTCACTACTCTTTCCCCCTAGAGTGACGCTCTAAACATTTCTAAATTGTTGTCAAAATTTTTCACCTTATTCATTCAATATAAGCAAAAAAAGCAAAAAGGACAAGAGTTGATTATCCTTTTTGCTTAGTTTTTTATTGAACTTCTTTTTCTTTAATCAATAATTTTAAACGATTGATTTCATTGGATAGCTCGACAAAAGTATCTTGATCGCCATCTTCTAGAGCTTGATCGATTTGCTGATATAAATGTTTCAAAGTCGCTTGTTGAGCTTCTTTTTCCATATACGATTCTACTTCATTGATCGTTTCGGCACTGACAGAATCATTCCAGGAGATAGCTGGATTATCTTCTAAGACAGATAAATATAGCGCATTTTGCCAAGGGTTCGGAAAAATACATTCTATATATAAGGGTTGTTGCCAATGGAGACGAATTTCATGAAAAATTTGATCACTACTAGCAAAATTTTGTCCAGAGACAGTCAACATCATTGGTTCCATCTTTTCTTGACTAGCATCACGAAAAACAATTCCTCGCTCAGTTTTTTCCGCTTGCTCCACCACATGGACGTTTTTTAAAATAGCCTCGTGATTAATTAAATAATTTAAAATCCAGACAACCTCTCTTCTTTGAAAAGGGACATTATTGATTAGCCAAACTAAAAATTCTCTTTTATCTGCTACATCTACCATCTGATCACCTCTCTAATAAATCTTGTAAAATCGATTGCACCTCAATATCTTCTGGTTCCAATGCTAAATAATCTGCTAACACCTGTCTTGCTTGCGCTAATTGGCCTTCTTCTCTCAAAAATAATCCGTAAGCCTTCAAAAACTCTGCTTCTTGCTTTAATTCTTCATAGGCCAATTGATAATATTTACCAGCTTCAGCATATTCTTCTAGCTCGTCATTGGCTTGTGCTAAATTCCATAAAGCATATGGATTGTCTTGTTCATCCATTTTACTAATCGCTTGAATCGCTTCTTCAGGTTCACCTTCATTTAAAAATAGATTGCTCAATGTTAACAATGTTTCATCGACTTTTTCACCTGTACTTAGAGCTTGGTCTAAATAGTCTTCAGATTTTTCTCGATTATGTAAACGATAAGCCAATTCGGAAGCCAAATGTAAAGTTTCCACCTGATAAGGATTTTCTTTTATTCCTGCTTCAGCAATTTTCAAAGCTTCTTCTACTAATTCTTCTTCTTTCAAACTGTCTGCTAAATAATAATAAACACTTTGATATTCTGGATCCATTTTTTGAACTTCTTCAAAATAAATAATAGCTTGTTGATATTCTTTCAGTTGATAATAAGTAAAGCCTAATTGGAACAATCGATCAGAGGTGCTTTCTTCATCAATAGCTGCTTTTAAAAAAGGTATCGCCTCTTCAAAACCGCCTAACAAACTATACCCACTGCCAATCCGTTCATTTAACGAAATATTTGCGACTTCATTAATTCCTTGTTTTTGTAGTTGACCATATTCAGCAATCGCTTCACCTAATTGGTTGTTGGCAAAATGTAGCTCGCCTAAAGCAAAAGTAATCAATGTTTCCTCAGGTGCTATCGCTTTGGCCTGTAACAATTTTGCTTCACTAACCTCAGGAATGCCTAGAACCTGATATAAATCAGCAGTAACTAATAAACTTTCTAAATAATTAGGGCTATCCATCGGAATCTTTTCAAGATATTCAAAAGCTTGATCGATCTCGTCATCTTCAATCGCCATTTCAGCTAACGATAAATAAAAATAATCTTCCTCAGGAAATTCTTCCAACAACTGCGTTATAATTTCACGAGCTTCTGTTAAAAATCCTAAATTCTGTAATTCTTGGGCCAAACTGGCTAATATTTCTGCCGAATCATTTTTCAATGCTGCTTGAAACATCTCTTGAGCTTTTGCTAAATCTTCATTTCTTAAAGCATCTAACATTTTTTCACTATAACTATTCATTGATTGTCCCTCTAATTTCTTTTAATACTTTTGTGTAGTTTGCAAAAGCACGATCCAATTGCACTTCTGTCACTGCTTGATACCCATTTGTTTTCCCTACCTCGGCTAATCCTAACGAACCTTTTCCTTTTGCCATAATAACTACTTGCTCGCCATAATCAGCTAAAGAAATCGCCGCCGGCAAGAGAACTGGAAAATCTAATTGCATCAACCATATCATAAAATTTTTGAAATTAAAATCAAGTTTCGCGACTTGACCATTCCAAAAGAAAGCAAAAAGTAGCCCAAACTGATTTTTCATACTATCTGATAACAAATGTCCGTTTTCTGTTTGAAAAAATGCTGCGGTAAAAATTTCATCAAAACTGGCCAATTCTGTTCGGCTATCTTGATAAAAATCAATGACTGCATCAATAAATGCCGCTGAGGATTTGGTATTCAATACTTGACGAGTGGGAAATGCTCGAAAAACCTGTTGTAAAAAATGGTAATCCAAAACAATTCCACATCGAATGAGTACTAATAAATCAACTATTTTACCAGTAATTTGTTGGTCAGCTAAAGTCTGATCGAACAAAATTCTCTGAGGAGAAATTTCTGTTGCCATAACTGCTTGAACTTTCTCTTGGGAAATAATTTGACTTTGATTGTTTAAAGACTGAGCAAATGCACGTAGTGATAAGGGAATCAACCAAAGTTCTACATCAAAAACTGCCACTTGTTGATAAAAACTCATCAATTCCATCACACCTTGATTGCCGATGCCAATCATGATCATTTTTTTATTTGGTGAGAATCGATTCATGAAGGAAATAAAATCTTCAAATGTTCGAAAATCATTACAATATCGATTATTGGTTGTAATAAACCAATCAACCGAAGTTGCTGCTTGAACAAACTGATTCAGTTTCTCAGCCAAATGATCATAGTAGCGTTGATTCCCGCAAAAAATAATTTGACTATCCCTTAAGTCAGTTGAACGAAATAAGCTAGCCACAGTTTTTCCATAGAAAATTTTAGTTGGTTCTTTTCTTTGAAAAGTTCTTTCCATTTTCTCACCACCTCTTTCTTATCATACCAAAAAAAGGTTAAAAAAACAGAAGTCAAATGTGACTTCTGCTATAACGAGACAATTTTATCCGCAATTGCTTCAATAAAACGAGTATCATGTTCAATTACAATCATCGTTGGTGA
Organism: Enterococcus alishanensis; assembly: GCF_019218635.1. GTDB lineage: Bacteria > Bacillota > Bacilli > Lactobacillales > Enterococcaceae > Enterococcus_A > Enterococcus_A alishanensis. Next base: position 258,984 of record NZ_JAHUZB010000002.1, on the reverse strand, counting down.
AACTTCTTTAAGCAATGTTAATAGTTGTTTCTGATTAAAAACGTCTAAATAATTTAACGGCTCATCCCAAACATATAAATTAGCTGGTTGAGCTAAAGACTTAGCCACTTCAACTTTTTTTCGTTGTCCCATACTCATTTCTTCAATTTTATTCTCAAAAACATTGCGTTCCATGCCTAATTTACGGAGATTATTCAAAAACTGTGAAAAATCAAGCCCTTCTGTTTCAGCAAAAGCTGCTAATGTCCCAGAGTTATCTTGATAATTTTGCCGAATATGGCTCATTTGGATACCTTTAGGTAAATGGATTTCCCCTGCTTGTTTACCTTTAAATTCCTGCAAAATTGCTGCCAATAATGAAGTTTTTCCACTTCCGTTAGCTCCTGTAATAGCTAAACATTCCCCTTTAAATAATTCAATATTAACTGGATCAAAAAGGGGAGTTTGTTGATAAGTAAGCACAACCTTCTCCATTTGTAATATTCTTTGATGATAACTTGGCTGATAATTCATTTCTAAACCATCAACTGTTTCAATATTTTTTAATAGCTGTGACTTTTCACTGATTTGACCTTCTACTCTTTGTAAAATGGCTTTTGATCGTTTCATCATTCGTGCAGCGTCAGCACCAATTGCACCTGGGCTTACCCGCCGATATTCAGTATCAATAAAACCTTTTGATTGATTTAGTTTGTCTTTTTCACGATTTTTCGACCATTCAGCTTTTTCAATTGCCGTCTTCTGTAAACGCGAAATCTCTTTTTTCAGTTTGATATTTTGTGCTTGTTCAAAAGCATCTTGACGGGCCTTTTGATCTTCATAGGTACTAAAATCCCCTTGATATAATACCAGTTGATTTTTTTCAATCGCCAAAATATGATTGACCGTTTCATCTAAAAATTGGCGATCATGGCTAACTAAAATATACCCTTGTCTTTTTTCCTTTAAATAATTTGCAACCTGTTTACGACCGACTACATCTAAGTGGTTGGTCGGCTCGTCAATCAAAGGATAAAGGCCTTCTTCAATAAACATTAAGGCCAACAATACTTTGGTCTGTTCACCACCAGATAAGGTCTCAAAGGGACGCCACAAAACTTCTGGATCACAGGCTAATAAATTTAACTCTCGCTCCATCTGCCATAATTCAAATGTCCGGATTTCTAATAAAGCATAAAAAGTTAGCTGCTTCGCATCAGATATTGTTTTGGGAAAGTAATCAAAAATCATCTGATACTGAATTCTTCCACTATAAGGCAATTGCTTTTGTAAAATTCTAAGAAATGTAGTTTTTCCGCGACCGTTCCTACCTACTAATCCTAGCTTCCATTGATCATCAATGATTAATTGTGCATCATCAAATAATAAAGTTCCCATTTGATCATAACCAAAAGACAAATTTTCAATTTTAATATTGGACATACTGGCTCACTTCCTTTGAAAAAAGGAGCAAAAAAAGACTCCAGTTATTAATGAAAAACCGGTGTCTCCTAAACATATCTATATTTTGAGTTTTTAACACAGCAAAAAAATCTAGCTGATCCTTTGCTTAAAATCCCTCAAATCATATGTTCCACCAATTTTTCAAAAATCTGCACACTGTCCCCTTGGAAAATCCTTGGTTTAGTCTGAATGCAGCTTCTACTTATTTGGTGAAATATCTCATTGGGATTCCTCGCTTTCTATTTCTTATGTTAACGTTACCATGATTATTATTACTGGTCAAGCCAATGGAAAACGTAAAATAGTTTTGCGCTTTTCTGGTGGTGTTTTTCTCGCATCATTTAAATAAATCTCCCGATGCATATGACCGTTCCTGCGATATTTTTGATCTTCAATAAATAAGTGCATTTTTTCAAAGGTAGCTGCCTCATTCTCAAAGGGACCAACATGTAGCATTTGCACACATTTTCCTTCTTCGATAGAATTAAAATAAATTTCATCAAGTAGAGAATGTGGTTTCTTCTTGGTCATAGATAAAGCTTTTTCAAACATTTCTGATGTAATAAATTCTGGCTGCTGAATCATAATCGTATAAATATAACTGGCTTTATCGCGAGTATCTTGGCTATTTTTTGAATCCCAAAGCCCTTCCAATGGAAAAACAGTAAAATCGTCATATAGATTTTTCGGATCAGCCCATAGCTTTTTATAATTCATTTTTATTGCATAGGCCAAAGAAAAAAGCACACCTACTCGTTCTGAAAAATCTGTTTGATTGGGATCTCCTTCACCATCAATCATTATAAAATTTTGTTTTGGGACAGTTACTAATAATGTTTTCTTAACTGTACTGTATAAATCTTTCTCATGTTTACGCCATTCATATTTCATCATTCTCGCCTCACTTCTATAAGATAAAATAATTATAACAAGTGAAACATGTCACCTTATGTCAAGTTTAATAATTATTTGCCATTGTTTGAATTCTTTTTATTAATTCTTCCCGAATATCTAATGGTTCGACAACCTCAACATTAGCCCCCAATGATAGTATAAAAGCATAAAAGCCTTCAGATATCGGATATTTCTCTTTTACCAATAAACTACCATCACCCAATTGAGTATATTTTTGATAATTTTCTTTCACTTGAGATAGCTGATCCTTTTTAAATTTTAAAGTTATTAGAGTTTCTGGTAAAGCAAGGCTTTCTTTAGATTCAAATATTTTCCCTTCATAGTTTCGTGAAAAATATTCATCTAAGATTTGAACTTTCCTGATGCGACTCAATTTAAAAATTCGATTCGCTTCTTTTTTTAAACAGTAGCCGTACAAGTACCAAGCATTTTGTTTAAAAACTAATTTGAAAGGTTCAACTGTACGTTCTGAATCTACAGCTTCTTGGCTCAAATATAAAATACACAGCCTTTTCTTATGAATAATCGCTTCACGAATATTGACGAATACTTCTTGATTTTTTTGTCCCCAATCGGAAAAATCAATTTCTAGCCAACCAGCCTGTCTGTGCTGAAATAATCCTCCATGTTTTGTTAATAAGTCATCATCAAAAGTACTAGGCAATATTGATAAACCTTGAACAGCAGTTAAAATTTGAAGCTGTTCTTCTTTTGAAAGCACAGAACGATTTAAAGCGAAATCTTCATTAATAAAAATACCACCACCCTTGCCTTGCATAGCATAGACTGGAATCCCACTACCACTTAAAGTATCCACATCACGATAAATTGTTCGGGGAGATACTTCAAACTTTTCCGCTAATTCCTTTGCCGTGATACTTCCTCTTTCTAATAAAATATATAAAATTTGAAATAATCGACTATCCATATAAACTCCATTCACTTTTTTCTATGTATTGTATTTTAGATGCTTTTTTTTATGTATTTTTGTAAACATCAGGGAATTCTTAAAAAGAAAAAAGAACCCTTGTAAGACAAGGGTTCTACGACGTCAATTATTTAACTGCGTCTTTAAGGGCTTTCCCTGGTTTGAACGCAGGTACTTTGCTTGCTGGGATTTGGATTTCTTCGCCAGTTTGTGGGTTGCGACCTTTGCGGGCAGCACGTTCACGAACTTCAAAGTTACCAAAACCGATTAACTGAACTTTTTCACCTTCAGCTAAAGCGTCTTGAATGCTTGAAAATACAGCATCAACAGCAGCTGTAGCGTCTTTTTTAGTTAATTCAGTCGCAGCTGCAACTTTTTCGATTAATTCTGCTTTGTTTGCCATGTAAATTTTCACCTCCGTGAGTGATGATTTGATGTTTGCACATCTTTTAGTAACTGAGTGGTCCAGTTACCATAAATATTGATTTGGTCAATATTCTTGTTTTACGATAGCATATGAACCTTGTGATAGCAAGGTTTTTAGCCGATTATCACCAAAAATTCCTAGATATGGTAAACATTGATAAAAATATTTGTCCTACAGAATAACTTATGGTAAAATGGCTTATTTCCGCCGTCTAGCGATGATTCGAATCGGTGTACCTTCAAAATCAAAAGCTTTTCTAATTTGATTTTCTAAAAAGCGCGCGTAAGAGAAATGCATCAATTCTTCTTCATTGACAAAGACAACAAAAGTCGGTGGTTTAACAGCCACTTGAGTCGCATAAAAAATCTTCAGACGTTTTCCTTTATCAGTTGGTGTCGGGTTAATCGCAACAGCATCCATAATAACATCATTTAAGATAGAAGAGGAAATTCTCAGGTTCTGATTCATGCTGACTGTTTCAATCAAATCAGGAAGTTTATTTAAACGTTGCTTCGTCAAAGCTGAGACAAAAATAATCGGCGCATAATCTAAATAAGCAAACTCATCACGAATCTCTGCTTCAAAATCCTTCATGGTATTAGTATCTTTTTCAACTAAATCCCATTTATTTACAACTAAAATAACTCCACGACCAGCCTCATGAGCATATCCAGCAATCCGTTTATCTTGTTCACGAATTCCTTCGTCACCGTTAATAACGACTAAGACAACATCTGAGCGATCAATTGCGCGCATAGCCCGCATCACACTATATTTTTCAGTGTTCTCATAAACTTTACCACGTTTACGCATGCCTGCTGTATCTATCATGGTAAATTCTTGACCATTTTCGCCAATAAATTTAGTATCAATAGCATCCCGCGTTGTTCCTTCAATCTCTGACACAATAACACGGTCTTCCCCTAAGATCGCATTAATCAAAGAAGACTTACCAACATTAGGTCGTCCAATTAGACTAAACTTAATACTCTCATCTTCCTCATTTTCACTATCATCTGGGAAGTGTTTGACCGCTTCATCTAAAACATCACCTAGACCTAAGCCATGACTCCCAGAAACCGGGAAAGGCTCTCCCAATCCTAGTGCATAAAACTCATAAATGTCACTACGCATCTCTGGATTGTCTACTTTATTGACTACCAAAATAACCGGTTTGTTACTACGATATAAGATTTTAGCGACTGCTTCGTCAGCGTCAGTCACACCTTCACGGCCACTAGCAATAAATAAAATGACATCAGCTTCATCAATTGCTATTTGTGCTTGGTGTTTAATTTGTTCCATAAATGGTTCATCACCTAGATCAATACCACCAGTATCAATAATTGAAAACTCATGATCTAACCAATCACCTTTCGCATAAATGCGATCCCTAGTAACACCGGGAGTATCTTCGACAATTGAAATTCTTTCTCCTGCAATACGATTGAATAATGTAGATTTACCAACATTGGGTCGTCCAACGATGGCTATAATAGGATTTGACATGTTTTTGCTCCTTTTTTAAAATTCTCCTTAGTTTAACGAAGAAATCACTTTATAGCAAGAAAGAGATGAAAAAACCACAAAAAAAGACGCACATAATTGTACGTCCTTAAGCCTTTTTTACTCTTTGTCTTCGTTAGCTTCACTTTCAGCTAAAGCATCACCTAAAACATCACCCAATGTAAAACCAGAACTTTCTTCAGGCATTTCGTAGTCATCAGTTTCAACAACTTCTTCTTTTAACTCTTCAGGTTTTTCTTGTAATGCTTTGATTGATAGTGCTACTCGGTGTTCATCCGGATTTACTTCTAAAACCTTCACTTGAACTTTATCACCTTCATGTAATACTTCATGAGGAGTGGCAATGTGCTTGTGAGAGATTTGAGAGATATGAACCAATCCTTCAACTCCTGGGAAAATTTCCACAAAAGCACCAAAACTAGTCAAACGTTTAACAGTTCCTTCTAAAACAGTTCCAGGTGCTGCTTTTTCGTCAATGTCTGTCCAAGGTCCAGGCAAGTTTGCTTTAATTGATAATGAAATCCGTTCTTTTTCAGGATCGACAGAAAGTACCAAAACTTCCACTTCATCACCGACTGATAAAACATCTGAAGGTTTACCAACATGGCTATGAGAAATTTCTGATACGTGAACCAATCCGTCAATGCCGCCTAAGTCAACAAATGCACCAAAGTCCGTTAAACGAGCTACTTGACCTTTGATTACTTGACCATCATATAAAGTCGCTAAGATTTCTTTTTTCTTCTCAGCTTTTTCTGCTTCAACTACTGCCTTATGTGATAAAATCAAGCGGTTTTCTGATGGTTCAATTTCAATAATTTTAAAGGCCAAGGTTTGACCGATATATGCGGAAAAATCGTCTACAAAATGATCGTCAATCATTGATGCTGGTACGAATCCACGGACACCTACGTCAACTACCAAACCACCTTTAACACTATTTGTAACAGGTGCTTCGATTATTTTTCCAGCTTGGAAATCTTTTTCGATGTCTTCCCAAACTTTTTTCGCATCTAAGCGACGTTTAGAAAGTAGATAGCTGCCATTTTCTTTATCTTTTCCGATAGAAGAAATGACTACCAAGTCTAAGACATCACCGACTTTTACTTCTTGTGAAATATCTTCTACTGGTAAAGTAGAAAGCTCTTTTGCAGGAACTACACCTTCAACTCCTGCTCCTTCGATACCGACAACGACTTGTTTGTCTTCCAAAGCAAGCACTTCGCCTCTCACGATATCGCCGACTTTTACTTCATGTACACTTTCCATTGCTGCTTCCATTGATACATTTTCGTTATCTAATGGATTTTGTTCTAAATCTGCCATGACATATGTCCTCCTAACCAACAATTCAATATATGAATAGACTACAATTACCATTTTAATTTATCTACAGGGAAAAATAAAGCGATTTCTCTTTTTTTCTTAAAATTTGTAAAAAATGATTTTACTTACGACAAAATTTTATTTAAAAGCCCTTTGCTATTACAATTTCTTTGATGCGTTTCACTACTTGTTCAATCGACATACCTGTTGTATCTACCAAAATAGCATCCTCAGCCTGCACCAAAGGTGACACTTCGCGATGAGAATCTAAATAATCCCGTTTTGAAATTGCTTCTTTTAATTCTTCAAAGCTAGCTGAAAAGCCTTTCGCCTGATTTTCAATATACCGTCTTTGGGCACGTTCTTCCACACTAGCTATAAGAAAAATCTTTACTTCTGCATTTGGAAGAACCGTAGTCCCAATGTCTCTGCCATCCATCACAACGCCGCCAGTTTCTCCGAGTTTTTGCTGAATTTCAACTAGTTTTTCTCGAACCAATTGATGCGCAGCCACTTCTGAAACAGCTTGGGTTACCGCTTGTGATCGAATTTCTTCAGTAATATCACTTTGATTTACAAAAACACGTTGACCACCAGGTACTTGTTCAAAGCGAATCGGATATTCTTCAATCAATCCAACAATCTTTTTTTCATCCGAAAAAGCGACTTGATTGATCATTGCTAAATAGGTTACCGCTCGATACATTGCACCGGTATCAACGTAAATGAATTGATAATCCTTCGCTAGTATTTTTGCTACTGTACTTTTTCCTGATGAAGCTGGACCATCAATCGCAATTGAAATTTTTTTCATTTTTAAACTTCCCTTCAATAAATAGGGAGTTGTGACACGAGTTCCAAAAAACTCATACCACAACTCCATCATTCAGATTTAACTATTATTGGCTAATCACAATTTGTTGACCTGGATTAATTGGTGGATAGAATGAATCCCCTTGAATGGTAATCCCATTTAAAGCTGCGATTGTACTAATATCTACACCTGTTCGATTAGCTATTTGTTGCAAGCCTTCACCTGCTTGAACAGTTGTCGTATTTGCTCCCTCACCTGCTGGTGAAACATATTGCGACTGTTGACCAGCTACTGATTGTGATGCAGCTGCTTCGGATGACGCCGCAGCCTGTGAAGCAGCCGCTTGTTGTTGCTCTGCTTCTGACGAGGCAGAAGTGTCATCATCGCTTGATTCTTCTGTACTTGATTCTTCCGTACTTGATGTAGACGAAGCGGTAATGCTGCTTGATGACGAGCTTGCAGCAGTATTTCCTCCATCTCTAGTTATAAAAAAATAGGCAGCTGCCGGAATGGTAATCAGAGCCACTAACAAAATAACTAAAATAGTTAAAAATTTAGTATTGCCTCCACCATTTTTATTATCTTTATTTCCTTCACTGTTTCTTCTTGCTTCACTCCGGGAAACTCGGTTCGTTGCAGTCTGACTTTCCTCAGACTCATATATATGTTGATCCCAAGGCTCGTTGCTTTCTGTTTGATTGTAACGGTCTTTTCTACTCACGCTTTGTACCTCCTCTTTAATATCGTTCAATATTATATCATAGCTTCAAAAAGAATGGCGTTTTTTTCAAATTTTCAAGGGATTTTTAAAAATTTTTTCTAAGATTTCTTGCCATGATTGTGGTTGGACTTTTTCTTGCAGATTATTTTCTACAGTTGTTAAAGTGGCACCATGATTGTCACAACAAGTCTTAGGAATCTTTTCTAACTTTTCGGCAAAGTAATTTGTCAGAAATTTTCTGCGACACTCAGTCTGTTGAACATAAGCCAACATAAAGCGGATTTGCTGTCTTTTTACTTGTTGGCGTTTTTCCAATAATGAAATAATTTGATCGCTTTGGTCAGGAAAATATGTTTCCCATTTTTTAATCAGAGGTAGTTCAATGAGCAATTCGGGATTTTGTTGTTTCATTTCATATAGTTTACGTACGTCATTAATTTGATCCTGGAGAAAGTAGTGAATTTTTTCATCATTATTTTCATATAGTAAAATAGCTTGTGCATGATGCCCATCACGACCAGCGCGACCGATTTCTTGTAGATAGTTCTCTGGTGAATCAGGTAAATCATAATGAATCACATACCTAATATTATTCTTGTTGATCCCCATCCCAAAAGCATTGGTGGCAAATAAAACTTTCAATTCATCTTGCTGAAACTGTTGCTGCAAGACCCGTCTTTCTTGTCCGCTTAAACCACCATGGTAAAAGGCAACAGGAAAATCATTTCTAAAAAGCTGGTATAGTGATTCTACTTGTTTACGAGTAGCACAATAAACAATTCCCGTACCAGACAAAGTTTCCAGTAGCTCTCTCAATTTAGTTTTTTTCTCTGCTTGAAACACAAAATAACTAATATTAGGGCGATCAACTGAATAAACAAAACTTTTTACTTGATGATGAAACAATAAGTGTTTGATATCTTCTCGTACATTTGGGGTCGCTGTTGCTGTTAAAGCCATGATTCGCGGTTGGGGTAATTGATGAATTCCTGCAGACAGCTTTAGATATTCTGGTCGAAAGTCAATCCCCCATTGTGAAATGCAGTGGGCTTCATCGACCACTACGAGTGAAATATTACTTGTTTTTAGTTGTGCCATTATTTTTTCTTGTAAAAACATCTCAGGACTCATAAAAATGAACTTATACTTTTTCATATTTTTAAGGACATAATCTTTTTCACTGTAAGAAAGAACACTATTCAAAGCGATCACGCGTTTTTCTCCAAGTTGCTGTAACTGATTGACTTGATCTTCCATTAATGAAATCAAGGGCGAAATAATAATTACTGTCCCAGGTAATAAATAACCGGCTAATTGATAACATAGAGATTTCCCTGTACCAGTCGGCAACATACCTAAGACCGGTTCCCCTTTTAAAACAGTCGAAATAATCTCAGCTTGTCCTGGACGAAACTCAGAATAACCAAAATACTGTTCTAGAGCCTTTTTTAATTCCATTGGCAATCCCTCAAATTTTTTATTTGCGATAAACGAAAATTCAAATAATTCTCCTGATAATTTTTATAACTTAAATCAATTACTTCCTCGAAATTTTTAGACTCTTTAAAATCAAGTAAAGTAAATTTTTCGAATGGAAAATTTTCATCACTAATTGCCCACTCGATAATATGATCATAATAGGTTCCAGTTTTAATACTTCTTTGTTGTAAGATTTCAGTTTCATTCAAATCAGCTAAAAATAAATCTCTAGTTTGCAACATACTTTGATTGCAATTTTGTTGTGAAAAATCACTTATTAATAAATCAATCTGGCTATTTGGAATTACTTTTTCAAGAAAAGAATCAATACATTGTTGTTGGAAAAGTACATTCCATGGTTCACTTTGCCACTCCTCAGCTAATAGCTGAAAAGCTACTTTCCCATCCTGATGATAGCCACTTAATTGATTCGCTAGAAAATCAGCTTGGTTCTGGGGCATTTGTGAAAAGATTTTCTCTAGTTCAGCCAGCAATAGTCCGATTAAATTACTGTCTGCATTTTTCAGCCATTTTTTTAACTGATAGACTGCTTCGGGTCTTTGTTCAATTGGCGTATATTTTTTTTGACGAACACTGATAAAGCTAATAACTTGAACCGCAAATAATATGAGCCGCCACATCTCTATTCGCATCCGCCCAAATCTAAAACCATCTAATTGTGTCAACTGTTTTAATTGGACTACTTCAGTTAAAGCTTGCTGTCCTAGATCAGTTATTTTTCCAAACTCATCATTCATTTCAATATAATTAAGTTGCAATAATTTTTTGATTACTTGATTAAATACCGCTTTCTCTAGTGAAGGCAAACTACCTAAAAAAACTAAAATTTGATGAAAGTACCCGAAAATAAGGACCGAACTAGTTCTTTTCCCAGTCAATAAATGATAAATGCTAGATACTCTTAACTTGTGGCCTGAACGAAATAACGTTAAAATAAACAAAGTCATATAGATACTCCTTGAGGTGAAAAATGAAAGCAGAAATATTTCCAGAGCGCTGCATTGCTTGCGGACTCTGTCAAACGATTGCACCAGAAGTTTTTGACTATCGTGATGATGGAATCATCATTTTTTCTGGTGAAGAAAAAGCCCGACAACAATTTATTCCTGAAAAATCGCAAAAAGACGTTCGGCTAGCAGCAAAAAGATGCCCAGCTTACGCGATTTCTTACGATTCACTATAACACAAAAATGGACTAGCCAAAATATCATGGCTAGTCCTTTTATTTAAATAGAGTGATGGGAATGGCTACTAAAACTCTTCTTACTTAACCATGGTAATAGTTTCGCATGAAGTATTACAAAAGCGCTGCTGACAATGATACCTTTTAAAATATTAAATGGCACAATACCCACCAATACGTAACGACCTAAACTCATACCTAACATTTGTCCAGCTGATAAGCCAAATGCTTTTAAATAAAGTGGTGTGATAACAAAATAGTTAGCCACGCTCATGAATAAAGTCATCGCCAAAATCCCTAAAGCTAAACCAGAAAATTTTCGACTAAATTTATTTTTATTATATAATGCAAAAATTGGTAACGTATAAATAGTAGTGGCAAAGAAACTAGCAAAATCTCCAATCATATTATCAAAGGAAAAGCCAGTCATAGTTAAATGCAGCAACGATCTGATTAACGCTGTCGCAATCCCAGTAATTGGTCCAAATAAGAACATATTAATTAAAATAGGAATATCACTAAAATCCAACTTTAAAAAGGGGAAAATTGGAATTAAGGGAAAAGCGATAAATTGCAAAATCAATCCCATTGCTCCTGCTACTGCTACTGCTGTCATCTTTTGTAACTTTAAGTTCTTCATTTGACATCCTCCAAGATTCAGGAATCATCTTCAACGAACCACTCGAATTTGAAAGTACAAAAAAACTCTATGCTTCAGAAAAAAGCATAGAGTTACTTGAATTTCACACTCAAATAAGCCCTATCTTCTTTATCCAGACTGTACTGTCGGTATCGGATTTACACCGATTCGGCTGCGTAAACGCAGTTCGTGGACTATTACCACCGGTCGGGATTTTCACCCTGCCCCTGAAGACGAACCTTAAAATTATTTTTATTTACAATACAAATATAGCACAACACTAACAAAATACAAGTAAAAAGTTTTTATTTTGCTTGATGCAACAAATTTTTGATTTCTTTTGCGTTTAAGCGACGATACTCACCTGGTTTTAAACCTTTTAATGTAAGTTCACCATATTTTTCACGTTTTAGCTTTTGAACAGGTAGACCAACAGCTTGTAACATATTTTTCACTTGATGATTACGCCCTTCATGAATAGTCAGCTCTACGATACTCGTCTCAGATTTTTTATCACTTGAAATAATATCGTAACGTGCGGGTGCTGTTTTTTTGCCTTCCAACACAATTCCTTTTGTCAAAGGATATAGATTCTTTTGATCAGCTATACCTTTAACTTTTGCTACATATACTTTATCGATTTGATGTTTAGGATGGGCTAATTTTTGTGAAAAATCCCCATCATTGGTTAAAATTAAAATTCCTGATGTATCATAATCTAAACGACCCACTGGATAAATTCTTTCAGTCACTTCTGGGAAAAAATCAGTGACTACTCGACGATTTTTATCATCTGTGACAGCAGAAATCACGCCGCGCGGTTTGTAAAATAAATAATAAACCGGTTCTTCTTGGTAGATGGGTACACCATCAACTTCTACCACATCTTTTTTACCAACCTTTGTGCCTAACTCGGTAATAACTTCTCCATTGACCTTAACTCTGCCATTGGAAATAATTTCCTCGGCTTTTCTACGAGAAGCAATTCCCGCGTGTGCAATTACTTTTTGTAATCTTTCCATCTATATATTCTCCTCTTTTAACCGGTCAAAAAACAAATCCAGTGGAACTTCTTCTTCGGAAGATAAATCATCCTCCATTTTTTCAACATCTGGCAATTCACTTAAATCTTTTAAACCGAAATAATCCATAAAACGCTCATTTGTACCATATAAAATCGCTCGACCAGGCCCTTCCACACGACCTTTTTCTTCAATTAAATGCCTTGATACCAAAGTTTGAACTGCTCCACTAGATTGAACCCCTCGCATTTCATCAATCTGTACACGACTGATTGGTTGTTTGTATGCAATAATAGATAAAGTTTCTAAAGCTGCTTGGCTCAATTTGTTCACTAATGGAGAACGTGCAAAAGTTTTTAACAATGGCGCACATTCTTTTTTGGTGGTTAACACAAAATGACTGCCCACCTCCAAAACAGTTAATGCTCGATTCGGATCTGCTTGATATGCTGCTGTTAACGATTCAATCAGCTGATAGGTTTCAGCCGTTGATATTTTTAAATTGTATGAAAGCTCATCTAAGCCAATACCTTCTTGACCAACAACAAAAAGCAAAGCTTCAACTTGACTTAATTTATTCATCTGAAACTCCTTTGTAGACTAAAATTGGATCGTAATTTTTAATTTGTTTTGCCGTTGCTTGCCCATTTTTCATCAATTCCAATAACGCCATAAAAGTCGTCACCATTTCATCTTTTGTATAGTTTTGAAAAAAGTTCTCCAAAGGAAGCCCTTCATCCGAGTTTAATTCATCTAACTTAAAACGAATTTGATTTACTTTCTCCTCAATTGTGATGGTTTCACCACTAACAACAGAATCTTGTGGGCGGTTTAATTTTTTTCTTTGCAAAACATCATGCATCGCTAAAAACAAATCAATCGTATTGACTTGATTTGCCGGTAGTAAGGTATTATTTTCCTTGTAATCTGATAAATCCATTGGTTCTTTAGAAAAATATTGACCGCGTTCACTTGCCTTTTCAGACAATAAATTCGCCGCGTATTTATATTTTCGATATTCTAATAACTGTTGTACCAAAGCCTCTCGCGGATCTTCTTCATAGAGATCATCTTCACCTAAAGAAACTTCTACTTTCGGCAATAACATTTGGCTTTTAATGGACATTAATGTCGCAGCCATCACGATGTATTCTCCGGCAACTTCTAATTCCAAAGTTTTCATTGTGTGAATAAAATCCATATATTGTTCAGTTACTTGAGTAATTGGAATATCATAAATATCAATTTCTAACTGCTGAATTAAATGTAAAAGTAAATCCAAAGGACCTTCAAAAACATCTAATTTTAAACTAATTTCACTCATTTGTTGCTTCCTTTTTACTTTCATGCCAATGACTTAAGAAATCGGCCGTAGTCTTTGTTGCTAAGATTTTTTGACCAGAAAATAAAAATTGTAATTCATCTAACATTTGAAAACCAATGCGTTCACCACGATAAGACGGATTTAAACTAATATCTTGCAAAACGATTTCATTATCGTTCTCAATGCTAATCCCGATTAGTCCTTGAACATTAGCAGATTCACCTTCATGATAGTAACAAAATAATTGGTAATTATTATCTTCTTCATAAGTATCTAATTCTTTTAAAAGATGCTGTTGCTCTTTTAAATTTTGATGGAAGCTTAAAAGTCCCATCGCAATTTTTCTTTGGTTTTTTCGATACCTAGTAATCATATAAACTCCTTTATTAAGCCCTAGGAAAATGCTCCTTATAAACTTCTGTCATTCGTCGTTTTGTGATATGTGTGTAAATCTGAGTTGTCGAAATATCCGAATGACCTAATAATTCTTGAACAGTTCTTAAATCAGCACCATTTTCTAACAAATGAGTCGCAAAACTATGTCGTAAAGTATGGGGCGTGACATCTTTTATAATTCCGGCTTTTAGAACCCAAACTTTCAGGTTTTTCCAAATACCTTGTCGGCTCAATCCACTGCCATGATTATTGACAAACAAATGATTCTCTTGGGGTCTTTTTTTCGTTAATAAAGGTCTGGATTCCGCTAAATATCGCTCAATCCAATGAATCGCATAATCTCCCAACGGAACAATCCTTTCTTTATCTCCTTTACCCAAGGTTTGTAAAAGTCCCATCTCTAAATGGATATCGCCCATTTTCAAGCCAATCAATTCACTCACCCGCAATCCTGTTGCGTACATCACTTCTAGAATCGCCCGGTCTCTAATACCTAAAGTTGTTGTTGTATCAGGCGTAGCAATCAGTTTTTCAACTTCTTGCAAGGAAAGTGTTTGAGGTAATTTTTGAGTTTTTTTAGGACTTTCAATATGCTGCATAGGATCATGATCAGTAAATCGTTCTTGCCGTAAGTATTGATGAAACCGACGTAAACTAGAAATCATGCGAGTAACAGTCGCCGATGCTTTATTCAGTTGATTTAAATGTGCTAAAAAAGCCACTACTGTATAACGATCGACAGCTTGCCAATCGGAAATACCAGCCTCATTCAAAAAGGCTAAATACTGTTTTAAATCTCTTTGATAACTGCTTTTAGTATTGGCAGAAAGGCCTCGTTCGATCGTCAAATAATGTAAATATTCAATGATTTGTTCTTCCATCGTTTCACCACTTTCGCTTTATCATACCAAAAAGTCCCTTAAAATGATACACGTATCAACTAAGGGACTCAAGCTTTTCTAATCAAAAAACTATTTATTGTTTTTTATTTTGACAATCCGAGCAAATACCGTGAAAAGTCAACCGGTGATCCTTCACGATAAAATGATACCGTGACTCGACTACTTGTTCAACTTCTCCCAGCAAGTCCTCTTCTATTTCTTCGATGTTTCCACATTCCAAACAAAGTAAATGGTGATGAAAATGCGCGGCCCCTTCTTTTCTCAGATCATAACGAGCCAAACCATCATCAAAACTGACCTTATTAACAATATGCAAATCAGTCAATATTTCCAAAGTCCGATAAACTGTTGCTAAACCAATTTCAGGGCTTTTCTTCTTAACTAGAAAATAAATTTCTTCAGCTGACAAATGATCTTTTTCATTTTCTAACAAGACAATCACAACAGATTCTCTTTGGGGAGTTAATTTAAATCCTGAATCATGGAGTTGTTTTTTTGTTTTTTGTAGAGCTAAAACGGTATTCATTGAGAACCTCCCTGCTAATTTATAATCATTATAAACAAAATATTTGGTTTTCGTGATTAGTTTAGAATAAGTATAATTTATATTCTTCATTAACACAAGCTATTCTCAATTAGTTTTTTAAGTAAATTTGATTATCTCGTTGTTCAATTTTTTTAGCTTTTAATAAAGCGCCAATTGCTCGTTTAAATTGTCCTTTACTGATACCAAATCCCGCTTTAATTTCATCAGGACCTGATTTGTCTCCATAAGGCAACATTTTATTTTCGCTTCGTTCTAGCATTGCTAACAACATCCCCGCATCACCGTCAATCATTTCATGACTACGAGGCTTAAGAGATATATTTAACATATTATCATGAGCAGCCAAGCCAACTACACGTCCTTCGATGACTTCACCAAGACGAGGTTCATTATATCGTTCAGATGGATGGATGAAACCTAAATATAAATCATCCGTAATTAAAAATGTTCCAGCAACTTTTAATCGATATACTGTTCCTTTTACATCTTTATTTTTCATTTCAGCAGTGCCTTTACGAGCCATTGCATGAAATACATTCTCATCAGCTAAAGTTCCCCACATACGATCCTTATCATCGACACGTAAAGTAATCATCAGACGATCACCTTTTTTGGGCCATAATTCTTTCATAGTCGGTAATTCATCTAATGAAACAACTACGTCCTTATCAGGCAAACCGATATTAACGAATACACCCAAGTCTTTACGCACACCAATCACTTCAGCAAAACCATATTGCCCATTTTTAATAGCTGGAATTTCTGTTGTAAAAGCCCCCTGTTTTTTTTGATTCACATAAGCAAATCCCTCTACTGGATCACCAATCTTGTGCTCTCCTTCTGTTTTCGCTAATTGAAAAGTGACACCATTTTTTTGCACAAAATAAGCTTCTTCATTTTCGTCTGTAATCAAGCCAGTAAAGACTTGACCTAATAAATCGTTCATTTATTTTCTCCTTTTCAAACGAAAGGAACTGCAACACAAGTGAAACTTCACTGATGTTACAGCTCTTTTCAATTCATTTTTACTATTTTAGCTTCTGCTTCCGCCGCCGCCATTTCCCTTAAACCAACCAGTTTTACAATTAACAGTTACAACATACATTGGTAAATCAGCGGACGTATATCCTTTAGTTAAATCGGATTGATTGTTAGTTGCAAATAAGTTGTAATATCCTTCGCCACCTTGAATTTGAACTGGCACAAGTGAATAACCACCCTCAGTAACATAACCACGATCAATTACTGTTTGCAAGAATTTTTCGCGCACACCACTATTCCAAGACCAAGCACTATTACCAGAATCTGCAACTTGACTTTGGTTTGTTGACATAATAGGTTGATTATTACCGCTCATACTATATGAGGGTGAACTTGTTGAAGATTCACTACTTGAAGTAGTTTCTTCCTCTTTCTCAGCACGACTTGCTGATTCACTGGCAGCAGTTTCCCATTCGGTTAAAGTTTGGTTTACTTCTGCCAATTGATTAACTTGATCTGTGATGAGTTCTTGATTTGGAACAGTTCCAGCTTTTTGCATTGTTGCATTATAAGTCGATCGAGTAGCTGTACTAGCAACTGTACCATTAGTAATAAGAGTACTTACAGAATTCCTCAAATCAATAATTTGATCATACTGTGTTTTTGCTTGATTAATTGCTTCATTTAACAAATCGTTAAATTGGTTATCTTTTGTATCAACAGTTAAAGTAACATCTTCTGCTGCTTTTAATTTTAAATCGCTCGCTAAGATGTCACCGTTAATTGCCGTAGATGTAAATAGATTGTTAACTGCTTGAACATCTTTTTGTTTTGCTGTTAAAGTATCATAACTATTTTTTAATTCTTTATAACGGTCATTCTTTTTATATTGATTAATCTCTTCTGCAATTTTAGCTGTGTTAGTATCGACTTTATCCACTTTTAGGAAGACTTGCTTACTATTAGTATAAAAATCAGTTATTTCTGCTTCAATTTCGTCAATTGCTTGATTAGTTTTTTTATCAGCAGCGGCTTTCTCTGCTGCGGCTTCTTCTGCCGCTTGATCCTGTTGGTAAGAGTAGTAATAACCACCTCCACCTAATAGTGCTACTAAAATAACTGCAGCTATCGCAATGTTGCGACCTTTTTTTCCTTTTTTAGGTGGTTCTTGATTGCTTTCTTTATGACTCTCCAACGAACGAGTTTCGTCCGCTGCTGCCTTGGCCTGCTCTGCTGCGATAACTTTGGCTTGCTCAGCTTCAATTAGTGCTTTTCTTTCAGCTTCGGCCTTTTCTTCAGCACTTGACTTTTCTTTTAACTTTTCCGATTCTTCTTTATGTTCTCGGATATATTGTTCCAAAATTGGATTAGTTCTGTCAAAAGATGCTTCCGTTTCAGGTAAATGTTCCGCTTTCTTTTCGACAATTTTTAATTCATCTTGAGAACCTTCGTTATCTTCAGGTGATTCATCGTTTGTAGCACTAAACATTTCCTTAACCGAATCAATCGGCATAGATGCTAACTCTGACCACTCAATTTCATCATTTTTTTTCGCTCTATCATTTTTGGCGGTTAACTCAAAACCACAGTTTGGACAAATAGCTCTGCCATCAACGGGTTCAAAACCGCAATTGGGACATTTATGCAATGAAATCTGCTCCTTTTTTTCATTCTTACTGTTAAATTTATCATATCCTCTACCAAGGTAAAAGATGTTTTGCTAGATTTCTATAAATTTAATATTTGAATAAAAAAAATGAAGCAACAGATAGTAATATCCATGCTCCATTTTTGATCTTTTATTCTAAGAAATCTTTTAATTGTTTTGAACGAGATGGATGACGTAATTTTCTTAAAGCTTTTGCCTCAATTTGTCGAATCCGTTCTCTTGTTACACCGAATACCCGACCTACTTCTTCTAGCGTACGAGTTCTGCCGTCATCTAAACCAAAACGCAATCGCAAAACATTTTCTTCACGATCAGTTAAGGTGTCTAACACATCTTCTAATTGTTCTTTTAACATTTCAGATGCTGCATGTTCAGCCGGACTAGTAGCCTCCTGGTCTTCAATAAAATCACCTAAGTGTGAATCATCTTCTTCACCAATCGGTGTTTCCAAAGATACTGGCTCTTGCGCAATTTTTAGAATTTCACGAACTTTTTCAGTTGGTAAATCCATTTCCGCTCCAATTTCTTCTGGTGTCGGTTCGCGACCTAAATCTTGAAGTAATTGACGTTGTACTCGGATTAATTTATTAATGGTTTCGACCATATGCACTGGAATTCGTATCGTTCTTGCTTGGTCAGCAATCGCACGTGTAATTGCTTGACGAATCCACCAAGTAGCATAAGTTGAGAATTTAAATCCTTTACGGTAATCAAATTTTTCAACGGCCTTCATTAAGCCCATATTCCCTTCTTGAATTAAATCAAGAAATTGCATGCCCCGACCGACATAACGTTTGGCAATACTTACCACTAAACGTAAGTTGGCTTCGGCTAATTTTTGTTTAGCTTCTTGGTCACCTTGTTCAATTAATAATGCTAACTCAACTTCTTCTTGAGCTGTTAATAATGAAACACGACCAATCTCTTTTAAATACATACGAACGGGGTCATTAATTTTTACACCTGTTGGTGCAGATAAATCTTCATTTTTTGCTTTTTCAGCTGTTTTTTCTTGTGTTTTCAAGCTGGCTTTAGAAGGTTCGCCGTTTTCATCAACGACACTAATCCCAGCATCTTCCACTTTTTGGATCAATATATCCATTTCTTCAGCGTTCAAAGCATAAGGTGTCGCCATTTTGTTGGTTAATTCATCATAAACCACTTGTCCCAATGGTTTCTTTTCCTTAATAAAGGCTTGTAATCTTTTTTGATACTCTTTGTTTTCTGTTTTGTTTGCCATACAAAATGCCCCTTTCACTTCTAGGCTTGTTTCAAGCGCTTAGTCAGTTCAATAATTTGAACCGTTAATTCCAATTCTTTTTGTTGATTGCCGGTTTTTCTGGCTTCAAGCTGCTCTAATTGTCGTTTTTTGATTTCTTCAGCTAGGCCAGTCAGCGCAATAACTTTTTTCAAATCAGAAATTTCCCGTTCATTACTATCTTGTGACATAGGTATTATGGAGATGTCGACGATCAATTGCTTCATCCCATCATCCTTTAAATAATTCAAGAAATCCGCTAAAATAAAATTCCCATGAACTATCATATAACTATCGATATAAAGAAGCAATTCCTGATATTGATCGTGTACAAATTGAAATCCGCCAGCGATTAGTTCTTCTCTCACCATCGGCTCATTCATACTACGATAAATTAACATTCGTTCAGCCTTTTCTGTTTGAGATAGCTGCTGAACTGCTACTTGTGGTGCACTTTGTACATTGGTTTGACGCCGTTCATTACGCACCTGGTTTCTTGCCAATTGTAGTTGTTGTTTCAAGCTATCTTTTGATAACTGAAAATTATCTGCTAATTGACTTAAATATAAATCCTGCTCAACCGGTGACTGAACTTTTGCTAAATCCTGCATCAACTCGTTTAAATAAGTCAACAGATCATTTTCA
Source organism: Enterococcus alishanensis (assembly GCF_019218635.1). Lineage (GTDB taxonomy): Bacteria > Bacillota > Bacilli > Lactobacillales > Enterococcaceae > Enterococcus_A > Enterococcus_A alishanensis. The sequence continues at coordinate 238,816 of NZ_JAHUZB010000002.1, read as the reverse complement.
TTATCTAAGTTCAAGTCTTTTTTGTAATAATTCATCTTAAAAACAAAAGGTGTTTGCCGGCCATGCTGAAATAAATTTTGTAATGCTTCAGCACCATATTTTTTTAAATATTCATCTGGATCTAATTGTTCTGGAATGGTAACAGCAGAAACATTTATTCGAGAGTGATTACTAAAACTAGTGATGGCTCGTTCGGTTGCCGCCATTCCAGGCGAATCACCATCATAAGCAATGATTACCTGATTTGTGATTCGTTCAATCGCCGCCATTTGTTGTTCGGTCAAACTTGTACCCATTGAAGCTAACCCCGTTTTAATGCCAGCTCGCCAAGCAGCAATCACATCCATAAAACCTTCAAACAAGATTGCTTCGCCTTGTTTACGAATCTCATTCCGAGCTTTATCAAAATTAAAAAGCACGACTCGCTTGTTAAATAACTCAGTTTCAGGGGAATTCAGGTATTTTGGCTGATCCTCACCAGGATATTCTGCTGTTTTTAGCAACCGTCCTGAAAAGCCGATTGTCTTCCCACGAAAATCATTTAAAGGAAACATGACCCTCTGGTAAAAACGATCAACAAAACTACCATCCTCTCGCCGAATAAATAAACCACTGCGTTCCATAATGTCATCAGAAAAACCTTCACGACGACTAATCTGCACTAAAAAATCCCGTTGATTTGGCGCAAAGCCTAACTTAAATTCTTCAATGATTGAATCATCTAATCCTCGTTGCTGCAAATAATCTAATGCTGCCTCACCGACTGCTGTGTTTATTAACATATGATTGTAAAGATCACGAGCTTTTTCATGAAGCGTAATTAATTTTTTTTGATCTGAATTTTCGACCACTTCTGTCTGTGGGTTGATATTTAATTGTAACGGAATTTGTTCCATTTCAGCAACTTTTTGAACCGATTCAGGAAAACTAATTCCTTCAATCTCCTGTAAAAAAGTAAAGACATTTCCGCCTTTTCCACATCCAAAGCAATGAAAGATCTGTTTGTCTTCTGCTACTGAAAATGAAGGGGTCTTTTCTTCATGAAAAGGACACAATCCAGAATAATTTTTTCCAGATTTTTTCAACTGAACATATTGACCAATTACTTCGACAATATTGGTTTTTTCCCTAACATCATCAATTACTTCCTGAGGAATTCTCTGTGCCATACCCATCACCCCTATCTTTAAAAGAATAACAGCCACAAAAATCGCCCTAATTCAAAAACTAATCAGCGCGACTCAAAGACACAAATATACATTTATCATTTTATCAGATTCCAAAAAAATTTCAAGCATTACGCTTACTTTTGCATTGGAGCAAAAAAATCTAGAATCTTACGGTTCATCTCAACGATTTCAGCATAAAACATATTGCCACCGTTACGATACAAATAACCACCATTATACATCAAGGACTGAATTTTCATGTAGCGATACTGAGACTGATCTGTATTACCCATACCTGGTGATAACACATCCCGCGAATAATTTTCAGCCAAACTAACAGTATTTTCACCACCATTTTCTTTGACGTAATCGATGTATTTAAAACCAAAATTATAGGCTTGAATAGCAGTAGATAAATCACAACCGGCAGCCTCCGCTAATTTCAAACTTTCAGCAAAATGACTAACACCTTGTTTCAAGCTTTCTTCTTGGCTAGATATTTGCCCAGTAGTTCCATAAGCACTCTCAGAGCTCTGCATTAAATCTGTCCCACGACCTTTTGATTCAGTATACATAATACCTAATATCGTATCGGTGTATTCTTCAATACCTTCATCTGCAGCAATTTCACTAACTTCTGAGCGATAGGCATTAACTGTTTTTGTAAATTGAAACGTGCGATAAAATAGAATTCCTGCAACTATTAAAACGCCCATTAATATGAAAATAACGAATCCCTTAAAAAAATTTTTAATTTTTCTCATTGATAACCATCCAACTAAATTTCTTATGACTTCCATAGTACAAGAAGCTACGGAGATTAAAAAGTAAACTTCGACAGTTTTATATTTCTTTAAACTATTATTATTCAATCTTTAATTATTGTAAGGTCCTCTCTTTTTAATTGCATTGTAAACATAGAAATCGTTATACTAATGTAATAGTAGGTGATGATGTGAAAGTGGAAAATAAAACAGTGGTTGTAGCAGACGGTTCAGAAATATATTACGAAAAATATGGTAGTGGTAGTGCCTTGTTCTTACTTCATGGAAATGGTGGGAGTGGGAAATATTTCTCAAAACAATTAGAAAATTTTAGTCAGTACTTCACTGTATTTGTGGTTGATAGTCGTGGCCATGGACGGTCAACAAATACAAAAAAAGTAACGAGTTTTCAATTAATGGCAGATGATCTATTGGCAATTATGAAACAAGAAAAAATTGAAAAAGCTGACTTGTTGGGCTTTAGTGATGGTGCAAATTTAGCGATGGTTTTTGCCCATCTTTATCCGGATCATTGTGACCATTTAGTATTAAATGCGGGAAACACATTGGTCAGCGGTGTTCGCTTGATGCCTCATCTAGCAAGTTATTTACAATATGCTATTGTTTGGATAGGTTCCTTCTTTGATAAAGGGATGCGGAATTTTTTACCTATTTTGAAATTACTGTTTCATGATGTTGGTTTAAATAGTCAAGATCTAGCAGAAATTACGGCACCAACGTTAGTTATAGTTGGAAAACATGATGTTATCAAAACGAGTCACTCAATGTATTTAGCCCGTACCATTCCCAATGCTAGCTTTGCACTAGTTAAAGGTCAAGGTCACATGTTTGCCAGAAGAAATCCAAAACGATTTAATGAAGAAGTATTACGCTTTCTTCTAGAAAGTACGAGGTCTTAAAATGGAAAAACTGATTGATTGGTTTAAACGAAACGCCAAAAAAATAAAAACAATCTTTTTAATATCTGTAATAGTGATTGTTTTCTACGAATTATCGAATATTGCTAAGACTATTTCGTTTCATCAATTAAAGGATATTTTTTCAAATATCCCGCCGATTAATATTTTATTAATGGCTTTAATAGGTTTGATAGCAATTCTTCCAATGTTAGGCTATGACGTTATTTTGAATCAACTCTTAGGTCAAAAACCAAAAAAAACTTATCTCCTAGAAACTAGCTGGCTAGTGAATACTTTGAATAATTTAGCTGGGTTTGGTGGTTTTATCAGTGCTGGCCTCCGCTCAGAATTTTATGGAAAACAAAATACTGGAAAAAAAGTTGTTCAAGCTTTATCCAAAATATTAATCTTTACCATGTCAGGGCTTTCATTATATGCCCTTCTTTCCTTTTTCCTAGTTTTTTTTGACGAATCAAATAGTTATTTAAGTCAGTATTGGGTTTGGTTAATTGCCGGCGGTTTATACTTCCCGATTGTTTTTTGCTTAAGCTTATTTGGTAAAGGTGAATACTTAGGTGACTTGTCTCACCGTCATCGTTTCCAATTAATCTTAACTTCTGTCTTAGAATGGTCTTTTGTTTTAATTAGTTTTATTGCTACTGGATTATTAATGGGGCTCTCATTTGAAATTCGTGAGGTCATTCCATTATTCATCGCTGCTACCGTAATTGGGATTGCCTCAATGATTCCAGGCGAATTAGGTAGTTTTGATTTAATGATGATTATTGGCTTATCCGCTCTAAATATTAATCGTGAAACTGTTGTCGCATGGTTGTTATTGTTTAGACTTTTTTATTATATTGTGCCATTTATTATTGGGGTTACTCTCTTTATTAAAAATTTCAATACAACAATTAATCAACGCTACAATGACATTCCTATCAATTTATTGAAAGAAATCTTTCATAAAGTTGAAGTATTTCTCCTATATCTGACTGGCATCATGATGGTTTTATCAGCAACAATTCCAGAATTCTTTTTCAGGTTTAGCTGGTTTAATCATCTTAACCCGATTCAATCAAGAGTCATCGTTGTTTTTCCAGCAATATTGCTAGGTTATTTATTAATTATTGCTGGTCGTGGCATTCAAGCCAGAGTCAAACGAGCTTATTGGCCAACAATTCTTTTAATTCTTTTGACTTTCATCTATGCATTTTTTGCTGGCTTCCAATTGTCAACAGGGATTTTTCTTTTGTTTTTACTATTTTTCGTTATTTTCTCTAAAAACGAATTGTATCGAGAGCAATTGGTTTATAGTTGGGAATGGCTAACAATTGATGGACTTATCTTTGGTGGATTAGCTATTTTGTATATTGTTATTGGCGTTTATAATAGTCCTCACATCCATCATCGCCACCATTTGCCAGAATTTTTCTTATTTCCTAGTGAAAGGATTTGGGGAGTTGGCTTTATTGCCATCTTAGTCGTATCACTGATTGTATTATTCTTTGTGCGCTATTTAAAAGGGAAAAAAGTGAAGATTGGCGAAGACTTAGATGCACAAAAGATTGAGACTATTTTAGCAAATTATGGTGGAAATGCTGATAGTCAATTGGTCTTTTTAAAGGATAAACAGGTCTATATTTACAATAATGGCGAAGAAGATACTGTCTTTTTCCAAATGTCGTGCTTTAACAATAAGCTTTTAGTCATGGGAGATCCTTCAGGTAAAAAGGACGACTTTGAAAAAGCGACCGAAGAATTTATTGAAATTGCTGATCGTTTCAATTATCAACCTGTTTTTTATGAAAATAGCGAAGACATGGTGATGTTGTTACATGAAGTTGGGTATGATTTTATCAAGTTTGGCGAAAAAGCCCATGTTTACTTACCAGACTTTACTCTAAGCGGAAAAAAAATGAAGGGTCAAAGAGCCAGTTTCAACAAAATAGTAAAACAAGGCTTTATCTTTGAAGTCATTCAACCACCATTTTCAAAAGAAATAATCCAACAATTAAAGGATATCTCTGATGAGTGGTTAAATGGTCGTAAAGAAAAAGGCTATTCTCTCGGCTTTTTCTCAGAAGATTATTTACAACGTGCACCAATTGGGGTAATCAGAAATGAAAATCAAGAGATTGTTGCATTTGCTAATTTTATGCCAACCTATACAGATAACCAACTAGCAACCATTGACCTTATGCGGCATAGTCCGACAAAAGCTCCTGGGGGAACAATGGACTTTCTATTTATTAATTTGTTCCAATATTTTCAAGAACAAGGTATCCAATATTTTGATTTGGGAATGGCTCCTTTAGCTAATGTGGGCACTTCTCGAAAAAGTTTTACTCAAGAACGAATTGCCTACCTAGTCTATAATTTTGGTTCTCGTTTTTATTCTTTTGGCGGCTTAAAAGAATACAAAGATAAATATGCTACCAAGTGGTCTGCGGCTTATGTTCTTTATCCACGAGATAGCTGGATCGGCTATGTTATGGCTGCCCTATTGATTACTGACAATGCACCTGTTTTAAATGATGCACATTCAAATAAAAGAAAATGGCGCAATAAGTTTTAAAACTTACTGCGTCATTTTTATGTCATTTCTTTATGCCAATAGACAGATAGTTTTCGATTGATTTCTTCTAGTTGAGGTAATTTTTGCTGACTAACGTAAGGATTTTCACCGACCAGCTTAGCACAAATCGGTTGAACTTCCCGAAAGAAATCTTCGAAACCAAGTAAATCTTCTACTTTCACTTTTAAAACTAATTCATTTCCCAAAGAAGAGTAATAATAGCGAAAAGGTTCCTTATTTTTTCCCATAAAACTTGTAACTAACTGATCTTCAACATTAACTAGATGACTCTTCAAATAAGTTTCAGTTAGCTCTTCGACTCCTTGAATTTGCCCTTGCAAAGCTTTAAATGAATACTTCCCTTTACGATCTATTTGAAAAATCATTTGCATAATATCACTTAATTGCCGATAATTAATTTCTTCCAGAACTAATAATCTCCGCCAAACAGGTGGCTTTTCACCAACAATATCAACTCGTAGCTGAAATCCCTTTAGCATGCCGTCATCATCTTCAAACGGCTCAAAAAAATCGATCTCCATATTAGGAAAAGGAATGACATTACTTTTCGTATGTGGTTTATCATAATTAATTTCATTTAACATCGTTTTAGTAACATGAGCAAAATCAATAATTTCATTATCAGTCATTTCAACCAACAATTTTCGCTTATCTGCTCCCCAAAAGCTTGAATCAATCAATCGGTAAAAAAATAAGTTTTTGTTTTCTTGTAATAGTGTCTGTATTTTTTTAAAATCCTCATTAGAAATTAAATCAACTTGTCTTAACTCAAAATATAGGTCCATCAACGCTTGATGAATCAATAAGCCTTCACCAAAAAAAACGGGGAAATCTTTAGGAATGTCCACAGTATAAACTTGCAGAATAGTCTTAGAATCCACTAATTTATAGCTAAACTTTTGTTTATCTACGCGATCTAAGAAAAAATCAATCGTATCTAAAAGTGAATCAGCATCATCCATACTACCTACAAATAAATAATGATAAAAATCTTCTGCTAATCGATTAAATAATTCTTCAATTTGTCCCATAAGACCCCTCCTTATATTTAATTATAACAAAAGAGGACTTCTGGGTCTGTATTTGATTAATAAAAAGAACAACCGAAGTTTTATCCTCGATTGTTCTAAACTTTATTTTTTTCCACCGAATGCATCTTTGACCTTATTGAAAAAACCTTCTTCTTTTTGCTCAGAAACGGTTTGCCCACCTGCTTCAGCGAAAGTTCTTAAAGCTTCTCTTTGTTGGTCATTTAAATTCTTAGGAGTGACAATTTTTACTGTTACTTGTTGATCGCCATTTACATTTCCTCTCAAACGTGGTGCACCTTTACCACGTAAGCGGAATTTTTGTCCTGTTTGTGTTCCAGCAGGAATTTTTAATTTAACGTCACCATGAACTGTTGGTATCGCAATTTCATCACCTAAAGCTGCTTGAACAAAGCTCAATGGTAATGTGTAATAAATTTCTGGTCCTTCACGATCAAATATATCACTTTGTTTTACTTGGAAAACCACATATAAATCGCCATAAGGTCCTCCATTTGTACCCGCTTCACCTTGTTCAGCTAAACGCATTTGTTGACCATCTTCTACACCTGCAGGCACATTTACTTTTACAGTGTGTGGACGTTTTTCATGTCCTGAACCATGACATGTTGGACAAGGATCTTTGATTTCTTTACCTGTCCCATGGCAGACATCACATGTTTGACGACTAACAACTCGTCCTAAAGGAGTTTGATGTTCAACATTAATTGTTCCGGCACCATGACATTTATGACAAACTTCCGGTTGTGTTCCTGGTTTTGCTCCATTACCGTGACAAGTATGACATGTTTCCTCACGGTTATATTTAACATCTTTTTCAGCACCAAAAATTGCTTCTTCAAATTCCAAGGTAACTGAATATTGTAAGTCAGCACCTTGCCTTGGTGCAGTAGGATCCGCTTGACGTCCGCCACCAGCTCCTCCAAAAAATGATTCAAAGATATCTTCAAAGCCAAAACCAGCTCCGCCGCCGCCAAATCCTCCGGCGCCACCAAATCCGCCAAAGCCACCAGCTCCACCGCCAAAGTTTGGATCGGTTCCCGCGTGACCATATTGATCATAGGCTGCTCGTTTTTGAGGATCGCTTAAAATTTCATAGGCTTCGGAAATTTCTTTGAATTTTTCTTCTGCATCGGCTTCTTTATTAATATCTGGATGGTATTTTTTTGAAAGCTTCCGATAAGCTTTTTTTATCTCATCATCTGAAGCTCCTTTTTGTACCCCAAGGAGTTCATAATAATCCCTTTTTTCAGCCATTTGTTTTCCTCCATAAAATAGAATCGCTAGTATTGTATCACAATGTTTCCATTAACGATAGATGAATACCAGCTAAATCAGAAACGAGACTGAGACAAAAACCAAAATGTTTTTTGCTTCAGTCTCGCTATCTAATTATTCTTAAGCTTATTTATCTTTGTCGTCGCCGTCAACTTCTTCAAAATCAGCATCTACGACATCATCCGCGCCACCTTGTGCAGCTTCTGGATTTTCTTCTGCTTGTTGTTGAGCTGCTTGTTCATAAAGTTTTACAGTTAAGCTTTGAACGATTTCATTCAATGCATCACGTTTAGTCTTCATGTCTTCGATGTTGTTAGCTTCAACAGCAGCTTTTAATTCATCGCGAGCTTCTTCGGCTTTTTTAACTTCTTCAGCGTCAACTTTTCCTTCTAACTCTTTCAAAGTTTTATCAACTGAGAATAATAAGGCATCAATGTCATTACGTAAATCAACTTCTTCTTTACGAACTTTATCAGCTTCAGCATTTGCTTCTGCATCTTTAACCATCCGTTCGATTTCATCATCAGATAAACCTGAAGAAGATTTAATCGTAATTTTTTGTTCTTTTTGTGTGCCTAAGTCTTTGGCAGAAACATTTACGATCCCGTTTTTATCAATATCAAATGTTACTTCGATTTGAGGAATACCACGTGGAGCTGGTGGAATATCAGTTAATTGGAATCTACCTAAAGTTTTATTATCAGTTGCCATTGGACGTTCACCTTGTAACACGTGAATATCTACTGCTGGTTGGTTATCAGCCGCTGTCGAGAATACTTGAGATTTACTTGTTGGAATTGTTGTGTTGCGGTCAATCAATTTAGTGAAGACTGAGCCCATTGTTTCAATCCCTAGAGATAATGGAGTGACATCAAGTAAAACAACATCTTTTACATCACCAGTGATAACGCCACCTTGAATAGCAGCACCCATGGCAACTACTTCATCTGGGTTCACTGATTTATTTGGTTCTTTAGCAGTTTCTTTACGTACTGCTTCAACTACTGCTGGAATACGAGTAGAACCACCAACTAAAATCACTTCATCAACTTCTGATTGAGAAAGTCCAGCATCTTTTAATGCTTGACGGACTGGTGTTTTAGTTCTTTCAACTAAATCAGCAGTAATTTCATCAAATTTTGCACGAGATAACGTATTTTCTAAGTGTAATGGACCAGCATCGCCTGCTGTAATAAATGGTAAGCTAATTTGAGTTGAGCTTACACCAGATAAATCTTTTTTGGCTTTTTCAGCTGCATCTTTCAATCTTTGCATAGCCATATTATCTAAACTTAAGTCAATACCATTTTCTTTTTTAAATTCAGCAACCAGATAGTCAATGATCTTGTTATCAAAATCATCCCCACCTAAATTGTTGTCACCAGCTGTTGATAATACATCAAAGACACCATCACCTAATTCAAGGATTGATACGTCAAATGTACCACCACCAAGGTCAAATACTAAGATTTTTTGGTCTTTGTCAGTTTTGTCTAAACCATATGCTAAAGCTGCTGCAGTTGGTTCATTAACGATCCGTTCAACTTCTAAACCAGCAATTTTACCAGCATCTTTTGTTGCTTGACGTTGACTATCATTAAAGTAAGCAGGAACAGTAATAACTGCTTTTTCAACTTTTTCACCTAAATAATCTTCTGCAAAACCTTTCATATATTGTAAGATCATTGCTGAAATTTCTTGAGGTGTATAAGATTTGCCATCCATTTCAACTTTATAACCAGCTTCACCCATATGACGTTTGATTGATGAAACAGTATGTGGATTAGTAACCGCCTGGCGTTTTGCTACTTCACCAACTTGGATTTCTCCATTTTTGAATGACACAACAGAAGGAGTTGTACGGTTACCTTCTGGATTTGCAATAATTTTTGCTTCATTACCTTCTAATACGGCAACGGCAGAGTTTGTTGTACCTAAGTCAATACCAATAATTTTACTCATAATTTTCAGTCTCCTTTATTTTTTAAGCTGACGAATCAGTGAATTTTTTTATTGTGCGACAATAACCATCGCTGGGCGTAACACGCGATCATGTAATTGATAGCCCTTTTGCAATACTTCCACAATTGAATCTGTAGGAACATCATCAGTTGCAGGAATTGTTTGCACTGCTTGATGCAGATTTGGATCAAATACAACATCAACTGCTGGAATTTCTGTAATTCCTTCTTCTTTCAAAGCTACAGTCAGACTTTCTAACACCATTTCCACACCTTTTTTAAGGCTAGCACCTTGATCATCATTTACTTCAGTAGCTAATGCACGTTCAAGGTTGTCAATCACAGGTAGAATTTTTTTAGCTAAATCTTGTGAACGATACTTAACTAATTGTTCTCGCTCATTTTTGTTGCGGTTTTGCATATTAGCAATTTCTGCTCGTGCCCGCAAAAACTTATCTTCCATCTCATTAAACTCTGCGGTTAATTGATCAAACTCAGAAATTTCGTTTTCTTCAATTGTTGTCTCAATTTCCTGATCCATTTCTTCATTCAATTCCGCATCATCGTGTTTGTTTTTTTCTGCCACTTTGCTCTTCCTTTCTGAGGAATATTTTAGTGATTCAAATCAAGGGAACGATAATAATCATCCAGTATTGCTGTCAGTTCGTAACGAAAAACATCTAATAAACCAAATATTTTCGAATAAGGCATTGAAGTCGGTCCCAATAAAGCAATTGTGCCGCGACCATGACCAATAATTTGATAGTTGGCTTGCACCATTGTCAAATTATCAAACATGCGATCTCCCAATTCAGCACCCATGCGAACATGAATCTCTTGATCAGTTGGTAAAAGTAATTTTGTCAATTCATCGGAATCTTGCATCAATGAATACATTGATTTGAACTGAGATAAATCGTCAGGATTTGCGTTCAAAATATTCATCCGACCACTGACAAAAACTTTTTCCTCAAAAGCTTCATTTAAAATGATATCGAACAATCGGCCAATACCATCAGTTGTTTGAAAATAACGATGTAAAATCATCGGAATTTCCGTTCTTAACTTCTGATAGACTGTTAAGAGCGGTTGACCGACTAGACGGTCATTAATGATCTTCACCATTTTTTCTAAGTCACTGCTTGCTACATTCTCAGGAATTCTAAAGACTTGGCTTTCTACATTTCCCTTGTCTGTCACGATAATTGCTAAAATCTGACGGTCATTCAAAGGAACAATTCTAAACCCTGTCAACGTCCGGTCCTTCATCTCAGGTCCTAAAGAAAATGCTGTATAACTAGTAACTTCTGATAAAATTTTGGCTGATTGTGAAATAATATCATCAATCTCATGAATGTCTTTTTTTAAGGAAGAACGAATTTGCTCTACTTCTTGCTTATTCACCTTAGCTGGCGTCAATAAATGATCAATGTAATAACGATAACCTTTTTTCGAAGGTACTCGTCCGGAAGATGAATGAGTCTTTTCAATTAAGCCATTTTCTTCCAATACTTTCATATCATTGCGAATTGTTGCCGAGCTTGCTTGTACGCCTTCTTCCATCAACCTTTTCGAACCAACTGGCTGACCAGTTTCAGTAAAGTCTTGGATGATCAAGCGGAGAATTAAATTTTGCCTTTCCGTTAACATATGCTCACCCTCTGGTTGGCACTCTTTATCTTTAAGTGCTAACTCGATTATAAATATACCATAATTGTAGATTAAGTCAAGAGAAAAGACAAAAAAATTAGCACTCTCTATTAAAGAGTGCTAATCGCATCATCAATTAAAAATTTTTCAAAGACTTCATTGCCTTTAAACATACCTGCCTGAGTTAAAAAGATTCGTTGATCACTGATTTGAAGCAATTTTTCATTGACTAATTCTTCAATGACTAGTGAATAAATATCTTCAATTCTTCTACCAAAGCGTTCTTTAAATTTTTCTTTAGACACGCCTTCTTTTTTTCGTAAACCTAAAAATAGTTCCTCTTCTATTTGGCTTTTAACAGTCAAAAATTCTTCTTCAATAATCGGTAATTGATCCTCTTTTAGAGGCTGTAAATAATGTTGAATCGGTCCACTATTTTTATAGCGTTTATCTCCTAAATACCCACTAGCTCCCGCACCAATTCCAAAATAATTTTGATTGTTCCAGTAAACCATATTGTGTTGACTTTCATAGCCGGGTTGAGCGAAATTACTGATTTCATATTGTTTTTTGCCGGCTTTTTCCAATGCTTCCATCACTTCTAAATACATTTGCGCTTCGATATCTTGCTCCGGTAAAATCATTTTTCCTTTACGAATCCAATTCATAAACATTGTTTTATTTTCCAAAATTAAAGAATACAACGCATAATGCGGCAAATCTAAAGCCAAAGCTTGCTGAATCGTCTCACGAAAACTTTCTAATGTTTGTCCCGGCAGAGCGTAGATTAAATCAATCGTGATATTATTAAAGTCCATTTTATCCAGCAATTTGATTGAATCATAGACATCTTCAGCGGTATGTTTTCGCCCAATTTTTCTTAATAAATGATTATCAAAAGTCTGAACACCCATTGATACACGATTCACACCATTATTCTTAAAAACTTGAAGTTTTTCTTCGGTTAAATCTCCCGGATTTGCTTCAACCGTAAATTCACCTTCACTATAGGGCAGAATTTCCCTTAAGCCTTTCAATAAAACCTCTAATTGATTGGCTGAAAGAGATGTTGGTGTACCTCCACCAACATAAATGGTGGGAACATTTTCCACTGGATATTCGATTAACTGTAATTTTGTTTCATTTAAGACAGCTGCAATATATTCATCTACCGGTTGCCCCTCAATAAAAACTTTATTAAAGTCACAGTAATAACATAGATGTTGACAAAAAGGGATATGAATATAGGCAGACGTTGCTCGGTTCATTTGGTTCATTTCTCGGTCTCCTTGTTGAATCTGCTAACAAAGTTTAACATGAATCATTAAATAAAAAAACATCCAAATAGATGGATGTTTCAACGCATTACTTTTATACTCATCCCAGCAACAATACATGCGAGACCAAAAAAAGTCACAATATTTGGTAATGGATCTCCTAAAATAATAATTCCTAATAAAACGGAAAAAACTACTTCTAATGACTGCGTTGCTTCTGTCGTGGCAAGTAATCGCAAATTATCATGCACCATTTGGGTACCTCGGAAAAACAAATAAGTAGCAATCACTCCTGATGAAAGTGCTACAATAAAACTTGCCGTTACCTGGCTTTGACTCGGCAAGCCACTACGTACGAACGCGATAACGCTGCAAATAAGCCAAGTTGGCAAACTACAAATAAGCATCGCTAAAATTCTTTCCATCGTTGTTAAATTGCTCCCTTCCACATTTAACAACATAACTTTTCGATTGCCTAATGGATAAGCAAAAGCTGCGACTAAAACAACAAAAAAAGCTAGTAAACTATTTTGCCAAGAACTAGCAGAAAAATGACTGGATTCCACCAATACTATTCCAAATAAAATAACTGCAAAACAAAACAAATCAAAGGTTGTCATGCGACTGTCTATTTTTGCTTGATTCGTTTTTGCTAAGAACGGTGCCAAGATACTACCAGCAATAATTGTAATCTGCCAGGTACTCGCCACTAACCAGCCAGGTGCCAAGGTGGACGCAAAAGTCAGCGGAACATAAAACAAACCAAAACCAACTTGACTCCATAAAATCCAGCGTAAAGGTGAGCGTTTGATCTCATTAAAGACTTTTCGAAGCTGATGTCTTTTTCTTGCTACGATAAAAAAGAAAAATGGCAGCATAATTAAATAACGGAGTGCGGCAGTCCAAAGCCAATCGCCGCCATCTAGAGACATCACTTGGTTTAAAACAAAAGTTATCGAAAAGAAAAAAGCTGAAATAACTCCTAATAAAACTGCCATTAACTCACTCCCGTCAATGATTGATATCTTTATTATATAGAAGAAATCACACGCGATCAAAATATTTTTTAGTTATTCTAATAGTTTTTGCAAAAAAACTCATCAATAACTACTTGATGAGTTCAAAATATTTACACGTATTCTCTTTGTCTTGCTCTAATTGTTGAATTAGTTCCTCTGCCGATGAAAATGCTACTTGACCTCTAAGCAAATGATACCAACGAACTTTTACTTTTTCTCCATAGATATCTTGGTCAAAATCTAAAATATTCAACTCAACTGTTAAGGGACGATTTGCTTCAAAAGTATCATTATGTCCAATCGATCCCATTGCCTGATACCACTTATTGCCGACAAAAATCTCATTGGCATACACGCCCTCTTTAGGTAAAAGAATATCATGATCAATTAAAATATTGGCTGTTGGATAACCTAGCGTGCGTCCTCTAGCATCACCATGGATAACAGTTCCTTTAGTTTCATAGACATAACCTAATAATTCATTTGCCGCCTCTAAATCGCCCTCTGATAACAATTGGCGAATGCGAGAGGAAGAGATTTTTTCACTGTCTTTAGTTTTTTCTGAAACAACAACTGTTTCGAAACGATTTTTAGCATAGATCGGCAAGTGATCAACATCGGCATCTTTTCCTTTACCGCCATAAGTATAATCAAATCCTACTACTGCGACTTTCCCATGAAGCGCAACTATATATTCATCAACAAATTTCTGCGGATCCTGTCCAGCAAATGCAGAGGTAAAGGCCACTTCATATAAATAATCAACACCTAAATTTTTCATTAAAACTTCTTTTTGTTTTAAGGTCGATAAATACTTAATCGGTGTCTCTTTTACTTTACTAAATACAACTGCAGGATGTTGATTGAAAGTCATGACTGCGAGTTTTAAGTTCCGCTCATGCGCAATTTGTTTACCTTTTTCAATAACTTCTTGGTGTCCTCGATGCACACCATCAAAAAAGCCCAAAACCAATACGACATCATCATCGGGAATCATCGCTTTTTGATAAGGATGATGTAGTTTAATTACTTCCATTAATTTGACTCCTGTTCATTTCGAATGACTTTACTAGGTTTTAATAACCAGTTTTTTTCTGGATGTTGCTGATATAGACTAACCAATTGATCTTGATAAAAAAAAGCAATTAATGGCGCAGGCAATTGCTTGTAACCAAATTCTTTAATTGGCATTAATTGCCCATTTTTTACTTTCTGCCATTGATTGTCAGTCAAATTGACTCTTGGAAAATCTGTTACTGCCGATTCGATTGGCTGTAATGCTTGATTCATTTGATTACTTTCCATTAATTCAGCTACTTGAGCTAGGGTTCTCGCCTGTCCTGCTGAGTAACCGCCACTGGCCAAACGGGTTAAGTCAGACATATGGGCTGGATAACCCAACTTTTCTCCTAAATCAACTGCCAATGTTCTGACGTAAGTTCCTTTGCCACAGTCTACTTGAAAACGCCAAGAAAAAGTATGCTTTTCTAGATTATAGATTGGCTCACTAATACGTTCAAAGCTTTTAATTTCAGCTTGTCGAATTGGTCTTTCGACAGTTTCACCAGCGCGAGCATACTCGTAAAGCCTTTTGCCCTTCACCTTGACAGCTGAAAACATTGGAGGTACCTGAATAATTGTACCGATAAAACTTGTCATCATTTGATCGATTTCTTCGGTTGATAGAGGTTCTTTCACCTCTTTTTTCTCCACAATCTCGCCTGATGCATCTTCTGTAGTCGTCGAAAAACCTAAAGTAATTTCTCCTTGATAAATTTTCCCATTGTCTTGCAAATATTCTATGACTTTTGTGCCTTTACCAATACAGATTGGTAAGACACCATCGACATCAGGATCTAAGGTTCCTCCATGTCCAACTTTTTTTGTCTGCAAAATTTTTCTTAATTTAAATACGCAATCATGACTGGTCATGCCGCGTTCTTTCCATAGCGGTAAAATGCCATCCATTTACATTTCCTCGTTTCTTATTCAACTCACATATTATAGCATAGCAAAAAAAGGGTGTCAGAACAAAAAGATTTTGCCTCTTTATTCTGACACCTTTTTAATTAATGATCTTCAAGATTATCTGCTTTTTCCTTTGCAATCTGTTTTTTATTTCTAAAGCGAAAATGAACGCTCGACTCGGTAGTTTTTTTCATCGCATAAGACTCCAAAAGGTTCACCCGATGACGGTATTCATTCGCTGAAAAAGTTGAGATTTCTCCAGCTCCTTCGAACTCATCAATGACTTTACGCTCTAAATAATAGCCTCGAATCAATTCCTTTGAATAAATCGGATCTTGTTGGATTAAAAAAGTCCCAAAAAGTCCGCCACCTTCAACCTGCAACATCAAATTTTCTCGCGTAGCGATAAAAAAATCGATTAACTCTTCATCATATACATCTCTTAAATTATCTAATGAATCTAAAATAATTTGACTATTCCGTTCAAATATTGATTTCAAAGCATTTATATCAATATTGCTAACAATTTCTTCTCGTTTCTGACGTCTTTGCCAAGCCAATTTAGGATGTAGAATAATCCGTATTAAGCGTCTCACAAAGATTAACCAAAAGCTTAGGAAAGAGAGCAACTGTTTAGCCACAGAGGATTCAACATTTGATATAAAGCGAGAATATAAGCGATATGCATTGATATTGATGGTCCGATTTCTAAAGCTTTCATCTAAGCCATCTTGCTCCACAGAAATAATTAGTGCTTGAATCTCTTGGAATTCTTGCTGGCTGCTCTCTGGCATTGCATTATTAAACGCCTCTTGAATGCGGTCTTGATAGTTTGCAATCACCGCCTGAAGAGCAAATTGCTCCTTTTCACTTAATTCATTTTGATTCAAGTCTGATTCTAAATTATCAATGACTTCTCGAAAAATACCCATTAATTTAGGTTCTAGTTCTGGTACTTTTTCACCATCCGATAAAAGAGGCAAGACAAAAGTCCCGATAATTAAAGTGAAAAAGGTAACCGAAGCCGTAATAAACAACAGTAGTGAACGATCTCGAAACTCTAAACCATTAATTGTCGCTGGCAAAATAAAGATTGTAGCAATACTGACTGTTCCCTTTACGCCACCAAAAGTCAGCAGTAATCGTTCTCGAATATGACGATGAGTATTTTTAAAGCCCTTTGTACATACGTAGTAGACTGTTACAAATAAAAAACGCAAGACAAATAATAACGCAGTTAATAATAACACTATCGTTACTAAATGCAGATTTGAATAGCTGCGGTTAGTCCATACCGGAGAAAATACTTGAGTTAATTCAATACCTAGAAATATAAATACCAAACCATTTAAAGTAAAACTAATCGTTCCCCAAGTACTTTCAGTAATATTTGACAATTGCGCATCGAATAAAGTGATTTTTCTAAAACCTGCCGCTTCCAATACACCAGTAACCACTGCTGCAATAATTCCTGAAGCGTGAAATAACTCCGCCACAAAATAAGCTGCAAAAGGCAAAATTAATTCAATCATGAAATAAGCCGAAATATCTTGAGCCGAAATACGTTCAATTAAATTCGTAATTTGTCGTTTGATAAAAACCACAGCAAATCCTGCTAACGCACCAGCAATACTAGAAAATAATAATGTGCCACTAGCATCCACTAGAGAAAACTGTCCAGTTAATAAAGCCGCCAGAGCAAACTGAAAAGCTGTTACCCCAGTTGCATCATTAATTAATCCTTCTCCTTCTAACACATGCATAACAGAATTAGGAATATTTAAACGTTTGGCTAAAGATCCCACAGCCACAGCATCTGTCGGGCCCAATGATGCACCAAAGGCTAAACAAGCTGCAATCGGAATGGTCGGAATCAATCCTTTGAGGGCAAACCCCAATCCAACAATCGTTAAAATAACTCCACCAAAGGCTAACAACAGAATAATTTTAAAATGTCTCAAAATGGATGGAATATCTGCAGTTTCACCTTCACGAAATAGTAAAGGAGCAATAATCATCACCAAAAATACTTCCGGCTCAAAGGTTATTGAACGTCCAAGTTCAGTAAAACCTAGGAGAATTCCTAATAATATCTGAATCATAAAAATAGGAATATTGGGAAGTATTTTTGCGATAATATTTGAAAGTGTGATAGCGATGGCGATTACAATGATTATTTCAATTAAACCCATTGAATCACCTCTTATCTTTTAATTTTAGTTTGTTTTGCTTTAATGAGAATTGTAAGAAATTCACGTTTTTTTTGGATGATCTTATCTTCCAATTCTTGAATTTCTGCTTCATGACTGACGGTACAACATAATTGTCCTCGTTTAGCTTCTAAACGCAATAAGTCATGTTTGATTTTTTCAATTTTTCTGAAGGCTAATAAATTATTCTTCTTTAAGCGTAGTTTTAATTCTTTTTTTTCTTCAGGTGAAATGCCGCCAAACTCTTCATGAAGCTGCCGCATTTTTTCATCAAAATTGATGGTCATTTTAATTGCCTCCTAGATTTGATAAAAAAAGAAATCTTTTTAACAATGGTAACTGTAACAGGATTTCATGAAAAATGCAAAAAAATCTGAACAGAATTGTCCAGATTTTTTCACAGATTATTCTTTATTCAGATTTCTTAACATTTGGTCGATTTTTGACCCATATTCAACAGATTCATCTAGTTCAAAAAACAATTCTGGTGTTTTATAAATCGATAATGCTTGGCCCAATTCTCGCCGAATCAAACCTTTTGCTTTATCAAGACCAGCTTGAGCTTTTTGTTTATCAGAAGCTTTTTCAGATAATAAACTGTAAAAGATAGTTGCTTGTTGCAAATCACCCGTCACATGTACATCAGTAATATTTACATCTTGCACTCTAGGGTCACGCACTCTTTTACGTAAAATATCATTCACTTCTTTTAGAATCTCTTGGGCCACACGACGATCACGATAGTTTGGCATCATGTAACTCCCTTTATTCAGATAATATTTACTTAAAATCTAACTTTTTATTTTTGTTCGATTTCTTGCATGATGAAGCCTTCAATAATATCGTCAACTTTTACATCATTGAATTTTTCAATCATAGCGCCACATTCGTAGCCCATTTTAACTTCTTTCACGTCATCCTTGAAACGTTTCAAGCTAGCAAGTTTGCCTTCAAAAATAACAATTCCTTCACGGATTAATCGAATTCCACTATCTCGTTGGATTGAACCTTCAGTCACATAACATCCAGCAATCGTTCCAACTTTAGAAACTTTGTAAGTTTCACGGATAACCATTTGACCAGTAATTTTTTCTTCAAATTCTGGATCCAACATACCCTTCATAGCTGTTTCGATTTCTTCGATGGCTTTATAAATGATACGGTGTAAACGAATATCAACTTCTTCACCTTCAGCTTGTTGACGCGCTTGTGGTGTAGGACGCACATTGAATCCGATAATAATCGCATTACTTGCTGCAGCTAAAGTAACATCACTTTCGTTAATGGCACCTACAGCTGAATGGACGATATTTACTCGAACACCTTCAACATCAATTTTTTGTAATGAAGCAGCTAAAGCTTCCGCAGAACCTTGAACGTCCGCTTTAATAATGACATTAACAGCTTTTAATTCGCCTTCTTTTAATGATTCAAACAAGTTATCTAAAGTTACCCTTTGGTTAGCATTTCGTTGAACCAACATTGCGCGTTTAGCTCGCTCTTCACCGGCAGCACGTGCAGTTTTTTCATCTGCAAAGACGGCAAAACGGTCACCTGCTTGAGGCACATCATTTAAACCAGTAATTTCAACTGGTGTCGCAGGTCCAGCAGTTTTATCACGACGACCAATGTCATTTGTCATTACTCGGACACGTCCGTAAGTATTCCCCACAACGATTGGGTCCCCGACATTTAAAGTTCCTTCTTGAACTAATAAAGTCGCAACTGGGCCTTTACCTTTATCTAAACGGGCTTCGATAACTGTACCGATGGCAGCTTGCTTAGGATTAGCTTTCAAATCTTCCACTTCAGAAACTAATAGAATCATTTCTAATAGTTCTTCAATGTTTTGATTGAATTTGGCAGAAATTTCCACGAAGATTGTGTCGCCACCCCATGCTTCAGGAATTAATTCGTACTCACTTAATTCTTGCATCACGTGTTGTGGATTAGCGCCTGGTTTATCAATCTTATTTACTGCTACGATGATTGGCACTTCTGCCGCTTTCGCGTGATTGATTGCTTCAATTGTTTGAGGCATTACTCCGTCATCAGCAGCAACTACTAAAATAGTAATATCTGTAATACTTGCTCCTCGAGCACGCATGCTTGTAAAGGCCGCGTGACCTGGAGTATCTAAGAAAGTAATTGGTTTGCCGTTAATATCGATTTGGTAAGCACCGATATGTTGCGTTATCCCGCCGGCTTCTCCACTGGTTACTCGAGAATGACGTAAAGTATCTAGCAAAGTAGTTTTACCATGGTCAACGTGACCCATGATGGTTACAACTGGTGGACGTGGTACTAATTTGTCTTCATCAACTTTTTCAGCTTCAAAGAACCGATCGATATCAGCAATATCCACTTGTACTTTTTCTTCGGCTTCCATACCATAGTCAGTTGCTAAAAGTTCAATCGTATCTTTATCCAATGGTTGGTTTTGGTTGACCATAACACCTATCATGAATAATTTTTTGATGATTTCCGCTGGCTCGCGGTGAATCTTTTTAGCAATATCTGCCACGTTCATGCCATCAGTATATTCTAATACATCAGGTAATTCACGGAATTTACGTGCTGGCACTGGCGGTTTATTGCTGGTTTGTTGTTGACGACCTTTTTTGCCTTTTTTGTTGAACTTGTTACGACGATTTTGGTTGCCACCATAACTATTTCCACCGTAGCTATTACGATTTTGATTGTTATTACTGTATGTTTTTTTGTTTTTATTTTGCGTGTTACTTTGTCCACCCTGGTTTGTCCCTTGTTGATTATTAGTCGTTGGACGATTTTGTTGATTATTAGTTGAACGATTTTGATTACTGTTTTGTTGTCCAGTATTTGTTGGACGATTTTGATTTGTATTTGCTGCTGGACGGTTTTGATTATTTGGTCTTTGTTGCGAATGATTTTGACCACTTGCATTCGTTCTATTTTGGTTGCTTTGAGTCGGTCTGTTTTGTTGCGTATTTTGAGATGAACGATTTTGATTATTGCCTTGAGTCGGGCGATTTTGTCCACCAGTATTTTGGGCTGGACGGTTTGATCCACCAGCGTTTTGAGTTGGTCGACTTTGTTGGTTATTTTGTGGTCGACTGTTCTGTGTTGATTGGGCTGATCGATTCGCCTGGTTATTATTCGGGCGATTTTGATTCCCTTGATTATTTTGATTGTTGCGATTAGGTCTTGCATTATTTTGGTTTTGATTCACGTTTTCTTTATTTCCTTTTCTATTTTGAAAGTTTGGATTATTTTTTGAACTTTTCCCATGGAATTTATTTTTTTCGTGCTGGTTAGCTGCTGGTTTTGCTGGAGTATTGTTTACTTTATCAGCTGGTTGAAAAGCCTTTTTCAGCTTGGTTTCATCGTCTCCTGAAAGTGAACCCATATGGTTTGTCACTTGGATTCCTAGCTTATTGGCTTTCTCCACAACTTCTTTACTTGATTGATTGATTTCTTTGGCAAATTCATATACTCGTTTTTTTCCCATGCAATCACCTTCCTAACCTTTTATTAACGTCATGATTTTTTTCGCAAAGCCATTATCAACAACTGCGAGTACTTTTCGCGGTTTGCCAATGGCTGCAATAACCTCATCCTCACTTAACGCGATGACACATGGCGTTTTATAGTACTGACTTTTGTCAGTTAACTTCTTTTGTGTATTTTCACTGGCATCAGTTGAGACAATCACAAGTTTCGCTTTGCTTTTGCGAATTGCTTGAATAGTCAGTTCTTCTCCAGTAATCAGTTTGCCTGCACGCATAGCAAGCCCTAACATGTTTAAGACTTGTTTATTCATTACTAAAAAGCTCTTTTCTAGCTTTTTGATGTTTCACATAATCCAATAATTCTTGATAAAAAGCATCACTAATTTCAGTCTCTAAAACGCGATCTAATAAGTGTTTGTCCCAGGCTTTTTCAACTTCACTAGGTTCTAGTGCAACATATGCACCGCGACCCGGCATCTTGCCAGTAGGATCTAAACTTACTCCACCATCTTTTGATTTCGTGATTCGTACCAATTCTTTTTTGGGAAAAAGCTCACCTGAAACGACTGATTTTCTCAAAGGAACTTTACGTTTTTTCATCAGTGACCTCCTAGTTTTCCGTTTCCTCATCAAAAGCTACTTCTTCAATATCATCTGTTGACATATCTGGTGTAATTTCTTCAACTGTCACTTCTTCAACAGGAACTTCTACTTCAGGAACCTCAGCTAAAGCTTCAGCTGATTCATCAAAATCACCATCATCATAATTAGCATAAAATTCTTCCATATCCGATTCAGCTTTGATATCAATTTTGTGAGCTGTTAATTTTGCAGCTAACCGTGCATTTTGGCCCCGTTTTCCGATTGCTAATGATAGTTGGTAATCAGGAACAACTACCGTACAAATTTTCGGATTTTCAACATCAAAAATGACATCTTCAACTTGTGCTGGGTTTAGAGAATTTGCAATAAATACTGCCGGATCTTCATTCCATTCAACAATATCCATATTTTCACCTTTTAATTCATTGACAATCGCTTGTACTCGTTGTCCTTTGGGTCCAACACAAGTACCAACTGGGTCAATATTAGGATCATTCGAGCGAACAGCTACTTTTGCACGATCGCCTGCTTCTCTAGCGATACTAACAATTTCAACTGTACCATCGTAAACTTCTGGTACTTCTTGTTCGAATAAGCGACGCAATAAATCAGGATGTGAACGACTAACAAAGACTTGTGGTCCCTTTGAAGTGTTTTCTACGCGAGAAACGTAAACTTTAATTCGATCATGGGCTTGATAACGTTCGTTAGGAATTTGATCTTGTTTAGATAAAACAGCTTCAATCTTTCCTAAGTTCACATAAATATAGCGGTTGTCTTGACGTTCTACGATTCCTTGCATAATGTCATTTTCATATTCGCTGTATTCATTGTAAATAATGTTTCTTTCTGCTTCACGAACCCGTTGCAAAATAACTTGTTTTGCTGTTTGTGCAGCAATCCGACCAAAGTCTTTTGGTGTTACTTCAAACCGAATCTTGTCACCAATCTCGTAAGCTGGATTGATTGTCATGGCTTCTTTTAAAGAAACTTCTAATTGTGAGTCCATCACTTCTTCTGTTACTTCTTTGACTGCAAAAACGTGAATGTCACCTTTTTTCTGGTTGAAATCAACTTCAACATTTTGCGCTTGTCCATAATGTCTTTTATATGCGGAAACTAAAGCTGCTTCAAGGGCTTCAATCACGATTTCTTTAGAAATACCTTTTTCTGCTTCCAGAGTGTCTAGTGCATTAAGCATTTCTTTACTCATTTATTTTTCCTCCTAAAACTCAATTGCCAAACGGGCTTTTGCGATATTTTTTCGATCAAATGTAATGTCTTTTTTTCGGGTTTTAATTTTGACAGTCAAAGTCAATTCTTCTTGGGTCAACTCTTTTAAGAAGCCTTCGTATTGCTTTTCACCTTCAATATTTTGATAAAGGGAAATATGGATATACTCACCTAAAGCCTTTTGATAGTCGGCTTCTTTTTTCAATGGACGTTCTGCACCAGGAGATGAAACTTCCAGAAAATAAGCTTGGGGGATCGGATCGGGATCTAACGCGTCTAATTTCTCACTTAATTTTTCACTGACAAAAGCACACTCTTCAATATCAATGCCACCTTCTTTATCAATAAAAATTCTTAAAAACCAACTTTTCCCTTCTTTGACAAACTCAATTTCCACTAATTCAAAATTTTCTTTGTCAACAATCGGCGTAACTAAATCTGTCACGGTTTCGATTACACTGCTCAAGCCTGTAGCCTCCTTTTCAATCCATTAAAAAGAGTGAGGGATTTCTCCCTCACTCACTCATCTGATTACTTTGTAATACTATCATAAATTTATAGAAAATTCAACTGATGGTTCATTGCATGTTGTTTCTTTCATTTTTCTTTACATATCAAAAAGTGAAAGCTGATTTTCATCAGGTAGATCCTTCAGAACTCCTTGATTGTCCATATACTCGATTAACGTTTTTGAGACTTTGCCACGAGTAGCCAAATCTTCTTTCGATAAGAAAATACCATCTTTTCTTGCTTCAACAATTTGGTTTGCTACGTTTAACCCTAATCCTGGAACTGCTCTAAAAGGAGCAATTAAAGTATCTCCATCAATCACAAAATCATGGGCATCGGATTTATATAAATCAATCATTGAAAATGAAAATCCACGTTCCAACATTTCATTACACAATTCTAATACCGTCAACTGATTTTTCTCTTTCGTAGTTGCATCCATTCCTTTATCAGTGATGGCTTTCATAGCAGCTTTGACTGCATCTTTACCTTTCGCCATGGCGACTAAATCAAAATCGTCAGCCCGTACTGAAAAATAGGCACAGTAATATAAAATTGGGAAATAGACTTTAAAATAAGCTACCCGTAACGCCATTAATACATAGGCTGCCGCATGGGCTTTCGGAAACATATACTTAATTTTTGAACAAGAATCAATATACCAATCAGGTACATTATTTTCTTTCATAGCTGCTAAATAAGTATTTCGCAATTCATCATCAATTTTGTTCCACATACCTTTACGTACCGTTTCCATAATCTTAAAAGCCATCCCAGAATCTAGACCAGCATGAATTAAATAAACCATGATATCATCCCGACAACCGATTACTTCAGCCAATGTTGCTTCTCCTCGCGAGATTAATTCTTCTGCATTGCCTAACCAAACATCGGTTCCGTGAGATAGCCCTGAAATTTGCAGTAATTCTGCAAAAGTAGTTGGACGCGTTTCTTCCAACATCCCCCGTACAAAACGGGTACCAAATTCTGGAATACCTAAGGTCCCAGTTTTAGAAAAAATTTGATCAGGTTCCACGCCTAAAACATGGGGACCAGAAAAAATTTTCATAACTTCTTGATCATCTGTCGGAATTGTTTTCGGATCAATTCCTGAAAGTTCTTGCAGCATCCGAATCACCGTCGGATCATCGTGTCCAAGAATATCTAGTTTTAAAACATTGTCATGGATCGAATGGAAATCAAAATGGGTCGTCTTCCATTCAGAACCTTGATCATCAGCCGGATATTGAATTGGCGTAAAATCGTAAACATCCATGTAATCAGGAATAACAATAATCCCACCTGGATGCTGACCAGTAGTCCGCTTTACGCCAGTTGCACCTTTAGCCAAACGATCAATTTCAGCATTTCTAAAATGTAAATTATGATCTCGTTCATAACCT
The DNA here is from genome assembly GCF_019218635.1 of Enterococcus alishanensis. Taxonomy (GTDB): domain Bacteria; phylum Bacillota; class Bacilli; order Lactobacillales; family Enterococcaceae; genus Enterococcus_A; species Enterococcus_A alishanensis. The sequence continues at coordinate 213,712 of NZ_JAHUZB010000002.1, read as the reverse complement.
TTTACGAAGCCATAAGCCGTTTTATCAGCTACCGTACCAATTGTTCCAGCTCTAAACACATAATCCTCACCAAATAAAACTTTGGTATAATCATGGGCTTTGGCTTGATAATCGCCAGAAAAATTCAAATCAATATCGGGAACTTTATCACCATGGAAGCCTAAGAACGTTTCAAAAGGAATATCGTGCCCATCTTTATTTAAACGAGTACTGCATTTCGGACAAGCTTTTTCCGGCATATCAAAACCTGAACCATAAGAGCCATCATCAAAAAATTCTGAATACTGGCAATTTGGACAATAGTAATGAGGCGGCAAAGGATTCACTTCGGTAATTCCAGTCATGGTAGCTACAAAACTAGAGCCAACTGACCCACGAGAACCAACTAAGTAGCCATCTTCATTACTTTTATGAACTAGTTTTTGTGAGATCAAATAAATAACTGAGAAACCATTACCAATAATAGAAGTCAATTCTTTTTCTAAACGTTTTTCGATAATTTCCGGTAAAGGATCGCCGTATAATTCTTTGGCTTTCGAATAACTCAACTCTTTGATTTCTTCTTCTGAACCAGGAATTTTCGGCGTATACAATTCATCTTTGACTGGGACAATTTCTTCACAAATATCAGCAATCGCATTTGTATTGGTTACCACAATTTCTTGTGCCAATGCTTCACCTAAAAAGCTAAAAGCTCTCAACATTTCATCAGTTGTTCTGAAATGAACGTCAGGTAAAGAATGGCGATTTAATGGGTTTGCTCCCCCCATTGAACTAATCAAAATTTTGCGATAAATCCCATCTTCTTCATTTAAGTAATGGACGTCACCTGTTGCTACGACGATTTTATCTAAATCCTTACCAATTTGAATAATATTTTTAATAATATCTTCCAAATCAGCCTGGCTTTTGACTAACTCTTGTTCAATTAACGGTGCGTAGACAGCTTTAGGCATGACTTCTATGTAATCATAGAAACTCGCTTTATTTTTTGCCTCTTCGACACCTTTTTGCATCATCGCTTCAAATATTTCACCATTTGAACAAGCTGAACCGACTAATAAGTTTTCTCGCAATTTTTTTAACTGAGAGCGTGGAATTCGCGGAACTCTTTCAAAGAAATTCACGTTAGACATCGAGATTAACTTGAATAAGTCTTTTAGTCCTGTCTGATTTTTAGCCAATAAAGTCACGTGAAAAGGTCGTGCTCGTTTGTAAGAATCACCTTCTCCCACATGATCATTGACTTGATCATGATAAAACATTTGATGATTTTCCATTGCTTCTTTGATGAAAATCCAAGCCAAATGTCCAGTTGCCTCGGCATCATAGACTGCCCGGTGATGCTGTTCTAAATTAATTCCAAATTTCTTAGTCAAGACTCCTAGACCAAAACGTTTAAATTGCGGGTACAGATATCGAGCCAATTCCAAAGTATCAATTACCGGATTGCTTGTTTCTGGCATATTATTTCTAACGTAAGTTGTATTAATAAAGCCAATATCAAAAGAAGCATTGTGGGCAACTAGGATGGAACCCTCACTGAATTTCTCAAAGAGTGTCATGACTTTTTTTTCTGATTTAGATCCCCTCACCATTTCATCAGTAATACCAGTTAGATTGATAGTGGTTTCTGATAACGGATGGCCTGGATCGATAAATTCTTCAAAGGTATCGACGACATTTCCTTTATGCATTTTTACAGCAGCTAATTCAATAATTGTATCGTAAACTGCTGAAAGCCCGGTTGTTTCTACGTCAAAAACAACATAAGTTGCTTCATTTAATTCAACATGACTGTCATTATAGGCAATCACAACACCATCATCTACAACGTTTGCTTCCACACCATATAAAATTTTCACGCCTGCTTTTTTCCCAGCAGCATGGGCATCTGGAAATGATTGCGCTCCTGCGTGATCGGTAATAGCTACTGCTTTGTGTCCCCATTTACCAGCTTGAGCGACTAAATCTTTAATATTATTGGTAGCATCCATCGTAGACATATTTGAATGTAAATGTAATTCGACTCTTTTTGCCGGAGCATTGTCTGTTCTTTCTGGATGTTTTACTTCCTGTAAATCTTGTGCATTCATAACTAAATCTCGCATAAAAGTATCTTCTTGAATGCTCCCTCGAACTTTTAGCCAACTTTTTTCAGGAATGGCATCAAACAATTGCTCATCTTTTTCGCCGTTGGAGAATTTCTTTACGACAAAAGAAGAGGTATAATCTGTCATTTTCAAGATTAAAATTTTGCGTTTCGAACGCAGCTCACGGATTTCTTTATCAAAAATAAAGCCTTCAATGGTTACACGACGTTCTTCTTCGATAATGTTGCCCATTGGAGTAATCACTTCATCAGTCGGAATATTTCTACCCATTTGGATTGGACCGCTTTGACTAGTCGCTTTTTTATCTTTCTTTTTGCTTTCGTAAGTAGCAATACTTTCCGCTGCTTGGGCCTGCATTGCAGCTTCTTGCTCTTTTTTACGTTCTTCGAAAAGCTCGACTACTCGTTGAGCCTGTTCTTCGTCAACTTCTGGATCAATACGTAATTTTGGAAAGCCAAAATTTTCTAGATTTTCCTCTATTAAGGGTAAATATTGTTGCTTCAAAAATGGAATGACTTGTTGATTATCAATTAACAAAATAATTTGGTTACCAGAAATAACTGGCAACGGCTTACTCAAAACTTGTTTGACTAATGGCGTATCACAATCTTGCTCTCTAAGCGCGATTTGCCAATAAGCTTGCAATATTTTTTCATCATAATTATTTTCTAAAGGAACAATATGTAGTTTTACACTGGCAATTTGATTGAAGGCAATTTGTAAATGATGATAAAAACGTAAAAATAATTCTGCCGGTAAAATTTTAGGTGTTTGAATATAAAATTCCCAAACTCTTGAATTTTGATGGACTACCACTTCTTTAATCGTTGCTTCTTGCATCAAAGAATTTTGCTGGTCTTCATCAGCTAATTCAATTTGTTGTAATAAATTTTCAAACATTTCGCGATTTTCAGACACCTTGACATCTCCTTCACTTTTTTTAAAGTACTTCTCAGTATAACTTTTTTTTCGATTTCTTGCATTACAAAACAAAAAGATGCGGCTCGATTATATCTGCCACATCTTTCATTAAATTTTTTTAAAAGAAAAAACGTTGAATATCATTCCAAGTTACTAGAACCATCAATACCATAATAAAAGCAAATCCAACCATCGTGATCATGCCTTCTTTTTCAGGGTCTAACGGTTTTCCGCGAATACCTTCAATAAAGTTTAAAACAATTTTCCCACCATCAAATGCTGGAATCGGTAATAAATTAACAATTCCTAAATTCATTGATAAGAAAGCCATTAAGTTAATCACCGTAGCTACTCCTTGACTGGCTGCTTGAGAAGACAACTGATAAATCATGACGGGTCCACCTAATTTATTTAAGCTAAAACCTGTGAATAAAGATCCTAACGCAGAAAGTAATCCGGTAACCATTGCAAAGGCTCCAGTAAAACCACTGGCAATTTTATCGATAATTCCGGTCTTCATGGCATTAGTTACACCAATTTGTCCAATGGTTTCATTGCCACTTTTGACACTTTTTGCAGTTAAAGTAGTTGTTTCTTTATTTCCATTATGACTGTATTCGATGGTTAATTTTTTGTCGGGATTTTGGGTGACAATAGCGGTCAAATCATTCCAGCTACTAATTTTTTCTCCATCAATCGATAAGATGCGATCCCCGTCAGCTATACCTGCAGCTTCTGCCGGACTGTTATCTTGAACGGTACCAATTTGGTTAGTATTTGTTACTGGCACGCCACCACGAATAAAGGCCAACGCGATTAATAATACAATCGTTAAAAGAAAATTATTCATTGGTCCAGCAAAGTTTGTTAAAATTCTTGACCCTAATTTTGCTGATTGGAATTGTACATCTCTCGGTGCAATTCGGACTTCTGTTCCAGTTTCTTCAATGATAGTTGCATCATGATTAACAGGATAGACGACTTCTTGGCTCTCATCACCGTGAACATAACCTTTTAAAGTTAAATCATCAACTAAATCGGCAGCAATTAATTCCATTGGTACACTATTTGGCAACTGAATTTTTTTACTAACATTAATTCTCTGTACTTCACCTTTAGGACTCAGCTCAACTGAAAGTGGCATACCAGGAGTCAAGTTTGTTTCTTCTTCCTCCAAACCCGCCATCCGTACATAACCACCAATTGGTAGCAAACGAATCGTATAAGTGGTGCCATCTTTACCCATATGAGCATAAATTTTTGGCCCCATACCAATCGCAAATTCACGAACCAAAATTCCTGCTCGCTTTGCAAAAAAGAAATGTCCAAATTCATGAACAATCACTAACACTCCAAAAACAATCAAAAACGTAATAATTGTACGCATTAAAATCCTCTACCTTCACTGATTTTCTTGTTTATTAGTCTATCATACTTATTAAAAAAGACCTATCTTTCTTTATCCACCGATAAAAAAATTTATAAAAAGAGCCATTAAGAAATAAAACTTTCTTAATAGCTCCAAAATTTATGTTTAAAAAATGCCAAGTAAATGCATCATTGGAAAGACAAACAACATACTGTCAAAACGATCTAAAATGCCGCCATGACCTGGTAAAATTTTCCCTGAGTCTTTTACTCCGTAATGCCGTTTAATTGCTGACTCTACCAAATCACCAAATTGACCAACAATTGAAAAGATAATTGTAAAAATAATCATCGTCAATAAATTATGTTGGAAAATCCCCGGCATCGCGATAACAAAAATGATTGCCACAACAACTGCGGATAAAATTCCGCCTAAAGCACCTTCTACCGTTTTATTTGGTGAAATATCTGGCCATAGCTTCCGATTGCCAAATCTACGACCAACCATATAGGCACCGATATCAGTCGCCCAAACAACAAAAAAGGCAAATAATAATAGTGCTAATCCTGCTGAACGAGCAACAACTAAATTTTGAAAACCCATCCCCACATACAAACTCACTAAAACTGGAAAACCAGCTTCATCAAAAGTATAGGTATTTTTCGAAATGACTGAAAATCCTAAAATAATCATCACTGTTAGATAGAATAATAAATAATTGCTTGTATCTCCAAAGAAAGAAAGATATTTATTTATTGGAAAAACTAAAAATACTGCTCCGAGAATGGCTAATACTCCTTCAAAGCTTAAGATCGCTAGCTGTCGCATTCTAAAAAGTTCATAAACACCGACACCTGCTAGAACAGCAGCTGCGATTTCGACTGCTATTCCGCCAACATATAATATTGGAATAAAAATAGCTAAAGCTACAACTGCAGTAATTACTCTTGTTCTCATTTTTTCTCCTCCTTGTCTAGTCCACCAAAGCGTCGGTTTCGCTTTTGAAAATCAGCAATGGCGGTTTCTAAATGTTCCCCATCAAAGTCTGGCCACAACGCTTTAGTAAAAAATAATTCGCTATAGGCTAACTGCCATAATAAGAAATTACTGATTCGTTCTTCACCACTGGTACGAATTACTAATTCGGGATCTCGCAAATCTTCAGGTAAAAACCCAGTCATTAGATGATTACCCATAACCGTTTCATCAATTTCCTCAACGGCTAAATGATTGTTTTGCACTTCCGTGGCAATACCTTTTACAGCTGTTAAAATTTCTGCCCGGCTGCCATAATTCAAGGCAAAATTTAAGACCAGACCATCGTTTGTAGCAGTCTGTTCGATAGCTCGCTTTACAGCATCTTGTGTATGGGCCGGTAAATATTGTTCGTAGCCCATAACATGGACCTGCACATTTTCTTCAATTAACTCTGGCACAAAAGTATCAAAAAAGTCGACAGGTAATTGCATCAAAAAGTTAACTTCATCATCGGGACGCTTCCAATTTTCAGTTGAAAACGCATATAAAGTTAATACTTTTACCCCTAAACGATTGGCATGCTTCGTAATTTTCTTAACCGTCTCCATGCCTTCTTTATGGCCAGCAACTCTTGGTAAACGGCGATTTTTAGCCCAACGACCATTTCCATCCATGATAATCGCGATATGTTTAGGAATAGCTTGTTTAGGATCAAAGGTTAATTGACTTTTTTCTGGTGTATATTTTTCTTTTTGCGGAAAAAATCGTAAGACCATTTTTTTCCTCCTCTTAACTGCGTTTTAATTCACATGCAATTATAGCAATAAAATAAGCTTTTTCCTATGACAAACCAATCATATTTAGCTTTTTTCAAGAAATAAAAAAATCTTAGAGAAAAGAACTTGCTCTCCTCTAAGAAATTTACAATGAATTAGCCTTCTAGCAATTCTTTTTCTTTGTCAGCGATAATACTATCGATTTCTTTCACACTTGCATCAGTCAATGCTTGAATATCTTTTTCTAGATTACGTAAATCATCTTCTGTGATTTCACTGGCTTTTTGTTGCTTTTTGTAAGTTTCCATTACATCACGGCGGACATTACGGACAGCAATTTTTGCGCCTTCAGCTTCTTTTTTCACATCTTTAGCCAATTCTTTACGACGTTCTTCAGTTAATTGTGGAATCACCAAACGAATGACATTGCCGTCATTTGCTGGATTCAAACCGATGTCAGAAGCTAAAATAGCTTTTTCAACATCTCCAATTGTACTTTTATCAAAAGGCGTAATCATTAATACCCGTGCTTCTGGAATAGTAATTGAAGCCAATTGATTAATCGGTGTTGGTGCACCATAATAATTAACCGTAATCCGATCTAGCAAGCTTGCATTTGCACGACCTGCTCTAATTTGTCCAAGTTGGCGTTGTAATGCTTCCTCAGCTTTTTTCATTTTTTCTTTTGCTTCTGTCATGACTGCATCTGCCATGTTATTTCCCCCTCACTGTTGTTCCGATATTTTCTCCCAAAACAACTCGTTTAATATTACCTGGTTGGTTTAAGTTGAAAACTACGACTGGAATATCATTATCCATACTTAGAGAGCTTGCTGTCGAATCCATTACTTGCAATCCTTTAGCAATCACATCTAAGTGAGTTAATTCATCGAACTTAACGGCATTTGCATCCAATTTAGGATCGGCTGAATAAACACCATCAACATTATTTTTAGCCATTAAAATCACATCTGCATCAATTTCAGCAGCACGTAATGCTGCAGTAGTGTCAGTAGAGAAATATGGATTCCCTGTTCCACCGGCAAAAATAACAATCCGACCTTTTTCTAAATGACGTTCTGCTTTACGGCGAATATATGGTTCGGCAATTTGACGCATTTCGATTGATGTTTGTACACGGGTTGGTACACCAATATTTTCTAACGCATCTTGTAGCGCTAATGCATTCATCACTGTCGCCAACATGCCCATATAATCTGCTTGTGCACGTTCCATACCCATCTGTGCGCCTACATTTCCACGCCAAATATTTCCGCCACCAACAATAATTGCCATTTCGATACCTAATTCGTGAACTTCTTTAATTTCTTCTACGATTTCTTTGATAATTGGTGGATTAATACCAAATCTTTCATCGCCGGCTAAAGCTTCGCCACTTATTTTTAATACTACGCGTTGATATCTTGGTTCTGTCATTGTCATACCTCCAGAGTTGCTCTAATCATATTTTAGCATAAATTTTCTCTGAAACCTATTGAGTTATGCTTAAAAAAAGGGAGCGCACAAAAGATGCGTTCCCAATCCTGTTTTTTCAAACAGTTTTATTTTTTCACTTGATTCATAACTTCTTCAACAAAGTTATCTTCGCGTTTTTCGATACCTTCGCCAACTTCAAAACGAACGAAGTCTTTAACTGTAGCACCTTTAGATTCAACATATTTTTCAACTGTCATATCTGGATCTTTAACGAATGGTTGGTCAACTAAAGCAATTTCTGCTTTGAATTTGTTTAGACGGCCTTCAACCATTTTCGCAACGATTTTTTCAGGTTTGCCTTCGTTTAAAGCTTGTTCAGTTAAAACTGATTTTTCATGTTCTAACTCTTCAGCTGGAATTTGGCTTTCGTTTACATAACGAGGATTAATTGCTGCCACATGCATTGCTACATCTTTAGCAATCGCTTCGTCAGTTGTACCATCTAAAACAGTTAATACAGCGATACGACCGCCCATGTGTAAGTAACCACCGAAAGCAGCATTGTCAGCTTTTTCTAAAACTTTAAAACGACGGAAGCTGATTTTTTCACCAATTACTTGTGTTGCTTCGATTAATTCTTCAGAAATTGTACCATTTGAAGCTTTAAGAGCCATTGCTGCATCTAAATCAGCTGGTTTATGTTCAGCTACTAAATTAGCGATTTCTGCTACTAAGTTTTGGAATTTTTCATTTTTTGAAACAAAGTCAGTTTCTGAGTTTACTTCAACAATTGCTGCAAAATTTCCGTTGATTGCGACTGAAGCTAAACCTTCAGCTGCAATACGATCATTTTTCTTAGCTGCTTTAGACATTCCTTTTTCCCGTAAAAAATCTACAGCTTTGTCCATGTCGCCTTCTACTTCTACTAATGCTTTTTTAGCATCCATCATACCTACGCCTGTCATATCGCGTAATTCTTTTACTAATTTAGCTGTTACGTTTGCCATTTTAAATGGTCCTCCTCTAATTTTTCTAAAAAAGCTGCTTCAAAGCCTTACCTTTGAAGCAGCTAAAGCTACAAAATTATTCTGCTGATTCAGTAGTAGCGTTGTCGCCTTCTACTGCTTCAACGATTTCTTCGATTGAAGTTGCTTGTTCGCCAGCTTCTGTTGCGAAATCTTCAGCACCAATTTGATCTTCGCCTTGGTTACCTTCGATAAATGCGTCAGCCATTTTTGCAGTGATTAATTTCACGGCGCGAATTGCATCATCATTTGAAGGGATAACTACATCGATTTCATCTGGATCACAGTTTGTATCCACCATTGCAACGATTGGGATATTTAATTTGTGTGCTTCTTGCACAGCAATACGTTCTTTACGAGGGTCCACGATGTACATTACATCAGGAATTCTAGGCATATCAGCGATACCGCCTAAGAATTTTTCTAAACGTTCACGTTGTTTGTTCAAACCAGCAACTTCTTTTTTAGGTAAGACTTCAAAAGTTCCTTCAGCTTCCATTGCATTGATTTGTTTCAAACGAGCGATACGTTTTTGGATAGTATCCCAGTTAGTTAAAGTTCCACCTAACCATCTGTGGTTTACAAAGTACTGACCAGAGCGGATAGCTTCTTCTTTAATTGCTTCTTGGGCTTGTTTTTTAGTTCCTACGAATAATGCAACGCCGCCATCTTCAGCAACATTTTTCATGTAATCGTAAGCTGCATCTACTAATTTGACTGTTTTTTGTAAGTCAATGATGTAGATACCATTTCTTTCTGTGAAGATATATTTCTTCATTTTTGGGTTCCAGCGACGTGTTTGGTGACCAAAGTGTACGCCGGCTTCTAACAATTGTTTCATAGATAATACTGACATTTGTGTTCCTCCGTTTTTGGTTTTTTTCCTCTCGTGATTTTTAAAGCTCATTTTCAAACTCTCTAATTAGAAAGCACCTTAAAAATAATCTAATCACGATGTGGATTTTTGCCTGTAGTCTCCTACACACAATTTAATATTATACAGTAGGCTAATGGGAAAAGCAACTTTTTCTCTTTCTTATAATTTTCCCAGATGAAACTAATATTTATAAATATTTTTACAATGTTCTGCTATAATTAGTGCATAAAATTTAATTAGGAGAATTTTTATGCGTAAAATTGATCGACATAATTTAATTAAAAAAATCATTGTAGAAAATCCCATTCGGAACCAAAATGAATTAATGGCTTTATTAAATCAAGAAGGGATTCATGCGACACAAGCGACCATTTCTCGTGACATTCGTGATTTAAAAATTGTCAAAACTATTGATGACACTGGACAGCCACAGTTTAAGTTGTTCCAAGAAAATCCTGAACCTTCTGAAGACGATGAGATGAAACGACTGATTAAGATGTCACAAGAAATCATCGTTAACGTAGATCGTGTACAATTCATGACCATTGTAACTACCTTGCCTGATAATGCCAATTTAGTTGCTGCGGTTTTAGATGAACTAAATAATCCATTGGTTGTGTCCACAATGGCGAGTTATGATACCATTTTTATTATTTCACGGACAGAAAAAGATGCCGAACATGTCCAACAATTTTTAACCGATCCAACCAACCATAAACTTTAAAAAAAATACTGGGAGTAAACAAATTTTTGTTTACTTCCAGTTTTTTATTTACTTAAAATTTACAATCTCAATCAGTTAATCACAATCTTTATTTATATTTTTCATGAAGTTGATCAGAACTTAATACTGTTTCGCTAGACTCAAATCAAAGGAGTGAGTCATGTGTTAGTTATTAAGAATCTATCAAAAGCTTTTCATCAACAAGCCGTATTAAAAAACATCAATTTAACTATAGAAACTGGTGAAATTGTTTCAATTCTAGGACAATCTGGTTCTGGCAAAACAACCTTACTAAATATTATTTTAGGTTTAGATCAAGCAACAGAAGGACAATTGTTTTTTAACAACCAAGATATAACCACTGTCCCGATGGAAAAGCGTCCTTTTAATATCGTGTTTCAGGACTATGCTTTATTTCCAAATTTAACGGCTTATCAAAATCTAACTTATGGTTGTAAGAAAAAACAAGTTCCCCAAAACGAGATAAATGAATTGGTTGATTTATTGAATTTATCGCCTCATTTAAACAAACCCATCCAACAATTATCTGGCGGACAAAAACAACGGGTTGCTTTAGGCCGTACTTTAATGACCAAACCAGAAATCCTACTGTTAGATGAACCTCTCTCTGCTTTAGATGGCGTGATAAAGGAATCAATCAAGCAAAAAATCCAAGAAATCGCCAAAAAACTAAATTTAACGGTCATCATCGTCACCCATGATCCAGAAGAAGCCATGACTATGTCCGACAAAATTGTTGTCCTAGACGAAGGCACCATTGCTCAATGTAGTACACCAGCAGAAATTATTACGCAAACAAGTAATCGATTTGTTGAAGAGTTCATCATTCAACAATTAACTTTAAAACAGCAGAATATTCAGCAACTATTCCGACAGGCGCAGGGAATGTCTTATGAATAAATTGAATTTACAAACAAGCTTAAAAATACTCTTAACTGGATTCTTTCTTCTATTTTTGTTTTTACCCGTGGGATCCATTTTCTTTACTGCTTTCCCTTTTGAAGGAAAAGATAATTGGACAGTGTTTCTGGCAGTCTTTAACCAAGATTGGCAAGTTGCTTTTGCAAATAGTTTATTCTTTTCAATTTTAGCAGCCACTATTGCGACATTATTGGCCTTTTTATTAGCTTATGGAAATAATTTTACCGGTATCAATCAACGCTTTTTAAAGAGTCAAAGTCACGTATTGCAGCTACCAATGCTGATGCCAACAATCACCTATGGCTTTGTCCTGATCTATGCTTTTGGCACACAAGGACTTTGGGGGAAATATCTGCATCACTATTTTTCAATTTATGGTCCTTCAGGTGTAGTTCTTGGATTTATTATCTATATCTTGCCACCTTTATTTTTACTAATGAATAATTCGATGCGTTATTTGGATACCCGTTTATTTATTATTTCTAGATTAATGCAAGATAATATTTGGCAATCTCTTAAAAATACGATTCTACAACCCATGCTACCAGTGATTGTGGTGGCTTTCTTGCAAGGGTTTTTTATGAGTTTTACTGATTTTGGTATCCCAACAGCTTTGGCAGGTCAGACACCTTTTATTACTACCTTATTGTATGAGGGTTTTATGGGGACGATTCCGAATTTTCAATATGGTGCCATGATTGCTTTAACAATGCTATTACCTTCTATTATTAGCATTTATATTTTAAATCGACTGCAAAAGAAAGTGGTCGCTTTTGACCAGACTGCCCAAAAGAATATCCGTGAAAATAAAATTCGGGATTGCTTTTTTGCAAGCATGTTTTTACTTACGAATGTATTCATACTAGGAATTTTCGCCGTTTTACTGATTATTCCTTTCGTAAAAATGTGGCCATACGATTTAGTACCGACCATGGCGCACTTTACAGTATTCAGGCAAGACCAAACGTTATTGCTGACTTTAAAAAACTCTTTATTGGTTGCAGGGTTAACTGCGATTTTTGGAACTATTTTAGCTTATACGGCAGCCTTATTTACTGCACGGGAAAAGCCTAATAAGTTGAATCAATTAATTGATAGTTTCGCAACAGTAACTAACTCAATTCCTGGAATGGTTTTAGGGATTGCTTATTTACTACTATTTAGTGGAACAGCTTTACACAATGGTTTACCAATTTTAATTTTTGTCACAATGGTTCACTATTTTGCTACTCCTTATCAGATGGCTAAAGATGGCTTGCAAAAAATGAATCAGAATTGGGAGAATACCGGACGATTAATGGGCGATTCTTGGTTAACCACCATCCGGCGCGTGTTGATTCCCAATTCAAAAATCACTTTATTAGATATGTTTAGTTATTACTTTGTTAACGGTATGGTAACAATTTCAGCGCTAATTTTCTTAACTAGTGCCAATACAATGGTTATGACGGCTAAGTTGAAAGAACTTCAACATTTCGGTCGCTTTAACGATATATTCTTCCTTTCACTTTCTATATTAATAATTAATATTTTAGTACAGGGAACGATTCAATTAATAAAAAGGAGCTTAACAAATGAAAAAGAAAACACTCGTAGCAATTGGACTCACTATTTCAGCATTATTATTCGGCGCTTGCAGCAGCTCGCAAGCAGAAAAAGATCCACAAGACGACAAAGTAGTGATTTACACTAATGCCGATGAAGAACCGGTCGAAGTAATTAAAAATGTCTTGGATCAAAATGGTTATCAAGATCAGTATGTTTTACAGTCTTTTGGTACTTCAGAATTAGGTAGCAAAATGCTATCTGAAGGGACAAATATTGAAGCTGATTTAGTGACTATGAGTACTTTTTATTTAACGAGTGCACAAGATAGTAAAAAAATGTTCAAACCAGTCAATACAACCTTAGAGCCTTTAGACACAATTCCAAATTATACAGCGCCATTTACGGTTCAAGAAGGAACAATTTTTTATAATACGGAAGCGTTAAAAGAAAAAGGATTACCTATTCCTGCTAGTTTAAAAGATTTAGCAAAACCTGTTTATAAAGGTGCTTTGTCAATTTCTGATATTAAACAATCTTCAACTGCATGGTTATTATTCCAAGCGCTAATCGATAACTATGGTGAAAAAGAAGCCAAAGAAATTCTAGCAGACATTTATAAAAATACCGGCGATCATCTAGAAGCTTCCGGTTCGGGACCAATTAAAAAAGTTCGTTTAGGCGAAGTAGCTATTGGTTTTGGCTTAAGACATCAAGCAGTTAAAGATAAAAACGAAGGTTTGCCGATTGATTACGTTGAACCAACCGAAGGAACTTATAGCTTAACAGAATCACTGGCTTTAGTTGACAAAGGTGAAGCTACCAATCCAAAAGCACAAAAAATGCTAAATACAATTTTAACTAAAGGTCGTAATAATCTGTTGGAAATTTATCCAAGTCCCCTTTATCAAGGTGAAGAAAACCAAGACTTAGATACCGCAGCAAAAAATAAAATTTTTCCACAAACATTAACTGCAGAGCTTTTAGCAGAACATCAAAAATTAATTGATTAGGAGTTTCATTTATGAATTATAAATTATTAACCCCGGGTCCTTTAACCACTTCTGACAGTGTTAAGCAAGCCATGTTAGTTGATCATTGTACTTGGGATCAAGAATATAAAGAAATCACACAAACGATTCGCCAAGAATTATTGCAACTGGCCCATGTCACATCAGCTGAATACACAACGGTTTTGATGCAGGGAAGTGGCAGTTTTGGTGTTGAATCTGTATTAAGTTCAGTCATTGCACCCACAGATACGGTATTAATTTGTGTAAATGGTGCCTATGGTCACCGCATGGTTCAAATGGCAGAGCGTCACAGATTAAGTTATTATGTCTACGAAGTCAATGAAAATGAAGTGCCAAGAGCAAAGGATATTGAAAACATTTTAATCAGCTATCCAGAAATTTCAGCTTTAGCCATCGTCCATAGTGAAACAACTTCTGGAATATTGAATCCTTTAACAGAAATTTCAAAAGTGGCAAAAGAAAACAATTTACTCTTCATTGTTGATGCCATGTCTAGTTTTGGAGGAATTGAATTAGACGTAGCTGCTTTAAAGATTGATTTCTTGGTTTCCAGTAGCAATAAATGTATTCAAGGGGTGCCAGGATTTTCTTTTGTAATTGCTAAAAAAATAGCTTTGGAGAAACGAAAAAAACATGCTCGGACACTTTCACTAGATTTGTATGATCAATACCAAGTGATGGAAAAAGATGGTAAATGGCGATTCACTTCTCCCACCCATACAGTGTTAGCCTTTTTGGAAGCTTTAAAAGAACTAAGAAAGGAAGGCGGCATCAACCAAAGACATTTACGTTATTTGGCCAACAATCAGTTATTAAGAGAAAATATGGCTGATCTTGGGTATGAGAGCTACTTATCGGAGCATCAAGGACCGTTTATTACCTCCTTCATGTTTCCAACAAAAAATTTCTCGTTCACCAATTTTTATCAGCATTTAAAAGATCATGGTTTTGTGATTTATCCTGGGAAAATCAGCCAAATAGATTGTTTTAGAATCGGCAATATTGGTGAAATTTATCCCACAGATATCCAAAAATTAACTGAAGTTATCGCTACTTATCAGGAGGTTGCAAATGTCATTTAATACAGTTATTTTTGATTGGGCTGGAACCACAGTTGACTATGGTTGTATGGCTCCAGTCAATGCCTTTAAAAAAGCATTTATCGAACACAAGATAGAATTAACCAACCCAGAAATTCGTGAACCAATGGGGCAATTAAAAATAGACCACACTCGGACACTTATCAATAGTCAAAAAGTACAAGAGCAATGGCTAGCCCATTATCAAAAACTGCCTACTGAAAAAGATGTGGCAATTATTTATGCAGCTTTTGAAAAATATTTATTTAGCGATCTAGCAGCAAATTCCCAATTAAAACCAGAAACATTGCAAGTCATGGAGGCTTTAAAGCAAGAAGGTTTTAACATCGGCTCTACCACTGGCTACACCCGTCAAATGATGGAAATCGTAGCCGCAGAAGCGCAAAAACAAGGTTATTCGCCAGATTTTATTGTTACACCCGATGAGGTAGAAAATTTAGGTCGACCTTATCCTTATATGATTTATCAGAATATGCAACACTTTAAAAATCTTTCCTTAAAAGAAGTAGTAAAGGTCGGCGATACTCGCTCAGATATTGAAGAAGGAAAAAATGCCGGCGTATTTACTGTAGCAGTGATTGAGGGCAGTTCGGAAATGGGCTTGTCGCAAGCAGAATATGAAGCTTTGGATGTACGACAAAAACAGCGCTTGATCGTGAATTTAGAGGACCAATTTCACCATTGGGGAGCGGATTTATGCGTAAAAAATCTTGATGAACTAGTTGAGTATTTGGCAAAAGAGAATCAAAAAATAAAATTGTTTGGTTAAACATTTCAGTTGCAACGTAAATAATTAGCAATATAATTCCCCATAATCAAAGGGCTATGACGAAATTCGTCACAGCCCTTTGATTTATTTTTCTGGAACAATTAGTTCACCACTAATTATTTTTTCTCTGGCAGCATTTACGGCAGTTAACGTTTCTTCATCTAATTGCCCATCAGTTAAATCAACACCGTCTTCTTTAAGACCAAAAGTCAAAAGTTTTCCACCAGGAAATTTGTCGGTATAGGAATAATTAGCAATTTCTTCAACCGCTGAGCCAACATTCTTTTTAGTTGAAGTCAGGCAGAAATTTCCTGTACTACCATCAGCCATCTCGTAATCTCCTTCATCAGATTGATCACGATCAACACCAATTACCCAAACTTTTTGATCTTGATTATTTTCGTTGCGGGCCTTTGCTTCTTGGAAAACACCAGCACCAGTGCTACCAGCTGCTTGATAAATGATATCGGCTCCAGCTTCATACATTGAAGCAGCAATTGCTTTCCCCCGATCAGGCGCATCATACGAAGCAGCATATTGACTATTAACAGTAATTTCTTTTTCTAACGCTTCTGCGCCAGCAGCAACACCGGCTTCAAAACCTTTTTCAAAACGTGCAATGACTGGCCCTTCCATACCGCCGATAAACCCGACTTGATCTGTTGTAGTTGAATAAGCTGCCGCTAATCCGGCTAGATACGCACTTTCTTGATCATTAAAGGTAGCTGACACTACATTATCAACATCTTCCACTTCACCATCTACTAAAGCAAAATTTAAACTCGGATTTTGTTCAGCCGCTTCTTTAATGGCATCGGCTTGTAAATAACTCAAACTAATAATGGTTTGAAATCCATTTTCGACTGCATTGGCAATATTTGTACTATTGTCTGCTGGTTCATTGGTTTCAATATAAGTAAAATCTTTTTTCTCAGTCAATCCTTTTTCTTTACCCCAAGCTTCTAGACCTTCCCAGCCAGCTTGATTGAAAGAACGATCATCCACACCGCCAAAGCCGAGAACCAAAGCAATTTTCCCACTATCTCCTTGATTATCAGATTTCGACGTTTCACTACCATTGCCACAACCTGCTAAAACGCCCAAAAAAGCTAATACAAATAATCCCCGTAAAAATTTCACTCTTTTCCCTCTTTTCATTCAAAATATTTTGATAATTGCCTGTTAATTATAACACAACCATTAGGTGTCTTGACAGTTATATGAAAATTTGCGGGAAAAAAAAACGGAGACACTAATCTCCGTTAAAAAATTACATTTTGTTAGGCGCTTCTACGCCTAGCAATCTTAAATCTTCTTTCAAGATTACTGTTACCGCATAAACTAAAGCAAGACGTGCTTCTTTTCCTTGATCTTCTACCAATACTTTTGTATGGGCATAATATTTATTAAAGGCTTGCGCCAATTTAATCGCATGTTTTGCAATAACTGATGGCTCATACTGATCCGCAGCTTGAGTGACTGTTTCTGGGTAAGTTTGTAATAGTTTGATGATTTCCCAGCTATCAGCGTCATTTAATTGATAACTCACTTTCGCATCTGGCTTAAAGTTGGCTTTTTCTAAAATTGTCATTGCCCGCGCGTGTGTATATTGTACATATGGCCCTGTTTCCCCTTCAAAACGAACGACCTCTTTTAAGTCAAAATCAAAATTATTTAAGCGATCATTTTTCAAATCATGGAAAATTACAGCTCCAACACCGACTTGATGAGCTACTTCTTCTTTATTTGGCAGATCAGGATTTTTTTCAACAATTTGTTGTAACGCCGAGTCTTTTGCTTCATTCAAAACTTCTTCCAGTAAAACAATCTTCCCTTTACGAGTAGATAATTTTTTACCATCCTTAGTAATTAGACCAAATTTTATATGTTCCATATTATCAGACCAATCAAAGCCCATTTCTTTTAAAACTGCTTTTAATTGCTTAAAGTGAACGGTTTGTTCGTTTCCAACGACGTATAAAGATTTTTCAAAGTTGTAAGTCCGTTTGCGATAAATCGCTGCTGCTAAGTCGCGAGTGATATACAAAGTTGCACCATCAGATTTTTTAATCAAAGCTGGATTTAAATTATATGCTTCAAGATCAACAATTTCTGCCCCTTGATCTTCTTTCAATAAATGTTTTTCTTCCAACATAGTTACTACTTCAGCCATTTTGTCATTATAAAAAGCTTCACCGTTGAAAGAATCAAAGGTAATACCTAACATATCATAAATATTATTAAACTCTTTTAATGATTCATCTCTAAACCATTGCCATAACTCTAAGGCTTCTGCATCATCTTCTTCTAGTTTTTTAAACCAAGCTCGTGCTTCGTCATTTAATACCGGTTCTGTCTCAGCTCTTTCATGAAACTCAACATACAAACGCAATAACTCGGTAATTGGCGCAGCCTTAACGGCTTCAGCAGATCCCCATTTTTTATAGGCAACAATTAATTTACCGAATTGAGTTCCCCAATCTCCTAAATGATTGATTTTTACTGGTTGATAACCAATTTTTGCTAAAATCAAACTAATTGAATTCCCGATAACTGTTGAACGTAGATGGCCCATCGAAATTGGTTTGGCAATATTTGGCGAAGACATATCAATCGTGACATTGTTTTCATTACCAATATTGCTGTCACCAAAATGATTCCCGTTAGCAACTACTTCTTTTAAAACGGCTTGACTAATAACTGTTTTGTTCATAAAGAAGTTTAAATAAGGTCCGACAACTTCAATTTTTTCAAAATCAGTTGAATCAATTTTCTCAGCGATGTCTGCTGCAATTTGTTGTGGCGCTTTTCTAAAAATTTTAGCTAAGGCAAAAGTTGGAAATGCTACATCTCCATGGTCGGCTGATTTCGGTTTTTCTAAAAAATTAACGATTTGATCATAAGATAATTCATCACCAATTGCTGCTTGTAATGCTTTTGCTACGATTTCTTTATTATTCATTCCTGTTTCCTCCCTTAAACGCAAAAAAAGTCCCTGATGTAAAAACATCAGAGACGAGAATTCCCGCGGTACCACTCTTATTGTCGTAAAACGACCTACTTTTCTATAACGGTAGCTGCCGTTTCATCTCAAAAGTGCGATCTTTACCTTCCATTTATCTGGCTTTCACTAACCCAGACTCGCTAAAAATTTCCGATAAACAATTCTTTTTCTACGATGAAATAAATATTTGAACTCATCTTATCAAATATTTTTCCATCTGGCTAGTCAATTATGCTTTCGGAATAAATAAATTTCCTAAAGTTGCAGCCATCACCGCTTTAATCGTATGCATTCGATTCTCTGCTTGTTCAAATTGATGAGCATATGGCGCATTAAAGACTTCATCAGTGACTTCCATTTCGCTCAAGCCATATTTTTCTTTGATTTCTAAAGCTACTTCCGTATTTAAATCATGAAAAGCTGGTAAGCAATGTAAGAAGATAGTTTTATTATTTTTCGTTTTATTCATCAATGTTTGGTTCACCTGATAAGGCAATAACAAATCAATCCGTTCTTGATAATTGTCTTCTTCACCCATAGATACCCACACATCAGTATAAATCACATCTGCTCCTGAAACACCTTCATCAATATCTGCTGTAATCAGAATTTTTGCACCGGATTGAGCTGCCGTTTTTTCTGCTAAAGCAATTAATTCCTCTTTCGGATATAAACTTTCAGGTGTGACGATATGAATATTTACACCTAAAATTGCTCCGGTAATTAATAAAGAATTAGCAACATTATTTCTACCATCTCCAACATAAGCCAAAGTAAGATTCTCTAAAGTTCCAAATTGTTCTTTAATGGTTAAAAAATCGGCTAACATTTGAGTAGGATGCCAATCATCTGTTAAACCATTCCATACCGGTACCCCTGAATACTTAGCTAAATCTTCCACAACTGCTTGTGAAAAGCCTCGGAATTCAATCCCATCAAACATACTGCCTAAAACCTTTGCTGTATCGGCAACCGATTCTTTTTTTCCTAATTGAATATCATTTTTTCCTAAAAACTCTGGATGCGCACCTAAATCAATCGCTGCTGTAGTGAAAGCCGCGCGGGTTCTAGTGGACGTTTTTTCAAATAGTAAAGCAATATTTTTTCCTGCTAAATAATGGTGTTGGATATTTTGTTGTTTCAAGTGCTTTAAATGAGCTGCGAAATCTATCAAATTATTCAGCTCTGCCTGGTTAAAATCCAATTCTTTTAAGAAACTTTTCCCTTGAAATATTGAATACATAAACTACCTCCGCGTGAATATTTAATCAAAATATTCATTTAAAATTTATTTTTATTCATTTTACCTGATGTTTTTGCAAATTTCAAGCAAAATAAAGAATCGTCGAATATTTTTCGACGATTCTTAAATTAGATGTGTTCAAAAGCCAAACTTGGGTCAGCATTTAAGTCCATAGCTGCAAACTGTTGTTGTTGCATTTCGATTTCAGCAGCAGCACCAATCATGGCTGCATTATCGCCACACAAACGTAGAGGTGGTACAACAAAGTCTAATTCAGGAAAATATTCAGCAATTTCTTGACTAAATTTCTCTCTTAAGCCTTGATTAGCTGCAACGCCACCGGCTAGAACCAATTGATTTACATCATATTCGGTACAAGCCCGTAAAGTTTTAGTCACCAACGTTTCGATTACACTAGCTTGAAAACTAGCGGCCAAGTCTTCTTTAATTAATATTTCATTTCGTTGTTCGGCATTATGTACTAAATTTATAAAGGCACTTTTCAGTCCGCTAAAGCTAAAATCATAATTGTCTTCTTTTAACATGGCACGAGGAAAATGATAAGTATCCTTTCCAAGATGCGCCAATTGATCGATTTCACGACCGCTAGGATAGCTTAAACCCAACACCCGTCCAACTTTGTCATAAGCTTCTCCGGCAGCATCATCTCGTGTTTCACCAATAATTTCATAAGAACCATCTTTTGCCATGTAAACCAATTCAGTATGACCACCGCTGACTAATAAAGCCATCAACGGGAAATTCAAGGGTTTAACTAATTTTGCTGCATAAATATGTCCCGCCATATGATTTACTGGAATCAGTGGTAAATTGTTCGCCCAAGCAAAAGCTTTAGCAGCACTTAAGCCTATTAATAATGCCCCAACCAAACCAGGACCATACGTTACCGCAACTGCTGATAGATCTTTTGCTGTTACCTTTGCTTCAGTCAGTGCATCTTCTAAGCAAAGAGTAATTTGTTCCACATGATGACGACTAGCCACTTCTGGTACGACTCCGCCAAAACGTTTATGGCTATTAATTTGCGATGCGACAATATTTGATAAAATTTGATTGCCATTTTCAATTACTGCGACACTGGTTTCATCACAGCTACTTTCGATTGCTAATATTAATTCTCTATCCATTTTCTTTTCCTACCTTTAAGGCCATCAATACCGCATTTTCCGTGGGTTGATGATAATAATTTTTCCGCTGACCAATTTTCTCAAAACCTTTTTTTAAATAAAAGTTTTGTGCCTGAAGATTTGACTCTCTTACTTCTAAAAAAATAGTTTTGACTTGTTGCGACTCTGCAAACTCAATTAGTTTCTTCAATAGTTCACTGCCTAAGCCCTTTTGTTTAGTGGCAATATTGGTAATTTCAATCTCATCTAAAACATGGTGGATACTTAAAAATGCCTCTGACAGATCATTGCCGGCAAAAAAATAATGACTGTGGTCAAGTGCTAAGTCACTTTCGAAATCACGGATCTGCCATGGACTACCGTATTCGTATGCAGTTTGGCAAATATCCCAGACTATTTGTGGTACTTCATCCTTAATCATCTATTTTTTTCACCATTTCCAAAGCGTCTTCTTGGTCTTCTGTATAATAATTTACGTGAACCTGAGCCAAATCAAAACCAAAACGACGATAAAGTCTTTGGGCCGCATGATTTGATGCCCGCACTTCTAATGACATCGTTTGGCAGTGATAAGATCGTGCAAATTTTTCTGTTTCTGCCAATAAATAGCCGCCAATCTTTTTATTTTGATAGCTTGGTTTAACTGCAACATTTGTAATATGATTGTCTCCAGACATGACCCGACTACCAATAAAAGCTACCAGCTCACTTTCTTTGAACACACACAAATATAGATGAATCATTGGAGAATAAATTTCAGAAATAAAGGCACTTTTACTCCACGGAGCAAAACCAGCGTAAACATCTTTTTCCAATTCAATAACCATTGATACATCGCTATTTTTCATCGTTCTCACAAAAAAAGTTTCATTGTTTATGATAACTTCTTTTGGCGTAAAGTTTGGCTGTTGTCCGTAAATTAAACTTCTTAAAAATCCGCTAAACTTTTTCAACATAGTCACTGCCTGCTTCATGGGTAGCTAACCATTTTTCTTCTGCTTCTACACGTTTTAAATAGGCTGGAACAAAACCATCAATATTGTTTTCCGGCAAAAAGTCCTCTGCTAATTTGGCCAAGACTGCGCCGCTAGGTAAATTCAACTGACTTATTGTAACTTTTGCGTCAGGAATCATCGTTTGAATGTCTGACAAGAACTTTTCAGCTTCCCCCACAAAAATAGCTTTTTGTTGTAATTTATTTAATAACTCAGGCAGAGGAATATGTTGGTCTGGTAATACATTTGTCAGCTTATTGTCTTGCCATTGATAAATTCCCGCGTAAACATTATTTCGACGGGCATCAAAGATCGGTACAATCAATTCATCCGTTAGAATATTTGCTGCAATTCCAGCCAAACTTGATACCCCTACCAATTCAATATCTAACGTTTTGGCCAATGTTTTTGCAGTTGTTACGGCAATCCTAATACCAGTATATGACCCTGGTCCCTTTGCCACCACGATTCGATCCAAATCAGCTGGAACTAAATCACTGGCTTTCATAACTGCCTCAATAGCAGGCATCAAAGTTAAACTATGGTTGGTTTTTTTATTTAATTGGAAATTAGCAATGACTTGATCATCTACCACTACCGCAACTGTTAAGGCTTGGTTAGATGTATCCATGGCTAAAACTTTCATTTTCTTTCCTCGCTTTTTTAAGATAACGATAGTTTAACATAAAATAGTTTTTGGTTATAGCCTCTGTGTTTCACCAAAAAAGCAAAGCAGACTGAACTACTTTGCTTTTAAAGATTAGCTGACTGAATCTCTTATTATTAATTTTGTACTTAACATAATTTTACGAGAAACTGGTGGCGGCTCTTTAATATTTTCTAACATAGTTGTTACTGCTAATTCGCCCATCCAATCAGTTTCAACCTTAATCGTTGTTAACGGTGGTGATAAATATTGCGCCACACTGATGTCATTAAAACCAACAATTGAAACGTTTTTTGGAATGAGATAACCTTTTTTCTTTAACGCCTGCATCGCACCAATCGCTAATGCGTCACTAGCACAAAAAAACACTTCAGGAATAGCTCTTTTTTCCTTTAAAAATAGTTTGATGGCTTTTTTTCCTGCCTCAACGGAAAAATGATCAGCAACGATATAATCAGCTAATAAATTTTGCTGAGTACTTGAAGCTTTAAAAAACTTCAATCGGGGATCGGGAATTTCTTGCTGGCTACCTTTTGTATATTCCTTGCCACTTAAAATAGCCACATGTTTAAATGATTTTTCTTGGAAGAAGGCCAGTAGTTTTCCAATACTTGCTTCAAAATCAACAATAATAGAATCAACATTTGCTGCAGTCCCATCAAAATCAACGAGCAACAAATGGTCATCCAGTTTTTTTAATTTTTGAATCTGCTCTGTATCAAATTTTCCCACTGCAATGGTTCCATTTACAACTGTTTCTGATAACTGTTCAAAAGACTCTCTCAATAACTGGATATTCAGCTCTTCTGCTTTTTTCTCAATCCCCATTCGAATCGAATAATAGTATAAATCTGCCAATTCTTCTTGACTGTCATACCATTGGAGCAAACGAATGACGGTCGCTTCTTTTTTACTTGGGCGTTTGTGTTTGGTATAGTTCAATTCCTCTGCCGTGGCAAAAATTTTAGCTTTTGTTTGCTCACCGACAGATAAGGTCGCATCATAATTTAATACACGAGAGACTGTGGCTGGTGAAACACCGGCTTGTTTGGCAATATCACGAATTGTTGCCATATTTTCTCCCCCTACAAAGAATCAGTAAATTTTTTAAAAGCATTTTGCCCTTTTTCATTCCGCTTAAAGACACCTGCGTCTTCTAAGACACGTGCAAAAACCTGACCAACTGCCTCTTGAACAACTTTTTCTACATTTTCTGTGGTGATTTCTTTTTCTTGCTTCAGGTTATCTGCCCAGGCAATATGATATTCAGAGATTTTATTGGGTTGATCTAATAAATACTTTTCAACCTCAGCTAATTCGGGTTTCAAACGAGGTGGTAAGATAGCTAGACCCATTACTTCGATCAAACCAATATTTTCTTTTTTAATATGCTGAACATCAGGATGAGGATGAAAAATCCCGTCAGGATATTGTTCTGAAACATTATTATCCCGTAAGACTAAATCAATTTGAAAGACCTCATCGACCTTTCGCGCAATCGGTGTGATGGTATGATGTTGAACGCCATCAGCTGTTTCAGCAACAACTTCCACCGTGGAATCCGTATATTTTTGCCATTGTTTTAAAACATAATCTGCTGCTAGACTTAAATCTTGAGAATTTTTACTGATTAATCGAATTACAGACATTGGCCATTTAACGATCCCTGCATTTACTTCAGGAAATCCTGTTAAATTAAAAGCATGTTCGATCTCAGCAACCGCCATCGGAAAAGTATGACGCCCCCCTTGATAATGGTCATGAGATAAAATCGAGCCTCCGACAATTGGTAAATCAGCATTAGAGCCCACCATATAGTGAGGCAAGACTTCAACAATTTTCAACAGTCGTGTAAAGGTTGCTTGGTTAATTTTCATCGGACGATGTTCTTCCGACAAAATAATGCAATGCTCATCATAATAAGCATATGGAGAATATTGTAAGCCCCAAGACTCTCCATCTAAATTCATTCGAATAATCCGGTGATTTGTTCGAGCAGGATAATTTAGACGACCTTTATATCCTTCATTTTCCATACATAATAAACATTTTGGATAATCGACTTTGACTGCATTTCTTTCAGCAGCAATTTGTTTTGGATCTTTTTCTGGTTTCGACAAATTAATGGTGATTTCTATGGTACCGTAGTCTGTTTCAGTAGGAAAAATAATATTTTGAGCAATTTCCCGAGTCTTAATATAATTATTGTCACGACTTAATTGATAAAAATAGTCAGTCGCAATTTTTGGATCTTTTGAGTAGTATTGGGCAAAATAAGCATTTACCACTGATGGTGGTGGCGTTAGCAAGTCCATGATTTGAGCTTCTAAAATATCTCGTTCTGCCGGGATATCAGCTATCAATTGGTTCTCAAGTGCTTGAGCTAATAATTTTTCCAGCAAATCAAGGCTGTTCTCAGTAACCACCCGAACTTTTCTTTCTGTTAATACATCTTCACCGATTAAAGCCAATAATTTATTTTCTAAATAAATTCGATCCAAGTCCATCCAACCACCAGATTGAATGGCTAAACTAATAAAATCTGTCACAACTTGACTGATTGACATGTCTATTCCTCCGCTTATTTATCTCCATAACCATTTGGATGACTAACATGCCAATTCCAAGCAGTTTCAATAATTTTTTTAATATCTGTATATTTTGGATTCCAATCTAAAGTTTCTTTAACTTTGTCACTAGAAGCAACTAAACGACTTGGATCACCGGCTCTACGTGGGCCTACTAAAGCTTTAATTTCTTTGCCCGTCACTAAGCGTGCAGCATCCAGCATTTCTTTTACAGAGTAGCCATTATTTGAACCTAAATTGAAGAAATTGCTGGTATTTCCTGCTTGTAAATATTTTAAAGCCAAAATATGCGCATCTGCTAAATCTTCTACATGGACATAGTCGCGAATACAAGTCCCGTCTGGCGTATCATAATCATCGCCAAAAATGGTTAAATGATCTCGTTGGCCTAAAGCAACCTGTAAAATAATCGGAACTAAATGTGTTTCCGGTGTGTGGTCTTCACCGATGCTAGCATCTTCTTTTGCACCTGCCACATTAAAGTAACGTAAGGCTACATAACGCATCCCATAGGCATTGTCACACCACTTCATCATTTTTTCCATCATTAATTTGCTTTCCCCATATGGATTTTTCGGGTTTGTCGGTACGTCTTCTGTAATTGGAGAAACGGTAGGTTCTCCATAAGTTGCAGCAGTTGAAGAAAAAACAATATTTTTTACTTTAAATTCTTCCATCACTTCTAATAAAATTTCCATCCCACCAACATTATTATTGAAATACTTCAAGGGATTTTCAACGGACTCTCCCACCAAGGAGCTAGCGGCAAAATGAACAACACCCTCAATGGCTTCTTTTTCAAAAACATGTTCCAAAAATTTCTTATCACGACAATCTCCCAAATAAAATGTTGCATCAGGATGAACTGCATCACGGTGCCCAGTTAATAAATTATCCACCACCACTACTTGATAATTTTTTTGAATTAATTTGTCGACTGTATGAGAACCGATATAGCCTGCGCCACCTAAAACTAGAATTGACATAAGGAATCTCCTTTCTAAGAGAAAAATATTTAGTAAACAAATTATATTTTGTTTACTAAATATTTACAAGTGTTTTATTCATAAAACTTTTCATTTTTTCCTTTTTCCTTCATAATAGAAATATAGAAAAGGGGATGATTTTATGGGAAAATTTTTCACAGGCTTTGTAACAGGGACCCTAACTACTGCAGCAGTTGTTGCAGGCTTTGTAATGGGTGTTAAAAAAACAGTCATTGATCCAATCGAAGAAAAAGAAGCGAAGATTGAAGAAAATCGACGTAAAGCACAAAGAAAACGGGTTTCTCGTTAAAAAATAGAGTGTCGGCAGAAAGAACGATTCCTGCCGACACTCTTATTTTTCTAGAACTTCTTTTAAGACAACTGCTTGATTATCTACTTGATCTTTGGCACCATACAATAAAGTAACTGTATCTTGAGTTGCTACAATTTCTTTTAATTGCATCAAAGCACTTGCTGCTTCTCCTTCAGCAAGTTCAGCTAAATAGCGCGTTTTAAACTCAGAAAATTTAGTTTCATCATGATTGAACCACTTCCTAAGCTCAGTCGATGGGGCCACTTGCTTCAGCCACAAATCTAATTGCGCCCGTTCTTTAGAAATTCCTCTAGGCCAGATTCGATCTACTAATACTCGATATCCGTCATTTTTTTCAGCCTCTTGATAGATTCTTTTAATTTTTATCATTCCAATGCCTTCTTTACAAAAAAGCCCATGAAAAATCAATAATTTCCACAGACTTCAAATTTAATCCAATTTTTTTTCTTTTATTTTACCTGTCCATTCTTCTAGTCCACCTTTTAAGATAAACAGATTCGTATAACCTTTTTTTCGTAAAAAGTTAGCTGTTCGAGCACTTAAAGCGCGACTTTGATCATAAATATAAATAGGTTGATCTTTTCTCAAAGATACATAAATTTCTTTTAATTGGGTATAAGGAAAACTCCGTGCACCTAAAATATGTTTCGCTTTAAATTCATCACGTTCCCTTACATCAATTACTTGGGCTTTACGCATCCCTTCTTGAAATTCTTCTTGTGTTAAAATAGTTGCCGAACGACGCGTCATTAGACGCACTCGTAAGCTTGAAAGCAGCATAACTGCTAAAATTGAAAATAAAACAATATTAATTACCCACCAAATTGACATCTCTTAAAATCTCCTCTTCTATTTCACTAACGAAGCAGCACCAATGACTCCAGCTTCGTTACCTAAAACGGCTAATTTAATTTTGGTACTTTCACGAACTTGTGGAAAAGTGAATTCTTCAAAATAAGTTTCCACACGACTTCTTAAAAATTCTCCTGCAGCTGATACACCACCACCGATGACAATTGAAGATGGATTTAAAGTGTTGCCCAAATTGCCACAAGCCAAGCCTAAAAAGTAACATACCTTATCTACAACCATTAAAGCCAAATCATCACCAGCTTGTGCCAACTCAAAGACATCTTTACTAGTGATATCTTCACCATTATCCAAGCGTGATTTTAATTCAGCCGAGCCGGCATATGCTTCCGCCATTGAACGAGCTACGCGCACAACACCAGTTGCACTGGCTACAGTTTCAAGGCAACCACGTTTTCCACAAGTACACATATAACCACCAGGATCAACAGTAATATGACCGATTTCACCAGCAGCTCCTGCAACGCCATGAAGTAATTGACCATTCATAATAATTCCGCCGCCAACACCTGTTCCTAAAGTCACGAAAACAACATCTGGATCATTTTCACCAGCACCACGCCAGCGCTCTCCTAGTGCAGCAACATTAGCATCATTATCCAATTTAAAAGGAATCTTAGTTCCTGCTTCAACTTGTTTTTTGACTTGTTGCAATGTTGTCCAATTCAAATTATAGGCACCAATAACTGTTCCATTGACAATATTAACACTACCGGGTGTCCCCATGCCAATACCAATAAAATCTGCGGCTTTCATATTAAATAAATCCAAATGATGATTAATTGAAGCAATAATATCTGGAACAATATGCGTCCCTTCATCTAAAATATTGGTTTCAACACTCCATTTTTGTTGGACATCACCATTCTCACTTAAGATAGCAAATTTAATCGTTGTACCACCTAAATCAATTCCTAATAATTTTTTACTCACGGTCTTCACCTTCCAAACTTTCTTCAATGTGATGCTCACGTTTTAAAATTCGCCAGCCGTTTAAATAAGTATCTCGATCAATCAAGTGACCGTCGTATAAATTTTTCAGTTCTATTTGCATCAGTTCAATATCATAAATTCTTTTGCCTAAATAGACATAGATGCCAAATTGTTTTAATAATTGCTGCACATCGTAGAGGCTCTCCACATTTTTCACATCCTAAATATTATACAAATAAGCCAATTGTTAAACAAGCACAAAAGTTAATTTTTTATGCTAATCCAACTTTTCTTAAACCGATTAAAATACAAATAACGGTAAAAAAGATTAAAAGTATAGCGCTAACTACCCGAGTTCGGACAGAAAAGCGATCTTTCGCTCCTGGAATACCCACGATTGCTCCAAGTAACCCACCACCAACAAGCCCACCAATATGACCCCAAATATCAATCGACGTGTCAAAAAGATTGAATACTAAATTTAACAAAATAAAGATGGTGAATTGTCTGGTTAAAGCCCGCATCGCGTAATTATCACGATAATGCAGACCAATCATTAGAAAACCACCAAAAATCCCAAAGATTGCGCCAGAGGCTCCGCCTGACAAAACATTGGGTTGGTTAAAAGCAAAGCCAGCTACACTACCAGTAATTCCTGATAAAAGATAGACAATGGCAAACCGCCAGTGACCAAAAATTGCTTCACATTGCTGACCCATAAAATATAAAACAACCATATTAAAGGCAAAATGCATCAATCCAAAATGAATAAAGATTGGGGTAATGAAGCGCCAATATTGGTGACCGTAAGCGATTGATAAGCTGGACATACCAAGCAATCTTTCAACTGAATCATATGGAATTAAAAATTGAATCAAAAAAACTGCTGTTGTAATTCCAAAAATGGTATAAGTAACATAAGGTTTATTCTTCATAAATTCTCCTATTCTGCAATAAATAGTTGCTTAACGGGTATATCATACTCTGCTGCTTGCCAGTCATCAGAAAGCTGTTCTCGATAGAGCAGACTGACCGTTTCTCCTTGATAATCCACCAAATAACGATCATAAAAACCACCACCAAATCCAATTCGTTTTCCTTGATGACTAAAAACCAATCCTGGAACAATCAATAAATCGATTTGCTCTTTGATAGCTTCGTTTTCTGTATCTGGTTCTTGGACACCAAATTTTGAAGTGTAAAAAGCTGTATTTTGATTAATCCAATGAAAGACTAGTCTTCTTCCAGGCATAGATTTAGGTACAGCAACTTTTTTTTGAGTTAAAAAAGCTTCATTTATGATTGGCGCCGTCGGAAACTCAATCTCGCTTGAAATAATGACACCAATTGATCTTGCTGCTTGCCAAGTTTGACTAGCAAAAAGCTCCTGATAGATAGCCTGTGCACGTCTACCTTTCTCAGATAGACTAATTTCTTTTAGAGTTTGGATCATTTGATTACGTTTTTCTTTCTTATTAATCGGGCTCATCTCCTATCCTTCGATACTACCAAAAAAGAACCAAAATAAAAAGAGGTCTTCCTCTTAATATTTTGGTCGTAGTAATTGAAATACAAAATAAGGTGCGCCAATGATTGAAACGATAATTCCAGTTGATAGTTCGCCATTGGTTACTATTACTCGGGCAATAATATCACTAAAAAGTAATAATACGGCTCCGATAAAGCCAGTCAAAAGTAAAGTTGTATTATTTTTTTTACCAGAAATCGTTCGGGCAATATGCGGTGCAATTAATCCAATAAAGCTAATACTACCAGCCATTGCGACACTAACCGCGGCAAGACAAACTCCGCAAAATAAAAAAGTCATTTGAGTTCTTTTTAATTTAATACCTAAACCAATCGCTGTCTCGTCACCTAATTCTAAGACCTCCAACTGACGCCCTTTTATTAATATAATTGGTAATAAAATCAGCAGCCAAGGTAATAGTAAGAAAACATGTTGCCAAGTAGTCCCCCAGATTGTTCCCGACAACCAAGAAGTAACCAATTGATAACTATTACTGGACGCTCTCACTGTGCTAATTAATGTTAAAGCCGAAATTCCTGCGTTAACAGCTACTCCCGCTATCAAAATACGATTAGGTGCTAAACGATGAGCCTGACGTCCAAAAAAATAAATTAAAGCAGCGGCAACAAAACTTCCTAAACAAGCTATCAATGGCAATCCCCAACTGGTGTCACTGCTAGAAAAAAAACTTAAGTAAATCAGGACTGTTAATCCAGCACCAGAGTTAATCCCTAAAATTCCAGGATCCGCTAGTTCATTATGCGTTACACTTTGAAATAAATAGCCTGAAATGCTCAATCCAATACCTGCTAAAATAGAAATCAGCAATCGTGGAAATCTAAAATCCAGAATAATTAATTGTTGCGCATAACTGGCATTTCCAGAAAAAAATTGATACAAGTCTTTACTACTAATCGGTAATGTCCCGATTGTTAAGCTGAAATAGGCACCTACTAACAATAGGATAAGCAGGAGGATCCAAATAACTTTCTTTTTCATAGACTCCCCTTCCTAATCTGCAACAATAAAAATGGGACTCCAATAATAGTTATAATTACACCGACAGGCGTTTCCGTCGGTGGTGCAACAAAACGCGCACCACAATCTGCAACAATAAAGAATAAAGCACCAAATAAAATTGATGCAGGTAAGACTGTCCGATAATCATAACCAACAAAATATCTCACAATGTGTGGCACAATTAATCCGACAAAGGCGATCGTACCTGCTAAAGAGACCGCTCCTCCGGCTAATAATAAAACCAAAAACATTGTCCATTTTCGAATTCTTTGAGGCTGACGTCCTAAAGCAATTGCTGCCTCATCCCCCATACTGAGCAGGGTAATTTGCGGACTGATTAATATAGTTCCGACTAAACCAATAATAATGATTGGTGAGATAATTTTTATTTGGTCCCAAGTAATATTCCCTGTGCCACCAACTAACCAGAAAGTGATGTCTTGATTCAAATTAAAAACCAAACTAATACTTTGGCTTAAAGAAGTAAAGAAGGCACTTATTGCAGCCCCTAACAAAACAATTCGAATAGGTGACATGCCAATTGAAGGTCTGCTAGAAGCAAAATAAATTATTAAAATTGCTACCAAGGCACCCAGGAATGAACCGATAATCGCATACATTGGCGAAGGAATGGGATTAAGCATGAAAATAATTGCCAATCCCAGACCAGCGCCTGAGTTTATTCCCAATAATCCTGAGTCGGCTAAAGGATTAGAAGTAATACCTTGCATCAAAGCACCTGAGGCAGCAAAACTCGCTCCAACAATTGCAGCTCCTAACATTCTAGGCAAACGTAACATTCTGATCAGTTGTTGATTTTGCTGTTGTCCATCAAAATTAAAGAGTGCGGGATAAATATCAGTCCATTTTGTTGTAACAGCACCAAAACGTAAAGAAATAATCATCGCAACTACTAAAAGCACCAGCACGCTAGAAAAAAAGATTCGTCTTTTCAACCGCTAGGCCTCCTTCTTTAAATTATAAGAAACAACAATTGGTTTACGATTTTCTGTCGATTCAATAATTGTTGCTTGAATATCAAATAGTTGTGCTAAATTTTCTGGTGTAAATATTTCTTTCGGCGTTCCTTGAAATGTTAAAATGCCTTCTTTCATACCTAAAATATGGTCTGAAAAACGTGAAGCATGGTTCAAATCGTGGATAGTCATTAAAATAGTTTTTCCTTGCTGATTAATAGTTTCCAACAACTCTAAAATTTCCAACTGATGGGCAGGATCTAAAAATGTAATCGGTTCATCTAAAATTAAAATATCGGTATCTTGTGCAAGTGCCATCGCAATCCAGACCCGCTGCTGCTGACCACCTGACAAAGAGGCAATTGGGCGATCCTTTAAGTGGGTAATGTTACAAGCATCTAGTGCCCAACGAATTAATTCATGATCCATTTGTTTCAAGCTAGAAAAACCTTTTTGATAAGGAAAGCGACCATATGCAACAATTTCTGCCACCTTTAAACCATTGACTGCTTGACTATTTTGAGATAACGAAGCAATTTTTTGTGCAACCTGTTTAGAATCTTGTCGCTGAACATCTTCTCCATCAACAAATACTGTGCCACTTTTTGGGATTAGGATTCTAGCCATTGCTTTCAACAGTGTAGTTTTCCCACTACCATTAGGGCCAATTAAACTAGTGATTTTCCCATCAGGAATTTCAATCGTGACATCCTTGATGACTATTTTTTTTTCGTAGCCAACCACTAAATCAGCTGTATGTAATTTGGTCATAAAAATTTTCCTCGTT
This sequence comes from Enterococcus alishanensis, assembly GCF_019218635.1. Classification (GTDB taxonomy): domain Bacteria; phylum Bacillota; class Bacilli; order Lactobacillales; family Enterococcaceae; genus Enterococcus_A; species Enterococcus_A alishanensis. The sequence goes on along the minus strand of NZ_JAHUZB010000002.1, from coordinate 181,021 downwards.
TCTGTGATAACCATTCTCAATTATGGCGTTAAAAAAGTGTATCGTCAATCAAAATTTTGATAAAAAATCCAATTGACAGACAAATCTCTTTCAGTGATAATAATAGATGAGAAAGATTCTCAATTAAATCACGAGGAGTGCAAAAATGTTTAAGAAAATAACTTTCGCTACGATTTCTTTAGTTACACTATTTACACTGGCTGCTTGCGGTCAAAATAATAATGATACAACAGATAGTTCTAAGGCTGGTGACACTAGAGAATTAACTGATTCAATGGATCATAAAGTCGAGGTCCCAGATAAACCCAAACGGATCATCGCTTCATATTTAGAAGATTATCTTGTTGCTTTAGATGAAACACCCGTAGCCCAATGGACTGTCGGTAATGATTCAGATCAAGCTTATTTACAAGATCAGTTAAAAGATGTACCAAAAATAAATTATGATTTACCCTATGAAGATGTTTTAAGCTTTAATCCTGATTTACTACTCATCGGTTCTAATGCAACAGTCGAAAATGGAAAATACAAACAATATAATAAAATTGCGCCGACTTATGTTGTAACCAATGGTGATAATGTCACTTGGGAAGATCAATTAAATGATATTGCTAAGGTTCTAAACAAAGAAGACAAAGCCAAAGAAGTCGAGGCTGACTACAAAGATTTAATTGAGACAACTAAAAATGACTTAGCCAATAAAATCGAAGGAAAATCTGCAGCAGTTATCTGGGTGACTAACAATTCTGCTTTTATGGTGGCAGAAAATCGTTCAAGCGGTCGTCTATTATATGGTGACCTAGGCTTTGAAGTTCCAGAATTAACCAAAGACATCAGTACTGAAGCAACTTCCGATTGGACGCAAGTTTCTTTAGAAAGCTTATCCCAATTAGATGCAGATTATTTATTCTTGGTTAATAGTGATGAAGGTGCTGAAATGTTTAATGATGATTTATGGAAAAATATTCCAGCAGTGCAAAATAATCAATTATTTAGCTACGGAGCTGAAAGTAGCTGGTTATATAATGGCCCGATTGCCTACACTGAAATGGCTAAAGATGTCACTAATGCTTTAAAATAAATATTTTAAAAAAAGGGTCCAAGCTCAAAAAAATGAGTTTGGACCCTTTTAAATGACTATCTGTACCAAGGACGGCCCTCGGCATTTATTTCTGACGCCGACTACGCCGGAAATTATTTTCTGTAGAAGAAGTTGATGAAAAATCCGTCTCTTCATTTGAGCTATTCTCAATTGAATTCGTGTCCGCTTCATGGCGACTGCGGCGACCACTGCGAGTAGCACCACTTTTTTCTTCTAATTTATTTTCGTCTTTTGCCATCAGTTTCAAACGATAAGGTTCGTGGTAAGTAATTCCTCCTTTAGAAAAATCACCACCAACAATGAATAACCCAACGGTTGCCAGAGGTTCTTCTTGATGAATACGACCAATTTCAGATAGACTTTGATAATTTTGACCAATCTGCAAAGAGTATTCTGACTCACTTAATTTCTTTACATAGTAATATGGATACAGCGTATTTTCATCAATCAAGAAGCCTTCCCGTTTAGCTAAATCATTGGTTTTTATTTCTCCAGAAACAATCATTGTCTGAATATTAGCAGCTAAGGTTAGTTGATAATCATCATGGTAGTCAACTGAAACTTCTTTGGCATTTTTAAACATTTTAGCCGTTGTTCGTTTCTTTTCTTCACTTTGAATATTAAAGGCATCATCTGGCAAAACTTTAACAAAAAGTTGCGTGATATCAAACTTGAGGTTTTTATTAAGAAAATAATAAAAGAAATTCAAGACAAAGAAGTAAACAAAGATTAAAAATACTAAGGCATACAAGAAAAATTGAACATAGCGGCCATTATTCCACAAGCCATAAATAATCCGTAAAATGTAGACAGTAGGTATAATACTCAAAATCGTATAGCCTCGATTTAAATATTTAGGACTGATATCCAAATAACCTAAAAACTTATTGATTCCATTAATGATATCTAAGAGAAAGGTCATTCGTTGCCACCTGCTTCCGGTGTCACAGCATTTTCATTTGTCGCCGATGATGAAGGAGTTGTGTCATCTTGTTGGATAGATGAACTGCTAGACGAACCATAACCATCATCATTGGTTTGCGAGCTACTCGAATCATAATTATTATAATTATTGCTATCTTCTGTTGATAGGGAACTAGAAGAACTGCCAGAAGAATTTTGTGAGCTAGTTGAACTATCAGTTGAAATACTACTTTGAGATTCACTTGTCACAGAACTATTGCTTTGACTAGTTGTTTCCGTTGAACTATTTCCAGAATTACTGCGATAACTGGAACTATTGACAACTCCTGTTGCTGTAGCAATTAAAGTTGATAACGTCAATAAAGCGATTGGTTTTAAAATTGGTGGGACATTACGCACGTGATCATTCCTCTCTATTCATTTGTCGCAATAGAAATTTTTTAGTTTGATTTTAAAAATCATTTGTTAAAAGTTTAGCAAAAAATATTGATGATACCAAGAACTATTCATGAGTCTTTGAAATTATTTAACACAAAAAAGCTGAAATCCTCAATAATTGAGAATCCCAGCTCGACTTTTAAAAAATTATTTTACTTCACGGTGCAAAGTAACTTTGCGTTCACGTGGGCAATATTTTTTCTTTTCCAAACGGTCAGGATTGTTACGTTTGTTTTTATTTGTTAAGTAGTTACGTTCTTTACAAGAAGTACATTCTAAAGTGATGTTTACGCGCATGATTTTCCCTCCCTCACAACAAAATTTACTAAGATATCTCTCAGACTATGACATCATAGCATTTTTTTTGTTGCTTGACTAGTGTTTTGAGAAAATTTGTTAAGTAATTCTACTTGACGTTTAAGCCAACAATTTTTCAATATCTAACGCAATTTTTTCCGGCTCTGTTTGTGAACTATAGCGTTTTACTACATTTCCTTGACGATCTACTAGAAACTTAGTGAAATTCCATTTGATTGCATTGTTAAGTAAACCACCTTGCGTTTCCTTCATGTATTTATAAAGCGGTGATTGATTTTCACCGTTCACATCAATTTTAGCAAAGGTTTCAAAAGTGGTATTATAATTCAATTGACAAAATTCAACAATTTCTTCATTCGAACCTGGCGCTTGATGACCAAATTGGTTACAAGGAAAATCCAATACTTCAAAACCTGATTTTTGATAAGTATCATAAAGTTTTTGCAGACCCTCATATTGTGGTGTAAAACCACAACCAGTTGCTGTATTAACAATCAATAAAACCTTGCCCTCGTAATCAGCCAAACTTTTTTGACTACCGTCGACTTCTTTTACTTGAAAATCATAAACTGACATTGTTTTTCCTCCTTAGGGGATTCACTTATTGTGTTGCGCCAAATTGTGCGGCATAAGCATCAATAATTTCTCTTCCAATTGTTTGGGCTGTTGAATCGTGAGACGATGTAAGTTGTGGAATAACAACACTTAAAGAAACCGTCGGATTATCTGATGGTGCATAAGCAACTAAATTGCTATTAATTGTATTGATCACTTCACCATTTACCGTAACTGAAGTTTCTGCTGTCCCAGTTTTAGCTGACATATCTAACGCCGCTGTTCGCAATGAGGTTCCTGTTGTATTCGGATCGCTGCCGTGAACCACTTGGTAAAATCCTTGACGAATTATTGCCATTTGCTCAGCAGAAATATTGACATTATTCAATGCTTCTCCAGTAATTTCTTTTTCCAAATCACCTAAACCACCGTCACTTGAATTGTCATAAATTCCTGAAACCAAGTGAGGAGAAATCCGTGTGCCACCATTCGCGACAGTTGCTGCATATTGCGCCAATTGCAACGCACTATAAGTATCATACTGACCGAAAGAAAGGTCAAGCAAGTTACCTCCACCAGGTCCAGTGCTTTCGCCAAAGTTTTGTCTCACAATCCCAGTGTCTTCACTTGGTAAATCAATCCCAGTTTTAACACCTAAACCATATTCGGCAAATGAATTCCTTAATTTATCGTAAGCAGCTTTAGTACTAGCTATTTGCGGCAAGGTCATATTGTAGGAATATTCAACACCTAACATTCTCAACACCAGTTTCATCATATAGGCATTTGATGACCATTCTAAAGCTTTGACTGTGTTTGTGGAGATTTGATTACCAATTGATGTCCGATTGTAAATGGAGCCTTTGATCGCCGTACCTGCAAGCTTAATTGGTTCATCGATTAAAGTATCATTTCCAGTAATGACACCTTGTTCATAACCAGCAGTTACGGTTGCCCCTTTTACCACAGAGCCTGGTTCAAAAAAGTCGTTGACTGTTCCTAAAGCATATTCATCTAAATCACTGCTTCCAGCTTTATGAGAATAGCCAACCATTGATAATATATCGCCATTGTTTGGATCGGTCACAACCACATAAACTCCCGGTGAATATTGTGCATCGCCATTACTAATCAACGTTTGATAATTCCGCTCAACAATTTCTTCTACTTTTTGTTGAAAAGTGCTATTAATTGTTAATTTCAAATTATTTCCTTTGCTACCTGAATTAATTTCTTCAGTAGACTTAACGTTGCCTTGTTTATCTAAATTTACTTTAGTTTTACTTTTCTTTCCTTGAAGTTCACTTTCATATTCTTTCTCAAGATAGCTTTGTCCAACTCGATCATTTAGAGAATAACCTTTTTTCAAATACTCATCCACTTCATCAGCGGGTAAACCTTCCTTTTCAGTGGAAACAGTTCCCAAAATGCTTCTTAGCGAACTATCTAAATTACTACTGTAAGAACGAGACCAATCCCAACCGGTTGAGACACCGTTTAAGCTTGAAGCATTCTCAGAAATAACAGCTAATTCTTCGTCAGTAACTCCTTCATTTTTCACAAAAACCGTATTCAAGGCAGTCGCTGCATTCATATTTGTAAAGATTGTCGCTGCTTTTAATTCTTCTTCATTAAAATCAATTTGTTCATCAGTCACATTCTTAACCATCTCGCTGTATTGGTCAGAAGTACTTTGAACTTTTTGTCGGTTGGTTAAATTGTTTTGCGCCTCTTCTAAATGCTCGGGATCTGCTAAATAGTAATCTTTTTTATCTCGACTTGTTAAGTCTTCATTAACTGGCATATCAATTAATTCATTTAAGCGATTCGCTAATTGATAAATATCGGCAGCTTCGGTGTTGTTTCCACGAGTATAGATAATAGCAGCATTGGATTGATTGCTTACTAAAGCATTTCCTTCAGCATCATAAATCATTCCTCGCGGCGTACTGCCAGTTACCGTGACCGAGGTTGATGCATCTAATTCTTTGGTTAAAGCTTCTTTTTGATCAATTTGCAAATAAGCCAAGCGTCCAACTAAAATAGCAAACAATGTGAAAATAACAAAAAACAAAAAGTTTAACCGAAATGGTACATGGCTCGTCTTTGATTTCCCTCGATGTTTACGTTCGGCATCAGCCAATTTTCGGGTTAATTTTATAAAAGGACTAAAAATTTTTTTTAGTAGATTTGATAACTTCATATGTACATTCCTTCCAGTTTACATTACTTTCATATTGTAGCTGAAATTTGATTTTTTAAAAAGGATTAGTCTGCTTATCTTTTTATAAGTTTAATCTTTAGGTCTTATAATATTCACAAATGTTTCACATTCATTTTAAAAAAGGCAATCGTTTTTTTACCAAAACCGAAATATCAGTTTTTTTACCAGATAAAATTATTGTTGAGCGTGAAACATTTTTTACTGTTTTTTTTTGTGGAAAAGTCACTATCTTTAAAATCCATTGAAATAAAGTCTTCTAAAAAAGATTTCCACAAAAAAAAGGTACTCTTCATTTATCAAAGAGTACCTTGGTTCACTTTAGCCACGGCTAAAGTTTTTAATATCTGCATTAATCGCTTCAACAAAAAGATTTAATGCTTGAACTTCTTGTTCTTCTTGACCATAGCGACGGACATTCACACTAGCACTTTCTACTTCTTTATCCCCAACAACTAAAATGTAAGGAATTTTTTGCGTTTGTGCTTGACGAATCTTGTAGCCCATTTTCTCATTTCTTTCATCGACTTCCACACGCACACCTTCACGTACCAAGCGATCTTTAACTTCATAGGCATATTCACCATGATGTTCAGGAGAGACTGGGATAATTACCACTTGTTCTGGAGCCAACCAAGTTGGGAAAGCGCCTTTGTATTGTTCAATCAAGTAAGCTGTAAAGCGTTCCATCGTTGAAACAACTGAACGGTGGACAACGACTGGACGATGGTTCTTTCCGTCTTCACCAACATATTCCAATTCAAATCGTTCTGGTAATAAGAAGTCAAATTGAATCGTTGATAATGTTTCTTCTGTACCCAAAGCTGTTTGTACTTGCACATCCAATTTAGGACCATAGAAAGCTGCTTCACCATCTGCTTCAAAATAAGGGAATCCTGATTCATCCATTACTTCTTTTAACAGACGTTGAGAAGTTTCCCACATTTCATCATCATCAAAATATTTTTCTGTATTTGATGGATCACGATAGCTTAAGCGGAAACGATAATCTTCAAAACCGAAATCTTCATATACTGCTAAAACTAAATCTAAAGTACGGCGGAATTCATCTTTAATTTGATCTGGACGAACAAAGATGTGGGCATCATTCATCGTCATTTCACGTACCCTTTGCAAACCTGATAATGCACCAGATTTTTCGTAGCGGTGATCCATTCCTAATTCGGCTAAACGAATTGGTAATTCACGATAAGAATGCACGTGATTTTTATAAATCATCATGTGATGTGGACAGTTCATTGGACGCAAGACAAGACTTTCGCCGTCTCCCATATCCATAATTGGGAACATGTCTTCTTTATAATGATCCCAGTGTCCAGAAGTTTTATACAATTCTGTATCGGCTAAAACAGGCGTGTATACATGTTCATAGCCCATTGAGATTTCTTTATCTACAATGTAACGTTCGATGGTACGACGGATTGTTGCACCTTTTGGTAACCAGAATGGTAACCCTGAACCAACTTCTGGTGAAACCATAAATAAATCCAATTCTTTCCCTAATTTACGGTGATCACGTTCTTTAGCTTCTTCTCGCATTTTTAAGAAATGCTCTAAGTCTGCTTTATTGAAGAAAGCTGTACCGTAAACCCGTTGCATCATTTTATTATCAGAATTTCCGCGCCAATATGCACCTGCGACTGATAATAATTTAAAGACTTTGATTTTACCAGTTGATGGTACATGCGGTCCACGACATAAGTCTGTAAATTCTCCTTGAGTATAAGCAGTAATTACATCGTCTTCTGGTAAATCATTGATTAATTCAACTTTATAAGGGTCATAGCTAAAGAAATCTAGCGCCTCTTGACGGCTCATTACTTTGCGTTCAATTGGTAAGTTTTCTTTGACAATTTTTGCCATTTCTTTTTCGATTGCTGGGAAATCTTCTTCAGAAACCTGAACTTCACCATTGTCGGTATCATAATAAAAACCGGTATCGATAAACGGTCCGACACCAAAATGAATATTTGGATACAGACGGCGCATAGCTTGAGCCATTAAATGCGCTGAAGAGTGACGTAATAAATCTAACGCTTCTTCATCTTGATCAGTAATTAATTTAATTGATGCATCTTGATCGATTGGTCGATTTAAGTCCTCTAATTGATCATTTACTACAATTGCTAATGCTTTTTTTGCTAATGATTTAGAAATACTATCTGCAATCTCTAAGCCGGTAATCCCATCCTTGAATTCATTGACTGATCCATCTGGAAATGAAATCTTAACTGTCATTAAAAAATTCCTCCTTAATATTTGATGATATAAAAAAAGTCCTAGTGTCTGCATGACACTAGGACGAATCAACGTGGTTCCACCTAATCTTTGAGCCGAAGCTCCTCTAAGCGATAACGGTGCTGTATCCGCCCTTGCATTTAACAAAGGTCAAGAAAGTGGTCATCTCAAGTTTTGTTGGAAAATTCTCAGCCTAGCTTTTCCTCTCTTTAAAACAAATAACAAGATCTGTTGTCTTTCATATCAATCAATTTATGTAACATTATAAACATGTCTTCAAAAAAAATGCAAGTATTAATTGATACTTATTTTTTCCATTCTCCTGCTTGTGCTAATCGATCTTTAGCCAATTCAGTAATAATAACATGCACTGCTTCTTTTGGTGCGCCAACATTTTTTGAAATTGCTTCAGTTACATCTTCCATCATCTTGGTTAATTGTTCTTGCGTGCGACCTTCGACTAATTCAATGTGTACAAATGGCATACAAATCTCCCCTTTTAAATTAATAATTTCATTTTAACACTCGTTATCTTTTAAGGAAATAAGGTTTCAGTCTTTTCTTCAATCATTTTTCTGCTGGAGATGATAAGCTAAAATTAACTTATTTCGAGAGGATGTTTTAAATGAAACAAATCAATACTGGTATTTATTTTGAAAAGAGTTTACAAATGGTCATGTCTGCATACTTAAAAGCACTGAATACACACTTAGAAAAAGAAGGACAATCAGCTGTCGATCAACAAACCTTTACAAATAAAATAGTGAAACGTTTTTTATATGGCAACGAGATTTATCAAACGACCTTTGACCAACTATTTGAAAAGGCCGAAACCTTAAATGAACTTGGAGAAACTTTATTACAAATTGTTTATCAAGAGGTGCCACTAAAATCTCTTTTAAATCAAAAATATTGCTGCCAAGAACTGGTATTGGATGTTGACTTATACAAGGACCTAACAAAAGCTAGTACTTTCATTTACAGTGAGAATGAAGGTGCGCGAATAACTTTAGTTAACCAATTATTCAAAACTTGGTTTATTAAAAAAACATCCGTTACATCAGCTACTTTCTTACAAAATAAAACCCAAATTTCGGAAATAGTTTTTGATGAACAAGCTTTTCAAGATGGTTATTTAGTTTTAGATAGCTACTTTGCTAAAAGATAATTCTATCAAGAGAAAACCATTTAGGTTTTCTCTTTTTTATTTTGCTTGAGATGTGCTATACTTGATAGCCGTTAGCACAAGGGGGACATGAGATGCAAGCAAGAGAATTAGAGAAACAACATCTATTAAATACCTTAGAGATTATTGATCAAGAAGATCAAATTTTAAAAAAAAGAACTGCTAAAAGTAAACAGACATTTGATGCTTCCATGATGGAAAACGCTGGTCAAAGAGTTCAGTCTGGTTCCTTTGAAGCGTTAGCTGATTCCATGGCTGACAACCGCCAACACGAACAAGAACTATTGGTTCGCTATCAAACACTGGCTGCCTTAGAAAAACGCCAAAAAGTTTTACAATTAATGAGTGGGAATCCTTATTTCGCCCGCATAGATTTTCAAGAAGATGCTGGAAAAGAGACCCTTTATTTAGGTATCGCCTCTTTAAGAGATCGCCAAGAGGAGACTATCGTCATTGACTGGCGTGCACCAATCGCTAACCTTTATTATGAAGGAGAATTAGGTGACACTAGTTATGAAAGTTATGATGCAGTCATCCCAGTCGAATTAATCTTAAAACGACAATTTAAAATTCGCGACGGTGAAATTCTATCAATGGTGGATACTTCGGAAGCCATCAACGATGATTTCTTACTTGAAATTTTAGATGAAGCTTCTTCCAATCACATGAAAAACATTGTTGCTACTATTCAAAAAGCCCAAAATGAAATTATCCGTGACAACCGCAGCAAAGTTTTGGTTGTGGAAGGAATTGCTGGTAGCGGAAAAACTTCTGCCTTATTACAACGAGTGGCCTATTTACTTTATAGTAACCGTAAGTGGTTAGAAAATGATCAAGTCTTATTGTTTTCACCGAACCATATCTTTTCAGAGTATGTGTCGACTGTCCTGCCTTCTTTAGGAGAAAGTGGCATTCCAACTGAGACCTTTAAAACATTTTTAACTAAACTATTACCAAATTATGCCATCCATACAGAAGAGAGTCATGAAGAAGTCTTTTTATCGGGACAAGATGATCGTATTTTACGAGCAAAAAGTAGTTTAATGATTGTTACTGCTTTAGAAAAATATACGCAACAGATTACTGATCTAGGGCCACTCTTTAGAGACTTAAAAATTGGCGAGCAAACGTTAATCTCAAAAAAACAAATTCGCTCATGGTACCAAGAAACCAATCCTGCTTTACCAATGTATCAACGAATGCAATTGTTACAAACAAAACTACTTAAAAAAATCGGTGGTTTTGTTAAAGACGAAATGAAAAAAGATTGGGCCAAAGAAGCTGCTGAAGACCTAATTCAAGAAGCTTTTGTTAACAATCCCAATATGGAAGACTCTGAAAAGGCTGAGAGACGATTACGACGTCAAATGCTACAAAAAGTTGTGAACCGTCGTTTCAAAGGCATTCGTCGAAAAATTAACCGCTACACCTTTGTAAATTACGCGAAACAGTATTTACATTTCTTACAGAATATACCAAATAACCTTTTGTCCCATTACCAATTAAGTCGATCCGATTGGCAAATGATGCTAAAGGAATTGATTCAAGATTTTAAAAATAAAGACATTAGTTTAGAAGATGGTAATTTGCTTTTCCTTCTAATGAAAGCTATCTATCCTTTGGAAGTAAATCAAAAAGCCCGCTTCATCTTTATTGATGAAATGCAAGATTTTTCACCTGCGCAAGTAGCCGTTTTAAAATATTTATATCCTAATGCAACCTACACTTTATGCGGTGATTTAAATCAAAAAGTATTTGGTAATGAAAGCATGGTCCAATCTTTAGCAGAAATATTTAGTGATCAAACGATTCGGCATTTTGAATTGACTACTAGTTACCGTTCGACTGAAGAAATTACCAATTTTGCCAATCAATTTTTGACTCAAGAAAATCGTGTAAAGCTGACAGCACGAGCAGGTGATCTACCTAAAATGTACTTTTCACTTAAAAAAAATGAGATGATTGCCCGGATTGCCCAAGAATTAACTGATACGGTCGAAGTAGCCAAATATTGGCGTACTGCTATCATCGCCAAAACTGCTGAAGAATGTCAGGACTTATATGATTCTTTAAGTGATGCGCAAAAAGAAAATGTTCAGCTGCTAACTGACGAAGAAGATTTTATGAAGAAATCTCTGATTATTATTCCAACTTATTTAGCGAAAGGGTTAGAATTTGATCGAGTCTTTGCTTGGAATGTTTCACCAGATAATTATCAAACAGAGCAAGATAATTTGATTTTATATACTGTCTGTACCCGAGCGATGCATGAATTAAATTTATTAGTTGTAGGACAAAAAAGTCCATTATTAGAGGAAATTCCAGAAGGTTTATTTGAAGTAAAAAGTGTATAAAAAAAGGAATGAGCTTAAAAACTCATTCCTTTTTGCTTAGTCTAGTTCTACGTTGTGGTAAATTTGTTGAACATCTTCTAATTCATCTAAGACATCAATCATTTTTTCGAATTTTTCTAAATCATCACCAGTTAAAATAACTTCGGATTGAGGAATCATTTGCATTTCAGCAATTGAAAATTCTTCAATTCCTTTTTCTTTTAAAGCCGTTTGGATACTGTTAAAATCTTCAGGCTCTCCGTAAACAATAATTTGACCATCTTCAGCGACAACATCTCTGACATCAATCTCTTGATCCATTAAATATTCAAGAATTTCATCAGCATCTTCGCCAGCAAAACCGAACAATGCTGTGTTGTCAAACATATAAGAAACAGCGCCAGAAACACCCATGTTCCCGCCATTTTTACCAAAAGCCGCCCGCACATCTGCAGCTGTTCGATTGACATTATTTGTCAATGCATCGACTACTACCATTGAACCATTGGGACCGAATCCTTCATAACGTAGTTCTTGATATGTTTCATCACCAGAGCCTTTAGCTTTTTCAATTGCACGATCAATAATATGTTTTGGCACATTATATGTTTTTGCTCTTTCGATAACAAAACGTAATTTTTGATTAGCATGGGGATCAGGATCACCTGATTTTGCTGCTGCATATATTTCAATTCCAAATTTTGCATATACTCGGCTATTATTGGCATCCTTAGCCGTTTTTTTTGCTACGATATTGGCCCATTTGCGTCCCATATTTTCACTTCACTTTCGTTAATTTCATACTCATCTATTATAACGACTGACGCTTTTTTTGCATAGTCTTTTTTATACTTGCAACGGAAAACGCCCTAGATTTTGTTCTACTGGATGAAGCATCTGATAAATTTGATCACTTCGATAAGTTAACAAATGATTGGCTTGCTCCTGCTTACCTATTTTAGCTGCCATCGGCAAAGTAAAATCTTTTTTATGCTGATTGAGATATTTTTTTCCTGCGTCTGTAAAGCCTAAAATATGTAGCAGTGAATTTTCTTGTTCATAGGCAATCTCAGCTGGTTTTACTTGCAATAAAGTATAGACTAATAAACGCTGAAGTCGTGCTTTCGTATATCTCTTGGTTTGAATTCCAGCTAAATAATCAGAAAAATCTGGTCGCAATTGATTCAACAAACGAAATTCAACGCCTTCATTCATCTGATAAAGCATTTTTAGCTCCTTTGGTGTGCTGACTTTTAACTGATAATAAAGGTATGGCCAAAAATCAGACCAGCTAAGATGATAATCAAATAATTTTTTTTCAGTTAGTTCCGGTACAAAATTTGAAAAATCGTTTCCTAAGTTAACTGCTTGCCGGATTCCAGTTGCCGAAGCAAAACTCTGCACCATCAATTGATTATCATGATAGCCCTGTCCTTGTCGCTTTAAAGGGAATAATGTCATTGGTTTTGCATACTTTGCATTTTCCTTCGCATAGCTTAACGCCAATATATGATTCGGTGGAAATTCAGCCAGTTTTGGTAAAAAATGTCGAACTGTTTGAGCCATTTTTTCAGGGTAACTTAAATCAATTGGTAAGCTCTTAAAATAATTGTCAATTTCAACTTGATGTTGATTAAAAAAATCGCCATAACTTTGGTAATCAAAGTCATTTTCCTCATCCGTTCCAAAACAAAGTGCTTCACACTGCAGGGATTGCAGCATTTTAACACTGCCTCTTGCAAAATAGTCAGCTGATTGAACTGCCCATGAAAAAGGTAATTCCACAACCAAATCGACGCCATTTCTTAGCGCCACTTCTGCTCTATCCCACTTATCTAAGATAGCAGGTTCTCCTCGTTGTAAAAAATTCCCACTCATGACTGCGATGATTATCTCAGCACCAGATAATTTTCGCGCCATTTTTGCATGATACGCATGCCCATAATGAAATGGATTATATTCTACAATAATGCCACAACTTTTCAAATTCTCACCTCACAAAAAAGAGCCGACTAAAAGTCTAGCTCTTATGACAAACAAAAAACCATCGTTGACTATTTTCTTTAGGATTCTCATCTTCAAAGTCTGCAAAAACTTCAAAACTAAAGCCCACTTCTGCTAACATTACTTGATAGGTATTCAAAGAATAAGTTCTTTCTTGATGTAACTCATCAAAGCGTTCAAACAGTTCACCTTTTTTTACAAAAAAAGTTAAAAAATGTTCGATACTATGAGGTTCCTCTCCGGGATAGCTATCCCATAAAAAGGCAAACTCCTCGGTTTGATCATGAAAACTATATTCTGGGAAGACTTGATCAATTTGATAAGTGGAATGTACATCAAAAATAAAAGTGCCATCTTTTTCTAATAAATCAAATACCCCTTGGAATACTTTTACTACATCCTCAGCATTTTTCATATAGCATAAAGAATCAGAATAACAAGTCACTGCTTGATAAGTACCAATATCTTTTAAATCCAACATATCACCTTGAATCCATTGAATCGCTAGATCTGCTTCGATGCCTCGTTGGCTGGCAATTGTCAACATCTCTTCAGACAAATCTAAACCGGTCACTTGATAACCTTCTTCAGCAAATTTCACCGCTAAATCTCCGGTACCGCAAGCCAGTTCTAAGATGTTCTCTTGTCCCTTGGTTAAATGACGTTTAGTAAAGGCCAACCATTGATCATATAAAGTTTCATCCATAATTTCATCATAGACAAAAGCAAAAGTTTCATACGCCATTAATCTAACCAGTTAGAAATATTCACTAATGGTGCATCTGACCAAAGTTTTTCTAAATTATAGAATTCTCTTTCGGTTGGGCTGAAAACATGAACGATTAAATCGCCTAAGTCGATTAAGACCCATTTCCCGCCATCTTTACCTTCAATTCGTTTAACTGTAGCGCCGTTTTCTTCCTCTTTATCGACAATTTCTTCCACTATTGCGTTAATTTGACGATCTGAATTCGCTTGGCAAATCATAAAATAATCCGCTAATAAAGAAACTTCTCTTACATCCAAAGCAACGATATCAACAGCTCTTTTTGAATCGGCTGCTTTTACTGCTGTTTCTAACATTTGTTTACTATCTATGGTGATTCCCTCCTATTTTTGACCGGCAACAAAACGGTTATAAGTTTCTAACGTTTTAGGATAGACCGGGTTTTCATTTTCGATTAAATGACTTAATGTGTGTTTTGTCTCAAAGGCGACTGCTTGATCTAAATCCATCAATGCAATACGCCGTGCTTCTTCTACTCCAGGAAAATCTCTTCCAGGTTCAATATAATCAGCCAAATAAATAATTTTAGCTAAATCAGTCATGTTGGCAGCACCTGTAGTGTGAAGTCGAATGGCTTCTAAAATGTCGACATCATGAACTTTTAATTCCCGCTCAACAAAATCTGCACCAACCAATCCGTGCCAAATGGCATTTCCAAATTTTTTTAACATAGCTTGATCAGGGTAGTTTTGGCGTTCAATTTCTAATAAAAATTCTTCATCGCTACGTTCTTTAGCATAGTCATGAGTCAGTGCTGCGATACTAGCTTTTTCAGTTGAAACACCGTATTTTTCCGCCAATAAAATAGCCATTTCTTCCACACCCAAAACATGCTTGAAGCGTTTTTCACTCATTCGCATTTGTACTTGCTGCATCAAAGCTTCGCGATCCATTGCTGAATAATTTTTGCTATAATTCATCTAAATACAATCCTTCTTCCGCAATATATTCTCTGACTTTTTCTGGCACTAAATATCGAATAGAACAACCTTGCTTGACTTGTTGTCTAATATAACTGGAAGACAGCTGAATCTGAGGAACATCTACCCAAATGATTGGATAATTACTTTCTTGCGGATAACCTGGGCGGCTAACACCTACAAAATGAACCATTTGAACCAGTTCATCAATTTTATACCATTTAGGCAAATAAGCTACTTCATCGCCACCAATGATAAAATAATAATCTGCTTCTGGATCTTCAGCAATTAATTCTTTCATCGTGTCATATGTATAACTTTTTCCTTGACGTCGCAATTCTCTTTGATCAATCACTAAATTAGGATTGTCTTCCGTTGCTAATTCTACCATTTTTAATCGATGTTGGCTGGCAATTGCTTTTTTCTCATCTACATGAGGAGGAAGATACGACGGAATTAAATGAACCTCATCAAATCCCAGCTTTTGACCTACTTGATCGGCCACCATTAAATGCGCGGTATGAATCGGATTAAAAGTCCCACCCATTAAACCGATTTGTCTTTTTTTGCCATTCACTTTCGTCATTGGAACAACTTCAGGAAAAGTAACTACATTCGTTTGAAACACAATAATGCCTCCTGTGATTAAATAGTTTTTACTTCACGAGAAATTTTTTGATATTTTTCTTTGTTGGAAGGTTTAAATAAAACCAATACCCGACCAATAATTTGAACAACTTCACAATGAATTTTAGCTTCAAGAACTGTCGCTACATCTTCAGCCACTTCATCAGTATTTTGTAGCAAACTGATTTTTATTAATTCACGTTTTTCCAATGCTTCTGCTATTTGTACCAATACTTCTTCATTTAGACCATTTTTTCCGATTTGAAAGATCGGATTCAAATGGTGCGCTTGGCTTCTTAAAAACCGTTTTTGTTTTCCTCTTAATTCCATGAATAAACTCCTTTTAAATTAATGCTTTGCGAGTCAATACGTCGACTCCTCTAGGTGCCCAACCAGCAACTACTGCTGGTTTTAAAACAGTTACCCAACCTAATCCAGCAAATACAATATCGGTTTTTTCCTTAATCGAAAATTCAAAACGAACCAATTCAGGAAATTCAGCGACTTCATCTGGTCGAGGCGGTTGTAATAATACTCCCACATGTTTTGCATAAAATTCAGTCGCTTTTTCTAATTTAGTACGATGCGGCGTAATATCATTTGATACATAAGCAATGAAAGAGGCTTTCTCTCCACTAACAAAATCGAACCGTGCTAAACCACCTAAGAATAATGTTTGACCAGCATTTAATTGATACACTTTCGGTTTAATTTCTTTATGCGGGGCAATAATTTTCAAATCTTTTTTGCCTAAATAATGCGCCATTTGATGTCGATGAATAATTCCTGGCGTATCAATTAAGAAATGACCATCGTCTAAAGGTATTTCAATCTTGTCTAATGTAGTTCCAGGGAATTGTGATGTGGTAATTAAATCTTGTACACCAGCACTTTGCTTAATAATTTGATTAATCAAAGTTGATTTACCCACATTGGTAACTCCCACAACATAGACATCTCTGCCTTTGCGATATTCTTCGATTTTTGCTAGTAAATTTTCCATTTCGTGAGGTTTTCTAGCACTTGTCAATAAAACTTCTTCAGGGCGCAAACCTTCTTCATGGGCACGCTCTTTCATCCATTGAATCAAATGATTTTTTTTCAATGATTTAGGTAAAATATCAACTTTATTCCCTACCAATAAAACTGGATTGTCGCCAACAAATCGATGCAATCCTGGAATCAAGGAGCCATTAAAATCAAAAATATCCACGACATTAACAATCAAAGCATCTGTTTTACCTAATTCATTTAACAAACGTAAAAAATCATCATCCGTTAAATGAACATCTTGAATTTCATTATAATGACGTAATCTAAAACAACGCTGGCAATAAACATCACCACTAGCCAACCCCTTTTCTAAAGCTGATTGAGGTGTATAACCTAGTTGATTGGGATGTTCTGTCTGAATCTTTGCACCACAACCAATACAATAAATTTCTTCTTCCATTTATATTTCACGCTTCCATTTCATATCTGGATTCTTTTTTAACAAATGTTTCATAATAAAACGTTCAAAAAAACGATTCACTTGCGTATTCCAAGCATCACTATCCACAATTGGACGCACTAAAATACTACGAATACCTGCAGCATTTGATCCGCGAACATCAGTCATAATTTGATCACCAATCATGACAATCTCAGATTTTTCTAAACCTAATTTTTTGCGGGCTTCATTGATTCCATTGGCAAAAGGCTTCATCGCTCGAGAAACAAAGTCTAATTCAAAACTTGCTAAGGCTTTTTTTACCCGACTAGCATTATTATTCGACACCACGACAACTGGAATATCAGCCTCAGCCATCACTTGCAACCAGTCTAATAATTCTTTCGTCCCATTCGGATTATTCCAGGCAATCAAAGTATTGTCTAAATCTGTTAAAACGGCTTTTATGCCTCTTGCTTTCAATTGTTGGGGAGTAATTTGGTATATTGCTTCAACCATCCAGGTTGGTTTATATTTTTCGAACATAGCAACTCCTATATTTCTTCATTTTTCATATCTACAAATCTTGATTATAACTTAAATCCTTTGAAAACTCCACAATCGTGGCAATAAAATAAGAAGAACTCTGTTAAAAGAGTCCTTCTTAATAAAAATTCTATAAAACTTTAGACAAGAAATCAATGGTTCTGGAATTTTTGGTTTGATCAAAAACTTCTTGCGGTGTTCCTTCTTCTACAATAACACCTTCATCCATGAAAATAATCCGGTCTCCAACTTCTTTGGCAAAACCCATTTCATGAGTTACGATAACCATCGTCATACCTTCTTTAGCCAATTGCTGCATCACGGCTAAAACATCACCAACCATCTCAGGATCTAATGCAGATGTTGGCTCATCAAACAGCATCACATCTGGTTGCATTGCCAAAGCTCTAGCAATCGCAATCCGCTGTTGTTGTCCTCCAGATAATGACTGAGGGTATGCATCTGCCTTGTCAGACAAACCAACTTTTACCAAAAGTTCTTTAGCAATTTTTTCAGCAGCATCTTTAGACATTTTTTTTACCCGAATCGGTGACAAGGTAATATTATCTAAAACAGTCATATTAGGGAATAAATTGAATTGTTGAAACACCATTCCCATCTTTTCCCGTGTTTTAAAAATATCATTTTTCTTATCAGTAATGTCGGTACCTTCAAATCTAATTGTGCCAGATGTTGGTATTTCTAATAGATTGATACATCTTAGAAAAGTACTTTTACCAGAACCAGAAGGTCCAATGATAACCAATACTTCTCCTGGTGTGACTTCAGTCGAAATATCTTTTAGTACTTCATTATCACCAAATTTTTTATTTAAATGTTCTACTTGAACCAATGCTTCACTCATAATTGTTCTCCTATCTTTGATATCCGCGACCTAAACGTTTTTCCCATAAAGCTAGCAAACGGGAAGTCACAAAGGTCATTACAAAATAAATACCTGCTGCAACTACGTAAGGTTCTAACGGAATATAAGAATTTGAAATAACAATTTGAGCTGCACCCATTAATTCGTTAATCCCAATCGTTGTCAGCAAAGAAGAATCTTTTATTAAAGTCACAAATTCATTTCCTAATGGTGGTAGGATATTTCTTAATGCCTGTGGCAAAATCACATAACGCATCGTTTGCGCTGGTCTTAAACCTAGTGAATAGGCTGCTTCTGATTGACCATAATTCACGGCAATAATACCGCCACGAATAATTTCAGCCACATAGGCACCTGAGTTTAAAGATAAAACCAACATACCTGGAATCAAGCGACCTAAATCAACGGTTAACACACCTACTGATAGATCTCTTGAAGGAAATAACCCTTGTAAGACTAAGAAACCAATCATGATTTGCAGCAACATTGGTGTCCCACGAAAAATCTCAATATAAATATTAGCTAGCCAATTTAAAGGTTTTGTTTTTGCTAATTTCATTAAAGCCATCACAAGACCAATCAATGTCCCTAAAACCACAGTACACATTGATAAGACAATTGTAATACTGGCTCCTGAAAGAAAGTAACCTAAATACTGATGTAAAAACGAAAAATCCAATGACCTAACCTCTATTCTTCTGTTGATTCAGCGACTTGATTGTTCGCTTTTACGTATTCATCAATTTTTCCTTCGCTGATTAATTTCGCAATAATTTTATTTAACTCATCTTTTAATTCAGTGCTACCTTTTGGTAAAGCGATTGAAAAGGCATTGTCATCATCTGTTTTTAATTCTACGTTGGCAATCATTAAATCAGAATTTTGTTCAACATAAGATTCAGCAATGGTTTGTTCAACTACCATACCATCTAAAGATCCTTGATTTAATTCAACGATCATGCTTGGTACTTTATCGATAGAAACTAATTTGGCGCCAGATAATTGATCTTTCACAATATCTTCTTGGGTTGAGCCTTTTTGTGCGCCAACTTGTTTTCCGTCAAAAGCTGCAATACTGTTTAAAGTATCTTGATTTTTCTTGTTGATAATAATTACTTGTGGTGGATTGTAGTAGTTATCTGTAAAGTCAAACTGTTTTTGTCTTTCAGCAGTTGCCGAAATCCCTGAAACAGCGATATCTGCTTTTCCTTCTTTGACAGAAGCTAAAACTGTATTAAAGCTCATATCTGAAACTTGGGTTTTTACACCAAGTTCATCAGCAATTGCATTAACCATATCAATATCTGCTCCAACGATTTGGTCCTTGCCGTCAACCATTGTATGGAACTCAAAAGGTGCGAAGTCTGCTGAAGTTGCTACTTTTAAAACACCCGCTTTTTTAATAGAATCTAATGTTACTTCACTTGATGTGTTGTTGCTTCCTGAACTATCTGTGCCACTATCGTTGCTGCTGCCACAAGCAGCTAGTGTTACTAATGCCAATAAACCAATGGCGATGCCGGTAATTTTTTTCATCCTAATTCCTCCTAAAAATTTAAAGCTTCTTTTTTTCAATGCACTTATTATAGCATGAAAATTTCAAAAGAAAAGCATTAAGTTGTATAATTATTGAATTATTCTCACTAATTACTGAATAATATCTATTATATTCAGCTTTAAATGTATATTTATTTTATTCGTTCGTTGCCTTTTTTGCTAATTCTTGCGCTTTTGCTACCATTTCATCCACTTGCCCATCATCTTGTAATTCTTTAATGGATTTATTTAATTCCTTTACTAAATCTTCATTTCCTTTAGGTACAGCAATCGAAAAGGAATCTTCTTTCATGCTTTCTAAAGCAATATCGGCAATCATCAAATCAGGATTTTGATCCACATATGATTGTGCAACTGTCTTTTCTGTAACTAGACCGTCCAATGAACCATTCTTTAATTCCACAAAAATATTTGGTAATTTTTCAATTGCCACTAATGTGGATCCAGTTAACTGTTCTTTCACAACGTTTTCTTGAATTGTCCCTTTTTGTGCACCAACTTGTTTTCCTTCAAAACTATCTGTGCCAGTATATTTATCTGCATCAGCTTTTCTAATGACTACTGCTTGTGGAGAAGTATAATAAGTATCTGTGAAGTCGAAACTCTTTTCCCGCTCGTCAGTGACTGAAATTGCTGAAATTGCCACATCTGCTTTTCCTTCTTTAGTAGCTGCTAGTACATTATTAAAACTCATATCCAGCCATTTAACTTTAACATCCATTTTTTTAGCTATTGCTTCCATCAAGTCAATGTCTGCACCCACAATTTCATCTTTCCCGTCAATCTCAGTGTGGAAGCCAAATGGTGCATAGTCAGGTGACGTAGCTACTTTGATGACACCATCTTCTTTAATTTGTGATAATTGATCGCCGTCGCCACCACTTTCACCACTTGAGCCACATGCTGCTAAACCAAAAATACTTAATCCCATAAATAAAATCGCTAAACTTTTTTTCATCTTACTTCCTCCATTATTATCCTTCATTTTTTAAGATAAAAAGATTATAGCATAAAATTTCACAAAATGTAGATAAAATTGAATAATTATTTATTTTAATCTCTAATATGCGTATAAAAAAACAGTCTCGATAAAGAGACTGTTAGAATTTACGAAATTTTTCATAACGTCTTTCTAGTAAAGTACTGATAGAAAGTTGCGTTAATTCTGTTAGTTTTTCAATCAAAGCTTTTTGAATCATTCGAGAAATTTTCTCTTCAGCTAATCTTTCACCTTTAAAGGTTTCAGGAATAACTTTATCGATGACACCTAACTCTAAAAGCTCTGGAGCTGTGATTTTCATTAACTCAGCAGCCTCATCCGCTCGTTTGCCATCCTTCCAAAGAATAGATGCAAACCCTTCTGGGGAAAGGACGGCATAAATGCTGTGTTCCATCATCCAAACTTCATCGGCCAATGCCAAAGCTAATGCGCCACCGCTACCGCCTTCACCAAATACCAATGAAATAATTGGCACTTTTAAATCAGCCATTGATAATAAGTTGGCCGCAATCGCTTCCCCTTCTCCTCTTTCTTCCGCTTCAACACCGCAAAATGCGCCAGGTGTATTCACAAAACAGAGAACAGGTCGTTTAAACTTTTCAGCCTGTTGCATCAAGCGTAATGCTTTTCGATACCCTTCAGGACTAGGTTGACCAAAATTTCGGGCCATATTTTCATTTAGATTTTTTCCTTTTTGAACGCCAATTACTGTGACTGGTTTCCCAGCTAAGTAAGCGACACCACCGACTATTGCCGGATCATCTCCAAAGCGACGATCTCCATGAAATTCTTCAAAATCAGTAAAAATTTGGTCAAATAATTCTAGACTGGTAATGCGATCCTGATGACGAGCTAATTTAACAATTTCGCCTGCAGATTTACTCATTTTGGCACCAACTTTCCTGTTGATGAAGTTCTAATAAGCTTTTTAAGCGAGACTTCAATTCAGTTCGTGGGACAATTTGATCAATAAAACCATGGGCCAATAAAAATTCAGCTTTTTGAAAATCATCTGGTAATTTCTGTCGAATCGTTTGTTCGATTACCCGCCGTCCAGCAAAACCAATTTGACTTTGAGGCTCTGCTAAAATAATGTCGCCATCCATTGCAAAACTTGCTGTTACACCACCGGTAGTCGGATCAGTCAAGACTGTGATATATAACAAACCAGTATTACTATGGCGTTTAACTGCTGCACTGATTTTAGCCATCTGCATTAAAGAAAAAATACCTTCTTGCATCCGCGCGCCGCCTGAAGCTGTAAATAAAACGACAGCTAATTTTTCTTTGGTGGCCCGCTCAAATAGACGGGTAATTTTTTCTCCAACAACAGTCCCCATGCTACCCATAATAAAATTAGTATCCATTACACCAATAGCAAAAGCTGTGCCTTCGATTGTTGCTTTCCCAGTCAAAACAGCTTCATCTAAACCTGTTTTTTTCTTAGTCTCAGCAATTTTTTCGGGATAATCTGGGAAATCAATCGGATTCTTTTCAATAATTCCAGTATCCCATTCTTCTAAACTTTTTTCATCAATGGTTAACGCCAAACGTTCCCAGGCACTAATGCGAAAATTATAGCCACAATGAGGACAAACTTTTTCAGCACCGATTTCCTTTGTATACAATGTTCGTTTACAACTAGGACATTTTGCCCACATATTGTCTGGTACAGCCGGTTTTGCAATCTCTTGGCTATTGGTATAGCGATTAGGATTAATTCGAATATAATTTTTCTTCTTATTAAATAAACCCACTTAACTGCCTCCTACTCGCTTTCTTGCCACTCCGGTAAAAATTTATTTTGTAAAAAACTTGTATCATAGTCTCCCGCAAGAACGTTGGGGTGACTAATTAAGTCCATTTGAAAATCAACATTGGTAATAACACCTTCCGAAACAAATTCTCCCAGTGCCCGTTGCATTTTCATTAATGCTTCAAAACGATTTTCCCCATGGACAATTACTTTTGCAATCATTGAATCATAAAATGGAGGAATTGTCACCCCACTATACATCGCTGAATCTACTCGTAAACCTAAACCACCACTTGGCAATAATAAAGTCTTTATTGTTCCTGGTGATGGCGCAAAGTTAAAAGCAGGATTTTCCGCATTGATCCGGCATTCAATCGCATGTCCACTGAAAGTAACTTCTGCTTGTTGAATTTCTAAAGGTTCACCACTGGAAATTTTAATTTGCTCTTTAACAATATCAATTCCCGTAATCATTTCTGTAATTGGATGCTCGACTTGGATTCGCGTATTCATTTCCATGAAATAAAACTGCCCATCCATATCTCTTAAAAATTCAATGGTTCCCGCACTCTCATAATTTACAGCTTCCCCAGCTCTAACAGCAATCCCGCCGATTTCATCACGGGTTTTTTGGTCTAATACAATTGAAGGCGCTTCTTCTAAAACCTTTTGATTATTTCGCTGTAAAGAACAATCACGTTCTCCTAAATGAATAACATGACCAAAAGAATCACCTAATATCTGAACTTCAATATGACGGGCAGGAAAAATAATTTTTTCCAAATACATCGAGTCGTCACCAAAAGCCGCTTTTGCTTCGGCTTTAGCAGCCATAAACAACTTTTCTAGCTCATCTTTAGTTTGAACTTTTCGAATACCTTTACCGCCGCCACCAGCAGCAGCTTTTAACATCACAGGATAGCCGATTTCATCAGCAATTTTTTCTGCTTCTGCCAAGGTTGAGATTGCTCCGTCACTTCCAGGAATAACTGGCACTTTTGCTGCTTGCATCAATTGACGGGCATGTATTTTATTTCCCATCGCGTCAATTGTTTTTTCCGATGGACCAATAAATTTAATATTACATTCATGACACATAGTTGCAAACAAACTATTTTCTGATAAAAAACCAAAGCCTGGATGAATCGCTTCAGCGTTTGTCACAATAGCAGCACTTAAGATACTTTGCATATTTAAATAGGAGTCAGTCGATCGCGCTGGACCAATACAAATAGCTTCATCAGCCATTTCTGTATGCAACGCTTCTCGATCTGCTTCAGAATAAACTGCGACTGTTTGAATTCCTAGTTCACGACAAGCGCGAATAATACGAACCGCAATTTCGCCACGGTTAGCAATTAAAATTTTTGAAAACATAGACACCTATCCAATCATAAAGGTTAATTCCGCTTCTGCGACTTTTTTACCGTCAACATATGCGATTCCTTTGCCCATTCCAGCATTGGCTTTTACCTTTGTTAGTTCTACTTCTAAGATT
This sequence comes from Enterococcus alishanensis, assembly GCF_019218635.1. Taxonomy (GTDB): domain Bacteria; phylum Bacillota; class Bacilli; order Lactobacillales; family Enterococcaceae; genus Enterococcus_A; species Enterococcus_A alishanensis. The sequence goes on along the minus strand of NZ_JAHUZB010000002.1, from coordinate 156,672 downwards.
AATGTATCTCCTGGTGTAACTTTTCTTCTAAATTTTGCTTTATCAATACCGCCAAAGTAAGCAGTTTTGCCTTTGAAATCTTCCAAAGAAAGCAAAGCAACTGCGCCAGCTTGCGCCATTGCTTCAATAATTAACACCCCTGGCATTACTGGTTCATGAGGGAAATGACCTTGGAAAAATGGTTCGTTCATAGAAACATTTTTCTTGGCTTTAATACTTTTTCCAGCTTCTAATTCTTCCACCCGATCGATTAATAACATAGGGTAGCGATGAGGAATAATTTCTTTAATTTCTTCGATTGTAAGCATAATTTTCTCCTAACTAATTCTGAAGAGTGGTTGACCATATTCAACAACTTCTTCGTTTTCGACTAAAATTTCGGTAATTGTACCATCAAATTCAGAAGTGATTTCATTTAATAATTTCATCGCCTCAATAATGCAGATGGTTTCGCCTTTTTTGACAGTATCACCTAAGTCTTTAAAGGCTGATTGATCTGGTGCCGGTTTTAAATACACCACCCCAACAATTGGGGAAGAAATAATATCGCCAGTTTTTGGTACTGTTGTTTCAACCGTTTCAACAATGGTTTCGGTTGTTTCGACAACTGATGGGGTCACAGATGTTGGTCCTTCTGTGGCTACTTCATTGTTGGTTGTTTGCACTTGACGGCTCGTTTTATTTTTATTCATGTACAATTCAAAATTGCCTTCACGTAAGTCAAATTCAGTTAGTGAAGATTGATCAAATTGATTCATTAAATCTTTTACACCTTGGATATCCATTAACTTCTAATCCTCCCAACGCTTCAAGCAAATCACTGCGTTGTGACCACCAAAGCCCAGTGAATTACTGACTGCGTAGTTTACCTTCGCATCTTTAGCTTCGTTTACAACAATATTTGCTTCCACTTCTTCGTCTAATTCAGTAACGTTAGCAGTTGGTGGAATAAATTGATGCTGTAAAGCCATTAATGTTGCTACCGCTTCGACCCCGCCAGCTCCACCTAATAAATGACCAGTCATTGATTTTGTTGAGCTAACATAAGTATCTTTTGATAAAGCTGCTACAATTGCTTTACTCTCTGCTTTTTCATTAGCTTGTGTACTTGTTCCATGAGCATTTACATAATCAACATCCGTTGGAGAAATACCAGCTTCTGTAATTGCTTCTGTAATTGCTCTAGCTGCCCCATTACCATCTGGTGATGGTGAAGTCATATGATATGCATCGCAAGTAGCACCGTAACCAACAACTTCGCCTAAAATATTGGCTCCACGTGCTTGAGCATGTTCTAAAGATTCTAAGACTAAGACTCCAGCACCTTCACCCATCACAAAACCTGTCCGTTTTTTATCAAAAGGAATTGATGCTTGATCTGGATCAGTGGCCGTACTTAAAGCCGTTAAAGCTGCAAAGCCCGCAATTCCGATTTCATTAATACAAGATTCGGCTCCACCGGCCACAATCACATCTGAGTAACCGTGTTTAATATTGCGGAAAGCTTCACCGATTGAATGCGTCCCACTAGCACAAGCACTAACTGGGCTATAACAAATTCCTTTTGCACCAATTCTTAAAGCCACATTTCCGGCAGCCATATTGACAATTGCTAAAGGAACAAACATTGGTGACACTCGAGCTGGGCCTTTGTGATCCATTTTGATTACCTGGTCTTGTGTCGTTCCCAAGCCACCAATTCCTGAACCAATTAAGACACCAAAACGTTCCATGTTTTCTTCTTCCGTATTGATACCACTCATAGCCATCGCTTCTAGTGTTGCGTAAATTGCATAAAGTGAATATTTTTCCATCCGTTTCGTATCTTTTTTGACGAAATATTTTTCTAATGGAAAATCTTTAACCTCACCAGCTAAAGTAACACCAGTTTCTTCAGCATCAAAAGAAGTAATTGGACCAATTCCGTTATTTGCTGTTTTCAAACTATTTAAAAATGTTTCTTCGTCATTTCCAATTGGAGAAGTGACACCAAAACCTGTAATAACTACTCGATTCATTTTGTTCAATCCTTTCTTACATTACCATTCCGCCGTCAATATTTAGCACTTGTCCAGTGATATAAGGACTTTCTGCTAAAAAGACAGCTGCATCAGCGACATCTTGACTATCTCCAAAACGTTGTAATGGAATTTGGGTGATGGTTTGTTCTTTAACTGCATCACTTAATTCATTACTCATATCAGTCACAATAAATCCCGGTGCAATCGCGTTACAAGTGATACCTCGAGGGGCAACTTCGCGAGCAACAGATTTAGTGAAACCAATTACGCCAGCTTTACTTGCTGCATAGTTGCTCTGACCAACATTCCCGATTAAACCAACTACACTGGCCATATTAATAATGACCCCTTCACGCTTTTTCATCATTTTCTTTAAAACTTGTTGCGTCATATTGTACGTACCTTTTAAATTCACATCAATACAAGCTGCAAATTCTTCTGGCTTCATGCGCAATAATAATTTATCGTTGGTTATCCCAGCATTATTAACTAGTACATCGACTGAGCCTAATTGTTCTTCAGTTTCCTTTATCATAGCAGTTGCATCTTCGTAAGAAGCAATGTCGCCAGTCACTGAAATACATTTTACCCCAAGTGCTTCAATTGCCTGAATCTTTTCTGGTGCCATTTGGCTACGGCTATTTAAAGCAATGTTGGCACCTTTCTTAGCAAATGCTTCAGCAACACTCCAACCGATGCCTCGACTACTACCAGTTACTAAAACAACTTTATTGGTTAGCTCCATTTGACCCTCCTAAAAATGTGATGGTTTGTTCTAAAGTTTTAGAATCCTCTACTCGGCTTGTGGCAATGGCACGATCAATCTTTTTGATAAAGCCAGTTAAGGTTTTACCTGGACCAATCTCCACCATTTGTTCAATACCCATATTTTTTAAAGTCACAATACTGTCGCTAAAACGGACAGGTGACATTACTTGCTTAGTTAATAGTGCTTTAATCTGATCCTGCTGCATGATTTCAGCAGTCGTATTAGAAATGACTGGAATGTCCATTTCTTTAAATGTAATAGTTTTTAATTCTTCCGCCAATCGATCACTCGCCGATGCTAACAAAGCGGTGTGAAAAGGACCACTCACATTTAATGGAATCATTCTCTTAGCCCCTGCTGCAGTTAATAATTCTTCGGCCTTTTCAACTGCTGCAACTTCGCCACCAATAACGATCTGTTGTGGTGTATTATAGTTTGCTGGTGTGACAATCCCAAATTCACTAGCTTCTTTACAACATTTTTCAATTGTTTCAGCTGGCGTATTCATCACAGCGACCATTTTTCCACTTCCGGTTGGCGCTGCTTCTGCCATATATTGACCACGCTTATGAACAAGTTTTACCGCATCAGAAAAATCTAACGCTCCACTAGCAACTAAGGCCGTATATTCTCCTAAACTTAAACCTGCAGTAGCATCTGCTGTAAAGCCTTTTGACTTCAATAAACGTAAAAAAGCAGTGCTAACAGTTAAAATTGCGGGTTGTGTATATTTTGTTTCATTTAATTGCTCATTTTCCGTAAAGCATAAATCAGCGACTGAAAAACCTAGTAAATCACTCGCTTCAGTGAAGGTATCTTTTACAATTTGCTCTTGATTGTATAATTCTTGACCCATGCCGACATATTGTGCCCCTTGGCCACTAAATAAAAAAGCAGTTTTCATATTAATCTCCTAGAAAAAAAGACCAGGCCTAAGCCTAGCCTAAAATTTTATTGATTATGCAGTTTGTTGCTTTTCAACGTATTCAACTAAATCTTTTACAGTAGCAATTCCGTCTTCTGTTTCGATTTTCACGTCAAATTCGTCTTCGATTTCATTGATGATTTGGAATAAATCTAAGCTATCTGCTTCTAAGTCTTCTTGGATATTTGTTTCTAATTTCACTTCGTCTGCTTCTACCCCTAGTTCTTCAACAATAATTCCTTGGATTTTTTCAAATGTCATTATAAGTTCCTCCACTTAATTTTTAATTTTAATATTTTTAACTCATTACAGCTGGACAAGTAGGTTACCCCACGTTAAGCCGCCGCCATAACCAGTTAGACACACAGTTTGGTTGCCTCCTAATTGAAGGACTTGTTGTTCAACTAATTCATCTAATAAAATTGGAATGCTAGCAGCTGATGTATTGCCATAATTCATTAGATTCATAGGAAATTTTTCAATTGGTTCTTTTAATTTTCGCGCCATTTTTTCGATGATTCGTTTGTTTGCTTGATGGAATAAATAATAATCCACCGTTGGTTCATCAGCAATAAATTTTTTCAAACTTTTCGTCACATCATTCATTGCAAAATTCCAAATACCGCGACCATCCATTTGTAAATAACTATCTTTTTCTTCCATTTCAAAAACATTCTGACTATTGTGATAACCAGAGGTCAAGCTTTGTGCTCTTTGTCCGTCAGCTTCCAGCGACATTTTTAAAATGCCTGGTTCAGAACTTGCTTCTAATAAAACTCCTGCTGCACCATCACCGAATAATACCGATGTGCCACGATCATTCCAATCAAGCAATTTTGAAATTTTTTCGCCGCCAATAATTAAGCCTTTTTGCATCCCGCCTTGAATAAATTTCTCGGCAGTTGTCAAAGCATAGACAAAACCAGAACAAGCTGCGCTAATATCAAATGCCATTGCATTATGAGCACCTAGTTGTCCTTGAACCATACAAGCTACCGAAGGACATGTATAATCTGGCGACATCGTAGCAACGATAATAAAATCAATTTCTTCAGCCGATATAGCAGCCTGAGCAATTAATTTTTCAGCAACTTTTAAACATAAATCTGACGTATTTTCTTCAACCGCAATATGGCGTTGTCTGATACCAGTTCGACTGGCGATCCATTCATCAGAAGTTTCCATAAAACTAGTTAAGTCATCATTGGTTACAACTTTATCTGGTAAATAACGTGCGGTTGCGGTAATTTTCCCATATTGGTTCATACTCATTTGATTTCCTCTAAGTAACTGTATAAATTTATTAAAGCTCGTAAGAATACTTCTTGTTCGTCATCATTTAAATCTTTAATCGCCCGTTTCACCATTTCACGATGAAAATGCTGATGAACTCGAAAGACTAGCTTCCCTTTTTTTGTTAATGCTAATTTTACTACCCGACGATCATCTTCACTACGGATCCGATCAACATAACCTTTTTTTACTAAACGATTGATCGACGTGGTCAAAGTTCCTACCGTCACTAATAACTCTTTTGCAACTTCAGTAGTTGTTTTCTTCTTATACATGCCAATCGCATCAAGCGTATGCATTTCAGTAATCGTCAAATCACTAAACTGTGATTTTTTTAGTTCATTTTCTTCAATCGACAAAACGTCATTAAAGATTGAAACCAAGTAGGTATTTAATTCTTCCCAGTTATGTTCCATGACCCTCACCTAATTAGTTTGATTATCAAATCATTTGACTCTCAAACTATATCTTAAATCATTTGTGAATGCAAGGTTATTTCTTTAAAATTTATTTAAAATCTTAATGGAAGCAACTTCACACACGTATCAGCTGTATTAATTACTTTGATATCCAAGTTAATTTTAACCAAAAAAAAGAGTGACGCAAGTCTTTTAACTTACGTCACTTTTTATAAATTTTATACGTTACGATGCATTGGAATCGAATTATTATTAGCATGAACTAATAAATACTGATCCACATCAATGTTACTTGATTGGAATGATGCTGCACAAGCCTGCAAGTATAAATCCCACATGCGGTAAAAACTTTCATCACTTTTAGCAACGATTTTATCTTTAACTTGATGGAAATTTTCAGTCCAGTGTTCTAAAGTTAATTGATAATCTCGGCGTAAACTTTCTAAGTCAATTAATTGCAAATCATTTTCTGTAATGTGCCCAACGATCTCAGTCACACCTGGAATGTATCCGCCTGGAAAAATATATTTGTTAATCCATGCATTTTTTGCGCCGCCTTGTTGACGGCTAATTCCATGAATAAGTGCTGTTCCTTCAGGCTTCAAGCAATCATTTACTTTAGTAAAATATTCACCTAAGTTTTCACTACCGACATGTTCAAACATACCTACACTAGTAATATGATCAAATTTATCTGTCATATCGCGGTAATCCATCAAATAAACAGAGACTTGATTTTCTAATTTTTCGTCTTTTATAATTTTTTGAATATGGTCATACTGTTCTTCACTTAAAGTGATTCCCGTTGATTTTAAACCGTACTCTTTAGCAGCAATTAAAATAAGCGTACCCCAGCCACAGCCAATATCCAATAGTGTTTCACCAGGATTGGCATGTAATTTATTTAGGATGTGATGAACTTTATTTATTTGTGCTTGCTCTAAGGTATCTTGCGGTGTTTCAAAATAAGCACATGAATAAGTCATTGTTGGATCTAACCACAGCTCATAAAACTGATTGCCTAAATCATAATGACTGTGAATATCTTCTTTACTTTGTTTCTTTGTATGCTTTTCTTTTGGTAACCATTTTTTAAAATTTTTATTTGCAAAAAAACCATTGGCTTGCTTATAGACATCGTAAATTAAAGCTTGTATGTTACCTTCAACTTCGATTTTCTTACTCATATAGGCTTCACCTAGCGCAAGCGAAGCATTGTTAGTTAAATCTTTAACTGGAATTTTTTCATTAAATTTAATTTTAAAAACTGTTTCACCGTCATTGTTACCATATTCTTTTACTGAACCGTCCCAAAAGGTAACTTCGGTTTTTTCTGAAAATGATGGTTTAAATAATTGATTATATACTTCTTTTTCTAACATTTTTTTCCCTCCATTACTATATATATAATGACTGGAAATGAAAAATTTTACAAATATTTTGCAGCGAATTTCCGGGAAATTTTTACAAAAAAAACAAGCCATATTTTCAGGCTTGTTCCTAAACTATTGAATCAAATCGTAAATCTCCATCGCAACGATATCGATATTATCAAATTGGTAAGATTGCTTACTGTCAGATTCTGTTAATTCGAAAGTTTCGGTTGAACTATCATATGTTACAGTACATTTTTCAACGCCTTCTTTTTCAAAACGTCTTACTTGTACTTCGCTGTCAGTTGACTCTGTCATTGCTTCCAAACGCTTAATAATGGCAACTAATTGTGAATGTTTCATCTAGATGCCCCCTTTCCAATTAATTCTTGTATATTGTATCAAATCCATCTAATTTATGCATTGATTTTCGACAATTTATTTCAATTTATTTGTTCAGTCTTTCCACCATAGTTTGATTAAGCTTTGTGTACCTAAATTTTCAAAACCATCAGCTGCTAATTTTTCGTAAAGTTCAGTAGCTAGTTCAGTGGCCGGTAGATCTAAATTCATTTTTTTGGCTTCATCCAAAGCAATTTTCAAGTCTTTAATAAAATGTTTAACAAAAAAGCCCGGTGAATAATCTTGTTTTAAAATTCTGGGACCATAATTTGCCAATGACCAATTTGATGCTGCGCCACCGCCTAAAGTCTCAATCACACTATTTAAATCTAATCCCACTTTATCAGCATAGACTAACATCTCCGTCATACCAGTCATTGTTCCAGCAATCATAATTTGATTGGCCATTTTAGTATGTTGACCCAAGCCAGCACTACCGTGAAGAGAATAACTTTTACCCATGATATCAAATAATGGTACTACTTTATCGAAGGTTGCTTGGTCGCCGCCAACCATGATTGTTAAGGTGGCATTTTGTGCCCCTAAGTCGCCACCAGAAACTGGTGCATCTAAACTTTCAGCGCCAGCTTCTTTAGCAGTTTGATAAATTTTCTCAGCTAAACTGGGCGAAGAAGTGGTTAAATCAACTAAAACTTTATCTCTCACAGTTACACTAAAGACACCATTATCGCCGTAATAAATCTCTTCAACGTCACTTGGATAGCCAACCATTGAAAAAACTACCTCACTACTTTCAGTAGCTTTTGCTGGTGTATCTTGCCAAACAGCTCCCTTAGCGACTAATTCATCTGTTTTGCTCTTTGTCCGGTTATATACCGCTACCTCATGTCCTGCTGCTAAAAAATGTTTAACAATTGATTGTCCCATGACACCAGTGCCGATAAATCCAATTTTCATCTTAACTTCCTCCATGTTTCTATTTTTTTTACTTGCTATTAGAATTTTTCAATGAAGTTAATTTCATTCTTACCTTTTCTACAGGTGCTGTTTTATTTTCTGTTTCAAGTTGATAATGAACAAGCATTTCTTGGTAAAAATCTTGCATATCTTCACCGAATTTTTCAGCTGAAATCTCTTTTAACTTCTGTGCCCGATCTGACGTATTCAAAGAAATATTCCTCTGAACATATTCAATAAATGTTTTAGCAAAATCTTGATCATTTTTATAAGTAACACCTAAGGAAGGTTTATCAAATAATTGATTGAGATACTCATTGCCTTCCACACAACATTGCAAACCGGATGCAATCGCTTCTGCATATGTTAGTCCTTGTGTTTCAGACGTTGATGCACTTACAAAATAATCCGCTGCATGATAATAGAGCGAAACATTTTCATGAGGAACTTCCCCTGTAAAAACAACTGATTTCGAAATGTTTAAATCTTCAGCCATTTCTTCCAAATCTTTACGATAAGGACCCTTTCCCACAATTACCAATCGAACATTTGGTAAAGCTTCAAGTACTTCAGGAAACTGTTTGACAATCACTTGGATGTTTTTCTCATATGAAATACGGCTCAATGACAACGCCATTATTTCATCAGATGAAATTCCTAAATCTAACCGTAACTGATCGGTCATTTCCTTAGTAATATCTGGCCGCAAATATTGTTTTATATCAATCCCAGTCGGAATCACCTTCATCGGGATATTCACATCGTAACGTTTCAAGGTATTTACCACCCGTTCACTGGGACACACGACTCCGGTTGAATGGTTAACAAAGCGGCCAATAAAATATTTAACTGCACCTGGTCGAACAACTTTTCCATTGGCAATATAATGTAAATAATCCTCATACATAGTGTGATAAGTATGAATCACTGGAATCTCTAAACGATTAGCCACCATTTTTCCTAAAAAGCCAGCCCCAAATTCTGTATGGGTATGAATTAAATCCAATTGTAAATCTTTGGCCACTTGATAAGCAAACCACATTCCTCGAACAACTATTCTGCGATCCTTAAATGAGACAAAAGGGACACTTGGCATACGCACGATATCTTTTTCCAATTCCAAAGCATCGGGATCAGTCGTCGTGAATATGTAAACCTCATGACCTAATTTTTCTAATTCGATTTTCAACGTTCGAATAGATGTTGATACTCCGCTGACTTGCGGAAAATAAGTATCTGTAAAAAATCCAATTCTCACACTTCTTCCTCCAAGCTATCACATAATCCGTCGATAAATTTCATGGTTATAAGGTAGATCCAGTACTGATTGATAGACGGTTTGCAATTCTTTACCAATCTCATTAATACTTTTTGTTTGGGCAGTCCTAAATCCTGCTAAACTTACATTCGGTAATTTTTTTTCAGTAATTTTCCTGATTAACTCTTGAAACTCTTGGTTATTATGACCCATGTAACAATTATAACCATTTTTCAGCCACCCTTCATAGACTGGTATGTCTCTGACTAAAATTTGTTGCTGACTAGCTAAAGCTTCTAAGACAACAATACCTTCTGTTTCTTCATAAGAAGGAAAGAAAAATAAATCAGCCGCTGAATAGGCCCCTTCTATAATATCACCGTTGATATACCCAGGGAAAATGACATTTTCAGGATGATCTTTCTTCACGATTTTACGAATTTTATGGGGAATTGATGCCATTGGAACATGACCAAACCAAATAAATGTGTAATCTGGCATGTTCTTTGCAATTTCTACAAAATCAATAATTCCTTTTCGTTCAAAAAACAAGCCAACACAAATAATTACTTTGTCACTAGCCGTTAATTTGAAGTGATCACGAAAGAGCGTTCTTTTTCGTTCATCAGGGTAATACTTTCGTAGGTCAATCCCATTTGAAATTGCTGCAATTGGTTGTTTTAACCCATAATTTTTCAATAACTTTCGCGAGTATGATGTTGGCGTAATAATAAAATCACTTTCTTGATATAAAGATACCAGCCATTTTTTAAATAGCGGTGCCATTTGATTAGATCCTACAAAAGAATTACGAAAATCTTCTTCTGTTGAATGGGCATGATAAATAATTTTCTTGCCATTTTTCTTTGCCTTTTTCACTAATTGATAACTCTTCGGTCCATAGGTGTTCACGTGTAAGATATCATAATCTTCCGCTTTAGGATTCGTAGTAAAATCAATTCCGACTGATTGTAATGCTCTTTTTTGATGGGCCTCAGCTCGACCGATCCCAGATTTCCCAATGACATTTTGGCCTTCAAAATATAATAATATTTTCATGGTAACCTCCTGTAATCAAAACCCATTATACCATAGCCAGATTTTTATACGCTCCAACCAGAGACTGAATTCAAAAAAAAAGAGCATTGTCTTTTTCAGACAATACTCTTTAGATGATTATTTTACGTATTGATTTACTAAGTCAACAACTTCTTCCATTGTATCGCAATCATTTAATGCTTTTTCAGCAAGTTCTTGCATGTCTGTTGTTGTTAAACGTTTCATTAAGCTACGTGTTTTTAAGATAGAAGTGGCACTCATTGAGAACTCATCCAGACCCATACCCATTAAAATCGGCACAGCTGTTTGATCGCCAGCCATCTCACCACACATACCAGCCCATTTACCTTCAGCATGTGCTGCATCAATAACATTTTTAAGCAAACGTAGAATTGATGGGTTGTATGGTTGATATAAGTATGAAACTTGTTCGTTCATACGGTCTGCAGCCATTGTATATTGAATTAAATCGTTGGTACCAACGCTGAAGAAATCAACTTCTTTAGCAAATTTATCTGCTAAAACAGCTGCCGCAGGAATTTCAATCATAATCCCTACTTGAATTGTATCAGAAACTTTTACGTCTTCTGAAATCAATTTAGCTTTTTCTTCTTCATAAATTTTCTTAGCTGCTCTAAATTCTTTCAAAGTAGCTACCATTGGGAACATAATCCGTAAGTTTCCAAAAACAGAAGCGCGTAATAATGCCCGTAATTGTGTACGGAACATACCATCACCTAATTCAGATAAACTAATTCGTAATGCCCGGTAACCTAAGAAAGGATTCATTTCATGCGGTAATTTCAAATAAGGAAGTTCTTTATCTCCACCGATGTCCATAGTCCGAACAACGACAGGTTTTCCATCCATACCTTCAATAACTGCTTTGTAAGCTTCAAATTGATCTTCTTCAGTTGGAAAATCTGGTGCATCCATGTATAAGAATTCTGTACGGTATAAACCAATAGCTTCAGCGCCATTAGCGTGAACACCTGCCAAATCTTTTGGCGTACCGATATTTGCAGCTAATTCAAAATGCTTACCATCAGCCGTAACTGTTTCAGCATCTTTTAATTTTTCCCATTCTGCTTTTTGAGCAGCATAGGCTTCGCCAACTTTGATAAAATCATTGGCTTGGTCTTCGGTTGGATTAACAATAACTTCACCAGCGATACCATTAACCGCTAACTGATCGCCTTCTTTAACTTTGGCAGTAATTTCTTTAGTTCCCACGATAGCAGGAATTTCTAAAGAACGAGCCATAATTGCAGAATGTGAAGTACGACCGCCAATATCAGTAACGAAAGCTTTTACAAAGTTTTTGTCTAATTGGGCTGTATCACTTGGAGTCAAGTCATGAGCCACAACGACAACCTCTTCATCAATCATTGACGGATCTGGTAATGTTACGCCCATTAGATGTGCTAAGACACGTTTAGCAACGTCACGAATATCGGCTGCCCGTTCTTGCATATAAGCGTTATCATCCATTGCCTCAAACATACCAATATACATATCAGTAACTTCTTTCAAGCTACTTTCTGCATTGACTTTGTTATCGGTAATGTGTTGTTTAATTTGTCCGATCATTTCTGGATCAGATAATACCATTAAATGTGCATCAAATACTTGTGCTTCTTCTTCACCTAAGCTTTTTGCTGCTTTATCCCGAATTTTTTGTAATTCTGCAGAAGAAGCTGCCAAAGCGTCATCTAAACGCTTTTCTTCGGCAGCCACATCTTCAATATTATTCTTTTTAAAAGACAAATCCGGTTGTACTAGCAAGTAAGCTTTCGCAACGGCAACTCCGTCACTAGCGGCAATACCTTTTAGCATTTCAACCATTATTCAGATAGTCCTTCTTTCTTCATAGTTTCTACGATCGCTTCGATTGCTTCTTTTTCGTCAGCACCTTCAGCAGAGATAGTAACATCAGAGCCCTGACCAACACCAAGAGACATTACGCCCATGATTGATTTAAGGTTAACAGATTTACCTTTATACTCTAAATTAATATCTGAGTTGAATTTACTTGCTGCTTGCACCAATAATGTTGCAGGGCGCGCGTGAATACCTGTTTCAGCTACTACGTGAAAATCTTGTTTTTCCATCTTGACCATTCTCCTTTATAATAAGAAAGTAAAATTTATGTTAGGGCTTTTAAAACACCTTTAGCCTTAGCCCTTCATTTCATTAGATTACCATTTTTTGAATTTTGATACAACAATTTTAATTAAATAAATTCAAATTAATGTATCCCCTTTCTTTTCGGCTTGCGGCAAAAAAATAATTATTGTTTCTTTTTAATCATTCATAAAAATTTATAAATATGCTATTTAGCACTCTTTTGATTCAAGTGCTAATTTTTTGAGCAAAACCCTTGATTTTAAATTTAAAGTCAGTATAATAAACTCAAGGTCAGTGAAAGTCAAACTTATGGCCGCAACTTTTACAGCGTATCTTTTTACGTACGCCCTTGCTAGTTGTAAAATAAAAGAAAATACTGAAAGGGTGAATGCGATGCTTTGCCAAAACTGTCATATAAACGAGGCAACAATTCATTTATATGCAAATGTCAATGGACAAAATAAGCAACTAGATTATTGCCAAAGTTGTTATCAAAAATTAAAAAATCAAGCAAGTGGAGGTGCTCCGCAAATGGCCCAAAATGATCCTTTTGGATTTGGTAGTTTAGATGATTTATTCCGTAATATGTCTAACCAAATGAACCAAGGTAGACAAGGTCAACCTGATCAAACACCACCAACACAATTTGGTGGCGGAAATGGATTGAACAATCAACCCCCTCGTAATGGTGGCGGTGGACTACTAGATGAATATGGTATTAACATTACAAAACAAGCACGTGATGGTGACATCGATCCGGTTGTAGGCCGTGATGATGAAATTCAACGTGTGATTGAAATTTTAAATCGACGGACAAAAAATAATCCAGTTTTAATTGGTGAACCTGGGGTTGGTAAAACAGCTGTAGTAGAAGGTTTAGCACAAAAAATTGTTGACGGTGACGTTCCTCAAAAACTAATGGACAAAGATGTCATTCGTTTAGATGTGGCTTCATTAGTTCAAGGTACTGGTATTCGCGGACAATTCGAAGAACGGATGCAAAAATTAATCGAAGAAATTCGCTCTGCTGAAAACATCATCTTATTTATTGATGAAGTTCATGAAATTGTTGGCGCTGGTGCTGCCGGAGATGGCAATATGGATGCAGGAAATATCTTGAAACCAGCTTTAGCTCGTGGCGAATTACAAATGGTTGGCGCGACTACCTTAAACGAATACCGTATTATTGAAAAAGATGCGGCATTAGAACGTCGGATGCAACCTGTTCGAGTGGAAGAACCTTCTGTTGAAGAAACAATTGAAATCTTGAAAGGTTTACAACCTCGCTATGAAGATTATCACCATGTGAAATATACAGATGATTCAATTGTAGCTGCAGCTGAACTTTCAAATCGCTACGTGCAAGATCGATTTTTACCAGATAAAGCTATTGATTTGTTAGACGAAACTGGTTCAAAGAAAAATTTAACTATTCAATTGGTTGATCCAAAAACGATCGATAAAAAACTAGCTGAAGCTGAAGAACAAAAGAGATATGCTTCTCAACAAGAAGATTTTGAAAAGGCTGCTTATTATCGTGACCAAATCGATAAATTACAAAAAATGAAAGAAAAACAATTAACCGACGAAGAAACTCCTGTCATTACTGAAAAAGACATGGAGGAAATTATCGAAAAAAGCACTGGCATTCCAGTTGGCGAACTAAAAGAAAAAGAACAATTACAGTTGAAAAATTTATCTAATGATTTGAAAAAACATGTCATTGGGCAAGATGAAGCAATTGATAAAGTGGCGAAAGCGATTCGTCGTAACCGGGTCGGTTTAAATAAGAAAAATCGTCCAATCGGTTCATTCCTATTTGTTGGACCAACCGGTGTTGGTAAAACTGAATTAGCTCGTCAATTAGCGAAAGAATTGTTTGGTTCTGATGAATCAATGATTCGCTTTGACATGAGTGAATATATGGAAAAACACAGTGTCTCTAAATTAATCGGTTCTCCTCCAGGCTATGTTGGTTATGAAGAAGCCGGTCAATTAACTGAACAAGTACGTCGTCATCCATATAGCTTAATTTTATTAGATGAAATTGAAAAAGCACATCCAGATGTACTTCACATGTTTTTACAAATCTTAGATGATGGTCGTTTGACTGACTCTCAAGGTCGAACTGTCAGCTTCAAAGATACAATCATTATTATGACAAGTAATGCCGGAACTGGTAAAATCGAAGCTAATGTTGGTTTTGGTGCTGCTAAAGATGGCGTCACTCGCTCAGTTTTAGGACAATTAAATAATTTCTTTGCACCAGAATTCTTAAACCGTTTTGATGCGATTGTAGAATTTGGTACTCTATCTAAAGAAGGCCTAATGGAAATTGTTTCCTTAATGCTAGATGATGTCAACGCAATGTTGGCACCACAAAAAATTACGATTGATGTACCGAAAAATGTCAAAGAAAAATTGGTTGAATTAGGATACGATCCTGCAATGGGTGCACGTCCATTGCGTCGGACAATACAAGAAAATATCGAAGACGGGATTGCCGAGTTTTATTTAGACCATCCAACAATTCATGAATTAAAAGCAAAACTTGATAAGGATGATCGGATCGTGATTACTTCTAAACCAGAACGTTTGGCTAAAGAAGATACTGCGACAAAAGAAGAATAACCAAAAAAGATGATGGCCTAGCGACCATCATCTTTTTTTCGTTGATATATTAAAAATATTTCCCACGAGATAAAACCTATAAGAGTCATAAAACTAATAAAAGCTGAAAAGATGGCAACATTCGTATAATGATACTGGATCGTAATTTCATTTTGTCCTTTTACAATAGCTAGACCGGTTGTCCCAAAAGAAGAAATTTCTGTAGCGACTTTTTTTCCATTTAGAGTTGCTTGCTGACCTAAGTATTTTAAAAAAGGCGTTTCTAATTGTCCAGCTCCTTCTTGATTATCATAACTAATCGTCACATAATCTCCATGGTTTTTTACCTCTGGATGAATCTGCTCTTTATTTAAAACAAAAGCATAAGGTATAACCAAACTGCTATTTTCTTGAGCAGCCACACTGACATAATCAAAAAACATTTGATTTTTCCAAATTCCCGAAATTTCATCAGTTAAAATAACTCGCTCATCGCTTGCTTCGGCCGCTAAATTATACACACTCGGTGATTTGTATATATTGTATACAGAAAAAGTATTCAAGCCAACCACTAATACTATTAATGAAATAAAGAATGGCAACTCAATTTTCTTATTTGGTGTTAAGCCAACACTTAAGCCATAGGCAAGAAACAATGTTGCAAAAGTACTTAAGCGCCAGGCAAATTGAATTCTGACTAACAGTGTCGTTGAGATAAAATGCCAAGGAAATAAATTAGACACAAATAAAAATAAAATAATCCCACTTATGTAAATTGCTAAGTCTACTTTAGTTAATTTTTTATAATTATAAAAGGTAATTAAAATTCCAAAAAAAAGTACCGCACCAATACTATAACCATTTATGTTATTCAACATAGTATTTTTCAATAATTCCGACAAGTTAATGCCATTAATTAAATTAGTAGTTGGAGAATAAATTTCTTGCCAGGCATTTTGCTGCAGCATCGGGATTACAAAACCTAGAGAAAGTAAGCCGGTTCCTAAAGCAGCTTTTGCAATGGCTAATAGTCGCAAAATTTTTTTATCCCAAAAATAAAAGCTAAAAATGGCAAATAAAAACAACAATATCCCTACCATAAAAACTGACAATACATGACTGTAGACCAATAAGCTCATGCCAATCATTAACAATTTCCACCGTTTTTCATCGCCATAATAGACTTGATAGGCTCCTGCTAATACTAACGGCAAAAAAGTCATTGCTAGAAATTCACCTAATGAGCCTCGATAAAATAAATCAGTACTGTGGTAACTAGAAAAAGTATAAATTAGGCTAAAAATTAAAGCTGTCTTCCCATTATTTTTGATTGATTTCATGGAATAATAAGCAATCAGCATAGTAAAGAAAGTCACCAATAAAATATATAACTTATATCCTAAAATAGTACTCCCAGTGATAACTTTAAAAATATAAGCGGGGTAAATCAGTAGCCACGGGTAAAACTGATTTACATCTGAGCCAATTTGGTGAAAACTAATAAAATTGATGGGACTTTTCCAAACGGTAGCCAAACCATCAATTCGTGCTAAATGAAAATATGCATCTTGATTATTATAATGAACCAGACCAGACCTAATAAATAAAGGTGCCACATAAATCATGCTAAAAAATAAGAAAATAAACATGATCGTTATTTTTTTCTTCATTGCTTCCTCCTTGTTTTACCAAGAATAAAAAAATTACCAGTAAAGCTTTAAACTTACTGATAATTTTTTATTTTATTACATTAGACTCTTCAATTCAACCTCAGGGTACTTATCTGAAAACCAACGCATCGCAAATTGATTCTCGAATAAAAACAGTGGCTGATCAAAACGATCTTTAGCTAAGATGTTTCGACTAGAACTCATTCGTTCGTCTAGCTGCTCTGGATCAATCCAACGGGCAATTTTATGTCCCATCGGCGTCATAACAACTTCAGCATTGTACTCATTTAACATCCGATGCTGAAAAACTTCAAACTGTAATTGTCCAACAGCACCAATAATATATTCATCCGTTAAATATGTTTTATACAACTGAATGGCACCTTCTTGCACCAGCTGATAAATACCTTTATGAAATGATTTTTGTTTCATGACATTTTTGGCGGTAACTTTCATAAATAATTCTGGCGTAAAAGAAGGTAATTCTTCATACTGAACTTTCAACTTACCTTCATAAATGGTATCACCTATTTGATAATTACCTGTATCATAGACACCAATAATATCACCTGCTACAGCTTCCTCAACATTTTCCCGAGCATCTGCCATAAATTGTGTCACATTACTTAATTTCATTTTTTTCCCAGTCCGATTTAACGTGACATCCATGCCTCGTTCGAAAGTCCCTGAGCAAATTCGGACAAAAGCAATCCGGTCACGATGATTCGGATTCATATTGGCTTGAATTTTAAAAACAAAACCTGAAAGTTCTTCTTCATAAGGAGAAACAGCTTCTCCGTCTTCTGTTTTATGGGCATATGGTTTAGGAGCTAAATTAACAAAAGTTTCTAAAAATGTCTGAACACCGAAATTGGTTAAAGCTGAGCCAAAGAAAACGGGCGTTTGATCACCTTTTGCAATTTTTTCTGGATCGAACTGATCACCAGCTTCTTTGACTAATTCTACTTCACCTAAAACATCTTCATAGATTGATTGCTCTTTTAGTGGATGATCGCCAGCAATTTCTCCATCAGTTAAAGTAATATATTTTTCTCCTTCATAACGTTCAGGACGGTAGAATTCAATTCGTTCATTGTAGATATCATACAAGCCTTCTAAACCTTTTCCCATACCAATTGGCCAATTCATAGGATAAGACTCAATTTGTAATAATTCTTCTAATTCTTCCAATAATTCTAAAGGTTCCCGACCATCTCGGTCTAATTTATTAATAAAGGTAAAAATTGGAATACCACGCCGCTTAACAACTTGGAATAATTTTTTAGTTTGGGCTTCTATCCCTTTAGCGCTATCGATTACCATCACGGCACTATCGACAGCCATCAATGTCCGATAAGTATCTTCAGAGAAATCTTCATGTCCAGGAGTATCTAATATATTTACTCGTTTTCCATCGTAATCTAATTGCATTACCGAACTGGTTACAGAAATTCCCCGTTGTTTTTCAATATCCATCCAGTCAGATTTGGCAAAATTGCCCGTTTTTTTACCTTTAACTGTTCCAGCTTGGCGAATCGCTCCACCAAATAATAATAATTGTTCCGTGATTGTCGTTTTCCCGGCATCCGGATGGGAAATAATCGCAAAGGTACGACGACGATCGACTTCTTCGACTAAATTAGGATTGTTCATATATTTTTACTCCATTCATTTGACTAAAATTTCAACCCAATTAGTATAGCATGATTAACATAACTAAGGAAAGTTGAATGATAGCTTTTTAGTAAAAGCCCAAAAAAAGAAACAAAGTCTGAGACTTTGTTTCTTTTACTTTATCTTCTTGGTTCATCTTCTTCAAACTCTTTACTGAAATGACGACGATCTTCTTCAGGCTCGACTTCGGCTAATTCAGGATGAAAAATAGCTTTTAATGTCATGATTCGTGATCCTTCCATCTCTTCAGAAATCAAAGTAACGTTATCAACATCAAATGACAACTTTTCTCCTTCATCAGGAATTGTTCCTAAGGCAGTAATTAAATAACCTGCCATCGTATCGACATCGCTCATGTGTAAAGTAGTATCGAAAACTTCGTTAAAATCATCGATTAACATTTTTCCGTTAATGAAGTATTCATTCTCATCAATTTTTTCGTAAAGTTTTTCAACCTCATCAGACTCATCATCGATTTCACCAACGATTTCTTCCAATAGGTCTTCTAAAGTCACTAATCCCACCATGCCACCATATTCATCAAGTAGGATAGACATTTGATTTTGAGTCTTTTTCAACTCATATAATAAATCATCGATAAAGATTGTTTCTGGAACAAATAATGGTTCTTGCAGAATTTTTTGTAAGTTGACATTATCAAAACCAACTTGACGGGCTGCCTTTAAAATTGTTTTCGTATGAATTACACCGATTATCTTATCCCGATCATCATCGTAAACAGGGATACGTGAGTAGCTTTCATTTAAAATCTCATCAATATTTTCACCAACGGGATCATTGATATCAATCATAAATGCATCTGTTCGTGGAACCATAACTTCACGGGCAACCTTTGTATCTAAGTCAAATACCCCTTGAAGCATTTCAATTTCATCGGAATCTAAGACGCCCTCTGTTTCTAACATGTAGCGCATCTCATCACGAGTCATTTTCGTATCTTCATCATCAAAAGTCATCGGCGTGATTTTCGCCAATAAATTGGTTGAAGCAGTTAATAACCAAACAAACGGCTTCGTGATAATCCCTAATTTTCTTACTACAACTGAAGTAAATTGAGCTACTTCCTCTGTCTTAGTCATAGCAATTCGTTTTGGATAAAGTTCTCCAAATACGATTGAGACATAAGTTAGAAAAACCATGACAATCACATAGGAAACTGTTCGGGCAACTGTTGTGCCACCTAAAACAGGTGTCAAAGATCTCGTCAAGCTTTCAGCTAGAGATGCCCCAGATAAGATATTTACTAAGGTAATACCAACTTGAATCGTAGATAAAAAGTTATTAGGGTCTCGGATAATCTGTAATAATTTTTGTGATTTCTTATTGCCTTCTTCGGCTTTTTGCTCTACACGGTTTTTATTAACAGAAACAACAGCGATTTCAGCCGCAGCTAAAAATCCATTAATCAAGGTTAAGACTACCAATAAAGCAATCTCCAAGATTATCGACTGACTATCGGGGTCAGCGTTCATAATTGCATTCGCTCCTTAAAATAAAGTGTAAAAAAAGTGGCACAAGGCCACAGATAAATCGTATCATATCGCTTATTTTTATGCAATTAAATCTCGATTAATTTAAAAACTCTTGTTCTCTTTGCTCTTGACGACTCTCTTTGAAAATTCGAATAAAAAAGACAGCGATGGTTCTTAAAATCGCGTAAACTGGTACTCCTAAAAATACACCCAAAACACCAGATAAATTTCCAGCAACTAACAAGATAATAATAATTGTTAACGGATGAATATTTAAAGTTTTACCAATAACATTAGGGTAAATCACATTCCCATCAACCTGCTGAACCACTAATACTACTAAAATACATAGTAAAGCGGTAGTCGGGCTACCTGAGAAGAACGTATAAACTAGCGCTGGTGCTAAGCCTAAATAAGGTCCTAGATAGGGAATTAAATTGGTTAAGCCAGCAACTACACCAAATAAGAAAGCATAATCCACACCAATTAACAAATAGCCTAAAAAGGTAAAAGTAGCCACGAATAAACACTCGATGGCTTGTCCACTAATATAGCTAGACAAAGTTTTATTTAACTCTCCTAAAAGATTACTGATATTTTCTCGTTGATTTTCTGGGAAAACGCGAGAAATACTGGGGACTAACCGGTGACCATCTTTTAACATATAAAATAAAACAAACGGCACTGTAATCGCCAAAATTACAATTGAAGTAATTTTTCCAATCACCGATCCCAAACCGCTAGTCAGACCTTCTAAGAACTGCTGTATAATGGTACCGTATGATACATCTAAATTATTAATGTATTGATCAATCTTTAGTTCTTTATATAGCGGATATTTTGATGCTTGATCGGCAGTTTCTCGCAACCAATTTTGCATATCATTCATAAATGAAGGTATGCTCGACGTTAATGAAATAATCTGCGTAACCAAGCTAGGGATAATGCTTAAAATAATTAAAACGATCAAACCTACCAACAATAACAAAATCAAAACAACAGATAAGGTCCGGTTCAAACCTATACGGTTTAACAAATGCACCAGAGGATTTAATAAATAATATAAAAATCCGGCAATTAATAATGGCGCAAATAAAGTAGTAAAAAAAGTGCCAATCGGTTGGAAAATGAAATCAATTTTACTAGAAATAAAAATCAAACAAGCAATGATTAAAATTTCTAAGGACCAAAACATTAATTTTGAACTTTTTACTTTTTCAAACATTTATCTACTCCTTTCTTAGAATTTAGTTTATAGTATACAACAGTTGCGCAAATTATTTTAGCGTCAGAGTGTGAAAGGAAGAAAAATATGAAAATTTTAATTACCAGAGATACGATGAGCGATATTTATTTGGACGCTTTACGCATCCGTCATGAAGTTTTTGTAGATGAGCAGAATGTTCCTTTGGATTTTGAAGTCGATAAAGATGAAGCTTACAGTATCCATTTTGTTTTATATTTAGCAGATGGGCAGCCAATTGCGACTGTTCGTTTACTTCCCTTAGAAGAAACCATTGCAAAATTACAAAGAATGGCTGTTTTACCAAATTATCGAGGACAGCATTTAGGAGAAAAGTTAATTGATGAAGTCGAAAGATTTGCTAAAGAGCAGGAATTCACCACGATTGAGTTAAGT
Source organism: Enterococcus alishanensis (assembly GCF_019218635.1). Taxonomy (GTDB): domain Bacteria; phylum Bacillota; class Bacilli; order Lactobacillales; family Enterococcaceae; genus Enterococcus_A; species Enterococcus_A alishanensis. The sequence continues at coordinate 135,022 of NZ_JAHUZB010000002.1, read as the reverse complement.
GCCCAGTTAACTGCAGAAGGCTTTTATGAAAAACGTGGTTATCAAAGCTATGGAGATATCTTTTTAGATGCAAACCTTGACCATATACACATGAGAAAAGATATATAAAAAAAACGTTGGGGCATCTGCCTCAACGTTTTAATTTTATTTCCGCGACAATTGCTGGTAGCGGTCATACCAAATATCAATATAGCCGTCAGAAAATGGACCTTTTTCATTATTAATCCAATCGACAAGAATCTTAACATTCTCTTTCAAAATAAAATCAATTTCTTTCGAGTAATGCATTTGTCTACTATGAGCTTCGTACTCATCAACGTCTAATAGACGTTTTTCCCCATCAGGAAACACTTTGACATCTAAGTCATAGTCAATGTACTTCAAAGCTTCTTCATCTAATAAATAAGGTGAAGCTAGATTACAATAATAGGATACGCCCTTCTCTCTGATCATTGCTATAATATTGAACCAGTATTTTTGGTGAAAATAAACAATCGCTGGTTCTCGAGTGACCCATCTACGCCCATCTGACTCTGTCACTAACGTGTGGTCATTTAGGCCGATAATTGAACACTCACTTGTCTTTAATACCATGGTATCGCGCCACGTTCGATGCAAACTGCCGTCGTGTTTATAACTTTTGATGGTTATAAACTCTCCTTCTTTTGGAATCTTCATAGCTACCCTTCCCTCAGCAAAGAAACCTTTGCATTTGTTTGGGTGTTATCACACCGACATCGAAATTATTATAGCAATAAATCAAGAGCTTGCCTACTAATCTTTTCTAAGTAAAACGTTTTCTAGTAAATCAACCATTTTTTGCTGGGGTTTAGGAAAGACAAAATCATCAAAATCGTTTGATTTTACCCAAGTTCCTGAAACATCTGTCGTATTTCTTCCGTAAAAAACTAAAATGTGCCACCGTAGATGAGTGAAAATATGCTTCACTTCCCCTACTACTTTTTTTTGCCAGACAACTGGATAATCAACTAGAAAATTGGCTGTGTCTTCCGCTACCTCAAATAAATCTAACTGTTCTTCAGAGAAATTAATCTTTAACTGAGCGAATTTTTCTTGCGAAATTTCTTCCATTGGAAAAGTCCACATGTTTGCTAACAAGCCAGTCTCAGCTCTTTTTTCAAGTAAAAATTCTCCTCGCCCATTTTCGATTGCACCAGCGACAAAATATGAATCCTTTGGTTTGGCCTTTTTAGATTTAATTGGAAATTCTGTTTGCCGATTTTCTTGATAGGCGAGACAGTATTGTTGAATTGGACAATTATCACAATCGGGATTTGTCGGTGTACAAATACTAGAACCTAAATCCATCATTGCTTGGTTAAAATCTCCTGGATGCTCATGACTAATAATTTTACGCATCGCTACATCAAAAATTTTTCGGCTACTGGCTTTAGCAATATCATCTTCAATTAGAAATAATCGACTAACCACCCGCATCACATTACCATCAACTGCTGGCTCAGGTAAATCAAAGGCGATACTCCCAATTGCACCGGTAGTATAAGGTCCTATTCCTTTTAAACCTCCAATTTCCTCTACCGTTTTAGGAAATTCACCGTGAAATTCAGTCATAATTTGTTTGGCAGCTGTTTGAATATTTCTAGCTCGAGAATAATAACCTAAACCTTCCCAGATTTTTAATAATTTATCTTCTGGTGCATTAGCCAAATCCTCAATCGTCGGAAATGTTTCCATAAATCGATAAAAATAATCAATTACCGTATCAACCCGGGTTTGCTGCAACATGATTTCTGAAATCCAAATTCTATAAGGATCAGTATTAAAACGCCAAGGTAAATTTCTTTTATTGTCATCATACCAAGCCAAAAAATCTTTTTGAAAGTTAGCAATTTTTTTGGCATCCCAATTTTCTATATTTTTATTCACTAGTTTCGGCGTCCTCTTTTTCTCGAATAAAGGTATCAATTTGATCTAATTGAAATCCTTTTTGATATAGGCTTTGTTTCACTTTTTGTTTTCTTTTACTTAATTCAAACCGCTGATTACTACGCCAAAGTTTTTCACCTTGATTGATTAATGCTTCTGACTCTTGTTCTATGACATCACTAAAATCAAGTTCAGCAATCGCAAAATCAATCACGTCCCCACTAAAACCCTTTTGCAGTAAATATTGAAATATTTTAGTCGTGGTTTCTCGACTGCTTTTCCCTCGATATTTTTTTAAGGCTTTATTAGCAACTTGTAAAGCTAAATCTTGCTGATCAGATAAACTAATCTTAGCCAGTGTTGTTTCTACTAATTGATTGGAAATACCCTTTTGTTTCAGTTTTTGGGCTAAAATTTTGGGTCCTTTATCACCTAGACGCATCTGAGTTCGAACATAACTTTCAGCGAAATTCTCATCATCTAATAAATTCATTTCAACTAATCGCTGCACAATTAAATGGCGGTCTTCTTTTGGGATCTCATTATCTTTCAAGTATTTACGGATCTCCATTTCGGTCCGCAATTGATAACTTAAGTAATTTAGCGCCAATTGAAAACCGATATCCTGACGACTAGCATTTTTTATTTCTGTTAGCGTCTCCTGATCAATTTCCTGATCCTTTAACAAACGAAAATCGATTAATGTATCTTCTGATACGCGAACTTTTTCTCCGTTGGAAACTTCAATATTATAATAGTTTCCTCGTCCTTTACTAACTTTCACAATGGTTAACATGTAAATCCCCCATTCAAAGATTCATTTTAACATAAAAAATTTTTATTCTGAAAAATATGCTAAAATAATAGCCAGAAAGGGGCAGATTATGGCTGTTCAATTAACGAAAAATCAAACTTTAAATTTAAAGATAAAACGACTGGGAATTAACGGTGAAGGCATCGCTTATTACAAGAAAATGATTGTTTTTGTGACTGGCGCCTTACCTGGTGAAAAAATAATTGCCAAAGTTACTAAAGCTACACCTCGCTTTGCAGAAGCAGAATTAGTCACAGTAAATGAAGCTAGTAAGCATCGAATTACACCACCTTGTCCTGTCTACGAAACTTGTGGTGGCTGCCAAATTCAGCATTTAGCCTATCAACAGCAATTAGTCTATAAAAAAGATTTGTTGGCCCAAGCTTTAGAAAAATATAAACCAGCAAATTATCAAAAGTATCTACTAAAAGACACCATTGGTATGGAAGAACCTTGGCACTATCGTAACAAGGCACAATTTCAGTTACGCTATAATCAACAATTAAAAAAAGTTGAAGCTGGATTGTATCAAGCAGAGTCTCATGAACTGGTGCCAATCACAGATTGCTTAGTCCAAGAGCCAACAACTCAAAAAGTTATGAATGTCGTCACTCAGTTATTAACTAAATATGATTTCCCCATTTACGATGAAAAGAAAAACGCGGGAATTTTACGAACTATTATGGTTCGCATTGGAATTGAAACTGGTGAGGTTCAAATTGTTTTTATTTCAAAAACTAAAAAACTACCGAAAATTAATCCATTGATTCGTGAAATCAATCAACGTTTACCAGAAGTAGTTTCCATCATGCAAAATATTCAAGACAAAAAAACTTCTGTGATTATGGGAGATGAAACCATTCATTTATGGGGAAAAAGTGTAATTGATGAAAAAATTAATCAAGTCGCTTTTGAACTTTCTCCACGAGCCTTCTTCCAATTAAATCCTTTTCAAACAAAAGTTTTATATCAAGAGGCTTTGAAAGCACTAGAACTAACCCCGCAACAAAAAGTCGTCGATGCTTATTGTGGTGTGGGCACAATTGGATTATCGTTAGCAGACCGAGTGAAGGAAGTTCGTGGGATGGACACTATTGCTCAAGCTATTGATGATGCGAAAAAAAATGCTGAAGCTTTAGGTCTAAAAAATACTCGTTATGAAGTAGGTACAGCGGAAGATTTATTACCAAAATGGTTAGCAGAAGGTTTTTCGCCTGATGCAATTGTTGTCGATCCGCCACGAACTGGATTGGATCAAAAATTATTGCAAGCCTTAGTAAAACAACCAAGTCCACAATTGGTTTACGTATCTTGCAATGTTTCAACCTTAGCAAGAGATTTGGTGATACTGGCTAAAACATATCAGGTGAATTATTTACAATCTGTCGATATGTTCCCCCAGACTGCTCGTTGTGAAGTAGTTGTGAAATTAACTAAAAAATAAAAAGAGTGACCTTCGGAAGTTAGCTAAAAATCTAACTTTCGAAGGTCACTATATTTTTTAAAATATTTTAATAGCCGGTTCCGTAATTCGGATCATACTGTGTATTCGGATCAACGTAGTTTGGATCAACATAGCTAGAATCATAACCATTATCCGTACCATATGAATCTGAATAAGTATCACTTGTAGCCGTGCCACCATCATTATTAAATAGTTGGGCCTGATCAGAATCTTCTAAATTCGGTAATGTATCTGATGTTTGAATACCTAGTTGTTCTTTCAGAGTATTTTGAACATCTAATAATTCAGAGGTGCCTAAAATTTGGTAATAAATTTCATTAATAATTTGGTTGGTTCCTTGTAATTGTTTTTGTTCAATATTTTCAAAAGCTGGTAAGTAGTTGGTGCCAATATCTAACATTTCATCCCAAGTTAAATCAGTTTCAGCATTTTTTTGAACAGCTTTTAAAATTTTGCGGTAATTGCTGACTCCATCCATCGACATTACTTTTCTTAGAATTTTGGTTACAACTTGGCGTTGACGTTTTTGTCGACCAATATCGCCATCAGGATCTTCATAGCGGTAACGAGCAAAGGCTAAAGCTTGCTCACCATTCAAAGTATGTTTTCCTGCAGTTAATGAGATACCATCTAATTCAAAATCGTACTTATTATTAACTGTGATTCCGCCAACAGCATCAACTAAATCTTTCAGACCTTTCATATTGATGACAACATAATGATCTAAAGGGATGTCCAATAAATTTTCAATTGTGTCCATCGCCATTTTTGTTCCGCCGTATGCATAAGCTGCGTTTAATTTATCTTCCCCGCCGTAACCGACGATTTCAGTTAAAATATCACGTTCTAGACTAACTATCGTTGATTTTTTCTGTTCTGGATTTAATGTGACCACCATCATACTGTCTGATCGCCCTTGTTCTGTCCGACCTAAGTCACCAGTATCTGTTCCCATCAATAAAATTGAGAATGGTTCATTATTATTTATATCCGCAGTTGAATTATCACTATCACGGTCAATTGTCTTTCGAATGCTGTTGACTGCGCTACTAGCATCACTAGTAACTTTAGCGAAGTAATAAGTTCCTGCACCAGCAGCTACATTTATTAATAAAATCAGTGTTACCACAATTTTTTTCCAAAGCTTCATAATACACCTCATCCAACGATTTGTCGGTTTATTTTCTCACAATCTTTCTAACGATTCAATCAATTATCAAATGCGTCTGTTTGATATAAATAAAACTTAAAGAAATTTCCTCATAGAAAAACCAGACAAAATTCATTATATCACAAACTTCAACCAAAAAAAGAGACCGATTAAAAATCAGTCTCTTTAAGATGAATATATTATTTAGCTGCTGCTAAGTTTTTGTTTGCTTGATCCCAGTTTACTAATTCCCAGAAAGCTGCGATATAGTCTGGACGTACATTTTTATATTTCAAGTAATAAGCATGTTCCCAAACATCTAAACCAATAACTGGTATTAAACCATCTGTTAATGGCGAATCTTGGTTTGCTGTAGAAGTGATTGCTAATTTGCCATCTTTTACTACAACCCATGCCCAGCCAGAACCGAAGCGGCCAGTTGCTGCTACTTTAAAATCTTCTTTTAATTTTTCAAATCCACCATAAGCTTCAATTGCATCTTTGATTTCACCAGTTGGTTGCCCACCAGCATTTGGTGCTAAAATTTTCCAGAAGAAACTGTGGTTTACGTGTCCACCACCATTATTACGTACAGCAGTTCGAATATCTTCAGGTACTTCATTTAAGTTTGCAACCAAATCTTCAATTGATTGTTCGCCTAATTCTGGATATTTCTCAATTGCTGCGTTTAAGTTTGTCACATAAGTATTGTGGTGTTTGTCATGATGTAAATGCATTGTTTCTACATCAATATAAGGTTCCAATGCATCGTATCCGTAAGGTAATTCTGGTAAAGTATAAGCCATGTTAAGTTTCCTCCTTTAATATCATTACAATAATTATTGTACCTAACTTAGCAAATATCTTCAAAAGATATGCTTAACGCGGTGATGAATTCGGTTTCTCGTCTTCAATAATCTCCACTTTTTTGAATATAAATAGCTTGCTAAAAAAGTAATTTGCTACTACTACTACTACTTGGGTCACGATTTTTGCAATCAGATTCCCAGTGGACAAGATATCGATAAATAGAAACATACAAGCCATGTCCATGGCAAAAGAAAGCAATCTTGCCAAAATAAATTTAGCAAATTCCCAAGTCAGTGCAGTAAAACTCTCCGTTTTTGAATGAAATACCCATAACTTATTAGTGACAAATGCAAATAATACCGAACAGACCCAAGAGATAGTATTAGAAACGGTCCAACTTAAATCAAAACCTTGTTGTGCAACTTGAAAAGTTACAATATTGACTAAAGTAGCCAAGCCACCGAAAAACAAATAAATAAATACTTCCCATAATTTTTTTTCTTCTAAATATGTTTTAAACTTCTGATAAATTTTCATTTTCTTCACCTTTTTATTTTATTCCTTTGTACCTTACCTCAAATCATTATAAATGGTCAATTCCATTTGATAAATCTTATCTTTTTAGCTTGTGATTTAACTATGACTTCGCTACAATATTGATTGAATATAGAAATGGAGCGATAAAATGACTTTTCGTCAATTAATTAAAGGCAGTTTTTTTCATTTTTCAGATTTAAAAGGTGCTAAAGATACCCCTTTTTGGAAGGCAATTATTTATTTACTAGTACTCAGTGTGTTATTGGCAATCCCTAGCGTCTTTCAAGCAATCGATGTTTTAAAAGAAATCAAAGCCGACAGCTTAAAGATAGTCGAACGAATTCCTGATTTTACTATCAGTGATGGAGAGATTAAAGCTGCTGACAATGATGCAGATGGCTTTATTTACCAAACAAACTCAATTATTTTTACTTTTGATCCTGATGGTTCTCGTAGTGAAAAAGATGTCAAAAATGATTTAGTCGGAAATTATTTTAGTATTGGTTTACTAAAAAAAGAAGCGATTTTGGCTTTACCAGATTATGGTGGTATCAGCACCTCTGTTTTAGGTGACAACGTTTTAAAATTTTCTTATAATCAGCAACCTTTTAAAGGTTTAACTAGCCAAAAATTAAAATCAGCCATTCAAAATGTCAATTTACCTGGCTGGTTACCAATTTTGATGCTGGTTGCCGGTATTTATCCTACTTTGATTAGCCTAGCTGTGACCATTGTGTTTATTTCGTTTGCTGCTTGGATCTTTGCGCGGATGCGTCTCAAAAGTGTTGGTTTCTTAGATTGTTTTAAGACAATTATCTTTTGTGCGGCAATCCCTACCGTCTTGTCGATGATTATTTTATTTTTTCAGCCACAGTTTGACTATAGCTTATTGATTACAATTATTAGTATGTTTATCTTCTTTACTGCTAGCAGAGGCTTTCCTAACGTTAAATTACCTGGTGCCTAACTCCTTACAATTTTGTGAGGAGTTTTTTTGATGTTTCTCTGGTACAATATTCTTCGAGGTGATAGTGAAATGACAAAACCAATAATTTTTATCCAAGGAAACTATCGAGCAGAGTTTATTGAAAAAATTAAAGCTAGTGCAACTGAATATCGTGTCAAAACAACTTTAATAGATGAAGACTTAGAATTTGTTGAAATCTCGGTTGGTTGGGATAAAAAGAATGAACAACAACTATTAGCACTTTCACCGTTGAAGTGGGTTCAAGCTATTTCAGCCGGTGTAGACTATTTACCACTGAAAGAGTTTGAGAAGAAAGGTATTCTTTTAACCAATGCCAGCGGTCTTCATAGTATTTCAATCTCTGAACACGTGATTGGAGTAATTCTTTCCTATTATCGTGGCTTAAATACCGCTCAGAAAAATCAGCTTGCTCACACTTGGGATACTGATGATATTCATTACGATCAACTATCTGGAAAGAACATGCTAGTGATCGGTACCGGACATATTGGAGAAAAGTTAGCAAAATCAGTAGTCAGTTTAGGAGTCAATCCTTTTGGAATTAATACAACAGGACATACCGTGGATGGCTTTATCGAAACGTATTCCATGAAAAATCTTGCGAAAATTATACAAACAATGGATATTGTGGTTGGAATTTTACCAGGCACAGATGATACTTTCCATATCTTTAATAACGATTTATTTAGTCAAATGAAACCTTCAGCAATTTTTATAAATGTTGGCCGTGGTGATACTGTTCATACACGTGAACTCACAGAAACTCTACAAAATAAGACCATTGCTTTTGCCGCTTTAGATGTTTTTGAAGCAGAACCGTTGCCAGCAGATAGCCCTTTATGGGAATTAGATAATCTTTTAATTACTCCTCACATTTCAGGCTTAACAAAACATTTTCAAACAAAGTTAATGCAGATTTTCTTGCCAAACCTAACCAGCTTTGTTAAAGATGGTAGTTTAGCTAAAAACCAAGTCAGTTTGAAAAAAGGATATTAAAAAATGGTTCACTCTCATGCAGAGTGAACCATTTTTTATTGATTAACTTTTTGTTCTGCCCAAGCAGCACTGTATTGATTACCGGCAGTTAAATCATATTCAATCAGGGTGTAATCCCTTAAAATATCTCGTTGTTTTTTAGACAAATCTTTTTCTGCTAAAATTTTATTATTCTTGGTAATAAAAACTTTCTCACCGTTATAGTTGTTTGAAACGCTGGCGGCTGGATCTGTTGTTGAAGGCAACACTTGATTAGTTAGCTCAGTGATCAAAGCATAATAAGGCGTCACTTTTATCCCTGCTTGCTCTAAAGCTAGAGCAGAGAAATTATACGGTGATACAATTTTATTTGCTAATTTCTTATTTTGTTCACGACTATATTTGTTATTGTAAATAAAGAAATCAGTTTCGTGTTGTTCTAAACCGTAAGTTGCCATATTATTTCCACTATAAAGCGATGGCAAATGATCGCCATAAAAAACGAAAGTAATTGGTTTTTGAATTTGATCAATTGCTTTAATAAATCCTTTGACTGCTTCATCAGTGTAATGGATTCCTTGCATATAAGTATTTAACTCATTTTTACGGCTATCAATCACAGCTGGCCCAATGAAAGAATAATCATTGGCTTCATAATAATCTTGCTCATACGGCATATGATTTTGCATGGTAGACAACTGAATAAATTGTGAAGTTGAAAGATTACCATTCAAGACTTCTAACGTGTCTTTATAAGCTGATTCATCGGAAACGTAAGGGCTATTATCGATCGTCTCCATGAATTTAAGTTTATTTTCAGTAGCACCTTCGTAATAAAATTTATCAAAACCAAATTTTTGATAAACGCCAATTCGATTATACAGAGTTGCCACGTAAGGATGAATTGCAACACTTTCATCAAATAAATTAGTAATATTGGGCGCACTCTTTTGTTTTTCAACTAATTGTGTATACGGTGTCGGTAAAGTGGGCGATAAATTACTAATATCTAAACTTGTCAGTGAGGCCCATTCCATATTAGCAGTTCCCCCACCGTATCCATTTGACAGCATCAAACCACTGGTGGTTTTCTTCTTCATATTCAAAATATATTTGATTGGATTACCATCTACTTCAATATTTGGCACCCTTGCCGGATCACTAAAACTTTCACTTAAATTAAAAATAACTGTTTGATTATTCGCCCAATTTTGTCTTTCTTGGTTAATTTGATTTGCCTCGCCATTGTATTTCGCCATAATTTCCTCAATTTTTTCTTTTGAATATCCTTCAGGTTCATCCATGACGGTCGTATCAACATTATTTAAAAATTGAAGAATCGGACCGTTAATTTGGGCCCCTAATTTTTGATTATAAAAGTAACGATTAATTCTGAAAAAATTAAATAATAGATACGACGGCGAATCTTTGTGATTTACAAAACCAAGACTGCCAAAGAATAATAAAATCAAACCTATTTTTATAAGTTTATTTTTCCAACCGAATTTAATGCGGTACATCTTTTTAGCCCGCCGTTCTAAGCGGATTGCTGAATAGGCAAAAGCAATTAATATTATGATAGCCGCTACTATAATAACCGGATTGACATAATTTAAAATTTCATTCATGCCACTAATCATCGTCATGTCAGAAGGTAAAATCGGCTCTTCTCTTAAAGACATTTTAAGAAAATTAGAGATGGTAATTAGCAAATCGGCTAAAATTGTAAAAATAAACGAATACCAATAACGATTGGTCACGTAAAAAAGTAATAAGAAGAAAAGGACAATAACAAGTACATTTAAAAGGATTGCTGATTGCCGATGAAAAAGAATATAAAAATAGGCGTTGACTGTATTAGAAACACTTACAGCAATCTGGTTACCAGATAGTAAAAACATCTGACCAATCGTAAACAAATAAAAGAAGCCAACCACATATAGTAAACGTTTTTTTCCGCCGATCCAATGAATCAATTTTTCAGCTTTGGCTTTTAGCTGTGCCAAAGAACTAAAGCTTAACTTTTGTTCTAAAAATATAAATGGGCGTGTTCCTTGTAAGTAATAACCAGCTATAGTAAAAACTAATACAGCTGTTAAATACATCAAAGTAAACAAACAAATAGCCCAAACCCACATCATTTTTAAATGAGGCATTGCATCACGATAATAAGTCGCCACGCTAAAAGTAGTTAAACGCCAATTGATAACAACTTGTATTGCAATCAGGAACGTAGCCAATAATCTCCCAGAAACAAAAAAATGCTGAGATTTATTTTGCCATTTCTCTAAATTAACAAATAAACTTATAGTATAATACATCGCAAAAATGGAATAAGGTACCACAAATCTCGTAGCACTTGAGCCGTCATTATGGACCGCCAAGGAGACTTGTGCCATCAGAAAAACAGAACCAATCATCGCAGCCAAGCTAAAAAACAAATGACGTTTCGGATGATTTATTTTTTTAATTATATCAAAGCGTTGAAACGTATAGCCTAAAATAACGAGATAAAGTAACCATAAAATATTTTCACCGCGAAGACCAAAGTTCCATAAATCATTACTAAATAAAGTAGGTAGACCAATCAAGGCAATTGTCGCAACGATCATCCCGCGTTTGAATAACGTTTCGTTTATTTTATCTAAATAATCAACTAAGTAAGGTAAGGCCAGCAATAATAAGACACACGCTACCGCGTATTGAAAATAATTTTGACTAATGGGAAATAAAATCATCCAATAGTTTTTAATGTCAAATGACCCTCTTAACGCCATGAAAAATAAATTTGAGGATAAAGCCATTACTATATAAAGTAATAAATAACGACTTAATCGATGAACCAAAGAAGTTTTACGGATTTTTTTCTGATAGTAGCCAAAATAAAGTGGGATTAAATTTAAACCAATAAAAAAGATACAATAAATTGTTTGATAAAGATAAAAGCGATCAGGATTTCCACTAAAACTCGGAATGACCGTAGCCGAAGTCAAAACTCGCTGTAACACCATAAATAAGCTGGCAATTAATATTGTTATAAAAGGATATTTCCGAACTTTTTTTTCTATCATCTCAGTCTAAAACTCCAAATCAATTTATAAATTTTGCAATTAAATCAGGTTATACTATAACATATCTTAAGCCAATAATGACAGGTCAGAAAAACTTTAATAATAGTTTAAAAAGCAAAAAAACAACCGAACCTAATTAGTCCAGTTGTACTAGTTACTTGAATATTAACTCAATAATTTCTACTGTTACATTGGATAGAAAAATGTTTGTATAAAATATAAACTTGATAGCTCAAACAAAACGGCAACGACTAAGTAATAGATACACACTCTGACGAGTATAAGTGCTTTACTCATTATTTATTTCACGAAATATCCAATTAATTCAAGTCTTTTTCTGTTTCCTTTACGATATAGACGGGGCGTTTTTTTGTTTCCAAAAATATTTTCCCGATATACTTGCCGATAATTCCCAAGCAAAGCAATTGTAAGCCACCAATAAATAAAAAGATTGACACCATCGAAGGCCATCCTGCAGTCGGATCACCGTATAAAACTGCTCTTACTACAATAAAAATCATCGCGATAATTGAAACAAAGCAGGAAAATGCACCCACAAATGAAGCAATGTTTAAAGGAGCATCTGAAAAATTGACAATGCCATCAATTGAATAGTTAAATAATTTCCAAAAAGACCAAGTAGTTTCGCCAGCCGAGCGTTCTCTATTTTCAAATGACAGATATTCCGTTTTGAAACCCACCCAGCTAAATAATCCTTTAGAAAAACGATTGTATTCAGTTAATTCTAAAACAGCAGTTACCATCTGCCGTGTCATTAAGCGATAGTCTCTAGCACCATCGACCATTTCAGTATCGCTTATTTTATTAATCAGCTGATAAAACTTCTTAGCAAAAAAACTGCGAATCGGCGGTTCTCCACTTCGATCACCTCTCCGAGTACCAACACAATCTATATCAGATGATTCAATCATTTTCACCATTTCAGGCAATAATTCTGGAGGATCTTGTAAATCCACATCCATCACAGTCACTAAATCACCCTGCGCATTTTGTAAGCCGGCATATAAAGCAGCTTCTTTCCCAAAATTTCTAGAAAAAGACAGATAGCGAACATACTCATATTTGCGGGCCAAATTACGCATAACTAAAAGCGTATGATCCTTAGAGCCATCATTGACAAATATATACTCAATCGAATGACCTGTTTGTGATTTTATTTTTTCCATCTCCGCAAAAAAAAGAGGAATCGCTTCCTCTTCATTAAAACAAGGAATAATTACTGATATCATGTTCTCACCCTTTATGCTTCGTTGAACTCATATTTCGGTTCATCTAATTTTTCATCATAGTCAACTACTAAGTCATAGCCTTTAAAAAACCATTCATCTGCTTCATCGGCAAAAAATAGTAATCCGTCTTCTGTTGTCTCAGCTAAAATATTTTCTGGTGTGTCCACAGACATTCCAACCGAAAAACCTTCATGAACTTGTGTACTTCCGTATACTTTACCAAAAAATCTAATACCTTGACCATCTGCTACTTCAATTTCTGATTTGAACCAATTTAAAGCTTTCGGTGTAATTGTTAATTTCATTTGTAAGAACTCCTATCCATTCATTTTTTCATCTAAATAATCAATGCTAACGTCCTTACCTATTACAACAAGATGATCGTCTTGTAAAACAACTTCATCAGCTGTTGGTGTAACAATCGGCTCTTTCTTTCCAACTCGTCTAATTGCAACTATATTTAAATCAAAGCGTTGGCGAAAATCCAATTCCTGGATGGTTTTCCCATAGAATTTACGATTGGTTACCACGATCTCAGCCAAAGAATATTCATCTGACAACTCCAAATAATCCAAAATATTTCGAGATACCAAATTATGGGCAATTCGATTCCCCATATCTCTTTCTGGATGGACGACCCGATCCGCACCAATTTTTTCTAAGACTCGCGCATGGTATTCGTTCTGTGCTTTTGCTAAAACTGTTGGTACACCCATTTCTTTAACCATCAAAGTAACTAAGATACTTGCTTGAATATCTTCACCAATCGCCACAATGACATAATCAAAATTGCGAATACCTAACGACCGCAACGTCATTTCATCCTGTGCATTAGCTACAACAGCGTGTGTAGCAATGTTCATATATTCATTTACTCGATCTTCATTGTTATCAATAGCTAGGACTTCTTGCCCTGATTCTACCAAGGTCCGACAAATACTGCCACCAAAACGGCCCAAACCTACAATTGCAAAACTACGTTTCATGTTTGTTAGTCTCCTTTATGCTTTACTTAGTATAACAAAAAGAAAGAGTCGATAAAATAGAGAACTCTCTATTTTATCAACCCATGTTTAAAAGCATAAATGGCTGCTTGTGTTCGATCTTCGACTTCTAACTTTGCTAAAATATTTGAAACGTGGGTTTTAACTGTCTTGAGAGTAATAAACAATTCATCTGCGATTTCTTGATTGCTCATCCCTTGAGAAATAAGCATTAGAATTTCTTCTTCGCGGTTCGTTAATTCTTGATGTAAAAAGCGTCGATTGCGATTGGACATTTGTTCCATCATTTTAGTTGTCACTTCTGGTTCTAAAACTCGTTCACCTTGAAAAGTTGCTCGGATTGCATCTGCAATTTCATGAGCTGTTGAAGTTTTTAATAAATAGCCAGATGCGCCAGCTTCAATTGCAGGATAAACTTTTTCATCATCAATGAAACTAGTCACAATTAATATCTTGGCTTCTGGCCAATCAGCCAGAATCTTCTTAGTGGATTCAATTCCATCCATCACTTCCATCACTAAATCCATTAAAATTACATCAGGTTTCAAATCCATGGCTTTAAGATAGCCATCTTCCCCATTTTCAGCTTCACCAACAACTTCAATATCATTTTGAATCGATAAGTATGAAGACACTCCTAAGCGCACCATCTCATGATCATCCACTAACAACACTCGTATCATCTTCTGCCTCCTTCACAATCGGTACTTTTATTTCAACACTGGTTCCTTGATCTTTAAAACTTATAATTTTGGTAGAACCACCAATACTTGCTATTCGTTCACGAATATTTCTTAATCCATAGCTTCCAGCATGATCGTCTTCAGGGTCAAAACCTACTCCATCATCAACAACCCGTAAAATTAAAGTTGGTCCGACAATTTTCAAATAGACTTCTAACTCGCTGGCTTTGGCATGACGTAATGTATTAGACAAAATTTCTTGGACTACTCTGAAAATCTGATCTTCTATCCCTGAGGTGACTTTCAAATCTTCAATATTCCAATTTAATTTAATTGAAATCTTCGTTTGTAATTCTCTCAATAATTGCTCAATACCTTGTTTTAAGCTTTTGCCTTCAAGATTTACTGGTCGTAAATGTAACAATAATGCCCGCATTTCAGATTGAGCAGCATTGATAATATCTACCACAGTCGCTAGCGGTTTTTTGTAAATTTCTAATTCTTTAGCAACTTGCGCTTGTTCATTTAGTGCAGACAGCATCATCATCGCTGCAAAAAGCTGTTGCGATACGGAATCGTGTAATTCTCGGGCCAAACGATGCCGTTCTTCTTCCAGAATTTTTTCTTTTGTCAAACCATCAAATAGTTGTGGCTGACTACTTAATTGCTGTAGCTCACGACTGACTGATACTAATTTTTTTTGTAAAGTTTTTATATCCTGATTAATATTTTCTAATTCATGACTTTGTCCCAACTGTCGATCTAATAAAGGATGGTCATAATCTCCTGATGCTAATCGTTCCAGTTTTTCTGCAACGCGACCAATCTGCCTTTTTTGGATAAAAGTAATAATCCCGTACACTACAATTCCTGCTGTCAGCGAAATAACTATTAGGTGAAAGAAAATAGGTAAATAGAAAATTCTAGCTGAAAACAATTGGGCAATTAGTTGCTTACGACCAATTGCATACATATATAGAAAAAGAGTCGTAATAATAATCAAAAAAGTCGTTAATCCAGAATAAAAGGCAAGTTGTAGCTTACCATATTTTCCTGTCATGCACGTATCACCTCAACATCTCCAAATAATGTGTTGGTGACTAATTTTAAGCGACGAGGTGTTTGATCATAGTCTTCACTATAAATTTTAATCGATTCATTCTTAAGTAATGTTTCCTCGTGATCAAATTCAATTTTTCCGTAAATACTTGCATGTTCTAACATAATTCCGACTCCATCTGGCACTATGATACGTGTTCGCCCAAAGCCTTTTCGAATCAGAACTACATTGTCTTCTTTTGGTAATAATGTATTTCCTAAATCAATAATGGTATCACCAGCAAATACGGACAGGTTAATATCATCCCATTCAAATATTTCATTGCCGATTCTTTCGCTGCCCATCCAATTTTGTTTCTTCTTTTCTCCATGATGACCGGTGGGCTCAACAGCTTCAACCATTATGATGGCTTTTTTATTTTTTGAAAAATAACTAGAAAAATTAACACCAGCAATTTCTGCCCCTTTTAAGAAAATAAAAGATACACCAAATATCAACATTGCCCAAGTAGCTGGTGAATTGACTAAACATAAAGCTAAAATAACCGATCCCAAAATTAGTTGGAATCGTCGCTTGCGATTTTTTCTTAAAGCCCAATAAATATTTAAAACACCAAAAATAAACATCACTAAAACAGCGGTATTTGATGCTAATTGCCAAAGTAGAAGAATCGCTAATAATGCTTCTATCAATAAAAAGAAGCGCCAAGGATTTTTCACCCAATCATCCTTTCTGAAAGTTTCTTAATTATATATTACTGTTAAAAATTTAAAATTACTATGGGACCTAAGAAGGATATCAGCCAAAAAATAAAGCTAAGGCAAATGCCTCAGCTTAAATTTGTTCTACTTTTTCAATCTTCACTTGCATATCGCCACCAGGCGTACTAATAGCAACACTGTCACCAACTTTTTTACCAATTAATGCTTGAGCAATCGGTGAGTCGTTTGAAATTTTACCTGTTAATGGATTAGCTTCTGCTTTCCCAACGATGGTATATTGTTCTTCATCGCCATCGGGTAATTCAATGAATGTCACTGTTTTTCCGATAGAGATGACATCGTTATCAACGTTATCATTATCGATAATTTCAGCAAAACGAATCATATTCTCTAATGTATTGATACGTCCTTCAACAAATGCTTGTTCATCTTTAGCAGATTCATATTCGGAGTTTTCCGATAAATCACCGAAACTTCTAGCAATTTTAATTCGTTCGATAATTTCTCCACGTTTCACAGTCTTTAATTGTTCTAACTCTTCTTCTAACTTTGCTTTTCCCTCATGAGTCATCGGGTATGTTTTTTCTACCATTTAAAAATCTCCTTCATACAAAAAATTACAAAAAGGTAATCTTTTGAAGTATAATCCTCAAAAGATTACCACGTTATTCTTCAGTTGTAAATTGTTTCTTAGTTATTTACATATTTTTCTACTAAAGCCAAATGTTCGTCATACGTTTCAGCGTAATAAACTTTACCGGTTGAAGTATCTGCAACAAAATAATAGTAATCATTTGCTGTCGGATTTAAGACTGCCTGAATTGCTTGCTCACTTGGATTATCAAATGGTCCTGGACCATAGCCTAAGTTTACATACAAGTTATACGGTGAATCCACTTCAGTATCTTTGTAAGTCACATTTTCTTTGTGCTCACCAAGAGCATAAAGAATTGAAATATCTGACTGTAAGGCCATACCGGCATCAATTCGGTTAAAGAAGACTTGAGCGATGTTCTTACGATCAGACTCAGTTACCCCTTCTTTTTCCACTAACGATGCTAGAGTCATTACTTCTTGAACATTTAAGCCTTTTTCAGTAATTTGGCTATAATATGGGCTTAAAATATTATTCGTCGCATCAACCATTTGATAGACTAAGTCTTTCAATGTTGTATCGCTGTGAACATTATACGTCGCTGGGAATAAATAGCCTTCCAAACGATAACGAACATCCGTAGCCGTTCCAGCATCTGTTAAAAGATTTGGATAAGCAGCCTCTAATTCAGAGAAGAAATCTTGATCTTGCATTAAACTAATGAAATCATCTTTTTTGAAATCAGATTTCTTCGCGATCAAGGTACCAATCTGATCCACATCGTAACCTTCCGGAATTGTCAGCTTAGTAGCATCATCTAACGGTTCAGCACTACCACCTTGCTGCAACTCTTTACTAATCTTATCTAAGCTCATATCAGCTGAAAAATGATAATAACCTGATTGAAAATTGGTTAAGTTTTTAAATTTTGTATAGAAGTTAAAAATTAGACCACTTCGAATAACTTCATCTCGCTGTAAAATTTCTCCAATTTGACGATTCGATGAACCACTTGGTACTTGAACTTGGACCAACTTACTATCATTCGTATCTAGAGGCTTCAAGCCTGCACTAACATAATTGTAGCCAGAAATCACAACAATTCCAGCGATAATTAACATTGCAATCGTTAATACATACACGATTTTACGAACTACGCGATCTTCTTTGCGTCGTCTCGTTTTCTTCAAATTGTTCTCCTCACTTGCTGACCGCTTCTTAGGTAGGTTTTCTTCCTGCAAAGAATCGAACTTCTGATTAATCTTTCTAAATACAGTAGGTTCTAAATCTTTTTTGCGGTTCTTTTTCCTGTCACTTTTTTCTTGCTCTGCTTTTTCTAACATCTTCTCGTAAAAATCAGTAGAACGTTTTTCAGCCTGCTCTTGCTCTTCAACCTGATGATTTATTTTTTCGATTCTCGGTGAATGTTCAATTTTCTGAACAGTTTTTTCATTTTCTTTGTTGCTAGCTGTGCTAATTCTACCGCGAAATCGGCTTTCTCTTATTTTATCAGAAGATAAGGAAACTTTTCTTGTTGAATCTGTTGCGTCATCTTGTCCTCTTTTTTTACGGCTCTCATCTAATGAGCGCATAATCTGATCTTTAAAAGAACTTTCTCCTGAGTTTTTATTTTCCTCAGACAAAGCAACTCCTCCTTACTCCATGTTATAACGGATACCATTATACATGAAAGTCAGGAGGAGGGAAACGAGAAATTTAAAAGTTAAAGAAAACTAGTAATTTTATTACCTTCTAATTTTTTTTACTGTGACAAATTGCATCGAAATAAAGGATAACAAACTAAATACGGAGATGATTTGTAATCTATACGTAAAAAAAGAATGAATCTGTGAATGGTTTACGACAATCATATACCATATATACGGATAAGCAATCAGTAGAAGTATCGGCCACATTTTTTTAGAAAAAGGCATGTGTTTAGTTTTTATGAAATAAATGATTGCAGCTAAAACTAGTAAGAGTAAAATTACTATATTAAAATTGCTAAAAAAGTTAGAAGTATTACCTTTCAACATAAATGCACGGTCAATAGGATAGTCAGCACTACCTTCAGTTCTAAATAAAATCCGATGTAGCGATTCTTTGATAATGTTTCTTTTCAAAATAAAACTAGCCAATATCCATTTTGAAAACCAAGTAACCGTATAACCTACCATCCATACTATTGAATTTGTGACAATTTCTAAGGCATTCGTAAAAAAGTCAGTATGTGCAATATATTTATTTTTGAGACACAAATACAGAATAAGCGGTTCTGCCAAAGTAATCAAAGGAACAGTCAATAGGTCAAAGAAATTGGTGATCATTCCGATACTTAAACAAGTAATTAAAATGTTCCCGTAGTTTGAAAAATATTTTTCTTTTCTAGTTAACAAGAATATGTTGCACAACATTAGTATAATAAAAACATTTGAAAACTGCATACTAACAAAGAATGTATAAAATCTTGCCATAAAAAGTGTAACTAAAAAAGAGAAAGCAAAGAAAATGTTCAATTTTTTTGCTAGAAGAAGGCAATTCAAGCCGATCAAGACAGCGAGAACCAAACCATACAATTGCCGAATTGATCCGTAACTAAAAAATACTAACAATGGACGTAGAAAAATTAAATAACCGTGCCAATATCTAGGATAATCCGAATTATCCATACTCTCATACACGACACCCTTATTCCCTTTAGAAGCTCCTTTTATCATCAGACTATCGGTAAAATTGTCAAGTTGCGATGCACTTTTATCGCCAAAATTTAAAACCGGATAATTACCCTCAGCTTCAAAAACTACACTACTTTTCTCAATGTTTTTCTCAACAGCTGAGTTGGGGATAGTGTATACTAA
Organism: Enterococcus alishanensis; assembly: GCF_019218635.1. Classification (GTDB taxonomy): domain Bacteria; phylum Bacillota; class Bacilli; order Lactobacillales; family Enterococcaceae; genus Enterococcus_A; species Enterococcus_A alishanensis. The sequence continues at coordinate 115,132 of NZ_JAHUZB010000002.1, read as the reverse complement.
CAAAAGGCTACTAAAAAAAATAGCAATTAACCCAACAAATATAATAATTCCTCTCATTTTATTTTTCATCATTTTTTTCCTCATTATAAACTCTATATAAATTTAACTCATATTGCTTTTTATCATCTGTAACAACCGTATCTAAAATAAAACCAGTTGTTAATAGCAATAACACAAACGTCATTAAACCTGAAGCCAACACCGCTGAGGGTAATTTTGTAATAAAACCAGTTGTAAAAAACTCAATAATGACTGGAATTCCTACAATTAAAGCCAAAATAAAAAAAATGGATGCAAAAATTGAAAAGAAAAACATCGGTTTATAATCTTTACACATTTTAAAAATAGTAAAGATTACTTTTGTACCATCAGTAATGGTATTTAATTTTGATTCACTTCCTTCAGGTCGATCACGATAATCAATTGGAATTTCCACCAACTTAAAGCGTTTGTCTAGTGCGTGAATCGTAAACTCCGTCTCAATTTGAAAACCTGCACTCATTACAGGAAAACTTTTGACAAAAATGCGATTGAAGCCACGATAACCAGTCATCACATCACTAACTTTAGATTTATATAAAAAGTTTATAGTACCCTTTACTAAATTATTGCCAAAATCATGGAATGATCGTTTATTTTCTTCAAAATAAGTCCCATTTGATAAGCGATCGCCGATAACCATATCAGCTTTTCCCGATCGTAATTCTTCTAATAATAATTGACTTGCTTCAGCAGGATAAGTATCGTCTCCATCCACCATTAAATAATAATCTGCGTCAATGTCAAAAAACATTTGGCGAATCACATTGCCTTTTCCTTGACGAGGTTCTTTTTTCACATTTACCCCTTCTACCACAGCAATATCGAATGTATTATCGGTTGAATTATTATCATAAACGTAAATTTCTGCTTCAGGCAATACTAACTGAAAATCATTGATTACTTTTTTTATCGTTAATGCTTCATTATAACAAGGAATTAAAACGGCTACTTTATCTTTATTCATCTGCTTCTCCTCTTTTAAAAAACCACTATCTAGAATACAAGAAACCCCAAAAAAATACTACCCTAAATCAAAAAAGCCAGCTTTTTAACTGACTTAAAGTAGTTTTTCGTACGTTAAATATTTTTTTAAACCAGTTTGAACATCGTATTTTTCTTTAAAACCTAAATCTTTTAGTTTTGAATTATCAGCAACCGAAACTTTAATGTCTCCTTCACGTTCTGATAGATTTTTAACTGGTAATTGCAATTTTAATAGCCCATCCATGACTGTAATCAATTTATTTAGTGATATTTCTTTGCCTAAACCAACATTAAATTGTGTTCCTAAAGCCTCAGCTGATTCGGCAACTAATAATAATGCTTGAACAACATCATCAACATAAATAAAATCTCTCGACTGTTGTCCATCACCAAATAATGTAAACTCAGCTGGTTCATTTGCCAACATTTTTTTATAACAATCAACTACAATCGAAATGACACCACTATAAGGCGAATCAGGATTCTGATTTGGACCGTAAACATTAAAAAATCTAACCGCACTTGTGGGCACATTGTATAAATGTTGGTAATTTAAAACATATTGCTCTGCTGCAAATTTATCAACCGCATATGGCGTCAGCGGACGAATAATCGATTCTTCCTTTTTAGGTAGTGTTGGCTCGTTTCCATAGACTGCTGCAGATGAACTAAAAACCAATCTTTTTAAATTATGTTGATACTCTCTAATCAATTCTAATAATAATAATACACTATCAAAATTTACTTTATGAGTTTCAATCGGCCGTTCAACTGAATCAGCGACACTAGCAATAGCAGCTAAGTGAAATATATAATCAAATTGCTCTTTTGATAGAATATTTTTCATCACTCTTTGGTCTGTTACCGATCCTTCAATGAAATTAATCGTTTGATCTATATTCTCTTTTTTACCCATCGATAGATCATCAATAACAGTTACAGTATTGTTTTCATTTAAAAAATTGGCTAACGTGGAGCCTATAAAACCAGCGCCACCAGTAATCAGAATCTTTTTATTATCAACCAACGATAACTTCCTCTCTTCACATTAAGAATTCCTATCAATTTTAGCAAATAAATGCTAAAATTGATAGGAATAAATTACAGCGTTTTTCATTTTTTGAATTTTTTATTTGATTTATCGCTTGATCCAAGTGATATAATCAATTTTAAAATGACGTTTTTTCAACATAAATAATAATTATTTGTTTTAAATATACATTTGAAGTAGAATTTTTTAATAAGACATTTAAAGTATAAGCCAATCATTTATACTTTAATCGAGGGAGAAAAACATGAAAAGAGTAATTACTTATGGAACATTTGACTTATTGCACTATGGACACATCAATCTTTTAAAAAGAGCAAAGCAATATGGTGACTATCTAATTGTCGGGCTATCGACTGATGAGTTTAATTGGAATGAAAAACATAAAAAAACGTATTTTTCATATGAGAAGAGAAAACAATTATTAGAATCCATCCGCTATGTTGACTTAGTTATTCCTGAAGAAAATTGGGAACAAAAGGTTTCTGACGTAAATGAATTCCACGTGGATTATTTTGTCATGGGCGATGATTGGACTGGAAAATTTGATTTTGTTCAAGAAGAATCGAATGCAAAAGTAATTTACCTACCACGAACACCTGAAATATCAACAACTCAAATCAAAAATGATTTAAATAGGTAACTTTTGTAAAGTAACTTAAATTTATCTAACAAAAAATTCTAACGATTTTTGTCGTTAGAATTTTTTATTTACCAGTTTATAGATTGTACTTAGTCTAATTTATTAATTTTTTTATTTTATTTAACAAAGCTTTACTTATTTGATCATCAAATTTTCTAGCAAAAAATTCGTTACCCGATTTTAATCGTTGAAAATCAATTTCGGTTAAAACTTTTGGTGTATCATTTTCCCAAGATACATACCGTAAATTGGAATCTGTTGAATTATCAAATTCCAAGTGATATAAACTTTTTCGAAAAGGTGAATTTAAAATAATCGTTTGTAAAAATAGCTCATCACCATTCTGAGTAAATTTGAAGGTCTGTTCAATTTCTGATTTTTTTTGCACTACATAATGAGCTAATTCATTTGTAATAGAAAACCAATTAGCACCCATTTGAAATTCTTTAAAGTACGTACTTTTTTTTGTGCGATCAATAGCAATTATTTTTTGTAAAATAATGCTGATTTTTTGAACTGCCCAAAAAAAATTCTTTTTTTTACCAGTATATTCCTGTAAAAAATAGTAGTATTTTACACGTTTTAAATTTTTCTCGTTAATTATTTCTTTTTGGAATTGGACAAATTCTTTACCATCATTTTTCTTCAAAAAAGCTTGCATTGCTTCATTACTTTTTATCGGAAAATCAATCCCTGATAACAAATGATAATAATTAAAGTTTCCTTTTACCGCCTCTTCTAAAAGTAGTATCTCCGCCTCAATCTGAGAATACGCTCCCCAAATAACATTTCTATTTTCAACAAAAGTAATTGGACTCTTCATCTTCCAAGAATTAATCAGTTCTTTCGTTAGCTTACTTTTTTTATCTATGTGAATAAAAAAGGCGTGCTCAGTATAATCTAGTTGTTGCAGTAATAATTTTAAGTTTTCTGGCTTTTCATGGGCCATGATTAAAAAAGCATCCAATTAATTAAGCACCTCTCTTAAAAAATTTTCCCAAAAGCTGTCGTAAATCAGGAAATGTTACACATGCCACAATCAAGTATACTAAGAAAATTAACAGTGATTTCCAAACCATATTGACAAACGGTGGTCCTAGGTGATTTGGTAATAAAAAGAAACTGATCAAAGAAATAAAAATTGAAATAACAGTAAATACCACAACTGATTTATCAAAAATAAGTTTTAAATCTAGTTCTTTCCTGACTAAAAATACTTTCATCAAAAAAATCGAAAATTCTACAAACACCAGTACAATTGTGCCGCCAATCGCTCCATACTTTGGAACAATCAAGACATTCCCTATCACGCTGATGAATGCACCTGTAATCAAAGGATAAGCAAAGGCACGATCATTTTCAATTGCAATTGAAAACTGATTTGAAAAAATTCCACCAAGTGGACTCAAAATAATGATCAATGACACCAACAACATATTACTGGTCATTTTAATAAAGTCATTGCCAAAGAACCAAGGGACAAAAGTGATTGTATTAGCAAAAATAATATTAAAAAACATGATACTAAAAATCAAGGTGTAATCAAATGATTTTTTGGTGTATCTGACAATCTTTTGACGATCTCCTTCTGCTTGTGCTTTTGACATCTTAGGTAACATGACAATCGTTACAGAAGTTAACAAGGCCAAAATTATGCGAGCAATTTTTTGTGATTGGTCGTAATATGATAATTCTGTTGGATCTACAAACTGACCCACCACAGTTTTATCCAAAGTTGTATAGACTTGCATAAACAATTGCGGAATTAAAATAAAGAGACCTGGTTTCCACATGCTCGCAAATATTTTTCGATCAAATTGTATTTTTCCAACTTTTTTATGAATACCAACCCAAAAAACTAAACTACCAACCAAATTAACTGCTGAAGTTATAAATATATATAACCAAAGGTCCTCTTGATTATTAATCAATAAAATAATCAAAACGACAGAAGTAATTTTAATTAAAGTATTACGAACAACAACCTTAGCAAATTCTTCAATGCCTTGAAAAAACCAAGATATGTCCAGTGTGACCCCAATAATAAAGAGCAATTGAATCAAATACAAAGAAGCATACTTAACTTGAAAAATCCAAATAACCGCTACATAAAACAAAATAGAAATCAAGCCAATTAAAAATTGCATAGCGTATAAATTCCAAAATTGACTTGTTAGCTTTTCTCGATCATTTTTAACTTTTGCAATATTCCTTATTCTAAACGGACTCATGCCGATTGCAATAACAGTAATTAAAAACTGGGCAATTGAAAAAACATATCCGTAAATCCCAAGCCCTTCAGAACCAATTCTACGACTTAAAATAGGTGTTGTAAGCAAGGGTAAAATAATTAAAAATACTTGGTAGACCGCATTATACATAATATCTTTAATAGTTTTTTTCATACTAAACTTCTTTCAAAATTAACTCGATAATATAATCAGTACTTTTTCCAGTCTCAAAATTGCCAATAAAATCTAGTAATCTTTGACTACTATATTCTAATTTATCTTTTTGATTTTTAAAAACATCAATCAATGCTAAACCGTTTTTTGCAGTGGGAACTGGCAAATCAGTCAAAGTTAAATAGAAACCCCGTTCTTGTTTATATTCCGCTTCGTCATAATTAAAAAGAATTAATGGCTTTCCTAAAAGTGCATAATCAAAAAATATAGAGGAGTAGTCAGTAATTAATAAATCAATTTCTTCAAATAATTCTTCTAATGATTGACCATCTGGTAATAAATTAAACTGATTTTTTTTCATATAATTCAAACTAGTTTGATCATTTGATAAATTACGGTTTACATTAGGATGAAATTTAACCATGAAAATAATATCTACATTTTGCGTAGCAAAGTACTTTTTAATTTCAAGAATATTTAGCTTTTCCAATTGAGGAATTCCATTCTCTGAAAGGTTGTCGCGAAAAGTTGGTGCAAATAAAATATTTAACTGTTTTTTTTCAAAAAAAGAAATATCTTTCTTTGGATATATTGCCAACTGATCGTTTCTAGGCGTACCGATATTCAATATTTTTTCTTTAGAGATTTTAAAAGCACGAGGATAAATTTCAGAGGAATATCGATTTCCCGAAAGTAAATAAGTAATAGATTCACTATCACGAGCAGAGTAATTTAAATAATGATTACTTAATTTATCTTTTGCATCAAATTCTATTAATTTAAGCGGCGTACCATGCCAAGTCTGAAAATATATCTGTGGCTCTCTTTTTTTTATAGCAATGGTCTTTCGGCTATCATCTATCCAAAATTTAGCAGTATATAAATAATACGCTGCTCGCCAAGAATCATATGCCACTCTCTGTATTTCTTTTGGGAGATCCACTTCTACTTCAGGTTTAATTAGCCAAACATACTTTAAATCAATGCCTTGTTGAATCATTTTCTCACAAATTACTTTGGGGTTTCCAGAATAATTTCTACCTCCAAAACTTGAAAAAACAATCGTGTCAGATTTTATTGGAAATAGCCTAAAAAGAAGTGGTAAGATATTGCGAAAAAAGAACTTTTTTATATTTTTCATTTTTACCTCATCATTTCTATTTTTGATAAAAAATTGCCTATGATTTTCTTTCTAGTAAATGAAAAAATCATGTTTGGATGATTGGCAATAAACTTTGCTAAATACTTTAACTTCTTAGAAAAATCAGGATCTTCGTTTAAACAATCCTGATATTTTTCAATAAATGCCAGCACATAGTCAAAATTCTTTCGATTGCTATATTGATTTTCAATCATAGCCATAATCATCCTGATAGCCGCGTAAACAGTTCTAGTTCTAACTTTAACTGACACATCTGGATATTTTTCATCAATAAATTGGATGATTTCATTTTGAATATCGAATAGTTCTAATCTCTTTGGATTGAAACTTCCTCGTAAAATGCTATTAGGACTTTGAAAATAGTGGTACTTCTCAGATTGATTAACAACAACAAGTTGAGAACGGTCAATTAACAGATAAGTTGTTGCCATGTCTTCCATTAACCTTCCAACAGGAAATCTTAAATTCAAAAACAATTCGCTTCTAAACAATTTATTGTTGGAGGAATAACCAATTTTGTTATTCATAAATAAATTTTTCATTGCGACTTGTCGATCCATCAATTCCCATTGATTTTTATTTTCTGTTAAGTTAGTGATTTGATGATAATCTTGAATTTTTTTCATTTTTAAAACAGCGATATCTGCTTCAAATTTTAATAATGCTTCTAATAATATTTCCAGATAATCAGGTTCTATCCAGTCATCACTGTCAATAAAGCATACGTATTCGCCGGAAGCGTAATCCAATCCTGTATTTCTAGCAGCACTTAGCCCTCCATTTAATTGATGAAGGACTTTTACTCTTTGATCTTCTTTAGCATATTGATCAGCAATATCACCGCTATTATCAGTCGCACCATCATCAACAACAATAATTTCAATATTTTGAACAGTTTGATTTGAAATTGATAATAAACAAGCCTTTAAGTAGTCCTCCACGTTAAATACAGGAACAATGACGCTGATTTTTTTCTCCATACAAACATCCTAGCTTTCAAATATAGTGTATCTTAGTAAAACAATCATTTACCGAAAAATATCGAAAAATAATTGTTTGTAAAAATGTGGAATATAAATTGAGTTATATCAGTAAATTGAGCCAAAAGAAGACTTTGATATAAAAGCCCCCCAATGCAAACACACATTATGATGATTAAAAAATTCTGTCTTTTTAAGATATCTTTAGTTATAAACGACCAGGAATATATTACTGTAACCAAAGAAAAACGCCAATAAACAGGTAACGTAATTGGGATTGTTCCAATTGTAAGTATTAAAACCAGAAAAATAAAAATTGAAAATTGATTGGTTTTATTTTCATTTGAAAATTGAGAAATCTTTTTGTATTGTTTTGTTATGATGAAAAAGCTTAAAAATAACAGATTAACAATCAAAAAGAACATTTTTTGAAGACGCATGAATAAGCTACCTTCAATATAAACCATATAATCATCAGTACTTCCAAAACCAGTTGCATACGAATAGGCCTTATCAACTAAAGAACTAAATGGTATCGCTATGGGTAATACATGTATAATTTTATAAACTACAATAATTGAAACAGAACACAATAGAAAAATTAAACATATAGTGATTAAGATTTTTTTACTTTTCCACTTATTAATGAAATAGGCTAGTACTCTCAAAAGAATCAAAATGACAGCCGTTTTATGAATTAAAATTGCCACTAAATATAACCAAATAACTCTTTTCCAATTCTTTTCATGGTACACTTCTAGATAAAAACCCAACATAAAAAAGACAAAGGCTGAAATGTTTCGAATGTTACTAGCAATTCCTGGAAAAGACAAAAAAGAAACGACGATAAACATTTGAACAAAAAGAAGTTTGTTACTAACATCATTTCTCTTTCTATTATCTAAAATCATGTAAAACACCGAAGAATAAACAAAAAACATGACTATCAATGGCATTAAATTTACATCATTTAATTTTGAAATACCAAAAAAGAACCAATTGGATAAGTCTAATTGTGCACTCAAATCATAATAATTAAGAAATCTATTTAGAGAAAAATGTGATAACATTTCCATTTTCTCAAAGTAACGAGCCAAATCAATTGTTGGAGATGGATCAATAAAATAAGCTAAATAGCCGAAAAAAGCACCTAATAATAATGCGTAAGCTATCACTTTATTTTTTTCAGTGAAAATAAATTTAGGAACTAAGAACATTCCTAAGATAGGTTGAGCTAAAAAGAACCAAAAAATTATACTCATAATTTTGCCTACTCAAATATGACATTTTCTTTAATCAAAGCGAATCCCATTGATAAACAAAATCCAGTTAATAATCCAATAGCTGCAAAACGTAGTAAATTAATTAAGCGGCTTTTATCACTGGACACTATATTTGAAGATAAAATTTGGACATTTTCAACTTCTACATATTGATTAATTGTATTTTTAAATTGGGTAGAAATTTGCTTGCTTAATGCCGCCACAGTTTTTCTAGATTTATCTGTTACATTAACACTAAATGCATAAGAATTCTCTACTTGCTCAATTTGAATGTTGTCTTTTAAATCAGAAGTATCTATTTTATTATCTTTTGCAATTAGATCTAAAAATTCATCACTTTTAATAATTTGCTTGTAAGTGTTGATCATTCCTTCATTTGCAACGATAGCATCAGCATTTGTTGTAGCCTCATTTTGAGGCAAGTTCACTAATAACTGGGACTCAGAGACGTATTCTCTCCCTGTTAAAAAGTAAGCAGCTCCTGAAATAGCTGCACCACAAATGATAGTCGACAAAACAATGAATAAACTATATTTTTTTAGAAATCTTTTATAACCAGTAATATTCACTTTAATCTTCATTAAGCTTTCCTCGCTGTCTTAGTAGTTTTTTATATACAAAACCTCTCACACGATTAGGTAAAATACTAGTTACTATATGCGCACTAATCGATACAAAGTAGTCATTTAGACTTCCTAGTCCATTTTGATAAATAACTTTTCGTGCATTCAATCCATAAATAAAATAGTTCATCCCGCCACGCCGAGCGTACATATCTTCTCCACCACGAGCGTATACCAACGACTCTTTAATATTCATTCCCTGGTAACCCGCTTTTAATAGACGAACCCATAAATAATAATCTTCAAAACCATTTAGAGCTTGATAATTTCCAACTGCTAAGACATCAGATTTTTTAAACATTACTGTCATGTGATTAAAAGGATTTCTTTTTTTTGAAAATTGTCTAATATCTTTGTTTGTTTCGGGTACTACTCTTTTACCAATGACGTTGGAAGGATCACCAGTAAATTCATCGATATCAGATCCAACAATAGTTAAGTTTTTATTATCTAAAAAAGCTTGATACTGTTTTTCTAAACGGTCTTCTCGCATAATATCATCAGTATCCATCCGAGCAATCAATTCATTTTGACAGGCTGTAACCCCTTTTGCTAAAGCAATACCCAAGCCTTGATTGGTTTTCAAAGGAACAACTCTAATTAACACTTTGCCATTATCTTTATTTGCATCAATTATTGTTTGCAACTCATTTGTAATTGGTCCGTCTAATACAAGAACTAATTCTTGCGGTAGCAAGCTTTGATCCAAGGTACTTTTGATGGCTGCAGCAAAATATTTAGGCTTTTCTTTCTGATACACAGACATCAATACACTAATCTCCGCAACTTTCACAAATTTTCGCTCCTTATGAATAAATACTCTCTTTAGGAAAATCAATATCGCATAATTTTGTCACTGCCGCTTCTTCTATTCCTTGAGATGATACTTTATCAAAAAGAATTTTAATGGTTTGCAGTAAAATCTTTAAATCCAACATAAGAGAATATTTTTTTATATATAACAAATCAAATCTTAATTTACTATTATAGTCTGAAACATATTTTCCATATACTTGCGCATATCCTGTGATTCCGGCTCGGACATTGTGTCGCAAATAGTAATATGGATTTTCTCGATTAAATTGATCAACAAAGAAAGGTCTCTCTGGTCTTGGACCAATAATCGACATATCACCTTTTAATACATTAACTAATTGTGGTAGTTCATCAAAACGAACTGCTCGAATGAATTTACCGACTGGTGTCACTCTAGCATCATTACTCTTAGCCAAGACAGGTCCGGATTTCGCTTCTGCTGTTGCAGTCATTGACCTGAATTTATAAATTGGAAACTCTTTTTGATTTTTGGTAATTCGAATTTGTTTATAAATAACTGGTCCTGGCGAAGTTACTTTGACTAAAATCGCCGTAAACAGCATAAAAGGTGAAGCAATTATTAATAATACGATTGAGATAACTATATCAAACAAACGTTTAAATAATGCATCCTCGGTCGGAATTTTAAAACCTGTTGACTCAATAATACTTTCATCTTCAAAATTCATAATATTTGAATTAATTGTCATTAAATTTTCAAATGTGGTATTCAAAAAAAGTTTTTTTTCTTTTTTCGTAACCAGTTGGTATATATTTATTTTTTCACTTTCATTGATTTCAGAAGCTAAATAAACAATATCGACATTGTCAATTAATTCTTTTAGATGATCAAAAAAATGATCAACAACAATACCATAAACTTTATGTTTATTATTTTTTTGAGAATTAAAATTTTGAACAGCTGGTGCTACATCTTTTTCAAAGCCTATAATTAAGACTTGTTTATTTTTACTCAGTTTTAAATAAATACGATAAACAATGATCCGATAAATAATCAATAAAATTGTCCCAATTAAAAAAGACCACAGAATTACACTCCTTGGAAAGGCAAACCAGCGACCTGCAAAAGTGATAATCATAATTCCTAATGACATTAAAAACTGCCCAATCACTGTTACAAAAACAATATCACTGATAATTCGATTATAAAAAACATAAGATCCTAATAAAATGTTTAACGCAATAAAAAAAAGGGAAATAAAAATCGCTGAATTCTGAAAGGATTCAAAATTTCGTGCTGGAATATTTCCATGAAATTTTATTAAAAAACTTAAATAAATGGAAAAATTAAAACAAATCACATCAAAAAGAATAATGATTGCTCTTCTTGCCCCGCCCCATTCATTATTATTCATCATGACACTCCTAACTGATAAAATAATCCATTTATGATAATACCATAATTAGCTTGAAAAAAGTAGGATTGATCATAATTGTTAAAGAAATCAAAAAGTCATTCTTCAAAAAAACCCAGAGAAAATCCTCTGAGTTCAACTAATCAATTCTTACTGCTAAATTCCCGCCTTGGCGAGTCAAATTGGGATTATAGTAAGGATCATTTTCAATATATTCATGATATTTTTCTTCCATATAGGCTGTTTCTGCTTCGAAACGCTCCAATTTTTCTGGTGTATTCTCATAACCACGAGACTGAGATTCAAAATGATACAATTCAGCACCATGGAGCCACACATTGTCATGTCCAGCTTCATATTCTCGTAAACATAAATCTACATCATTAAAGGCAACGGTTAATTCCTCGTTAAAACCACCTAATTCAGAAAAATCTTTTGCACGCATCATCATACAAGCTGCTGTAACAGCTAAATAATTTACATTAATTTCTAATTTCCCAAAATAACCAAAATCTCCTCTTGGAAATGTATGATGTACATGTCCAGCAGCGCCGCCTAAGCCTAAAACAACTCCGGCATGCTGAATCGTTTGGTTAGGATAATATAACTTCGCTCCAACACAACCCACTCTCGAAAATTGTGCAAAAGAAACCATTTTACTCATCCACTCTGGCGTGATAACCTCTGTATCATTATTCAAAAACAATAAATATTTACCTTTTGCCTTTTTGGCAGCTAGATTATTAATACGTGAATAATTAAATGGAATATCAATCACCTCAACAACAAACCTTTCACCAAGTTGTTCTTGATAGTCTTGATATAAAGTAGTCATCTTAGGATCATCACTGCCATTATCCGCTAAAATAATTTCGTAATTAGAATAAGTCGTCAATGCAATAATTGAATCAATACAGCGTTTTACATCATCATATCCATTTTTTGTTGGAATGATTACACTGACCAAATCTTCTGAAAGAATATCGTAATTAACATCATAAAGGCCATTTCCTGCAGCATGTGTGACCGTTGCTTTAATGCCACGTCTTTGGATTGCATCTTGAACAGCAGTTAATCCGGCATCAAAAGCATAGCTCTTAGTCGATTGGTCTGCTGCTGTAGAGCTCGGTAAGATACGCCAATAATATAAAATTTGGGGAATATGTCCAATTTTATCTGCTGTCGTTTGTTCAGTAAACCGTAAAACTAAATCATAATCTTGTGAGCCTTCCAACCCAACTCTAAAACCACCAATTTTATCCATAATTGTTTTTCGATAAACACCTAAATGGGAAATATAGTTTGTTCCTAATAATAAATCTGGTGACCAATCTGGTTTAAAAGCCGGATCAAATCGTCGCCCCTCCATATCGATCTTATCTTCATCACTATAAATAAGATCCAAATCTGTTTGACGGTTTAAAAGCTTTGCAACTTCATATAACGCAATTGGCGCTAGCTCATCATCGTTATCTAATAGTGCTACGAATTCCCCTGTTGCTATTTTTAAAGCAGAATTCGTTGCTCGAGAAATATGACCATTTTCTGGACGGAAAAACAGTTTGATGCGGTCATCTTCAGCCGCAAATTTTTCTAATAGTGGTCGCACACTATCATCAGTAGAATGGTCATCAGCAATACACAGTTCCCAGTTCCCATAAAACTGCCCTATTACTGATTCAATACACTTGGTCAACCATTTTTCTTCAACATTATAAGTGGGCATTAAAATAGAAATTTTAGGCTGATAAGAAAAATCCTTAATTTCTTTTTCTATTGAATTACGGTCCCAATTTTCATTTTGAGCAATCCATGTTTGATAGGTTTCATCACTTTGTTTATCCTGCTCCAATGAAATGCGCCGCAAAGTACTTTTTAAACCATTACGCTTTAAATAACCCAGTCCTTTACGGATTTTTGTATAATACTGCTGGGTTTTTGAAGGCATTTTTTCTGGAGTAATTATTTGATTGTTAGGAATAAAAATTTTTTCTATGATTTGATCTGCCAAAACAAACGAAATCACAACTTTATCTTCCGGATTATTAACTTTCAAGACAATTTGAAAGCCCATTTGTAAAGTAGCACTAGTCTTGTGTAATGCAGCCACATCGTGACGTCCTTGATAAGTAATCTTTGACTCGTTTATCCCCGTACCTACAATTTCAATTTTGGGTACTGCTTTTGTCCCGGTATCAAGTGCCCAGCCAGTTACAATAAATTCTTGGGTTTCAGGAAGATACTGACTATTATCAATTGCAATTGTTAAGTTGTTTTTTGTCACGAAGCTATCCTCCAATGTTAAATTGATAAAAATTAATGTAAGGATCTTTTAAGTTTTCCACTGAATGTTTCTCTGAGAGTTTTTGAAATTCTTCTCTTCTAACATTAAATCGTTGATCTTGTTCCGCGATCATTTCAAAATACGGATCGAAAATAATATTTTTATTTAATTCGCGATAAACTCGAATACTAAAGTCAACGCCCATTATTTCTTTAGGTAAATTAAGATCAAAACCATTTACCGCTAAATAATCACTTTTTCTGATAATAATACAGTCTTCTGTCGCAGAATAAATTTCCCGTGGCAATGTGGGTCTAAAATAATTGCCAATCGTTTTATTAGATAGGCCCTGTTGTTCATAAACGAGAGTCTCATTTCTTTGATCAATCACCACGCCGATATTTAAGATTGCGTCATAGTCACTGATAATTTTTCCGGTTACAATTCCTGTATCAGGTAATTGAGCAAAGTTCATTCCCTCGTGTAACCAATTCGCTCGTGTGGGTGATAAATCTGCAGATAGAAAAACTAAATATTCTCCAGTTGCTTGCTCAACAGCTTTAGTAGTATTTTCAGCACCTATAACCTTAGCTATATCAATTTTTTCAGCTATCTTAGTTGGTACAATCACTTCAAAGTTTTCCCAATTTGTTAGTTCAATCATTTTTTCAATAACGGTTGCATCAGTTAAATCCTTAGCAAAAATAATTGAAACTTTTGGTTCTTTAGCATAAGTAAAATCAACTTTATAAGCACCATAATTTTTAGTCATGCTAACTTTCCCTTTGATTTTACGACGTTCTAAAGCTGCAGCAACTGCGTTTTGACCAGCAACATAAGCATACTCTTTACTTTGAGGATCCATCGCAACTGATGTTTCAATCGTCCGCCAATGATAAGCCATACTAGAAATATGTTTAATTTCTTTAGCAGTTTCAGTCGCACGTAAAACAAAATCGTAATCCTGACTGCCATTAAATTCCGTTCTCAAACCACCGATTTGATCGATAACATTTTTTTTCACCACCACAAAATGAGTGATATAATTATGCCCTAATAACAAGGTTTCGTTCCAGTTAGGTTTGAAAAATGGATCAAATCGTTTAGCTGACATTGATAACTTATCTTCATCTGTATAAATAAACTCGATTTCAGGATTTTCATTTAATGCTTTAACCACTTCTAACAAAGCTGTATCAGCTAAAATATCATCATTGTCTAAAAATCCGATATATTCTCCGGTTGCAACTTCTAAAGCAGAATTAGTTGCCTCAGAAATGTGTCCATTTTCAGATCGGAAAACTACCTTAATACGGTCATCTTCTGCTGCCAATTCTTGTAATAATGGTTTAATATGAGGTTTTGGTGAATTATCATCGGCTAAACATAGTTCCCAGTTTTGATAAATTTGCATTGTTAAAGAACCCACACATGCCCGTAACCATTTTTCATCTACATTATAAACTGGAACCACCAATGATATTTTAGGCTGAAATTCTAAGCTTTTGGCTTCTTCTATCAAAGCTACTCTCTTAGGTATTTCAATTTTTTCCATCCAATCTTCGTAATCTGCGCTTTGTTGTTTACGCAATTGGAATTTTTTATAAGCTTGGCTCAATCCTTCTCGTCTAATCACTCCTAAGACACGGCGAATTCTACTGGCCGTCGAAACAACTTTTTTCTCAGGTAACGAGACAGTAATAGGGAAAACTTGACTCTCTCTAGTGATCGCTAAAAATCTAAAACTATCAGTAATCTGATAATCTTTAATGGTTAAAATAAAACCATATTTTACATCGTCCATCAAATCAAACACTTCATTTACATCCGGACGATAAAGATGATTTACGTGCAAATCATTGCTACCTTCTGCCAATAAAAAATCAACTGGTTCTTCCGTAGCAATTTTATAGGCCCAACCTTTAACAATCAGTTCGTTATCTACTTCATTATTTTCAAGGGACTCCACCGTTATTTTGATTTGGTCATTTATGTTTGGATCTTCATTATCACCATACTCATCTGGGTTTTTAAAAGGGATTTTGCTTAATTCATAATGATACTTGTCATAAAAATCCATCTTAGCACGTAATAATCGTTCGATTTTTTTATTGTCAGCAAGATCTTTGAATATCAGTTGATTGATAGGTAAAAATTCTTCTTCATTCAAGACTTCAATTGTCACAGTAAAATCTTTATCTGCTACGTGACGACCGGAAACCGTAATAAATGGCTCCTCTTCAATCTGATCAAAAACAAATAAATCTTCTTGATACCAGTCAGCATTGGTGTTTCTAATTGGCAACAACTGATTATTTGAAACAACTGAGATTCGAACAGTTGATGGAAAATGTCCCACAACAATTCGCAAGCGCTCTGTTTCAACTGGTGCATGATGTTCAGTTACTAAGTTTTCTTTGGTCTTATGGTTTACTAAGTAAGGTTCAATCTCATATTTACCATCAATTCGATAAGCCAACTGAATTTGTGTATTATTATTAGAATTTACCGGAATCGTTCTCTCAGGCTCTGCTACAGGTTCTTTCCTTAAAGCGTAGAAATACTGATAAACTTCACTAAACGGACGTTGTTTAAATGAATAGCGAATAATTGCAGGTAAATCCTCATAGTTTGACTCAATCTCATTTTGGCCTACTTGGGCATAAGTAAAATCTTCTTTGCGAATGTGTAAATCAATCCGCGAAAACAAATCCTCAAAACCACTTTGGGTATAAAAGCTGTTATGGGTACGATCTAATAGACCGTACTGATTCCAATCTAATTTTTCGTTAAAAAGATTAATCAACACAGAATTGTGGGTAATATTGGGAAAAGTAACTAATATTTCACCTTCACGACTAAGAAAATCGCGGCATCTTCTCAATGCTTCTTCCGAATTGGTTAGATGTTCTAAAACGTCAGCAAAAATTATAAAATCAAACTTTTGACCAGCGAAATAATCCACCCATTTATATTCTTCAATATTTCCTAAATAGCCATTTTGCGCCGTATTCATTACATGTTCAAATAATACTGGATCAAATTCTACAATAGAAACATCACATTTTAGTTCATTGACTAAATAATTCGTCATTCGACCATTTCCAGGACCAAATTCTAAGACTTTGCTACCTTTTTTGATTTCAGCAATGATTTTGCCAACGCTTGTATGTTGATCCAACGATAAATCAAAGTCATATTTCATCATTTAAATTTTATCCTTCCATTTGTGATCTAATACGACGATTCCTTCGCCTACATATTTACCAGTAATGAACATTGTTAAATAGCGTGTTTTGTAAACCAATGGAACAGTTGCATTTTCTTCAAAGATAGCCACATCAAAATAATATTCGCCACCTAGTAAGGCCATTTTTTGATAATCTAAATAAAAGACATTTTCGCCTTTTTCCCAAGGAATCGATTCTTCATCTAATAATGTATTCAGCCCACAAACATACTGATTATCAACCGTTCGAATAGCAACACCAAGAACTGGTTTCTTGATTGAATCATCTTTAACTGTGTAATTAACCTTTACTACAACACGACTATCTTGCTCGATAATTTCTAACGGATTCAACTCACCATCCAAAAGTTCAGCTTTGGTAACTTCAACAATATCGTAAGCAGAAAATTCTTCCATCACGGAGCTGTCACGATCAACAGTTTTCAAAGATTTTTTCTTTAGGAAGTTTTCATATTCTTCGGTGATTTCCATCGTTTCACCTTCTGCTTCTACCACACCATTTTTTAACCAATAAACCCGGTCACAAAAACGACGAACGGCATTCACATCGTGGGAAACAAAAAGAATTGTTTTACCAGCATTTCGAAATTCAGTAAATTTTTCCATACATTTCAATTGGAATTCTAAATCCCCTACCGCCAATGCTTCATCAACAATTAAAATATCTGGGTCAACATTGATAGCTACTGCAAACGCAAGGCGGACCATCATCCCTGAAGAATAAGTTTTTACTGGTTGATATAAATGATCACCAATGTCCGCGAAGTTAATAATATCATCAACTTTATCAGCCATTTCTTCTCTGGAATAACCTAATACCATCCCATTTAAGAAGATATTTTCATAACCTGTGTATTCTTGATTAAAACCAGAACCTAATTCTAAAAGAGCGGCGATATTTCCTCTAATATTGATTTCACCATCTGTCGGTGTCAATACGCCTGTAATAATTTTTAAAATAGTTGATTTGCCAGAGCCATTTTCGCCAATAAAACCAATCATTTCTCCTTGATCGACTTTAACATTGACATCATTTAAAGCATAAAAAACCTCATGATAAGACTTATGGCGAATACTTAAAGCCTCTTTCAGACGATCCACCGGTTTTTTATACATATCATATTTTTTCGTTAAGTGATTAATTTCAATTACTGCTTCAGTCATGAATTTTCTCCTTATAACACATCAGAAAAATGTGGTCTCAAACGTTTAAAGATTACTGCGCCGAGTAATAACATTACGATTGTCACTACCCAGAAATAAATAGTTAATTGTGGGCTTTCCCAGAACCATGCCCGACCAAAAAAAGCATCTCGATAGCCTTGGACGACATAAAACATCGGATTTAGTCTTAAAATAAATTGAATAGTTGGGTGTCCTGCAAAATCATTCACACTCCATAAAACCGGAGTTCCCCACATTAAAGCTTGCATAATTACAACAATAAATTGATTGATATCTGGGAAGAATGGTTGAATTGATGACGTAATCCAAGTTAACCCCGTCAAGAACATCATCATAGCAAACAAGTAATAAATCAGTTGAATGCTTTGTAAGCTCGGAAATATCCCATTAACCGCTGCTACAATAAAAGTAATAGCAATAAAGAATACATGGATAAAAATATTCGAAGCTAGTTTAACAGTCGGTAAGATGCGAATATTAAACACTACCTTTTTTACTAAATAACTATATTCACGAAATACATTGGTTGCTGCTCCAAGATTTTCTGAGAAATACAACCAAGGAACCAAACCTGAAATTAAAAACAAAATGAAGGGTAATCCTTCCTTGTCACCTGATCTGAATCCAAAACTAAATACAAACCAGTAGGTCAATACCATAACCAATGGATTGGCAAAAGCCCAAAAAATCCCTAATACCGAACCTGCATAACGGGCTTTGAAATCATTCATTGAAAACTGTTTTAGCAACACCCGATTTTGATAAATATCCTTGAAAAAATCAAATACATCTTTAAACATTTTATTTCCTCTCGTTCACTGTTTTTATCTATTTTCTAGCAATGATTAACAGTCCCATTCTACAGAAACACCTCTTCAAAAGCAAGCAAACCTCAGGTAAACCATCAATACAAATAAAGCATTTTAAATGAATTTTTAGAAATAGTTAGCTAAAAGTTTTTTTATGGTATAATTTGGTTGCCTGTAAGGAGTGATTCTGTGCAAAGAAAACTAAGAAATTTAAACAAACCACAATGGCTGTTTATTACATTAACAGCTTTTTTAATTGCTTGCTTTATCTTAAATCTTAAAATTCAGTTAACAGGTTTTGGTGACGATGATTTCTTATTCTATGATCCCTTAATGAATAAATTCAACGGTGATATTTTGGCTTTTTTAGTCAATCGCTATCAAACCTGGAGTTCCAGAACTGTCATCGAGATCTTCACGCTTCTAAGTGTCAAGTACCATATATTTTGGCGAATTTGTAATAGTATAATCATGTTTTTGGCAATCAGCCTACCACCCTTTCTTTTGAAAAAAAATAATGCAGTTAAAACATCAGACATATTAATTTCTGGTGGTTTATTCTTTACTATGCCGCTAACTTTTTTCAATGAAACTGGTTGGATTGCTACAACTACTAACTATTTGTGGGTATACAGTTTAGGACTGGTTTCCCTATATCCAATTGCCAAGTATCTACACGATGAAAAAGTCAATCAGCCAACTTATTTGATTAGCTGGCTGGCGGCCTTATATGCTTGTAATCAGGAGCAAATGTGCGCATTATTATTAGGTTTTTACCTAGTCTTTTTAGGTTACCTGCTAATAAAGAAACGTCGGATTAAAATACTGTTGCCTTTTTTTGTGATTAACTTTTTAAGTTTGTTCTACGTGCTCTCAGCAAATGGAAATGATATCCGTTATGAGCAGGAAGTAGCTAATTGGTTTCCAGACTTTGAAAAACTCACATTATTTAGAAAATTAGAGTTAGGCTTCTCTTCAACTGTTAGACATTTGTTTTTTGATAAACAAATAACAATTTTTTTATTCACAATACTCTTAGCAATCTTAGTCGGTTATTATCTAAAGTTAAAGAAAAAACCGCTAGTTATAAGTCTTTTGGGATTTATTCCATTAATTGTCTCAATTATTTTTAGTTTTAATGATCTATGGAATTTTTCTTTTGTAAAGAAAATTTTGGCGCTGTTCAATGGATATGGTACTGCTTTTAATTTAGCTAATCCTGAAACTTGGATAGCAGATATTATCTTAGCTATCACTTTTATGGCTGTTTTAATTTCGATACTTTATTTACAAAGACTAACTATTCAAGGAGGATTCTCCATCATTCTGCTGTTAGCTGGATTGGCTTCCAGAATGATGATGGGCTTTTCGCCAACTATTTGGGCCTCGGCGACTCGCACCTATATTTTTACCTTTGGGATTTTTATTTTAGTTACTTTATCCTTGTTTGCATCCTTAAAACTTCCGAAGAAAACAAATGATTTTTTAACCGGAATGATTTTTTTAGTGGGCATGATTTGTTATGGTTACTTATTTTTAACCATTTAAAAAAAGTTGTACTTTTACAAAATGTAAAAGTACAACTTTTTTATTTTCTTCTGCGATTTCGACGAGATGCTCTATTCCTAGGTAGACTAGATATATCACCTTTTTTGTTATCTGTTTTTAAGGCAAAACCTAACAATATAAATGTAACTGGAATCCAAAAAGCCGCCATTAATCCGTCTTCCATCGTTGATTGTAGCAATACACTAAAAAATGCGATTAGAAAGCCTGCTTGTAAGCTAGAAAAAGTTTTTTTGGAAACAACCGTCCAAACATTATATACAATAAAGCTTATTAACAAAATGAAACCAATTAGGCCATATTGTCCCAAAGTAGCATTATAGCTATTATGATGACCTAGAATTACACCACGACGGATAAAGACAAATGGTTTGGGTCCAACCAAAAAACTTTCAGCAGATTCGAAAAGTTTATGATAAAAAGACTGCCAAATTTCCTCTCTACCAGTAAATAAATCAATTTTTTCTGAATATGCCAAACAAAGAGAAACAGGAAAAATCAAAACTAAAAATCCTGTATAAATATCTTTTAAAATATTTTTTTTCTTGACGATTATCTCTTTTGGGCAGATATCAACTAAAACGAAAACTGTTAATGCAAAGAAAGCTGCCTGAGATTGAACAACCCAAAGACTTGATAGTCCAATTACGTATAGTAAATATACAATGGTTTGCGTCCATTTTATTTTCAGAGAATGCAATAACGGGACCATAATTAAAACTTGTGTCATCACTGAGGCACCAATTGTATTTGTATTGATCCAAATTTCTTGGGGCTTGTTTTTTCCAGACCAGATTGAAACCCCTTCTGTTACAGGTATCTCAGTAAATATCCGATAAACTGTAATCAATAAAAAGATACCAACAATTCCTAATAAAAAAATTCGCGCTGATTTATCAAACTCCGTATATTTTACATTTAAAACTGTAAAAATAATCAGTGCCAGAGCTGTATCTCGGAAGAAATTAGATTCTCTAAAGTTATTAAAAAATACAAAAAAGACAATTGAAAAAATAGCTAATAAAATCCATATAATATCAACACTTTTCATTTTTGCGAGATTGATAAAAATACCAATACTGGCCATAATAAACATGATTTGTTGCATCGAACTATATAATCCAAACATAAACTGATTACGGATACCAAAAGTCCAAAGTGAATAACACAGGATTATCATTCCAAATAATAGAACAATTGAAATTGTATTCATCTCTTTTGTAAATTTATTTCTCATAAAACGCTCCTACTTTAATAACTATAGTAGTTATATTGATTCTCATTCATGTTAATTTCTGGAATAGTGTTGCTTACTGGTGGTGTTTCAGGTGCTGCAGGTTCTTCTTCATTAAAAACTACACGATAGACTTTCCAACTTTTTTTACTAGAGCCCCCGTACATTTTTTCAAACTTGGCAAAACCAAAAGGTTCATATTGTTCCAACAAGCGACGGCTAACAATATATTTTACATTCAATTTTTTTACAGTTTTATAATTTATATTAACTGTCAAAGAATCTCGATTGGTTAATTTATAAGAAGTTTTTTCAGCAGTAAGATACGCACTAACATGTGCATATCGGTTATAGATTTTTTCATTTTTCCCTTTAGAATCCACGATATCCCACATTTCCATATCTGGATAAAAGCGTACACTATTTAAGGTGTGGACGCCCAACGCTGGAACAAAATTGTAAATTGATCCTTCTGATAACCACAAAGCATTGGGATCTTCTTGTTTAATTTTTAAAATTGCCTTAGCCAATTTACTCTCATAGATAGTATCGGTGCCTTTTACTATTGGGTTTACAAAAAAACCAGAAGCTACGGTCACAGCAATTAGTATAGGAGCTAACACTTTCATATTTTTACTTAAAATCAACCAAGTAACGAGTCCAAAAACTAAAACGGATATAATCATTTCCGGAATACTTAAATACCAATTGATATAAGAAGGATAAATTGTAGCAAAGCTTAACAACACTAATAAAAGAACTGTCAATGATCGAAGATAAATATTTAACTGCCGACTATCTAAAATCACACTAATAAACCAAAAAGTTATTAGCATTGATACAAAAGAAAAAGTTAACAATGCGCGATTGACCGGTACGTATGAC
The DNA here is from genome assembly GCF_019218635.1 of Enterococcus alishanensis. Classification (GTDB taxonomy): domain Bacteria; phylum Bacillota; class Bacilli; order Lactobacillales; family Enterococcaceae; genus Enterococcus_A; species Enterococcus_A alishanensis. The sequence goes on along the minus strand of NZ_JAHUZB010000002.1, from coordinate 92,557 downwards.
AACAAAGTTAGTTCCGCTAAACCCTTTGGCAAGCCTACAGATATCCAAAAAAGAATAAAGAGAGCTGTAACAACTAAACTGGTTCCTAAATAGTTTTCCCGTCTAAATCTTTTTTTACGATAAAATATCGGTAGTAAAAAGATTGCAACAAAAAATAAATTATAGAACCGCGCTGCTTCAACTTGATTTCCGAAATTAATCGTTTTGAAAGGGAGTTTCCAATTGGTTAGAAACATAAATAATTGGAAGAAATCTAAATTGCCGCCAGTAGAAACACGGTGGCCTGGATATGTTGTGTTAAGTGTTGCTTCCAACGCTTCTTTTGACGTGCTATAAAAGTACAGCAGTACACCACCAACGATAGTTATAAAAAGAGCTACACTGATAGCTATAAAAATTGGATCTCTTAGTTCCTTTTTAAACTGTAAAATGACAGCAACTAACCAAAAAATCAACATATACGCGAAAATTACTTGATGCGCTGGAAAAATTACTAGGACAAATCCGATAGCACAAATACTACCCAATAGAACCATTAATAATTTTAGCCAACGTTTGGTCCATGGCGCAAAAAAGTAATAGACTGCCACCATAATTGCTATAGTAAAGAAAACCAAATCGCCTACATGTTGCATAAACCACCATTGAACAGCTGGTGCAAAGGTGATCATAAAACTACCTAAAGCAGACAGACCTTTTTTTCTTTTCGTTAAAATCATTAATAATTCGAAACTCAGCAAAAATAGCGCAATTAATTTAAAACCCCAATAAAATGATAATCCTCTATCCCTTCCTAAAAAAAAGAAGCCCCAGTTAAATGGTTTACCAATTGCTGTAATATCTTTAACCGGTGAATTATAAGCAATCACCATATTTTGGCCACTAAGTCCATAATTATCATTATTTAACGGATAATCCGCTTCCGCCTGAGATAAGTAGAAAGGTGTTTGAACCATCCATTCATCTGAACGCGCGCCGCGACTTTTACCAAAAATAATATCACTTGTTTTTTCATTGGAATCTTCAGACAAAATTTTATTCCATTCATTGATGGAACTACCATTTAAATTTAAAGAAACAATCAAAATGAGCAGTAATAGACCAATGACAAATCGTCCTTTAATTAAAATATTACCAATATTGGTAAAGTTATTTGTTCTGATTTTATTTTTTTTTCGACTTTTTCGTCTCGATCGATGCTGTACTTCTGCTTCCATTGACTTCCTCCAAAAAAATTAAAAAATAACGAAATGTTAACTTTGCAAAAGAAAAGCGTCCTTTAATTAGATGTTTCATTACACGTAATAATAACTGCTTGGAATAAGTTTTAGCAAGCTTTGTTTGATATTTAGAAAAATATTTAGTTTCTGCGTTAAGAATACTCTGATAACGAACAAGCGAGACTTGCTGATAATTAAGAACAGATAAGTCATGTTGCAAATCGGTATCAATAATTTCTATTTCTTTTCCTTCTGCAAAAATTTCCCATGATAACCAGTGATCTAAATAATCTAGAGGAAATTCTTCATTATAACCATTAATCTCTTTTAAAAATTCCACTTTAACTGCCGTACCAGAATTTATTACCATAATATTTTGAAGATAAATTTGATTTGGTGCAATTTTTTTTTCCTTTAATGGTCTTAAAGTATTACTGCTTACCGGTGAAATTTGTTGCTCTCCATTCTGAATAATTGGAGCTATCGCGACAATCGTATCAGATACTTGCTTTTGATTTTCAATCATTAAAGCTAAATATTCTGCAGTCACTACGGTATCTTGATCAAAAGTTATCAGCCAATCAATTTTATCTTTGGAAAAATTCAGAGCATAATTATAAGCTTTTGCCAGCCCAACATTCTCTTCGCTATGCATGTATGTAAATTGAGCCGGTAAATCATTAGGACAATAAGTTTTTGGACTATTATCAAATAAAATAATTTCCGCTAACTCAGGATAGGATTTTTTTGAGAGAAGATGTTTTAAACTATTAACCGTAGTTGATTCTTGATAAGTAACACCATATAAAACAACTACAATATTAAACATCTTCTCACCTCTTTTTTACTTATTATTTCCTTCTAAAGCAATGAACTGTGACAGAGCTTCTTGCCAAGTCGGAATCTTAAAACCTAACGCTTCAGCTTTACTTAAATCCATAACAGAATATTGTGGACGAGTCGCTTTTTGAGGATATTCTGCCGATGTGACTGGTTGTACATCTACGTCAGTATCTTTTAAAATTTCTTTCGCAAATTCATACCATGAACAGCTATTTTCGTTAGATAAATGATAAATACCGTAATCAGCATGTTTTTCAATAACAAAATGCATGAATTCAGCCAATGTTCTAGTCCACGTCGGACGGCCGAATTGATCATTCACAACCGTTAATTTGTCATGGGTTTCAGCTAATTTTTGCATGGTGAAAATAAAATTGTGTCCATATAAACCAAACACCCAAGAAGTTCGAATAATGTAATATTTATCCATAATTTCTTGAACAGCTTGTTCACCTAATAATTTTGTTCGACCATATTCGCTTAGTGGATTTTTGGCATCATCTTCTTTATACATACCATCTTTTTTCTTACCATCAAAAACGTAGTCCGTTGAAATATAGACCAATGTTGCATCTACAGCTTTTGCTGCTTCAGCTACATTACGGGTACCCTCGACATTAATTTTTTCATCTAGTTCTTTGCCTTCTTCTTCAGCTTTATCCACTGCTGTGTAGGCAGCACAATGATAAATTAATTCAGGTTTTAAATCGCTGATATATTTTAAAGTGCCCTCTTTGTCTGTAATATCTAAATCATGAGCATCCGTAGAAATGTAATCAACATTTTTTTCATCCAATAATTTTCTTAATTCAGTACCTAATTGGCCATGGCCTCCAGTAATTAAAATCATTTTCAATTCTCCTCTCAAAAAAAGGCAGGAAATCCCGCCCTCAGCAAAACGTTCATTTATTATTGACCATTTTTTGCATAACTGTTTTCAACAGCTTCTTTTTCTGCAATCCACCAGTCTTTATTGTCTGTGTACCATTGAATCGTATCTTTTAGGCCACTCTCAAAATTCGTAAATTCTGGTTGCCAGCCTAATTCTTCTCTTAATTTTGTTGAATCAATCGCATAACGTAAATCATGTCCCGCACGATCTGTAACGTGATCATAAGCATCTTTTGGTTGACTCATTGCAGTCAAAATCATTTCCATCACTGTTTTATTATCCTCTTCGCCATCAGCACCGATTAAATAAGTCTCACCAATTTCTCCTTTTGTCAGGATTGTCCAAACAGCTGAAGAGTGGTCGTTTGTATGGATCCAATCACGAACATTTTTACCTTCACCATAAAGTTTGGGTTTAATTCCCATTAAAACATTGGTAATTTGACGAGGAATAAACTTCTCAATATGTTGGTAAGGACCATAATTATTTGAACAATTTGAAATCGTTGCTTGTAATCCAAACGAGCGAACCCATGCGCGTACTAATAAGTCTGAGCCAGCTTTAGTTGATGAATACGGACTAGATGGATTATATGGCGTTTTATCAGTGAATTTTTCACCCTCACCTTCACCATGTCCTGGTAAATCTTCTCTTAATGGTAAATCTCCATAAACTTCATCTGTTGATACGTGATGGTAGCGAACCTTGTATTTCCGGCAAGCTTCTAATAATACATACGTCCCAATTAAATTGGTTTGCACAAAAGGAAATGGATCTTTTAATGAATTATCATTGTGAGATTCCGCTGCGTAATGGACAACTGCATCAGTTTTAGCCACCAATTGATCTACCAACTCAAAGTCAGCAATATCACCAACAACTAATTCAACACGATCTTTCGGTAAGCCAGCCAAATTGGCTTCATTACCTGCATAAGTCAATTTATCCAAAACAGTCACGTGAACATCTGGATGATTTTTTACCACATAATGTACAAAGTTTGAGCCAATAAAACCAGCACCACCAGTAACAATAATGTTTTTCATAATTTTCTCCTTAAATTTCACCATAGATGAAAGGATTTTCTGATTCAAATTCTTTCAATGTTGGGTGTTTTTGATCTTTTTCTGAAGTGATTGCTTTATCAATATCAATCGGCCAGTCAATTCCTAATTCAGGATCATTAAAAGCGATTCCACCATCGGCTGCTGCATCATAATAATTATCACATTTATACAAGAAATTCACATTCGGCGTCAAGGTAGCAAATCCATGGGCAAAGCCACGAGGAACTAACAATTGACGATGATTATGTTCAGATAAAATATACCCTTCTGATTTACCGTAAGTTGGACTCCCTTTACGAATGTCCACAATAACATCTAGAACAGCACCAGTAACAACTCGAATTAATTTGGTTTGAGCAGATTGTCCTTTTTGAAAATGCAATCCGCGAACCACTCCCGCTTCTGTTGATAAAGAGTGATTATCTTGAATAAAATCAAAATCAATACCTGCTGCCTTGAAATCTTCAGCTGAGTAACTTTCGGTAAAGAAACCACGATGATCACCAAACACAGCTGGTTCAACGATTAAAACGTCTGTTAAATTAGTTTTTGTTACTTTAATTTTTCCCATGATTAACCCTCTTCTGCTAAACGTAACATATATTGTCCATATTGATTTTTTTTCAATGGTTGTGCTAATTTAATTAATTGTTCACGACTGATATAACCCATCCGGTAAGAAATTTCTTCCAAACAAGCCACTTTTAAATTTTGTCGTTTTTCAATGGTTGAAATAAAAGTAGATGCCTCTAATAATGATTCATGGGTTCCAGTATCTAACCAAGCAAAACCACGACTCATCACCTCGACAGATAATTTGTTGCGTTTTAAATATTCCTTATTCACATCAGTAATTTCTAATTCACCACGAGGAGATGGTTTAATATTTTTTGCAATTTCTACGACATCATTGTCATAAAAATATAAACCAGTCACTGCATAATTTGATTTGGGTTCTTCAGGTTTCTCTTCAATTGAGATTGCCTGCATATCAGCATCAAATTCAACTACTCCAAAACGTTCTGGATCGTTCACATGATAACCAAAAACAGTAGCACCTTCAGTCAGCTCAGCTGACCGTTGTAACATTCTAGATAAGCCATCACCATAATAAATATTGTCTCCTAGAACTAGACAAACACTGTCATCACCGATGAACTCTTCACCAATAATGAAGGCTTGTGCCAAACCATCTGGGCTTTCTTGAACAGCATATGAAAGATTGATTCCTAATTCATTGCCATCACCGAATAAATCTTCAAATCTCGGTGTATCTTGTGGCGTTGAGATAATCAAAATATCTTTTATTCCTGCTAACATTAAAGTGGACATTGGATAATAAATCATTGGTTTATCATAAACCGGCATTAGTTGTTTTGAAGTTGCTTTAGTTAATGGATACAAGCGTGTACCGCTTCCGCCTGCTAAAATAATTCCTTTCATCGAAACGCTCCTAACTTTTTTCTGTAATACATACTCTGCAATTATACACGATTTCCTTATCGAAACAGATATATTAATGATTTTTTTTAAATTCTCTTATTCTTTGTCTAACTAATTTTAGTGCTTGCCAACGCCAGATAAATTGTTGCTTTTTATTCGCTGTCGTTTTAATTTCAGAAACATTAAAATCATGGCGACGATAATAAACCAATTTTTCTGGAATAAATTGAACCCCTTTTTGACTATCTGCTAATAAACCGATCCACATGTCATGCATTGGGACATCCGTAGGTATTGGTAAAATCAATTGGGTTAAGCTTTTACGAAAAGCCATCCCCGCACCAATATAGCTGCTTCGAATCAGATTTGCCCAAAAGCCATTTTTGGTATGACGCATTTTTTGATAACTACTGATTACCTCGTTAAAATCATTATCGACAATCATTAAATCTGAAATAATGACTGTCTTGTCTGGTGCTTTTGCGAAGTACTCCTTTGTAACTGCAACTTTTTCAGTTGCCCAAACATCATCTTGATCAGATAAAAAGATCAGTTCATTTTGGCTGCGAGAGATAGCATTCTCAAAATTTTTAGTCAATCCTTTTTGTGGGTTCAAATGAAGCTGAATTCTCGTGTCTTCTTGTTGTCGCTTTGTTAAATAATCCCAAGTACCATCTGTTGAATGATCATCAGAAATAATTAACTCGTCAGTTTCGGCTAATTGAGGAAGAATACTATTTAATTGTGCTTCTATAAAGTGAATGCCATTATAGGTTGCCATACAAACAGAAATTGAAAAATCTTTTTTGTTCATGTGGTATCTCCTTTAAAAAAATTTCCAGCCCCACTTGCCAAAGTATTTTCCCATGGAGGACATAAAAATACGAAATAATTTCCGACTTTTGACAGCTCCTCTTTCATAGAGATGCGTGACAGTATAGCGAGGGGTATATAATATTTTATAATTCATTGCCTCCATTTTTCGGCATAGATCATTGTCTTCAAAATACATGAAATAACGCTCATCGAAACCTGATACCTCTTGAAACTTGGTTAAATCAACCACCATAAAACTACCTGAGATCATCCGCACATAGCTATCATGATCATCAGGCAAATCGCGACATTCAAAACGATGTAAACGCCTCTGAAAGATTTTTTTGATAAATTTGAAAGGAATAAAGCGTAGCATAAAATCAAAAACATCGAGACGATTGCGTATTAAATATTGCGTAGTACCATCTTGATTCAATATTTTTGGCGCTACCATAGCTAATTCTTTTTCACTTTTTAACAGATCCACTAAAGCTGACAGATTATTTTCTTCAATAATAATGTCTGGATTAAAAATAATTGCTGTACCATTTTCTGTCATCAAATTGCGGTTATGCCCAAAGCCAAAGCCTTTGTTTTCCGGATAAAAATCAATTGAAATAAAAGGATAGGTTAAATACTTGCTTAATTTTTTTTTGTATTCTTCATTAGATCCATTATCGAAAATTTTAATGTGTAAATTTGTAGAGCCCATCTTTTCTATTAAGGAGTCTAAACTTAGAAATATTTTATCACTGTTATGGGTGACGATGCTCACAGTCGCCAAGGGTTGGTCATACATCTTCATTTGTATTCCTCTGCTTATTTTTTAAAATATTTATTGATGACTTTTACACGATAATCTTTGTTACCAAAAAAATGAAAGGTCTTTGTAATAAAACTGTATTTAGGACTGATTAGACCAATTAGTTCCAATAAGAAAGCAATCGCAAACCCCATCACAACAATTAAAACAACAGTACCTACACCACTCATATAATTAATCAAAAGTGCAGTAAAAGAAAACAGAACTGCAATTGCATAAATTGTCAGTACTGCACCCCGATGTGTAAAACCTAAGTCTAATAAGCGATGATGCAAATGCTGTTTATCAGCAGCTGAAATTGGCATGTTTTTGGCTTTTCTGCGAACCATTGCAAAAAATGTATCGGTTACTGGCACACCTAAAATCATTAATGGTGTAACCAAAGTAATGAACGTAACATTTTTTAGACCTTCTAGTGATAAAACAGCAATCATAAAACCTAAAAAAAGCGCTCCCGTATCACCTAGATAAATCTTTGCAGGATGAAAATTATAAGGAAAAAAACCTATGATGCTAGCTACTAAACAAAATATAGCTAACGAAATAAAAGTTGTCGATTCATGTAAAAAGAAATAACCAATGACACCAATTGTCGTCAAACCAATAATTGAAACACCTGATGCCAATCCGTCTAAACCATCAATTAAATTCACTGCATTAGTAATACCAAATATCCAGAAAATAGTGACGGGTAGGCTGAGCCAGCCCAAATTAATATGACCTAAAATAGGTACGGTAAAAAAATTAAAACGAATATCTGCTACAAAATAAATCACTAACGCCGCCAATAAAATGCCCAGACTTTTTTGCCGTGGTGACAATTCAAAGCGGTCATCCAACAGTCCAGTGATGACAATAATTAAGCCACCTAGTAAAATCGGTACAATATAGGACGCTGGTATAAAATTTTTAAATAAAACTAAAGTTGAAATCATAAAGGTAATAAAAATCGGCAAGCCGCCCCCACTAGGCATTGGGACTTTATTAATCCTTCGAGCATTTGGTTTATCCACCATACCTGTCTGTACCGAAATAATTTTAAAAATCGGAGTCAGTATTAGTGCAATTAAAAAAGTTAAAAAATAACGAATAATAATTCCCAATGAAATGAACATTTTGCCACCTACCTTTTTTCTCAAAAATCATTATATCTCAATAATAAGTCAATACAAGGAAGTTTTTATTATTTGTTTTTATTTTTTAGATAATCTAAAAACTTCTTAAAACGATTACTGCCCTTTTGAACTTGTTTTCCAGTGTGTAGTTCTTCAAATGTGACGTTTAAGATGCCACCCAAAATGACAATTGCTGCAGCTAAATTTAACCAGAGCATTAACACGATGAAGGACCCAATGATTTGATACCCAGAAACACTGCGGGCAAAAGTTCTAGCATATAATCCAAACCCCTGAGCTAAAATAAGCCATCCAACGGTTGCAAAAATGGTTCCTGGAATCGTATAGCGAATTCTCACTTTTGCATTGGGAATGACACTGTAGATTACACTAATAATTACAAGCAATCCTAATGATGTAATTGGCCATCGTAACGTCAAGAAGGTTTCAATATACTCTTTTGGAAATTGTAAAAGCGGTTGTAATAAATCTAGTAGCACCTGTCCGACACTGAAAAACAAGGCTACGGCAATAATCGCCATCATCAATATACCAACCATTCCGACAGAAACAATCCGACTAATTACAAAATTCCCACGATCTTCTACACCATAGGCACGATTCAAGGCTGTCTGCATTGCATTAATTCCTTTTGATGAAGACCATAATGCAGCTATAACGGAAATAGATAACAAACCTCCAGAATTATTAGACAACAAACCTTCGATTGCTGGTCGTAAAAACTGATAAATTGTCAATGGGATAACTTCTTTTAAATAAGGTAACACAGTACTAGGAGTGATATTTAAATAAGGTAATAAATTGCCTACCACAATTAAAAGTGGAAAAAAAGACAGCAACAAATAATAGGCGACCACAACTGATCGATCGCCTATTTCAGCATCTGCTACATGCTTTTGGAAAGAAGTAATAAATTTTTTCAACTCATTCTTTTTTTCATTTTCATCTAACGCCATGTTATATCCTCGTTATTATTAATAAGTACCTTCTTCTCCTTGAGAAGTTAGTATTCTTGGTCCTTGTTTAGTAATCGCTAAAGTATGCTCATACTGACAACTCCAAGAACCATCTCTTGTATAGGCAGTCCAACCATTCGGATCCATTTTCATTTGCCATTCACCAACGTTAATCATTGGTTCGATTGTAATAACCATACCTTCTTTTAAGCGCAAACCTTTCCCAGCTTCGCCATAATGAGGAATCGCTGGTTCTTCATGGATCGTTGGACCAATACCGTGACCAACAAAATCTCTAACAACAGAAAAACCTTCGCCTTCTGCGTAAGTTTGAATAGCATGACCGATATCACCGATTCGATTACCAACTTGAGCTTGTTCGATACCTAAATACAAAGATTTTTTAGTAACATCCATTAATTTTTGAATCACAGGATTTGCTTCACCCACAACGTAAGACCAGCATGAATCAGACATAGCCCCTTTATATTCAACACACATATCAACTTTTAATAGATCACCAGTTTTTAAAGTTTTTTTACGTGGAAATCCATGGCAAATTTCATCATTAATACTAATACAAGTGGCATATTCATAACCTTCAAATCCGATCTGAGCAGCAATTGCACCTCGATCTTCAATAAATTTTTTTACAAATACTTCAATATCCCAGCTACTAATACCTGGTTTAATAAAATTTCTTAAGTGACGATGAACATCGGCTAAAATTTCGCCCGATTCGTCCATCATTTCAATTTCTCTTGCTGATTTTAATGTAATCATTACTGTCTCGTCTCCTTTTTCACTGTCTCATTTTAACATAACCAATAAAGCGGGACAAACCGAAAGAAATTCCCACAACAAAAGTTATCTTTTATTTACACCACCCTTTCTGCTTGCTATAATTTTAATAGATCGTTCCTTAAGGAGGAAGTTATCATATGACCGTTGCAAAAATTGTTTTTGCTAGTTTAACAGGGAATACTGAAGAAATTGCTGATGTTGTTGCCGAAACCCTTGAAGACCTTGCGATTGAGGTTGAAATGGAAGAGGTCGGCGCTGTCGAGGCCGAAGACTTTGAATCCGCTGACATCTGTATCGTCGCCACTTACACTTACAGCGAAGGCGACTTGCCAGAAGAAATGAAAGACTTTTATGAGGAATTGCAAGAATTAGATTTAACTGGAAAAATATATGGTGTCGTGGGTTCTGGCGATACTTTTTATAAAAATTTTGCTACTAGTGTGAACCGTTTTGAAGAGGCTTTTGAAAAAACTGGTGCAATCAAGGGTGCTGATTTTGTTAAAGTCGATACAAACGCCGAAGAAGAAGATATTCAAAACCTAGAAGCTTTTGCCAAAAAAATTGCCGCAGTGGCGAATTAATCTATAAAATTGGAGGAATTAACAATGGTTTTATCTTATTTTGATGAATTGCTAAAAAAATACGCACGTTTAATTACAAAAGTCGGCGTAAATGTTCAGAAAGGAGATACAGTGATTGTTTATGCTAGTGTTGACCAGGCACCCTTAGCCCGACTAGTCACAAAAAATGCCTATGCACTTGGTGCCGATGAAGTCCAAGTTCAATGGAACGATGACACCATCCAGAGAGAATTTTTAACCCATGCTAGTGCTGAAAAAATTGCGACGATTCCAGATTACAAAAAGGCTGAAGCAGATGATTTTGCCGAAAAACGTGTCACACGAATCAGTATCATCTCTCAAGATCCCGATGCGTTAGCTGGAGTAGATAATAGTAGAGTCGCAACTTATCAAGCGGCACGTGGGAAAGCCCTACAAGCAGTCATGCAAGCAACACAATCGAATAAATTACGCTGGACGGTTGTTGCTGCGGCAAGTCCTGCATGGGCAAAAAAAGTCTTTCCAAATATTGAGGGTCAAGAAGCGCAAGTGGACGCATTATGGGATGAAATTTTCAAAACAACTTGGATTTACAGTGACGATCCTGTTGCAGCGTGGCAAGAACACGACCAAACAATGCGAAACCAAGCAGAAAAATTAAACAAAGAGCAATTTTCTGCCCTTCACTACACAGCACCAGGAACGGATATTGTGATTGGTTTACCGAAAAATCATATCTGGGAAGGAGCCGGTTCGTTTGCGGCAGATGGTAAAGAATTTATGGCGAATATGCCAACGGAAGAAGTCTTTACCGCTCCAGATAAAAATCGAATTGATGGTTACATCACTAGTACAAAACCATTAAGCTATGCTGGTAACACTTTAAACAATATGAAATTTACTTTCAAAGCTGGTAAAGTTGTTGATTTTTCAGCTGAAAGTGGTGAAGAAGTTCTTAAATCGTTACTAGAAATTGAAGGAGCCGATTCTCTAGGTGAGGTTGCCTTAGTCCCAGATCCGTCACCAATTTCTCAATCTGGTATTACATTCTACAATACTTTATTTGATGAAAATGCTTCAAACCATTTAGCACTAGGTGCTGCTTATCCATTTAGTGTCAAAGATGGTACTGAAATGTCTGAAGAAGAATTAAATCAAGCTGGTTTAAATAGTAGTCAAACCCATGTAGACTTTATGGTTGGCTCAGCAGAAATGTCAATTGACGGCATTCGCGAAGACGGCTCATTTGTCCCAATTTTTAGAAACGGCGACTGGGCTTAATTATTAAAAATATTGGAAATGTTGTTCAAAGTAGCTCCGTCGATACTAGTTTTTATCAATAAGAAAAGCTGATCAATGTAATTAATTTTACATTGATCAGCTTTTTAATTGATTTGCTCTAAAGCAGCGGCAGGGACTTCTGCTTGATTGACTTCTTGATAAGTCTCCACGTGAGCGCCTTTGTTGGTTAATTTTAAATAACGATTTTCTTTTAGTGTCGACAAGCCGTTAAAGGAAATCTGTCTGGTTTTTCCATTTGAGTCAGCAGCTAATTGTTGATAACTGGCCGTTCCATATTCATTCACAGTATCTGGAGCTTTAGTTCTAACATAAACTTCTCCTTTTTGAACTAATGGATTTAATTGGTCAAAGATAGCCGCTGCTTCGTTTGAACTTCCTTTAGTAAAAAAAACACCACCTACACAAACTAAAAACATTATAACGACCAGTGACAATATACCTTTAATAAATTTCATTTATTTTCCTCCTCCGATAAGAATAATTTACCTGAGTTGAATCATTAATTATTCCGTCTTAAGTCTCAATTTTTACTTACAGCTTTGTCACTTTAAAGATTACTTATGTTATAGTAATAAAAAAAAATGGAGGTTTTGGATGAAGTTATATCGAGAAGTTGATATATTAAACAATAAAAAAGCCATTATTCTGTTGAATATCGGCTCTATTCTTTTATCTTTTATTGTAGGTACACTTTTTTTGATCCTTACAAGCTTTATCAGTCAACGACAAAGTCTATCTAGCGAGATTTCTTTTCCGATGCTTTTGTTTGCTCTAGTGTTGCTTTTTCTTTGTTTAGTCCTCCATGAAGCGATTCACGGTTTGTTTTTTAAAATGTTTCAGCCACAAGGAAAAGTCAATTTCGGTTTTAAAAATGGGATGGCTTATGCTACCAGTCCTGGCTCTTTTTATTCACGAAAACAATTTTTTATTATTGCCATCTCTCCATTTATTATTGTTTCTCTTTTATTGGTAGTTGCCTTTGCTTTAAATATGCTATCTTTATTTGTCTTTCTGTTTTTAGCCACCATCCATGGTAGCGGCTGTATCGGTGATTTTTATTATATTGTTTTGATTTTAAAAGCACCAAAAGGGAGTTTAATTGAAGATACACCTATTGGAATTAGTTTCTATAAATAAAAAAAGAGTTGAATTGAGTTTTCTCACTCAATTCAACTCTTTTTACGTCCTCGGCCGGAATTGAACCGGCGACCTATCGCTTAGGAGGCGATTGCTCTATCCTGCTGAGCTACGAGAACAACTGCTTTTTATTTTAGCCATTTCAACTAATTAAAGCAAGTTGGTTAACAATTATTTTTGACCTTTTTTCTTTTTTTTAGTTTTTTCAATTTTTTCAGGTCTTTCTAAAACAAGACCACCACCATGAACGAAAACCTCTGTGAAGTCCAATCCCAATTGTTTTTTTATTTTTCGCAAATCACTTTCTTCATGGGAAGCGATTAAAGAAATGACCATGCCGCTTTGACCCATTCGACCCACACGACCTGAACGATGTAAATAACTTTCCTTAGTGATTGGGAAATCGGCATTAACAACAATTGGTAATCCGGAAATATCCAATCCACGACTACCGACATCGGTAGTTAACAAGCCATTTATTTGATGTTTTTTAAAAGCCGCCAAAGCATCTTTTCTGGCGGTCTTAAATTGATCAGAAGCTAAACTAGCAATTGGTAATTTGTGGAACAACAATTTTTCTTCAGCAACGCCTAACTCACTGACTTGATTAAAGAAAATCAAGCCCCAAAATTCAGGCATATTTAATAAACGTCTTAAGACATCAACTTTTTTTCGTTGATTGGTTGTAATAAAGTAATGAGCAACTTCACCTTGACTATCATCTATTTTAGTTACGTCAATAATCTTTACTTCATCATCAAGCTGTTGAATTTCTTCAACAACCGCTTGTGCCGTGGCTGAAAAATAAAGACGTTGCACTTGGTTGTCACTAGCTTTCAGAATATTTTTAATCAATTGTAAGCTTTGTCCCGTTAATAATTGATCGACTTCATCAAAGACGATAGTTTTAAAATTTTGGGCTTTGAGTTTACGGCTCTGAATTAATTCATAGACACGACCGGGCGTCCCAACCAGTAATTCAGGTTTTTTCTTCAACGCTTCTTGCTGACGTTTAACATTGGCGCCACCAATTAAGCTTTGGACTTTCATACCTGAACCAACTAACCATTCTCGGGCAACATTGACAACTTGCATCGCCAATTCTTGAGATGAAGTCAGAATTAATATTCGCCCCATTTTGCCATTTTCTAATTGGTTCATTAACGGCAATAAATAAGCTAAGGTTTTTCCGCTGCCAGTTGGTGCAATGCCAATAATATTTTCACCACTTGTGATTGGTTCAAACACAGCTGCTTGAATCTTTACTGGTTGATCAAAACCAGCTTGTTCCCAATTTGTTTGTAAAAAATCTTTTAATTCCATAATTCCCTCTATTTCTGATCAGCATCAAAGACGATGCCGGCACTTTTTCGTAAATCGTATAATACTTGGTTAACATTTCGAGCTAGTTCAACCCATTCTTGATACAATTCACCCAATTCAACATCTTTAGGATGATTCATAATTTTGGCAAAATCTAACGCTTCTTCAATCATTGGATTTTCCAGTGATTGGAGCGAAATTTCTTCAACAGATTTATCGTGACGATGGAAGGCTGCTTGATTAATTGAATTAATTGCATTTAAGACCAGTGTTCCCTCATCCAAATAAATTTCTGATTTTTGATAGCTATCACTAATTTTTCCAGTTCGAATCGATACATCAAACGTCTCATAACGTAAAATTGCAAAACCAATTCCATCCACATCAGTAGCAATCTTTTGACTAAAATAATGACTTTCTCTCGGCATACCAAACCATGCAATAGCTGCATAAATCGGATAAACACCCAAATCCATAACTGCACCACCAGAAAAATGAGGTGAGAAAATATTTGGTTCTTCTCCAGCTAAGACTAAATCATAGCGAGAAGAGTATTTCATAAAACTTAAATCAGCCCCGATTATGTGGTCATTATCAGGCAATCGGTTGGTAATAGCTTTGAAGGATTCTTCATGAATATTTCTTGCTGCTTCAAAAAAGAAGACGCGCTTTTGATTAGCTAAATGAACCAATTCTTCAAATTCGGTTGGATTGGAAAAAGCGGGCTTTTCGACAATGACATTTTTCCCCGCCAAAACTGCTTGCTTTGCTTGGGGAAAATGTAAACTATTCGGTGAAGCAATATAAACAGTATCAATAGCTAAATTAAAGAACGTGGTCAGATCATCAGCATATTCAATCTTTCCAGCATATTTTTCGCCAAATTTTTTTGCTGTTTCTAATTCTCTTGAATACACTGCTTTTAAGTGATATTTTTTTGATTCCAAAGCTGCCTCTACAAATTGATCTGTAATCCAATTCGTACCAATAATACCTAGTTTAATCATATTCATCCGCCTTTCATTAATTGGGATCATTAAAATTCTGATATAAATTAAATGGAACTTCGTGATCAACCTCAATTGTATCAGGACTTACTTGGCAATTATACGCCAAAACAACTACCCCATTTTCTTGTGCTTGAGCCATCGTTTCCGCTAATGCCGGCTGCATCTCACGATGAATTGTTGCAACTGTTACTTTTGGAAATTGGACAATAAAAAGTAGATAACTGAAGTAACCTGCGACTTTTGCATGTATCAATTCATTGACATGTTTTAGCCCTCGTATCGTTGGTGCATCTGGAAAGGCACCGATTCCTTGATTTTCCAAGGTCATTCCTTTAACTTCCACAAAGCCTTTTTCAGCATGATCAGTTTCAAAATAAATATCGAATTTACTTTGTTGGTAACGATACTCTCGTTTTAATAAAGTAATATTTCCTTTTAAACCGGGTAATTTTATTTGCCTATTCAAAATCGCTTCAGCTGCTAATGCATTAGGAATTTGCGAATCAATATTAATCCACATTTCCTCTTTCTTTACCGCAACTAAGTCATAATCAGTTTTCCGAGTTGCCGCTGGTTGATAGTTTAAAGCTACCAGCGCATCTACTAAGAAAACTTCCTTGCCACGTCCAGTATTTTTTACATGGGCAACGACGATTTCTCCAGTTTCACTTAAGCGACAATGAGCAATGAAACGATTGGGGCGATCAATAAAGTATGCTAATTGGATATTTGAATATTGCAAGCTTTCTCATTCCTTTAACAACAAACTCCTGCTTAAGTCTGATAGTCATTTTTTTTATTTTGCGGTATAGTATTGATAAAGATTTTTGAAAGGAGTTCCTGACATGCGTAACCGTTGGCCATTATTTCTCTCGGCTTCTTTGGCTGCTTTTTTTTTAGGAAAAAAAGTTTTAAAAAAAGAACCGCAAAGTGCACCTAATCTAAGCGATATTTCCGGTACTTATACCGGCACTTGGCAATTTTCCAATCCAAAAGAACAGACCCAACACGAGCTGACAATTTATCCTGACTTCTCTATCAAAATTGATGGGCGAGACTTAAAATATCAAATGATTGAGTTAACTGCGGAAAAATTTGCGATGCAGGATCCTTTAGGCTACCACCTCGTTATTTCAACTAATGATGGTCAACCCGCTGCCATTTATGATGAGGCCGATGACATTACCTTACCTATTATACCCTTAAAAGAAAACTAAAGGCAAAAAAGCCGAAACGAATTTTTACTTTTCGTTTCGGCTTTTTTTTATTGATAAACTAATGTGCGTAACATTTGATCTACTTGTTCAGCTGCTTTACGACCTTCACGAATGGCCCAGATAACTAGGCTTGGACCTCGTTTAGCATCGCCGGCAACATATACTCGTTCATTATCGGTTGTATAATCTTCGTATACTTCATGAACATCAAAACCTTCTAATAATCGTTGTTCTGGTCCAGTAAAGCCCATTGCTAATAAAACTAAATCTGCTTTCATCACTTGTTCAGTACCAGCAATTGGTTGGAATCGATTATCTACTTCAGTTGTTTCAATCGCAATGACTTGACCGCGTTCAGCGCCAATAAAAGCAGTAGTTGAAGTCGCATAATAAGTTAATTGACCTTCTCCTGTAGCCAAAGCTTCTTCTTGACCGTAACCTGTTCGATCGGTCATTGGATACTCTGGCCAAGGGTTATTATCCACTCTTTCAGCTGGTAATTTGGGGGTGATTTCCAATTGTTTAACAGAAGCTGCCCCTTGACGAATGGCTGAGGCGATACAGTCATTTCCGGTATCACCACCACCAATAACAATTACGTGTTTACCTGCCAATTTTTTACTGGTTGCATCTTTGCCATATTTTAAAACATCTTTTGTCACTTCTGATAAGTAATCTACAGCAAATTCAATCCCTTTTAATTGACGACCGTCTGCTGGTAAGTCTCGAGGAACTGTTGCACCACTAGTTATAATGACACGATCAAAAGCTGTTTGTAAATCCTCTGGGCTAATGTCGACACCCACTTCAGTATTTACCTCAAATTTAATACCGCAATCTTCCATTACTTGGATCCGTCTATTCACAACGTCTTTATCCAATTTCATATTAGGAATCCCATACATTAATAATCCGCCAGGTCGATCATTTCTTTCAAAAACAGTCACTTGATGACCCAATTGGTTTAAACGCCAAGCCGCTGATAATCCTGCTGGCCCAGAGCCTACGATAGCCACTTTAAAATTAGTACGATTTTCTGGTTTTCCAGTCGCTTCTACCCAACCATTTTCAAAAGCGGTATCAATAATAAATCGTTCATTGTCATGAATTGCCACACCTGAACCATTTAAACCTTCAGTACAAGATTTTTCACAAGGAGCTGGACAGACACGCCCAGTCATTTCTGGAATAGGATTGGTTGCTACTAAACGTTCAAATGCTTTTTTAAACTCACCGCGGAAAACCAAATCATTCCACTCAGGAATTAAATTATCATTGGGGCAACCTGAAACTGCACGTTTACCGCCATAAAACACACCGGTATGACAAAATGGAATACCGCAATTCATACAACGAGCTGCTTGTTCTTTTCGCTCTTCAGTGCTAAGAGGGACTTGTAATTCTTCCCAATCAGTAATTCGTTCATCTACTGGGCGATAAGGATTATCTTTTCTTGGATACTTTAAAAAGCCAAATGGATCTGCCATAATTATTGCCCCTTTCCAGCCGGTGCTGTTTGCTCACCGACAACTTCCACGAAGGCTTTTTCTAGTAACTCATCACCACTTAAGCCTGTTTTTGCTAATTGTTCTGTTACATCGATCATTTCATGATATTCTCGAGGATAAACTTTCACAAAATGTTGTTTTTGATTATCCCAATCATTTAATAATTCTGCCGCTTTCAAGGAATCAGTATAGGCCAAATGATTTTGAATTATTTCTTTTAAGATACTATCATCGCCAGATTCATCTAATTTGTATAAATCCACCATTTCCATATTACATTTACCAGGGAACACATTATCTGGATCATAAATGTAAGCTACGCCACCAGACATACCTGCGGCAAAATTACGTCCAGTTGAGCCTAATATCACCGCGACTCCGCCAGTCATATATTCACACCCATGTTCGCCAACACCTTCAACCACAACATTTGCACCAGAATTTCTAACACAGAAACGTTCTCCGGCACGACCACGGAAAAAAGCTTCTCCACGATTGGCACCAAAACAAGCCACATTTCCAACGATTTGAGAATGCTCTACATCATAACCGGCATCAGCTGGTGGAACAATAATTAAACGTCCTCCACTCAATCCTTTAGCAACATAATCATTAGCTTCACCAATTAATTTCAGCTCCATTCCTTGTGTAATAAATGAAGCGAAACTTTGACCGGCAATGCCATGATAAGTATATTTTAATTGTCCCGGTGTTAATTCATAATTACCAAATCGTTCAGCAATCCAGCCACCCATTCTTGCTCCGACTGTCCGACTGACATTATTAATTGCTTGTTCAACTTCAACAACCTCACCATTTTCAATTGCCGCTGTTGCAAAGCTATCCAATTCTTTCCATTGACGTTTTTCTTTAAAAGGATCTTCAACTTTCCGTTCAATCCCAACAGATGTCGATAGCATCCGAGAAAAATCAAGTGATTTTGCTTTACCCTTAGCAACAAAACGTGGTTGCAATACTTCTGTATGACCAATCATTTCATCAATACTTCTGAAGCCTAATTCTGCCATGATTTCTCTTAAATCTTCTGCTAAAAACATCATCATATTGATAACATGTTCTGGCTTACCAACAAAGAATTTTCGTAATGCCGGATTTTGGGTAGCCACCCCGACAGGACAAGTATTTAATGAACAAACCCTCATCATGACGCAACCAATTGAAACCAATGCCAAAGAGGCAAAACTATATTCTTCTGCTCCTAACAAAATTGCCATCGCAATATCGCGGCCAGTCATCAACTTGCCATCAGTTTCTAAAGTCATTCTTTGACGTAAATTATTCATAGCTAACGTCTGATGCGCTTCCGCCAAGCCCATTTCCCAAGGCAGGCCTGCATCACGAACAGAATTTCTTGGAGAAGCACCGGTTCCACCATCATAACCAGAAATAACTACGATATCTGCGCCAGCTTTCACCACACCAGTAGCAATTGTGCCGACACCAGTGCTAGAAACCAATTTCACATTAATTTTTGCGTAAGGATTAATTGTTTTTAAATCATGAATCAACTGTGCTAAATCCTCAATTGAATAAATATCGTGATGAGGTGGTGGTGAAATTAAACGTACTCCTGGCGTTGATCCGCGGATTTCAGCTACCCAAGGAAAGACTTTATTCCCTGGTAATTGACCACCCTCACCGGGTTTTGCACCTTGGGCCATTTTTATCTGTAATTCTTCGGCACTCATTAAATATTCTGCATTCACACCAAAACGTCCAGAAGCAACTTGTTTAATTTTTGAATTAAAATTGCGACCATCGGCTGTTGGTTTAAAACGATTGCGATTTTCGCCACCTTCACCACTGTTTGATTTTGCGCCAATCGCGTTCATCGCTTCAGCTAAACATTTATGGGCTTCTTCACTTAATGAACCATACGACATCGCACCAACTTTAAAACGTTTCACAATATTTTTCGCTGGTTCAACCTCAGATAATTTTACGGCTGGACGAGTAGAGTTGAATTCCCACATTGAACGTAATGTCGTAGGTGTTTCAATACTAGTATCATCCATTTCTTTCGTATACTCTTTAAATAATTGATAATCTCCTGCACGAACTGCTTTTTGGAAATTATAAATTGTTGTTGGATTGTATAAATGATGCTCGCCATCTGCTTTATATTGGAATGATCCGCCAGAAGGTAAAAAATCAGCTTGCTTCACACCATATGCTGCTTCATGGCGTTTTAGATATTCAGCTTCAATTTGATTTAATGATAAGCCACCCAGACGGCTAGCTGTTCCAGTGAAATAAACATCTGTCACTGACGTTGAAATACCTACTGCTTCAAATAACTGTGCGCCATGGTAACCAGCAATCGTTGAGATTCCCATCCGAGACATCACTTTTACGATACCTTTTTCGCAGGCCTTACGATATTTTTCTGCATTTTGTGCTAAATCAAAATCGTGTAAAGTAGCATAAGCCCCATACGGATGAACTGCCGAAGCACCATAACCAATCAATGTAGCGAAATGATGGACTTCACTAACTTCTGCCGCATCGACAACTAGACTTGTTTGTGATCCTTTACCACGCCGAACTAAATGATTGTGTAAGCCTGAAACAGCTAATAAGATCGGTATTGCCATTTTTTCTGGTGCAGTTTCTCGATCACTTAACACAATAATTGTAGCACCATCATCCACCGCAGCTTCCGCTTTTTTAAACATTTGGTCTAACGCATCTTCTAGATCACTTTCCTTAATCGAATAAGTGGTGGAGACAGTCACTGTTCGTTGACCATCTTCATTTAAAGTGGTTATTTTTTGGAAATCTTCTGTTGATAAAACGGGACTTTCAATTTTTAATTTACGGCAATTTGCAGCTGTATCAATTTTCACATCGCTATCACAACCAAGAAACATTTCAGTTCCGATAACCAGTTGTTCACGAATCGCATCAATCGGTGGATTTGTTACTTGAGCAAATTGTTGTTTAAAATAAGTAAATAAGGATTGAGGCTTTTCACTTAAAATGGCTAATGGAGAATCAAAGCCCATTGAAATAACTGGCTCTTCACCATTCTCAGCCATCGGCACAATTAAACCGCGAATAATATCGTCAGTGTAGCCATTTAATTTCCATAGTCTTTGTAATTCTTTTTCATCCATTTGATTTGTTGGGACTTCATCTGTCGAAAGATCAGAAATTTCTAAACGATTTTCTGTCAACCAAGTGCTATAATCATTTTTTTCAGCATAGTGGGCTTTTATCTCGTCGTTACGCAAAAATTTTCCGTTAACGGTATCCACTAGAATCATGTTTGCTGGTCCTAAAACACCTTTTTCAATTATGTTTGAAGGTTCAAAATCAATTACGCCAGATTCTGAAGCCACTTGGACATACCCATCTTTAGTAAACAAATAACGAGAAGGTCTTAAACCATTTCTATCTAAAAAGGCACCCACAGTTTCTCCATCAGTAAAACATAAAGCAGCTGGACCATCCCATGGTGCCATGAAACTCGCATTATATTCATTAAAGGCTGTTAATTCTTCACTTAAATTTGCTTCTTTTGACCACGCTTCTGGAACCATCATTAATAACGCTTGAGGAATATCACGACCATTACGGTACAAATATTCCATACAGTTTTCTAACTTCGCTGAGTCAGAATCTTCTTCATTATATACTTCTATTCCGTGGCTCTTCATCCAATTTTCTGCGCCTCGTAAGGTATTGATTTCTCCGTTATGAGCTAAGAAGCGGAAAGGCTGTGCCCGATCCCAGCTGGGAAAAGTATTGGTTGAAAATCGTGAATGAACAACTGCTATACTTGCTTCATAATCAGCTTCTTTTAAATCATTGTAAAAAATACCTACTTGATAAGCATGTAGCATTCCTTTATGAACGATTGTTTTAGCAGATAATGAACAGATTGCTAATTCATCATGATTAAAAGTTTTTTCTAGCTGGCGACGAATCGTGTATAGTTTATCTTCAAAGATTCGTCCTGCAGGAACATCTAACGGTCTTTTAATGAAGACTTCCACAAAGCTAGGCATTACTTTTTGCGCGCCAGGACCGCAATTTTCATACTGAAAAGGGACATCTCTCTGCCAGATTACTGGATAACCAGCTTCTTGAATGTCTTTTACAAGAGCTTGTAGTAAACCATCTTTTTGTTTAGGCTCTTGAGGTAAAAAGAACATTCCCACGGCGTAATCGCCAATTTTTGGAAGAGATACGCCAGCATCATTTGCTACTCTGCGGAAAAATCTGTCAGGAATTGTTGACAAGATCCCAGCACCATCACCAGTATCTGGCTCAGCGCCTGTCCCACCACGATGGTTCATTCGTTTCAACATCGTTAATGCGTGTTCGACTAATTCATGAGAGGCTTTCCCCTCGATTTGGGCAATAAAACCCATTCCACAGGCATCTTTTTCAAAAGATGGATCATACATGGTTTGTGTTTTAGCAATTTGCTGACTTAACATTAGACACCAATCCTTATTATTTTTTGAAAATTCTCATTTCTTTTTAATATACTACCTGTTTTATAATATTTAGGCAATACTTGATCGTAAAATATTTTAATCGACAAGTACCTTAATTACTATTTTAGTTCTGATTTTTGGAAATAAAACCCTTTTTTTGATAGAATTTATATGATATTCTAAAGGTTTGAAAGGATGACTAGCTTATGACACCCAATCGTGAAGATTATTTAAAATTAATATTAGAATTAGGCGGAGATGTTGAAAAAGTCAGCAACAAAAAAATTGTCGCTGGTTTAGCCATTTCTGGTGCTTCAGTTAGCGAGATGATTTCAAAACTGGTAAAAGAGGGATTAGTTGACCATTCCCCCTATCAAGGTGTACAACTAACAGAACTAGGTTTACAAAAGGCTAGCGCCTTAGTCCGCAAACATCGTCTTTGGGAAGTTTTTCTAGTGGACCATTTGTCTTTTTCATGGAATGAAGTGCATGATGACGCGGAAGTTTTAGAACATGTAACCTCTGAAATGTTAGAAGAAAAATTAGATAGTTACCTAAAATATCCAAAATTATGTCCCCATGGCGGCATGATTCCGAAACATGGCGAGGCAATCCATGAAAAAAAACGCGCAACTTTGATTGACTATCCAATCAATACAGAAATTGAAATTGCTCGGGTTTTAGATGAAAAAGAATTATTGGATTACTTGGTTTCATTAAATGTTAAAATCCATGACCGATATACCATTACGAATATCGCAGCTTACGAAGGACCAATCACACTAAAAAATCAAGATAGAGAAGTTGCCATTAGCTACAAAGCTGCTACAACTATCTTTGTCGACCAACTTTAAGGAGTGGAATTCTATGGAACAGACAGCACTATTTACTATTTTTGGGGGAACCGGTGATCTAGCTAAGAGAAAGTTATATCCTTCTTTGTTTCGTTTATTTAAAAAAGGTAGTTTAGATTATCGTTTTGCCGTGATTGGTACGGCTCGCAGAGAATGGACGGATGATTATTATAGAGAAGTTGTGAAAGAATCCATCCAAGAATTAAATCCTACCAGTGATGAAGCCTTTGCCTTTGCTAGTCATTTCTATTATTTATCGCATGATGTAAATGATGCTGCTCACTACAATGAATTGCGTGAACTATCTAATACATTAGATGAAAAATATAAATTAAAGGGCAATCGTTTATATTACCTAGCGATGTCACCTCAATTCTTTGGCACAATTGTTAGTCATTTAAAAGATCAATCGGTCTTAACAGACACTGGATTTAACCGTCTGGTAATTGAAAAACCTTTTGGCTCTGATTTAAAAACGGCAACTATTCTGAATGAACAAATTACAACTGCTTTTGCAGAAGAAGATATTTTCAGAATTGATCATTATTTGGGTAAAGAAATGGTGCAAAACATTGCAGTTATCCGTTTTGCCAATAATATTTTTGAATCTCTTTGGAATAATCGCTACATCGAAAATGTCCAAGTTACTTTTGCTGAGAGCTTAGGTGTAGAAGATCGTGGTGGTTATTATGAAAATAGTGGTGCTTTAAGAGATATGGTCCAAAACCATATTTTACAAGTGGTTGCCTTATTAGCAATGGAAGTCCCTACTTCTTTTTCTGATAAAAGCATTCGCCAAGAAAAAATTAAAGTTTTAGAAGCCATCAGACGATATGATAAGACAGAAGTTATGAAAAATTTCACTCGTGGTCAATATGCTGCTGGTTCTCTTGATGATAAAGAATTTATTGCTTACCGTGATGAACCAAATGTCGCATCAGACTCCAACGTAGAAACATTTGTCGCTGGAAAATTCTTAATTGATAATTTCCGTTGGTCAGGTGTTCCATTTTATATCAGAACGGGTAAACGAATGACTGAAAAAGGTACACGAATTAATATCGTCTTCAAACAAGTACCAGTTAATGTTTTTAACTTTAATAATGAGAGTGACAACAATGTCCAATTGGCTGAGCAAAATGTTTTAACAATTTACATTCAACCAACTGAAGGCTTCTCATTGATGTTAAACGGCAAACAAATCGGTCAAGGTTTTGCAACAGAACCCGTAAAACTAGATTTCCGTCAAAGCGAAGAAATCACAGTAAATAGTCCTGAAGCGTATGAAAAATTATTGTTAGACGCCTTACATGGTGATGGAACAAACTTTTCTCATTGGGATGAAGTTCGTAACTCTTGGGAGATTGTTGACCGCATTCGAGTAGCTTGGGAACATTTCATTCCAAGTTTCCCTAATTATACTGCAGGAACAATGGGACCAAATGAAGCTTTTGATTTGTTGAAAGCTGATGGTGCTCGCTGGATTTGGCGACCAGAACAATGGTACAAACAACGAAATAAATTAGATTATTAAAAAAAAAGATGAACTTCCCAAACCTGGGCAGTTCATCTTTTTTTGTTTCTTAATTCTATTGAAAAAAATACATATATCTATTCAGCAATATTAGACACATCAGTTGACTCATTGGCTATTTTACTAAAAACAAAATCTTCACTCAAAAATTTATAGTCGATCGCCAAGACCTTTTTAAATTCAGAAAAGGTACTATCAGGAGTCAGATCAAGTTTTACATCGTATCCTACGCTAGTCCTAATTTGAATACCTGTACCATCTGGGAATACAAAATAACGGTAAATATTTCCATATGAAGAATTTTCGTAATATTCACACTCAATAATATAACCAGTCATGATCCCATCAATCTTTTCTTGAGGATACACTTTCGTGAAATCTCGTCGATCACTTAACCATGATGAAAATGATTTTGTTATATTTCCTGAAATTTCAATTTGAGCAGAGCGAGAAAAGTCTCGTCCATCATAGAACTTTAAGTTGGCTACTTCCTTTGAATAAACGTAGTCCTCTTTTGATGGCAAAACAGCTTTGTCGCCTTCTGGATCTTCATTATCCCAGTCGCCTTTAATTTCAAGTTGATAACCACGGTTAAAAGTAAAACCATTTTCTTCTTCAGTAACTGCCAACGGTAAACTGTAGTCGATTTCTTCAGTCGCTTTTATACCTGCAATTTTTAGTGGCTTGATACTCTTTGATTCAAAAGAGGTGTCTGAACCAAGTAAAGGACTATCAATTTTTTTCAGTCCATAATACCCCAAGAAAATAACTAAGCAGACAATCCCAATTCCTATGGTTTTAAATTTATTACTAACTTTTTTTCTATTCTTCGTTGATTTTGCTTTTTTATTTGGTTTTAGTGCAGGCTTTATTTTTGGTTTTGACTCAGCTACCTTCTTTTTCGGTTTTAAAGAATTTTTGTCTCCGCCCTCAGCACGAACAAACAACTCATCGTATTCATCAAAAAATTTTTTCTTTTTCCCCATAAAATCTCCCTATCTACTCCTTGTTTTTTACTCTAATATCCATAACAATAGCTTGGTTAACTTCTGAAAATAATTAAACTTGTTGTCGGCTATTTCCCAATCACTTTTTTCGACAAAGCAATCTCTTCAGAATCTTCTTTTACAATCCTTTCATATTCATCGGTAATACTAGCTGAAATAAACGTCACTGTTTCCAAAATACTATCAACCGACTCTCGGATTTCTTTTGAATTCAGTTTTGTTCCCTCAATTTTATTTAAGCGAATACACGCATCTAGCATACTAGGTAATTTTTTATAAATAAAATCACCATATTTAGTTAACTCATTAGGTTCTGCCATTAATTCCTGAAAAATTTCTTTAGCAGATTTTATTCCAGCCTCCGAATTCTCAATCTTTTTTAAATCCTTATTTTTGTTTGTTGCCTCTTCAATCCCTAGAATTTGATTTTTCATTTCACCCATTGTTTTTTTGAATAATTCTAAATCTTTGTCTGATAATTGATGGGTCTCTTTGTATTTTTTTTGCCGATCATTAAATACTTTTTTAGTTTTATAACTACTATAAAATCGATTTCCTCCCCAAATAGCTAAACCGATAATTACTATTCCAACAATAAATCCCATATATTCCACTCCCATAATCTCTTTTCATCAAGATTATACCAATTATTTTTAACTAAATGCAAAAAAAGCCGAGAAAATTAATTCTCGACTAAAAATGTTAATTTTCAAAACCTTCAGCCACAGCTTCTGGATAATGTTTGTGAACAATTTCTGAACATGAGTGACATAATGTTGATAATTCAGAATCTTCACCAACTGTTGTTCTCACTTGACGGCAACGTTCGCAGACTTCACCATCTGCTTTTTCCACTAATACAGCTACATCATCAAATTTCATAGCATTTTCTGGTACTTCACCGTTAGCTACGCTGAAATAGTCTTCAGAAACAATCAATAACTGAGCAAGATCAGAATCAACAGCTTTTAACATAGCAGCAACTTGTTCATTTGGATAAATTGTTAATTTTGCTTCCATCGATTTACCAATTACTTTAACATTCCGTGCTTCTTCCAATGCCTTCAAGACTTTTTCTCGGAAATCCATAAAGGCTTGCCAAGTATCCATCAATTCTGTTTGATTAGGATATTCTTGGTAGCTTGGTAAATCAGTCAATTGTACATACTCTGCTTCTTCTTTCAAGAATGACCAAATTTCTTCGGCAGTATGAGGAATAATTGGTGTCAATAATTTAGTTACCGAATTCGCAATTTCATAAAAAACAGTTTGCATCGCCCGACGTTCATAATCATCCTCACCTTGGATGTACACTACATCTTTTGCAAAATCCAAGTAGAAAGAAGACAAATCTGTCGTTAAGAAATTCATCACTGTTTTATAAATGTGGATAAAGTGATATTTATCATATCCTTCTTCCCGAACACTTTTAATCACTTCATTCAAACGAACAATCATGTATTTATCAACTGAGCGTAATTCTTCGTAGCTAATACCACTTTTTCTAGGATCAAAATCAGTTGTATTGGCTAATAGGAAACGCATCGTATTACGAATTTTACGATAAACTTCAGATACTTGATTTAAAATATCCATTGATACTCGTACATCGGATTCGTAATCAACACTGCTTACCCACAAGCGTAAAATATCCGCACCCATTTGATTGATTACTTTTTCTGGTAAAATTGTATTGCCCAATGATTTAGACATTTTACGACCTTCACCATCTAAAGCAAAACCTTGTGACAAGACTGTTTTATAAGGTGCCACACTATTAATCGCAACACTTGTGGTAATACTTGAGTTAAACCAGCCACGGTATTGATCAGAACCTTCTAAATACATATCAGCTGGGAAGGTTAACTCAGGACGTTGGCGAAGTACAGCCTCATGGGAAGAACCCGAATCAAACCAAACATCCATGATATCTTTTTCTTTAGAAAATTCACCATTTGGAGAACTTGGATGAGTAAAGCCTTCAGGTAATAATTCTTTGGCTTCTTTTTCAAACCAGATTGTTGATCCATGTTTTTCAAATAATTGTGCTACATGTTCAATTGTTTCTGGCGTAATGATTGGCTCGCCATTCTCTGCATAAAAGATTGGTAACGGTACACCCCAAGCTCGTTGACGAGAGATTACCCAATCCCCACGGTCACGAACCATATTATATAGACGTGTTTTCCCCCAAGGAATAACCCAATTAACCTTTTCAACTTCATCTAATAAATTTTGGCGGAATTTATCAATTGAAGCAAACCACTGCGGTGTCGCCCGATAAATTACTGGTTTTTTAGTCCGCCAGTCATGAGGGTAACTATGAGTAAAGAATTCTAATTTGAGTAAAGCACCTTTTTCAGCTAATAAATCAGTGATCATCTTATTAGCTTTATCATAAAAGATTCCTTCAAATCCAGGCGCTTCATCAGTAAATACCCCACGATCATCAACTGGTGATAATACATCAAGGTCATATTTACGAGCAGCAAAATAGTCATCTTCACCATGACCTGGTGCCGTATGAACCAATCCGGTCCCCGCATCTAAAGTTACATGATCCCCTAAAATAACTAAGGAGTCACGATCATAAAATGGATGCTGAGCTTTCATATATTCTAATTCTGAACCTTTTAATTCTTTTACAACTTCTGGATTTTCCCATTCAAGTTCGGTGCCAACAGTTTCTAATAAATCTTTGGCTACAACAAATTTTTTCCCTTCAACTGCTACTTCTACATAAGTATATTCAGGATTTACAGCAATTGCCAAATTAGCAGGCAATGTCCAAGGTGTAGTAGTCCAAATAATAAAGTTAGCATCATCATCTAATAAACCTTTGCTGTCTTTTACTTTAAAAGCAACATAAATCGAAGGAGATTTTACATCCTTATATTCGATTTCCGCTTCAGCTAAAGAAGATTCACTTGATGGAGACCAATAGATTGGTTTTAATCCTTTGTAAATATAGCCTTTTTCGGCCATTTTTCCAAAAACGCGAATTTCCGCTGCTTCAAAATCCGGTGACAATGTTAAGTATGGGTGATCCCAATCACCAGCCACGCCTAACCGTTTAAAGTCGGTTCGTTGTTTATCAACTTGAGATAATGCATATTCACGACATTTTTCTAAGTATTCACTCATCGACATTTCTTTACGTTTAATGCCTTTATTTGTTAAAACTTGCTCGATTGGTAAACCATGAGTATCCCAACCAGGAACATAAGGTGCTCTAAAGCCTGACATCGATTTTGAACGAATAATAATATCTTTACTAATTTTATTTAATGCATGACCAATATGAATATTGCCATTGGCATATGGCGGGCCATCATGTAAGACAAAAGTTGGTTTACCTTCATTTAATGCTTGACGTTCTTCATATACTTTATCTTCTTCCCAATCTTTTTGCCATTGGCCTTCGCGATTTGGTAAATTACCACGCATGGGAAAAGCAGTTTTTCCTAATTGTAAGGTTTCTTTCATTTTCACTAGTCATCGTCTCCTTAAAAGAATATAAAAAAAGACCAGTTCATCGCAAGGGACGAACTGGTCGTGGTACCACCCAAATTTGAAATCACAATGATTTCCTTAAACATCGCTAACGAGATGAACCGTTGACAGTTACTTATTTCTCTGTCAATTTAACCAGAGGATCTTTCAAAACATAGGGTCTATCACACTCTCACTATCTGTGACTCGCTAAAAGAATATTGTTTTGCTTTTCTATTCTAGTAATCTTCTTCGTCTGAAATTAATTGTGGAATATCAATGGTTAAACCTAAGTCATCTTCTTCATGATATTCAACTTCTGGCATATCATAAACTTCTGGCTCTGAGTTTAACGTAAACTCTTCTGTACTGTCAAGTGCTTCATCATTCACAATTGCTTTTAAAACATCGTGACTATCATCGACATAAGCCGCCATTGGTTTTAAAATTTCATCCCAATCACCACTTTTGGCTTGATCCAATTGTGTTTCCAATAATAATAATAGTTGCTGATGGAAAGTTCGTGTGCTTTTTTTCAAATCATTTGTTTCAGCAGCCAATTGTCTTGCTTGATTGGTTGCATCAGATAAAATTTCTTTGGCTTTTTCTTCTGCTGTAGTTGTCAATAGATGTGCTTTTTTCTCAGCATTAGCTAACAACTCATCTGAACGGTTTTGAGCTGAAGTAATCATTACTTCAGATTCTTTACTAGCAGATGATTTTACTTTATCAGCAGTATCTTGTGCCACAACAATACTTTGATTCAACGCTTCTTTTAGTTCGTTAAAGTATTCTAGTTTTTCTTCAGCATGTTTTAATGCCTTTTCCAATTCACGATTTTTGTTGATACTTTCTTCATAGTCGCGAACCACCATGTCTAAGAAATCATCTACTTCATCTTGGTTATATCCACGCATTTTAGTAGAAAAACTCTTATTTTGAATATCTAATGGTGTTAATGCCATCTGTTTCACCTCATCAGTTTATTTTCGTAAGACACCTAAGCGCAAACGGATTTTTTCTTTTTTAGTTTTACCTTCCAGTCCTTGAATTTGAATACGTCCAAAGCCACGAACTGAAATAACATCCAACAAGTCTAATACATAATCTGGTCGTTCATTCACCGTCCAGTTTACTTTTACTTTACCACTTTCAACTAATTGCTTAGAACGTTGTCGAGAAATATTATAAACAGTTGAGATGATTGTATCAAGTCTTAAAGACGAAGTTGTATCAGTTTCTTCTGTCCAACTATCTTTTGGTAAGATAATATCTGTGTACGGGCGTTCTTCCAAGTGAACAGTCACTTTACCAATTTTAGTAACTTGGGTTTCGACATAATTAGCTGTTTCTTTTGATAAGAAAACTTGCCAACGCTCACCATCGGAAATGATATCACCAAAATAATCACGTTTAATACCGCTACTCATTAAAGTCCCCAAAATCTTGCCATGAGATAATTGGGTAAATTTCACTGGATATTTTACTTCTACCATCATTATTTCAAAATCATCTATTGTTGGTTCATAATATTCAGGGTAAATCATGGCTCTTAAACGTTCTGCCGTTTCATAGCCACCATAAAATGAATATTTTAATTCACTATTTTCTTTAATTAAAGTTTCTAAAATATATGTTTGTCGCGGATCTAAAAAACTGGTTAAGTATGGCGCATATTGGCTTTCTACTTGTTCCAACCAATCACCAACTTCATCAATAAATGGGCGTTCTTCTGGCCTAAAATGTTGATACACATTTGTATTCACTGCCATTCACTCCCTTAATAAAACAATAATTGATTAGCAATTCGAACGATAATTCTAACGGCAAAGTTTAATACAATAACTGCCGCCATAATTGAAAAATCGATTCCTCCAAATTGTAAAGGTAACCTTCTAAATAAATTTAAAAACGGTTCACAAATCCTTGATAAAAATCGTCCTAGCCCAGTGTTGTATGCTCCGGGGAACCAAGACATTAATGCATATACTACTAATAATATGGTATAAACTTCTACCAAACGAATCAATATAGTTAGTAGAAAAATTATCATTATTTAAAACTCCTCTACTACATTTCTAAACCGAAAATATCATCATTTGCGATTGAACTCAACGATGAGTTTTCGATTTCAACATTTTGTGGTGTACATAAAAACATTTCATTACCCACACGCTTAATATCACCATCAATCATGAAAACAGCGCCTGTTAAGAAATCAACCACTCGGCGTGCTCTTGCTTCATCCAAAGATTGGAAATTAATCAAGACCGTTTCTCCTCCACTAATTCTTTTAGCAATCGTGATTGCTTCAGAATATGCTCGAGGCTCAACGACAGAGATTCTATTTTTTGGATTACTTTCTTCACGGCGTCTGATTGCCGCAGTCTGATTAGTTGTTGGCATCGCAACAACTTTTTCAACAGGTCGTTGAACAGCTGCTGGACGATTGATTCTTGATTGATTATTTCTTGTTTGGTTAGTTGCTGATGAAATTCTTTCTTTATTTGCCATAGCCTGTTCGACTGGTTTAGTTGGTTCCACCCGTCTATTCTCAACTGGTTGAGGCGTTTCATTAACGACTGGTTTTTGATTCATAACTGGAGCTTGAGGTTGATTGACTGGTTCATCATAAAGTTCTTCATCATCTGATAGACCAAAAAAGTCAGTAATTCTCGCTAAACTAAGTGCCATCGACTAATCCTTTCTAAACAAGGCCGTTCCAATTCGGACAAAAGTTGTCCCTGATTCAATTGCAATTTGGAAATCTTGGCTCATCCCCATACTTAATTCATGACAAGGTGCATAAGGGATTTCTTGTTGTTCAATTTTTTCTTGTAATTTTTTTAATTTGCTAAATATTTCGCGAACTTCAATTTCGCTTGATTCTAGTGGAGCCATGGTCATTAACCCAACTACTTCAATTTTCTCATAGTTAGCTAATAATGCAACAAATTCGACCAAATTTTCTGCTTTAATTCCATATTTTGATTCTTCAC
This sequence comes from Enterococcus alishanensis, assembly GCF_019218635.1. Taxonomy (GTDB): domain Bacteria; phylum Bacillota; class Bacilli; order Lactobacillales; family Enterococcaceae; genus Enterococcus_A; species Enterococcus_A alishanensis. Next base: position 60,148 of record NZ_JAHUZB010000002.1, on the reverse strand, counting down.
CAGAAATATTTATTTCTATGAAACATTTTACTACTTTCTCTGCACGTTTATTTATTTCTGCTGCTAGTTTTTCATTCTCTAAAGCGTGAAAGTAATCAATCTCATTAATTATATTTTTTACTTTACGTCTTTGAAGATTGCCGATTAGGTGCCATTTTATATTTGCGTTATCTCCTAACGCAGCTTTTTTCTCTAATAGTTTATCTACACGATTTTCAGCTAAATCATATACACCTAAATCTACTAATTCAGCTGCTTCTTCAGAGCCTACGCTCTTTGTCACTGCCACCAACTTGACTTCTTCTGGCGAACGAGAAACAAGAGCACACGACTCACGAATTTCTTGCTTTATCTTTTGCAAGTTTTCAGCGATCATGCGCCCTCCCCCTATTTTCTACGGCGAAAGAACGGTGGTGTGTCTAATTCTTCGTCTTTTTCTGGTTTTGCTTCTTCACGATTAAATGTTTCAAACTCTTTCTTTTCAACATTATCGAATTGTGAATCTGCAACATTTTGCCGAATATTCGTTTCATCTTTTCGGATATCCCATTCACCGAAAGCTGATTGGTTATCGGAAGCACGATCTAAGTCATTTTTTTGTTGTGATGTAGCTTGAACTTGACTAGGTCGTTGGTTACTACGACTAGTCTTACGTTCTTTTTTTGTTGGATCAATGCCTGTTGCAATCACAGTTACTCGGATTTCATCGCCCATATCTTCATTGATTGATGTACCTAAAATAATATTTACATCGCCAGTAGCAGCACTTGTCACAATATCAGAAGCATCTTGCGCTTCAAATAACGTCATGTCCAAACCACCAGTGATATTCAATAGTACTTGTTCGGCTCCATCAATTGATGTTTCCAACAATGGAGAAGAAATAGCACGTTTTGTCGCTTCAATGACTCTTTCTTCACCAGAAGCAACACCGATACCCATTAATGCAGTTCCTTGATTTTCCATGATTGTTTTCACATCTGCAAAATCCAAGTTAACATAACCAGGAGCTGTGATTAGATCAGAAATCCCTTGCACTCCTTGGCGTAAAACATTATCTGCTTCACGGAAAGCTTCCAACATTGGAGTTTTCTTATCTACAACTTCTAGTAAGCGATTGTTTGAAATGATTAATAATGTGTCAACATGTTCTTTTAAGGCAGCAATTCCTTCTGCTGCAAAACGACCGCGTTTTGGTCCTTCAAAACTAAATGGACGAGTGACTACACCGACTGTTAGTGCGCCAAGTTCACGAGCAATTCTCGCAACGATTGGTGCCGCTCCAGTACCTGTTCCACCACCCATACCAGCGGTGATGAAGACCATATCAGAGCCTTCTAAAGCATCAGAAATTAATTGTTCACTTTCTTCTGCAGCTTTTTGTCCTACTTCTGGTTGAGAACCTGCACCCAATCCACGAGTGTATTTAGGGCCTAATTGAATAACTGTTTCAGCTTTAGAGTTTCTTAAAGCTTGAACATCAGTGTTTGCCGCGATGAATTCAACGCCTTTGACGTTTTCTTCGATCATACGGTTGATGGCATTGCCACCGCCGCCGCCGACACCGATAACTTTAATAACTGCGCCTTCGTTAATATTGTTATCTAAAGAGAATTCCATTTTATTATTCCTCCTACGAATTAATCAAAGATATTTGAGAAGAAATCTTTGATCTTCCCGGTCACTTTTTCATCGTTTTTCTTTTTGGGTTGTTTTGGTTCTTCTGGGTACTCATCAGCTACTTCATAATCATCGTAAACCGGTGCTTGAGCAGCAACAGTAGTTACTTGCTGAGGTGCTACATTTACTCTTTCACCTGTCACAGCTAGTTTTGCTAAATGATAAACATCATTTAACTCAGCCGAATAATTTACAATGCTAATTACATTTGTAAAGACTGGATTTCTTAAGCCCATTTGATTAGGTACATGTAATTTTACACTTGTACCAAAAATATCTTCAGCCAAATCGACAATGCCAGGAAGACTAGCAGCGCCACCAGTTAGAATAATTCCTCCAGGTAACTCTAATGCTTCAATCTCATCTAATGCATCTTTAGCTTTGCGGAAAATTTGTTCCACTCGTGCTTCGATTACTTCAGATAAGTAACGTTCATCAACTTTGATCGGTTCTGTTTTGCCAATCACATCAACTGGAAATTCTTCGTCTTCAGATGTGCGACCTGGGTAAGCATCACCATAATTAATTTTTAATGCTTCGGCATTATTAAAGGATGTATTTAAAACAATAGAAACATCCTTAGTGACAAATTCGCCACCTTCTTGATCAACATGGGTATATTTAAGTTGTTTGTCATGCATGACAGCAGTTGTTGTTTGACCGCCGCCCATGTCGATAACAATTGTACCAAAATCTTTTTCACCATCAGATAAAATAGATTCTGTTAAAGCTAGTGCAGTGATAACCGTTTCAGCAACAATTAAACCAGCTTTTTCGACACATTTTTTTATATTATGAATAATCGTTTTTGGTCCAGTGAAAACTAAACCAAACATTTCCAGACGTACACCAATCATCCCTCGAGGATCTTTGATGCCTTCAAAACCATCTACTGTGAATTCTTGCGGTAACAATGCAACAATCTGTCTTTCCGGTGGAATTGAACGAACCATCGCAGCTGACGCAACATTTCTAACATCTTCATCTGAGATTTCTTTAGATTCATTATTAACAGCAATCATCCCTTGGCAAGGTTCTACTTCCAAAAGATTGGCAGGTAATCCTACACTTACACTTTTAATTTGAATCCCGGCTTTTTCCTCGGCCTGTTTTACTGCTCGTTGGATTGCGCGGACTGTTTTATCAATATCCACAATGATTCCACGACTAATTCCCTCTGATTTTGCATTTCCTACACCAATGATATTCATTTGGCTGTCGATGTATTCGGCAACAACAACTTTGACAGATGTCGTCCCGATATCAAGGCCTACATACATTCCTGCTTTTGCCATGAATGGGATTCCCTCCTATTTAATTTTTTCATCTATTAATTTCGAGTATTTATTTAGACAAACTACGCCTAATTTGAAAATATATTCACTGCCACCAATTTTAACATACTTTTAGAGGAATGAAAAAGAAGATTCCACCATTTTGATGAAATTTTTATTCATTTTCCATTGAATTTGCAGATTCAGTCGTTGTTGTTCCAGTTGGATTTTCATCTGAGGACTCTGATGGCGCATAAGCGTAAACCCCAGCTTCCATATCAACAATTCCTGTAATACCTGCTTCAGCCATATCTGAGGCAATTTGAGGATAGTATTGCATCCGATTTTGCATCTGAGGAATATTTACCATGACTTTATTGCCGTCATTCATGTAAATTTCTAACAATTGACTATTGTTTTTTTTTGGTGCGTAATCAATTTGCGATATTCCTGTTCGAACCTCAGCGTTTAATTCATCGTATTGTTTTAACACTTTTAATATTCTTTTGGAACTTTTAAAGTTTTTCAAAATAGGGAGGGTATCTGCTGCCCTTGCATTAGCATCATCGATAATTTTTCCATTGCTGATGATTGGAAAATACTGACTGTCTCTTTCTAAGTAAGCAACCTCTTCAAATTCTTTTACTTGAACCTTAAAATGATTGACACCATTAAAAGAAACGCTCGCACTTTGTACTCGCTCTTCGTTGTTTTTTAACCGTTTTATGTATTGATCTCGATTAAAAAACTGGTTCCACAAATTTTGACCGACTGAAAAATTCATGTCGCTTAAGACTTTCTCAGACGGAATGTGTTCATTTCCTGTCACACTAATCCCTGAAAGTGAACTCAGTGGTGAAATATAATATAATAAAAAGAGAGTTGGTATCATAAAAATCGTGATCAATAGAGTAGAACGACGATATAATCTAGACTGTCGCATTTGTTTAAGATTAGGTAAACGATCTAGAAATGAACCATTAGCTGGACCTTTTTCAAGGATTTCTTCTTCGACATCTTGATCATTATCAGATTCTTGTTCTTCGTCTACTATTTCTGTATCAGTGGCCTCTGGTTCATCATCGGTTGAAGTTGTTGTATCATCAGCCGCTTCTAAATCTTTAGAATCCTCTTCTGTTTCTGTTGTTGCCTCATCCTCTTCTGTATTTTCCTCTTCTTTAATAGCATAAGGATCTACGAAAGGAACGCCATCTTCTATCGCTTTTTGTTTTAGATATTCTAAATTGGCTTGTTGCCAAGGAGTCAGAGGTGGATATTGGGGTGTCTTAATTTCTTCTTCCACAGATTCCTCAGGGTTCACTTCTTCAGTAGAATTTTCTTGTTCATTTTTTTTCTTTCGACTGATGATACTCACCTCCTATCTTACGATTTCATTTACCAAACGCCATAGTCTTTCGGCTGCATCGGGAATACCTTCTTTTCGAGAGGCAGCTGCCATATTTTTCTTAATTTCTGGATTGTCCATGATTTCATCAATTGATGTTAATAAACTGGCGCCAGTTAACTCAGAATCTGTGATCATTTTCACTGCGCCCACGTTCACTAAACTTTGTGCATTCTTTGTTTGATGATCGTTTGTAACATAAGGACTTGGAATTAAAATTGCTGGCAATCCCAAAGCTGTAAACTCAGCAATTGATGTCGCACCTGCTCTTCCCACTAACAAATCGACATTCGCCATCACATCTGTCATGTTCTTAATATAAGGTTGTAAAGAAACATTCTTGTTTAAAGTTTTAAGATCAAATTTTTCACTTAATTCTTCGAAATATCGGTCACCTGATGCATACAATACTTGATAATTTTTCGTAGCGAATTGCGGTAAAGCACTAATCATTGCTTGATTAATTTTAAGGGCGCCTTGACTACCTCCAAATACTAATACCGTCGGTTGGTCACTAATTAAACCATACTGTGACAAAGCCTCTGACTTTCCACTAGTTGCAACTTCTTGAGCGCGGGGATTTCCCACTAAGACTGTTTTATCTTTTGGGAAGTACTGGGCTGCGTCGGGAAAACTAATCCCAATTTTATCAGCAAAACGACTCAAAAATTTGTTTGTCATCCCAGGTACACTATTTTGTTCATGCACAATTGTTGGAATTTTCATCCTCGCTGCAGCATAAACAACTGAGCCTGAAACGTATCCGCCAGTGCCGATTACTACGTCCGGTCGGAAATCGCGAATGATCTCCTTCGATCGTTTGATACTTTCAATAAACAAACGGATCGTCTTAAAATTCTCCTTCGATAAGCTACGCTTGAATCCCTGAATTTTAATTGTTTTAAAGGAAATCCCTGTCTCAGGGACTATTTTATTTTCCAATCCTTGATGCGTACCGACATATAAAAATTCAGAATTCGGTTGGATCTTTTGAACGTATCTGATAAAGGCCAGGGCCGGATAAATATGACCACCAGTTCCTCCGCCAGTAACAAGTATTCTCATATATTTCCCTACTTTTCTAACTGTTTGACAGCCTGCATAAATTTATCGCCACGAATTTCAAAACTTGAGTATTGGTCCCAACTAGCATTTGCTGGTGACAATAAAATATTATCATCTTCCGAACTTTCAGCAAAAGCAAGTGGAACTGCAGTCTCAACATTATCCGTCAAAATAATTGTCTTAACATTTGCTTTTTTAGCTGCTTCAGCTATTTTGTCTTTGGTTTCGCCAAATAATACAACTGCTTTTAAATTGCTTAATGCTGGAACTAATTCATCAAAGCTATTACCGCGATCTAGCCCACCAGCAAGTAAAACAACTTTTTGATTTTCAAAACCACTTAATGCCATCTCTGTCGCTAAAATATTGGTTGCTTTCGAATCATTATAAAATTTTCTACCAGCAATATTCCCAACAAACTGCGTGCGGTGAGGAACGCCATTAAAATGACTTAAGGCTTGCTGGATGCTGACTGTTGATACACCTTTTATTTTTGCCACTGCTATTGCAGCCAAAGCATTTTCAATATTGTGTAGGCCCGGTACACCTAATTCATCAGCCGACATAATTTCTTCATCTAAAAAGAATAGTTTACCATCCTCAAAATAAGCGCCATTTTCTAGTTTTTCTTCAACGGAAAAAGGAATAACCGATGCTTGGGTAGTTGAAGCCAACTGGCGTAACTCTTCAGTATGCCAGTTAATGACTAGATAGTCCTCACTGCCCATATTCTGTTGAATTTTCCATTTTGCTTCAACGTACTCTTCACGAGTACCGTGATAATCCAAATGAGCTTCATAGATATTTGTAATCACAGCAATGTGCGGTTTAAACTCTTGGGTCCCCATTAATTGGAAACTAGATAATTCCACTACCATATCATCGTTTGCAACTACTTTTTGGGCTACCTCACTTGCCGGAAAACCAATATTCCCTGCCAGATAAGCTTTACCTTTATTTCGATCTTGATTTAACAATAGACCAATCATAGTAGTAGTTGTTGTCTTACCATTTGTACCAGTAACGCCAATAATTGGAGCCTCCGAAATTTGATAAGCTAATTCAACTTCAGTCACAATCGGAATATTCAAACTCTGGGCTTTTTCAACTAACGGATTACTATAAGGTATCCCTGGATTTTTGACCATCAACGCAAAATCTTCATCCAACAGTTCAATTGGGTGGCTACCTGTAATTACTCGAATGCCATTTTCCAATAATTCTTGCGCAGCCGGATTACTTTCAAATGGCTTACCATCATTTACAGTAACAAGCGCGCCCAAGTGATGTAACAACTTGGCCGCACTAAGTCCACTTTTAGCTAATCCTAAAACCAATACTTTTTGATTTTGATAGTTGGTAATTTCTTTCATGCTAATCCTCTCCTACAATACGATTGCTAATACGATAGCGGCAGCAATGAATTGGATAATCCAAAAAATAGTATCAATTTTCCATTCTGACCAACCACTCATCTCAAAATGATGGTGCAAAGGGGACATTTTAAATATTCGTTTCCCGGTTAATTTAAAAGAGGTCACTTGTAACATTACACTAGCCGTCTCAAAAACATAGATGATTCCTACGAATAAGAGTGTCCATTCTTGATGGAGCATAATGGAAATTGCCGCTAATAACCCACCTAAAGCTAGTGAACCAACATCTCCCATAAAGATTTTTGCTGGTTTTTTATTATAAGGAAAGAAACCAACCAATCCACCAATCACACTTAAACACATCACTAATACTTCATACTGCTGTTGCTTCCATGCAATTAATGCATACGTAGCAAAGGAAATAGTTCCTAGACCTGAAACAAGCCCATCGATACCGTCAGTTAAATTCACAGCATTAGAAAAACCTACTAGCCAAATAATGACAAACAAGCCATAGAATAAACTTAATGGAACTTGTATCCCAAATAAGTTTAATACATTAGGATAGCCTTCCATCAAATATACGATGTAAAAAACTAATGCACCAACAACTTGACCAATAAATTTTTGACGAGATGTTAATCCTTCATTTTGTTTTCTAACTAATTTAAGATAATCATCTAAAAATCCAATGATTCCATAGACTAACAAAACAAACAACAGAATGAAGAGATTGGCTGAAGAAAACATCCCCTGCCAAATCCCCACCCACACGCCAGTAATGACTGCAGCTGTCAGAAATCCTAAACCACCCATTGTAGGTGTACCAGCTTTAGTATTGTGCCATTTAGGGCCTTCTTCACGGATTTCTTGACCTTGTTTTTTCATTCTAAAATATCCAATCAACAAGGGCATCCATGCGACAGTAATCGCAAAACTACTGACAAAAACTATAAACAAACGTGGGGCATCCATTCTTTTCTCTCCCGTCTTATCCTAAAGTAACTCTTAATTTTTTCTTTCCAATTGTTTCATAAGGATCAATGTTTTGCTTGGTTACGGTACCTTCACCATTGAAGGTTACATCAATATCTAAAATATTGGCTAGCTTATTCACATCTGATTTGGACCATCCACGAATGTCTGGCATGGTTAATTTTCCATTCGTCGCTAAAATTAAGCGCCCATTTGACATCATTTTGGTTCCAGCTTTTGCAGATTGTTTTTTAATCGTATCTCCTGTTCCAACCACTACTGCTGTTAAGCCAGCTTTGTTTACATCACTAGCAGCTGTATCACGATCAACATTCCGATAATCTTTAACCGCTATTTTTGAACTTTCATTTCCACTTTCATCAGTTGTTTCTGAACTTTCAGTTGACTCGAAATCCATTGCTCTTGTTAATAATGGATTTGCTATTTGACCCAATGTATCAGCTGGATAACTTTCTGGTTGTTTAATAGTTAAATATAAAATGTATTCAGGGTCCTCAGAAGGCAACATTAAAGCAATAGAATAAATATAATTCGTTGTACCTGTTAAATAGCCATTGCTACCAGCGATTTGTGCTGTACCAGTTTTACCAGAAATATTATAATCGCCCACTTCGTATTGTCCATAGGCTGAACCATAATTTTCACTCTCAATTACATCTCGCATATATGTTCTGACAGTTTGAGCAGTTTCTGCAGTAATTGGTTCCCCAACTACTTCTGGTTCAGTTGTTACTTCTGTATTGTTATTTGGATTCACTACTTTTGAAATGTAGTGAGGCTGTAACATTTTACCATCATTTGCAATGGCTGTAAAACCGCGCATCATTTGAAAGTTCGTTACGCCAATCGCTTGTCCATATGAGCTCATGGCACGATCGACCACATTACTTGTTGGTAAAGAGCCTGAGACTTCACCTGGTAAACCTGAATAGGTACTACGACCAAAGCCAAATTGTTTCAGATAATCAATCCAAGTACTTCCTAATCGTTGCTCTTGCATAACCATTCCGACATTACTTGACCAAGACAAAGCTTGTCTCATAGTTAAAACACCTTTGGCACCAAAATCGTGATCATTGATGGTTGTATCTCCAATAGTAATCTTTCCTGAAGTGTAGGTTTCATCAGGATCAAAAATCCCTTCGTTGACTGCTGCAGCCGTAGTAAAGATTTTCATGGTAGAACCTGGTTCAAAATTATCTTGAACTAAAAAGTTTCGCCATGCTCCTTCGTCATCTAAGCCTTCTTTTGTTTCTGGATTGAAAGTTGGTCGTTGTGACATCGCCAGGATATCTCCCGTTTTTGCTTGCATCAACATCGCTGACATTTCAGACGGATTCGTTTCACTATCGACTTTATCCATTAAAGTTTCTAAATAGCTTTGTAAACCAGCATCCAGCGTCGTATAAATATCTTCTCCATTAATTGCTTCTTTTTTATCAGCCACTGTACCAGGAATTGCTCTTTGAGCACTGTCTTTTTCGTAGACGATTTTTCCATCAGTTCCACTTAAGACATCGTTATAAGCAGATTCTAATCCCATACGTCCAACCAGTTTTTCATTTTTATTCGTTGAAGCATAGCCAACAAAATAAGAGGCAAAAGAACCATTAGGATACATCCGATCTGTATGTTCAGAAAAGTACAAGCCTTTGACTTTAGCTTTTTTCATTGCATCTTCAATATTTTGTTTCTGTTCTTCTGAAATATTTTTTCCTTTAGAACCAAATTCAACTTGGTAATACTTGCTGGAACCATCACTGTTCATTCCACTTTCTAGTGTATCCACAGCCGTTTTCTTTTTTATGTCCAAGTTATTATGTAAGATAGTTGCTAATTTGTTAAAATTCTTTTCTTGAGCGTAAAGCTTTTTATTGTTAGAAACATAGCTTTCAGAAAGAACCGCATAAACAGAATAAGATGTGGCATCTTCTGCAATCGCCACACCATTTCGGTCATAAATCGTTCCTCGTTTTGCTTTCACAGTTTCTTCACCGTTATATAACTCGTTGGTTTTTTCTTCAAGCGAAGTCCCAGCAACATGTCCACCAGCCACGACATAGATCAATCGCACGGCAAATAAAAAGAACAACACAATACTCGTAGCAAATAAGATAATGCCTACTTTCTTGCGGTTGTTCATTGGCGTTAAATTCTTTTTGCGGATCTTGCGCTTTAATTGTTTAAAGCTCATTTATTTCACTTTCCTTAAATTATCGTCATTAATAGTTAAACCTGCATCTTCAGCAGCTTTCTTTAAACGATCAGATTTTGAGAGTTCATTTTTTTCTTGTTCCAATTGGTTTGCAGTTTTTTGTTTGCTGTCAATTTCTGTTTGCGTTTCAGTAATATCATTTTGAATCTTGCTGATATCATTTCTTAAATTGACCATTACAATAGAAAGAACGATTAATAAAGTAATTAAGCCTACTGCCGCTATTTTTTCAAAACGGCTAGTTCTTTTTAAACGATCAAGAGGGGAGACAAAGACCTTAAAAGAATCTGGTGTTTGATTGGTTTGTTCGAGATTATCAATCAATGGTTGTTCAGCTTTTTTTGGTTCAGCCATCCTCTTTTATCCTTCCCTCATTCTCTCCGCAATCCGTAATTTCGCACTTCTGGCACGATTATTATCAGTTAATTCTTCATCAGATGCGATGATTGGTTTTTTATTTACTAGTTTTAATATCGGTTGAAATTCATCTGGTACAATTGGCAATCCAGGTGGCAAGTCTTTAGGTGAACTGTATTCTTTAAAGATGGATTTTACAATTCGATCTTCTAATGAGTGAAAAGTAATGACACTCACTCTTCCACCGACTTTAATTAATTGAACTGCTTGCTCTAAAGAGTCTTCAATAGCCCCTAGTTCGTCGTTCACTGCAATGCGAATCGCTTGGAAGACTCTTTTTGCTGGGTGACCGCCTTTTCTTCTAGCTGGCGCTGGAATAGCTTCTTTAATAATCTCAACTAATTCACCGGTTGTTTCAATCGGTGCGTCCGCTCGCTTTTTTTCTATCAATCGAGCAATTTGTTTTGAAAATTTTTCTTCCCCGTAACGATAGAAGATTTTTGTTAATTCTTGAAAAGAATATTCATTCACAACATTATAAGCACTAAGGCTAGCAGATTGATCCATCCGCATGTCTAAAGGTGCATCTTGATGATAGCTGAAACCACGTACTGCTTCATCTAATTGTGGAGACGAAACACCTAAATCATATAAGATGCCGTCAACTTTCATAATACCGATATTATTTAATTCTTCCATTATATTTCGAAAGTTTGCTTTAATAAATGTTACTTGATTTTTCTCAACGTATTTTGCTAAATAATCATTTGCATGGTCAATTGCAATTTGGTCTTGGTCAAAAGCGTATAAATGCCCTTGATGACCTAGTTGGCCTAGCAAGTACTCGCTATGTCCAGCGCCTCCCAAAGTACAATCAACATATATACCATCTGGTTTAATTGCTAAACCATCCACTGTTTCATGTAGTAAAACAGTCGTATGTTGAAATTCTGTCATGGTCGCGCCTCTTTTCTAAAAACCAAAATCAATCATTGTTTCGGCTATTTCATCAAAATTCTCTTCAGTCTCAGCGGTAAATTCTCGCCATTTCTCTTCGCTCCAAATTTCTATTCGGTTAGCGACACCAATAACCACACAGGCTTTTACAAGTTCTGCATGATCTCTTAAAGTGGTAGGAATATTTATCCGACCTTGTTTATCGATTTCACACTCGGTAGCAGCGGAATAAAAAAACCGAACAAACGAGCGTGTATCTTTTTTAGATAACGGCATAGAAGATAATTTTTCTTCTAATTGAGACCACTCAGCCAGAGGATAGCCAAATAAACATCCGTCCATTCCCCGAGTCACAACAAACTTTTCTCCCAGTTGCTCACGAAGTTTTGAAGGGACAATTAATCGTCCTTTAGCATCTATATTGTGTTGGAATTCCCCCATAAACATCAGGATTCCTCCTTTATCTCCCACTATCTGAATTTAGTCTACCACAATCCCCCACAATCTACCACATTTTCTAAAATATCAACTTCTACTTGTCTGATCTTTTCTAACCAAACTGGTGTTAAGGTAAAAACAGTTAAAATAAAAAGTTTTCTTAAAAACTTTTTAGATAAAAAAACTAACGATACTGGCGATAATCACCACAAAATACATCAAAAAAGAAACCAAAAATGCTAAGCGCCAAAACATTTTGAAAAAGCGACGATACAAAATTTCTCGATAGCGAATTGCTTGAAAAATCACCACCGCAATACCTATACATAAAATCGTTAATAAAATATATGGTAAGATCGATAATCCATAAGTCAGTTTAGATATTTCGTGCATCCCAATAATTAAAAAAGGAACAGTAATATCTGGAATTCTTATATTAAAACGATCCCTTAAATGTAACGTCGTATAAAGATAATTCGAAGCAAAAAAAACAATAACTGGAAAAATATACCACAAAAGTAGCATAGGTGAAAATGAATTCACAAACGACATCCTTTCTATAAAAAGTATCATCCTTTGACACTATACTTTAAAATTATTACAAATTTGTTTCATCTCTATAAAAATATACTAGTTTAAAGAACATTTAACAAACCTTTTTTGCTTTGAAAAGGATAAAATTTTCTTATTATTCGTTTTATTCAAAAATGAGCGATTGCATCTTGAAAAATAATCAAGTATGATGTTGTTGAGATACTATAAGGATGGTGACAACGGTGAACGCAAAGAAACCCACCAGTACATTTTCTAAAGTGACAAAGATTGTCGTGTGGACGATGTTGATCTTCACGATCGGCTCACTTGTTTTAGGAAGTTTAATTAGTGTAATGAATTAAAAAAATGGACTGAAAATCTCCAGAGACTTTCAGTCCATTTTTTATTTTTTTGCTAATTGTAACAATTCTCTCGCATGTTCTAAAGCTAACTCAGTAATCTCCGTTCCAGCTAACATTCGAGCAATCTCATCTATTCTTTCAGACTCTGTTAATTCTCCGACTTTTGTAATGGTCCGACCATCAGAAACTTCTTTTACAATAAATAATTGTTGATCCGCACGTGCAGCCACTTGTGGTAGATGAGTAATACAGAGTACTTGCGAATTTTCTCCAATTTGATAAATTTTATCGGCGATAGCTTGTCCTACTCGTCCAGAAACGCCGGTATCAACTTCATCAAATACAATACTAGTTAAGCCTTGCGTTTTTGAGAAGATCGTTTTTAAAGCTAACATAATTCGAGAAATTTCCCCACCAGATGCAACTTTTACTAAAGGCTTTAGTGGTTCTCCTAAATTAGTTGTAATGTAAAACTCAACGGCATCAATACCAGTTTGTTGAAAATCGATGGTTGAGAAAACTACACTAAATCGAGCATTTTCCATATACAATTGCTGTAATTCCTGTTGAATCTCCGTTTCCAATTGTTCAGCCATTTTTTTTCTTAATTGACTAAGCTCTTCTGCTTGTTTTAATAAAGCCAGTTCTTGTTTAGCCAATTCTTTTTCTAAATCTTCTAACTTACTACCTGAAAAATCTGAATCCAATAATTCTTGACTAATTTTTTGGTAATAAGTTAAAACATCTTCAATCGATTCTCCGTATTTACGTTTTAATTGATGAATTAATTCCAAACGCTCATTGACTAACTCCAAACGTTCTTCATCCAATTCTAAACTATCTAATTGCCGACCAATTTCACTAGCTGCTTCTTGCAATAAATATAAAGCCGAATGCATATTATCCGATATTGTTTGGAATTCCCTATCCAAATTTGCAATACTCAAAATTTCAGAACTAGCTGCACCAACAGCATCAATTGCAGAAAAATCTTCATTTGATAATGTTTGATAACCATTTTTTAAACTATCAACAATTTTTTGGTAGTTCATCAATTTATCTCGCTCTTCAACTAATCGTTCTTCTTCTCCGACCGTTAATTCTGCTTGCCCAATTTCTTCTTGTTGAAAGGTTAACATGTCAATTCTCTGAGCAAAGGATTGCTCATTTTTTTTGTATTTATTAACTTGGTTGGCCAAAGTTTTATACGCTTGATATTTTTCTTCATAGGTTCTTTTTTTACTTTGAAATTTTTCCAAACCAAAACCATCTAGCAATTTCAGATGGGCTTCTGGATTCATCAATTCTTGATGATCATTTTGCCCTTGGATATCCACTAAAAAGTGGCCAATCCGACGTAAATTAGCTAAAGTAACAATTCGACCATTTACCCGACAAACACTTTTTCCAGAGATATTCAGATCACGCTGAATGATCAACTGATTATCAGAAACTTCAATTCCCAACTCATCAACTACACTTAAAAACTCTGGCTGTTCAGGAACATCAAATAGTCCTTCCAATAAGCATTTCTCAGCACCTTGACGAATAAACTCAATTGAAGAACGTGCACCAGCCAATAAACTTACAGCATCAATAATAATGGATTTCCCTGCTCCTGTTTCTCCAGTTAAAGCGGTCATTCCTTTTGAAAATGGTAAGTGAAGTTTAGAAATGATGGCAAAATTTTCAATTGTTAATTCTTGTAACATTTTTTCACCTAATTTCTTTGAATGCGAATAGTGATATCCTGCTGAATTTTATTGGCATACGCCTCGGTACGCATAATCATCAAAACACTATCGTCATCGTCTAAAATAGCAAATAACTCATTACTGAATTGACGTTCCAATAAATTAGCTACTGCTGAAGCGTTTCCCGGGTAGGTTTTTAAATGAACAAATTTTTCCATTTGATCAACCTGAATAATCGCCTCTTTTAATAAGTCTGACAATTTTTCGTTAATATTTTCATCGGCTTTTCGTGGCATACTATAACGGTATCCACCATTTTGCGCAGGAACTTTTACTAATTTCATTTCTTTAATATCACGTGAAATAGTTGCTTGCGTCACCTCAACACCTTTTTGATTTAACAAAGCTACAAAGTCTTCTTGTTTTTTGATGTCGTGATCATTTAATAATTGTGTAATCATTTGATGGCGGTCTTTTTTTCGCATTTTTTCACCTCTAATCCAATTGTTGGTGCGCATCATTTACTACTGCAGTTAAGTCAATTCCTGCTGCAATCTCACCAGTTGTCTCACTTGCAACTAAATGCGCTAAAAATTCGATATTGCCTTCTCCACCAGTAATCGGTGAATATGTTAAGCCAGTTAAATCATAACCTGCATTTAATGCAAAATTGGTAATTTCTTCAACGACTTGTAGATGAATTTTCGGATCTTTAATGATCCCTTTTTTACCGACTGCGTCTCTTCCAGCTTCAAACTGTGGCTTAATTAATGCGACGACGTCTCCGCCTTTTTTTATAATTTCATGAAGAGGCGGTAAAATTAATTTTAACGAAATAAATGAGACATCAATCGTTGCAAAATCTGGTTGTCCCTTGGTAAAGTCAGCTGGTTTTGAATAACGAAAATTGACTCGTTCCATCACTTCAACTCGTTCATCTTGGCGAATTTTCCAAGCCAACTGATTATAACCTACATCTAGTGCATAACTCATTCTTGCCCCATTTTGCAAGGCAACATCAGTAAATCCACCAGTTGAAGCGCCAATATCCAAAACGATTTTTGCAGCAATCGAAAGATCAAAAACTTTTAAAGCTTTTTCTAGCTTTAAACCACCCCGTGAAACATAAGGTAGCTTTTGCCCCTTAAGTTGTAGCAGAGTATCCACTGGAATTTTTTCTCCAGCTTTATCCAAGCGTTCATTGTTTTGATTGTAAACTAAACCGGCCATTACTCCTCGTTTCGCTTTTTCGCGGGTTTCAAAAAGTCCTTGATTAAAAGCCAAAACATCGACTCGTTCTTTTTTCATTTAGACTTCCTCCAGTTTCAACAAAGCAACAATTTCATTTAAAACAGATCCATTAAAATTCGGTTCACTAGCTAATGTTTGAATGACTTTTTCAGCGGTTTTTAGTTCATTTTTCAAAGCCTCTTTTGCACCATTTAAGCCTAAAAGATTTGGATATGTACTTTTCGCCAGTTTCTGATCTTGATGAACATTCTTGCCTAAATCTTCAGTCGTTCCAATCACATCTAACAAATCATCTCGAATTTGAAAGGCTAAACCAATATGTTCTCCTAGTCTTTGTAAAATATCTAACACTTCTGGAGTTTGCTGTGCTAAAATGCCACCAGCCATAAAGGCATAGGTTAAAAGAGCTCCGGTTTTTTCACTATGAATTTGTTGCAATTCTGCTAATGAAACAACTTTACCTTCAGCTTCAGTATCACCCACTTGTCCAGATACCATACCGCTTGTACCACTAGCCTTAGTTAATAATTGTAGCAATAATAATTTTTCCGTTGATGCTAAATTGACTTCACTTAACAATTGGAAAGCTAGAGTTAGTAAACCATCGCCGGCTAAAATTGCCAATGCTTCTCCATAAATTTTATGATTGGTCGGCTTACCGCGACGCAAATCATCATTATCCATCGCCGGCAGATCATCATGAATCAATGAATATGTGTGAACCATTTCCAAACTCGCCGCAACTTGATAAAAAGGAGTGGTTAATTTTTGCTGGAAAGCATCAGCTACTGCTAAAACAATTAGTGGACGCAGTCTTTTTCCTCCTGCTGTCACAGAATAGCTCATACTTTCTTTTAGTGAATTGCTTAATGTATTCTTTTCGATATATTCAAGCATCTCTTTTTCCACTTGCGGAAGATTTTTTTCTGAAAAATCAATCAGCATTTATTGTTCCTCACCTTCAAAAGGTACCAGTTGATCATTTTCGGTCATCATTTTAGTCAGTGTTTCTTCCGCTTTTGTTAAAGTATCTTGGCACTGCTTACTTAAAACCATCCCTCTTTGAAAAACTGTTAGAGCCTCTTCTAAAGGTACGTCACCTGACTCTAATTTTGTTACAATTGTTTCTAGTTCTGCTAATGATGCTTCAAAGCTGACTTCTTTATCTGCTGCTTTCGCCACTATTTTTCCTCCTTGACTTCCTTGATTTCTGCTAACACTTCTCCATCGCTAAAATGAATCTTTATTTGGTCTTGAAGTGTTAATTGACTGACAGATTTAATGAATTGATTTTCCTTAGTTGTATAAGTAAATCCACGACTCATTGTTTTTAAAGGACTGAGTAAATCTAATGCAACCATTGCATTTTTCAGCGCTTGTTCTTTTTGATTCATCAGTTGGCTAAATGATTGATTTAAACGTTGTTGCAAAAAGCGCAAGTTTTGCTGATTTTGATTGACGCGATTAATAGGCGTATTTTTCTCTAATTGATTATGTAGCTCCAACCAGGCCTTTTCTGAAGTATTTAAAAGATTACGCATATTCTGTTTTAAGCTTTGATTTAACCGATCTAACTGAATGCTTTGATTTTCATATAAGCGATTTGGCTGCCGGAATATATAAGAATCCATCAACCGATCATAACGTTCTTTCTTGCGTGCTAACTGATTTAAAAAAGCTTGTTCCAAACGAGTTTGCTTATCTTTGATTTTTAAGACCTCTTCATTTAAAACAGGCACTGCTAATTCAGCAGCTGCTGTTGGTGTAGCCGCACGAACATCTGCTACTAAGTCGGCAATAGTTGTATCAGTTTCATGACCAACTGACGAAATAATCGGAATAGGGCTTGCTGCAATTGTTCGAGCAACTATTTCTTCATTAAATGGCCACAAATCCTCAATCGAGCCGCCACCACGTCCAATAATCATGGTATCTACGTCAAGCTGCTCAGCCCGCTGAATATTTTTAACAATATCGGCAGCTGCTCGATCACCTTGTACAACAGTTGGCAGCAAAATTAACTGTACTATCGGATAACGTCGTTTGACAGTCGTAATAATATCCCGGATCACTGCCCCACTAGGACTTGTCAGAACTGCAATTTTTTTAGGAAAACGCGGCAAGGTTTTTTTGGGCAAATTAAATAAGCCTTCCTTGCTTAATTTTTCTCGCAGTTCTGCTAATGCTTGATATAGTGCACCCACACCATCTGGTTCCATGTGTTCAACATAGATTTGATAATCCCCACTTGCTTCATATAAAGCAATCCGTCCAACGACTAAAACCTTCATTCCTTCTTTAGGGGCAAATTTCAATTTTTGAAAAGCGCCTTTAAACATCATAGCTGAGATCTTAGCCCGATCATCTTTCAAACTGAAATATTGATGGCTGTTGGGACGATTTCTAAAATTGGAAATTTCCCCAGTTAAATAAACCCGTTCTAAATAAGGATCAGCATCAAATTTACGTTTAATATATTTTGTTAAAGCAGTTACTGTTAGATATTCTTGTGCCATTTACTCACCAAATTTCTGACGACGACAAGCTTCAACTGTTTGCTGCATCAGCATAGTTATTGTCATTGGACCAACCCCTCGTGGAACAGGAGTAATATAACTTGTCAAAGGTTCCACTTCGTCAAATTTTACATCACCAATCAATTTCCCAGACTCATTTCGATTCATGCCTACATCAATTACAACCGCACCCGGTTTAATAAATTCCTTAGTCACAAAATGTCCCTGCCCAATGGCTACAACTAAAATATCTGCCTCCCGGCAAACTTCAATCAAATTTTCTGTTTTAGAGTGGGCATAAGTGACTGTGGCATCTTTTGCTAACATCAAAATACCCATTGGTTTACCAACAATATTACTACGTCCTAAAATAACCGCACGTTTACCCGTTAAATCAATATTATAGGCTTCAAACATCTTCATTATGCCATAAGGCGTACAAGGAATTGTATGGGGTACCCCAGCCAATAATCGACCTAAATTCATTGGGTGAAAACCATCAACATCTTTAATCGGATTAATTTCTAATAACACTCGATCTGCATTAATATGCTCAGGTAATGGTAATTGAACTAAAATCCCATGAAAATCATCGTTTTGGTTGAAAATTTGAATTTCTTTAATTAATTCATCTTCAGTAATGTCAGCTGAATAATGCTGCTCTTTTGAATAAATCCCAATTCGTTCGGCTGCCAATGATTTATTTTTTACGTAAATTTGACTTGCTGGATTGTCCCCTACAATTAAAACAACCAATCCTGGACGTATTTTTTGTTTTTCCAGCTCACGTACTTCTCTTTTTGTTTGTTCTTGTAATTTATCTGCTAATTCTTTCCCGTTAATTAACACTGACATACCTTCACTTCCTCATAATTATAGCAATGGAGCTCAGATAAATTCTTAAAAAAGACTCATCTCAGCTCCAGTAATTGCTTATTTGTCTAGCTCGTTCATAATTTTTGATAATGTACCATTCACAAATTTTCGTGAAGTCTCATCACTGAAAGTTTTTGCTAGTTCAATCGCTTCATTTAGTACGACTTTATTAGGAACCGCCTCATTATAAAGCATCTCATAGATCGCCAACCGTAAAATAATTAAATCCATCTTGGCAATTCGATTGATTGACCAGTTGGTACGTAAATGCTTTTTGATGATTTCATCAATTTCAGTTTGATGGGCCACAACACCACCCACTAATTCATCTAAATATACTGGGATAAAATCTTCTTCATCCTCAGCAACAAAATCCATTTGATCCAAACTCAAAGCATGGTTAATCGCATCTTTTTTAGTTAGTTCTTGATTAAAATCTAAAGGAAATAAAGCTTGTAATGCTTTTTCCCGAATCTCGTGGCGAGATAGTTCTTTACTCATTTTCTTCCTCTTCATCATTAAATAATTCTTGTAACGTCGGTTGCTCCATTTTTTCAGCAACTACGCCAACAACATGGATATTGACTTCTTGTAAAGCTACATCAGTCATGAATAAAACTTGTTGTTTCACTCGTTCTTGCATAGCCATTGCAACTTTAGGAACAGAAGTCCCATATTCTAAATAAGTATATAAATCAACTTTTAAGCCATCTTCATCATTAGTTAAATAAACGCCTTTACCGTGAGTGTTTTTACCTAATAATTGATTCACATTGCTAGCTAAAGTGCCCCGCATTGCATAAACACCCTCAACTTTTGCAGCAGCAATCCCTATGATTACTTCAATCACTTCTGGGGCAATAATAATTTCACCAAGTTCTTGTGGTTGACCTAAAATTAATTTTTCTTCTTCTGCCATATTTATCGCTCCTATAATCTGTCAAAATTTTTAAGCTCGTGAGACGTAACTGCCATCAGTGGTATTAATCACTAATTTGTCTCCTTGGTTAATAAAAAATGGGACGTTTACAGTTAGTCCAGTTTCTAAAACAGCTGGTTTTCCACCGCCTGATGAGGTATCCCCTTTAATGTTCGGTTCTGTTTCTGCAACTGTTAATATCACGGTGTTTGGTAAATCCACACCTAAAATTTCTGAACCATACATAATCACATTGACTTCAGTGTTTTCCAAAACATACTGCATTTCTGCTTCAATTTGTTGATGAGGAATTTCAATTTGATCGTAACTATTTACGTCCATAAACACATGGTTGGTCCCATCGTCATAAAGATATTGCATCTTACGATTATCGATTTGTGCTTTCGCAACTTTTTCCCCGGCACGAAAGGTTTTTTCTTGTACCCCACCAGTGCGTAAATTCTTTAATTTTGAACGAACAAAAGCCGCACCTTTACCAGGTTTCACGTGTTGAAAATCAACGACACGCCATATATCTCCATCAAATTCAATTGTTAAGCCTGTTTTAAAATCATTTACTGAAATCATTCTTCGTGTTTCCTCCCTGTGTTGCTATCTTCCTAGTTTATCATTTCTTTTATTTTCTTGCTACTACTAGAGAATGATTAACTCTTTTGAACTCTCAGTTAAAATTTGATTGCCTTCTGCCAGAATTAATAAGTCATCTTCAATCCGAACGCCACCAAGATTTGGAATATAAATGCCTGGTTCATTAGTTACAACATTTCCCACTTTTACTAGTTGGTCATTTCGGCGAGATAAGAGTGGTCCTTCATGAATTTCTAGTCCAATACCGTGACCGGTCGAATGTCCAAAATTTTCACCATAACCAGCAGTTGTAATGATATCTCGTGCTACACCATCTAATTGTGCACCACTTACACCAGCCTGTGCAGCATCTAAAACCGCCAACTGAGCATCAAGTACAATTTGATAAATTTTCCTTAGTTCTTCACCAGGATCATCAATTGCAAAAGTGCGAGTAATATCAGAAACATAGCCTTGATAAACACAACCAAAATCTAAAGTAATCATATCTCCCGGCGTAATAACTTTTTCACTCGCTACACCATGAGGTAATGCAGAACGAATGCCACTAGCCACGATTGTATCAAAAGAAACACCTGTTGCACCTAAAGACCGCATATAAAAATCTATTTGATTAGCAACTTCAATCTCCGTCATACCAGGTCGAATTGTTTTTAAAATATATTCATACGCTGCATCAGCAATCGTGCACGCTTTTTTTATAATAGCTACTTCGTCATCATCTTTAATTTCTCTCAAACTTTCAATCAGACCGCTAGCTGGAGATAATTCAATCGCTAAACTTTCTTCAAAAACGGTGTAATCAGCAAAGGTCATTTGGGTATCTTCAAAAGCTAGGACTTGCAATTGATTTTTTTCAATAATGTCTATAATTGTCTCAACAATATTTCCACTATGCTGTAAAATAGTGAAATCTGCCACTTGCTCAGCCGCTTGTTCCATGTAACGAAAATCAGTAATAAAATAAGCTTCTTCCAAAGTAATTAATGCCATCCCAGCTGTCCCAGTAAAGTTAGTTAAATATCTAAGATTTGCTGGACTGGTTACTAAATAACTATCAACGACTTCTTTTTTCATTAATTCTCTTAGCTTTTCTGTTCTTTTAATCATCTTCATCACCCATTCACCATTATACCAAAGTTATTGGAAACAATCTTAAGAGTTCACAAAAAAACTGATAACTTATTTGTTATCAGTAACGACTCGTTATAAATGATACAACTGCCACAATAATTACTGCTCCTAAAATGGAAGGAACTAAAGCCATCCCAGCTATATGCGGACCCCAATGGCCAAAAATCATTTCACCAATATAAGAGCCAGCTAAGCCAGCAATAATATTAAAAACACAACCAGCTTTATTTTCTCTACCAGCAATTGCACCACCAATTGCACCGATGATTGCTCCAACAATTAATCGTAATAACATTTTTTACCTCCAAATTTTTAGTCAAAAGTATCTCCATCGTCTGCTGCAGAATGGAAAGCTTTGACTTTTTCTAAAACAAATAATACTAAAACTAAAACTAAAATGGCCATGGATAAGAATAAAGTTTCCACACCACTACCGTGAGCTAATAATAATTCCCGTAAAATTGCTGTAATACTAATTAAAATTAAATAGCGCACTGGAATATGATGTCCTTCTTTAACGTAACGCATCAGCATTAAAATAATTTCTAACAAAATAAATAAAGTCGCTACTTCTTCAATTAAGATTGATAATTCAGAAATAGACTCTAAAGGAATAACATGGCGCACAATCGTATAAACTGCCTCCACCATGACTACTAGGACAACGAGAACTAATATTGCCAGCACAACATCAATAATCGTGCTAACTATTTTTTCAAACAGCTTAAATTCTTTTCCCATTAAAAACTCCCCTTTCACTTAATTATAGCAAAGAGGAGCATAAATCGTTAAAATATTCGCTTTTTTTGCTGAATGGATTAGTCAAAGGCTTGTGTTGCTGAAACGGCTTTTTTCCAGCCGAGATAAAGTTTCTCTCTTGTAACCTCAGCCATCTTTGGTTCAAACATGTTACCACCTTGATCCAATTTTTTAATTTCATTCAAATCCCGCCAAAAACCAACAGCTAATCCCGCTAATAATGCAGCACCTAAAGCAGTGGTCTCTAAATTATTTGCCCGCCGTATAGGTAGATTTAAAATATCAGATTGAAATTGCATTAAATATTTATTATCAGCCGCTCCACCATCAACCTTTAATACAGGAATTTCAATTCCCGTATCTTCTTCCATCGTGTCTATGATATCTCGAACTTGGTAGGCAATGGATTGTAAAGTGGCTTTCACAATATCTTCTCGGGTTGTACTGCGGGTTAAGCCAAACATCGCACCTCTAGCTTCTTGATCCCAATAAGGCGCACCCAATCCTACAAAGGCCGGAACAACATACACTTCATTGTCATTCGTGGAAGCCTCTGCAAATTTTTCTGAATCACTGGCCTTTTCTAACATTTTTAGACCATCACGCAGCCATTGGATGGAAGAACCCGCCACAAAAATACTTCCTTCTAATGCATAATAGACTTTTCCATTAATACCGTAACCGATAGTAGTCAGTAAATTATTTTTAGATAGCTGTGGTGTTTCACCAGTATTCATGACAATAAATGAGCCTGTACCGTAAGTATTTTTTACCATACCAGCATCAAAAGCTAATTGACCAAATAAAGCGGCTTGCTGGTCACCTGCCATGCCAGCAATTGGTACTTCACCACCATAAAAATGATAACTTTGAGTCATTCCATATACTTCTGAATTAGTTGCCACTCTAGGTAGCATAATTTGAGGAATGTTCAACAATTCTAAAATTTCTTGGTCCCATTGTAATTGATTAATGTTAAACAACATCGTTCGGCTTGCATTTGAATAATCAGTCACATGGGCTTGTCCGCCAGTTAATTTCCACAACAACCAAGTATCGATTGTACCAAACAACAAATCTCCGTTTTCAGCTCTTTCTTGGGCGCCAGGAACATGATCTAAAATCCAACGAATTTTTGTCGCTGAAAAATAAGCATCAATCACTAACCCCGTTTTTTGATGAAAATATTTTTCGTAGCCTGCAACTTTTAATTGATCGGCTATTTCTGCTGACTGTCGAGACTGCCAAACTACCGCATTATAAATTGGACGACCAGTGTCTTTTTCCCATACAACTGTCGTCTCGCGCTGATTCGTGATACCAATACTAACAATCTGAAAAGGTTTAATATCTGATTCGATAAAAGCGCCAGCAATCACCGATTGTACTGAATTCCAAATTTCATTTGCATCGTGCTCTACCCAACCATCTTCGGGAAAATATTGAGTAAATTCTTTTTGAGAAGAAGCCACATTCTTACCTTGTTGATTAAAAATAATTGCCCGCGAACTGGTGGTTCCTTGGTCGATTGCCATGACGTATTTTTCCACTTGATTTCCCCCTCGAAACAAAACTATTCTTTGCTAAATGTAACATTTCCACGATACAAGCTCAAATTAACCGGTATTTTTCTAGCGACAAATTCAGCACTACAGCTACTATCAGTTAATACGAAATCTGCTGGGGCTCCAACTTTTAACCAACTATTTTCACCAAATGTTTGTTTGCCAGTCACTAATTCTAAACTATCGCTTAATTGTTGTTGGCTCGTTTGTTTAAAGATTTCATTGTAGCGATTCAATTTTTCTAAAACATTGCCATCACCAAAAGGAGACCATGAGTCGTAAACATTATCACAGCCTAATGCAATATTGACCCCTGCTTGCCGTAATTCTGCTAATGGTGGAATGACACCATCTAAAGGTACACTAGAAAAAACAGAAATACCTGTCTGTGCAAGTTCAGTAAAAAATGCTGTTTTTTGATCTTTTGGTATATCTCGCAAACCAAAACCATGAGAGATTGTCACACGATTTTGCCAACCACTTTGTTTTGTTAGTCGCAACAATTCTTTAAAGGTATCATATCCTGCTTGATTACGATCATGAATATGAATATCAATTGGCACATCAAAACGAGTTGCCAATTCAAAAGTCTGGTGCAATGATTTTTCAAAATTTCCATCTAATGAAGCTGGGTCGACCCCGCCGACGATTGTAGCGCCGTTTTGTAAAGCTGTCTTCATTTCTTCATAGGCATTAGATAATAATAGACCATGTTGCGGAAAAGCTACCAACTCATAACCGAACTTACCATGATATTTTTCCAATGATTCTAGTGTCTGCTGTAAATATTTTTGACCAATTTTAGGATGGACATCAATGTGAGAACGGAAAAAAGTCACCCCGTTCGCTAATTCTAATTTGATTAAATTATCCATTCGTTCAGCAAACGACAACTCCAAATTTTCTAAATCAATCAATTCTTGCGTAAACCGTTCAACAATTGAATTTGCTGACTTGATGGGTTCCCAAGGGACGCCTAGTTTACTTTTATCAAAATGACAATGCATTTCACGTATACTCGGTAACAATAATTGCCCGTTACCATCGATGTCTTCTGCAGAGATAGGTTGATTCTTTGCTTTTTCAAAGGCAATAATTTTCCCATCATCAATTTTTATATCCATTAATTCCGTTGCCGTCCCATAAGTAAAGCCAGCATTTTCTAAATACTTTGTTTCAACCCGCACATTGTTTAAGCTTTTCATCGCAATTCTCCTTTGTTTTCTAATATATTTATGATACCGTTCTCAATGAAAAATGCAAAGAAAGAGAGATAGAAATTATTTTCTACCTCTCTTGATAATTATTTTTTTAGACAGCTACAACTGCGTGAGACATTTCTGCCATATATTTTCCAACTGCTGCTCCTGGTTGAACCTTTAAGCCGCAAGCATTGAAAGATTTTTCTAAAACGCCTAAAACTTTCACCATATCTTGCTCCGTAATATTTCCCATATGACCTAATCTAAAAGCTTTACCAGCATAAGCACCTAATGCACCTGCTACAATAACGCCATTGTCATACATTGTATTTCTAAATTCAAGATCATTCATTCCTTCAGGATAGATGACATTACTTAAACTAGAAGCTTGGCGACCTTCAGTAGCTAAAATTCTACAACCAATCGAAGTCAGCGCAGCTCGAACAGCGGCAGCATTTTGTTCGTGACGTTTACTGCGTGCTAAGACACCTTCTTCTTTGATAATCGCCGTCGCTTCTTTCATTGCCCAAACTAAATTTACAGCAGGAGTTGCGAAGTATTTTCCTGGGTCTTGCATGATTGGCAACCATTTTTCAAAATCAATATAATAATCTGGAATCGTTCCTAAAGATTGACGTTTAACTAAAGCTTTTTGACTCGCCCATAAAACAAACATTCCAGGACTAACACCAAAAGCTTTTTGCGAACCAGTAAACATAATATCAATATTCATGCCATCTACATCAGCATATTCTGCACCTGTTGCAGCCACACCATCAACGATATAAATTGTTTCTGGATATTTTTTTAGGACTTCTCCGATTTCAGCAATTGGTGCTACCACAGCAGTTGACGTATCCACATGACTAACAGTGATAGCCGTGTAATCTTTTTTAGCTAATTGCGCATCAATTTGTTCTGGTGTAATCACAGTGCCCCAATCAGCTGCTAATACATCAACATTTAACTGGCGACGTTGGCAAATTTCAATAAAGCGATCTCCGAAGAATCCATTGGAAACAACTAAAACATTATCACCGGGTTTCGTTACATTAGCAATCGCCATTTCCATTCCTAAAGTCCCTGTACCTGCTAGGGGGAATGTTTGACCAGAGCAATTAAATAATTCACCTAAATCATCAATTAATTCTTTATAGTCTTTTACAAAGCGAGGATCACCAAAAGCTTGGACATCTCTAGCCATTTCATTTTGAATTGAACGAACCACCGGTGTTGGTCCTGGGATCATTACTAATACATCTTTTTCCATTTTTATGCCTCCAATTATTTTATTATTGTGGTTTATTTGGGATAAAATCTAAAGGATTTGGTCCTGCAACGCCGATAAACATAAAAGGTTCATCACCAGTATTTTTCACCCCATGATGATCACCTGGTTTTGAAATAATCATGTCTCCGGCTGAAATCTCAACTTCAGCATCATCACCAGGATAAAAAGTGCCTTTTCCTCTTAAACAAATCCATAAATCATCAGCTGCCTTGTGGGAATGTTCAACTAATTCTTGACCCGGATGTAAACACCAAATGGCTCCGGCTGTCCTTTCTGTCTCATAGAAAAAATTCTTTTTAGCAGCCGCTTCATCAAACTGAGCAATTTCATCTAATTTAAAAATTCTTCCCTCTAGCTTTGCTTGTGACATTTTTATCCATCTCCTTTAATTACTGATTGCTTGACTATAGAATAACCAATAAAGAAAACGATTACTTTAGCTCTACTAAACAATTCTCTTTTTCTTTTTGTACAAATGTGATAAATATCACAATATCATTTTTAGAATGAAAAAAAGAATGCTTATCCGAGAATTTTTCTCAAATAAGCACTCCATATTTCTTAGATTTTAAGCTTTTGCTTTATTTTTAATGTTCACTAGCATGAAGGCAACAGCCCCTACGACTAATAAAATGACCGCGATGTAAAAGCCCATTACTTTTGAACCAGTGACATCAGAAATCCCACCAGTCAATGCTGGAGCAATTACTGAAGACATCATGCCAAAGAAATTAAATACGCCTAAGGTTGTACCGATACCAATTTGCGGCGCATTTTCCCCAAGCCACGCAATGATAATTGGTTCAACAGCTAGTTTCCCTAAAAATCCGTATAAAATTAATGCAATCAATAGGAAAGTCGCATTGGTTGCTTGAACTGTAAATAACAGCATTAAAGCAGCTAAAACTTCTAATACGATAATAAACTGAACTTTACGGTGCATAAATTTATCCGCTAAACGGCTAAAGAATAATGCTCCTGGAATAGATGCAAACGCTACTAATGAAGCAGAAAAACCAATTGCTGCACCTTGGAAACCACGTTCAGTTCCTAAGAAATTTGGTAACCAAGTAACTGTCATATAATAGCCATAACAAGTTGCAAAATATAAAATATAAACACTAATCATTTTTAAAGAGAATAATTTTGAAAATGAAACTTTTTGTTTAGTAACTGGTTCACTTTCAACTTTTTCTGCTTTAGCTTCAGCTTCTTCAGCGATTTGAAGAGCCCGCATATCATCTTTATGGTTCCGCACGATAACTGTAAAAGCAACCAGCATACAAACTACCATAAAGGCTGTAATATACATCATTGTTTGCCAAGGCAATCCTTTTTGCGCAACTAAATAACTAGAAAGAATTAAACCTAAACCAGACCCTACAGCTGATCCGCTGTTAACAATTGCCGTAGAAAAACTTTTTTTGTCTTTTGGAATATTTTGAGAAGTCAATGAATAGGCCGATCCGTAAAATGAACCACAACCTAAACCAGCAAGCAAACTACCTGCATAAATAACTGCAATTGAACTGGCTTGTGAAATTAATAACGCCGCTAACCCAAAAACAATAAAGCCGGGCAGTAACACTTTTTTCTTACCAATTTTATCAACTAAAAAACCAGCGGGAATTTGCATAATGACATAGCCTAAAAAATAAAAACTTGAGATTGAGCCTAATGCTGTATCTGAAACATTTCCACCTAAAGATTCACGAATTTGTGGGTAAACAGGTGATAATGCTGACCGGTAAATCCAAATAGTGACCCAGCCTAAACATAATAGAATAACAATCTTTTTCCAATAAGCAAAAGTCGTACTCGTTGTCGCCTTTTCTTCCATTTCCTTTTTCCTCCTAATTTCACTGCAAGAAAATTATTATCCAACACTTAAACCATTCATTTTGGATAAATCATTTCCTAAAAATCAGGACTGTCTCATAATTTTTTTTTACGAAACAATCCTTTAAAAATTTATTTTGCGTATTCTGACAAGGCATAGCTACTGCCAGCCCCAACTTCAAATTGATAACCTTGATTTTTTAAAACTGTTTCAAAAGCACTTAAGAATGACAATACGTTTTCTTTACGGCTGCTATAACCCATGTTACCAACACGCCAGATTTTTCCTTTTAAATCACCAAAAGATGAAGCAATTTCAATCTTATAGTGATCTAACAATAAAGCACGAACTTTTTCGCCATCAATACCTTCAGGAATTAATACTGGGATAACAGTTGGTGTTTTTGTTCCTTCGTTCCCAAACATTTTCAAGCCCATTTTTTGCATACCTTCAGTTAAGATTCGGTTATTTTCTTGATGGCGAGCATAAGCATTTTCGATACCTTCTTGTAACAATAAACGTAAACCTTCATGTAAACCATAAATCATAGTAGTTGCTTCTGTATGATGGTTTAAACGTTCAGGTCCCCAATATTTTTCCAATTGTGATAGATCTAAATAATTACTTTGGATATGGCGGTCATTTCTAGCATCAGCACCTAAACCCAATTCTTTTTGGTAACGGCCAGCTACATATTTTTGTACACGATCATTGTAAGTAATTAAAGATAAACCAGAAGGAACACTCAAACATTTTTGTGTGCCTGCTACAGCTAAATCAATTTGCCATTCATCAACTTTTGTTTCAGTACCACCGAATGTTGCCACCATATCAACAACGAAGAAAATATCATTTTCACGGCAAAATTGACCGATTTCAGCTAATGGTTGCATTTGGGCATTGGCTGTTTCTCCATGGACCATGGCAACAATTTTGGGTTGATGTTCTTTGATTGCAGCAATCACATCTGCTTCAGCAAAAGGCGCTTCCCAATCTTTTTCTAAGTAAACAACATCGGCATGTGCCCGTTCGCAAATTTCGCCTAATAGATAAGCAAAACGACCATAACAAGGAACCAATACTTTGTCTCCTGGTTCGATTAAGGCAAACAAGCCTGTTTCTAATCCAGAACGAGAAGTTCCATCGATAGCGAAAGCTTGTTCATTTTTCGTTTGGAAAGGTACTCTTAGCATTTCTTTGACTTCGTCCATGATTTGTAAAAATTCTGGATCAAATTGACCTAAGATTGTTTGTCCCATTTGTCTTAAAACTGACGGATGTGCTTCGACCGGTCCAGGCGTCATGATTGTTCTTTTAGTAAATACTGGTTGTTGATACATATTAATATCCCTCATTTCGTTTTTTTCATCTTTATTATCCAATGAAATCGTTTTACTTTCATTAGTCACTTTGCACTATTCAAACGCTTTTTTTATCTGTTTTGTATAAATAATTTTTGTGTCAAGATGAATTATTCTATATAATAGTAGATAGAATGGAGGTTATTATTTTGAAAACGCTTAATGATCTGTTAACTTTGCCTAGATTTTCAGATTTAGAAGTTTTATCCACCCATAAAGATTTGAATCGTCCATTGGAAACTGTTGAAATTACGGAAACACCAGACGTTGCCAATTTTATTCCTGAAAATGCCATTGTTTTAACAACTGCCATGATCTATCGTGATGATCAGTTAAAAATAAAAAAATTAATCGACTCTTTAATTCCAATTAAATGTGTTGCTTTAGGAATTAAAGTCGGTCGCTTTATTGAGGAAATTCATCCTGAAGTTATTGCCTATGCTTCTGAAGTCAATTTACCTTTGATTAAGATTCCTAGTACACAGCCTTTAGGTGGCTTACTTCACCAAATGCTGAGTTATTTATGGGATTCAAAAACTCAGCAGATGGCCTTCGCCTTTGATGTTCAAAAAAGATTTTCTTACTTATTGACCCATGATGTTAATAATGCTCGTTTTATCGCTGAGTTCGGTAAAATTTTAAATACACCCATTATTTTACTGAACCCTTGGCACAAAGTAATTGCTCATTCTAAACATTTTTCCGGCACACAAAAACCAGCATCCTTTTATGTCGACCAATTATCACAAAAAAATTTCAAGCGAATTGATCAAGAAGAACAGGCGCTAGTCATTCAGGACATTGACGGCAAACCGTTGCAAATCTCGGCTATGCCGATTCATGTTAACAATTATTTTCCTTATTATTTAATCATTCTTGAGCCAGAAAAAATGCCCTATCCAATCTCTGAATTTGCTATAGAACAAGCCTTGTTAGTCTTAACTTTTATTCTCTATAAAAATCAAAAAGTTGAGGAGTCTTATGATAATCTCAAGACCGACTTTCTTAATCAAATGTTGGATGCTTATCAACGAACCTCTACCGAACAACAAAACTGGTTGGATTTAGGTAAGAACTATGGATTAGTGGGCAATAATTACTATCAGATTGCCATCGTTTATTTTACAACTGACCAAACAACTCAAACTCGTGAACGTTATCAACAAGAAGAAGCTCAAATCATTTTAAATTGGTTAAAAGAAAATCTTCCCCTAAAAATGCGGGATGTCGCACTTTTCAAATTAAAAAACCGTAACGAAAGTGTCTTGATTTTTCAAAATGAACATGAAGGCATCACGCAAGTCTTAGAGGATCTCTCACAAGAATTACACACACTTTTACCTATTCAAATTAAATTTGCTTTAGGAAATGCTTACCAGACTTTAGATGAGCTGACCAATTCCTATATCGAAGCATCCCAAACTTTGGAAAACTGTGACCAGTTAGTCGATGCACCTTTGGTTCAGCACTTTCAACCAAAAGGCTTAGCAGGATTATTGAAAAAAATTGGTGATAAGGATGTTCATTACTTCTGTGAAAAAAATCTGAAAGAATTGGCTTATCCAGTCGAACCAACTTTCCAAGAATTGCGTAAAACCTTAAAAACCTTTTTGGATTTCAACTGCGAAATCACTAAAACCGCCAAAGTCTTGTTTCTACACCGTAATACGATTAAATATCGCATCAATCAATGTGAAGAATTATTAGATTTATCAATTACCGATCCTGAAAGCAATCTTATTTTACGAGTTGCTTTAGAGTTATCTGAGAACTAAAAAAAGGAGTGCTGAATTTCAGCACTCCTTTTTATTAACTAACTGCGCCTTGTGGAACAGCTGCTAGAGAAATTCTTGTTCCAGCTTTCCCTTGCAACGCTAAATCAGCTTCATCTAAAGCACAAATAATCGCTGTTCGTCCAGATTTAGCAAAATCTACAGCAGCTTCAATTTTCGGCCCCATACTACCAGCGGCGAATTGTCCATCAGCGATGTGTTTTTCAACCTCTGAAACACTGATATCCGTTAATTTTTGCTGATTTTCTTTACCATAATTGATATACACGTTGCTTACGTCAGTTAACATCATAAAGATATCCGCATCTAACTGCTCCGCTAATTTTTTACCAGTACGATCTTTATCAATAACCGCTTCAATGCCCTCTAATAAGCCAGCATTATTTCGGTGAACAGGAATGCCCCCACCACCGCCAGCAATCACGATGATATTTTGATTTAACAAATGAGTAATCGATTCTACACCATGAATTGATTGTGGATAAGGTGAAGGTACAACTCGACGATAACCACGGCCAGCATCTTCCACCATTTCCCAGCCTTTTGTTTCAGTCATTTTTTTAGCATCTTCTTCAGAATAAAAAATACCAATTGGTTTATCTGGTGCTTTAAAAGCTGCATCATTTTTATCAACTTCTGTTTGTGTCAACAAAGTCACCACATTAGCTGTGGAATGTTTTTGTTCTAAAGCATTTTTAATGCTTTGTTCTAGCATGTAACCGATAAATCCTTGTGATTCAGCATTACAAGCATCTAATGGTGCTGCTGGGACAACTTCTTCAGCCAATTCATTTTGACGTAAGATATTTCCTACTTGTGGACCATTTCCATGAGTTAAAACTACTTCATAGTCTAAAGATTCTACTCGTGCAATTTGATTGGCACAAGTTTGAGTATTTTTTAATTGATTATCGAAAGTTGGGGTTTGACCTGGCTGTAAAATTGCATTTCCGCCAATTGCCATTACGACTCTTTTTGCCATTATTTCACTCCTCTTATTAGTAATAATCCTGATAATATTCCTGCTAAAGTATCGAGACCAGACGTGCTGCCATAGTCGACGACCGCTTGAATAAGTTCTGCAAGATCATATGTATTTTCCGTTTCTGTTAAAAAATCAGCGACCGCCAACAAAGGTTGACTAAATTCACCATTAATTGCTCTAGTTAAAAAATTGCGGCTCACATCTGTGGTAAATTGATTATTTTCTACTCTGTTATAAACTGCTTTAGTCAAGGTAGTTGATTGATTATTCAACCAATCAACAAAAAGCCAGCCCAATAAAAAATCATCGCCTGCCGGTGTTAGTCCACGACCTCTACCGATTAAATAATCTACAACTTTTTGAAGCTCATTTCCTTGATTAAATTCTCGCATCATTTGAAAATATGGATTGTTTTGTGGATCGCCAAATGAAGCTAAAGGATAACTGAAGCCAGTTACTGCAGAAATTTTTTGACCTGCTGCCAGCAATTTTTCAGCTTGCACAGATTTTATTCCCTTCACCGATAAGATGGTTTGTTCACTCGGAGAAATAGCAATTTCCCAATCGGCACCGACTGTTTCAATAAATAATTGATTTTCTGTACTTTTAATGGATTCAACTTTTGGCAAAGCTTGTCGAATTTCGCGGAAATCTTTTTGCGATAAATAGATACCACCAGGCACAATTTTTTCACCAGTTGCCATTAAAGCCAACATTTTTGGCTGCTTTAAATCCGTTAAATTAAAAGTTTTATCAAAAGTACTATGAACTACCCAGTCTGTTGCTTTCCTTGGAAAACTTTGGTCACTGGTTGCAGCTATCCGTTTCATTTTTTAAGCCTCAAATCCTAATTTTTTTGCATAAGCCAAGACTGCTTTTTCAAAACAATCAATTGGCGGTGTTACTGTTCCGGCACCAATTTGTCCTTTTCCAGCTTTTTTATTGGCAATCCCAGTATTAATCACTGGTAAAATTCCAGTTTCAACAACTTTTCTAGCATCAATTCCGATAGTAATTCCTTGAAAATCCCATGTTGGGATTGCAAAGTTAGGATTATGATCTAAAGTAATTTCAGTCATTTCTTCACTAGTTTTCAATGCATCTTCAAATCCACCTGAGCCAACAAAACGCGTCACAGCTGGTGCTGCAATCATCGCCATACCACCGACACCAAAAGTTTCGGTAATGGCGCTATCGCCCATATCAGGCGCTGCATCTGCTTCTGAAAAACCAGAGAAATATAATCCTTGCGGCGTATTCACCGGTCCAGTAAACCATTCGTCTCCCATGCCGGCAATTCGAATACCAAATTCATATCCATTTCGACACATTGCAGTAACGACTGTTCCTTCTTGGATCATTCGAGCGCCATCCATCACAGATTTTGCGGAAGCCATCATTATATTCAAGAAAAATTGATCGGTATCTGCTAAGAACTGAATAACTTCTTCTTTTTCTTTTTGATCAACATTTGTTAGAGAAACAATACTTGGAGCAACTTCTTTTAAGAAAGCCAATGAAGCAGCAATGTTTCTTTGATGAAATTCATCTCCCATAGCAATCGCTTTTGCGACAAGAACATTAACATTTAATGGTTCACGAACTTTTAATGCTTTACTTAAAGTTGGCGCCAAGACATCTTTCATCCAAGTCAAACGATCGATAACTTCTTTAGAATAAGCGCCAAAACGTAGAACGGCACCAATTCCTTCGTTCATTGTACAGTAGGCGCGATTACCGTCAGTTTTATTTTCTACTACTAAAACTGCCATGTTTGCTGAAGTAATTCCCCCCATTGGTCCAACAGCATCCACATGATGACAAGGAATTAATTTCACTTCGCCGCTTTCCATTAATTTGCGGGCATCTTCTTCATTGTCTACCCAGCCTTCAAATAAAACCGCTCCAACACAAGCACCTTGAATTGGATCAACCATTTTATCGTAAGTAATCGGTGGTCCAGCATGTAATAAAACTTTGCCATGGTTAAATTCATCGATGACACTTTTAGCAGGTACAACATCTAATAAAAAAGGTGCTCCTGCGATAATTTTTGTAACAACTGCTTGATTTGCTTCATCAATATTTTTGTA
Source organism: Enterococcus alishanensis (assembly GCF_019218635.1). GTDB lineage: Bacteria > Bacillota > Bacilli > Lactobacillales > Enterococcaceae > Enterococcus_A > Enterococcus_A alishanensis. The sequence goes on along the minus strand of NZ_JAHUZB010000002.1, from coordinate 25,601 downwards.
AACCATTTTTATACCTCAACTTTCAATGAAACTTTTTGTAAAAAGTCTAATGCCTTTTGCAATTCAGGATTACCACCCGCAACTGGACGCCAGTCAAATTGAACTGCTTTTCCACCATGAGTCATAATTGCTTTAGTAAAGCTTGCCAAACCAATATTTAAGAACTGTCTAGCTGACAATAAATCTCTTAGTTGTTTTGGAATTTCTGGTACTGTTCTTGCTGTATCAGCTTTGGCTTTAACTGGTTTCACTTCTTCAGAAACAGGTTTGCCAACTAATGCTAAGGCTGTCCGTACAGCTTGGGCATTACTATCACAAATGATTGCTCCAGCTTCTGTTAAAATTTCTTTTTGTTTTTCAATATCTTGAGGATCTTCATTAGTTCCAACAATCGTGCCAATCACTGCGATTTCACGATTGTCCGCTTTCGCATCAGCCAAAACTTTTTTAATTCCTGGCGCTAATTCTGAAGCCATATCATCATGAGATCCGTAGCCTAAAACAATATCTAATAAGATTGCTGCTGTTTCAGCATCTTGACCGGCTTCAACCATTAATTCTTTGCGTTTTGTAGCATCAATCATTGGATGAGGACGACCTTGTGTATAGATATCATCACCTAAATCAATGACTTCATAGCCATCTTTTTTCATGATAAAACCTTCAGCACCACTTTCAGCGCCTAATTCTAAGCTTTCATTGATTAACATAGCTGCTTCATAAGCTAAAGTACCACCAGAATAATAGCCTTTAATATATTTTTGTTGATCAGTTAATTTAATTTCTGGTACATCCACTGTTTTTTCATAAGTTGGAATTTCGTTCCCCTTTAATAATTCAACAGCGAGTTCTGCCGTTTCTTCTAAGGTATGGGCACGATACAAACCTTCTTCATGAGCTTCCGGTTTTTCACCTAAGAAAATTGCAACAACTGGTTTTGATGTTGCCCGTAATAAATCTAAAACATCATCTCGCACTTCTTTTGCTGGTGGTTTGGAAATGGCGACAATTACTTTTACATCAGGATCTTTTTCCATCAATGCCACGCTATCTTTAAAGGTAACACCATCAATTGCTGATTTTAAGTCACGACCGCCAGTACCGATGGCTTGTGTCACACCAGCACCTAATTTATGAATAATTGTCGTTACTTCTTGAATTCCAGTACCTGACGCACCAACTACACCAATATTTCCCTTACGAATAACATTGGCAAAAGCAATCGGAATACCGTTGATAATCCCTGTACCACAGTCAGGTCCCATCAATAGTAATCCTTTTTCATGAGCTAGGTCTTTTAGTCTTTTTTCATCTTCAATCGCCACATTATCACTGAAACAAAATACATGTTTGTCAGCTTCTAATGCTTTTTTAATTTCACCAGCTGCATGAACACCTGGAACAGAAATGATGGCAACTGATGTATCCGCTCCAACTTCTAATGCTTTGTCCCACGTTTTTACATGTTCTTCAGAGGTATCGTTTTGAGATTTTTTCCCTTGTTCCTCAAGATAGTCTTTAGCTGTTTCTAATAATTCATCAATTTTTGAGGCATCTTCTAAATCAACAACAACTACCATGTCATTTGGTGTTGCTGTTTCAACTTCATCAGTATAAAGTCCCGCTGTTTTAAAAATATCTTTATTAGCAGGTGTACCCATCATTACTGAGACACTGTTAACACCGTCAATGGCTTCTAAATGATTGGTTAATAGCATTAATACGATGGAATCTTGGTAGCTATTTTTTTCAATAATTGTATGGAGCATGTGATTAATCACTCTCTTTCAAATTTTATTCCGCAAAAGCATCTTTTCCATTGTATTGATTGAAATGGACAGTTTCACTTTGTAAATATTCATAAATTGAAGTTGGAATTTCGATACCGCCTTCAATACTTGTTTCATATTTTATTTGACTTAATTCGCCTGGGTAATACACTTGATCAAAACCATCAGCCGGTTTATTTTCGTGTAATTCATCGACCATTTGTTTGATTTTTATTTTGAATTCATGTGGATCAGTAAATCTTTTAGGATCGATTAATAGGAAAATTTGTCCCAGATTTCTGCCAGTCGTTAAATCATCGTACATCGATGACACATGTTTTCCAAAAGGCAATCCTAACAATACACCTGCCAAAATATCCACCATCATCATCAAGCCGTAACCTTTAGGACCAGCGATTGGTAATAGACCTTGAACTTTCATTGGATCATCTGTTGGTTTACCATCTTTATCGACTGCCCAAGTAGTTGGAATTTTTTGCTTTTTAGAACGAGCGTCTAAAATTTTCCCCCAAGCTTGAACGGAAGTTGCCATATCAAAAACGACTGGTGGCCGATCAGCACAAGGTGCGCCAATACCAATTGGGTTGGTGCCAAAATAAATTTCGCTCCCACCAAAAGGAACTACCATTGGATCTGATTGGCACATAGATAAAGCAATGTAGCCTTTTTCGGCAGCTTTTTTCAAGTAATATCCTAAAGCACCGCTATGACTCATTTTTGAAACGCCGACTAAAGCTAATCCAGATTCAGCAACCATTTTAAAACCATGTTCTAAAGCTTGCCGACAAATAAATTGTCCCATGCCATTGTCGCCATGAAAAATTGCTGTGGATGGGCCGGTCTGTTCAAATTTTGTTTCGGGATGTAACGTAATTCCGCCTTTGGCAATTTGTTCAGCATAATAATCTAATCGCACGACCCCGTGGGAATGAATCCCACAGGCATCGGCAAAAACTAACTGGTTCGCTGCTTCTTTAGCTTGTTCATCTGGTAAACCAGCTTGTTTAAATTTTCTTTCAATTAATACAAATAATTCTGGAGTTTTTAATTTTATAGTTTCTTCCATCATTTTCATCCTTAAATTCTAGGTTCACGATTGCAATCTTTTGAATATACATATGCTAAAGGATCTTTACGTCCCACTGCATAAGCTGCTTGTTGTACATATGCACTCATAAAAATATAATCGCCTTTTTCAACTGGGTACCAATTATTATCTAAGTTATACATGCCTTGTCCACTAATCAGATAGGCCCCGTGTTCTTGATAATGAGTTTCAATATACGCATGGCTAGCACCAGGTTCAAAAGAAAGAATGTGCATATTCATGTCAAAGCCTAAATCTTTTGGTAATAAATCCCACAGCAAAACATCTTTCATTCCTTCGTACTCAATTGGTGTAATGTCTTTTGTATTACCAACAACTGTATGTGCTGCGTAACCATCAATAGCTTCATAACGTTTTTTATATAAAAATACTTCTGTTGCAGTCTCTTGGTTGTTTTCTAGATACATTTTTTGGTCGGATGTAAAATAAGCATAACCACCAGCAGTCAATTCATATTCTTTTTCTCCATCAGAAACTTTCAATGCCCCTTCAATGACATAAGCTAACGTTTGGATACCATCGCCACCAACACCAGCTAAGTTTTTTCCATCTTTTTGGAAAGTGATGATGTAATCAACAAAACCGGCACCTAATTTTGGTGATCCCAAAATAGACATGTCACAATTTTCAAAGCCTGGAAGAACATTATTGACTAATCCATCATGTGGAATTAACGCATAATTATTTTTTTTAATGACAGCTCGTGAGCTTAATAAGTCTTTTTGATAGCCCATTCGTTCGTTTTTGTAACCCATTGATTAATCGCCTCTTCTTTTTTATTTGTAAGCCAATTCGTATAATGTATCAGCTAATAGTTTTACGCCTTCTAATAAATCTGGAAATTCTGTTTTTTCAGCCGGATTGTGACTAATACCATTAATGCTTGGTACGAAAATCATTGCTGTTGGATAATGTGGCGCAATCACTTGCGAATCGTGACCAGCGCCACTGTGCATTACGCGATATTTATAATTGCCTTCATCAGCTTTTTTCTCAATCGTTTCTACAATCGCTGTATTCATTGGTACTGGTGCTTCATCCATCCAACGATCAATAGTAATTTCGATGCCCATGCTCTTAGCAATTTCAGTCATTCGTTCTTCTAATTCACCAGTGAATTTTTTTAAGAATTCGGCATCTGTATGACGACAATCCATTGTGAAATCTACTTCCCCTGGGACAACATTGACTGTATTTGGTTTTGGAATTACTTTACCAAAAGTCAATACTAGTGGATCACCCACTTCATTCGCCCGATCAATCGCTTCTGAACAAATTTTAGAAAAAGCATAAACGGTATCATGGCGATAGCTCATCGGTGTTGTTCCAGCATGATTGGCCTCACCTTTTAAATTAATATTGTAACGGCGTTGTCCAGCAATATTATTGACCACACCTACTTGTAATTTTTGGTTTTCTAAAACATTTCCTTGTTCAATATGAATTTCTACAAAGGCTTTAATATCGTCCCGACGCGTTTGTTCTTTTTTAAAGTCAAAACCTTGACGGTGCATTTCATCAACAAATTTTGCGCCTTCAGAATCAGCGATATCTTTTACTGCATCCACATCTGCTTCACCTACGAAATTTTTACTCCCCCAAAAGACGGTTGGAAAACGACTACCTTCTTCTTCCGCCATTGAAATAAATTCCAAACTACGTTTTGGTTGTCCGTGTTCAGCTAACAAATATTCAATCGCGGTCATTGCTGCAATCACACCATATTGTCCATCTAAATTCCCACCATTAACAACTGTATCAATATGAGAACCTGACATAATTGTTTCAGCGGGTAGTTCTGATCCTTCTACGCGACCGAATAAATTCCCAACTTCATCAAAATGTGTCTTTAAATCAAAATCTTTGGCTTGTTGTTCAACGTATTTTTGCGCTTGTAACCAACTATCTGTGTATAAAAGTCTAGTCATACCACCAGTTGGATCATTCCCAATCGAAGATAAATCATCAATTCTTTTTTTCAATACGTCAGCTAAGTTCATGTTTAAAATCCTCCTGTCTAATTTTACATCTTTATTGTAAGCGATTGCCAACTTGCAATCATTGGTGACTTTAGACAAAACCCGTGCATATTTTGTGCGTAAATGACATAATGTCTTGAGATAATTCAATTACTATAAAATAAAATCACTAAGGAGGAAACTTATGCCGAAAACAATCACTTTAAATAGTTTTGATCACTTACTGATAAAAGGTACCATCTACGAAGCAAAGAAACCCATCAAAGAACCAATTGTTTATCTTCATGGTGGTGGTTTGGTGTTTGGTGAACGAGAAGATTTACCAAAAGCTTACATTGATTTATTCCTTGAAGCTGGCCATTCCTTTATTACTATTGATTACCTATTAGCACCGGAAACAAAGTTAGATCAAATATTTCGTACTTTAAAGGAGACAATTCAAACCTTAAAACTAGGAAACGATTATATTTTGCTAGGAAGATCTGCTGGCGCTTATCTTGCATCACTTCTTTTAAAATCGGGTGAACAACCAAAAGCCTTTATCAGTTTTTATGGCTACAATCGTTTGGACTGGCAAGAATTTCACTATCCTAATGCTTTTTATAATAAATATCCGCGAGTTTTACCTTTAGATGTAGAAAATCTCTTAGAAAAACAACCTTTAACTTCTGGCCAAATGGATAAACGTTTTCCTATCTATCTATCAGCTCGCCAATTTGGTACTTGGCAGACTATGTTGCTTAATAATCACCAAGAAGCAAATCAGTTTTCATTAACAAAAACGGACTTGGAAAGATTTCCAAAAACAATTTTAGTTCATTGTTCAGAAGATCCTGATGTTCCTTATCAGTCTTCGGTTGAAGCCAGTCAACAAATTTTGAATAATCAATTGATAACGATTGAAGCAAATGAGCATGACTTTGATCGCAGTGTAACCAAAAGAAACCTTGAGATTTATCAACAAATCATCAATGCCATATAAAAAGCCGCTGGAAAATTCCAACGGCTTTTTTTCTATGAGAGAGTTGATTCACTTTTTAACTTTGACGCATATTCTTTCGCAGAAGTTACCTTGTTAATCACAAAGAATACAGTAGTACCGATTAAAATAATTCCAATCGCTAAATAAAACGCATAAACTTTGGAACCCATAGCATCAGAAATTAAACCTGTCAGCGAAGGAACAATCACTGAAGCAGACATTCCGAAGAAGTTAAATACACCATAGGTAGTTGCAATACTTTTCTTAGGTGCAAACTGACCTAACCAAGAAATAATGATTGGTTCAACCGCTAATTTACCAAAGAAGCCATAACCAACTACCCCAAAGACTAGAAACATTTGATTCGTAGTTTGAACAGTAAACAACAACATACCTGCTGCAACAATTTCTAAGGCAATGATAATCCCGACTTTTCGATGAGGAATTTTATCGGCGATCCGACTAAAAAACAATGCTCCAGGAATTGCCGCAAAAAATACTAAAGATGAAGCCAAACCTACTGCCGTCCCTTGAAACCCTCTTTCTGTTTCCAAAAAATTAGGTAACCAAGTATCAATTAAATAATACGTATATAACGTTGAGAAATACAACACATAAGCGGCAATCATTTGTGGTTTAAATAAAGCTTTTAAACCGCCGCCTTTTTCTTTTGGTTGAACTTTTTCAACTGTCACGACTTTTGGTTGTTCTTTTTTTATATATTTTGCAAACACGAAAACCATTAAAATGACTAAAACAGTTGTGACAAATAGCAATGTTTGCCAAGGTAAAATCCCTTCACCTACTAGATAGCTAGAAGAAACCAAACCTAAGCCACTACCAATCGCAGTCCCGCTATTTACAATTGCTGTTGCTAAGCTTCTTTTCCCGGCAGGTACATATTCGGTCGTCAGTGAGTAAGCCACTCCGTAGAAAGTTCCACAACCGAGACCTGCTAAGACACTACCAGCAAACAGGAAACTCAAAGTTGGTGCAGTCGCAACCAGCAAAGTTCCTACCCCAAACATTAAGAAACCGGGAATTAAGATAGTTTTCTTTCCGAAACGATCCACCAATAAACCCGAGGGAATTTGCATAATTACATAACCTAAAAAATAAAAACTAGAAATATTTCCTAATTGTGCATCAGTCGCACCACCAAAAAAATCACTGATAATTGGATAGATTGGGGTCAATACTGTTCGGTAAATCCAGATGACAATCCATCCCGCAGTTAGAATAAAAATAATTTTTTTCCAATAGGGAAACTGGGTAGTATTTTCGTTTGTTTCCATCACTCTACTCCTTTTCATATCAAGTCAATTTTGCAAGACAAAATTCATCTGATTCTTCGTATTCTATTGCTACGTTATGTAAATTGAAGATTTTTTTCTTTTAAAAAGGCTAGAACAAAAATAAGTTCCCTTATTTTGGCTCTAGCCACGTGCTTATTTTTTGATAAATGTTCCAGGAAATTCGCTTGTTACACCCTCTGCTTGACTATAAATTGTTTGCCCGCGTAAAATTGTTTGAGCTACTTGAGCACCAATTTCACGGCCAATATAAGGACTGATTTGATTTTTGTATTCTAAATCTTCAGCTTTTAAAGTGTATGGCGCATTTGGTTTGATTAAAACAAAGTCAGCGTCTTTTCCAATTGTAATCCGACCTTTTTGGTCTAAGTTGTAGCGGTCTGCTGGATTTGCCGCAATTAAATCAGCAAAATGTTTCAATGACATGCCACGTTTTTGGACACCTTCATCAAACAAAACATCTACATTATTTTGTACACCTGAGATACCGCCCCAAGCTTCAAAAGCATTTTCTTTATCTTTCAAATCTGGTGTACATGGTGAATGGTCACTGGTTACGAAACTAATGCCTTCGCCTAAAGTATGCTCCCATAAACCTGCTTTTTGTGCTTTGTCACGAATTGGTGGTGAACATTTCACGACTGGCCCAATCGCATCTAATTCATCAGTTGTAAAATATAAATAATGGGTACAAGTCTCACAAGTTACATCGACACCTTCTTGTTGGGCTTTAATAACTGCTTCGACACCTTCTTGACAAGCAACGTGACAAATATGAATCCGACAGCCAGTTTCTTTAGCCATTAGAATTGCTTTTTCGATCGCTTCAACTTCGGTGAAAACCGGACGTGTATTTACGTAAGCTTCTAAAGTTGTTTCGCCATTTGCATAGGCAATTTCACCTAAACGGTCAGTAATTTCTGCATTTTCCGCATGAATTGCTAAAACTTTTCCAGTTTTCGCAATTTGTTTCATGCCTTCATATAAAGAGTAATCATCAACGTTTTCAAAATCGCCATCAATAGTACGGTCGCCACAAGTTCCTAAGAAACATTTGTAAGCTGCTACGCCGCCATCATTTAATTCTTGAATACCACCTTCTAAATTAAATGGTACCAAGCCGCCAAAAGAAGCTACGTCAACTTTTAATTTATCTTCACCAGCTGCATATTTAATATCTAATGATTTTTTATCCACTGTAGCAGGAACTTGGTTCAAAGGCATTTCCATGAATGAAGTTACGCCACCTTTGGCACATGAAGCCGTTCCAGTCACATAACCTTCCCAATTATCACGATAGCCACCACCAGGATCTGTAATATGCACATGAGCATCGACCATTCCTGGACTAACAATTAAACCTGCTGCATCAATTACTTTTTCACCAGTTAAATCATTGCCAATCGCAGTAATCTTACCTTTATCAACGGCAACATCTGTATTCACTTCTCCATCTTCCAAAATAACCAAACCATTTTTAATAACTAATTCGTGACTCATTTACGCTTCCTCCTCATAAGTTGGTGTTACTTCGTTTTTGATTGATGCTTTTTTTAACACAAGATAAATCAGAAATGCTGTAATAAACCCAACGAACCAAGAAACATCAGAAATCATTCTTAGCGCCGGAATAAATTGACCACTTAAAGATATAATTAAGGCAATAATTGTTGCAATATAAGCCTGACGATTCAAACCATGATAAATATTGTTTTTATTATCACGGGTATTATCCATATACAACTCATTTAAATCAATATTTTGTTTACGAATAAAGTAGTAATTGGCAATCATGACCCCAGCAACTGGTCCTAAAACTGCCCCAATCGAATTTAAGAACATAAAAATACTATCTGAGTTTGCCATTAAACGCCAAGGCATAATCAAGAAACTAATAATACTAGCAATTAAAACGCCTCGTCGATAGTTAATTTTCTTCGGAAATAACGCAGTCAATTGATATCCTGCCGGAATAATATTACCAGTGGCATTTGTCGAAATCGTTGTTAATAAGAAAACAGCCATTGAAAAGATGACAACTGGTAGACTATCTAGCCGGTCTATAATATTCAAAACATTCCATTCTTGAATACCAAAGTGAATTGAACCACCAATCAAGATAACCACACTTGAAAAAGCAAAAATAGCATATCCAATAACCAAGCTCAAAGTTTGTCCGACCATTTGGTCTTTAGTGGATTTAGCATTTTGGGTAAAGTCAGAAACACTAGATCCTGGCGCTGCCCAAACGGCGATGACCGAATTAATAATTAAAAAGTAAGCGAAAATCGGATTCAAATTACGCGTTGCGCCAGAAATACTGTAAGAAAGAATTGGGCCCATCCCACCTGCAGCATTGATTGCCCAAATCGTTAAACCAATAATCACTATATAAATCATCGGGCTTAGAATACCAGTAAATTTATTTAAGATACCTCCGCCACCAAATCCAATCAACACATTTAATACCCAAAATAAAGTGAATGCAATTAATTGGGGAATCCCAATACCTAAAATTTGAGTTGAACCACCAATTTCTAAAAATCCTGGCCAAAACTTGCCAATTAAAATGACTAACGCCAATGCACCTGTATAAGTTTGTAAACCAAACCACGCTATTGCCGCCACACACCCTCTTAGAAATCCAGGTAGTTTTGCGCCCAGATCACCGTAAGTCGAACGCAAATGCATTGCGAAGGGAATCCCATATTTTGATCCGGCAATTCCATTGAAAACCATAAAAGCTGCTACGAAAAGTGCGCTAATAGCAACCGCCAACATCACATTAATAGGTGATAGACCGAGAAAAATAAATCCGCCTACTGCAGTATAATTAGGAATGTTGTGAATTGATCCCATCCATAAAGTAAAATAATTACTGATGCCCATATTTCTCTTGTCAGGACCCTTGGGTAGTAAATCATCATTATACCCACGTGCTTTAAACTTTGCTACTTCTTCTTCAGAATACTGAATGTCATTATTACTCACGTTTTTAACTCTCCTTTTCGTAGTAAAAATATTCGTTCCTGTATAAAAAAATTGAATGCTTAAAATGCTCAGCCATGGCAACTAGTCATTACAAAATCCAATAATTATATCTGAATTACTTGTTGAGACAATTGTAAGCGGTTTTAACACAATTTACATTGTTGCAATTTGCTAAAGGGTGCATTAAGTTTTGTTCAAAACAAACAAAAGATTTTCTTAAAAAGTGAATATATATACGAAATATTTTTTGGTAAGTTGACTTTTTTTCAGCAAAAAAATAAACATCCCATTGGATGTTTATTCTCAAGATTTATGCTAATTCATAAGATTCATAAATTTTTTGATAAAACTCGTCATTTAAACGATATCCTTTCCTCCAATCAGTGACTACACCATCAGGAATGTCAAAAACTTCTTCTATACTATGCTTAATTCGTTTGATTCGATAAGATACTTGACTTAAATTAGAATTATTAGGATCCTCCCTCCAGATTATTTTTACTAAATCTTCTCTTGAAACTGTTGCAGCTTTAGCTTCAATTAAAACATCTAAGATTCGCTCTTCCACTGGCGACAACTTAATTTTTAATAATTTCCAAGATGAAATTGATGGAGATTTGTTTTCTTTATTTTCTTTCTCTTGATTAATTTGTTTTGCACTATATATAAACAATAATTCCCGTAACTCATTAAAGGATTCATTTTTAGTAATCCATTCTTGAAACCCTTCATTTTTTAAAATTTCGGCTTTTTGTTCATCTACTGATGTATCCACAATTCTGAAAACAGCAGTCCTTTTGCTAGCAACCGATTTTACTAACTCACTGGCTTCTAAATCAGACACTGTTTCACTCAGCATGACTATTGGAAAATAATCCTCCCATTTTCCCAAAGAATTATTTTCTCGCCAATAATTTAGAATAAGTGTCGAACAAAAAACCTCATAGTTTAATTGCTGAATTTTTTCACAAAAATTTTTTTCGTTGGAAATGTTATTAGTTAATATCAAAATACAAAACACCGAATCACCTCTCATACCTTTTCTAGTATTTATTTTTCGTTTATAAAAAAATTATTTTTAAAATAGAAAAAAGCTGATTTTTTTGCTATAATTTTTTCTTGTTCTATATGAAACTATGAAAAGTACTAAATAATAGCTTGATATCAGTCTTTACGATAAGGATTGACGGCTTTTGACGGCTAAAGATATTTTTAGAAAAATTATTAATTTTAATGAACAATTATTTTCAGACTTTGAGAATTCGCTTACATTTCCTTGAAAAATTTATTGGTTTAAAAATATTAATTTTTAAAAACTAAATACAGCTATCTAAAACTTCCATAACTTTACAACGTTGTTCAAGTAAATTATCGGCATAAATATCTAGTGTCATTTGAGTTGACGAATGCCCCAATAGTGCACTGACAGATGAAATATCTGCTCGTTTTTCTAAACATCTAGTAGCAAAAGTGTGTCTTAGTTGATGGAAATGGATATTTTTTAAATCTGCTTTTTCCCGAATTTTATGGAAATGATAGGTTAATAATCTTGGTTCACTAGGTTTCTCACCTGTTGAAAACACATATTCTCCTGTGGCTTCTTGTTGATGTTGAAGCAATAACTGTTTAATTTTATCCCCAAAAGGAATGATCCTAATAGAAGAATGTGTCTTTGATTGATGCTTGATTACTTGCGTTTTTGAATCATCTTGATAAGAAGCAACCCGCTGTAGTGTATTTCCCACGTGCATTAAATTATCGATAAAATTTATATCTGACCATTTAAGCGCAGACAATTCTCCAATGCGTAATCCCGCATACAAAGCTAACATGATTGGTAAGCCTTTTTTCTTTTCAGATTTAGCAACAGCTTCAAGTTTTTTTTGCTCCGATTGTTGTAATGCCCGCACTTTTCGCTGATTTTTAGGCATCTTTATTTTATCAAACGGATTTGTTTGAATTAAGCCCTCAAAAATTGCTTGTGATAAACAACTTTTTATAATTTGACAAATGACCTTTACCGTACCGCTGCTTAATTTATCCATCATTTGATTGATAAATTCTTGAATCTTAATATGGTCTAGCTCATTTAATGCGAGATTTCCTAATACTTGAAAAGCATAACGCTTCAACTTATAAGAATAACTATCAAAAGTTGCAGGTTTAATTTTCCCTTTTATATTTGCTAACCATAATTCTACCCAGTCTTTAAATATCATAGTGGCTTCCCCATAAATCATACGCAATTGAGTATACTTTTCTTTTAAAGGATATAGTTTTTGGCGAACTTCTTGTTTAGTTTTTCCATAAATATATCCATATTTAATTTTATTATTTTTGTTTCGTCCTTTTTGATACCGACCTTCCCAACGCCCATCTTTTCTTAAGTAAATATTTTCCCCAAGTTTCAATTTGTTCTCCCCATTTCTGACGGCTCATTTGACGGCTGAAAAAACAATAGGAAAAAATCCTAATTTACCAACGCTTATTTAATAAAACTTTTTTGTTGAAAAAATTGAAATTTTTATTATGTTTAAATTGATTATAATTTTTTCATATATTATAATAAAAGTCGTTACAAATAATTAAAATTGACTTATTTTTTCATGCGTCATTCATTGTCCTAGTTTCATATAAACTACGAAAAAATAATTGAACTTTTAAACATAAAAATGACCCTATGAAATCAATTTTTCATAGGGTCATTTTTTTATTTTTAAAGTTTAATTGACGTTGCAGTTTCATTTAGGACTTGATTCAGTTCTTGAATGTTTTTACGTCCTTCAGTTTTTAACCATTCGGCAGCTGAATTTTCGCCTTTAGTAATGAAAGGTTCCACCCCGTTTGCCCAAGTAGCTCTACCACAAAGAACACCATTAAAAGTTGATCCGGCTTCTTTTGCAAAATGTAAAGTCGTTTGGAACATCTCCGCCGAAACACCAGCACTTAAAAATATAAATGGTAAATCAGTTGATTCTGACTGTTCTTTAAAGAATTTTGCTGCCTCAGCTTTCGTATAAACAACTTCGTCTTCACTAAAGCCTTCCACAAATTTCATATTAACAGGAACTTCTACTTTCAACACATCTACACCATAACGTTTATTTGAAAATTCCTTCATCATATCATTTACTTTATGAGGTTTTTCTTTGGCATAAGCTGCTGTACTATTGTCAGCATCATTTGCATCATAAGAAACCAATTCTAAAAAGAATGGCAAATCTTCCGCTTGGCATTCAGAACCAATTCGTTCGATAAAGGCTTGTTTTTGTAGATTAATTTCTGCTGATTCATCAACATCATAGTATAGTAAAAATTTACAAGCATCTGCACCAGCTTCTTTTAAGCGTTTGACTGACCAAATCGATAGTAAATCTGGCAAGCGTCCTGGAGTAGAAGCATCATACCCAGTTTTTTCGTAAGCTAATAATAAACCAGCTGATTTATCCCGCGCTGCAGCAGCAGGCAAACCATATTCTGGATCTAATAAAATTGCTGAAGCAAATGGTGTTAATTCAGTTGAAACAATTTCTTTGAACTGTTCAATTTGTTCAGCGGTTGCTTCAGTCTCCTGATACTTATTGATCATCTTTTTTAAAGCTCCTCGTTGATCAATCGCTAAAGCACCAATGATTCCTTTTTCATTGGTTATTTGTTTTAAATAATTTCTTTTATTTTCTGTTAATTCCATCAGTTGAATTCTTCCCTTCGTTTTAAACTGGTGCCACATTTATTTGATTTTTAATCATTTCAAAGTTATCCATATTTACGTGACCTGTTAGGTTTTCTTGTGCATTCAACATCCCTAAAGTATTGGCTATTTTTAAAACTTCTTGATCCTCTTTTTCTTGATCCAAGGCGTAAAGCAATCCGGCTACCGTAGCATCGCCAGAACCAACTGGATTAACGACTTCAATCTTTGGAATATTTACTCGATAAAATTTTTCATCGTGTTTTGCAAAAGCCCCTTGGCTACCTAATGAAACAACAATCCATTCGACACCTGAGAACTTTTCAGTTTGCAAAACTTCTTTTAAATCATCTATTTCAACTGAACAATTTAAAATTGCAGCAAGTTCTTCTAAATTTGGTTTAATGACAAATGGTTTAGCAGAACCAGCTAAAACGGCTTCCAAAGCTTTTCCGGAACAGTCCAAAACGACTTTTTTATTTTTTTGTTGACAGATTTCCAGCATTTGATGATAAAAATCAGTCGGCAAACCAGCTGGCAAACTACCGGAAAATGAAATCATACTACTTCGTTTAACCAATTCAGTAAAATTATTTAAAAAATTTTGGGCTTCTCCTTGAGAAATAGTCGGTCCGCTTTCTAAGATTTCTGTTTGTTTGCCTTCATGTAAAATGGCAATACAATTTCGAGTTTCTCCTTCAATTTGAGAGAAAGCGTGGTTGATTTTTTCAGCTTCTAATTGACTCTGGATTTGTCTTCCTAAAAAACCACCGATCAATCCACTAGCAGTCACCTCTGTTGACAACTGTTTCAACACTCTCGTGACATTTAAACCTTTGCCACCAGCAGTTTTTCGTGTATCTGTTACCCGATTAACTGTATCCAACTGAAATTTCTCTAGCGGATAAGAAATATCAATTGAAGGATTCATTGTAATAGTTAAAAGCATTATTCGCTCCTTTTAGTCGTGATATTCTCCCCGATCCCATTTTTCAATAAATTCATCAAAGAAGTGAGGATCCATTTGTTCAGGATGATTTTTTTCAACATGATCAATCTTTGCAATTAATTTTTTGTTTTCTTCTGTTGGTTGATATTGCGCTTCAATGAAAGCCTCTGCAATATCACAAATCAAGAACTCGCCTGTAATTCGTGCACCAAAACCAACAACATTCGCATTTAATTGTTCTTTCGCATAAACAGCAGTCGTCATGTCTCGTACTAATGCACTACGCACACCTGGAACCTTGTTGACCGCATTATTGATTCCGACGCCTGTACCGCAAAGACAGATACCCAGATCTGCTTCACCACTAACAACAGCTTCACCAACTTTTTTCCCAAAAATTGGATAATGTGTGCGCGTAAAATCATACGTTCCTACATCTAATACTTCATATCCTTTTGATTTCAAAAAATCTGAGACCGCCATTTTAGTATCTGTTACAATATGATCGCATCCAATTGCTATTTTCATGTTCTTTCTTCCCTTCTATTTGCTTAGGCCATTTTATTTAACATATCGACTCTGACTTGATGTCTGCCACCATCATAGTTGGCACTTAAAAATTCTTTGACAATATTTTTAGCTAATTCATCACCAACGATTTTTGCCCCTAAAGTAATCATCCGTGAATTATTATGTTCGCGCGTCATATAAGCTGAACGTTCATCAGAAACTTCAGCTGCTACCATGCCTTTTACTTTAGTAGCTGTCATAAAGCTGCCTGCGCCATAACCATCAAAAGTGATTCCTAAACTGCCTTCATTAGCAACTACATCTTGAGCAACAGCCAAAGTTGATTCTACAAAATCAACAGCCGCTTCTTCACTTTTATCAACTACCTCAAAACCTTCTTCTATTAAATAAGTTTTGATTGTTTCTTTTAATGTCATTCCTTCAAGATCTGATCCAATTACTACCCGCATTGTAAATCCTCCTCTTAATTAAAAATTTTTGTGTATTGTTCATACTGCTCTTTTACACTCTTGGAAATTGTATAGTCTGTGAACAAACCATCGATTTTTTTTAAATTATAAAAATTATAAAAATCACGATGATTGAACTTGTGAGCATCAGCTACCAGATATTTTTCGCTGGCTTTATCCAATGCCAATTGTTGAATTTTGCCTTCTTCTACATTAAAGGTTGACACCCAACCATCTTGAATTCCATTAACACCGACAAAAGCTTTTGTAATCCCTATTTTTTGAATCACTTCATCAGCAACCGAACCAACAAATGCTCCGGTATGTTCCCTATAAGAACCACCCACTAAATAAAGATCGTACTTTCCTTTATCTTTCAATAAGTTAAAGACTGGCAAACTATTGGTTACGATTCGAACGTGTTCTAATGTAATATGTTCAGTCATTAATTCAATAGTAGTACCTGGTCCCAAAAAAATTGTTTCTCGTTCATCATTAATTAATTGTGCTGCATTTTTTGCAATATATTTTTTTTCATCGGTACTAATCATTTTCTTTTCAAAATGTGAAAGTTCTTTTGGTGTTTCTATGCTAGATTTTTCAACCGTTGAATCTTCTTGATTGAACGCAATACTTTGGGCCCCACCATGAATACGGATCAATTTTTTTTCATGATCCATTTCAGTTAAATCCCGTCTGATTGTCATATCAGAAACATGAATAGTCGCTTGGATTGTTTTTACAGTAACAATCCCGTCTCGTTCGCATAAATCCAAAATGATTTTCTGTCGTTCATTTTTCAACAAATTGTGCTCACCTCCTTGTTCACTTTCCTTGATACAAATTCATCATAAACCAAAAACAAACATTTTTCAACAACAATAAGTTTATTTTTTTTCGATTTCTGGTTGACTTATCCTAAGAAAGCGCTTATTATTATGTCATAAACAACAAACAAACTATTTCGAACAAAAAAAGGAGGTACTTATGAAATGTCACTTTTTTCAGAGGATACCATTTATGTATCAGAAAAAAATTCTCAAACAGCAGTTTTTGAAGAAATCTATCAAAGTTTATTAGCAAAAAAATTGGTATCTGAAAATTTCCTAGATAATTTAATAGAAAGAGAAGTAAATTATCCAACAGGTTTAGATCTTGCGCCAATCAGTCAAGAGCTACCAAATATTGCCATTCCTCATACTGAGAGTGAATTTGTCAATACGACTCGAATCGTTCCTATCAAATTAAAGAAAGATATTCCATTTCATAATATGATTCAACCAGATGAAGTAATGAATGTACGGTTTCTTTTTATGATTTTGAATCAAAATGGCGAAGAACAGTCAGGATTGCTAGCGGATATCATGGATTTTATTAATTCAGTTGAACAAACAGAATTAATTCAGTTCTTTAATGAGGAAGACCCAAAAATGATTTATCAATTTTTAAAAAAAAATTTCAAAGGAGAGAATTTAAATGATTAAAATTTTAGCAGCGTGTGGAGCCGGAGTAAATTCAAGCCACCAAATCAAAGATGCATTAGAAAAAGAAATGAAAGCTAGAGGATATCAAGTTTCTTGTGATGCTGTCATGATCAAAGATGTAAATGAAGATATGTTATCACATTATGATATTTTCGCCCAAATTGCCAATACCAACTTAGGCTTCAAAATTGATATTCCCGTTGTAGATGCAGGCGCAATTCTATATCGTATTCCAGCTATGGCTCAACCAGTCTATGATCAAATGGAAGAAGCCATCAAATCAATCAGTTAAATAGAAAAGGACGGATATCATGAGTACAATTATTGATTTAGCCAACAGCATATTTCAGCCTCTAATTAATTTAGGGGCTGCCCCATTGATGACAATTGTCTTAACCATCATCGCACTTTTCTTCAAAGTAAAACCTAGCCGTGCTTTAGAAGGCGGTTTAAAATTAGGGATTGCTTTAACCGGGATCGGAGCAATTATTGGAATTTTAACTAACGCTTTTTCAGGTGCGATGGCCGACTTTGTTGAACGAACAGGACTAAGCTTAAACATCACTGATGTTGGTTGGGCACCTTTAGCAACAATTACTTGGGGATCACCTTATACACTTTACTTCTTATTAATTATGGTGATTGTCAATGTCGCAATGCTGATCTTGAAAAAGACAGATACTTTAGATGTTGATATTTTCGATATCTGGCATCTTTCTATCGTTGGTTTATTTGCCATTTTCTGTGGCGCAAACTTATTTATTGCCACATTATTAGTTATTTTCATCGGTATTTTAAAAATTATCAATTCTGATTTAATGAAACCAACCTTTAATGATTTATTAGATGCACCAGATTCAAATCCAATGACAACAACTCATATGAACTATATGATGAATCCAATCATTATGGTCTTTGATAAAATTTTTGACAAGATCTTCCCGTGGTTGGACAAATATGATTTCGATGCAGCCAAATTGAATAGTAAAATTGGCTTTTGGGGATCAAAATTTGCCATTGGTATTTATTTAGGAATTTTTGTTGGTTTATTGGCTGGACAAAACCCAACTGAGATCTTTGCTTTAGCCTTTACAGCTGCAACCTGTTTGGAACTGTTCTCTTTAATTGGTGCATGGTTTATTGCGGCGGTTGAACCTTTATCTCAAGGGATCACTGATTTCGCTTCAGCTAAATTAAAAGGTCGTACGATTAACATTGGTTTAGATTGGCCTTTCCTAGCAGGTCGTGCCGAAATTTGGGCAGCTGCAAACGTGCTAGCACCAATCATGTTATTAGAAGCTATGGTACTTCCAGGAAATAAATTATTACCGTTAGGCGGAATTATTGCCATGGGTGTTACACCAGCTTTATTAGTTGTCACTCGCGGTAAATTAATTCGAATGATTGTTATTGGCGCGATTGAATTACCATTATTCTTATGGTCAGGTACACTAATTGCGCCATTTGTTACTGAAACAGCGAAAAAAGTTGGAGCCTTTCCTGCTGGTTTGAGCTCGAATGCACTTATTTCTCATACAACAATGGAAGGTCCGATTGAAAAATTCTTAGGTTATTTGGTCGGTAATGCATCGCAAGGACAAATTCAATTTGTTTTATATGCAGCTATCGCATTAATTGCCTATTTACTCATCTTCATCTGGTACGCTCGTCAAATGAAAAAAAGAAATGCCGCTTACTTAGCAGCCAAAAATTAATCAAAAAAAAATCCCGAAATGCACACGATGCACTTCGGGATTTTTCTATACTAAAATGATTGATGAACTGTCTAATTGCTTATATTTGTGTGTTTCATCTTGGTTAGTTATCAGTTCTGTTACTTCATCTAAACGATAATAAACACAAAAATCAGTCTTACCAATCTTCGAACTATCAGCTAATAAAAAACGTTCTTGACTATTATTTAGCGCCAATGTTTGGGTCTGACCTTCTTCTAATGTACTAGTCATAATTTCCTGACCAACTAAAGCATTGCAGCTGAAAAAGGCTTTATTAAATTTTAAATCAGTAATAATTTTATTGGTTAAATCGCCAAAAAAAGACTGAGTATTGTTTCGCATTTCTCCGCCAACTAAATAGATTTTCTGATGCTCTTTTTTTTGATTTAATATTTCAAATACCGGTAAACAATTGGTTACGATTCTAACATCAGCTACATCGATTAATTGTGCCAATAATTCAATCGTTGTTCCAGGTCCTAAAAATATTGTATCCCCTGTTTGAATGTACTCAATCGCTTTTTTAACGATTGCTCGTTTTTCGTCAATGTGAATAATCCGTTTTTCTTTATGGGACAGTTCTTCATTGAAAGTATTCACTTTCGCACCACCATGGACTCTTTTAAGCAATCCTTGCTTTTCCAAACTGGCTAAATCTCTGCGGACTGTCATATCAGAAACATCTAGTTTATCCATGATATCATTGACTTTCACCGTTCCAGTTTTTCTCAACAATTGCATAATTTCTTTATATCGTTCATCTTTTATCACTGATTTCACCTCCTAAAAATATTACTGACCAAATCTTCTAACTTTAAAAAGCTTATTCACGCAATTTCGCAAGGATAGCTTTTGCTTGTTCTAAATTTTTTACTTTTGTTTGCTTTAATAACTGAACTACTCGATCAATTTCATGATCTTTTGCTCCCGCATTGATGGCCAAAGTCCGACTGTGTAAAGCCATATGGCCTTTTTGAATCCCATCAGTTACTAGAGCTTTAACTGCAGCTAAATTTTGGGCTAAACCAACGGCCACAATATTTTCTGACAAGTTCTGAGCACTGTCCACAGCTAGCAATTTCAAGCTTAAAGCAGCTTTAGGCAATACTTTGGTCGCTCCTCCGACAATGCCAACATTCATTGGCACAATCAATCGACCATTGAGGGTGTCATCTTCAATCCACCAATCAGTCAATCCTTGATAACTTCCATTTCGACTAGCATAAGCATGACAAGCTGCAGCTACAGCCCGAGTGTCATTTCCAGTCGCTAAAACAACAGCATCAATTCCGTTCATTATTCCTTTGTTATGGGTTGCAGCCCGATAAGGATCTAACTTCGCAAAACGACCTGCTGCAGCAATTTTTTTCGCAGTTACTTCTGAAACTACCTCAAAAGGAATTTGACAGGTTGCTTCAACTAGTGCTTCTGTTCCATAGTTGCTTAAAATGCTAAACAAAAGTTCTTCTTGAGGAAAAGCCTGTTGAATCTCGTTAGCTACAGCCTCCAATACCGTATTAACCATGTTAGCACCCATTGCATCTTTTACATCTACCGTTAAATCAATTGAAAAAAATTTTTCTTTAAATCTACGTGATTTTAAATCAGTTAAGCCGCCACCTCGAGTGACAATTGAAGGATAAGCTTGATTAGCTAGATCAAAAATCTTTAATCGATTTTCAGTAAGCCATTTTTCAACAATTGTAAAATCACTTAATTGATTAAAGACAATTTGTCCAATCATTTTACGACTCAATACTTTTGTCTTGAAACCGCCTGCTTGACTGACTAACTTAGCAGCATTACTAGCAGCAGCAATTACTGATGGTTCTTCAGTCGCCATCGGAATAAGTTTTTTTTCACCATTCACAACAAAATTTTGAGCCACGCCTAATGGTAGTTCAACTTCGCTAATTTGGTTCTCAATTAAATTATCGGCTATCTTTTCTGATAAGGTCATTTTTTTTAGTTCAGCAACATCGTTAGCTTGAATTTTTTTATCAGTTAATAACTGGTTAATTCTTTCGTCAGTTGATAGGCGATAAAACTTATCTTCTTTTACAAGGGATTTTTTTTTTAACATTATTGCTAAACCTAAACCACCACCAATACACAAGCTAGCAATTCCTCGTTCTTTATTTTCGTCTTTAAGTGCTGATAATAAAGTTGTCACGATCCGCGCACCACTAGCGCCAATCGGGTGACCTAAAGCAATTCCGCCGCCATAAATATTTACTTTATTTCTAGGAAGCGCCAACTCTCTTTCGACAGCCACTGAAGAAGCCGCAAAAGCTTCATTAATTTCAAATAAATCAACTTGCTTTGTTGTCATTTGACGTTGTTGTAATAATTTGTTTATCGCATCAATCGGTGCAACTCCCATAATACTTGGATCAATGCCCACTTCAGCATAATCTTCAATTTCTGCTAAAAAGGGCAATTGATTCGCAATCGCATAACTTTTTGCTGCCAATACTAAAGCAGATGCACCATCATTCAAAGTCGACGCATTCGCTGCAGTAACCGTCCCCTCTTCTTTAAAAGCCGGTTTTAAACTGCTCATTTTTTCTAGTGTAGCATTCTCTCTAATACCTTCGTCTTTTTCAATAACGGTTCCATCCGCTAAATGAACAGGTACAATTTCTTCAGAAAATTTACCAGAAATATTTGCTGTATGGGCTTTTTTCTGAGAGTCATAGGCAAATTTATCTTGCATCTGACTTGTAACACCAAACCGTTCAGAAACCTTTTCAGCAGTCAATCCCATATGTTCACCACTAAAAGCATCCGTTAAACCATCGTAAATCATACTTGAAATAGGTTCTTGATATGATTCAGTCTCAAAGTCGAATTTTGTTAGCTTTGGTGCTTGTGACATATTTTCTGTACCACCTGCAACAACTAACTGAGCTCTCCCCAATTGTATTTGCTGCATCGCTAAAATAATTGACTTCAGACCCGAACCGCAAACTTCATTAATCGTCATTGCTGGAACTTGGTTACCTAATCCAGCTTTTATACTTGCTTGCCGAGCAACATTCTGCCCACTGCCAGCTTGTAAGACATTGCCTAAAATTACTTGATCCACTTGATTTTTAACATTGCTGCGTTTGACTGCTTCTGAAATTGTAATAGCTGCTAAATCAACAGACGAAACAGTTGCTAAAGTTCCTTTATATTTTCCAATTGGTGTCCGTACAGCACTTAAAATCACTACTTCTTCCAAGGTTGCACCTCCAAATAAATTGTCTTTTTACCAGAAACAGTATAACACATAGAGCTTTAATTATTCTTAAGAATGATTGATGGTGAAAACTACCTTTTCTATGTTATATTGGCTAATGGATATAGATTACATAGTATTATTTTTCAAGGAGGAAATCATGAAAATTGGAATTGATAAAATAGCTTTTCATGTACCGAATTACTATTTAGATATGACTGACTTAGCTCTGGCTAGAGGTGTTGATCCGAATAAATTTCATATTGGCCTGGGGCAAGATCAAATGGCAATGCTTCCTTTTACTCAAGATATTATTACATTAGGTGCTTGTGCTGCTGAGAAAATTCTTACTGATGAAGATAAAAACAAAATTGATATGGTAATAGTTGGAACTGAATCAAGTAATGATTTCTCTAAATCGGCAGCAGTAATCATTCATCATTTACTCAATATTCAACCTTATGCACGATCATTTGAGATTAAACAGGCTTGCTACAGTGGTACGGTAGCCTTACAACAGGCAAGAGATTATATAGCTGCACATCCAGATCGTAAAGTGCTAGTCATTGCTGCAGATATTGCAAAATACGGCTTAAACTCTGGTGGTGAACCGACACAAGGTTGTGGTGCAGTAGCTATGTTAGTTAGTAGCCAACCTAAAATATTAGCATTAAACAATGATAGCGTCTTTTATTCTGAAGATGTTTATGACTTTTGGCGACCATCTGGACATGACTATCCATTAGTAGATGGACACTTATCTAATGAGATTTATATTGACTCCTTTTTAAAAGTTTGGGAAGAAAATAAAAAAGTCAATAAAAAGAATAGCCAAGATTACGCCGCCTTAACCTTTCATTTACCATATACAAAGATGGGACGTAAAGCTTTAAGGGGGCTTTATCCGACTATTTCTGAAGAAGAAGCCAAACGTTTGGAGCAAAAATATGATGAGGCGATTACCTACAGTCGACGAGTAGGGAATTTATATACCGGATCCTTATATTTGGGACTTATCTCTCTACTAGAAAATAGTTCATTAACAGCTGGTGATCAAGTAGGACTTTTTAGCTATGGCTCGGGATCAGTGAGTGAATTCTTTTCTGCAGAAGTAATGCCTGGTTTTGAAAATCACTTAGTCAAAAAAGAACATTCTGCCTTATTAGACAAACGTACACAACTATCTATACCAGAGTATGAAGAGATGTTCAGCAAAAAAATTCCAACTGATGGAAAACAATATCTTTTTGATGATAAGTCACACTTTGCAATTCGTGGAATTGATCACGATATTAGAATTTACAATAACTAAAAAGAGGAGTAATCGTAGTTAACGATTACTCCTCTTTACTAATTTTAGACACAAAAATAGTCTAACGAGTTAAATGGCTGATAACTTTCGATTCCTTCTTTACGAAATCATTTTCTACAAACTTAAACCATCTTTCTGCCGTCTCTTGTTTAAGTTTAGCCATTTGGTGAGAGGTCGTTGGTTCTTTATTGTCCACTTGCCTCTTTCCTCGTTAGACTTTGACTCTTGAGTAAGGAGTTCTCAAAATATCCCTACGTCCTTTCTGCCCCTCGGCATTTGTCAAAATCTTAGACGTTACACTGTACAATTGCCAACTTCGCAATTCTTAGGGATGCTACCCCTTACACTTATTTTATACCATATTTACGAAGTTTTTGCAAGCGCTATCATAAAAGTTGACAGATCTTTTTTTTAAACAATGTTATACTTATCAACATAAAGGAGGATAAGCAATTATGCGCATTATATATATATCAATATCTGGTAACACACGCTCATTTGTAAAAAGATTAATGGCTTATAGCCGCGAACAAAACAAAATTTCACAGGACAATCTCTTAATTGAAGAAATAAAAGAAATCTCAGATAACACTCCTTATGAAAGTGAAAATACAGAATTTTTCGCCTTTGTACCAACTTACCTTGAGGGAGGTAACGGTCTCGATAATGGTGATCAAGAAATTCTGACAGAAAACTTAAGAGACTACTTAGAATATAGTGATAATTGTCGCTATTGCTTAGGAATAGTCGGTAGCGGCAATAAAAACTTTAACTATCAATATTGTTTAACTGCTAAACAGTATAGTGAAGCATTTAATTTTCCATTTATAGCTGATTTCGAATTACGCGGTACAAATGATGATTTAGCCAGAATCTACACTATACTAAATAACAAAAGAAAAAATTAGATTTTCCCTCATAATATTATTGACATTTTCTCATAAAAAAGGCATCCTTAATAGTTAATAGAGGAGTGATTTTTTTGAGAAAAATAGCTATTATCGGTGTGGGAAATGTTGGCAGTACTACTGCACATACTTTAATTGAAAGAAATTTAGTAGATGAGTTGGTTTTATTCGATCAACATAAAAAAATTGTTTTTGCAGAAATAAATGATTTAATTGACGGGCAAATCGGTCGCTCCAGTCAAACAAAACTAATAGAACCCTCTTTAGCAGAATTAACTGATTGCGATATAATTATTTTTTCAGCTGGCGATATTAGTTTATTACAAGGTACCTCAGATCGTTTTATCGAACTTAATTTTACCAAAAAAGTAGCAAAAGAATGGGGACAAAAAATTAAGGAATCAGGATTCAAAGGTATCTTAGTCAATATCACTAATCCTTGTGATGTGATTACTCAATATCTTCAACAAATAACTGGTTTACCTAAAAATCAAGTCTTCGGCACTGGAACTACTTTAGATACTTCAAGAATGCGTCATGCGGTCAGTCAAAAATTAAATGTACATCCTTCCTCAATCGAAGGGTATGTTCTCGGCGAACATGGAGAATCGCAATTTGTTGCCTGGTCAAGTGTGCGAATAGCTGGTATTCCAATTGAAGAAAGTTTTTCCCAAACAGAATTAGATGAATTAGAAGTAGCGGCCCGTAAAGGCGGTTGGATTACTTTCAGTGGAAAAGGCTACACATCGTTTGGTATTGCGAACGCTGCCTCAACTATTGTAGAAGCTATCTTAAATGATAGCCAATTGATTGCACCAGTTAGCAACTATAATGACACTAATCAAGCTTACGTTGGCCATCCAGCACAAATTTCAAGTAGTGGTATTGTAAAAGACTTTGATCTTTCTTTAAATACATTAGAAAAACAGAAATGGCAAAAAACAATTGAAACAATTCATTTTATGTACAACTCAATTTAAAAAAATCGTCAAGTCTATAGTGTAATAGCTACAAACTTGACGATTTTTTATATACACTTTAGAAAATAAAAAAACCACCTATAAATAGATGGTCAGTTGCGTGGCGACGTCCTACTCTCACAAGGGGCAACCCCTCACTACGATCGGCGCTAAAAAGCTTAACTTCTGTGTTCGA
>NZ_JAHUZB010000029.1 GCF_019218635.1 Enterococcus alishanensis | reverse complement strand
TCGAACACAGAAGTTAAGCTTTTTAGCGCCGATCGTAGTGAGGGGTTGCCCCTTGTGAGAGTAGGACGTCGCCACGCGTAATTTATTCCGGCATAGCTCAGTTGGTAGTAGCGCATGACTGTTAATCATGATGTCGTAGGTTCGAGTCCTACTGCCGGAGTTCTCTTTTACAAATATGAGAAATTAAGAGTTTGGGCTTTGTGCTTATTCTTGGAGAGTTGTCCGAGAGGCCGAAGGAGCATGATTGGAAATCATGTAGGCGGGTTTCCCTGTCTCAAGGGTTCGAATCCCTTACTCTCCGTTATAAATTTTATGGCCCGTTGGTCAAGCGGTTAAGACACCGCCCTTTCACGGCGGTAACACGGGTTCGAGTCCCGTACGGGTCATTTTTTGTTTTAAAGTAACATTTGGAGGTTTAGCTCAGCTGGGAGAGCATCTGCCTTACAAGCAGAGGGTCAGCGGTTCGAACCCGTTAACCTCCATTCGGTTCCGTGGTGTAGGGGTTAACATGCCTGCCTGTCACGCAGGAGATCGCGGGTTCAAATCCCGTCGGGACCGTATTAATATTTTTTGGCGCGGTAGCTCAGTTGGTAGAGCAACGGATTGAAGCTCCGTGTGTCGGCAGTTCGATTCTGTCCCGCGCCACCATGGAGGAGTAGCGAAGTGGCTAAACGCGACGGACTGTAAATCCGTTCCTTAGGGTTCAGTGGTTCGAATCCACTCTCCTCCATTTAGGGGCATAGTTTAAAGGTAGAACAGCGGTCTCCAAAACCGTTAGTGTGGGTTCAATTCCTGCTGCCCCTGTTTTTATTATTATGGCGATCGTGGCGAAGTGGTTAACGCACCGGATTGTGGCTCCGGCACTCGTGGGTTCGATTCCCATCGTTCGCCC
>NZ_JAHUZB010000028.1 GCF_019218635.1 Enterococcus alishanensis | reverse complement strand
ACACTATAATTTGAGTGCATTTTAATTCCTTATCTAAACATATGTTACTTCATTGATTTTATACTTATATTTACCTAATTTTTTGGAACAATAGCTATTGCTCGAACATTAAAACCGGGGGCACCTTCTACTTTCGGTACTCCGATAGAGATTGCTCCACCGATCGCAGGAAGCTCCGTTAAATGATTCAGCACCTCAATTTGAAACTTCTCTTGTTGTAACCAATATAATTCTCCAATTAGTCCAGAATTTTTCTTGCAGTCAATTGCTGAATCAGTGTCTAATGTTTCGTGACCTATCGCGGTTACATTTCGCTTTTCGTGTAAGAATTGTAAAGCCCCTATTGACCATCCAGGTGTATGTGCTTGCCCATCACTTCCAGTATTGTAGAAAGAAGTAGGATTGTTCCAACGCTTGGACCACCCACTTGCAAAGGCTACAAAGCTATTTTCTGGAATTATTCCATATTCATCTTCAAAATTATTAATATCTTTAACCGTTAATGAATAATCAGAATTTTTTATGACTTCTTTTTCTTTATTAATAACAATTAATGGCAGTAAAAAATTTTTTATTGGCAGTTGATCCACCGACAAACTATCTTCTACAAAATGTATCGGAGCGTCAATATGTGTTCCGTATTGTGTGACAAGTTGATATTCTTTTGCAAAAAAACCATTCTCTTTTACTGTCATCAATGTTTCTTCTTTCATTGGTCGAAATGATTGAAAATAAGGAATTCCTTCATGAATATTATGGCTTAGATCAACCCACTTTTGATTCTTTAATAATTCAATACTTTTTGTAATATCACTCATACTATCCCTCCTTATTCGTTCTGCTATTTTTAGCTTGTATCAAGAGTATCGAGAAAATAGTTACTAGTCAAACTCCATCTGTGCCGTATTAAGATAAAAAAACAACTTTTAGGTGTTTCTAGCATTTTTAAATTTTTAGAGTATTCTTATTTGTCATGCGAACAATGTTTACTATAATTGTTTTGAAGGAATGATTTTCACATGATTAATT
>NZ_JAHUZB010000027.1 GCF_019218635.1 Enterococcus alishanensis | reverse complement strand
TGAATATTTTTCAAGTCACATTTCGTTAAAATTTGGTGGAAATAGTAAGTAATTTGCCTAGGCTCTTGAGGTAGTTCCCGAGAGGAACAGACGTAAGGTCCCGTTGCTTTTCGTGCACCCTTTTTTAACCATTTGTAAAGATTTCGACCGATAGGAACAACCCGTATTGATTGTTCACTCTTTGCCGATGTAAATAATAAAGTTGTTTTCTGTTGTTCCTGTTGTAAAGGAACCCGTTGGTAAGATTGAGTAACGCGAAGTGTTTTTGCCTTAAAATCGATATCTGACCACTTTAAAGCTGATATTTCTCCAATCCTTAATCCAGTATTTAGCGCTAAAATAATAGGTAATCCCTTAGACAAGGGTAGTTGCTTGGCAGCAATTTCAACCTTTTCTTCTTCCTCAGTAGACAGAGATCGAATCATCTTTTTTTGTTTTTTTGGTAAGTCTATATGATGACAAGGTTGTTGATTAATTTTTCCTTTTGTAAGAGCATCTTGTAAGCTCTTTTTAACAATTTGATAGATAACGTGAATGGTTGAAGCGCCAAGGTTTTGGTCACTTAAGGTATCAATAACTTGTTGAATACTCTCTTTTGTTAACTGATTTAAAGGAATATTCCCTATATGAAAGAAGACATAATGCTTTAACTTATAAAAATATGTGGCATAGGTACTTTCCTTTAGCGTCTTTCTTCGTTCTTTTAGCCACTGATAGATCCATTCTTCATAGGATTGCGCACTTAACCCATTTTGTTGACAGACCTTTTGATAAGTCAATTTGTAATAATAAAGCTTCTCCTTTACTTCTTTATAGCTGCGTCCATAAATATAGCCATAATGGATTTTCCCATTTTCTTTGATTCCTTTTTTATATCGGCCTTCCCACCGTAAGTCTTTTCTTTTGTAGATATTTTCGCCTCGTTTAGGCATTAAAAAACACTCCTTTTTTTGACGGCTTAATTGACGGTTGTTAAAAATATTAAAAAAACAAAAAAAATCAAATTTATTTGTTAATTTTCAACTAACAATTATTTTTATTTGAAAAAAGATTGAAATTAATATGATTTTTGGTTAA
>NZ_JAHUZB010000026.1 GCF_019218635.1 Enterococcus alishanensis | reverse complement strand
GTATTAACGGTACAACAATTACAAATAGCTATACGCCAGGTAAAACAAGTGTCACTGTGACAAAAGCTTGGGATGATAGTAATAATCAAGATGGTCTTCGTCCCGAGGGCATTAAAGTGCAATTATATGCAAATGGGGAGAAGCTAAAATCGCCAGTACTATTGAATGATTCTAATAATTGGACAACTACTTGGGATGACTTACCTGAAAGAGAATCAGAAAAGGCTATTGAATACACAGTTAAAGAAGTAGATAAATTGGATGGGTATGACGTTAGCATCGATGATCATGATAAGGGTAATATTATTATTACCAATTCTCACAATGCTGTAAAAAAAGATGGATCTAATTCAAAAACAAAACAGCAGAGCTTTCCGGCAACCGGTGAAAATCAAAATAAGCTATATCTAATTGTAGGTTTGATTTTAATAGCTTTTCTCGGGTATATAATACTAAAGAAACTTTATAACAAGAATACAAAGAGTTAATTGTCGATATCGTCAAATATATTAGGATAGATAGAAATGTCTTATTGAGAAAAAGAACGTCCCTATTTTAAATGGGAACTGATGAACGTTACACAAGCACGCTGTGCAATGTTGCAAGAAATAATGTAATTTCTGCAACATTGTGGCAGTTATCAAATGTATTCTCAGTGTAGTTTATGAGTATACGCATATTAGAGTTTTTAAATTTCTGATATTTTTATGCGGTTCAAAAATGAGAACATCCTTTAAAAATTGTGGTAAAATTTTGACTTCCATTTTATATGATGAAAATGAATTCTATTACTGCGTTCCTCCTTTTCTTTGCCTTAAATAGTTTTTAATTATTATTTAAAATAGTATAAGATTTATGTTTTATTTTTATAAATAATTGTGAAATTGATTTATAATAATAGTTATTTAGTTAGCCTGTTTCTAGGTACCATAGCTACAAAAAAACTTGCACAGATATCTACTCTTTTCAGGAGAAGGTATTTGTACAAGTTTTTTTACTTCTTTTAACTGTTTTTGTACTTGGTATAGTGAATACCAAGTATAAATCAATATACACTATTTAAAAGCAAATATAACGATAGCTTATATTGGTATGTTAACCAAAAATCATATTAATTTCAATCTTTTTTCAAATAAAAATAATTGTTAGTTGAAAATTAACAAATAAATTTG
>NZ_JAHUZB010000025.1 GCF_019218635.1 Enterococcus alishanensis | reverse complement strand
CGTTCTTGTGTGATAACTAATTTTTGTGTAGTTGTGTCTGTTGTTGGCGACTGATTCGTATCTGTCGTACTTTCAACAGTCAAATTGCCGTTGATTTGAATATCTTTTTCCATCAGCAGCGAACCTTTCTATCACTAGTTCCAAACAACTGGTGTGAATTTCATCGTTAATTGGAATTGTGGTTTTAAGCTACTAGAAACAGTTGCTGAACCAGTATATTTATAGCTAGCTTTGTTAGAATCTGTAACAGCTGATGCAGCTGATGTCATTTTGCCATCTTTATTTGCTAAAGTCATCAAGTTGTCATTTGCAGAAAAAGCTAAACTACCAGCTTCAGCTAGTTTGATATCTGTTCCATTTAAGACAGCATTTAAACTGAAATCATTAGGTAATGTCACAGAGTCATTTTGTTTGAAAGCTGTTGTTGCTAGCGTCACAGGACGTCCTGAGTTATTAGTAATCGTGTAATTTGGTGATTGGAAAGCTGCTTGAGTAGGTGTATTCCAGAAACTTGTCACAGTTGGCACTGTCACATTGACCCAAACTGGATCGCCTTCTGGTAAGCCTGAATCAGGATCAGTATTATCAGCGGCTAAGTTCCCGTTAATTGTGATATCTGCAGTATCTTTTCCATTATCCCGACCATCAATTGTTGATGTTTCATCTGCTAAACTTGTTCCACTAAATCCTACTACGCCAAAAGCTGCTACTAATAAACCTGCCATCATTTTTTTCTTCATTTTGTTCTCCTCTTTCTTCTATCTATTTATTGCACCATTAAGGTTACTGCTGAAGCGACTTCTCCGGTTTTTTTATTGGTATCCGGATCATATAAATTAAAAGTTGCGGTAGCAGGATAATTACCGGCACTTAATTTTTTCTCTAAAGTAGCCTGCTTAATTTCCTCACCTGGCTGAATTGCACCAGAACTATAAACGACATCACCACTACTATCTAACGTCACTACCACGTTGACGGGATTATGGTTACTGTCGGGATTTTTAATTTGTAAGTTGCCAGTCATGTCACTATTGAAGGTGGCTTCTGATGTAATCATCATATTAAATTGGCTGTCATCGACATTTTGCTGTGCCAAGTTTGCCAGTTCTTTATCTGACATCTTAGAGGCATCTTTGCCCTCTGGTAAAAAATCACCAGCAATCACGGTAACAGGTACTTCGTCTTTTTTGATAAACCTATCGTAGATAAAGTATCCACCAACGATTAACAACAATAGCAACAAAAGTAACAACAACCATTTTTTCTTTTTCTTTTCTTCTTGGGGTTTTGTTTCTTCCATCTTGTTCTCCTTTCTAGCTAGTCACGGTCGCTATATCAAAATGCAACGTGTAACTGACAT
>NZ_JAHUZB010000024.1 GCF_019218635.1 Enterococcus alishanensis | reverse complement strand
CCAATTCACTATGTGAACTGGCTTTATTTTTTATTAATTTAAACAGCGTCTTTCCAAAAAGCACAACTATGAGATGGTGTTACAGATTTTTTAGCATCTGGACTCTTAGTATTGCTACATTCAGCAACTTCGTTTGGATTGATTAACGACATAATAAGCTTTTTATGCACTATATTTGTTATTCTTATTTTGGTGCGTAAAAAGCTACACCTTCATTTGACCAACCTTGGTTGATTAACCAATTAGCTTCGTCTTTACTTTCTGTGAATAAATGCGATCCAGGGCCTGTAGCATTTGGATTAAAAACACGATAGATTGGCTGTCCTTCATCCTTTGGAACCATATAGAAGCCAATATTTTCTTTTTTCCATCCTTTTTGGGCTACAGAAGAATACTCACTCTCGCTGATAGTATAGAAATGTTCTCCAGAATTTGGGTTGTATAATCGATACACAGGTACTGCTCCTGTATAGGACGAAAGAACACTCTGGAAAGCTATTCCTTCCGCTTGCCATTTAAGACCAACTATCCAGCTATACTCATCGATGCTGGTTGTGTACAAATGATCTCCATCATTTAAATTGTAAGCTCTCCATATTGGAACAAGGTTATTATCAGGAGTTGATACTTTTTTGTAAATGTAATTAACTTCTTGGGGAAAATAATCAAAATTTCCAGTAGCATTTCCTACAACTTCTTGCAATTCATATCCTGTAATGGACACGGCATTAGTGGCATAGGTGTCTCCAATATACCCGGAAATTGTTTATGTTGAGGAAAGATAAACTCCGTCAGTATCTTTATAATTAACAGTAATATTTCCACCGATAGTTTTTGCGATTTCACGTCTATATGTTCCAGGAAATGAACCATCATATTTTTTCATAAATCCTAAGCTATCTGCATAATAGTTATCTACTTCATTTGGATCACTTTGAACCCATAACGTAGTATACGAGACATTCTCAGCAGGGACAGCATTTATTGGTAAGTTAACAGTTGTATTAAATTTACTTAATTTACCTAAAGTAATTTCATTAAGATAATAAGTCAAATCAAACATTCCTGACATTGTTAATACCTTTGAGGTATCCCAGTTAAGAAGGTTCAAAGACTCTATAGTAGAATTATAAAACATGTTCTGTGTACTTGTTACATTAGACGTATTCCACTTGCTTAAATCTAACGATGTGAGTGCAGTGCTATAAAACATTCGAGCCATGTTTGTTACGTTTGAAGTATCCCAATTATTTAAGTCTAATGAAATTAATTTAGAATTAGAAAACATTTGATTCATGTCAGTAACATTTGAAGTGTTCCAGTTGCTAATGTTTAGTGTAGGTGAATTAAAGCTTAAAAATGTACCATACATACTAACGACACTAGAAGTATCCCAGTTACTTAGATCTAATGAAGTAAATGAGCTAGCTGCGAACGTTAGATTTAGAGAAGTAACATTAGAAACATCCCAATCACTTATCCCCTCAAATGAGGTAATTTTAGAACTAGAAAACATTTGATTCATGCTAATAACGTTTGAAGTATCTAGCGTACCTTCAACTGTTTCCAAAATTGGGAACGGTGTACTTGAAAACAAGTAGTTACTATTTGAAGGTGCTTTAACACCTTCATTAAAAACAATTTTCTTTGTTTGATTAAAAATATCTACAGGATAGCCGGAATTACTCAGTTCACCTGAATCAACAGTCATT
>NZ_JAHUZB010000023.1 GCF_019218635.1 Enterococcus alishanensis | reverse complement strand
TAGACCTCTCAAAACTGAACGAATAAAGATAAACTTGTGTAGTCTCCGTAATTTTCCTTAGAAAGGAGGTGATCCAGCCGCACCTTCCGATACGGCTACCTTGTTACGACTTCACCCCAATCATCTAT
Organism: Enterococcus alishanensis; assembly: GCF_019218635.1. Taxonomy (GTDB): domain Bacteria; phylum Bacillota; class Bacilli; order Lactobacillales; family Enterococcaceae; genus Enterococcus_A; species Enterococcus_A alishanensis. The sequence goes on along the minus strand of NZ_JAHUZB010000023.1, from coordinate 1,649 downwards.
CCCACCTTAGGCGGCTGGCTCCATAAAGGTTACCTCACCGACTTCGGGTGTTACAAACTCTCGTGGTGTGACGGGCGGTGTGTACAAGGCCCGGGAACGTATTCACCGCGGCGTGCTGATCCGCGATTACTAGCGATTCCGGCTTCATGTAGGCGAGTTGCAGCCTACAATCCGAACTGAGAGAAGCTTTAAGAGATTAGCTTAGCCTTGCGACTTCGCGACTCGTTGTACTTCCCATTGTAGCACGTGTGTAGCCCAGGTCATAAGGGGCATGATGATTTGACGTCATCCCCACCTTCCTCCGGTTTGTCACCGGCAGTCTCGCTAGAGTGCCCAACTAAATGATGGCAACTAACAATAAGGGTTGCGCTCGTTGCGGGACTTAACCCAACATCTCACGACACGAGCTGACGACAACCATGCACCACCTGTCACTTTGCCCCCGAAGGGGAAGCTCTATCTCTAGAGTGGTCAAAGGATGTCAAGACCTGGTAAGGTTCTTCGCGTTGCTTCGAATTAAACCACATGCTCCACCGCTTGTGCGGGCCCCCGTCAATTCCTTTGAGTTTCAACCTTGCGGTCGTACTCCCCAGGCGGAGTGCTTAATGCGTTAGCTGCAGCACTGAAGGGCGGAAACCCTCCAACACTTAGCACTCATCGTTTACGGCGTGGACTACCAGGGTATCTAATCCTGTTTGCTCCCCACGCTTTCGAGCCTCAGCGTCAGTTACAGACCAGAGAGCCGCCTTCGCCACTGGTGTTCCTCCATATATCTACGCATTTCACCGCTACACATGGAATTCCACTCTCCTCTTCTGCACTCAAGTCTCCCAGTTTCCAATGACCCTCCCCGGTTGAGCCGGGGGCTTTCACATCAGACTTAAGAGACCGCCTGCGCTCGCTTTACGCCCAATAAATCCGGACAACGCTTGCCACCTACGTATTACCGCGGCTGCTGGCACGTAGTTAGCCGTGGCTTTCTGGTCAGATACCGTCAAGGGATAAACTTTCCACTCTTATCCTTGTTCTTCTCTGACAACAGAGTTTTACGATCCGAAAACCTTCTTCACTCACGCGGCGTTGCTCGGTCAGACTTTCGTCCATTGCCGAAGATTCCCTACTGCTGCCTCCCGTAGGAGTTTGGGCCGTGTCTCAGTCCCAATGTGGCCGATCACCCTCTCAGGTCGGCTATGCATCGTTGCCTTGGTGAGCCGTTACCTCACCAACTAGCTAATGCACCGCGGGTCCATCCTCCAGTGACGCAATTGCGCCTTTCAAAAGAAAACCAGGCGGTTTTCTCTGTTATGCGGTATTAGCACCTGTTTCCAAGTGTTATCCCCCGCTGGAGGGTAGGTTACCCACGTGTTACTCACCCGTTCGCCACTCCTTTTCTTTCGGTGGAGCAAGCTCCGGTGAAAGAAAAAGCGTTCGACTTGCATGTATTAGGCACGCCGCCAGCGTTCGTCCTGAGCCAGGATCAAACTCTCATTAAAAAGTTTGCACAGTCTTGCGACTGTTAGCTCAATTGTATTAATTGACTTGTTGCTAGCATATTGCTTGCTTTGTATTGTTTGTTCCTATTAATAGGAACGCCCTACACATTTGGTTCGTCTTATTCGTTCAGTTTTCAAAGGTCTATTTCTGTTGCA
>NZ_JAHUZB010000022.1 GCF_019218635.1 Enterococcus alishanensis | reverse complement strand
CCTACCTATTGATTGTAGAAGTAAGTGAAAATCGTACTCTACAAATCATAGAGTACGATTTTATCACTTTTTTAACTCTTAGATACCAATATAAAGTGCAACACCCGTCAGCAAACATACAAAAGCTCTGTTATTCTATATTTAAATATATTGTAGTTTAGAATAACGTAACTTATGTAAAGTAAAAGCCCGTTCTCGAAATGAGCTGGCTTTTTTTTATAATCTGCAGTATGCTTACTTGCTAGTTAAATAACAAGTAGCCATGTATTCCTCCGTGTTTATGGAATTTATGCACTAAAGTTCTTATCCATAATAAGTTATAGCTATTAAATTCCAAACCATGTGAAATAGCATTGGAACGAAGATGTTTTTACTTTTTATAAAGGCAATTCCAAATAGGATTCCTAAGAAAAAAACTTGTATAAATCCGCCCGAAACTAAGTTAGGAATTAATGTTCCTGTATGTATCCAGGTTGGAAAATGTATTAACAAAAATAAACTTGAAGATAGTATTAAAGCCCCAAACTTATTCATTTTGGTTAATAGAAAATTTAAAATCCAACCACGAAATACTAATTCTTCTGTTAGACCAACCAGTAATACACTATTTATGAGATCAATCGGCTGAAACGTCTCTCTAATTTGTAAATTACCATATCCCAAGTAAGAGCCTCCTAATAAAAATAGAATCATCAGCCCTAAAAGTAGTATCCAATTCTCCCAATATATCTTAGTCTGGAATAATTGAGGATACGGTACTTGTAAAGTTGTGGTTCTTTTTATTAACAAGATGCTTGGTATTGTCCAACAACTTACTTTTATAATTGCTTGGATAAAAGCGCTTGGAATAGGGGCTAAGTCTAGTATTTGAGGTTTTATTAGTAATTCGTAAAAAGACCACACACTGAAAAATATAATGATGTAGATTGCTAGATTAATCAAATCTCTATTTTTAGACATTATTTCGCTCCTAAACATTTATTGTTTAGCATAACATACTAAAAAATCTAATGTACATGATATAAGAGTAGTATGTTAAAATCCTTTATACTATAGAATAAATAGGCAATTGTCAAAATATTTAAGCTAGTAATCAATAAAATTTCAGTTCAAGATAGAGAGAAGGAAAAGCAATGGATACTGGTACAAAATTGAAATTGAAGCGCACTAGCCATGGAGTTAGTCAAGAATATTTAGCTAGTAAGATCGGTGTTTCGAGGCAGACTATTTCTAATTGGGAAAATAATCGAACACTTCCTAATGTTGATAACTTATTGGATATGGCTAAAGTGTATAATATTTCGATAGACCAACTATTTGACTCTGAAGTATCAGCAGTAGAATTACCAACTAACAACCATGAAACATTCATAAAAGAACAGTTAAAATTGAGCATGGTTTTACTCTTGTTGTTTATTTTGACAACTGTGTTCAGCCATAATATAGGATTGATTTTGATATGGTTGATAGTGGGTTTTCTTATAAGACAAGTCATTGTATTTTCCTTAAGACTAAAAATCTCGAGGTGACAGTATGATAAATAAATACTCAACAAAAATGGTAGTATTTATTCTAATATACATATGTATTTTCCTGCTTAAAATCCCACAATACATAATCAATAGCGCCAATCAAAAAATCACTATACAAGCTGTTTGTTATACGATGTTGCTGATTATAGGAATTTCGTTGTTCAAAAAGACTATACAATCTAATTTCCATTGGATTAAGCTACATAAATTTAAATCTTTATTGATTTTGGTAGCAGTATATTTAGCAGACGTTTTGTTGTCATCATTAGGATATGGGGTTGTTGAAATATTTTTTTCTACTCTAAACATTACTCCAGATAACTTTCAAAATGACACGAATATTCTAAATACAATAACACTAATCAATCCTGTAATAATATTGGCAATTCTAGCATTTATCGGTCCGATTGTTGAAGAGTTCTTTTTTAAGGGTATTCTTATTACCAAATTCTCTACTAAAATACCTGTGGGTCTAGCCGTTTTACTTTCAAGCAGTTTATTTGCTGCAACCCATATACATAACTTGTATCTAACTGATTTTATTCAAAGTATCCCCTATTTCCTATCAGGTTTGGTATTTGGATTCTCTTATTACAAAACAAAAAATTTGATTTTAATTAGTTTAGTGCATATTTTTATGAATTTAATTAGTTTACTTCCTTTTTTCTTAACGTAGTGAACTGTGGTAATTGATTTGTTTATCCTGTAAGTAAAAAAACTAATTCTCAAAATAGTGACTTTTTATTGTTCAGATTATATTTTTGCTTCGTATTTGGTATAAGGAGTTTCATGTGAACTAATAGCGCTACTTCATGGCAACTAATTCAATTTTTAAACGATCTGGATCTTCAAAAAAAGCCGCATAGTGATTTTTTCCTCCTGCAAATGGGTAATTAGGCGTGTAAAGTTCGTGGGCTTCCATTTCTAGTAATTTAATACGTAATTCATCCACTTTCTGCGGATTGGCAACAGAGAAAGCTATATGATTTAGACCTATGTGTTTTCTATGATAAGGTTCAGCTAAATCCTTTTTCCCATTCTTGAAAAAGAGTATAACCTAACTCTTGAAGTAAAAATGTATAGAATTTTTTAGACTTCTTTAAGTCTTTGACATTTATTTCAATATGATTTATCACGTCATTCACCCCTCAAAAATTATATCAAAAATACCGTTAAAATTTTTACTTGGAATAACGTGATTTATGTAAAAAAAGGGCCAATTCACTATGTGAACTGGCTTTATTTTTTATTAATTTAAACAGCGTCTTTCCAAAAAGCACAACTATGAGATGG
>NZ_JAHUZB010000021.1 GCF_019218635.1 Enterococcus alishanensis | reverse complement strand
GCGTGGCGACGTCCTACTCTCACAAGGGGCAACCCCTCACTACGATCGGCGCTAAAAAGCTTAACTTCTGTGTTCGACATGGGAACAGGTGTATCCTTCTTGCTATCGCCACCACACTATTTAGTTGAGTAAACTTCGCTCACTCAAAACTGGATCAAAAAACATTCCATCTTTTTTTAACTTCCGAGTCCATTTTATCTTGGTTAAGTCCTCGATCGATTAGTATCAGTCCGCTCCGTACATCACTGCACTTCCACTTCTGACCTATCTACCTGATCTTCTCTCAGGGATCTTACTTTCTTTAAGAAATGGGAAATCTCATCTTGAGGTGGGCTTCACACTTAGATGCTTTCAGCGTTTATCCCTTCCCTACATAGCTACCCAGCGATGCCTTTGGCAAGACAACTGGTACACCAGCGGTAAGTCCATCCCGGTCCTCTCGTACTAAGGACAGATCCTCTCAAATTTCCAACGCCCGCGACGGATAGGGACCGAACTGTCTCACGACGTTCTGAACCCAGCTCGCGTGCCGCTTTAATGGGCGAACAGCCCAACCCTTGGGACCGACTACAGCCCCAGGATGCGACGAGCCGACATCGAGGTGCCAAACCTCCCCGTCGATGTGGACTCTTGGGGGAGATAAGCCTGTTATCCCCAGGGTAGCTTTTATCCGTTGAGCGATGGCCCTTCCATGCGGAACCACCGGATCACTAAGCCCGACTTTCGTCCCTGCTCGACTTGTAGGTCTCGCAGTCAAGCTCCCTTGTGCCTTTACACTCTGCGAATGATTTCCAACCATTCTGAGGGAACCTTTGGGCGCCTCCGTTACTCTTTAGGAGGCGACCGCCCCAGTCAAACTGCCCATCTGACACTGTCTCCCATCACGATTAGTGATGCGGGTTAGAGTGGCCATAACACAAGGGTAGTATCCCACCATTGCCTCCGTCGAAACTAGCGTCCCGACTTCTACGGCTCCTACCTATCCTGTACATGTGGTACAGACACTCAATATCAAACTGCAGTAAAGCTCCATGGGGTCTTTCCGTCCTGTCGCGGGTAACCTGCATCTTCACAGGTACTAAAATTTCACCGAGTCTCTCGTTGAGACAGTGCCCAAATCGTTACGCCTTTCGTGCGGGTCGGAACTTACCCGACAAGGAATTTCGCTACCTTAGGACCGTTATAGTTACGGCCGCCGTTTACTGGGGCTTCAATTCGTACCTTCGCTTACGCTAAGCACTCCTCTTAACCTTCCAGCACCGGGCAGGCGTCAGCCCCTATACTTCATCTTTCGATTTTGCAGAGACCTGTGTTTTTGATAAACAGTCGCTTGGGCCTATTCACTGCGGCTGATCGTTAGATCAGCACCCCTTCTCCCGAAGTTACGGGGTCATTTTGCCGAGTTCCTTAACGAGAGTTCGCTCGCTCACCTTAGGATACTCTCCTCGACTACCTGTGTCGGTTTACGGTACGGGTCATTGTTTTCTCACTAGAAGCTTTTCTTGGCAGTGTGACATCAGAAACTTCGGTACTTGTATTTCCCTCCCCATCACAACTTGTCCTTAGAAAGATAAGCATTTGACTCATCTTAAGACTCATTGCTTAGACAGACATTTCCAATCGTCTGATTTCTTAGCCTACTGCGTCCCTCCATTGCTCAAACAAAAACAACGAGTACAGGAATATCAACCTGTTATCCATCGCCTACGCCTTTCGGCCTCGGCTTAGGTCCCGACTAACCCTGGGCGGACGAGCCTTCCCCAGGAAACCTTAGTCATACGGTGGACAGGATTCTCACCTGTCTTTCGCTACTCATACCGGCATTCTCACTTCTAAGCGCTCCAGCAGTCCTCACGGTCTACCTTCAACGCCCTTAGAACGCTCTCCTACCATTACACCCTAAGGTGTAATCCACAGCTTCGGTAATATGTTTAGCCCCGGTACATTTTCGGCGCAGGGTCACTCGACTAGTGAGCTATTACGCACTCTTTAAATGGTGGCTGCTTCTAAGCCAACATCCTAGTTGTCTGTGCAACCCCACATCCTTTTCCACTTAACATATATTTTGGGACCTTAGCTGGTGGTCTGGGCTGTTTCCCTTTCGACTATGGATCTTATCACTCACAGTCTGACTCCCAGAGATAAATGTATGGCATTCGGAGTTTATCTGAATTCGGTAACCCGAGATGGGCCCCTAGTCCAAACAGTGCTCTACCTCCATCATTCTTACTCTGAGGCTAGCCCTAAAGCTATTTCGGAGAGAACCAGCTATCTCCAAGTTCGTTTGGAATTTCTCCGCTACCCACACCTCATCCCCGCACTTTTCAACGTACGTGGGTTCGGTCCTCCAGTGCGTTTTACCGCACCTTCAACCTGGACATGGGTAGATCACATGGTTTCGGGTCTACGACCACATACTCATTCGCCCTATTCAGACTCGCTTTCGCTACGGCTCCGTCTCTTCGACTTAACCTCGCATGGGATCGTAACTCGCCGGTTCATTCTACAAAAGGCACGCCATCACCCATTAACGGGCTTTGACTTGTTGTAGGCACACGGTTTCAGGATCTATTTCACTCCCCTTCCGGGGTGCTTTTCACCTTTCCCTCACGGTACTGGTTCACTATCGGTCACTAGGGAGTATTTAGCCTTGGGAGATGGTCCTCCCGGATTCCGACGGAATTCCTCGTGTTCCGCCGTACTCAGGATCCTCCTAGGTGTGATTCAAATTTCATCTACGGGGCTTTTACCCTGTCTCGCAGACCTTTCCAGGTCCTTCGATTATTTCAATCAACTACCATATCGGAGTCCTACAACCCCAAGAGGCAAGCCTCTTGGTTTGGGCTTTTCCCGTTTCGCTCGCCGCTACTCAGGGAATCGATTTTTCTTTCTCTTCCTGCAGGTACTTAGATGTTTCAGTTCTCTGCGTCTACCTCCATTCAGCTATGTATTCACTGAACAGTAACATCCTGTTAAAGATGCTGGGTTTCCCCATTCGGAAATCTCCGGATCAAAGCTTACTTACAGCTCCCCGAAGCATATCGGTGTTAGTCCCGTCCTTCATCGGCTCCTAGTGCCAAGGCATCCACCGTGCGCCCTTATTCACTTAACCTTATCAACCTTACGGTTGGGTCTTTATCTTCCCTCTAGCGATAGAGTTCCAATAAATAAAAAATAAGCAATTGAACTATTAAAAAACTCATTCAACGCGGTGTTCTCGGTTTGTTTTAAAAATTTTTGGTTTGTTTTTTGTATCCAGTTTTCAATGAACGA
>NZ_JAHUZB010000020.1 GCF_019218635.1 Enterococcus alishanensis | reverse complement strand
CCATCTCATAGTTGTGCTTTTTGGAAAGACGCTGTTTAAATTAATAAAAAATAAAGCCAGTTCACATAGTGAATTGGTTCTTTTTTTACATAAATCAAGTTATGCTAAGGTGAAATTATATAGACTGAAACTCCTCTTAAATTAAAAAGTACTGTAAACTAAATGAATACAAACATTAAGAAAGGATGATAAAAATGAAAAAAAGTTAGGATTTTTTTTAGGTAGTTTAGCCCTTGGAACTGTATTTTGGATTGGAACTATTTCTGCTGATGCTGCAACAACCGATCAATCAATGTATCGACTGTATAACCCTAATACTGGGGAACATTTCTACACCGCTGACAAAACGGAGCAACAAGATCTTATTATAAAAGGATGGACAGATGAAGGGATTGGGTGGACCGCTTCTAAAAGCGGGGATACTGTTTATCGAATTTATAATCCTAATGTCGGGGAACACCTATATACCAAAAGTTTAAAAGAATACAATAATCTAACTTTATATGGATGGGTAAAAGAAGGTAGAGCTTTTTACTCGGCTAGATCTTCCGAGGTCCCCATCTATCGTGTATATAACTCAAATCAGTTTGCTTTTAATCATCACTACACTAAAAGTGAACAAGAAAGTAAACATTTAACAAAATTAGGTTGGTCTGATGAAGGAATTGCTTTTTATGGTACGAATGATTCTACTACACCTGAAACCAGCACAGTTACAATCAATTATGTAGATACAGCTGGAAATAAAATCAAGGATAGTACGACTGAATCGGTAGAGGTAGGTAAAGATTTTACAGCAACTGCTCCAAGCATTTCAGAATATACAATCCAAGGGGAGACAAGTCAAACATTGACGAATATCACTAGTGACCAGGCTATTACTTTTACTTATCAAAAAAACGCACCTACAACAAATTATACGGTAACGGTCAATTATGTGGATGCTAATGATCCATCAAAAATAGTCAAGGAATCCCTTGTAGTATCTGTTAAAAAAGGTGAAAGCTATACTGCAATAGCTCCAGAGATTACAGGATATACAGTATATGGAGATCCAAGTCACTTAATTCAAAGCGTTACTGAAGAGACTTCCTTGAACTTTAATTATGTCAACACTGACCATATATTTACTTATGATGTATCGGAAAAAAACGCAACTATTACAGGATTTAAAAAAGGAGAAGATGTTTCTGAATTAATCCTACCAATGTATGTTGCTGAAGGTGAAAGTATTTATAAAGTTACTAGTATTGGTAGTAGATCTTTTTCTAATATAGCTACGGAACCTTCTGAAGCTTTGTATTTAAAAAGTGTAGTCATTCCTAATAGCGTTATCACCATAGAAGCTGGTGCCTTTTATTATAATGAAATAGAGCATGTAACTATTCCAGATAGTGTTACTATAATAGGTGAAGGAGCATTTAACTATAATAATCTGACTAGTATTGAAATATCTAGTGGTATAACTAGTATTGAAAATTACACATTTGGTTCTAACCAATTAAATAAAGTGATAATTCCTAAAGGGGTTACTTTTATAGGTAATCATGCTTTTGATAGCAACCAACTAGAAAGTGTAATTATTCCAGAAAAGGTAACCTCCATAGGAGGATTTGCATTTTATAATAATATAAGCTTAAGTAGTGTAGCCCTAGGAAATAGCTTGGAAACCATAGGGACATATGCATTTGCAACCACAAACTTAAGTAGTGTGACCATTCCAGACAGTGTCAAGAGTATTTTGGACTATGCATTTTACTACAATAATAACCTCACAGAAGCAAGTGTCCCTAAAGAGTTTGTAGACACTAACAGTGCTTTTGACCCCTCTGTTACTGCACTTATCCCGCGGACTGAATAAAAATGTTGTTATTTAATCAGTTAGGTCACATAATGTAAAATATTAAAAGCAGGCCTATTTAGGTCTGCTTTTTTTAGTTAAATCTTATTATGACTGAAACCAATAATTTTAATCTCAGCTCTCGTTCCATCACCATTTGGGGATTGAGAAATGAAACCTAGTTTTAAAACGTCTGGGAGCTTTAAATAAAATTTTCAATGTTTAATATAAAGTTTATCATCATGCGAGTAACTAAATTGGAAAAAATTGTTCTTTGCCTCTATCTTCAAAAAAAATAGCTTTTCTCTTGAATTGTTCCCCTACTACATCATCTGAAAATTCATTTGTCACTATTGATACAACATTCAAACTTTCTTCATCTATCTTTTCAATTACAAATTTTGTCCAAGATATTGACTCTGATCCAATGATTAGAAAAATCCTCTTGTTATATATTCATCTAAATTGTATTTTGATATATTTATTTAAAATTGAATATAGACAGACTACCTTATAATAATTTTAATTTCTAGAAATCAGTTTCACAGAATAAGACATATTTTTTTTATTAATATTTCAATTTAATGAAAAATTATTCGTTATAAGTACTCACTGCATTTGAATTATTCATTATAACTTTACTAATTGACATTTTACTATATATCAATTAGTATTTGTTTCTGCTTTGAAAGGATGTGAGTTCTATAAAAAAGTATACCGCTAATTTATTATTTTTTCTGGGATTAATATTTTTCTTCTTTTTAACGGCTAATCCTATAAAGAGCCAAGCAGCATCTCCACCGAACGGTTACACATTGTACACTGTATCTAATTACGCACAGTTTAAGGCAGCCATGAATGCTCCATCTACTTTGAAAAAATATATTCTTCTTAATAATGACATTGTATATGGTTTTTCTAATGGTGCAACTACAACATCAACTACCTCTGCAATTGATGTCTTGTCTTATACATCAGACACCATTATTGATGGATCTGGTACATCTGGTACAGCGAGGTATAGCTTATTATTTGGATATATTGGAAACACTAATGCTTATTCTTATGATTCTCCTCTTCGTACAATTACTCCAAACATAACAGTAACCTTTCAAAACTTAAATGTTGGAAATTCGACTTGTAGAAATTTTACCAATGGTGGATTGGTATACCCTTATACTAATCAAGGAACTAATATTAATCTTAATGTAATCGTTAATAATGTAACATACAACATTCAAGGCTTCAATGGGACACCCTTCAACAGTTTTTATGCTGACAACAGTACTATTACGTTTAAAGGGACAAATACTTTTACAAGTTCAAATACTTCTAGCGGTGCATATTTCTCATCGGGTTTTTCCAATTTAAATTTTGATACTGATAGTAGCACAATAATTAGTGTCGCTGGTGCTGGAACTTCTGAAGTGATGTCTGGTAATCAAGACACCGGGACCTTAAATATTACTTTAAACCCAAGAGCGAACGTAACAGTCAATAACGGAAAAACTACGTTTATTAGATCAGATAATGCTACACTAAATGTTGGGGATAGCGCTAAGCTAAACTATAACTTAGTAAACGGTAGTGGTTCAACTACCTCTGGAGTTTTAAATAGCAGAGGATCCACTGTTATTAATGCAACCAATAATTCCACACTAAATTTTTCAAGTTCTAAAAGTGGTGTAACAAGCTGGGGATTGACAGGATCTAATACTATTAACGCTAATGCCCCTAAAGAAATACTATTCGCAACTTCGGCTACAACCCCCTCTCCGTTATTCACTGGTAGTGTAATGACAGTCAATAGAAATGATCAAATTAATACTTGCGATTATCAATCAAGTACACTTGAAATCGGAGAAACAATTGGCACCAACTATTTAAAATATAAGATAGGTGACTCTAATTCATTATCTTCGGAAAATACTGCTTCAAAAACAGCATGGGTTTATGAGCCAACAGCTTCTATTTCGTCAGTTACTGCAAATTCAATTGTGGCAAACCGTCAAAGTGATTTAAATATAAATGATATAGTTTTAAATGATGATAACTCTACAATTCAACAGGTTTCCTACAAAATTGCTGATGCGCCATTAGTTTCTGATGATATCACATTAGATAGTTCTCAAAAGACTATTTCTGATAAAGAATCAGAAAGTTTAATAGCATCTAATTCATCTTCATCTGAAACATTTACAATCAATAATCTACTTGCCCAGATGTACTATATTTACTCTCAAGTTCTTTCTATAAGAAATCATAATACGGTTGCTGGAAATTTTACTACGGAAACCTTGAGTAAGTGGACTGAAAATTCATCGGCAGTTCCTGAATATAAATCAATGTCAATTATAAATAATATTGATTTCCATGCATTTCGGTCTAAAATTTCTAAAACTGATAATTTAAATCCAGAAGACTATCAGACTATTAATAATGGCAACACGATTCGAAAACTATCCTTAAATAGTTTAACCGTGAATAGCGGATCTGCTAGTGACGTTACTTTGGTAGACCAATTAACTGAAGGCAAAAACAGTCAGCTGGCCCTTTCACTGGTTGCACAAAAAAATGATTCCCAAGATATAGTCAAGTGGGGACCACTGTTAGCCAATAAAGGTAGTACTGATAATTTAAGCTTGGCTCCTTACTGGCAAACAGATCATAGTGCAAATCTTTATGTGACTGGGAATTTTTCTGGTCCTTATGATGTGCTAAAAGATGTCAGTTACACGTTGCATTTTGATATAGCGACCGTGACTAGCTAGAAAGGAGAACAAGATGGAAGAAACAAAACC
>NZ_JAHUZB010000001.1 GCF_019218635.1 Enterococcus alishanensis | reverse complement strand
TTGTAGTGACCCCAAATAGTTAGACTTTTTTGGAGTGGAGAAATCCACTCCTTTTTTCTTTGTTTTTACTGCTATTATATTTTAAGCTGCTTTCAATGCCGATTTTCTAAATTGCACCGGACTCTGCCAATTTAATTTTTTCTTCATACGTTCATGATTGTAGTAATAAATGTAATTATCAATTGCTTGTTTCAATTCCTCAAAGCTATGAAATTCTCGTCCATAATAAATTTCTTGTTTTAATAAACTAAAGAAATTCTCCATGATTGAATTATCCAAGCAGGTGCCCTTACGGGACATACTTTGAAATATTTTATGTTCTTTTAATTTATGATTGTATGCCTTCATTTGATAAGCCCAGCCTTGATCAGAATGAAAGGTTCGACGGTAGAGACAGTCTTTTGTTACTTGAATCGCTTCTTCCAATGCCTCCATGATCGCTAGTGCATTTGGCTTTTCAGAAATACGATAAGAAATAATCTCACTGCTGTACATATCTAAAAAGGGATCAAGATACAGTTTCTTTTCACGAATGGTCCCGGATTTGTCTAGTTCAAAATATTTTAGCTCTGTCGTATGTGTCGTAATCTTTTGATGACAAATGCTTGTGCAAAAGCGTCGATGAATTCGATTTTTCGTAACCGCACCGATCTTCCCACGATAAGAATGATAACGACGAGATTTCCTCGTGAATGAGCGGACCTCAATACCCAGTTTCCTAATCAAGCGTTGCACTTTCTTCTTGTTTACATGGAACCCACGATTACATAATTCCTTTGTTAGGCGCAAACAGCCATAATCCTTATGTTGGCTTCTTATCTTAAGTATTTCCTCTTCAATTTCTTGATCTGGATTTTGTCGATCAAACCGTTTTTGCCAATACATAAAGGTCGATTTAGGGAATTTCAAAGTTTCAAGAAGCTCAACTAATTTGAAGGATCCTCGGAGGCTGTCGATGATTCGTGCGATTGATTCTTTCGTCTTTGTTGGGCTTCCTGTTTTCGCAGCTTCCTCAATTCTTTTAAAAAAGCATTTTCAATCTGAAGAGAACGGACTTGTTTTTCTAATTCCTTGATGCGATCACGTTCTTCAAGGGTTGCTTTGTTTGCCTTTGGATTTTCTTTTTTCTTAGACAAAATCGGCGGACGTCCTTTCTTTTTTGAGAGTCCATCTACTCCTTCTGCACGAAAGGTTCTCATCCAATTGGCGATTAATGCAGGATTGTTTATCCCTAAATGATTCGCCACTTCACGATAGGACAACTCAGTTGTTTGATATAACTCTATCGCATCCATCTTGAATTGAACAGAATAACTTTGATTTTGTCTTTTACGAAGAAGCCCTTCTTCACCAAATTCTTGATAAGCATTGAGCCAATTTTTCATTTGATTTTCTGACTTCAACCCGTGTTTCTTAGATAAATAGGAGAAACCTCCTTTTCCGTCAAGATACTCTTGAAGGATTTTCAGTTTGAATTCAAAACTATATTTAACCATAAAAATACCGACCTCCAGAAGTTAGATTTTTGGTCTAACTTTTTGGGGTCGGTACATTTTTTACTGTTGAAGAGTCTTTTTTACTTATTAGAACTGATAAATTTTATTTCCTTCCCCATAAACACTTTCCCAGTCTAATTTAAATTGCTCAACACTGGAATCAGTCAATGGATGAGTCGCACTAGCTTTAAAAACATCATAACCAACAGCTACACCATATGCACCATTCATTGCAGCTTTTTCCACTTGTAAGGCATTTTTAAATGATGACCCCAAAACTTTAGTAGTCAAATTATTTTGACGAAAAGCTTTGACTGCATTTAATACTACTTGATCACCATCCGCTGAAATGTTACTTACACGATTCACATAGATTGCTACGTATGAGGCACCTGCATTAGCTGCTAATAACGCTTGATTAACATCAATAATCGCTGTTGCAGTAGTTTTAATCCCCAATTCCTTCAAAGTCATCATTGCTTGATAACCTGCTGTTGTCGCAGGAATCTTTACATATAGATTGCCTTTGATATTTTTTCTTAAAGCCTGTGCTTCTTTCACCATATCTTCGGCTTTAGTTGCGACTACTTGGATATGAAATTCTTTTTCTTCACCAATTAGTTTAGTGATTTGGGTTGTTAGCTCAAAAAATGGGACCTTTTTATTTTTTAAATCATTTTTGACAATCGTAGGGTTCATGGTCACACCTGCGATTGGATAGGTGCTAGCTGCTTCTTTGACAACCTCAACATCTGCTGCATCAATATAATAAATCATCTTTTTTCCTCCTATTTTAAGCAATTCCTAGTATTGATAAAATAATTCCAAAAGCAACGATACCAACCAAAACTAAGTTAAAACTGACTTTTTTATTCATTAAGTAGAAACAAAGTAAAGTAACCCCTAACGGCACCATACCCACTAAAATTTGATCTAAAATATCTTGTAGTTTAAACATCGTGTTACTACCGGCACTCCATTGTAACTTGGCAGTGAAGGTAACAATATTACTAGTCATCCCACCTACCATGATTAATCCTAAAGTGCTAGCAGCCTTGGTCATAATATGAATGACCCCACTAGAATAAATCTTTTCGATATACTTTGAACCTAATGTGTAACCTAAAAAAGTCCCATAGTAACGTGTGATAATTGACGGTATATTGTAAATTAATAAAAAGACCAGAGGTGCTAAAATATTGCCTTCATTTCCTAAACCAACAGCTACACCAGCAGCGATAATTCGTAAAACACCCCAGAAAATCGAGTCTCCTATTCCTGCCATTGGTCCCATTAAGCTTGATCTCACAGCATTAATAGAACTTTCATCAAAGTCTGGTTTTTCACTGTTTTCTTTTTCCATAGATGCTGCTAAGCCCATGATGAATGAAGAAAAGTTTCCCGTTGTGTTGAACCAGACAATGTTACGATACAAAGCTTCCTTTTTATCTTCAGCTTTTTTATAGAAGCGATTAATTGCAGGCATTAAAGCGTAAGCAAAACCGGCGCCACCGTTTTTTGCATAACTATATTGGGCGTATAAAGGAAACGAGCGCCAAAAGATCGAATGGATCATTTTTTTATCTTCTTTAGTTAATTCATTTTTTGATGTCATGCGAAAAAGTCCTCCTCATCGTCACCACCAACCGGTGCAGCTGTTTTTAAATTTTTTAATTCCAACATTTCTTTATCTCTCATGGCACCACTCACGGCAATGACTGTTCCAATAATTGCTAAAGCCACCAATGGTAGTTTTAAATAAGCGACCAAAGTGAATCCTAAGAAATAAAAGATGGCAATCTTCTTCTCCCATAACATCTTTAATAAAATTGCAAACCCAGCAGCCGGTAACAAGCCGCCACAGACAGCTAATCCATTCATAATTACATCTGGAATAGCGTCTACAAAAGTTTTGACTGGACCAGAACCTACTAAAACTGCCACAAATACAATGATTGAAAAAGATAAGAATTTCAAAGCCCATAAACTAAAGTGTAAGGCGATAATACTTTTTTCTTTACCCGCTTTTGCTAAGCGATCAAAAGGTTCAGCTGAAGCACTTAGTAAAATTGAAATTAATGTTTCCATCGCTCCAGCTAAAATCCCAATTGGTAATGCCAGAGTAAGAGCAACTTCTGGGCCATCGTTTAACATAATTGCGAAAGCTGTCCCAAAAACAGTTCCCACCGCTGGATTAACTGCTGCGGTACCACCAACATTAATCGCTCCCATAAAGACAGCTTCCAGTGAGGCACCGATTACGATTCCAGCATGTAAATCGCCTAATACTAAACCAACTAACGGCCCCACGACAATCGGTCGATCAATCATACTTTGTCCAGTCAACCAATTCCCGCCATAAGTTACAAACATGACCACAGCCAATAAAAATGCATTTAAGACCATCATTTTCTCCTCCAGTAATCTATAATTTATTATGAGATTTCAATAAATCTGCGGCTTTTTTAATCGGTTCATCAGGCAAGGTTTGTAAAATAATTTCATTGTCTGACGCGACTAAAGCTTTTAAATTTTCAAGTTCACTATCGCTAACTAAAACCGTTTTAGTTAAATTTAGTTTTCCAGCAATGTCTTCTCCATCAAAACGTCCGGCATTCGCGATATTGACTGTTAAGTTTGCTTCATTTAGTTCTTTGACTAAAGCCAAAGCATCTTTGATGGAGTTAACTAAAACAAAGATTCGCATTTTTTTAGCTTTAGGATTGTTCAATAACTGTACGGCGTCACTTAAGGATTTAATCGTTAATTTAACATTATAAGGTGCCACCATTTTTAAGGTCATTTGTTGGGTTTCGTTGTTTGCTGCGGCATCATTTGCTACTATGATGCCGTCCGCTTGTAATTTTTTGGTCCATAATAATGCGACTTGTCCATGAATTAAACGGTCATCTACTCTTACTGTTACAATCATTTTTATCTTCCTCTCTTAGAAAAATTCTTCTTCTGCTTGATATTCTGGTTCTACAACTTTTAATTCTTCCCGACAAGCTTCTACTAACTGTTTCGCTTTGTCTGGTGTTACTACATCCGGGCTTAATAAAATTTCTAAAATAATTGGTAAATTAAAACCCGTAATTAAAATGGCTTGATTTTTCTCTGTATGCTTAAAGAGCTGCTGATTCACACTACCGCCATATAGATCCGTGAAGACAATGACTTCATCAGTTGGCTGAAGGGTTTGAAAAAACACTTCATACTGTAATGTAACGTCACTTTCATCGACGTAAGCATTAATCACTGTAACTTCTTCTCGTTCACCCACCAAAAGTTTCAAGCTACTATTGATGCCATCTGCGAAATAACCATGTGTTGCAATTAATATTTTTCTCATCTTAAAAACTCCTTATCAACCAGTAAAATAAAACCATTAGTTGTATCCACTTCATTAACAAATTGTCGAACACTTCTAACAATTTCAGGTACTGAAGATTCAATCGGCATATCTATAGCTTCAAAGACAAAATCCCCAGTTAAATAATTAACTACAGCTGCCATACTACTGGCAGTACTGGAACCATGAGTAACGATTAGTGCCGGTACCTGAACCTTAGTTTGCCAGTAATTTTTTAAGACAAAACTATAGAAAACTTCCAGACAACTTTCATTTGCAGGTTTAAAACTAGCTAAATTTTGAATGATTTTTTTGGCTAAGTAGTTTTCTTTTTTTAAATATTGGTGGACCGTTTCTTGAGCATTTTTTATAAGTGCTTCATCTAAAGGTTTCATTTCTTGGAGGTATTGATAGATACTTAAAAAAATGAATTGTTCTTCTTTAGAAAACTTTACGCCCGTTTGTTTTTCTAACTTGTCTAGTTGACCAAAGAAATTGCGGTTATTCCTTATTGATATGTCTGTTTTCTGTAGGGTCTCGTTTAACTCTTGCCCCATCTGCTTTACAATTTTGTTGATTTTAGTAGATAGCAAACTAAAAATATGTTGATTAAAGCCATTCGTATTAAAAAATTGAATATCTTCCCAAAATGACTCAATCAATTCCCGTGAATAAGGTAAAATGACCTTTTCAGATTGATTTGGATTGCGACTATATGAAATTAATAAATCATCAAAGATATATTTCTCTTGCGGTGAGGTATCGGTAATTGTTGGAAAATATTCCCTTTTGATGACTAATTGCTTCTCATTTTTGTTTTCATGCCAAGCGTTAGCACAACTAATCTTAATTAGATTTTTTAATCGCCCGATATTTCCTTTGTACTTAGAAAAGGCTAAAAAATCTAATACATCACTGATTATTAAAATATCTTTTTTTAATGAAACAACTTCATTTTGATAAAAACGTTGAATCAAATTTAGGCGTTCTTCAAAAGGTCGTTGATTGAAGTCCGGCAAGCTAATACTCACTGGAATACGTCGCCGAAAAGTATCTAATAATACTTCGTCATTGTTTTCCGTCGTAGCAAAAATAAATCGCAGATCTGCTCTTTTTAACTCTCCTTTGTCTCCGAGTGGTCGATAGATACCTTGATCCATTAATAAAAACAGTTTTTCTTGATTTTCATAACTTAAACGATGAACTTCATCTAAAAATAAAATCCCGCCATCTGCATCATTAATTAAACCTGCACGATCTTGGTCGGCTCCCGTGAAACTGCCCTTTTTATATCCAAACAAAGTTGCCGATAACAACTCAGGATTATTGGCATAGTCGGCACAGTTTAATACTACAAACGGTGCTTGAGGCATTAATAATTCTTTTTTCAAGCAATAATCATGAATCAAACCAGCGAGATAGCTTTTCCCCACCCCACTTTTCCCATTAATAATAATAGGCAACCCTTTTGGTGGATATTCTACTGCTGCCTGACATTGCTGAATTTCATTAACTAGGCTACTATTTGAACCAATAAATGCTTCAAATGGATTATCGTTGCTTATTCCATCTCTGATTTCACTAATCCATTTCACCGGCTTACCTGAAATTTTAGTTACTTTTCCAGCTTCTAATAAGTTATTTAAATAATGACTAGCAGAATTCCTTTTAATGCCTAATGAATCTGCTAAAGCTTGAGTTGTTATTGTTGTTTTTTGAGTATCTTCTAACGATTTTAAACGGGCTAAAACTTTTTCTTCTGCGGTTTCACGCATGACTGTTTTCCCCAATATGTAAAATTTTCTCTTAAAGAAAATACGTGACATCTTTTTATGTCACGTATTCTTTAAATTATTTAGTTTTTCTTTCAGCAGCACTCAATGACTTACCATCGGAAATTTCTAAATCAGCAAGTACCCCATTGATATTCGCTAAATCGTCTTCACTTAAATTCCAGTCAAAAGTATTTGTATTTTCTTTAGCTTCTTCAGTGTTCCGAACACCGGTAATGGCTGTTGAAACAAAGTGTTGTGTAGTGCTCCAGTTTAAAGCAATTTGCGCTAACGGTTTTTGATATTTTTCAGCTAACTCATCTAAGTAATCCAATAGTTTCATAATTTTTGAAAATTTTGGTTCATGATAGTAATCATAGAAAGTCAGGCGTACATCGTCTGGTGACCAATCAGGTTTCTGACGAATTGCCCCTGTTAAAATACCCGAACCTAAGGAACCATATGTCATTGTGCCGATTCCTTGTTCTTCACACCATATCAAGAGTGATTTGTCATCTTCTTTTACCATGCTAAATGGCAATTGAACAAAATCTATACTACCAAATTCTTGTGCTGCTTCAATTCCGGCTTGATCAAAATTAGACACACCACTGAAACGAATTTTACCGGCTGCTTTCAAATCATTTAAAGCTCGCATGGTTTCCGCAATTGGCGTATTCGGATCTGGCCAGTGAATGATATAAATATCAATCATATCTGTGCCCAAGCGTTCCAAAGATTGTTGGCACTCTGCCAATACATTTTCATAGGTATTATTATTAATTACACTACCATCTGGCGCATAACTAACCCCAAATTTTGTCGCAACTAAAACTTTTTCACGATAACCATCTTTTAAGGCTTGTCCTACTACAACTTCTGAATGGCCGTCTGCATAAATTGGCGCTGTATCAATCAAGTTAACGCCTTGATCGATCATTTCACGAATGGCTGCTACTGAGGCTTGGTCATTTACTTCGCCCCACATTTGTCCACCGATTGCCCAAGTACCGACAGCTAATTCTGAAATCTCTACATCTAGTTTTTCAATATTTTTATATCTCATTTTTTCACCCACTTGATTTTTTATGATGCGATTGTTTTATTTCCAATTTCATTTTCAACTAATTTATTTTTCTTAAGTAAAAATAATAAAGAAACTGAAATGACCGTTCCAACTAAGACTGCTACTGCAAACATCAGTACATTACTAATTCCTCCCAAAATAGCAACAATCGGGCCACCATGAGAGACCACATTTTCAACCCCGCCTAACATGGCAATCACTGAACCAGTGACCGAACCAATCACAACACTAGGAATCACATGGAGTGGATCGCTGGTAACAAAAGGAATTGCTCCTTCAGTAATCCCAAATAATCCCATGATAAAAGTAGCTTTGCCGGCGTTTTGTTCTTTACTATCAAACTTTTTAGCAAAAAGAATCGACGCTAAACCAGTACTAAGGGGTGGAATCGAAATCGCAACAGCAGCCACACCCATAATTTCATAGTTGCCTTCTGCAATTAAACCTGAGGCAAATAAAAATGCCGTCTTATTAAAGGGTCCACCAACATCAACTGAAATCATCAATCCGATAATGGCTGCCAGCAGTAACTTACTATTTCCTTGTAGAGACTGTAACCAATTGGTTAAACTTTCAAAAAATGATGAGACGGGCACGCCCACGATGTAAATAAAAACTAATCCCACTATCAACGTCGCAATTAATGGAATAAAAATTACTGGCATAACCGGCGCAATAATTTCAGGAATTTTTATCCGCGATAGTAAACGAACCAATAAGCCTGCCAATAACCCTGCAATGATGCCGCCAATAAAACCGGTATTGTTTTCAGAACCATAAAAACTACCATCAACTGCAATAAATCCACCGACAAATCCAGGAGCTAACGCCGCATTTCCACCAATAAAATGACCGATATAAGAAGCTAAAATCGGAACCATCAAACTCATCGAGGCACTACCAATTTTAAATATTTCATTCCAAATTGAACCTTCCTCAAAAACGAAACCATTTGCCGTAGCGGTTCCACCTAAGGAAAGAGAAACTGCAATCAATAGACCACCTGTTACGATGAAAGGAATCATATAAGAAACGCCGTTCATGATGGCATCATAAAATAATCGACCATTTAGTTTTTGCTGAGATTCTTCCTGGTTAGCTAAGGTTTCTTCCGTTAAAAATTTAGCGATAACTTTGTCGGGTTGTGTTAAAATTTCAGTTGCCGTCACATGTAAAATCGCTTTTCCCAAAAGTTCGCTTTTCTTTTGTTTTTGCTGGCCAACGACTAAAATTGTGTCCACCTGTTGCAGTTTTTCGTTAGCAATAAAATCACTTAGCGAAACGGACGGATCCTCAAAAAATTCAACTGACATCGACATTCTCTTAACTTCAGTCATTAAGGCTTCTTCAATTGCTTCTTGATTATTTACATTATTTTCAAAAATTACAGCTAATTTCACCAAATAAACTCACTTCCTTTTAGGATTCAGTTTTATTTCAAGAATTTTTTATAATCGCCTACTAATAAATATTTCACTGGTTCATTTTCCTCAATTTCTGGGAACCGACCAACTGTTTTTAAGAAACGGTTATCAGTTGCATCGTCATTCGTTTTTGAAACTTCTCCCACTAAAACTTGGCCTTGACCATCTTCACCCCAGAATGAATGATACTGATACGGTTTTAAGGTGATACTTTCTCCAGGAGTTAAACGAACCGTAGTGCCAGCTGGAACTTGGTAGGTTCTGCCATCGCTATAAACGGTCACTGGTGTATCCGCCAATGCTTCATCTGCGGTTGCATTATAGAGTTGAATCATTAAGTTTCCGCCTCCACGGTTGATAATGTCTTCCATCTTATTCCAGTGGAAATGGTGAGGAGTTACTTGATTTTCTTTAACAATCATAATTTTTTCAGCATAATCTTTGTCATAGCGTTCGTCTTCTAAATTCCCGTTTCGAACAGTAAATAAAAACAATCCTTCTTTTTCATAATCACCACTGCCAACGTCAGTAATATCCCATCCCATTTGGTTGTCTTTAATTTCATCGTATTCTGGACCTTTCTGTTGCCAATCTTCCATTGTCCAAAAGGCAAAAGGTGGTAATTTGTAATTTTGCTCATCAAAAAACTGGATACCCTCTTCGATAATTTGATTGATTTCTGATCTTTTCATACTAAATTCCTCCTATAAAAGTTTAATTTTCCAAGTACTTTGATAGCTACTATTGGTCGGTAATGAAATAAGATTTTCTTGTTCGGCAATGTTTTCGATAATATTTTTTCTTGATGGCAAAGAAGACCAAGGCTCAACACATAAATAAGGCGCTTTCAATTTTGGCATATGCCACAGACCTAAATAATCAAAGTCGCCAAATTCAATTTCCAAGCCCACAGAATCTTTATCGGTTTTTAACTGCACTTTATTGCCCGCATTTTTTAAAACAACTGCATCTTGATCAAAAAGTTGATGGTGTAGCACTAATTTATGTTGGTGGTCTAACTCTTGAAAAAGTTCGTCACCTTCCTCGACAAAACCATCAACGGTCATAGCCACTTTTTCTGGTATTGTCGACTGTTCAAATTGCACATAATAATCTTCAAAAGTTAAACCTGGTTGCAAAGGCACATTGAAAGCTGGATGTCCACCAATCCCAAAATACATTGTTTCTTGGGATAAGTTGTTGACTTCATAAGTCGTTTCCAGACTTTCTCCTACTAATCTGCGGTAAATTTTCAGTTCAAAATCAAAAGGAAATTGTTTTTTTGTTTCTTGAGTACTTTTCAATGATAAAATCAAACATTCATCCGTCTGAGTCACCACCTCTAACTCACTCGTCCATAAAAATCCATGAATGGGTAAATGATAGTCTTTGTTTTGATAAACAAAGGTTTCGTTAGTTAACCGTGCAATATAAGGGAAGATATTCACATCATTTTCTTCCCAAAAGTTGGGATCTCTTTGCCAGATACACTCGACGCCTGCCTGATTTTTTAAAGAGCGCAAAAGCCCACCCTTTGTATCAATTTCAGCAGTTAAATATTGATTTTTTATTGTGAAATTGATTGCTCTCACCCCTTTTGATAAATTGGCCGAATTCCAGCGGATGCGCCTTTTGCTTGTAAAGACAGTGCTGCTATTTGATTACCAAAAGACATTGCCTCTGCTAAAGTTTGATCGTTATGGGCACTGTATAAAACACCGGCACAAAAGGCATCACCAGCTCCGATTTTGTCAGCAATTTTTTCTGGTGGTAATATATCTACTTCAACACTGAAAAACTGATTGTCTTCATTTAGGCCAAAGACTTTTTCTGGTGAATGAATAACTACCCAGTCTTTGACGCCCATTTCTTTAATTGTCTGAAGGACTGCTTGACACTTTTCTTCAATTAATTTGCCATTCTCATCTTTTAATTGAATACCAGTAGCTTGCTCTGCTTCCAATTCATTGATGGTACAGTAGTTGGTATATTTCATAGCCGCTTTAAATAAGACAGGATAATTCTCAGGAAAACTGCTCACGACATCTACTGAAGTTTTAATCCCATTTTCTTGTGCTTGACTCAAAACTTTTGCTAGTTCTGTACCATAAGTTTCATTCAATTGATCTAAACCAGACAGCATCGCTAAATAACCAATATGGAAAATTTTGCTATCAATTTTTTCAAAATTAAATGAATCCGCTTTTAGTTCGCGATTGGCACCTTCGTAAGTAAAAAACGTTCTCTCTTTATGGCCTTGATTACTCATCACAAAGGTATAACCGGTGACATCTTCCATACCAACTTCGGCTTGATTAATGTTTGCGTATTTTGCAAAAGTTTCTTGCACGAATTGACCGTTAACATCATTGCCAATCTTTCCAATCGCTTGTAGTGGAAGTCCTGGATCTAGTCTAGCCAAATCCACAATCACATTACACAGAGCTCCGCCCGTCGATTTTCCTTGTAATGAATTAATCGTTGCCAACTCTCCTTCGTTGGGATAATTGTCAATTTCAAAAATTTCATCTACGATAATATTTCCAGCAACAGTGATTCCGTTCTTCATATGCGCTCCTCCAAATTATTTTTGGTTTAAGCTTTGCCTGCTGAACCAAAAACTTCGATTTTTTCCATAATATTTTCTTTTACAAAGTTTTGAACCTGGACATCGATGTCGGTCAAATAGGCTTCTTCGTTTTCTTGTAAGAAAGTCCGTAATTTATTGGTAACATCGTAGGCCATCGTTGAATAATAATTAATTTTGTTAATCCCGTTGGCGATTGATTGCCGATATTCTTCATCTGATAAACCTGAGCCGCCGTGCATCACTAAAGGAATACCCACTTGTTCTTTAATCTCTTTAATTCGATCAAAGTTAAGATTTGGTTTCCCACGGTAAAGACCATGGACAGTTCCAAAAGCAATCGCTAAAGCATCTACTTGAGTTTCCTCAACGAAAATCTTTGCTTCGTCTGGATTCGTAAAGCTGTCAGTCATCTCGTTATAATCTAAACGACCGCTGCCATCCTCAGCATTCATCACACCAAGTTCGCCTTCAACAGTTAACCCTAAACAATGGGCGATTTTGACAACTTCCTGAACCTTGGCGATGTTTTCTTTTAAAGGTAAGGTTGAAGTATCTACCATAACAGAAGAGAAACCTAATTTCACGGCTTTCATGATTGTTTCAAAATTAACGCCGTGATCTAAATGAACCACCACTGGTACACTGGATTGTTTAGCCAAATGCAAATACATATTTGCCACAGTTTCAATGCTAATATATTCATCATGCACTTCAGCAAATTGTAAAATCACTGGTGAATGTAATTCTTCAGCTGCCGCTACAATACCTCTTGCTGTATTTAAATCTGTCACATTAAAAGCACCCACTGCATATTTTTCTTCATTGGCTTTCGTTAAAACATCCTTCAAATTTGCTAATACCATAACTAACTCCTCCAATAACATTGATTTGATAAACCAACTTTACCAAGCTTAGAAAACGGTATCAATAGTTGTCAAATAACATGAAAAATTGTCAAAAAAATTGACAGAAAACTTATGTTATACTGTTGAAAATAAAAAGGAGCCTGATTATGAATACTGATCGTCAAGAATTAATCTTAGCTGTTTTAAGAAAAAAGAAAAAAATGACTATTCTCGCCTTGGCTCGCGCTGTCAATTATAGTGAAAGTACTGTTCGCCGTGACATTCGTTACATGGAAAAAATAAATCTGGTGAAACAAGAAAAGGGCTCCGTCAGTTTTATCAAAGATAAACTAAAGGAATCCCCTTTTGAATTTAAAGTGCGCACGAATAAAGACCGTAAGCGTCAAATTGGCAAAATTGCGGTAGATTTTATTGAAGATTACAACACGATTTTTCTAGATGCCAGTACAACTGCTCTTTATTTAGCAAAGCATCTGGGTACTTTTGAAAATCTAAGAATCTTTACCACCAACTTAGAAACTGCTAGCTTATTAGAAAAAAGAACCAAAAATGATGTCTATATGTTAGGTGGTTACGTAAAAAATGGCGTAACAAATGGGTTAGAAACTTTTAAACAACTCAGTGGAATAAATTTTGATGTGGCTTTTATTTCCAGTGGGGCAATTTCTGCTGATCAAGGTTTATCTGAAAATGAAGAAACTGAAGCTTTATTAAAGCAAAGAATTCGCGAAAATACTAACGAATTAATAGGAATTATCGACTCTAGTAAGTTTAATAAGTTTTACACTTTTAATAGTTTACAGTTGAGTAATTTGGATTATCTAATTAGCGATGAAAAACCAGATACACATTTTACCGAAGTATTAGAAAAAATTCAATTAGATTTATTCTACTAAAAAACCAAACTATCATTATTGACAGTTTGGTTTTTTGTTTGTTTTGATAGTTTTGCAATAAATATGCTTCGACTCCTTTACACCAAAGGCCTTGATTATTTTTTTAAATTTCAGCAAGGTGCTTCTTCAGTTATTTTTGTGCCAAACTGATTGAACGATTCATCATCAAATTTTGAATCTATTCTAGCTCATCTCCATTTGCATTTTTTTGCATAATAAATATTGATGCTTTATTAAGGATTGAGAATCCAATCATCCTCACTTATTCAATAATAAAACTAAGGAAGCTTTAAGTTCCGTTCTGACGGAGACTTAAAGCTTCCTTTTAAATAGATATACTATTTTTACTATCTTCAAAACAACACTCTTCTTGAGAAATGATTTGAGAAAATTTTTCAATTTTGTAAGAAACCATCAAGTGGAATCGTAAATTCGGGTCTTCTAAATCAATAGCTAATAATTCTTTAATTCGATCCATTCGGTACAATAAAGTGTTTCGATGAATAAATAATTTTGCTGCTGTCATTTTCAAACTTCCTGCTTGATCTAAATAAGTCTTTAAAGTAAGGCTAAACGTTGTTTGATGGAAATAATCGTATTCTCGTAACTTTTGCACGGCTGGATGGCAAAAGTCCCTTAAATTATCCTCGGAGCTCAAGGTCACTCGTCTCAACAAATCATAAAAACTATACTTTTCATATGTTGCAATTTGTTCATCTTCAAATATTTTAGCCAAAGTAATTGCTCTCTTTGCCTGTTCAACATGTCGTCTAAATTCAGAAATTTGAGTAAAATTTGTACTGATTCCAATTCTGAGTTGATATTTATTTATTAGTCGATTCAATTCATCAAGTTTTTCACTATCAAAGTATTCTATAGTATCGCTCAATTCAATCATGGCAATAATTCGATTTTCATGATAAGTAAAATAACTTTTAGGTAGGATTTTATTTAGAAGTTGCGGTATTTTTAGAAAAAAAACCTGTTGATCGATTGGTTTTTCCGCTGCGATCATCGCTACACAACGTTCATTATTATCAAGAAAATTTATTTGCTTCAGAGTATTGGTAAGATCTTGAACTTTTGCACCGATAATTAACTCATATAGAATTTTACTGTGGATTGATTTTTTCATAGAGATAATTAATGGATCTTGTACTAAAATTTTACTAGCTGCGCGACTAATAATTGGCATCCAATCAAGATGAAAACTTGATATTTGACTTTCTTCTTCAATCATTACAATATACCCAAGCCAATCATTGGTTTCTGAAGAAACAATTTTACTACACAACTTTCTTAAAGGTGACGCCCAACAAGTTAAAGTAACCGGCTCTCCACTATCTGGCGCCAACAGAAAATCAGGGGATTCAGCATCTAAAATATATTGGTAAGACAAGTAGCCCTTATTTATAATATCTGACCAAACAACATCACTTATTGGATAAACCGTCGAATGAGCTAGTACTCGATGATTGATATCCATAAATATTACTGAATTATTGAATATTGTCGCCGTCGTGTTAGCGATTTCATTTAAATCTTTCATATTATTAATTACTGGCAACCAATTGTCAGTCTCAATTTTTTTTGTTTCAGCCTGCATGATACGTTTTGCATGATTAAAAAATACTTGTAGGCTTTTTGCCTCGACTATTGCTAAACCATTGGCTTTAACTGCTGAGAAATGTTGATAAATATCTTGTTCTCCTAAAATACAATAAGGTGGCAGTGTCTCTGTTTTCTTTTGAGGACTATTCATGAAATACAAAGTTTCTTGATCATAGATTGTATCCTCATTCACAAATGATAAGTGTTTCAAAGTTTGACTGTGACTATCTTGAATTTTCCTAATGCTACCAAATTGTTGCAATGTTGCAATTATTTCTGTGAAATTCATTATTATCACCTCAATTTTAGTTTAGTACTTTTTGCACAAACAAGTCAAACTATTTCGGATAATCTATACCTTCAATATAGTAAGCGCTATCACATACAATAAACATGTAAAAAAAAATTGTACTGGAGGTCGTGAATTTATGAAGTATCCAAAAATTTTTACACCAGGATTTATTGGAAAGTTATCTTTAAAAAATCGTATTGTAATGCCCGCTATGGGTACAGCATATGCAACTGCTGCCGGAGAAGCTTCCGACGATATGATTGCCTATTACGAAGAACGAGCTAAAAATGGTTGTGGATTAATCATTACTGAAATTACACGAGTGAATAATGAGCATGGACGAGGACTTTTTAATCAACTACAAGCAATCGATGCGCAATGTGTCCCCCAATTAGAGCGGTTGGCAGATGCCGTTCATAAATATGATTCAAAAATTTTCCTCCAACTCCACCACCCTGGACGAGAATCAAACAGCATGCTTCAAGGAGGAAATCAACCAGTTGCGCCAAGTGCTATTCCTTGCGGTAAAACACAAGAAATGCCTCGGGAATTAACCACGCAAGAATGCGATGATTTAGTGACAGCTTTTGTAACCGGTGCAGTCTTAGCAAAAACTGCTGGTATCGATGGTGTTGAAATTCATGCTGCTCATGGATACTTATTGAACGGTTTCTTAAGTCCTCACACTAATAAACGTACTGATAAATACGGTGGCAGCTTTCAAAATCGTGTACGCATTTTAGGGGATATTTTGACATATACTAAATTTATGTGTGGCCCCGACTTTCCAGTGAGTGTCAGAATTAGTGGAGATGACTATATTGAGGGGGGAAATCGCATAGAAGACACTGTCAAAATTGCACTACTACTAGAAAGCTATGGTGCAGATGTGATCAATGTCAGCAGTGGTACCTATGAATCAAGCCCCACAATTATTGAACCAAATGATTACGCACAAGGTTGGAAAAAAGATTTAGCTAAAACTATTAAGGAACATGTTCATGTGCCTGTAATTGCCGTTAATAATATTAAAGAACCAAGTTTTGCTGAAAGTCTTTTGGAGGAAGATGTTTGTGATTTCATTGGTGTCGGACGAGCGCAACTAGCTGATTCTGAATGGGCTAGTAAAGCTAAAAAAGGTGATGAACTCGGTATTCGTAAATGTATCGGTTGTCTTTACTGCTTTGCTGAACTAGAAACTGGTAGAAAAACAAAATGTGCTGTTAACCCTAGATGTGGAGCTGAAAAAACTTTTGCACAATTGAATGAAGATGGTAATAAACAAGACGTCGTGGTAATTGGTGGTGGTCCAGCTGGCATGCAAGCAGCAATTACTCTAGCTAAGCGACAGTTCACCGTCACTCTATTTGAAAAAGAAAACCAATTGGGTGGTGCTCTAAATATCGCTGACAAACCACCTTATAAAGAAAAACTGACCTGGCTAGTTGAGACCATGTCTGAAGAATTAAGTCGGCTCGATGTAAAGGTTAAATTAGGCACTGAAGCAACAATTGAAGCAATTGAAGCAATTAAACCAGTTGGTATTTTTGTTGCAAGTGGAGCAAAACCAATCCTACCTCCTCTTCCGGGAATTGATAGTGATCATGTAATCAGTGCAGAAAATTACTTAACTTCCCAACCAGAATTAGGAAAAAATGTTACTGTGATTGGTTCTGGAATGACTGGTTTAGAAACGGCCGAAGTCTTGGCAAATAAAGGACATGATGTGACAATGGTTGAAATGTTACCATCAATTGGCTCATCTGTTCATTATATGATTTTGGAAGGAATTATGAATCGCTTAAATCAACACAACGTGCAATTTTTGACTAATACTCGTTTAGAAGCTATTGATCAAAATAAAACAATTGTTTTCAATTTGCTTGCTGGAAAATCTGCAGTGATAGAAGCAGACAATGTCGTGCTTGCATTGGGCGTTACACCAAATATTGAGATTGCTGAAACTTTCAAAGCAATCTGTAACAATGTAAGAATTATTGGTGACAATGCACAAGCAGGTCGTATTGCTGAAGCAATCCACGACGGTTTCAATAAAGCAGTCGTGTTTAATTAAGGAGGACAAACCATGAAGGATTTTAAAGGAAGAACTGCTGTCATCACGGGAGCTGGAAATGGATTTGGTGCTGAATTTGCAAAAGAAGCCGCTAGGCGTGAAATGAAGTTAGTTTTAGTTGATATTGAACCTGGATCGGCAGAAAAAACCTTAACATCTTGTAAAAAAATGGGTGCTGAAGGTATCGCGTTGACTTATGATGTTTCTTTAGAGGAAAACGTTCAAGAGATGGTGAAAATAGCTATTGACACTTTTGGAACCATTGATTTACTGATTAACAATGCTGGCATTTGTATGAGTGGACGAATTTGGGAGCTCCCCACTCAAGATTGGCGATGGACAGTCGATATCAATCTAATGTCGCAAATTTATGGCATGCATGAAGTTATTCCAATTATGTTGAAACAAGGAACCCCTTGTCATATTGTAAATGTCGCTTCAGTTGCTGGAACAATTGCTTATCCCAATACCGGACCATATAATGCCACCAAGCATGCTGCTGTTCTAACTAGCGAAACAGCTCAAATTGATTTACAACTAGCACAAGCTAATATAGGCATTTCTGTGTATTGCCCTGGGTTTGTCCAAACAACATTACATCATTCGCAAGAACGGCGACCCGAAAGATTCAAAATTAATGATGACCCTTACTATTCAAGTGAATCATATAAAGTTGCAATAGAATCAATTAATCAATTTATTGAAACTGGTACACCAATTGATTCAGTAGGAATGCTTATTTTCCAAGCAATCGAAGAAGAGCAATTCTACATTCTAACCCATCCAATTTACAATGCACTCATTGGGGGAAGAATTCAGGATATGTTATCTGGTAAAAATCCTGATATTACAAGATTTGGTTAAAAATCTAATCGCATAATTTAAAGCTATCACCCGAAGAGGTCAAGAAGTATTTTGATTTTTTCGGGTGATTCCTGTATATAAAGTAAAGTCTTTTGATGACCTAAATTACTAGTGGCATCTTTTCATTCCAAAATATCTTTACCAAAACACAAATGATCCATTTTCCCACACATTTTAAAAATCTTAGGAAATGTCCCCCATTATTCGAAACCATATTTTTTAATAATTCCGGACTATCTTTATAAATATAGACAAGCAAAAACAGGATAATGAATTTCTAAATGATTGATTATTCATATTTTATTCTTCCAAATCAATCTACAAAGTATCTGCCGTATATTTTTGAGAAGCATTTTTAGGAAAGTTATAAATTTATTTGCAATACACAAAGCAACCCTATTTAAATCCATATTGAATGAATTTAGATAGGGATAAACTATTTTCTAATTATCTTAAGATCAACCGACTAAATCTCTTCGCCATTACTGCTAATAACATTTTTATACCAGTAAAAGCTATCTTTCTTTATCCGTTTTCCGGACCCATTTCCCTCATCATCAAGATCAACATAGATGTAGCCATAGCGTTTACTCATTTCAGCTTGTGAATAACTAATGATGTCTATTGGTCCCCATGAAGCGTAGCCAATAATGTCTACACCATCCTTGATTGCTTCTTTCATTGCCTTTACATGAGCGCTAAGATAGTCAATTCTATATTCATCATGAATTTTACCATTGACAACTTCATCGATTGAACCCATCCCATTTTCTGCTACAAACAATGGTTTATGATATCTCTCCCAAAGAAAATCAAAACTGAATTGAAAGCCTAATGGGTCGATTGCCCAGTCCCAAATATTTGCATCTAATTTTGGATTTGGTTTAATTTTATCTGGGTTTTCAGCGCTAACAATTTTTGTATCGTAATAACTAAATGCAATGTAATCAACCGTGTTATTCTTAATTAGTTTAAGATCTTCTTCGGTAGCGTTAATTTCAATGCTTTGTTCATCAAAATACCTAATCATATATCCAGGATACTCACCATTTACCAAAACATCAGAAAAGAATAACGCATTTTTTCCCCAGAGTTTATAGGCTGCCATAACATCATCCGGACTATCTGTTTCAGGGTACAGCGGACTTAATCCAAGCATCATGCCAATTTGCATCTCTGGATTGATCTGGCGCGCCATTTCAACAACCTTAGCATTAGCTACAAATTGATTATGAACGCCTTGGAAAACGGCATCTTTTTGTTTTTCTCCATGCTCCTTTAAAATACCAAGTCCTGGGAATTCTCCCCATCCATAAACATCGTTAACTTGATTAAAGACAATCCAATATTTCACTTTATCTTTATATCGCTCCATCAAAATTTTTGAGAATTTAACAAAGAAGTCAATGAGTTTTGAATTACTCCAACCACCGTATTTTAGTATTAAATTGATAGGCATTTCATAGTGAGAAAGCGACATCACTGGTTCAATTCCTAATTCCAACATTTTATCTATTAAACGATCGTAAAACTCTAAGCCTTTTTCATTAGGCATTTCCTCATCCCCTTGAGGAAAAATGCGGACCCAACTAAAAGATGTTCGAAAACAAGTGAATCCCATCTCAGCCATTAATTCCAAATCATCAGAGTAAGTGTGGTAAAAATCGATACCTCTTCTTCGAGGATAATTTCCTGTCTTATCAGAAAGCGCACGCTCAATTTCTTCACGAGTGACATTCTCACCAAAAGAGCCTTTTCGGCTATACTCTTTTGGTAATTCCATAATATCAGCTTGAGAAGGACCTTTTCCATCTATATCCCAAGCACCTTCTAATTGATTTGCAGCAACGGCGCCTCCCCAAAGAAAGTTTTCAGGGAATTTTTTTACTGGTGCAATTAATTCTAATAAATCTGTCATAACTTAAGCCTCCTCAGCAGCTTCTTCAAGAATTGCTTGTTTATCATATACTTTAAAAAATGGTAAATAAACAAACCATGAGATAACAAATAATGCGACTGTATAAATTAATCCATTAATCGAATTAGTTGAAATATACGCAAATATTGGTGCTGGTAAATACCAAAGATCAAAAACGTGTTCTGGAATTGGTACAAGCCCAATCCTCATGACTATCCAAGCTGAGATAGGACCTAATAAACCCATAATCCACATTGGAATCATCAAAGTTGGATTAAATGCTATGGGTGCACCAAATACAACTGGTTCGTTAATATTAAAAATCGAAGGAATTATCGCCGCCCGACCAACTATTTTCATTCGAGATGATTTAGCCATAAACGTCATCATTATACAAAGTGCCAATGTAGCACCACCCCCACCGATAACAAACATACCCACTACTTCTTCAGTAAAAATATTTGTTGCTGGTAAACCATTAGCGGCGTTTCGGGCATTCTCTGCGATAGCTGGTAAAGCAATTGCAATTTCCACCGGATAGATAATCCACGAGGAAATCCCAAATGAGTATAGAAATGAATAACCAAGAAAAACAATTAAGACGAAGCCACCAAAACTTCCACCAATATTTACTAACGGCTGTAAAGCTGTCATTATTGCAGCACTCATATTGAAATGCATTTGGAAAGTAAAGATCCAGCCTACCAATAAAATTAAGGTAATTGGAAGTATTGTATTAAACCATGCGGCAACAAAATCTGGCAAAGCAGAGTCTTCTCCGATAAGTTGATATTTTGATGCAATTGTCATAACTAAGCCGACAAATAGTCCTGCTACCAACGCCACCAACATACCACCAGTACCTAATTCTGCAGTAGTTAGAGTAATTATCCCTTTTCCGTCATCAATTGTTGGATAAACGAGCATTAAGAAAAAAGCAATACCTGCTAAACCTGCGGGCTTTGCAGCTGATTTATAACCCTTATTATTCATAATCGCTTCTGGAAGCAAATATGACATAAAAAGAGAAAACAACCCAAAACTAAACGTACTCAGCAATGAAAAATCTGGAAAAGCTGGCCAAATGTCCCTCACAAGAGACAATACTGTAACAAATGATCCGATGAAAATCATAGGCATACCAGTCAAAATTGATTCTTGGATAGATGCAATCCAAGGATTTTTTACAATTTTATTTACTTTTGGTGCAAATTTATCCGTCATCCAGTTTGTCAAATTATCCATAATTTAGTCCTCCTTATTCTTAAAAATTTTCACCATTTTTTCAGTCATCAAAACTTCGCTTGTAATAGTCATCAAAGTATCTTGCGCATGAATTAAAAGGACAGAAAAAGGAACTTCCTTATCATTAGCTTCTAACTGAATCATATCTGTCTGAAACTTATGAGCTTCATTTAATTCTTTCTTTGCACTATTAATTTTCTCTTCGATTGCTATATAATTTTTGTCATTTTCCGCTAACATGTCCAAAACAGACATATTTAAGTCACGGGCATTCCCAGCATGCAAAATAACATTCATAGAGATAATATTGAGCTCATCTCTACTAATACCTAATTCCATTATTATGCCTCCTTACTTATTCGTAATAGTTGTCCTCGCTCATTAATTGAATTAATAAGTTCAAAAATTCATTCAAATCCATCTGTTTACTCAATTTTGTAACATTTTCCTCTGCCGAGATTATCTCTACAAAGCGCTGAAAAACTTTATTAAAAATCTGTCTATCTTCTTTATTGATTGAAATGCCAACAATAAGCTTTACTTTATTATCTCCCCACTGAATTTCTTCCTTTGGAATCATAATAGCTACATCAGTTTTTTTTGCTTCCATTCTTAAAGTATGAGGAATCGCGATTCCACTAGGAAAGCTTGTAAAAGAAGCCTGTTCCCGTTCAGTCAGCTGCTCAAAATATTTTTTATCCACTGAGCCACTTTTGAATAAATGATCAGAAATATCTTTTAATGCCTCTTTATATGTTTTGCCACTGTAATTAGTTAAAAAATTGCTCTTTTTTAAAGTTTTATTCAGCAAAACAGTTATTTCTTCGCTATAGTAGTCACTTTTTATTTCACGAATCGCTTCCCATAGTTCATTCTTTTCTACCGGTAAAATGCTATCATGAACGGTTACTTGTTTGGTGGTACTGTTCTTTAGCTGCCAAAGATCAGTCATTGGGAAGTTCGTAATAATTAAATCAAAAGAATCCGTCACTTGATCAAAAATATCTACATCTAGGACATCAGTAACCAATAAATCATTTGAAAATTCACGCTTAATTTGATTTGCAATTTGTGTGCCTTCATCTAAATATCCTGGCGTAACAATCGCTGTTTTCAATCGTAAGTTTGATGATGCTGGTTCACTTTCTAAAAAAGCACCTATATGTAAGGCTAGAAAAGCGATCTCATCATCGTTAACTTCAATATTTAAATTTTTTTCAAGAAGTGAAGCTAAATATACTGCGATATCAAATAAAATTGGATATTTGACCTTAATCTTCTCAAAGCTTAAATTTCTGGAGAAAATATTTTTTTTCGCACGTTGATAAAGGCTGTTGATATGAATCAAGAGCCGATTTTTAAAATCTTCATTTTCAAAACTTATACCATAAACATTTTCAAGTTCTTTTAACATGATGCTAATTTTATTGATATGTTTCTCACTTTTCCCTTTAGAAACATCAAATTTCCGATGATAAATTTGCTCGAAAAGCTCATCAAACTCGTCTAAATCTTCTTTAATAAAATACAACGAATAGTTATCTTGAATTTCTTTGATAATTTCTTCAACAACGTCATTTGAAAAATTTTGAGGAGCTAAAAGTTCTGTGGTTGCTCTATCTAAGGCAATTGAAAGATGGAAAACGAGATTTTTTAAGAAAAAGGTATTACTTGTCTCAGCGCCAAGGTATTTCAAACATATTTTGTATAAATCATCTAACTTAATATTCGGTCCAAGTATTTCTTGAATTTCATGAGAAAGGCTAAAATTTTCAACTGATGACTGATTTAGAATATTTAGGAGTAAGTGTCGAATTGCATATTGATTGCCGTCAATATATATTTTAAAATCTCGACTTTTTATTGTGACATTCCATTGTTTAATGTCTTTATTGATAGAATTGATGGTTGACTTCAATGTTGACTCAGATATATATAAACTATCCGCCAAATCATATAAATCTAAACCACGATGAACATTTTTAATTAATCGTCGCAGAATATAGATTTTACGTTGGCTTTCGATATTATTACTATCAATATCTTTATAATTTTTCTCCAGATTAATTTGGTACCCGTTTGAATCTGAAATAATTAGGTTTGGCTCATTCTCATTTATTCTTTTAATATAATTTCTAATTGTTCTAGTGGATACGTCCAAGTATTCTGCTAATTTTCTAGAAGTAATACGAACGCCTGTATTACGTTTCAGATATTTAAGTAGTGCTAATTCTTTATCCAATGACATCACCCAATGTTTATTCTTCTTTTAATTGCTTTACCTCTTCTATTAAACCTTTTCCATCTAGTGCACCATAAACTTTTTGCGGGATAATCGCACTTTTGACTCCTGCAGCTTCCGCTTCCTCTTTAACTTCATTCAACATGTACTTTAAATGGGGCGCAACCAATAAAATATCAATTTCATTTAAGTAATCAGTAATTTCTGACTCGCTTTTGGCTTTGATTTCAAAATCTAATCCCTCTTTCTTTGCTGCTTTTCTTGCATTTGCTGCCATAAAACCAGATGAAGCACCTGTTCCACATATTAATAGTACTTTCGTTGTCATTTTGAATTCCTCCTCTTCTTTTATAATTTCATTGTACAGTCAAATTTTTTTACTTTCATTTTGATATTTTTCCTAAGGGTAGGAAATTTTTCTGATGTTCAATAATTTAAAGTATTTTTGAAATCATATGTTTCTAAAATAAACATTGCATCAAAGCTCGCCTGATTACTTTTAAAAACAAAAAAAACTAGATTAATCATCATGATCAATCTAGTTTTTTTATCAATTATTTATTTTTTTATATCTTTAAAAGCCGCTGTTTGTTCTCGTATACCTTTTTCTGCTGCAAAACGTTCAATGCTCGAAGCACCGAAGAATCCATCAATTCCCTCTGTTTTTTCAATTACATACTTGGCATCTTCCGGTTCAGCAATCGGCCCTCCATGACAAATTACCATAATTTCAGGATTAACTTCTCTTCCTGCCTGGATAATTGCTTCGATTTTTTTAACACAATCATCTAAAGTTAGTGCTGTTTTTGCTCCAATAGTTCCTTTAGTAGTTAATCCCATGTGAGCAACTAAGATGTCAGCTCCCGCTTCCGCCATTTTTCTAGCTTGTTCTGGATCAAATACATATGGCGTAGTTAGCATATCCAATTCGTGAGCTTTTTTGATCATTTCAACTTCTAAGCCATATCCCATTCCAGTTTCTTCAAGGTTCTGTCTAAAAACACCATCAATCAATCCGACTGTTGGAAAATTTTGTACCCCATTAAATCCTTGTTCTTTCAATTGTTTTAAGTAAACGTCCATTACGCGAAACGGATCAGTTCCACAAACTCCAGCTAAAACAGGTGTTTCTTTAACCACGGGCAAAACTTCTTGTCCCATTTCTACAACGATTTGATTTGCGTCTCCATAAGAAAGAAGTCCTGCTAGTGATCCTCTTCCAGCCATTCGATAGCGTCCCGAATTATAAATAATTAGCATATCTGCCCCGCCAGCTTCACTACTTTTAGCGGTGATTCCTGTTCCTGCACCGACACCAACCAAAATATCACCAGTTTTAACTTTTTCTTTAAAAGAACTAATAATGTCTTTTCTTGTTTGAGTATTCATAATTTAATTTCCTTTCTTATCAATCAGATTAATCAACTGCTGTGCTGAAAATTCCGCAAAAGCTTGATCGTTTATAGCATAGTCTAATTCAATCAATTTTACTTTTTCATTATTTAAATGTTTCTTTAATGCATCAATCAACGCAAGGTCTGCTTCTGGATAATAAAAAGGACCGTCTACAACATCAATACCTGAAAAACCATTTTTAGGGATGGTTAAGACAGTTTCTATTTGAACTAAATTTAATTTTTCTGCAATTATTTGTCCTAGTTTTTTATTTTCCTCCACTGTTGTTCTCATCAAAGTAACCGTAGGATTATGCTTATAAAACAATCTTTCTTTAAATTTCTCTGGCACAGTATCAAATGGACCAAAGTTGACCATGTCCATTGCACCAAGTGAAACTACTTGAGGAACTTTGGCTAAGGCTGCAGCTTCAAGTCTTTTTTCTCCAGCATTTAGAATCCCGCCAACAAGTTGATCTGCCCACTCTGTAGTCGTAAGATCGAGAACTCCTTTAAAATAGCCATCTGAAATTAACGATTCCATTGTTCGACCACCAACGCCTGTAGCATGAAAAACTAAAACTTCGTATCCATTTTTTTCAAGATACTCTCTCGCATAATTTACCGCCGGAGTAGTGACGCCAAACATTGTTGTTGCAATTAAAGGACGTTCATCCTCTTCTGTTTCAAATCGGTAGTTTAACAATCCTGCCATTGCGGAAACCGCGTTTCCAAAAATCCTTTTAGAAATTTTATTTAAACCTGAAACATCAACGATCGATGGCATCATGATAATATCACTTGTACCAACATAAACACTAGTATCCCCTGAAGCAACTGTTGAAACAATTAATTTTGGTAATCCAATTGGTAATTGACGCATACCGGGAGCTACTAAAGAAGTGCCACCCGTTCCACCAAAAGAAAGGACACCCTCAAATAAATTCTCTTCATACAGCTTAGGTAATAAAATCTCCAAACCCTTAGCTAAAATTTCCGTTGCATATGCCCTATCATTTCGTTGACGAATCTGAGCAATATTTTCACCAACTTGTTCAGCGATCTCAGAGACATCAACGTCTGGTACAAATGAGGATTCGAAAACACCTGTGTGAATAGTAAAGACATTTAAATCAAGTTTTTCTAAAAGTTGTTTAATGTATTGATACTCTGTTCCTTTCGAATCGAATGTACCGACTAAAGCTACCGTTTTCAATTATTTATACCTCCTTTTTAATTTCCTGCTTACAAGGTAAGTATATGATTTCAAGTATCGGTTGAAAACGTTTTATTATACTGGAAAATAGTTTATATATTAGATTTTTTGTATTCTTTTGGTGGTTTCTTCATATACTTTTTGAATATTTTGTTGAATTGGGCGTAATCTGGATAGCCAACTAAATCTGCTATTTCCACCAATTTTAAATCAGTAGAATTCATTAATTCAATTGATTTATTCAGTCGAAACTTAATTAGATATTCTGTAAAACTGATCCCCGTTTTCTTCTTAAATAAGTCACTCAGATAGCTGGGTGATAAGTTAGTAAATTCAGCCAGTTCACTGATATAAATTGGCGTAGAATAATTCTCACTGATATACTTTTTTATAAAATCTACATAATCATAGTATTTCTCTATGCCTTCTAAAATTTGAATCGTTAAATTGTCATGCTGAGTATGTGTCGCATCTTTAAAAGATTTGATTTGTGAAGATAAAATTTGTTCAGAATTAATTCTTTCAAATGTTGATCCACCAATATATCCTTTTATTTCTGGAAATTGATTATAAATATACCGAGCCTCTATTAAATCATTAATAGGTCCTCCGTATACCATAATAATGCTCGCTGAATTCCTACTCTTTAGTAACGCTGTTATTTCTTGAATTGTCGATAAC
This sequence comes from Enterococcus alishanensis, assembly GCF_019218635.1. Lineage (GTDB taxonomy): Bacteria > Bacillota > Bacilli > Lactobacillales > Enterococcaceae > Enterococcus_A > Enterococcus_A alishanensis. Next base: position 735,121 of record NZ_JAHUZB010000001.1, on the reverse strand, counting down.
ATATTTTCAAAAGAACGCATCTTTTTAGCACCCAAACTTCCACCTTCAGTAAGTCCTAAATGAATACAAATGATATCAGGTTTTGCTTGATCCATCAGCCTCACTTCCTCAGTGTTTGTGATAAACCCCATGGTAAACAATCCATTCTTCTTTGCTTCAGCAATAAATTCTACTTCTTGAGAAAAGGAAATACCCTGTTCATCCAAAGCTTCTTTAAATTGCCCATCAATCAAACTAATTGTCGGATAATTGACTATACCGGTAAAATTACTTTCGCCAATATACTTAATTAACTCTTTTGAATCCATCAATGGATCTGTCGCATTTACACCAAACAGAACAGGAAAATCTGCAAGTATTGGTAGCAACTCTCTTGTCGAGAAATTCTTTACCAGTTCATTACTATTGGCAAATGGAAGATAGCCACCTAATGAACTTCGACCCATTTGCCTAAATTTTCCTGAGTTTAGGGCAAGAATCATATCCGCCCCACCCTCTTTTGCATTAATTGCACTCATTCCTGTTGCTGTGGATATACCTAAAAGATATTTACCATCATAAATTTGACGCTTCAACTTTTGTAAAAATACCTCTTTTTTCATTTCTACCTCTCAGTTTAATAAATCTTTTTTAATTTATAGTAAATTTTAGCTTTCTCTAAAGAAAAAATCCATTTTATTTTAGTTACTACTTTTTACAGAAATGTTATATATATTAAAAAAACAGTGAAATAACGATCAAATCTAAATCGTTCATTTCACTGTTTATTAAGTTGATCATAACTGCTGTTAAAACGGATAATTATGTTTATCGGTGATAACTTATAACTAAGCCTCACATTTATGAGGTACCTATTTTACTGGTTCGATTGATAACGAACTAATGAAGTTCTGAAAAAATTATCAGAAATATAGTACTTATTTTGTGCTAAAACTTTCCCATTCATAGAATAGAGATTTTCAGTCATTAGAACTAACTTATCTTCCTCAGAAAATTCACGTCTAAAACTATCAGGTTCTCTTGAAGAAATACTAATTGTTAATTTTGAGTTAGCGACTTCACGATATATATCTTCTTCTAAAAATTGGACAATTTGCTCTTCATCTTCCAAATCTAAATTAAATTTTTCAATTGTTTCAGGCAACAAAATCGAGAAAATGTTTGCGACATTCAACTGATTGATTTTATACCAAATATTTAAAGTGAAGTAAGAAATATCCTTGACGCCAAATAGCTTATCTGTAAAAACACTGCTGGGGTTTTTAAAATAGTAAGCATCTTTATGAGTGATTTCTTCAATTGGAATTGTCAAACTATCTAAAATTGGACATCTTAACACGCGAATTCCTTGATCATTTTTTTGTGTTTCTGTCATAGTAACAAAATGACCTTGACCATGAATACTGCTGATAACACCGTCTTCTTTTAAAAGAGATAAAGCAGTTCTCAAAGTCACTCGACTAACATTAAAATCGTTTGTCAGCTTTTCTTCTGAAGGTAATTTTGAACCAGGTGCAAATTGTGACCGTTTGATCATCAATAAAATTTGATTGTAAACTTGGACATATTTTGGTGTACGATGCATCTTCATCCTCATTCCTCGTAAAATAAATATAATAACATTGTATCATAATCTTTATTTGAAAATTCTTAGCGGATAAATAAATTCAATAAAGTCTCCAAATTGTTCACGATTAGGTATGAGGTATTTTCTGCAAGGAATAAAATTGAGACTAGTCAAAAGTTTTTGAACAGGAATATTCGAATGGTTCGTACTTATTTTAAGTTGATCAACCTCGGAATTTACCTTTTCTTGTCTAATAATATCGGTCAGAATAAATCGCGCAATGCCACTTCGTTGATGCTGAGAATGAACGACTAACCGTTGAATAAAGATAGTACGCTCATGTTTTGAAACAGTCACACTAGCCTCGTAATGATCTCCATAAAGTCTCAATTCCTTTTTAATGATGTCTTGCCAAATAATTTCCTTACTGGGATAGGAATCATTCCATTGAGTAATTCCAGCAGATTTCATCTGTTCTTTTCCGTTATTGATTAATTTTAGAATATTTGAATAGTCACTAGAGACAGCAATTCGTTTAAGATAATTCATACCAACTATTGAAATAGTATTAGCGATAAGACTAGTGAAAGGACAACCCCAAATATCATTGGCACAGATGTTCTACGAACGATTTGCATAGGAGATAGTTTCGTTGTACCAGCAACAATTAGGACAACAGCTGCAACTGGTGACACAGCTCTTAGTAAATTCCCAGAAAGTTGCATAGGGATTGATAAAGCAATCGGATCTATGCCTGCAGCTTTAGAAAGCGGAATCATCAAAGGAATCATGGCAAAAAGTAATGCTGTCCCACTTCCACTTAATAATACAATAACTGCTGTGAAAACAACCATAATAACTGGAAGAAGAATACCTGCACCATTAATATTTTCCATCGTTTTTTGAACTAATTCGATAATCCCTATAGAAGTAAGTCCTTGAACAAATACCTGCGCAGAAACTAATAAGGCGACAATACTCATGACACTTCCCATACCGTCAAAAAAGTAACTTGTTTCTTTTAATACAGAACTAATCGAATGATGAGTCGCAAATTCAACTAAAACGGCAATGATAAAACTGATCAAACTAACAACTTGAACACTGATATTTAAAGTAGTTCCAAGGAATATATTCAAAACAAAGACAATCAACAATAAAATAATAGGAAGAAGAGGTAATGTACCATAAACAAATGCTTGTAATCCTGAATAAGAAGTTTCGGTATCCACCTTTGCTTCACTTCCATCATTTTCAGCTATTTCCTCTTCATAACTCAATGTTTCATGCTGCTTAGTATCCTCATGCTTCTGCCAAAAATAATGAACAATAGCGATCGCTAGTAAAGTAGGAATTGAAACGAGTGCATGGCTTTTAAAAACATAGTCTGTAACGTTTACATTTAGCAAAGAGGCAATTGCCACATTGTCGGAACCTAAAGGTGTTGGGACAATAGTAGCCGAAGTTCCAATAATCGCCGCGGCGCTGAGGCGAGACATACCTGCTGTACGCAAAACTGGATAAAGTGTTGCTAACAATATAATAGCTAAATTAGAAGCACTTGGAATAACAAGAGACAACAAATTACCAATTAAAAAAACTATTGGAATCAAAATATAGATTGATTTAATTTTTGCGATTGGTTTGGTCAATGCTTGTACAGTTACTTTGTTAGCACCAATATGATTCATATAGGCACTGTATCCACCTAAAATTAATATAACAAAACCAGGTCCAACCAATGTATTTGTAAATTGATCAACAATTACTTGGAACGGATCGAGTAATAATGCACCTGTAGGATCACTTACTTCAAGTTTTCTGCCCATTAAAAGTGCAATATACATAAGAACAACACCTAAAAATAATAGGGTCATCTTAATATCATTTTTCTTCAATAACATATAAACAAGAATTCCAACTGCTAATATACCAACAATACAAGTTAATAAAACATTCATACTATTTCAACCACTCTTTCTTTATATAGTTTTAGCAATAGCCTCGATAAACCACTCTTCAAATTGTTTTGGATCTACACTGACAGCTACTTCGGCATTTGCAGGAAGATCAAGATAACCCTTAAGGTCAATCAATGAAGCTCCGGCAGTTAACAAACCAGTTGTTTCTATTTCCACTCTTGTTGAAACAATATCAAACATCGTTGGATTTAAAACCAATCCGATTGCTAAAGCATCGTACATGCTCAATCCTGTGGCAAAACTACCGCCTCGATATTTTGAAAATAATTGATAGAACATATCACCTATTGCACCAAGTTTTTTTATCTTTTCAGATACTTCAGGCATCACCTTGGCTTGACGACCAACTTCCATAGGTGCTACTTGAATTGGGATACCGCTATCAAAAACTATTTTGGCAGCTTCGGGATCAGCTGCAAAATTAAATTCAGATAAAACACCGTAATTTCCTCGACCTAAACTTCCACCCATAACAACAATTTTTTCAATTTTCTTAAAATCTTGTGGATATAAATGAATATACAATGCAATATCTGTCAATGGGCCAATCCCAATAATTGTCGTTTTATCATCTGACTGATTAACGACTTCATGCATAGCTGCTGCCGCAGTTATAGTTTCATCTACTAAAATATTTGAAGCAGTAAAAGAATAACCATCCATTCCAGACTTTCCGTGAACATTGCTAGCATTAATTGATTTTCTTAATAACGGTTTGTGACTACCTAATACAATGCGGGGGGATTTTTTGTAAAGCGTAAGTAATTTTTCAGTATTTAATTTTGTGTTCTCTAAACTTACATTTCCAAAAATAGGACAAATTAACTTTACTTCTAATTGTTCACTAAAAAGTGCCAATGCGATTGCAACAGCATCATCAATTCCTGGGTCTGTACTGATAATTACGGATTTTTTATTCATAATAATCACTCTTTCTCTATTGTATTGAAACGTTTCCAAAACGATAATACAACATTGTATTATTTAAGTCAACGTTATATTAAAAAATACAACTTTATATTTAGCGACATCATGAAAAAATGGTCATATACTTTAGACAAAGAATTCTAGTCTAGTTCTTAGAAGACTAGAAATAATGTTAAACAATCAATTATGAAAATTCTTACCACCCTTACGAACTTCTAATTATCACCTGAAGACATCTTATATCAACTATGGCCTTCTAAATTGTTTTCTTATGTATGAATTTATCTGATTGCCAACCTCTAACAAATATTAAAATGAGTAAAAATTTTCGTAGCGTACCCTTTTCAAAATCAGTCATTCTTTTAGCAAAAAGAAAAATGTTTTAATATCTTCAAAATTTCTAAGTAACCATTTTAATCCCAAAAGAAATCTTACATATTTCTTCTTAACTCTCGCTTTTTATTACTGATCTCAAAGAACGCATCAAGATTATAAGAAAGGGCAATGCAAACGAAGTTTGAATTTACCTGTAATGAATTAGAAATAGTTAGTCACGCAACTTCAAAATCATTCAAATAAAAAAATTCCACACTCGATTTTTTGAGTGTGGAACCTTCTTCGTCTACAAGCTGAAGCAAAAATAAAAATTTTGTCTACCGCATTTTATTTAACTTTGCCCATAATAGGCTGTATCTCCGTGTTTGCGAAAATAATGTTTATTCAATAAATATTGTGGAATTGCAGAGATTTTATGATTGATTTGTTCAGTCTCTCTAGCCATCACACAAATTTCATCAAGAATCAAGCTATTTTCCACTGCTTTTTTGGGGGTATCTCCCCAAGTAAAAGGCCCATGACCATAAACGAGTACTCCTGGAACCTCTGTGGGTTGAATATTTCGTTCACGAAAAGTTTCTACGATCACTTTCCCTGTGTTTTCTTCATATTGATTGATTACCTCTTCATTGGTCAGCTGTCGTGTACAAGGTACTGACCCAAAAAATGCATCAGCATGGGTCGTTCCATAGGAAGGCAGATCGCGACCAGCTTGTGCCCACATCACCGCGTTGGTGGAATGTGTATGAACAATTGCTTGAACATCTGGCATTTGTTCATACAATACAACATGTGTAGCTAAGTCTGATGAGGGTCTTAATTTTTCTCCTTCAACAACGTTTCCCTTTAAATCTGTGACCACCATTTTTTCAGGTGTCATATCTTTATAATTTACACCACTTGGTTTAATGACAATGACGCCAGCTTCACGGTTAATCTCACTAACATTTCCCCAAGTTAACTTCACTAATCCTAATTGCGGCAACTGCATATTGGCTTGATAAACTCGCTGTTTCATTTCTTCAATGACTTCTTTAAACATCGTAACCCGCCTCCAATAACTTCGGATACAAATACGTTTTTGCTGACTGAATTTCTTGTTGATAGTTTGAACTATTTTCACTCCACATTTCAATCAAGAATGGACCAGGAAAATCCAACCTGTTTAATGTCTTTAGGAGACCTAAAAAATCAACACACCCTTCACCGAAAGGAACATCTCTAAATTGACCCGGAAAATCTTTAGTAACTGAATAGGTATCTTTTAAATGGACTGATGTTATATAGTCAATACCTGACTCTAATTCATAAGCAGGATTATTCTCCGGCCAAGCAGATAAATTTCCCAAATCCGGATAAACTTGAAGATATGGCGAATGAATTTGTTTTTTTATTTCAATAAACTTAGTAATTGAATTTAAAAATGGATCGTCCATAATCTCGATTGACAAAATAACACCATACTGTGCAGCTTTGCGAACACTTTCTTTTAAACCAGTAATAAATGCTTCTCTAGAACTCATTGACTTGTCCTCATAGTAAACATCGTAGCCTGCAATTTGGATCACTTTAATGCTCAATTGATCAGCCAGTTTAATCGCCTGATCTATTATTTCGATGGCTTTTTTACGCACTTCAACTTGACTAGAACCAAAAGGAAACCTACGATGACCACTTAAACAAATTGAATGAATTCTTACGCCAGAACTAAACATCGCTTCTCTCAGTTCTTTTATTTCTTTTGTTGACCAGTCTAATCTAGCCAATCGCTCATCTGTTTCATCAATTGACATTTCAATAAAATCAAATCCTAATTCCTTAACTAACGAAAATCTTTCTGACCATGAAATATCCTTTGGCAAAGCTTTTTCATATATCCCAATTTGAGTCAACTTACTCACCCCAAATTCGTATAATCTCAGCTTTAAAGGCTTCAGCAGCTTTGACTGGATCAGGTGCCGCTGAAATCCCACGACCTGTAATAAAATTATAGACTGCCAAACCTTCAAATAATTTCAATGTTTCAACCGTCAACCCACCAGTAACTGATACATTGAATCCCATATCAATTAATTTTTTTACTTTTGTTAAATCTTTTTCACCCCAAGTTTCACCTGATAATAAAGCATCACGACTTTGATGATAGATTGCCTGCGTGATTCCTAAATCTAACCATTGCTGTGCTTGTTCAAATGTCCAATCCCCATATAGTTCCACTTGAAGTTCTTTAATTTCTTCCTTAGCAGCTGCCATTGTTGGTAAAGTAGCGCAACAAATAACAGTCATAAAATCTGCTCCTGCAACAGCGACGTTCTTAGCGACTGTTCCTCCTGCATCGGCGCATTTAGTATCAGCAATAATTATTTTTTCAGGAAATAGGCTACGGATACAACTAATGGCACGATGGCCCTCTTGTAAACATAATATTGTTCCTACCTCAATGATATCGACAACATCACCAACTTTGACGATATCAGCCAAAGCAGTTTCTAAATCATTATGATCCAGAGCAATTTGCAATTTTGGTCTCACTATATTAAACCCCTTTTATTTCATTTTTTGATAAATTTCAGACTCAGCAAATTTCTCGCCAATTTCCTTTGCTGACATAACATTTTTGATACCTATCACTGTAGTTCCTTTTTTTTGCGCTTGAGCAAACATACTTAAAAAATTCATAGGAGTGAAAACAACATCATATTGACCTGCTGAGCTTTTACCTTCCGAAATTGCACAGTGATGAATTTTTGTTATAGTTACATCCAAATCTTTCATCGCTTTTTCTACACTTCTCATCATCATTAAACTAGTTCCAGATCCATTTGCACAAGATACTAAAATTCTCATTATAAATCCTCCTTAAAGTAATTAATTGTTTTGAAATTTTTCTGCATACTCTTCATAATCATCTACAATCATAAAATAGCCTTCTGGATTTTTCCGATACTGTAATTGAGGAATAATCAACAATCCAATTACCACGACGGCTACACCTACATAACCTAAAACTTTCATCACTACAGTCATTACTGGCCAAACAGTTGCCCAGTCAAACATTCCAATATAACCGCCAAATTTAGACAAACCAATCCATGTAGCGAATAAAGCAGATCCTCCTACTTGAATTAATCCTGAAATAAATGGGAAAATACATGCAGCTTTAAATCCGCCACGATTATTTGCAAAAACAGCAATTACAGCATTATCAAAGAACAACGGAATGAAACCAGCAATGACAATTGTTGGTGATTTAAATAAAATTAATAAACCAATCATCACAAACTGACCTAACGCACCAAATAAGAAACCAACTGTTACAGCATTGGGCGAACCAAATCCAAAAGTAGCAGCTACATCAATCCCGGGAACCGCTCCTGGTAGAATTGTATTGGAGATTCCTTGGAACGATTGTGTTAATTCATCAACGAAAGTACGAACACCCAGTTGTAAAATAGCTAGGTACACTGCAAAGTTCAAAGAGGTCGTCATAATGTAAAATAGAAAACTTTGTCCCTGTTCCATAAATCCTGCTTGAACTAAATAATCCTGACCTAACACTAATAAAATAATGCCAAAGAAAAATAACATTAATAAAGAAGTAGCGACCATGTTCTCATTGAAAATTGATAAGAAACCTGGCAATTCCATATCCTCTAATTTTTTATCAGCTTTTTCTGACCGATGATTCTTTCTATCACGTTTCTTCATGAATTCTGCCAACTTAGCAAAAATAAATATGCCAAACATTTGTTGATGGGCTACTGCAAAACCAGCCCCTTCGGTCAATTCTTGTGTAATTCCCACAGTTAAGTTAGAGGCCACCGCCCAATAACATCCTAGAATTAGCCCCATAAAAACCAAAACTTCTATTCGTCCTAAATTAGGGAAACAAAATAGTAAAATCCAAAATGCGGTAGCCGCCTGTTGAATTTGAACGTTTCCGGTAGTAAATACTGCTCTTAACTTTGTAAATTTCTGGAAACGTACCAATAAAATATTCATAATAAAAGCAATTAGCAATAAAATCATCACGTCACCAAATGTACGACCAAATGTTTTCATTAAACCAGCATCAACAGCATTTTGACCAAAATAAGGATCGGTAACCATCGCGTCTAGATTAAATCGATCTTTCAGTCCTACTAGGATCGGTCGGAAATTATTAACCAATCCACCAGAACCTACAGATAAAATAAAATAACCTACAGTAGCCTTTAAAAAACCAGCCAAACACTCATAAAAAGGTCTACGCAGTAAGATATAGCCTAGCAAAACTATAAAACCAATTAAATAGGCTGGTTGCGTCAGAATGTTAGTAGCAAAATATGTCCAAATTTTTAGTAAAAAATCACCCATTCATATCTCCCCCTAGATATTAAATTCTTTCATTATACGTTGATATTCTTCGATAGACTCACTAGCGACTAGTTGATCAATTAATCCTTCTGTCATCAATAATTCAGACAAGTTCTGAATATTTTCCATATGTTCTTCCGAGTTTTTAGCGGCTAATGTGAAAAAGAGACTGGCTGATTTTTCTTCTTCATCATCACTTTCAAACACAATTGGTGATTTAAATTTTGTAAAAGCTATCGCTGTACCAAAAATCCCTTCACTTTTATCAGAAGAATGAGGCATTGCTACTTGCGGTACAATAACAATATATGGACCGTGTTTTTCAACACATGTGATAATTTCATCAATATATGTTTGATTAATTATTCCCTTATTTAGTAATTGTTGACAACTCTCACTAATTGCCTCTCGCCAATCAGTAATTGTTTTTTCTGAATAACTTACTAACTCATTTTCAAAAAAATATTTAAGCATTTTAATACCCTCTTTTCTTATAAGAATGATGGGAATGGCGTATCATTTTCGATAGAAAAAGCATCATCAAATCCACGATAAAAGTTAAATTCCAAATCGTCTTTATCTGTTGGATAAGTAAATTTCCCGCCTACTTGCCAAATGAAAGGTTTAAACTGATATTTCAAACGATCCTTTTTAAACTGCCACAATTCAGTGATCTCTTTTGGGTCCGCCATAAAATTCGCCCAAATATCGTAATGAACAGGGATAACAACTTTAGCATTTAATGATTCCGCCATTCGAAGCATATCGACAGAGGTAACTTTGTCAGTAATCCCTCGTGGATTTTCTCCGTAAGCTCCTAAACAAACATCAATTGTATGTTCATTTCCATGCTTAGCAAACATATTAGAATAATGAGAATCACCTGCATGATAAATATTTCCACCAGAAGTTTCAAATAGATAATTTACTGCGATTTGATCCATATCTTGAGGTAATTTCCCTTTCAAAGATACAGCAGGATCTTCACAAGTTACCAAAGCAGTACGATCAAATGCTTCTAAAGCAACTATTTTAATATCTTTAACCTGTACTTCATCTCCTGGTTTAACAATGATAGTTTTTTCTTCAGGGATCCCCCACTTCAACCAAGTAGCTACCACTTCTTTTGGCCCAATAAATTTTGCTGTTGGGCAGTTTTGATGGACCGCCGCCGCAGTATTAATATCTAAATGGTCTGAATGAATATGAGTAACAACTAATGCATCCACCTTTTTGATCTCAAAAGGATCAATTACAAATGGCTGTGTACGTAAATTAGGTTGCATTTTTTGAACACCACTCATTCGCATCATTTGATGACCTTTTTTCATTTGACCATTTCCATGGCTACGTTTACCTGTACCACACCATAAATCACACAAAATATTTGTTCCAGCAGCAGATTTCAGCCAGATACCTGTGCATCCAAGCCACCACATTGAAACAGTCCCATCCTTTACTTCAGTTTCCTCAATTTCTTCGTTTAAATAAGTCCCCCATTCTGGGAAGGTATTCAAAATCCAATCTTCTTTTGAAATATTATCTACCGTATTCGCCATAATTGAATCTCCTTAAATGATTTATTTGTTCTTTACATTTACAATCATATATTCAAAAAATCATTATGAAAACCCTTTTTTATGACCGTTAGAACATTATATGATTTTTTTGGATTAATTAATCTTTTTTTGTTGTATACTTGTTCATATGAGATATAAATAAAAAATTTTAAAGGAGGAACCTCAGTGAAAAATTCCATTGCCACTATTGAACAACGTCACAAAAATATTTTGAATATTTTAGAACAACATGAACGGATGACTACACAAGAGTTAGCAAACTCGTTAGGGGTATCGATTAGTACCATTCGTCGGGACCTGAATATTCTAGAAGAGAAAAATGATATTCAACGTAAATATGGTTACTGCATTTTTAATTATGACAATCAAAAAAATTTCGATGCATCTGGTCCTGAATTAATCAAGCAATCTATCGCAAGAATTGCCAGTACTTATGTAAGCGATTACGATACTGTCTTTATTAATTCAAGTTCCACTGCTTTAAATACTGTGAATTACTTAAAAGCCAAACATTTAACTATTGTCACCAATAATTTGAAAATTGCTCACTTACCTCACAATGCAAACTATAATTACATTTTAACTGGAGGAGAATTACGTTTTCCAAAAGAAGTCTTAGTGGGTGATATCGCGATAGATACAATCACTTCCACTAATGCAGATATTTGTATTATTGGCTGTAGTGGTGTTGATATAGTAAATGGCGTTACTACCAAAATTTTAAATGAAGCAAAGATCAACGAACTCATGATTAAACAAACCGTTAAATATAAAATACTCGTTGCGGATCATCGAAAAGTCGGGTTAACTTCCAAATTCAAAATCGCTGATCTTTCTGTCTTTGATTGTTTAATCACCGATCGGTATTGTCCACCAAAATTAATTACTCAAATCGAAAAGGCTGGATTAAAAGTAATAAAAGTACAATAGCCAACATAAAAAAACGCGAGGTTTTTCCTCGCGTTTGACTGTGGACAAGATCTCGTTTATAAATGCAATTGCAGCTTTTTCTTTTTGTAAAATTAAAGGCGAATACAAATGAAAAATTATTCGATGATAATCTCAAGCATGATGTATTCTCTAGGTTATCAGTATATACCGGCATGGGAAAACAAGAAATTTCTTCAATTTAATGGAATAACTAAAATTTTAAAAAGAGAACGTAAATATTCATCGAGCCTTCCTCAGAGACTTAGATAGTAAATTGTACATTGTTGACCAGGCAACTATTGCCACTTTTAAACGTATTTTTATTATTCATAGTGACATACTAGAAATTATGAACAAATGGCAAAAAAAAGCAAAAAAGCGTATGAAGGATTGATAATCAATTAAGCTGTTTAACATCTGGAATCAAAGGTGTTAAGCAGCTTATAAATTGTGGCTCATGACACACTGGAAATATCACCATCTAATTGAATAAATAGTATGGTATGAAAGCTTAAATAATAAATATCTAAAGTTTTTTATCAATATCTACATATAGAATCTATTTTTAGATTTCCAATCATGTTCAATATACTTTATTTCTTTTGAGGTCCAACGTAAACCTCCAAATGTTGTGGTAGAATTTTAAAACGCAATGGTAACCCTGGACCTTCATCACCATCTACACTAGAATGCAAATCAACCTCTTCTTTAACTGATAAACTGCCTTCAATGAAAGGTTGATAACCAATGTAATCTGTCGAATGATCGATTCCCTTTATAATATCTGGCACACTTTTTACCATATCGAGCACATTTTGATTCTTAAGATATATCAGATACATTTTGCCATCATCAGGTCTGGCTTCTGGCACAATGTGACCGTAGCCACCGATAGTTTGAGTTAGCGCGATGACGACAGCGCTACTTTCAATTTTTCTTTTTTCACCCTCGATTTCTAACTCAAAATGATAACTTTCATCTTTTAACACTTGCTTGAAACCAGAAGTAAAATAAGCTAATTTACCAAACTTAGTTTTTTCTTCAACCTCCACGTCACTGATAGCTTCAGGAATTCCACCGACTGCAACAATATTCATAAAATAATCTTCGTTGACTTTTCCAATGTCTAAAGCTATCCGACGATCCAAATCCAATTCAGCAACCGCTTCTTCTGGTTCCATTGAGATATTCAGCGAGCGAGCCAAATCATTTACTGTACCTAATGGAAAGAAACCAAACTTCGGTCGGTGTTCTTGTTCTGCTAAACCACTGATCACCTCATTAACTGTTCCGTCACCACCCATAGCAAAAACACTGTCTACTTTATCTGTCACTGCTTGGTTCGCAAATTTAGTTGCATCTCCAGTGTCTCCTGTATGCTGTACCTCTACTTCATCAAATATATCCGTCAGTTTTTCCTTGACCAATTTCTCGTATTCTTGAGCTTCCTCATTACCAGAACTAGGATTTACAATCAATACTGCTTTTTTCATTATCGGACTGCTCCTTTCTTGCTATTTATCTATTTAGTATAGCAGGAATAATAACCTTTCATCTGTACATAAGATTATCAAATTTAGTTGTATATCTTTCCTATAAAACATCAATCATCAGAAAATTTTTCTATATTATTTAAAAAATGCTATTGATATCTTTTTAACATCTTCTTTCTTCCATTACTTAGGTAAATATTGTACTCCATTCTAATCTCAGAAAATCAAAATTGAATTCACAAAATCAGCCATTGATCCCTCACCTCCAGTCCACAATCTCATATTTTTTTAAACTTATTTTAACTAAAATTCCATTTTTAGATTGACAAAGAGATATCTATTTTGTAAACTGTAAAGAAATATTGATACAATATTCCGAAAATTCAAAAAAATAGTAGGTGAAGACAATGATGGAAAAAAATCAGATGGCAATTATTATTTTATTATTATAGCTGGGACTTTTTTGAGAATCTAATCAAAAAGTCCCTATTCACATTGCATTTAAAAGAAGGCAGAACTTCTTTTATGGAATGTTTTTTTTATACTCAATTTCAACATTTAAAAAATAACATTTGTCATGATTTTGACTATCTCTACTATATTTAACAAATCAACTGATTAAGAAAGAAGGAAAATAATATGAGTCAAACAGTCTTTTTACCTAACTATACAATTGGTGTCGATGCTTATGAGCAAATCACAGATATCGTAAAAGAATACGGTAGCAAAGCAGTTATAATTGGTGGCGAAACAGCATTAGAAAAAGCCGAAACAAAAATTAAAGAAGCACTATCACAAGAAATCGAAGTCACTAATACCCTTTGGTACGGTGGTAACTCCACTTATGAAAATGTCGAAAAATTAGTGAATGATGCTGATGTCCAAAAGGCAGATATTCTTTTTGCAGTAGGAGGCGGCCGCGTTTGTGATACAGTCAAAGTAGTTGCTGAGAAAATGGGAAAACCGGTTTTCACTTTTCCTACAATTGGTTCAAATTGTTCACCAGTAACTGCAGTCTGTGTGATGTATACCGAAGAAGGTGAAATGCAAGGTCTCTTTTTCCCATCTAAACCACCTACGCATACATTTATCGATACTGCTATTATCGCCAAGGCACCAGATAAATATTTGTGGGCTGGCGTTGGAGATGCACTTTCTAAAGAAATTGAATCAACTTTCTCTGCTCGTGGAGACCAACTAGATTACACCGACGGATTAGGTATTCAAATTGGAAAAATGTGTACTGATCGTCTGTTGGAATATGGTACACAGGCCTTAAAAGACAGTTCTGCAGGGATTCCATCTTTTGCTATTGAACAAGTGGTTGCCGATATTATTGTTACTACTGGTTTAGTTTCAGTATTAGTAATCAATGACTATAACTCTGCGATGGCTCATTCTTTTTATTATGGCACAACAGTTCTTAAAAAAATGGAAGATTATTTACATGGGGCTTCTGTAAGTTACGGTGTTTTAGCCTTGTTAAAAATGGATCAGCAAGACGCTCTTTTTGAACGAGTTTATCGCTTCATGAAAGAAAATAAACTTCCAGTTTCACTAACCGAAATGGGACTAAATAATACAACCGACTTGACCGCTATTATCGATAAGGCGATGTCCACGAATGATATCGTTCATGTTCCTTATGAGATTACACAGGATATGTTTAAACAAGCAATCTTTGATGTTGAAGCTTATCAACTATCATAAATTTTTCAATCCAATCAATTAAAAATTTCTGAGAATATTTCTCTGATAAAAAAAGCTATAAATTGGTATTATCACGCCAATTTATAGCTTTAGTTTTTAATATAATCTTGTCAATTGACTGGGAACAAATGATTGTTACTTAATTAGTTATTATTTACTTCTAAATGAAATACATCCGGCCGTGAATAATGCCCAGTCGGATCAAAATCCATTCGACTTAACGGTACTTGTTCCATGTCTAATTCTTGATAAATAATGGTCTCTTTATTCCAAACTGGTTCAACTAAATACTTCCCAAAAGGACTGACAATACAGCTACCTCCTGGACACAAATCTTCAGGTAATGCAGCTAATTCATTTTGAGAATGCAAGCCTTCTGGATACTGAGATTTTGTCACATGTTGATTACAACCAATCACAAAACAGCGTCCCTCCATTGCAATATGTTGCATCGTATGTTGCCATTCTTCACGATTATCGGCTGTCGGTGCCAAATAAATCGAAACGCCCTTTTGATATAAAGCAGCCCTAGCTAATGGCATATAGTTTTCCCAACAAATTAATCCACCCATTGTGCCAAATACTGTATCCACAGTCGAAATTGCCCCTTCATTTCCGTCACCCCAGATACAACGTTCTGTACCAGTCGGTTTTAGTTTGCGGTGTTTCGACACAATTTTGCCTTCTGGACTAAAAATAATAAAGGTACAATACAAAGTACAATTTTTTTCATCTCTTTCATTAATACCGATGGCAACATAGGCATTCGATTCTTTGGCTGCACTTGCAATTCGATCGGTATCTTTACTGGGAACTACGACTGAATTGTCATAAAGTAATTTCCAATCTTGCCGACCTTCCATTGTTCGACTGCCTACAACAAATCCATATGAAAAACCTCTGGGATAGCAAGGAATAAAGGCTTCAGGGAAAACAATTAAATCGGCAGACTTTTGACTGGCATCTTCTATTAAAGCAATCGTCTTATCAATCGTTTTTTCTTTATCAAATAGAACAGGAGCTGCTTGAACAACGGCAACTTTACATTTACTTTTTTCAAAATCAATCATGGTAATGCCTCCTTAGATTATATTACATTTATTCTATCATTATTATTGTCAACAAAATCAATATAAAATAAAAAAATGTACCTATACCTATTAAATAGATATAAGTACATTTGATCTGATTTATTCAGCAAATTTATTCTTGTGATCGTAATAATCAAAATGAATATCGTCACTAACTAAATAATTATAAATATCATCAACGATTTCGATTCCGTTTTCTTCATATTTTTGTTCCCGCATTCGGCCTCGTTCACCAGGATAATTGACTTCTTTAAATCCTTCGCTTGGTACGATTTCTTTGATTTCATCTAACATGGTTGAAATTGATTTTTTAAATGTATCTAACCCAACAAAATATTCAGGATTGATGACTACATGAAGTTGTCCTAATTCACGTCCTTTAGAAAGATCATGATACATAGAAGACACATGTTTACCAAATGGTACGCCCAATAACACACCAGATAAAATATCAACCATCATCATTAAGCCGTAACCTTTTGGCCCAGCGATTGGTAACAAAGCATTCACTTTAGTTGAATCAGTGGTAGAATTTCCTTGTTCATCAACTGCCCATGAATCTGGAATAGATTCTTTACGAGAACGGGCATGTAAGATTTTTCCCCAGGCTTGAACTGTTGTAGCCATATCAAAAGTAATAATTCTATCATCATTACTCGGTGCAGCAAAAGCAATCGGATTGGTTCCAAAATAAGGTTCACTACCGCCAAAAGGTACAACCATTGGATCAGATTGACACATGGACAATGCAACCATATCATGAGTAGCTGCTCTTTCTACATAATAAGCTAGTGCGCCACTATGAGAAATATTTCTGATACCAACAACAGCAATACCGGTTTCTTTCGCGATTTCGATAGCATGATCCATCGCTTTTTCAGCAGCAACGAAACCTGAACCATTATCTCCTTCAAAAATGCCAACACTGGGACCAGTTTTTTTGAATTCAAATTTTGGATTTTGCGTGATACCACCTTTAGCAATCCGTTCTGAATAGTATTCTACTCGCATTGCACCATGAGAATGAATCCCTCTTGCATCAGCAAAGGTTAAAACATCACTAACAATCGCTGCTTGATCTTCAGACAAACCTGCCTTATGAATTTTGTTTTGGATTAATTGATGTAAATCTTCTTTTGTTACGCGCATTTTCTTCACCTGTTCCTTTTTATTTTCAGACAAATAAACTTTTTCTAGTTAATAGTAAGCGTTTTCTGAGATTCTATCATTGGTTAAAACGAACAATAAACTGAAGCTAATTGTCTGTTTTAACCAAAAAAGTTCCTATCACCTGAATGGCGATAGGAACTTTCCTTTAATTATATTTCTTTTTGTAAAATGTAAAAGCAGCTAATATCAACAGTATGATCGTACCAATCACTATTAGAATTGGTGAACTACTATTACCTGTTTTTGGTAAATACGTGTGGTTCCTCCCAGCCGATTGTATAGCAGAGGTATTGCTTAATAATGATTTTTTGGATGTATCGTCATTGGCTGGATCTTTTTTGGTTGGTTGCTCTTTTTGATTTTCCTTTGTCAGATTAATCATATCAAATTTTTTCGTTGTTATTTCAAAGTCAATTGGTTGACTGTCTAATTTGTAACCCAACGGTGCTTTCGTTTCAACCAATTGATACTTTCCTACAGCTAATTTTTCAATTAGTAATTTACCATCTTCATCGCTGACTAAATTTTCTTTGATGGTTTTTCCTGCTTGATCTTGCAAAGTGAATTGAGCATTGGCTAATCCTTCACCAGTCACACTATCGACTTTTTTCATAAGCACACTTGAAGAGATTTGTTTATTGGTCTTTTTCACTTGCACTGCTTGATCTTGCTTACTCTTAATAGTAAATGTTACTGGTTTTTCATCAAGTTCGTAACCTTTTGGTGCTTCTTTTTCGACAAATTGATAATTACCAGGTGGTAATTCATCCACTGCCAATCGTCCATTATCATCGGTAGTCATTTTTTCGGTTTTAATAGTTTTACCTTCTTGTGTCTGTAAAACAAATGTTGCACCAGAAAGTGGTTGTCCCGTTAATTCATCGACTTTTTCTAAAATAACACCTTGATTTACTTTTTTATTGGTTTTAGCTAACTCGATTGTTTCTGATGGATCTGTGACAGTAAATTTCACAGGTTTATTATCTTCTTGATAGCCAGTTGGTGCCTTTGTTTCAATCAACTGGTAACTTCCAGCCGGTAGTGTTTCAAATGAAATTTTACCAGATTTGTCAGTAACCAGTTCCAGATAGGTTTGCAAATCTTTTCCTGCGCTGTCTTGCAATTTAAAGGTTGCCCCTGCCAAAGCTTCTCCAGTTTCTTCATCAGTTTTCGTTAATGTAATGGTACCTGGATCTGGGGTTTTAATATTGGTTTTCTCAACAACAATCGTTTTATCTTGTCCTTTAGCAATTGTGAATTCAACTTCTTTTTGATCTAGTTGATAACCAGTTGGTGCTTTCGTTTCAATAAATTGATAATCCCCTGGAGCTAAGTCCTCCACTTTCAACTGTCCTGAGCCATCTGTTGCTAATTCAGATTTTAAGACTATCCCTTGCTTATTTTTCAGTTGGAAAATGGCGCCTTTTAATGGTTCTTTTGTTTGTTCATCAACTTTATTTAATATGACAGAACCAGTTAATAAAGTATTTTCTTTTTCAAGATTAACAACTTGTCCTTGTCGTTCGGTGATGGCAAATGTTACTGGGGTTTGATCTAATTTATATCCGTCTGGTGCCTGTGTTTCAATAAATTGATATTTACCAATTGGTAAGTCTTTTACAGTGAAGCGTCCGTCAGTACCAGTCTCATGATCAGAACTAATAATTGTTCCATCGGATTTTTCTAGTTGGAATTTTGCCCCAGCCAATCCTTCTTTCGATATTTGATCGACCTTAGTTAACTCGACACTATTAGGAACAGTCGCTTGATTGACAACTTTGATAGCAGCCATTTTTTCAGTCAAGGTAATTGCTTTACCTTCTTGATAATCAGGATTAATTTCATAGCCGTTTGGCGCTTTGGTCTCTTTTAATAGGTAATTATCTAATGGTAGTCCTTCAAAAGTTAGCTCACCATTTTCATCAGTATCAGCCTTCAAGCCGGTTTCTGTTCCATCAGCTTTAAGGATTTCAAAAGTTGCGCCAGCTAAAGGTTCATCTTTATCATTGACTTTTAGTACCGATAAATTATCAGTCTTAATCACTCCAGAGCCGCTTCCGCTAGTAAAGCTTAAATTAACGGTTGCTGTACTTTGACGATAATACGTTCCTAAGCCGCCATAACTTGCTGAATTGACTTGAGAAAGATTTTTTACTGCACCAGGAAATTCACTGACCGTATTATAAGTCACTTGAATATTGCTTTCTGCCTGATAATCTAAGAAATTAATCTTGAAAGAATTCCCGCTTATGGTCAAGCGGTAATGTTCGGTACCAATTTTTTCACCAGTTGCCGTATCGGTTACGACAAAAGAAGTTGGATCATAAGTTGCATTAGTCGTTCCCTGAGTTAAGGTATCTGTAATTTCAGGATTATTAACTGGTAAATCAGTGGAAATATTCTTAGTTGTAATTGTCCAGTTGGCAACATTTTCTTTTGTGGCATCTTTAGCAACTGCTTTTTGTAACGCTGACTGATAGTTATAAGCATAAACACTATATTTTAAATCAATTGGTGCTTTATCATCATAGGTTACCTTAGCAACATTATCTAATTTTTGATAAACATACCAATCTTTTTTCACTCTCGTCCGATATTTTACATAGACCCGTTTTGAGCCTAAGTTGGCGAACTCTAAGTTCATTTGATTATCTTTAATATCGATTTTTGTTGGATACGCGTCTGAACCTTCTGGTACTAATTTATAGTCTGTCGACAGATAGTTAGCCATGTTTTCAATCATCGACTGACTCGTTACTTCTTCAAAACGTAAAGAATCTGGAACCAACTCAGTTCCTGCTGGTAAAGTATCTTCTAGTTTCGTTAGATTAAAATCTGAACCTTTTGAGTTTAAAAATACTAACCAATCTTGATATAAATATTTTTCTGATGTTTGATTGGATGTTTGGCCTATTTTTGTTGCTCCTGTGTAATAAGGATCTGTAAAAGTTCCTTTAGCTTCATATTCAACAACACCGGGAACATCGCCATAATTCAAAGTAGCTTTATTTTTTACTTCAGTTTTTTGACCTGAAGAATCAATTTTAGTTTTAATGGTAATCACCAAAGTATCTTTTAGATTTTGATAGTCACCTAAAAAATCAATTCTTATACCACCATTAAAACTATCTGGTGCGCCATTCACATTTGGCTGTGCGCCAACAGGAGAACCATTTTCATCAAACTTAGTCACTTTATAATCGACACCTTCAACTAAAGGTGTTGATTCTGTTTCTGAAATTTTCTTACTGATTGTTACACCTGAATAATCTTTTACTGCGCCAATAAAGTAATCGTGAACAACGGGATTTTTCATAGTATATTTCTCCGCATTCACAGTGATGCTCCATTCCATAGTACGGTCGAAAATATCTATTTTTCCGGCTTCTTTTGTTAAAAGATTGGGAATCAAACTAACTTGAACTTCTTTATTTATTGTTCCGTTGGTAACTTTATTTTTAATAATTCGTTCAGTTGGATCAGTTATTTTTGTGGAATATTTTATGATATACGCTTGCGTAGTGTTAGCCTTAGTCGTTAAAGTTAATGACCCATCCGTATTGGCTGACTGGTCAAAATCACCACTTCCATCACCTTTTGCTTGAACATCATAACTATTGCCACTAGTATAATTCAAATCAACTTTTTGAATATCTAGTGATCCATCTACCATCTCGACACCTTGATCTGCTAAGTTTGTTATTAGCTTAGAAGTAGATGTTAACGGCTGTTGATTGAAATTGTATTTGATCTCCCAATCAATCATGCCTGTTTCTTGATTAATTTTGCCACTGGCTTGTAACGGCTGCAAAGTGACAAAAGTTTTACTAGCAAATGCAGAATTCACTTGGGTTTCATTTTCATAAGTATAAGCATAGTTATATAAATAATTGTATTCATACCCTGCAATACCATCATCAACATAATTTTTTCCATCAATCCCAGAAATAGTAGCTTCTGTAACAATTGCTTTTTTTCCAATGGATTTTAACAAAGTAATATCAGCTGTCGCTTGAGAGGTATCATTGCCTTTGTAAGTAATTTGATAGTCCTCATCTTGTTTTAGCAGCGTTTTACTGCCAACAATTGTGCCATTAAAATCAACATCACTAGAATAGACCTTAATTTCATCATAATTTAGTTTACTAGTATTATTGTTGACATAGATTTGATAGCGACGATTGGTATTGTCTGTCCGATCTAAATTAAAAACGGAATTGATCTGTGCTGTCTTTGGATTCAGAGTATCTGAAGTGATGGTTGTCGTCGTCTTTCCCTTATCAATACTGGAAGTCATTTCAAGCGTATAAATGGTCTGTTGAGGTGTTGTATCAAAAACTATTTTTTGGCTTTCTTCATCGACACCAGATATTTTTTCTAACGAAGTCACTAACGTTAGATCATAGTTTTCTGAAGAGACATTATCTTCTAAAAAAGTAATCGTTAACTCTTTAGTAGCAGCGCTAATGGACCATTTTGCTGAAGTCATTGGACTAAAATCACCAGATAAATCCTTTGCAATTGCTAACTGTGTTGGTAACTGTGTAGTAAATGTATCCCCTGCTTGGTAATTTTTATTGGCAAATGAAAAATTCATAGTTAGCTTGATACCTGACATATTCGGTATCGTATCAGTTGGTTGAATTTCATCGCCATTAATTTTATACATTTTAATAGAAGTAAAAATATTATCACTGATTGCTGCTTTGGTTTTTTTAGGAGTGACCGGCTTATTCTCATTTGATTGCTCCGTTGATTTAGAACTTTCAGTCGTCTTATTTTCTTCCGAGCTTAAAATAGAAGAAGACACTTTTCCTAACTCACTAGTTGTAGATGTTTTTTCTGAATTGGTTGTAGCGGTTGAAGCTTCTTGTGCATAAGTAATTGTTGGCATTAAAATTTGTAAAATTAATATTGACACAACAAACAATACAGATAATTTCTTTTTCATTAAAATGACACCTTTCCTTTAAAAAAATTTTAAAAAAACTTGTTTTTTATAAGAACAAAATAAAAAACATTATAATTAACTTCAAATTCCATCATAACTGTTTTTATTTGTGGGTTATCTTTTTTGAAACCGCTTGCATCGTTTGTTATATCATTTACACCAATATTTTTTTTAATAAGTCCATTAATTATTAAAATTCAGTTCAATCAATAAAATAATTCAAGAAAAAAAAATGATTCTCAATATATAAATAGCTATTTCCACAATATTTAGTAAATTTTTTTCTGTTATCAAGGCTTTTTCTGATAATTATTTAGGAAATAGGCCGTATAAAAAGAAAAAAATTCAGTTTTTCAGATTTTTTCTAGGTCATTTGAATCCAATTATTTATCTTTACTTGTTAAGCTAGGATTAATCAGAACAGAGGAGGAGTTTAAAATGAATAAAAAGAAATGGCTAATTCTGGTAGCGGCAATTATATTTACAGAACTAGTAGGTGGATTGTCTGGCTTATTAGCCGGTAATTCTCGCAGTATTTATGAATCTTTTGATAAAATCCCGTTGGCACCGCCGGGTTCACTATTCGGAATTGTTTGGCCAATTTTATATTTAATGATGGGTGTCTCACTTTTTTTCATTATTACCGGAAACATCCGTCAAACTTACAAAAGAAATGCTTATCTGTTATACGCTATCCAGTTATTACTTAATTTTACATGGAGTTTAATATTTTTTGGCGGAAATCAAATGGGACTGGCAATTATTAACATTCTCGCCTTGGATATTGTCGTTGCTTATCAAATTTTTTATTACCACAAACTTTCAAAACCGGCAGCATATCTATTGATTCCTTACCTAGTATGGATTTTGTTTGCTACTTATTTAAATATTGGTTTTGCCTTGATAAACTAAAAAAAGCCTGCTAGATTTATAAAAATCTAGCAGGGCTTTTTATTTTTTTAATAAATGTCAATAAAATCGCCGATCGAAAATGATGGAAATACTTCAGGAGAAGCAACTATTGCCCCTGGTAAGACTTCCGTTTCTTCATTCCGAAAATAAATAGAAATATGTCCTAATTCATCAAAATTCTGATTGGCAGCATCTCCAATCGATTGAATGTGATATTCTTGTTGATTAATTTTAATTTTCCCATTAGCCTTTAGGGGACTTTTTTCTATTTCAACTGGTTCGTGAACCACACAAATCGGTAATAATTCAGCCGTTACTTGTTGACCAAATAAAATCAGTAGCTTTTCTTCTTCAAAAGCCGGCACCATTTCACCGATATCAGTAATTTTTATTCGTACCATCAATTATCTCCTTTTTTACATATGGATTGGTAAACCTAAACCAACTTCACTGGCATCCATCACCATCTCTGATAAGGTTGGATGACCATGAATTGTTAGTGCTATGTCTTCTAATGTTAAATAAGATTCGATTGCCAAAGTAATTTCAGCGACTAAATCACTGGCATTTACTCCAACAATTTGTGCACCGACAACTAATTCAGTATCCTTTTCAAAAACTAAACGAACAAAGCCTTCTGTTGCATTTAATGACAAGGCACGACCATTGGCTTGCATTGGAAAGTTTGCCGTAGACACTTTTAAACCAGCTTCTTGTGATTCTTTTTTAGTCAGTCCTACAGTAGCCACTTCGGGATCTGTAAAGCAAACTGCTGGTATCACACGATAATCTTTTTTCACATTTTTTCCAGCAATCACTTCAGCCGCTACTTTTGCTTCATAGCTTGCTTTATGAGCGAGTGCCAGGCCTGCAACTACATCACCAATCGCATAAATATTTTTTTCCTGGGTCTGATATTGATCACTCACAGGAATTAGTCCTTTTGAATCAGGCACGATACCTAAATTTTCCAAACCTAAATTGGCAGTATTGGGTTTTCTGCCAACAGTGACCATTACATAATCTGCTGTCATTTTTTCTTTTTTCCCATTTACATCAATTTCAATCGTTACCGAGTCATTCGTCTGATCAGCCTTTAGCGCTTTAGCTGAAGTAACTACTCTTATATTTTTTTCTTTAAAACCTTTAACCACTAAAGCTTGAATATCCGATTCAAACGCTGGTAAAATATTAGAGCTACCTTCGACAATTGTCACTTTTGCACCTAAGTTGGCATAAGCACCTGCCAACTCACAACCGATATATCCGCCGCCAACTACAATTAATTCTTTAGGAATTTCTTTTAGATTTAGTCCTCCTGTAGAATCAATCACTCTTCCTTCAAACTTAAAATTAGGAATTTCAATTGGCGAACTACCAGTAGCAATAATCGCTTGTTTAAACATTAGCTTTTCATTGCCATTTTTCGTCTTTACCTGCAAGGTTTTCTTATCAAGAAAAGAACCAAAGCCTTCCATAATTGTGACGCCATTTTTCTTTAAAAGAGCACGAATACCATTCGTTAAAGTTTTTACAACTTGTTGGTCTTTCCATTTTTGGGTTTTGCTGAAATCTAACGTCACTTCTTTTGTCTTTACGCCTAAAAAATCCGATGATTGTGCTTCTTGAAAACGGTGGCCGGCAGTAATCAGAGCCTTTGAGGGAATACATCCAACATTTAAGCAGACACCACCAATTTCTCCAGCTTCAACTATCGTCACTTTTTGACCCAATTGTGCCGCGCGAATTGCTGCTACATAACCTCCGGGACCTGCCCCAAGTACAACGGTTTCTGTTTCTCTCACAAACTTAACCTCCTTAAAGTAACAGTCCTAATGGATTTTCCAACAATTCAACAATTCTAGATAAAAAGGCTGCCGCCGGTGCACCATCTGCTACACGATGATCAAAAGATAGACTTAAATTCAGTGTTGGCACCTCTACAAATTCGGGTCCAACTTCACTTTCACCCATTTGCCAAATCGATTTCATGCCACCTACTCCGAGAATCGCCACTTCTGGCGCATTGATAATCGGGTTAAACGACTGAACTTTGGAACGTCCCAAAGAGCTGATGGTAAATGTACCACCTTGTAAGTCATCACCAGTTAATTGACCATTACGGGCTTTATTAGTCAGTTCTTTGGTCTGTTTCGTCAAATCAGCCAAGCCCATTTTGTTAGCTTCTTTAATCACTGGAACCAGTAAGCCATCCGACACTGCTACTGCTATGCCTAAATTAATTTGGCTATATTGATAGATAGCGTCTTCTTTTCCATGGGCATTAAAAATTGGAAACTCTTTTAAGGCGACCATCGTTGCTTTCATAATAATTTCAGTGTAAGAAATACGTTCAGCAGTTTGAGCCTCCACCATTGGTAAGACTTGTTCACGTAATTCTTTTGCCTTAATCATATTGACTTCTGCTTGCATTGTTACATGAGGAATCGTTGTTTTACTGTACGACATACGATCAGCAATGACTTTTCGCATACCTTCCCAGGCAATAACTTCCACATCACTTTCAATTTCATGACTATTTTTTCCAGTAGTTTTAGGAGATTGATAATTTTTTACATCTAACGCTTGTATTCTTCCCTTGGGACCTGAACCATTGATTTCAGCTAAATTGATTTGTTTTTCATTAGCTATTCGTCTGGCTGCTGGTGTTGCCCGAATTTTTGAAGTAGCTATATTTTCAGTTTTTGCTTCAGGTGTTGCCCCTGCTGTCTCACTAATTACTACTTCGGTCTCTACTATTTCAACACTAGGCGTAGTCTCAGGGACAATTTCTCCAGCTTCACCAATATAAGCAATCACTGAATTAACTGGCGCACTTTCACCATCACCAATGTATTTTTTTAATAGCATGCCTTCTTCATAAGCCTCAACTTCGATCGCAATTTTATCGGTCATCACTTCAAAGATTGCTTCGCCAATTTCAACAGAATCGCCTTCTTCTTTCAACCAAAGGGTAATGGTTCCTTCATCCATGGTGGAGCTAAGTTTGGGCATCGTTACTTCATGAGCCATCGCTATTCCTCCTAACCTTTCACTAAGTTGCGACAAGCTTCAACAATATCTTCCACTTGTGGCACCGCTAATTTTTCCAAATCAGGATGATAAGGAATCGGCACTTCTTTACCAGCTAAACGAACCAATGGTGCATCCAAAAAGTCAAAACTTTCACTTTCGACAATCACACTAGCTAATTCGGCGCTAAAGCCACTTCTTTTAACAGCTTCTGTCACCACTACGGCTTTACCCGTTTTAATCACTGAATCAATAATCGTTTGCTTATCCAAAGGTACCAATGTTCGAGGATCAACTACTTCAATATCGATTCCTTCATCTGATAATTTTTCGGCTGCTTCTAAAGCTTTGTGAACCATAATACCTGTTGCCACTACTGTTATATCAGTTCCAGCTTTTTTAATATCTGCTACACCAATTGGAATTGTATATTTTCCTTCTGGTACATCACTTGTGGTGCGATAACAAAGCTTGTGTTCATAAAACATCACTGGATTATCATCTTCGATTGCAGCATGCAGTAGTCCTTTAGCATCATAGGCAGTTGCCGGTTGGATTACTTTTAAACCTGGAACATGGGCTGTCCAATTTTCTAAACTTTGAGAATGCTGGGCTGCCGCGCCAGTTCCCGAGCCTCCAGGAGTCCGCATAACCAATGGAATTTTGGCTTTTCCACCATACATATAACGAATTTTTGCTGCTTGGTTCACAATTTGATCTAAGGCAATAGTTACAAAGTCAGAAAATTGAATTTCAAAAATAGGGCGCATTCCTGTCATAGCTGCACCGACTGATGCTCCGGCAATAACAGATTCAGCTATTGGTGTTGAACGCACTCGTTCCTCACCAAATTCCTCCACCATACCGCGACTGACTCCGAAGGCACCACCATAAATACCAATATCTTCACCGATCATGAAGACGGTTTCATCTGTGCGCATCGCTTCAGACATTGCCTCTCTTACTGCCTCTGAATACGTAATTTCTCTCATGACAATTCCCTCCTAATCCGCATAAACGTTTTCGTAAAGAGTTTCTAAAGCTGGCATTGGACTTTCTTCTGCAAAAGTCACGGCATCTTCAATTCGTTGTTTTGCCTGTAACCGAATTTCTTCAGCTTCTTCTTCTGTAAAAATGCCCGCTCCGATCATCTGTTCTTTCGCTAAGCGAATCGGATCACGATTTTTTCGCCAATCTTCCTCTTCTTCTTTTGTACGATATTTTTTTGCATCAGATTTTGAATGCCCTTTCCAACGGTAAGTCATTGCCTCAATCAAGGTTGGTCCTTCACCACGGCGAGCTTTTTCTACTGCTGCATAAGTCGTATTAATAACCTCAATCAAATCATTGCCATCGATAGTTACGCCTTCAATCCCATATGCTTTAGCCCGATCAGATAATTTATCTACTCGCATCATTTTCTTAAAAGGACCACTCATACCATATTGATTATTTTCAATAAAAAATATAACAGGTAAATCCCAAATAGCAGCTAAATTGACAGACTCATGAAAGCTTCCTTCATTAGTAGAGCCGTCACCAGCATAGGCCAAAGCAACTGTGTCTGTTTTTTTCAACTTCTCAGTCAAAGCAGCTCCGGTTGCAATTGGAAATCCACCACCCACAATACCATTAGCTCCGAGATTTCCTGTGTCGAGATCAGCAATATGCATCGAACCACCTTTACCTTTATTGGTACCAGTCGTTCGACCAAATAATTCTGCCATCATCGCATGAATATTGGTCCCTTTAGCAATCGTTTGACCATGACCGCGGTGAGTAGCAGTGATCCAGTCAGTTTTTCTTAGAACCGCGCCACTTCCTGCTGCAGTTGCTTCTTGACCTACTGCCAAGTGAGTTGTTCCGTGAATCACACCCTTGGCGAAAAGCTGATCCACCTTCTCATCAAAAAAACGAATATTCCACATCGTTTCATATATTTCTTTTAATTCTTGATCCGTTAATCCAGCATCATTTGGTAATGACATGCTCATTGCCGACACTCCTTTGTGACGACTACATAAAATCTAGTAATAAATTTGCGGTAATATCATCCGTAATTAAAATATTGATTAAGCCACCAGAAATCGCTGCATGAATACTTTCAACCTTATCATGACCACCACAGACACCAATCACTTTTGGTATTTTTTTCAAATCGTCTAATGGTAACGAAATCACTCGTTGATTCCAGTTACAGTCTACTAATGCACCTTGCTTGTCAATAAAGTTGTAACAAATATCTCCAACAATATCCGTTCGTTTAATATCCTCAGCCAATTCATTGTTTTTTTCAGTCAAATAAATTTTAGTCATCGTTGAATACACCGGTGAACCACCAATTCCAACAACCGCAATATCCGCTGCTGCTGCTTTAGTGAATACCTTTTTAATAAAGGATTGATTCATAAAAACTTCTTTCGCTTCTTTTGTGTCTGTCGTAATCGGTGCATGCAAAGCTAAATATTGACCCCCGCTTTTTTGACCTAATATTTCACAAACTGTATTGGCTTGAATCGCACTATGTTGCTGACCCAATCCACCTGCTAAAGGAACAAAAGTCACTGATGATAATTTATTTTTTGAGTAAAAATTCAACGCCATTTCATGCACAGTGTTGCCGGCTGACACGCCGACAATTTGGTTTGGCTGAATGACACGAGTTAGATATTTTGCTGCAGCTACGCCTAATTTTTTAATTAATTGCTCGGGTTCTTTTGAATCTACGCAAATCACTTCGTCTAAATTGTAGCGTCTTTTTATTTTGTCCTCGATATTTTTATGGGGATGAATCATTTCGTCATGAATAATAATTTCAACTAATCCCAATTCTCTTGCTTTTGTAAGATATTTTGAAACAAGCGAGCGGCTGATATTATATTTTTTGGCAATATCAGCTTGTTTCGCTCCCTCGTCGTAATACATTGTGGCAATCCCAACTAATAAATGCATATCTTGTGAATAGCTCATAATTCCCCTCCGAATTTTCCTTTTTATTAATACTCTTTATTTTACAAGAAAAATTAGTGAAAATGTATGGTTTTCACAATCAACCACATTTTTTAATCAAATGTACTATCTTGTAATTTTCTTAATTGATAAACTGTCGTTGATTCATCCAATACAACATCTTCTTCAGTAATAAACGTTCCCGCTTTAATTGGTCGACGGGCAATCACATTTCCAGAAATTAAACCAATTGGAATATGACCATCTTTTTTCATATCAACATGAGTTTCCAATACGCCACGGACGCAGAATCCACCAATACCATCTAGTTTTTCACCTTCAGCAATATCCTTTTTCGTTACAGCTACAGTTTCTGAAACTGGTGCGCCTAACGGTACAATAGCATGATCATTTCTTAAAACTGCTTTTGCGATTGTAATCGGTGTTTCTAAACTTGCTAAGTGATATGGTCGATATAAAATATGATGATCCCGATCACCTGTCTTCATTAAGTAACTTAACTCATGACGGACGCCTTCATTTTGTCCTTTCACAATGACAAAGACCCCTGGTGCCAACCCATCAACATATTCTACTACGCCATATTTACTTAAGACGCCTCCATTTTCTTTCAAATCTAAATCTTTAATAACCGAGTCTACATCTCCTGCTAGTCCATGCATTCCTACTTTATCTGGTACAAATCCGATCGCATTTGATAGTAAATTCATTTCTGCCATTGTTTTTGTACCATCTTGAAAGGCTGCCAACATATGAGAAGCCATTTGTTTCTTATCTGCTTCTGCTTGAGCAGTATCTGGATTTGCACCAACATTTAATTTATTATTTTTACCTTTACCAGCTACTAAAACTTCCATTCCCATTGATTTAGCAAATTCAAAAAGCTCTGTTGTTGCTGCGGGTTCATCTCCATCAGAACCGGTATAAACTAAATCAGCTGCTTGATAAAGCTTATGCATCAATGGTCCAATGGTGATATCAATTTCAACATTTAATAGAACCAATTGTTTTTTGGCGATCAACGTTTCCAAAGCAATTTTTGCCCCAACTTCTGGTACACCCGTCGCATCTACAATCACTTCAACGTTTGGCGAATGAATGACTTCTTTAAAATCGGTAGTTACTAACACTTTATTTTTGATATCTGATGAAGCTAAATACGCATCGGCTGCTTTTTGAGCAAATTCTTGGCGAATATCACTCACGCCAGTGACTGCCATTCCTGGGATCGTTGCAATTTGTGCAATCATGCCATAACCCATTTGTCCTGCACCGATTACCCCGACTTTGATTGGATTTTCTTCTGCTTGTCTTTGTAACAACTGTTGATAAATTGTCATACTGTTATCGCTCCTTCTCTTTTGTTATTACACGTAACATATGATACACAAACAATCATAAAGTGCTTTATTTTAAAAGTCAATGAGTAAATACATATTTTTTCTAATTGTAATGTAACATAATTTCCGATTTATTCACAAATATCACATATGTTCCAATATGTGAATTATGATAAAATTCCATTGACATTGATTTCAAAAAAATTTAAGATTTTGTTTATACAAGCGCTTACATATAGAAAAGAGGAGGAAGACTATGGCTAACTATGCTGGTTTAATTATTTTATTAGTGCTTTGTTGGGGAATACAGATTGGCATGTCATATTTTCAGCATAAAAATTATCATCATATGTTGAATCAAATTAAGCATCGATCTGATGGTTACTTAGGTGTGGGCGTCGCCAAAGCAAAATTTAAAATGGGAAAAGGTGTAATTTCTCTACTTGTGGCGGATGAACACGGTACGATTTTAGACTATCGCGAAATGTCTGGTTATACCGTTTTTGCTCGATTCAAACAAAAAGAACGATTGATAGGAAAAAATGTCAATGAAACAATGACGGCTTTAAAGGGGAAACAAAGAATCAGAGCTTTTCAACAAGCCTTTGATTTAATCAATCAAGAAATAATGAAAGCGGAGGGAATCTAATGGACTTTTTAGTAAAGATTGCAGAAGGATTTATCGGAATTTTTAATGCAGGTGGGGAAAACTTAGTTGGTTTAATTACTGGGATTTTGCCTACCTTGATGGTCTTATTAACATTTGTAAATGCTCTTATAGCTTTAATTGGAGAAGAACGGGTAACGAATTTCGCTCAATTTTGTACTAAAAATATTGTCTTACGCTACTCCCTATTCCCACTATTGGCGGTCTTTTTCATGACCAATCCGATGTGTTATTCCTTCGGACGTTTCTTAAAAGAAAAACAAAAACCAGCTTTTTACGACTCAGCGGTTTCATTAGTTCACCCAATTACTGGTCTATTTCCCCATGCGAATGCTGGAGAATTATTTGTTTGGACGGGTATTTCATCTGGGATTACTACTTTAGGTTTGTCAACAATGCCTTTAGCCGTTCGCTATTTTCTTGTAGGCTTAATCGTCATTCTAATTCGTGGTATTTGTACAGAAACATTAACTAAAATTATGTGGAAAGAACCGGCAGAAGCCTAGATGGAGGACAAAACTATGTATAGAAAAATCTTTGTAGGTCGTGGAAATAATGGCTGGGGACCTGGCTTTGAATTAAAACCTGAAGGAAAAAAAATAAAAATAGCCTCTGTAACTGGTGGTGGGATTCATCCAGTTGCTGAAAAAATTGCTGAACTATCCGGCGGAGAAGCCGTCGATGGCTTTAAGACTTCGATTCCTGAAGATGAGATGATGTGTGCTGTAATTGACTGTGGTGGGACTGCACGGATTGGCGTTTATCCCATGAAACGGGTGCCAACCGTGGATGTTCTGCCTTCCTCCCCTTCTGGACCTCTGGCAAAACATATCACAGAAGATATTTTTGTTTCTGGAGTGAAGCCAGAAAATATTCGGATCGTGGAAGAATCTGATGAAGTTAGTGTAGAACCAGTAGTAGCTCCTGAAGAAAATGAAGAAAACTTTCAAGATAAATATGCGCAGGCAAAAGCCGATGTCAAAGAGAAAAAAGCAGCTACGCAAAAGCAAGGTGGGATTTTCGGCTTAATTAATAAAATTGGTCGTGTCGTAGGACAGTTTGTCGGTGTTTTTTATCAAGCTGGGCGAGATACTTTAGACATGGTTATCAAAAATATCTTACCTTTTATGACCTTTGTAAGTATGTTAGTAGGTTTGATTAATTACACTGGTATCGGTAACTTTATTGCGACAGGTGTCCGACCTTTAGCAAATAATATTGTTGGGATGGTCATTTTATCCTTAATCTGTACAATTCCAATCTTATCACCAGTATTAGGACCTGGAGCTGTTATTGCTCAAGTTGTTGGTGTACTTTTAGGCGTAGAAATTGGTAAAGGTTCGATTGCTCCTGCTATGGCTTTACCAGCATTGTTTGCGATTAATTCCCAAGCTGGTGCAGATTTTGTTCCTGTTGGTTTAACTCTTTCTGAAGCAGAACCTTATACAGTTGAAATTGGTGTACCAGCTGTACTTTTCTCAAGGCTTTTGACGGGTCCCCTTTCTGTTTTAATTGCTTGGCTATTTAGTTTTGGACTATATAAATAAAAATATTTTTTGAACTCCACGAAGGATAATTCCTTTCTGGAGTTTTTTTGTTGTTAAATCAATGATGCCAAGAATATTTGCTAGTAAATTCTCCTCTTTCATTTACAATTAAATTAAGTAAGGGGTGAAAATATGTTAGGGAATATTTTAAAAATGCGTAGAAATGAATTGCAGCTGACGCAACAACAAGTTGCTGATTATTTGTTTGTCTCTAGGCAAACAGTTTCCAGTTGGGAAACTGGAAATAGCTTTCCGGATGTGCCTACTCTAATTAAAATCAGTGATTACTATCAAATATCATTGGATGCGTTAATGAAAGGAGATGAGAAGTATATGAAAAAGCTTAAACAAGATGTTACTTTATTTAACTTAGTTCAACAAGGAGTTTTCATTGGCATCATTTCTTTTACTACTATCATTGGATCGATTGCCGGCTTTATTAATGTTATTCGTCAAACAGAAATTTTTGAAGCGATTATCCTAGTAATCCCTCTTCAATTAGCCCAACTTATTTTTCTTTTCTGGATCACTATTTATTATAAAGAGGATTTTTATCAACCAGTATCAGAAAGAAAACTACTCATCAGTCAAAGAATGATTCAAGGAATGATTTTTCTTAGCTTTTTAGTTGTTTTCACTTTGTTAGTTATTTATTTTTTGGCTGCTTTTGGTATCATTAAAATCTAAAACTACTTGATCTCAACCGAAAAAAAAGCAGCCAGCTTGAATAACACAAACTGACTGCTTGTTTTAAATTGCCAACATTTTTGCTAATGTTACTAATACAGCATTTTCATCATTGCTCAAGTTCACTTGATAATTTGCGGCAGCTTTCGTCTCAGCGAATGCATTTTTCACAGCAAAGCTATAGTCGGCTTCGGCAAACAATTCTATATCATTTAACCCATCTCCAAATGCCATTGTTTCAGATTTTGAAATACCTAACAATTTTTGCAACTCTTGGACTGTCGTGCCTTTATGAACATTTAGCTGAGCAATATCTATCCAGCGAGGTTCGGAAGCCACAAAATACGCTTGATCTTGATACTGTTCCAAAAGCTTAACCGTTTCAAAAGTACGTAGCTGATTATCCAAAACCGTAATTTTTATGAAATCATCACTTATTTGATCATACTTGTCAACAAATTTCACTACTTGGTACGATCCATTTACAAAAAATAAGTCAGCTTCCGGCGTATCTTTTAAGATAAAAGCGGCTTCTTCAGTGCAAGCGATAATTGTCTGATGTGGGATCTGTTGTAGCGTCTCAATCATTTTAAGACCGATTCTATTTGGCAACAAATCTTGATAAACAATTTTCCCTTGATGCTTGATTCGAGTTGCACTGTCTCCTAAAATCCATAAGTCTTCAAAGCCTACATTCACAAAAAGTTCCTCAACTCTTTCAGCTTGTTTTCCAGTCACGGGTGCAAAAATAATTCCCTTTTCTTGCATCATTTTACGTACTTTCAAATATAGCTTCTCATCAAACAGACTTTGACTATTTAAAAATGTGCCATCTAAATCGGTTAAAACCAACCTAATCATTACTCAAATCCTCACCGTTTGTGGTAATCACTTTTTTATACCAGTCGAAAGATTTCTTCTTACTGCGTTTTAGACTGCCGTTGCCGTCATTATCACGGTCTACATAGATGAAACCATAACGTTTTTTCATCTCGCCAGTTCCAGCTGAAACCAAATCAATACAGCCCCAAGTTGTATATCCTAAAAGATCAACTCCATCTAACTCGACAGCGTCTTTCATTGCTTGTAAATGTTCAGCCAAATAATTTATCCGATAATCGTCTTCAACATAGCCATTTTCATCTGGTGTATCAACAGCTCCTAAACCATTCTCTACAATAAATAATGGTTTTTGATAGCGATCATATAAGTCATTTAAAGTAATTCTCAGCCCTAAAGGATCAATTTGCCAACCCCATTCACTAGCTTTTAAATAGGGATTTTTAATAGAAGCAAAAATATTTCCTTCAGTTTTTTCCAATAAATCAGGATCAGTGGTTGCCACTCGAGAAGAATAATAAGAAAAAGAAATAAAATCGACAGTATGATTTTTTAATAATTCTGCATCGCCATCGGCCATTTTAATTTCGATGCCGTTGCGTTCTAATTCTTTTATAGCATATGCTGGATATTCACCACGAGATTGAACATCAATAAAGAAATAATTTTCTCGATCATTTTTACGAGAAGCCCACACATCTTCCGGGTTACATGAGTACGGATAGTAAGCACCAGCGGCTAGCATACATCCCACTTTATTTTCCGGGTCAACTTCATGGGCAATTTTCGTTGCTATCGCTGAAGCAACTAATTCGTGATGGGCTGCTTGATATTTCACTTGTTCCTTGTTTTCTCCTGGTTCAAAGTAAAGTCCAGCTCCCATAAATGGCGCATGTAGAATCATATTGATTTCATTAAAAGTCAACCAATATTTAACCAAGCCTTTATATCGATTAAAAATCACCTGACATAAGTTTTCATAAAAACCAACTAATTCACGACTACGCCATGCGCCATATTTCTCAACTAAATGCATTGGACAGTCAAAATGAGTAATCGTCACTAGCGGTTCAATATTGTATTTATGACATTCTTTAAACAAGTCTTCATAAAATTTTAAGCCATCTTCATTTGGTTCGGTTTCATCACCTTTAGGAAAAATCCGACTCCAAGCAATCGATAAGCGATAAGTTTTAAATCCCATCTCACCAAATAAAGCAATGTCCTCTTTATAGCGATGATACATATCAATCGCATTTTTTGCTGGATAAAAATGGTCATCATCAAAATCAAACATTTTTTGCTCACCAGTAATGACCCCTATTCGATCTTTGCCAACTGGTGCTAAATCGACATTGGCAAGACCACGTCCACCTTGATCGTATCCTCCTTCACATTGATTAGCAGCTGTTGCGCCACCCCATAAAAAATCTTTTCTAAATGCCATGCATGATTCCTCCTAAGTTTTATACTTCTATTAAATCTAAATGACTAGCTACTTGATCCTGAACTTCGATTCCTTCTGCCATTAATTTTTCGATTGTTGCTTTAAAGTTTGGTAAATATTCTTTGTGGGCAATAAACAATTCATCCATTACTCGTTTGGCAGTTTTTCCTGACGGAATTAATGGATTAATCGTGAAGGCTTGCAAAACAGTATTATAATCACCTGTGACTGCAGCCTCAATTGTCAATAATTCCATTGCTTTCATCACTTGCAGCCAACCTCTTTCAGCTGTCGGTAATGTACCAAAGGCAACATTGCGTGCTCCTTGACCACCTACATAAGCAGTCACTTCAACAACACAATCCGCTGGTAAATCCGGAACAGCACCATCATTTTTAGTAGAAACGACCAATTGCGTGTTTTTATTGGCATAGATTGAAGCAATTGTTTCACAAGCTGCATCAGAGTAATACGCTCCACCCCGTTGCTGCAACTGCTCCGGTTTGTAATTTAGTGCTGGATCTTTGTAGAGTTCAAATAATTCAGTTTCTGTTTGCTTGACTTGTTGGGCGCGCGTACCAATTGTTTGATATTCTTCTAAAGCATGTTCCAGCATTTCTTCTTGACGATAGTAATACCGATGATAACCACAAGGAATCATTTTCATCTGTTCTAGCTGTTCATGATAAAAAGGAATATCGAAAATATTTTTCGGTAAGCCGTTGTCTTCTTCATACATTTTTTCAATGATATCCATCGTCACGTCATTGCCATGATTATCCGCAACTTTATGCCAGTGAAAATGATTTAACCCAGCAAATTTATAAATTAACTCATCTGGATTTTTCCCGATTAATGCTGGCTCAATCATCGTCGCCATCACAGGTACATTACATAAACCAATGACTTTTTCCCACTTACCATAACGAACAATGGCTTCTGTCACCATGCCACTAGGATTGGCAAAATTAATCAACCAGGCATCTGGACAAAGCCGTTTCATATCTTCAACAATTTCCAGAATGATTGGCACAGTTCTTAACGCTTTAAAAATTCCACCTGGTCCGTTAGTCTCTTGTCCTAACATGCCATAATAAGCAGGGATTCTTTCATCCTTGATTCGTGCTTCCAATAAACCAACTCGAAATTGTGTGGTAACAAAATCAGCATCTTTTAAAGCTGCTTCGCGATCTAAAGTCAAATGGATTTTCACATCATATGGTGAAGCATCCCACATTCTTTGGGCCATTGCTCCGACAATCGCTAACTTTTCTTTTCCAGCTTCAATATCTACCAACCAAATCTCTGAAATTGGTAATTCCTCATATCTTTTGATAAAACCTTCCATTAATTCTGGGGTATAACTACTTCCGCCACCAATCGTGGCAATTTTTACACCTTGATTCATTAGCTCACTCCTTATAATTAATTTACAAATTTATTATCCTATCTGTAAAATATATTTACAATTCGTTTTGAGTTGATTCCAATACTATTTACAAATTTTATCTTTATATGCGGTATTATTTGTAAACGCTATTGCAAAACAGTAGTACTTTGCTTTAATATCATTTACAACAATACAAAAATATCGTAAATATTTTGGAGGGGAATATATGCTTATCCGTGAAAAAATGAAACAAATTCATTTTTCAACTGCTGAAGAGAATGTTATTAGGTTCCTATTACATTCTGACAGTCAGTTGAGAGACTTAACCGTTAAAGAAATTGCCGAAATCACTTATGTCCATCCATCCACATTAATTCGTGTCGCTAAAAAACTAAATTTTTCAGGTTGGTCGGCTTTAAAAGATGCTTTTTTAGCTGAATCCCACTATTTGAATACGTATTTCACTGATATTGATGCCAATTTACCGTTTTCGCCACAAGACGGCATTATGACAGTTGCTCATAAAATTGCTAGTCTAGAAAAAGACACAATCGCTGACAGCTTAAGTTTGCTCCATCATGATCAATTACAAAAAGCCCAACAATTATTGCTCAATGCCCGTACCATTAAGATTTTTGGAAGCAATGCCAATTTATTGATCGCTGAAGACTTCGCTTTAAAGATGCGCCGACTCAATCGAGCTGTTCGTGTAGTATCCACTATGAATGAACAATCTTATGAAGCACATAATACTCATCCCGATGATGTTTGCATTTTGATTTCATATACCGGTGAAAATGTCATGATGACTAAATTAGCTGAACTTTTTAATCAACAAAAAATTCCTTTTATTGCGTTAACAAGCATTGGTGAAAATACGCTTGCTGAAAAAGCTCAAGCTGTTTTGCACATAACAACCAGAGAAAGACTCTATTCAAAAATTGCAAACTATAGCATTAATAGTTCGATCAGTTTTTTATTAGATGTTTTATACAGCTGCGTCTTTGCTGAAGATTATGAAAAAAATCTTAATCACCTAATTTCCATCGGTGAACAAGTAGATATCAGAAAGTCCAGCTCAGATATTATGGCTGAACCTAACATTCAATATCGTGATTTTTTAAGACCAAATTAAAGAAAAGTCACTAGTTAAAGGACTTTTCTTTAATTATTGATTTACAATACCGCTGTTAATAGTTCGTCATTGTCGTTAATTTCTTTTTTATCTGATTCAACAATATCTAAATAATCAGCTGAGTTGGTAACGATTACAGGAGTTTCGACGGAATAACCAGCATTTCGAATTTCTTGAATATCAAAACTCACTAATTTGTCTCCACGTTTTACCTTGTCACCTTGTTTGACGTGATTTTCAAAGAAATTTCCATTTAATTGAACGGTGTCCATACCAATATGAATCAATAGTTCCATACCATGATCTGAAACTAAACCAATCGCATGTTTTGTCGGGAACATCGTCATAACTGTACCGTCAAATGGGGCAACGACTTCTCCTTTAGTTGGATGAATCACAACACCTCTACCTAAAATACCTTGGGCAAAAGCTTGATCACTTGCTGTATCTAGTGGCATTAACTGTCCTTCTAATGGAGAGGTAACAACTTCTTTCCGAATTTTTGCAGCATTTTCTGGTAATTCTTGATCAGCAACAACAGTTTTATCCTTCCAAAAAGCCATTGTTAAACCAAAACCAACGACTCCAGCGATACCAATCGCTATTAATGAAATCCACATGCCTCTAGCATTTCCATCTGGAGAAATGTAGTTAAAAATACCAAAAATTCCTAATCCACCTGATGTGAAGGCAGTCACTTGATTAATCATTAAAAACAGACCTGAAACAGCTCCGGCGATCATTGAGAAAACAAATGGCGTCTTTTTAGGTAAAGTAATCCCGTAAATTGCTGGCTCGGTTACACCGAACAAGCCTGAAATAATTGCTGGCGGGCATAAAGCTTTCAAATTTTTGTCTTTTAGCTTGAAGTACATAGCTAAAACAACGGCAGTTTGAGCAAAACTTGCGCCAAATGTACCTGTTAAAATCATACTTGATCCATTCATGGTTACTTGCATAATTGCTAATGGAACAATTGACCAATGTAAACCGAAGATAACCAGCACTTGCCAGAAGAAACCTAAAACCACACCATATAATGCTGGTGAGAAGGCCATCAATGCTTGGAAACCAGCACTTAAAAGATCAGTTAAAATTGAAATTACGGGTCCAATGACCAAAAAACCAATCGGTAAAGCAATTAAAAGAACTAAAAATGGTACAACGAAATTTTGTACAACAGTCGGAATAATCTTTTTCGCCAATTTTTGAATTTGGGCAGCAAAGGCAATAATAAAAATAACTGGTACAACACTACTAGTATAGTTTGCTCCTACCCATGGAATGCCAAAGAATCTCTCATATGCCGGTAATCCAAACAAGCTATATGGCGCAGCTGCATTTGCACCAGCAGCTTCAGTAAAGGCTGCCTGTAACGCTGTTCCTTGAACTGTTGGGTAACACATTGCAGCACCTACTACAATTCCCACCATTGGATTTAGTCCAAATTTTTTCGCTGCAGTGAAACCAAGAACTACTGGCATGAACATAAATATTGCGTCACCAATGGCATTTAACATCAAATAATTACCAGATGTCACCGTGTAGTTGAACCAGCCCAACGTTCCCAAAAATACTAACAAAGCATTTAAACCTTTAATCATCCCGGCCGCTGCTAAAGCACCTAAAAATGGTTGGAAACAACCACTTAAGATGTCGATTAAACGGTTAAAAATATTGCCATCACTTTTTGCGGCATCTTCAGATTCACCACTTATTCCAGCTACTGATTGCACATCTGCGTAGACATCAGGTACGTGATTACCGATGACTACTTGATACTGTCCGCCACTTTTCATGACAGTCACAACACCATCCGTATTTTTTAAAACTTCATCTTTGGCTTTATTTTCATCTTTCAATTTAAAGCGTAAACGGGTAATACAATGGGTCAGACTATTAATATTGTCACTTCCCCCAACATTATCGACGATCTTTTTTGCCAAATCTTCATATTTTCCCATCTTTTATCCTCCTCAAATAGTTTTTTGAACAAGTCTTGCAATATGAATTGTCAAATATAATTTTTCATCATTAGTCATTAAATACTGATATTTCTGATAAATAAATGTCGCAATTTTTTCCGTGCAATAATAAGCATTCTGATATTTCTTTTGGATCATCAATAATAATTCTTCGTCCGTTTCATCATTGAACTGTTTATTAGTTAAAATTCTTGAAGCAAAAAAGCGTAGATGCGTGGTAAAGCGATAAAAATAGACCGATTCTTCGTCAAATTGAACTTTAAAATAATAGCTGGTAATTTGAATGATTTCTTGCATCAATTCAGTTAATTCCTGGACGTTACCATTTTCAACATCGCTTTGTGCATTTACCAAATGCAAAGCAACATTTCCAGCTTCGTCATCTCCTAAATCAACTGAAAACAACTCTTTAACTTGGACAATCGCTTTCTTTCCCAATGCATATTCATCAGGAAAAAAACGTTTGATATCCCAAAGCAATAAATTTTTTAATTGGATTCCTTCTCTTCCTCTTTCAATCGCACCATGTAAATGATCCGTTAAAGACAAATATAGTGAATCGTTTAAGGGTTTATCTAATTTTTTCTTTGCCTCATCTATAATTTCAGTGGCCAACTCAACATAGATAAGAGGAACATTTTCTAATAATTCTTGAAACTTGTGAGATAAATTTTCATTATCTAGACGATAAATTTTATCAATCTCTTTACTAGAAATGACATCTCCGATTTTTTTTTTGAACGCTAAACCACGTCCCATTGCAACAACTTCATTATTATTTTGATCTGTTGTGATCACAACATTATTGTTTAGAATTTTTTGAATCTGCATGCTTAGATCCTCCATTTTCCTACTATCTGCAACAATAAATAATAAATAACCAACTCCTTATTTGTTATTTTTCATGACAGATGTGATATAAAATAAATACAAAAAATATTCATTTATTATTTTTTTGCAACAAAAAAACCCAATGAACGTACACAAAAAAGCGTACTTTCATCAGGTTTAGCTTGTACTTAAACAATCACTATCCATCAGTGGTCTATTTTCTTCAAAATCATCATAGCAAATTAAGAAAACGCTGTCAATGATTTTTTTTGTTCTTTTTTAGTTTTTTGATTAAAAGTCTTTGAAATTGTAAATGTTAGATTATTTTATAGTACTATTGTTAGCCAATTTAAAAGAATAATTACGTTTAAAATAAATTAAGAAGACTAATTTTCTATACTAAACTGAAAATATTATTTATTTCTTTTAAATTAGTTTTAATTTAAGGTGTATTTTCTGATTATTGATTTGTCAGCAGCTTTTAGTGCCATTAAAGCCGAAAAAATTCCTACCGGCTGGCAGGAATTTCTTTTTTATAATTCTTCACCGTTTGTCGCTATGACATTTTTATACCAGTCAAAGGATTTTTTCTTTCTTCTATTTCTTGTACCATGACCTTCATCGTCTTGATCAACATAAATGTAGCCATAACGTTTAGACATTTGTGAGGTTGAAGCACTGACAATATCAATACATCCCCACGAAGTGTAACCAAATAAGTCAACACCATCATGAATTGCCTCTTGTATCTGTTCAATATGTTGTTTTAAGTAATCAATTCGGTAATCGTCTTGAATGGTACCATCTTTTTCAATTTGATCAACAGCACCCAGACCATTTTCAGCAATAAATAATGGTTTTTGATAGCGATCATAGAGTTGATTTAAAGCAATTCTCAAACCTTTTGGATCAATTTGCCAACCCCACTCACTGCTAGGTAGATACGGATTTTTTATTCCGCCGGTAATCAAATTTCCTTCTGCATTTTCTAAATTTTCAGGATGAGCTGAGACAGCTGACGACATGTAGTAACTAAAAGAAATAAAATCTACTGGATACTGCCGCAATATTTCTTCATCACCAACTTCAGTCTCTAAAACAACCCCTTTTTCTTCAAACATTCTTTTTGTATAAGCAGGATAATAGCCCCGAGCTTGGACATCTGAGAAAAATAGAGAGGTTCTTTGACTTTCGACAGTTTTTTGAACATCATCTGGGTCACATGAATATGGAATCAATAATTGATAACTAATCATACAACCTACTTTTGAGTCAGGAATAATTTGATGACAAGCTTTAGTCGCCAGAGCACTTGCGATAAATTGATGATGTGCACCTTGATATTTAGCTTGTTCAATATTGGGATGATTTTCTTCGATCACACCAATGCTCACGTATGGATGGTGCTTCACACAATTAATTTCGTTAAAAGTCATCCAATATTTTACTTTATTCTTATATCGTTTAAAAACAGTTGTTGCAAATTTAACATAGAAATCAATTAACTGACGATTCGGCCAGCCACCATATTCGGTTGCCAAATGTAAAGGCATTTCATAATGGGACAAAGAAACGACCGGTTCAATACCGTATTTTAAAAGTTCATCAAACATTTTATCGTAGAAAGCTAGACCAGCTTCATTCGGCAAGTCCTCATCTCCATTTGGAAATATTCGAGTCCAAGCAATCGATGTGCGGTAACATTTGAAGCCCATTTCTGCAAATAGCGCGATGTCTTCTTTGTAGTGATGATAAAAATCATTGCCGTTCCGTTTTGGATAATATTTTTTACTATCTGGATTTTGTGCCTCCGCCACTTGAGCATGTGTCATCAAATGCCATTGGTCTGTCCATTTTTCTTTTGGCAAACTACTGTCAAATGTATAAACATCTGAAACAGAAAGTCCTTTTCCGCCTTCGTCGAATCCACCTTCAACTTGATGAGCAGCTGTTGCACCGCCCCATAAAAAATCTTTCGGAAATTTTGTCATAGCTTTTCTCCTTATACTAAAAGTTCTGCAAATTGATCATTCAAAGGCAGACTTTGATTTTCATCTACAAATTCAATAGACCCAAATTTCGTACTGTTAGTGACCATTACCATAATTGTTGGATCATATCCGGCAGCTTGAACGGCTGCTAAATCAAAGCTTACCAATAATTCACCGGCTCTAATTGAATCATTTTCAGCAATTGAAGTTTTAAAATATTTTCCAGCCAAATTAACTGTATCAATACCAATATGGATTAAGATTTCAGCCCCTTCTGGTGTTATCATTCCTACTGCGTGTTTGGTGGGAAAAATAGAGGTAATGGTTCCAGCAACCGGGCTATAAACTTCTCCCCTAGTCGGAATGACAGCAAAACCTTCGCCCATTGCACCACTAGCAAAAGTTGGATCATTAACTTCAGTCAAAGCAATCGTTTTTCCTTGCGCAGGTTTTTCTAATACTAAGGCTTTTTCATTGGCTAAGATCAATTGGTCTTCTTCAGCGGCAACTTCATCTTTATAACCAAATAGGAAAGTTAAAATACATGAAACAAACATAGATAAGAAATAACTAGCGAATAGCCAAACAAAACCTTGACCAATATAGATTGGGAAAGACAAGATACTTCTTGTAGCGACAGCTAATGCGCCGGCACCAGCAGCACCTGCTACTCCACCAAAGATTGCACCAACACCGCAAGCAATATAAAATGGTTTTTTGTATTTTAAAGTAATCCCATAGACAGCTGGCTCAGTAATTCCAAATAATGCACTAATGAAAGATGAAATAGCTAAGCTTTTTACCTTTTTATCTTTAGCTTTGAAAAACACCCCTAAAACAGCCCCAGCTTGTGCGGCAACAGCTGTCATGCAACCAGGTCCTAAAGTATCTCGACCATAAAAGCTGATGTTATTCGTCATTACTGGCACCATACCCCAATGTAATCCGAAGATGACTAAGACTTGCCAGAATCCACCAATCACTGCACCAGATAAAATTGGACTGAAATTATAAACAGCTAAATACCCATTCGCAATTAATTCACTAGCCATATTTGCAATCGGACCAACCACCATTAACGTCAAAGGAACCATGACAATCAAGCAGATAAATGGGGTTAATAAATTTCTGACACTTTCATGGAGTCTAGGTCTAATTAGACGTTCTAAATGTGATAACACATAAACTGCCAAAATCGCTGGAATAACGGTGCTAGAATATCTTGCCAGCGAAACTGGTATGCCGATAAAATTTAACGCTGTTCCATCTGTAAAAGCTGTTGTAATTGATGGATATACTAACGCTGCGGCTAAAACCATGGCGATAAAGATATCTGTTTTGAATTTTTTTGCTGCAGTATAAGCTAAGAAAATTGGCAAGAAATAGAAGAAAGCATCTGCTGCAGCATTTAAAACAACATAAGTGCCACTTTCAATTGA
Organism: Enterococcus alishanensis; assembly: GCF_019218635.1. Lineage (GTDB taxonomy): Bacteria > Bacillota > Bacilli > Lactobacillales > Enterococcaceae > Enterococcus_A > Enterococcus_A alishanensis. Next base: position 690,814 of record NZ_JAHUZB010000001.1, on the reverse strand, counting down.
TAGCCAACCGACACTTGTTAACAAAGCCAAAACTCCTTTAATTAACCCACTACCTGCTAAAACACCTAAAGTTGGTGCAAAAACCGCAGCAATCATATCAATAAAACTATTTAAGATACTTTTCTTTTCTTTTTTTTCGGTTACTTCTGAGCTAGCAGTTCCGAGATTTGATATCTTAGTGATGGCTTCATAAACATCATTGACTGTGTTACCAATAACCACTTGGAACATTCCACCAGCTTCAACGACTGTAATGACACCGGTTAAATTTTCTATCTCAGCTTTTTTCGCTTTTTGCTGATCATTTAGCGTGAAACGTAATCTTGTGGCACAGTGATATAAATTACTGACATTTTCTTCTCCGCCAACATTTTTTAAAATATCTTTAGCCAATTGCTGATAATCCATTTTTGTTTCCCCCTTATAATTTGTATCCGTTTTCTATATCAATAGTATAAGAAGGAAAACCTTTTCATGCCATTCAAGATAAATCGTCACTAAAAAGGAAATTGACTGAACACTATTTTGTCGTTAGGATTTCACTGATTGCAGAAAAATCGGCTAGTATTTTGGGATTTTTAACATAGGATATATGGATCAAAGTTGAAATTTTTCTTTGCTGATAGATGATGGGTTCTTTTAAATGATATTCACGTATTTGAGACATACCACTTTCTTTTATTTCACAAGCAAATAAGATTTTTGAAGTAATAGGCACCAATACTAATTCACTAGAATTAGGTAATAATTGATGAATATTATCTATTTTTTTAGTAATATCTACCTGACTTTCTGCCCCATAGTATTTGGACAAAAAGTTTTTCTTATTTATTTCTTCTCGTTCACTAATAACGTGATAAAGCTCCGTGCTTAATTCATTCAGTTCTGCTTCTGATAAAACACTCGGAATAAAACTGAAGCCTGGATTCTCGAAAACTATTTCTTGTTCTGTGGTCAATAACACGCTGTAATCATGTTGTTCTTTTTTTGCTTCAAAAACATAAACTGGTTCAATTTGCACTTGGCGGATTTTTCGTTGTAAGCTATTCTCTATACTGCGTTTTAAAGCATTTAAAATACTCAAGGGCTGATTACTGACAATTAGCAAATTCCCCTCACTACGATAATTCTCTAATGCTTCTGCCAAATACAAGACTAAATAAGAAAGTTCAGCAAGATTCGGTCGCAAGTCAAAGTACAACGGAAAAAATCGACGCACTAAATAGGTTTCCAAAGGATAATTAGACAGTGTTTTTTGAGCGAAATGGTTTAACACATTGTGACCTGCCGCCATTCTAGTTGCCATCTGCTGAATATGGACTAGTAATGCATCGGGATTTTTAAAAAGTTGCTCAGTTGGTAGCTTTAAATAATCAATTAAAGCTGTTTCAAATTTTCGCAGTTTTTGTTTTAAAACTAAATTGTCGCCTTCGTTTAAATGTAAATAATTTAGTTCTAACAGACGATTTCCTAAAGCCGTTTGCTCATTATCGTCCAAAGAATAATCAAAAGTTTTATCTAAAAACAATGTTAGTTTGTCAATCACTGAAACTAAGAGATCATTTTGTTCTAACAATTCTAATTTTTTTTGATTCTTTCCTCTGACGACTGTCAAACTCACATAACGGGCATATCTTAAGAAATCTTCTCCAGAAACAATATAATTGGCCTCAATCAAAGCAGTTTGCATAAAGTTTTGAATCACTGATATTTTTTCTAACACTTCCATAATAAATGCTTCTGGTAATTTACTCTCGATTAGAACTGACTCAGTTCCCACCATTGAAGCAAAAATTCGTCGCATATTTTCACTACTATGAATTTTTAGCCCCTTGTGACTGGAAATCTCTAAATCTAAATGAACATTACGTTCTATCCAGCGTTGGATTGTTTTAATTTCATTTGAGATAGCTGTTTTTGATAGAAAAAAAAGATCAGCTAAGTGCTGCATACTGACGTAGTCTTCTTGAAATATTAAATAGATAATAATAGTTGATGCTCTAAAATTCATACTGGAATACATTTTATGTTTCTTTACTTCTGCTACGATTTGGGTTTGTAATTCTGGTGCTAGAAATAAAAGATGATAGCCATTACGTTTGTTACTTTCAATCTCTATATCATCTGGATAAAGTTCCAGCATGTTTTTAATTTCAGATTGTACCGTTTTTTTATTGGTGTGAATATGTTCAGCTAGCTTTTCACTAGTTAGCCAAGTATTGATATTGGCTAAGTAGACTAACAGTTCTAATTGCCGTTTTGTTAAATCCATTGAATGATCACCTCCATGCTTATTGTAGCAAAAAAGCTGTACTTAATAGTTTAAGTACAGCTAATTATTTTAAATGTTAATAGAAAGGTTAGCGCCATTTGTTTCAATCACTTGTTTGAAATAATCAAAGCTATCTTTTTTCAGCCGCTTGAAACTGCCACTGCCATCATTATGGCGATCGACATAAATAAAGCCATAACGTTTCTTCATTTCACCAGTTCCTGCTGAAACAATATCGATGGGTCCCCACCAAAGATAACCAATAACATCACAACCATCTTTAATTGCTTCTGCCATTTGTTCAATATGCATTTTTAAATAGCGCGCTCTTTCAACATCGTTGATTCTTTGATTTTCGTCAGGCGTTTCATCAATTCCCAAGCCATTTTCAACGATAAATAATGGTAGCTCATACCGATCAGTTAACTCATTCATAACATAGCGGAAACCTAGCGGATCAATTGGCCAATTCCAAGGTTCAGGAGATTTTTCAGTCAAGAAAGGATTATCAAAACCTTTTGCACCACCAGTGTCTACACGCATCTCAGCATCTTTACTGTAAACGGTACTACGATAATAACTAAATGCAACATAGTCTGAAGTATACTCTGCTAATAAATCTAGATCCCCTGCAGCAATTTCTGGTGCACAGTCTTCTTCACGCCAAATCCTTTTGACATATCCAGGATAATGTCCACGACACATCACATCAGAATATAGATATGAATTGCGTTTAAATTCTAAGGCTCCAAAAACATTCTCAGGATTACAATCCACGGGATAAGTTGCTAAAGAAGAAAAACTAAACATCACACCCATTAATGCATCAGGATCTGCTGCTTGCATCCTTTTTGTTGCTAATGCATTAGCGACAAATAAGTGATGAACCGCTTGAAAAATTTCTTTTTTAGTCAAAGTTGCAATTGGTTCTTTTGGATCTGTCGCCGGAAATTTGACTACACCTGCAGCAGCATAAGGCATCCGAAAAGCATTATTTATCTCATTAAAGGTCATCCAGTACTTTACTTTCCCTTTATAGCGATTGAAAATAACTGTCGCATAACGATCAAAAAAATCAATTAAACGTCTATCTTGCCAACCCCCATATTCTGCTACTAAAGCTAAGGGCGTTTCATAATGACTTAAAGTGAGCACTGGTTCCATGTGATATTTTAAAAGAGTCTCGATTAAGCGGTCATAAAAAAGTAGACCAGCTTCATTTGCCTCTTCTTCGTCACCTTTTGGAAAAATCCGTCCCCATGAAATGCTTGTACGAAAAGCTTTAAAACCCATTTCACTCATCATTTTAATGTCCTCTTCAAAACGATGGTAAAAATCTACCGCCTCGTGAGATAAAAAAGCGATATCTTCAGGTAAGTCCAACTCCCAAATTCCTTGGGCTTCATTCCATGAGATACTTGGATGCTGATTCATAATACCAAGTAAAGTATCTGTTACATTAGGTAGTTTTCCATCCTCTAGCCAAGCTCCTTCTACTTGATTGGCAGCTACTGCACCACCCCATAAAAAATTTTCGGGAAATACATTGGTTTCTGTCATAATGACCCTCCTATATTTTCGAATCCGTTTTCTTAATATAAGCATATATTTATTGCCGTAAATTTGCCATACTAGAATTTTCCTATGTAAAAAAGAAATTTTGTGAACGAAAGAAAGTTAATTAGCCATTACCATTCTCAATTCTGTTACATAATGATCCTACTTTAACAGTCAAATACACTAATTTAACAATATTTCTCTTTTTTTGTAATTATTCTTAATTTAGTTTAACTTTTCTGGTATAATTTTAAAGTGAGAGCGATATCATAAAAAATAATACTTGAATCGCTCATCCCAAAAAACTTTATTTGTTAAAGGGGGAAAGATTGACCTTAGTTCTATCGTTTTTTGTGAAATACTTTACAATTGCTGTCGTAACAAATTAATCTTATTTTGGAAGTGAGGAATTTATTAATGACAAAGACAATTATTATCGGAGCGAACCATGCGGGAATTGCAGCTGCAAATACTTTATTGGACACTTATAAAGATCAAGAAGTCGTAATGATCGATCGCAACACAAACTTAAGTTATCTAGGTTGCGGAACTGCTTTATGGGTAGGTCGTCAAATTGATTCTTACGAAGGATTATTCTATACAAAGAAGGAAGATTTTGAAGCAAAAGGCGCTAGAATCATGATGGAAACTACGGTTGATCATATTGATTTTGATAAAAAAGAAGTTCATGCTTTAACTAAAGATGGCGAAAAAGTTGTTGAAACTTACGACAAACTAATTCTAGCAACTGGTTCTTTACCTATCTCACCGCAAGTTCCTGGTAAAGATTTAGAGAACATCCATTTCTTGAAACGTTTCCAAGACGGACAAGCTGTTGATGCGATTTTAGCAAATGATGATGTAGAAAATGTAGCTGTTATCGGAGCTGGTTATATCGGTGTTGAAATTGCCGAAGCTGCTAAACGACGTGGCAAAAATGTTCTATTATTTGATGCTGCTTCTCGCTCTTTACCAAACTACTATGACAAATGGTTCACAAATGACATGGATCAAGTTTTAACGAAACATGATATTCAATTACATTTTGATGAATTGGTTAACGAGTATAAAGGTGATGAAAAAGTTGAACGGATCGTTACTAAAGCGGGAGAATATCCAGTTGATTTAGTTATCAATGCAATTGGTTTCTTACCAAATAATGACTTAGCTAAAGATCATCTAAAATTATTTAAAAATGGCGCTTACTTAGTTGATCGTCATCAACAAACAAGTGATGAGAATGTTTATGCTGTTGGCGATTGTGCGACCGTTTATTCAAATGCCTTAAGAGATACAACTTATATTGCCTTAGCGACAAATGCTGTTCGTTCAGGGATTGTCGCTGCCCATAATATTGGCGGAACTCCTTTAGAATCGACTGGTGTTCAAGGTTCAAACGGTATTTCCATCTTTGGTTACAATATGGTTTCAACTGGCTTATCCGTTGAAGCTGCTGAAAAAAATGGCATGAAAGTAAAACATACTGACTTTGAAGACTTACAAAAACCTGGCTTTATGAAAGAAAACGATAAAGTGAAGATTCGAATCGTTTATGAAGAAGGTTCTCGTCGAGTAGTTGGTGCCCAACTTGCTTCAACTACTCCTGAAATTGCTATGGGTATTCATATGTTCTCATTAGCAATTGAAGAAGGTGTAACTATCGATAAATTAAAATTATTAGATATTTTCTTCTTGCCTCACTTCAATCAGCCATATAACTACATTACGATGGCTGCTTTAAGTGCTGAATAATTAAAGGTAAAGTGATAAGCGAAATCAATATTTTGCTTATCACTTTTTTTCTACATATTTTACACTCGCTGTTTTGTGCACAATTTAAGAGGCTCAACTGCAGAAATTACCTTAAACTATAAATACCACAACAGTTGTGGGAAAGGAAGTGAACTATTTGGATTGGTTAGAACGGTTAAATCAGAGCTTAAATTATTTGGAAAATCATCTAGAGCAAGAAATTTCTTATGAAGAAATTGCAAAGATTGCCTGTTGTTCCAGTTATCATTATCAACGGATGTTTTCTTATATTGCCGACGTCTCTTTAGGAGAATACATTCGTCGTCGAAAAATGAGTCTCGCAGCAGTCGATTTACAGAATAGCGGAAAAGTAATTGATGTAGCAGTCAAATATGGCTATGATTCCCCTACTTCATTTAATCGTGCTTTCAAAAAGATTCAAGGTATGACTCCGCAACAAGCAAAAAATTCTGATACCAAACTGCTAAGCTATCCAAAGCTAAACTTCTCAATTTAAATTAAAGGAGTGGCAGCAATGGCTTACAAAATTGTCGAAAAAGGACAGCTTCGTTTTATTGGAAAGAAAGTATCTCTGGGTCCTGATGTCGAAACAGCAATGGTAGAAATCCCAAAATTTTGGCAAAAACTCTCAACAGAAGGCTATCTCGAAAAATTATTTCCTTTAATTCAACCAGAATTTCCTGCGGTATATGGCATTAGTATTTCAGAAAACATTGATCAAAAACAATGGGAGTACATGATTGGTATTCAAAGTGATCAAAAATTATCAGGTTTCGATGAGTATTATTTACCCGCAGCTAAATGGGCAATCTTCGACGGGACTGGTGAGATGCCAAAAGGAATTCAAGAACTAAATAAACAAATTTATACCGAATGGTTACCCACATCTGGTTTCGAATATGCGAACTTACCTGTATTAGAGGCTTATTTAAACAACGACCCCATTCATTCAGAATTCCAAGTCTGGTTTCCAGTAAAATAAAGTAAAGCGAGGATGTAAAAATCCTCGCTTTATCTTATTCCCCAATGATAGTGAAACCAAAACCTCGAATGTGAGTTTTGAGCATTTCTAAATACTCATTGGCAATCGGTGTTAAGGCAGTTTGTTCATGTTTTAGCCAACCTAAAGTAATAGTATCTTCAACCTCTAGCGGTATCGCAACAATTTTATCATCATTTAATTCACTAGAAATGATTCCCGAACTAATGGTATATCCATTTAAACCAACCATCAAATTAAAAATAGTAGCTCGATCAGATACTTTGATTTGTTTTTTATGATCCAAGGTACTCAAAATTTCTTCAGAAAAATAAAAAGAATTCCCCTCACCTTGTTCATAAGACAAATACGGATAATCCAGCAAATCCTCTAAACTTACAGTTGTCTTTTTTGTTAATGGATTTTGAATCCCAACAAAGACATGGGGCTTTGCATCAAATAAAGGCGTGAAAATCAAGTTTTCTTCTTTAAATAGTTTCTTCAACACCTTTTGATTAAAATCATTTAAATATAAAATACCGATTTCACTTTTAAAGCTACTTAAATCTGTCAAAATATTTTGCGTTTCAGTTTCTCGTAAAGTAAATTGGTATTTTTCACTTTCCACTCCCCGAATCAACTCCACAAAAGCATGCACCACAAAAGCATAATGTTGTGCTGAAACTGAGAAAGCTTGTTTTCGCTTACTTTGTTGCTTATACCGTTCCTCTAATAAATTTACCTGATCTAAAATTTGACGGGCATAAATCATAAATTCTCGTCCTTCATCAGTCAGGGAAACACCCATTTTACTCCGTAACAGCAGTTTCAAATTCAATTCATTTTCTAATTCTTTAATTGCATTAGAAACACTAGGCTGAGTTAAAAAAAGCTGTTTTGCTGCCTCATTAATTGAGCCAGTTTTCACAATTTCCTCTAAATATTGCAGTTGTTGGATTCTCATTTTTTCTCCCTTATATCTTTTTAAATAGTTTACGTCAGGTTATAGTTTTTAGCTATAACTTTTGCCATATTTTTTCAATTATCCAAGCATTCATATTCATGTTAATCTTTCAAATAACAACAAGGAGTACTTAGGAGGAAGAATATATGACTACAACAATTATTGGTTTTCCCAGATTGGGTGAATTTAGAGAATTAAAATTTGCAACTGAAAAATATTTTAGAAATGAAATAAATGAATCAGAATTACAAGCTACAGCAAAAGAATTACGCCGAAAACATTGGCAATTAGTCAAAGAATCAGGTGTAGATGAAGTTGTCAGTAATGACTTTTCCCTATACGACAATCTCTTAGACACAGCTTTTTTATTCAATATCATTCCGTCAAATGTTGAAACTAGTCCCTTATCGTCTTTAGAAAAATTCTTTGCTTTAGCTCGTGGGCATCAGTCAGAAACAATTGATATCAAAGCTTTACCTATGAAAAAGTGGTTTAATACCAATTATCACTATTTAGTACCGAAGTTTGAAAAAATAACTAAAGTAAAAATTAACAGCAGTAAAATATTTGATGAATATCAAGAGGCAAAAGCATTAGATATCGAGACTCGTCCAGTTTTAATTGGACCATTTACCTTACTTTCATTGGCAGATTTTGAGGAGGGTATTTCTGCAAAAGATTTTGTGAATGATCTTACGATTGCTTATCAAGACATTTTCAAGGAGTTAAAAGTGTTAGGTGCCCAGTGGATTCAATTAGATGAACCCAGCTTAGTAACCGATCTTTCTGTAGAACAAAAAGCACTATTTTTAGATATTTACCATAATTTATTAAATGACAAACAAGATTTAAAAATTTTGCTACAAACTTATTTCGGTGATGTTCGTGATATTTATCAAGATTTGATTCAATTATCGATTGATGCTATCGGATTGGACTTTGTCGAAGGTCCAAAAAATATATCATTATTACAAACAGGCTTTCCTGCTGATAAAAAATTATATGCGGGTATCATCAACGGAAAAAATATTTGGCGAAATCAATATCAAAAAAGCTTAGCAATTTTACAACAATTACCTACTCAAAATGTTGTTTTAAATACTTCTTGTTCATTATTACATGTACCATTTTCTATTGAAAACGAAGAATTCCCTGTTGAAGTTAAAAAACATTTTTCTTATGCTACTGAGAAATTAAATGAGCTGGTTGAGTTATCAGAGATAGTTGCTGGAAAATCAGAAAAGCTAGAAAAAAATCAAGCCTTGTTCCAACAAGAACGATTCACAAAAGATCCAAAGGTAGAAGAAAAAATTGCTTCTCTAACGCCTGAGTCATATATCCGTCAACCAGCTTTTGAAAAAAGAGAACTTCTCCAACGAAAAGAATTCCAATTACCTTTATTACCAACCACAACTATTGGTTCATTTCCGCAAACCAAAGAAGTTAAGCAAACTCGTGCGCGTTTCAAGAAAAAGGAAATTGACCAGAAAACGTACGATCAATTCATTGCCCAGCAAATAGATAACTGGTTGCAATGGCAAGAAGAAATTGATCTAGATGTGTTAGTTCACGGAGAGTTTGAAAGAAACGACATGGTTGAATATTTTGGGCAAAACTTAGCGGGCTATTTATTTAGTAAAAATGGCTGGGTGCAATCCTATGGTACTCGCGGTGTCAAGCCACCAATTATTTGGGGAGACATTTATCGAACAGCACCAATTACTGTTAAATGGTCCAAATACGCACAAAAACAGACCAACAAATGGGTCAAAGGAATGTTGACTGGTCCAGTAACCATTTTAAACTGGTCTTTTCCACGAGAAGATATTTCTTTAAAAGAATCAACCTTACAAATTGCACTAGCTATACAAGAAGAAGTTTTAGACTTGGAAAAAAATGGCATCCGAATTATTCAAATTGACGAAGCTGCTTTACGAGAAAAATTACCATTAAGAAAAAATGATTGGTACAGCGAATATTTAGATTGGGCTATTCCAGCTTTTCGGTTAGTTCATAGTAAAGTGCAGCCACAAACACAAATTCACACCCATATGTGTTATAGCGAATTTACTGATATTATTCCGGCAATTGATCAGATGGATGCTGATGTCATCTCCTTTGAAGCTTCTCGGTCAAATTTAGAAATTTTAGATGAATTAAAAGCTAATCACTTTAAAACGCAAGTTGGCCCAGGAGTCTATGACATTCATTCGCCACGAATTCCTAGCACTGAAGAAATTAAAACTACAATTGATGCTATTTTAGCAAAAGTACCGCAAGAAAAAATTTGGATTAATCCAGACTGTGGACTGAAAACGCGAGGCATTAAAGAAACAAAAGCCAGTCTACAAAATATGACGGCTGCGGCAAAATTCGCCCGAAAGGAGTTATTAATCCATGACAAAAAATAAGACACCCTCCTTGTCTTTTGAAATATTTCCACCAAAAACACAAATCGGCAATCAGAAAATGCTGCAAATCCTCAACGATTTGCAGCAACTCTCTCCTGATTTTATTAGTGTCACTTGTAGTAATACCAAGGGAAGTTTTGAATCAACAACAATCAAATTGGCCGATTATATCCAAAATCAACTCAATATTCCGACTGTTACTCATTTACCAGCAGCTTATCTAACAAAAATTGAAGTAGCCACTATTCTTGATCATTTGAACCAACTAAATATAAAAAACATTTTAGCCTTACGTGGCGATATTTTACCTGAAGAACCTGCAAAAGATGATTTCAAATATGCCAGCGATTTAATCGATTTCATTCAAGCAAAGCAGCCTGATTTTAAAATCAGTGGCGCTTGTTACCCAGAAATTCACCCTGATTCTGCTAATCGTATTACGGATATTCAAAATCTTAAGCAAAAAGTCGATGCAGGTTGCAACGAACTAATTACTCAACTTTTTTTTGATAATGAACTTTTTTATGACTTCCAAGAAAAATGCCAACTAGCCAACATCAATGTTCCAATTTTAGCGGGCATTATGCCAATTATTAATCGTAATCAAGCATTGCGATTAATTAAAACAAGTGAAGCAAAATTACCGAGAAAATTCCTAGCCATATTGGAAAAATATGAGCACGATCCAATTGCCTTACGAGATGCTGGAATTGCTTATGCAATTGACCAAATTGTCGATTTAGTCACCCAAGATTCAGCCGGCATTCATTTATACACTATGAACCACGCTGAAACAGCAAACCAAATTGTAGCTGCCACAGCTTCCCTATTCCATAAACAGAAAATGATAAGTTAAATAAAGACTGTGACATAAGTATTTTATAGATGAAATATCCTGAATACCCTAATTATCAGAGGCCGTTCAGATATATTAATTCTGTTCTAACTTATGTCATAGTCTTTTTTTGCATAAAAAAACCCAAGCCATAATCTACAGCTTGGGAATAATTGATTTATTTTTTCTTCATGTTAGCCATGTCAGCATATGTTTCAGAACGTTTTTCCATATCTTCGACAGTTTGCTGATACATTTCTTCCACTACTTCTGGATCTTTTTTGATGCTCTTCAAGGCAGCAAAACGAGTCTGTGTATCCAATAAATCTGGAATTTTAGAGAAGTCAGCTTTCTTAAAGTCAATCCGCATTGGATCTTTTCCTTTAGCAGCTAAACGAGGATCATAGCGATACAATTGCCAATATCCTGACTCAACTGCAGCTTTTGCTTCTTGAATTGAGTTCGTCATCCCACCGTGTAAGCCGTGAGCAATACATGGTGTGTAACCAATGATGATTGATGGACCATCATAAGCCTCCGCTTCAGTAATAGCTTTAATAGCTTGAGTTGCATTAGCTTCCATCGAAATTTGTGCTACATAAACGTTGCCATAAGTGACAGCCATCATACCTAAGTCTTTTTTAGCCGTTTTCTTACCACCAGCTGCAAATTTTGCGATTGCAGATGTTGGTGTTGCTTTCGACATTTGTCCACCCGTGTTGGCATATACTTCATTATCCATAACAAAGATATTTACGTCTTCACCAGAAGCCAAGACATGATCAATTCCGCCAAAGCCAATGTCATAAGCCCAACCATCGCCACCAATAATCCATTGACTAGGTTTAACAAAACCATCTTGTTCAGCTAAAATTGCTTGTAATTTTGCATCCGTTTCCTCAGCTAAAACAGCCTTTAATTTTGCTGCTCGTTGTTGAGAACCGTCACCTTCTAATGCGTGATCTACCCAATCTTGCATAATGTTTCGAGTATCTTCAGTGCCTAAACCTTCTGCTAAAGCATCTTTCATCATTGTCATTAGACGTTGACGTTTCACTTGCGTAGCTGTGTACATACCGAAACCATACTCAGCATTATCTTCAAATAATGAGTTAGACCAAGCAGGTCCTTGACCAAATTGGTTAGTAGTGTAAGGCGTTACTGGTGCAGATGCGCCCCAAATTGACGAACAGCCAGTAGTATTAGCAATCATCATACGATCACCATATAATTGTGTTAATAATTTAATGTACGGTGTTTCACCACAACCAGAACATGCTCCTGAGAATTCTAATAATGGTTGTTCAAATTGTGAGCCTTTAACTGAAGCTAATTTCACAGGGTTTTCTTTTTGACGTAAAGTCATTGCAAATGCCCAGTTAACAGCTTCTTCTTTTTGTTCTTCATAAGGTTTCATGACAAGCGCTGAAGCAGGACATTGTTCCACACATAGTCCACAGCCAGTACAATCTTCTAATGAAACTTGAATTCTGAACATCAAACCATTTTTCTTGAAGTCACGAGTAATGAAACCTTCTGGTGCATCACCAATTTCATCTTCATCAATTAAGAATGGACGAATCGCAGCATGTGGACAAACGAATGAACATTCATTACACATGGTACATTTATCAGTTAACCATTCAGGGACTTCTAGAGCAATTCCTCGTTTTTCATAAGCTGCTGTACCCATCGGGATTCGACCGGCTAACATGCCATTATCAATCAAATCACCAACTGAAAGATCATCACCTTCTTGGCGATTCACTGGATCTAAAATATTGCGAACAAAAGCTGGACGATCAGAATCATCCACTTTTTCAACCACAACTTCAATTTCAGCCCATTCTTTTGGTACTTCAACTTCATGTAGTTTATCGAAAGTTTGATCAATTGCTTGCCAGTTCATTTCAACTACTTTTTGTGATTTATTGCCATACGTATTTTGAATTTCTTCTTTAAGTAATGGCAAGAACTCATCGCGTTCCATAATATCTGAAAGTTCAAAGAATGAAGCCGACATAACTGTATTAATTCTGCGACCTAACCCAATTTTGCTGGCAATTGACATAGCGTTGATAATGTAGAACTTGATATTATGCTCTGCTAAATAACGTTTCAACGAATTTGGTAAGTGTTTTTTAACCTGCTCTTCATCCCAAACTGTATTCAGTAAGAAAGTTCCGCCATCTCTTAGGCCTTTAACCAAATCATATTTGTGTAAGTAAGCGGCATTATGACAACCGACAAAGTTTGGACGTTCAACTAAGTAAATTGAATTAATCGGATCCATCCCAAAACGTAAATGAGACACGGTTAACCCGCTTGATTTTTTAGAGTCATAAGAGAAGTATGCTTGAGCATAACGATCAGTGTGGTTCCCGATGATTTTGATGGCTTGTTTATTAGCACCAACAGTACCGTCTGAACCAAAGCCCCAGAATTTTGCTTGATAAGTTGTATCTGGCGTCAAATCAAGAATTTCACGTTTTTCCAATGATAAATGCGTCACATCATCAATAATTCCGATTGTGAAGCGTTGTTTCATTTCATCAACTGGTTTCACTAATTCATCATAAACAGAAACAATTTGATCAGGTGTTGTATCTTTTGAAGCAATACCATAACGGCCACCAATAACGATTGGTCGTTTTGTATGACGATACAAGATGCTTTGAACATCTAATAATAATGGTTCGCCGTCTGCACCCGGTTCTTTGGTACGATCTAAAACGGCAATGCTTTTAACTGTATCTGGTAATTTTGCCAATAAATTTTCAGTTGGGAAAGGACGGTATAAGTGAATATTAATATGTCCCACTTTGCGACCTTGTTTATTCAAATAATCTACTGTTTGACGAATCGTTGGTGCCACAGAACCCATTGAAATAATCACTTCGGTTGCATCTTCAGCACCATAATAAGTTGTTAAATCGTAATTAGTGCCACGAAGTTTATTAATTTCAGCCATATATTTTTCAACAACTGCTGGTAAACGATCATAAAATTGGTTGACTGTTTCACGAGATTGGAAATAAAGATCCGGGTTTTGGGCAGTTCCTGAAACGTGTGGATTATTTGGATTCAAAGCACGATCACGAAACTCTTTTAGTTTTTCTTGATTAACTAAACCTTTTAAATCTTCATAATCTAATACTTCAATTTTTTGCAACTCATGACTTGTTCTGAAACCGTCAAAAAAGTTTACAAAAGGCAAAGTGCCTTCAATACTTGCTAAATGAGCAACAGCAGACAAGTCCATTACTTCTTGTACGCTACTTTCTGCTAACATCGCAAACCCAGTTGAACGAGCAGCCATTACATCACTATGATCACCAAAAATAGATAAAGCATTGGTTGAGACCGCACGTGCTGCAACATGGAATACACTTGGCAATAATTCTCCGGCAATCTTATACATATTAGGAATCATTAGCAATAATCCTTGTGAGGCTGTATAAGTAGAGGTAAGAACGCCCGTTTGTAAGGAACCATGAACTGTACCAGCAGCCCCTGCTTCCGATTGCATTTCAACTACTTTAACAGGTTCACCAAAAATATTTTTTTGTCCCTTTACAGCCCATTCATCGACTACTTCAGCCATTGTTGAACTAGGCGTAATTGGGTAAATCGCTGCAACTTCTGTAAATGCATAGGAAATATAGGCAGCTGCTGTATTTCCATCCATTGTTTTCATCTTTTTCATTGCAAACTTCCTCTTCTATTGATCTTTTTGCTGAGTAATGTAGGCATCGATCTCTTTGGCAGCAAGTTTTCCTGCACCCATAGCCAAAATAACTGTGGCCGCACCGGTCACGATATCTCCACCGGCAAAAAGTCCTGGGACGTTCGTAGCGCAAGTTTCTTCATCTGCATCAATATAACCCCATTTGTTAAGGTTCATATCTGGATAGCTTTCTAGTAAAATTTTGTTTGGTCCTTGACCAATAGCCTCAATCACTTCACTTGATTCAATGATAAATTCGCTATCAGGAATCGGTACCGGTCTCCTACGACCAGAATCATCGGGTTCACCCAATTCCATTTTTATACATTTCACACCGACTAAATTACCGTCACCATCACCTAAATATTCTACCGGAGCAGTTAACCATTCATATTCGATACCTTCTTCAACTGAATGATGGTATTCTTCTTCTCTGGCAGGCAATTCTTCAACAGTTCGGCGATAAATAACCGTTACTTGATCGGCCCCTAAACGTTTAGCCGAACGAGCTGCATCCATTGCGACATTTCCGCCGCCAATAACCGCAACTTTTTTACTTCGTTTGACTGGTGTATCATATTTAGGGAATTCATAACCATGCATTAAATTAATCCGTGTTAAAAATTCACTTGAGGCTTGAACACCATTTAAACCAGTCCCTGGAATACCCATGAAGTTTGGTGTTCCCGCACCGACAGCGATATAACAAGCATCAAATTGATCCATAATTTCTTCCATTGTAATTGTTCTACCAACAATCACGTTCGTTTCAATTTTTACGCCCGCTGCTTTGATTTGGTTAATTTCTTTGGCTACAATACTTTTTGGTAAACGGAACTCAGGAATACCATAGCTCAATACACCACCAGCTTTATGCAGCGCTTCAAAGATAGTCGCTTCATATCCCATTTTGGCTAAATCACCAGCCACAGTTAAACCAGACGGTCCTGATCCAATCACGGCAACTTTTCCTTTGTCCAACGGGATCGGTTCTTCCGAAACCGCATTTTCTAAAGCCCAATCAGCAACATAACGTTCTAGTTTACCAATTGCTACTGGTTCGAATTTTTTCGATTTTCCTAAACGGCAAACCATTTCACATTGCTTTTCTTGCGGACAAACACGACCACAAATAGCCGGTAAATTAGAAAAGCGATTAATAATACGATAAGCTTCCGGCATATCTTCATCTTTAATTGCTTGAATGAATCCTGGGATGTCAATCATCACTGGGCAATATTGAATACAAGGAGCATCTTTACATTGCAGACAGCGAATCGCTTCTAAGCGTCCCTCTTCATCCGTATAACCTAGAGCAACTTCTGAGAAATTAGTCGAGCGAACAATTGGATCTTGCTCTTTCATCGGTGTCTTTGTATAACTTCTTTTTGCCATTTTCGCCACCTACCTTCCCAATTGTTCTAATGAGAGGGTTTCTTCTTCACGATACTGTCTACTTCGCTGAACAAACTCATCCCAATCAACATCATATGCATTAAACTCAGGTCCATCTACACAAGCAAATTTTATTTCATTGTTAACCGTGATACGACAACAGCCACACATGCCAGTGCCATCAATCATAATTGGATTCAAAGAAACAAACATTGGTACTTCATATTTTTGAGCAGTTAAAGTAGCAAATTTCATCATCATGCTTGGTCCAATCGCCCAACAATAATCAATTTTTTCTCGTTCGAAAACATCCACCATTGCTTCAGTTACCAGACCTTTACGACCCAATGAGCCATCGTCTGTCATAATAATTAATTCGTCTGATAATTCTTCGACTTCATCTCGCAAGATGACTAGCTCATCTGTTTTTGCCCCTAGTACGCTAATTACTCGGTTACCAGCTAGACTTAAACCTTTAATAATCGGTAATAATACTGCGATTCCGACACCACCACCAACCAATAATACAGTTCCATAATTCTCAATCTCAGTCGGTTTGCCTAATGGGCCGACAATATCGCTAAGATAATCGCCATCTCTTAATTCAGCAAGCAAAATTGTCGAGCGGCCAACAACTTGGAAAATCACTTTGATGGTCCCAGCTTCTAAATCTGTATCTACAATAGTTAATGGAATGCGTTCCGCCTCTTCATCTTTTTTTAAAATGACAAATTGACCTGGTTGAGCCTTTTCAGCAATTCTCGGCGCTTCCACCCAAAATTCAAATTCATTTTCAGCTAATTGTTTTTGTCTTGAAATCAGAAACACATTAACCCATCCCTTTCAGTTTGACTAGGCATCAATTAATGCAGCAACAAATCCTTCCAATGTCACTACGTCTTCATCTTCTGCTTCATTTTCAATTTTCACAACATCAGCGCCTTTTTTAGCTCCTGTTTTTGCGAAAGCTGCATCAAAGTCATCTGCTGCTGTACAGAAATAGTCAGGATAAAGCTCACTATCACCAGTACCTACAACACCGTAAACTTTGCCGTCTAAATCTTGATCCGGTAATTCTTCATAGAAATCTTCAAAATCAAATGGTAGTTCACCATCATTGTAAGTATAAGTTGCTACAACACAGATATCTGCATCATCAAAGAAATCATCGTCAGCGTCGTCTACTTCAACACGTTCCACATCGATTCCTTTGTCTGTAAATTTTTCTTCCAAGATTTCCGAAATTCCTTCTGTGTTTCCTGTCATACTTGCATAAACGATTTTTGCCAAAGCCATATTGCTCATCCTTCCTTTAAATCAGATTTTTTATGATAACAAATGAAGAAATGTGAAAAGCCTTACAAATTAATATACTTCGACTTTCCTACTTCATTTATAATATAACATATATTTCACAAATTTCCATAATTTTTTTTAGCACATCAAATTCTTTTTGCAAGCCAAAAACTTTTTTTAAAGTCTGTGTAAACATTTACAAACTTATCTCTTAAAAAAGAGGTAGAATCTTAAAAGATTCTACCTCTGGACAAACGAATTTGACAGTGCGGTAATAGGTATTCACCTAACACTATTTTATAATACTTTGTTACTTTTTTCTAGTAATTCTTGATAATTTTCTGGCGTATCAATATCGAATAATTCTTCTTTCGACCAAGGAATTTCAATCGTAAAATCATGATACTTGTCACGTATTTTACGTCCACCAGTTTGACCACCTACTTCTTTTAATTCAGCTATATATTTTTCCCCAAAAAAAGTTGGGGAACTGGGATTTCCGTTATGGATTGGGTAGACAATATTTTGACTGTCCCCTTGTTTTGCCAGTTTTTCTAGCAATTCACTGGATAATCTAGGTTGGTCAATCGGCATAAAAATAAGATGTTTTCCACTAGCCTCTGAGGCACCTAACTTTACACTGGTGCTTTGGCCAAGACCGCTCTCGTGATTTAAAACTACTTTAACTTTTGGCGGTATTTCTATTTTAGCCAAATCCTCTGGTTTAATGACTAATAATACTTCATGAAATGCAGAATTTTTTAATGCTAACTTAAGTGCCCGCGTTAAAAATGTTTCCCCTTGATAAGTTAAAAATAATTTATTTTTCTTCATGCGATTTGAAAAACCACTCGCCATGATTACGATACTTGTATCAGAAATTACCATGAGCTACCTCATTATCTTTTCTTTTTTTGGTAAGGTGTATTGACTATTGGTAAGACATTTCTTAACTCTCCATCAAAGGCATGGTATGCTCCGGCTACTGCTGGTGCCGTTGGAATCGTTGAAAGTTCACCGACCCCTTTTATCCCGTACGCTAATCCTTCATGAATGTCTTTAGCTGCAACAAAACTTGTATCAATTGGTGGTACTTTGGAAGCATCCATTAAACCAAGAGTAGCATATTTTGCTTTCACAAATCCATCTTCCATCGCAAAGTTTTCTGTCAATGCATAGCCCAAGCCCATAACAATTCCGCCTTCAATTTGTCCTTCTGCTGCTCTTGGATTAATTACTTGACCCATATCATAAGATGCATATATTTTTTCTAATTTCCCTTTTTCATCCAAAGTAACTACTTCAGATGCGTAGCCATAGCCGGCATGGCTTACTGGATTTTCTTTTTCAGAATTTAATGGATCAGTAATCGCAGAATATTCACCAAAATATTCTTGCCCTTCCAAGGATTCCAAAGTACGTCCCATGTCTAAGTCTACTCTCAATTGCATTGCCGCTCTTCGTGTTGCTTCACCGGTAAATAATGATTGCCGAGAAGCAGTGGTAGTACCTGAATCTGGTGTACGAGCCGTATCTGGCTGTTCTGCAATAATTAATGCTGGATCAATATCTAAAGCCTCAACAGCTATTTGAGTAGTAACCGTTTGCATTCCTTGACCAATACAAGCTGCCGAAGTTCGAACATGCACCTTGCCATCTTCAACGGAAACGATACATCGACCAATATCAGATAAACCAACACCAATTCCACTATTTTTAAAGAAACATGAAATCCCAGCTACATCGGCATTTTCATAGGCATCTTTAACAGCTAGCAAGCTTTCTTTCAAAGCCGCATTTTTTGAAACAACTTGACCATTCGGTAAAACATCACCTGGTTCAACTGCATTTTTATAACGAATTTCCCAAGGACTGATACCAACTTTTTCGGCTAGCAAATTCAAATTACATTCAATCGCAAAAGCTGTTTGACACACACCAAATCCGCGGAAAGCTCCTGCTGGTGGATTATTAGTATAAACTGCAAAACCTTCAATATCGATATCTTTATATTTATATGGTCCTGCCGCGTGAGTACATGCTCTTTGTAAAACAGGTCCTCCCAAGGAAGCATAAGCACCCGTATCAGAATAAATCACAGCCTTCATTGCAGTTAAATTACCTTCTTCATCACAACCAGTTGTGAAATCCATTTCCATACCATGACGTTTCGGATGAACCATCAAACTTTCATCTCGGCTAAGTAAAACTTTGACTGGTTTCTTTAATAGATAAGCTGCCAAACTGGCATGATGCTGGACGCTCATATCTTCTTTACCACCGAAACCACCACCGACAAGTTTCGCTTGAACATGGACTTTTTCTTTTTCTAAACCTAACATACGAGCACATTCTCGTTGCTCATCATAGATACTTTGGCCAGCACTCCAAAGCAATACCCCATCTCCTTCAGGTTGACCGATAGCACATTCAGGCTCCATGAAAGCGTGCTCATTAATAGGTACAGAATAATGTTCAGTAACTACATATTTTGAATTATTTAATTTTTCTTCGACATTTCCACGAATTAAATGCTCATGACTTAATACATTACCTTTTTCATGGATTTTTGGTGCATCCTCAGCCATTGCTTGCTCGCAAGACGTTAGTGGTTCAAGAACCTCATATTCAATCTCAACTAATTCTTTAATTTCGGTTAATGAATCTTTATTGCTAGAAACTACTAGCACAATAGCATCTCCAACATATCGAGTGATTTCACCTTCTGGAATCATTACATCCCAGTCAGAAATAAATTCTAAGTGACCAATTTTATTATTTCCGGGAACATCTGCTGCTGTGAGTACTGCTTCACAGTCTGGATGAGCCAAAGCTTTTTCTGAATTGATTTTTAAGATTTTCGCTCTTGGATAAGCTGATCTTACGGCAGATGCGTGAAGCATTCCAGGGACGACAATATCATCTACATAAATGCCTGTTCCTAGTGTTTTTTCTACAGCATCAACTCGTTTGAAATCATCACCTAATCTTCCTTCAGCTGGCTCCTCAGGGATTGGCGTTTCCTCTCTTAACATTTGCGCTGCTAATTGTATTCCTTCGATAATTTTCACATAACCAGTACAGCGACAAATATTTGCTCGAATACCTTTACGAATATCTTTTTCACTTGGATCTGGATTTTTTTCTAATAAACCTACAGCAGAGACAACAAATCCCGGAATACAGTAGCCACATTGAACAGCTCCAGTTTTAGCAAAAGCATATGCAAAAACATCTTTTTGGCGCTGGCTAATCCCTTCAACCGTTGTTACATCTTTTCCATCAACTTTTGATAATGAAAATAAGCAGCTTTTGGAAGCCCTTCCATTTATAATGACAGTACAAGCGCCACAAGCTCCTGAATCACAACCATCTTTTGTACCAGTCAAACGCAAATCATCTCGCAAGAAATGCATCAACTCTTTATCTTCTTCACATGTGACTGGCTGGCCATTTACAGTAAATGAATACATATTTTTACACCCCTATACTATTAAAAATAAGTTTTTATCTCAAAAACATTATACCATCAAAAATATTTTTTGTATTCAAAAAATATTTATTTTTGGGTATTTTAAAATTTATTATTCGTTATTTAAAGTTCGTTTATCTGCGATTTTTAAAAAAAGAAACAAGTCAAAATATAATTTTGATTTGTTTCGTTTTACTAAGTCGAATATAGTCTTCTATTTACTTTTTTTGATTCATATCTTGTGAGAAAAAACGTTCAAAAGTTTTATCAACTAAACTATAAGTCTCTTTTTCGAAATTTTGATAATTAGTTAATAGTCGTTTTCCTTCTTTGGTTAACTGTGATCCGCCGCCATTTTTACCACCAACTATTGACTCTATCAATGGTTGTCCCCAACATTTTTCAGCTTTTTGTAAAATTCTCCAAGCTTTGTTATAAGACATATTCATTTCTTTAGCAGCTTTACTTAGTGAACCTGTTTCACTAACAAAAAAAAGGACTTCAGCTACCCCAGGACCAAAGAAGACCTCCCCTTTTTTTAGACGCAGCGTCATGGTGTAATCAAGCTTTGCTTCGTTATTCATTCCTTCACCTCGTTATTTTTAAAATAGATAACGGTTTTAAAAAAAGAGGGCTTTACCTTTTCAGCAGAGCCCTTTTCTTAATTATAAATGTTTTATTAGATATTTACTATTGCTTTATGGAAAACAGGAACAGCGAAAGTAGGTCAACTTAAATTTGCATCGAGAAAAACAAATTAGCTAAAGGCAATTAAAATGTAGAGGTAAGGTTTTTCTAAAAAAACTTGTTAAAATTAACGAACCTGTGAAGACTTTAAAATTTTATTTCTTATTTTGGAAGTTTGTTCAAACCTAAGATGATCTACTTTACAAAGCTCCTGAATTACACTATTTTTTTAATTTTGGTCGATTAAAAATGATGTTTAAAAGAATCGCCATAATGGCTGTTAAAATCACTTCTGACTCCCCGAAGATTGTTTGAAACCACTCTGGAAATCCTTGCAATGAATTAGCTGATAAAGCTACCCCAGTCCCTAAAGCTAGTGATAAGCCAACAATAGTAGCATTTTGTGAGGTTAATTTTTCATTAGCAATGGTCTGAATTCCCGTTAAAGCAATCGTTGCAAAAACTGAAATAGTTGCGCCACCAATCACTGCATAAGGAATTGATGTTAACAGACTAGCAATTTTCGGTACAAAACCTGCAATAATTAGAATTGCTGATGTGAAAGTTAAAATATATTTATTAATTGCTTTAGTCGAAATCACTAAGCCAACATTTTGACCAAAAGTTGAAATTGGTACTCCACCAAAGAATCCTCCTAGAAAAACAGCTAAACCTTTGCCTAAAATACCACCAGATAATTCACGATCCGTCGGTTGTCGATCCATTGCTCCAACTGTTGTAGCTGTGAATTGACCAATGGCTTGAACAGTATCAACAAATATCAATAAAATCAAAGTGAATATTTGAACAAAGTTAAAGTTTAAGCCAAAATGTAAAGGCCGAATCATTTGAAACATACCAGCTTCTTTAACGGATTCAAAAGAAACCATTCCTAATGGTAATGAAATTAAATAACCTACAACCATACCAACTAAAATAGATGATAATTTTAAAAATCCTTTGCCAAAACTATTCAAATAAAAAACAATAATAAACGTAATAATCGCAACCAACCAATTTTTCATTGAGCCATATTCAGAACTTGAAACGCCGCCTGCCATGTATCCTACAGCAACTGGAAACAAAGACATCCCAATACTCAAAATGACTGTTCCAGTGACAATTGGCGGAAAGAAAACTCGAATTTTTTTGATGACTAATCCAATAAATATAACTGCTAGACCACCAAAAATTTGCGAACCAAAAATAGTTGCAATACCATAATTTGCTCCCATAGTAATTAAAACTGGAACGTAAGCAAAGCTCGCTCCCATCATAACCGGTAAGCGTGCTCCAAAATAACGAAAAACTGGAAACAATTGAATTAACGTTGCAACACCAGCAAAAATAAGCGATGTTTGAATGATTAGCGTGGTGTCGCTAGCGCTCAAATTACATGCCTGCGCAATCATTAATCCCGGTGTGACAATACCCACCACAGCGGCAATAACATGTTGCAAACCTAACGGCACCACTTCAATTAGTGAAGGTACGGCGTCATAGTCAAACAGGGCATTGGTTTTTTCTGATACGAGTATAGTTTCTTTGGGTTCTGCCATAACACGTACCTCCTTTAATTTTTAATCTCTCACTAAAATTGCTTCCATTTCAAAAAGTCCACCTTTTGGTAAGGCAGCAACCGCAATTGCTGAGCGAGCTGGTTCCCAATCAGTAAAGTATTGACTATAAACCTCGTTGACTTCTGCAAAATTATCCATATTTGTCAAAAAGACTGTCGTTTTTACTACATCAGAAAAAGTAAATCCAGCTTCTTCAATGATCGCTTTAAAATTTTCAAAACCTTGGATTGCTTGCTCCCGAACTGTTTCTTTTAAGTCACCTGTTGCAGGATCAATCCCTAATTGTCCAGAAACAAACAACATATTACCATGTTGAATCGAATGAGAATAAGGTCCGATCGCTGCTGGTGCTTTTTTACTATTGTTCACTTTATTTGCCACTTTAAGTCCTCCTTATAAAAAGTCAATTTATTTTGAAATAACTGTACCAGTTTTTCCAGCTAAGCCATCTTTGGCTTTCTCTAATGATGTAATTAATGTCCGTTTTCCTGATTTTTCAGCAAAATCAATGGCCGCTTCAACTTTTGGTAACATTGATCCTGGTGCAAAATGACCTTCACGAACGTATTTTTTCATTTCTTCAACAGAAACATTTTCAAGGTTCTTTTGTTCTACTGTACCGAAATTCAAAGCAACTTGTTCAACTGCAGTCAGGATCACTAGGAAATCAGCATCGATTGTTTCAGCTAATAAAGCAGAACAGTAATCTTTGTCGATAACTGCTGGAACACCTTTCAAATGATCATTTGCTTCTTTAATCACCGGAATACCGCCACCACCACAAGAGATAACTAGTTGATCAGCACCGATTAGGGTGTTGATTGTTTCTAATTCAACAATTTCTTTTGGTTTTGGTGAAGCAACTACTTGGCGGTAGCCACGTCCAGCGTCTTCCATCACGGTAATATCTTTCTCAATAGCCATTCGAACCGCTTCATCTTTTTCCATGAAACGTCCAATTGGTTTAGTTGGTTTATCAAAGGCAGGATCATCTTTATCAACCACAACCTGTGTAGCAACCGTCACTACTGGTTTGTGAATGCCACGGTGCAGCATTTCTTCTCTTAGGGCGTTTTGTAAGTCATAGCCAATATAAGTTTGACTCATCGCTACTGCGACTGATAGAGATACTGGTGGATATTTTTTCTCATCAGTAGCAGTTAATTCATCCATGGCTAGTTTAATCATGCCAGCCTGTGGGCCGTTTCCATGAACTAAAACCACTTGATAACCTTCTTCAACTAAATCTACAATGGAAAGTGCAGTTTGTTTAACCGCTTCCATTTGTTCTTCCAAATTATTTCCTAAAGCATTTCCGCCTAAGGCAACGACAACTTTTGTCATTTTGGTACTCCTTTCGTATAAGAAAGAGGCTACAGAGATTGGTCATTAATCATCAGAGCCTCTTATATTTAATTATTATTTTTTAGAAATACTACGTTCGGTACCACGAGCTTCCAAATCTTTCAATGCTTTTGCAGGATCTTGGAATTTAGATAAGAAGATCATTGCAGCAATCACATATGGTTTGTAGCTTGCTTCACGATATAATTCATCACGGTAGCGATCAAAGACAGAAGCGTCAACTTCACCTTCTTCAGCAGAAACACCAGTAATGTCAGCTGGAAGTGGGTGCATATACAATGCTTTGCCATCTTTAGTTAAGCTCATCATTTCTTCAGTTGCAGCCCAATCTTTATGATTGGCGTTTTGAACTAATAATTCTTCTTCTAGTTTATCAATGCCATCAAAGTCGCCTTTACCATAAAGCTCAGTTCTTTCTTCCATTGCTTTAAATGGTGCCCAAGATTTACAATAAATCACGTCAGCATCTTTAAAGGCTTCTTTCATATCATTTGTTTTAGAATACTTACCACCAGATTTTTCAGCATTTTTCTTAGCGATTTCTTCCACTTCAGGCATCACTTCGTAGCCTTCTGGGTGAGCTAAGACAACATCCATTCCGAAACGAGTCATCAAACCGATAATTCCTTGTGCTACTGATAAAGGTTTGCCATATGATGGTGAGTATGCCCATGACATAACAATTTTTTTACCTTTTAAGTTTTCTACGCCGCCTAATTCATGAATAATATGATCCAAGTCTGCCAGCGCTTGTGTTGGATGATCTTGGTCATCTTGTAAATCTACTAAGTTCGGACGTTGTTCCAAAATACCAGCTTCATGAGATTCTTTCACTGATTCAATGACTTCGCGCATGTAAGCATCGCCTTTACCGATATACATGTCATCACGAATACCAATTACATCTGCCATAAATGAGATCATTGTTGCTGTTTCACGTACTGTTTCACCATGAGAGATTTGTGATTTTTTCTCATCTAAATCTTGTACTGCTAAACCAAGCATGTTACAAGCTGATGCAAATGAAAAACGTGTCCGTGTAGAGTTATCACGGAAAATCGATACACCTAAACCTGAATCGAAAATTTTAGTTGAAATATTTCTTTCACGTAAATCTCTTAACGCATCTGCCGTATTTAAAACTGCATCAATTTCATCATCATTTTTTTCCCATGTTTGTAGAAAGTCCCCGCCGTATAAACCGGAAGTATTTTTATCCTCAATATTTTTTACTAAGTCTTTGAATTCAGCCATTGTCGCTCTCCTTAAGATATATTTTTTAAATGGTTTTCTAGTGAGTCAATAGCAAGGGACTCACTAGAAAAAGCAAAATTATTTAGTGTTTTTTGTATAAATTGTTGGTAATGCTGCATAGAAAGCCGCACAGTTTACTAAATCTTGTTTCCATGAAATTTCATTTGGTGCATGTGCTTGTGCTTCAGCCCCTGGACCAAAACCGATACAAGGAATGCCGTTACGTCCCATAATTGATACACCGTTTGTCGAGAAGGTCCATTTATCTAACAATGGGCGAGCTTCACGCATTTTAATTTGTGTATCTGGGCCTAAGCGTTTTTCACCAAATAATTCATGATGAGTTTCCATTAAGCTTTGCGTTACTGGAGATTCTTCTGGAATTACCCAAGTTGGGAAGTACGCTTCGATTGGATAAACCAAACCTGTGTATGAAGGACGGTCATAATTATAAAGTGAAACTGTTACATCGTCGCCATAACGTTTTACAGCTGGTAATTGACGAATTTCTTCTAGACAACCTTCCCAAGTTTCGCCAGCAGTCATCCGACGGTCTAATGATACAGACGCACCATCTGCAACGGCACAACGAGATGGAGAAGAGAAGTAAAGTTGTGAAGCAGTCACTGTTCCACGACCTAAGAAACGCGCTTCTTGCCATTCAGGATTCCATTTTTCATGTAACATTTTTTCAAGACCTAAAATCTCGGTACTTTCAGTACAACCATTATTATTTAAATCACGTACATCATTTAAGATATCTGATAGTTTGTAGATTGCATTATCGCCACGTTCTGGTGCAGAACCATGAGAAGAAATTCCGTGAACATCGATACGAATTTCCATTCTTCCCCGTTGGCCACGGTAGATTCCACCATCAGTTGGTTCAGTTGAAACAACAAATTCTGGACGAATTTTATCTTCTTTAATAATATATTCCCAACATAAGCCATCACAATCTTCTTCTTGAACAGTAGCTGTTACTAATGCAGTGTAATCATCATTTAATAAACCTAAATCTTTCATGATTTTAGCACCGTAAACAGCTGAAACAATTCCGCCCTCTTGGTCAGATGTTCCGCGGCCACCGATTTCAGTATCTGTTTCGTAACCTTCATAAGGATCAAATTTCCAGTTGTCACGATCACCAATAGCAACTGTATCCATATGACCATCAAAAGCAATTAATTTTTTACCAGTACCCATATAGCCTAATAAGTTTCCTTGAGGATCGAATTCTACTTTATCAAAACCAAGTTTTTCCATTTCTTCTTTAGCTCTTTGTAATTTCGGACCTTCTTCAGCAGATTCACCAGGAATTGCTACTAAGTCTCGTAAAAATTTGACCATGTCTTTTTCATAATTTTTTGCTGCGTCTTTGATTGCGTTAAAATCCATTTTTCCTATTCCCCCCACACAATGTGTTTATAATTATCAGGATCGGTGTCTCCTTCAGTTGAGAACATCAATACCTCTGATTCCGAATTTAATTCTAGTGCATTTTTTAAATCAACATATTCAGGATCTTGCATTAAAGCAGCAACTAAACCCATTCCGACCGCTCCTGATTCACCTGAAATCACTTGTTGATCGCCTTTAACCGGGTTTCCTAGCATCCGCATGCCTTTTGCAGCTACCCAGTCTGGACAAGATACAAAATAATCAACATGATTTTTCAAAATATCAAATGAAATCGTATTTGGTTCACCACAAGCAAGACCGGCCATAATCGTATCTAAATCACCGTCAACAATTCTGATATTGCCATCTTTTGCTTCAGCTGATTTGTATAGACAATCAGCAGCTTGTGCTTCCATTACAACTAATTTTGGTGGATTGTCTTTGTAAATATTGGCAAAGTAACCAACGACTGCACCTGCTAAACTACCTACACCCGCCTGTACAAAAATATGAGTTGGTCGTTTGTTTTCTTCTTTTAACTGTTTGGCAGCTTCTGAAGCCATCGTACCGTAACCTTGCATGATCCATGTCGGTAATTTTTCATAGCCATCCCAAGCAGTGTCTTGAACCATTACACCGTTTTCATCTTTTTCAGCTAAATCATTTGCCATCCGAACAGCTTCGTCATAGTTCACATCTGTAATAGTTACGTCAGCGCCTTCATTTGCAATATTATCGAAACGTGATTTAGCAGAACCTTTTGGCATCAAGACCACTGATTTTTGTCCTAAAGCACTAGCAGCCCAAGCAACGCCACGACCATGGTTTCCGTCAGTTGCTGTATAAAAAGTTGCTGTCCCAAATTCTTTTTCCAACTCTGGTGAAGTCAAACGTTCGTAGGTCATTGTTTCAATGTCGTCACCAACTTTATCTGCTACGTAGTTGGCAATCGCATATGACCCGCCTAATACTTTAAACGCATTTAAGCCAAAACGATAAGATTCATCTTTTACGAAGAAATCTTTTAAGCCTAATAATTTTGCCATATGGGTTAGATCAACCAGTGGCGTTTCAGAATACTGCGGGAAACTTCGATGGAAGAAACCTGCTTTTTCCATATTTTCTTGGTTCATTAAATGTAAATACTGATCGTCTGATTTGGGCATCTCATTTTTTACCCATTTGATTTTACTCACTGAATACGCCTCCTAAAAATTTAAGTAATCTTGCGGAAAATAAATTTCCCTTGTTTTGTTGAAATAATTTCGCCATTTTCTGCGACTTTATTTCCTCTTAAATAAACACTTCGGGCTTTACCCTTTGTTTGGAATCCTTCAAATGGTGTGTAATCACAATGTTGTAACTGTGTTTTAGCACTAATCACACCCGTAGCTTCCGGATCCCAAATAACGATATCAGCATCACTGTCGACTTGAATGATGCCTTTTTGTGGATATAAATCGAATTGTTTGGCAATGTTTTCTGACAACAATTCAACAAAACGTTCAGGAGTAATCTTGCCGGCTGCTACTCCTGCGGTATATACAAGTTCGGGACGACTTTCCACTCCTGGCATTCCACCAGGAATTTTTGTAAAATCATCTTTTCCTATTATTTTCTGATCTTTAAAATTAAAATCACAATGATCGGTAGAAATCGTATTTACTTCTCCATCAATAATTCCTTGCCACAGAGCTTCTTGATCTGCTTTTTTTCTTAACGGTGGCGAGCAAACATATTTCGCGCCTTCAAAATTTGGTAATCCGTAAGCCTCGTCATCTAACAATAAATATTGTGGACAAGTTTCTACGTAAACTTCCTGACCTTCAGCTCGTGCATGTTTTACCACTTCTAAAGCTTCCTTTGTGCTTAAATGCACAATATTCACCGCAAGATTTGCTTGTTTAGCAATCGTTAAGTAGCGATTGACCGCTTCGGCTTCTAATTGATTTGGTCGTGTTAATGGATGGTTTTCAGGACCAGTTTTACCAGCCTTTAAATATTCTGCTTGCAACTGATTGATGACATCGCCATTTTCACAGTGCACACCTAACATACCGCCAACTGATTTAATAATTTTCATTGCTTCATACAATTCGGCATCATTGGTCCGCAAATTGTCATAAGCCATATACATCTTAAAAGTTGTGACCCCTTTTTTGACCATTTTGGGAATCTCTTTTGCGATGTTTTCATTCCATTCGATAACTGACATGTGATAATTGAAGTCTGCCGAGGATTTTCCTTCAGCCATTTTGTTCCAAGTAATGAGACATTCATCTAAAGTGCCACCATGTTCAGGTGTCGCCATATCAATGACTGTCGTTGTCCCTTTTGCCACAGCGGCAATTGAACCCGTTGTAAAATCATCTGAAGTATCGGTCATCCCATTATTTAGCTCTAAATGGGTATGACCATCAATTAATCCAGGAAAAATGAAACATCCTGTTGCATCGACGACTTCTTCACCGTCGGCAATAGATAAACCATTGCCGAGTTCGGTGATTTTTTCGCCGTTAATTCTAATATCTAACTGTCGACGGCCATGACTTGAAACGACCGTTCCACCTTTGATTACGATTGACATTTCTTTCACCTCTTAGTTCGCTAAAACGAAAGCATAGTCATCAATAACAGTTTCCATCATATCTTGTAAGCCATTTGCTACCTTCACATTGCCATCAATTAATGAGAATGTATTTTCTTCGCCTTTGTTTCGAACCAAGACTAATTTACGACTTGGATCTACTACATAGAAACCTTCATTTGTACTATCGTGAAAATCTTCTTCTGAATTAAATAAAGTAAATTTATCTTTGTATGGTGCACTAGAGTATGGACAGAATGTTTCACAGTTGCCACATTCATTACACATCCGATCAACGTGCATGATTTGTGGTTCATCATGAACCATCACGACGATATTTGCTCGGTTTGGACAAACGTCTACGCATGATTCACATACAGTTGAACATTCTAAACAACGAGCTGCTTGACTCATCGGGTTTTCCGGTATCACCATATCTCCGCGTTTTGCTCGAACTGAAGCGGTATCAATATTTAGATTTGCCCGTTCATAGTTGCGATTATGAACTTCAACAATCGCATTACAAGCTTTTGTTGAATCTGCAATTGCTTCCACAATTGTTGCTGGTCCTAAGTTAGCATCACCAACTACAAAAACATCTTTTAAGTTAGTTTCCAAAGTTTGTGGATTAACTACTACACGACCACGATTATCTGTTTCGATGCCAACTGAATTAAAGAAGGTATCATCAACTTTTTCACCGATTGCTGAAATCACTACGTCTGCTTTCACTTCAACAAACTCGCCAGTTGGTTCCGGACGCTTACGACCTGATGCATCACGAGCTCCCAGTTTCATTACTTCACAAGTTAATTTACCATCAACTAATTTAATTGGTGCAAGTAGCTCACGGAAAGTAACATCATCATCTAGTGCCAAATACAATTCTTCTTCATCGGCTGGCATATTTCGTTTGTCACGACGATAAACTAGCGAAACTTCTTTGACTCCTGGTAATTGTTTTGCGGCTCTAGCACAATCCATAGCGGTATTTCCGCCGCCGATTACGACAATGTTTTCACCATACGGATTTTCTTGCGTGTTTTGCCGTGTTTTAACTAAGAATTCTAGTGAATTAATTGCTTCACCAGCTTCTAATTTCAAATTATTATGTTTCCAAGCGCCAATAGCATAAATCACTTTTTCATATCCTTGCGCTCTTAAATCTTCTAAACTTGGTGCTGCTTGACCAGTCTTGAACTCCGCCCCCATGAAACGTGCCATCTCGACATCTTTTTGCACGCTTTCCATCGAAATTCTAAATTCTGGTACGACTTGACTACAAACGCCACCTAAGGTTGTATCTTTTTCAAATACAGTTACTGGGAAACCTTCGCGAGCTAATAAATAACCTGCTGAAATCCCTGCCGGTCCACCACCAACAACAGCTGTTTTTGGTGCATCAGTAACTGGTTCAGGTTTAACCATTGAAGCTAATAATTCATCGTAAGCATGTTCTGCCGCTTCTAATTTCACGCCACGAATATCGATAGCGCCTTCATAAAATTGACGGGTACATTTTGTTTCACAAGGATGGGCACAAATTGTTCCAGTGATAAATGGTAGTGGATTTTTATCCACAATTACTTTCAACGCATCAAGATATTTGCCTTCTTCTACATAACGTAAGTAAGCTGGAATATCTTGGTCAATTGGGCAGCCACCAGTTCCGCGACAAGGCGCCGTATAACAGCTTAGTAAAGGCACTGTTTCTTTAATTTTCGGAGATCCAGGTAATTTTATTGATTTTTGATATTTTGCTGTTTCGGTTGATTTTTCAACTAATTTACTGACTTTTTCTAAATCAACTTTCACATGAGTTGGATAATCTAGGGTTGAAACAACATTAGCCATTTGGGTTAAGCGTTGATAACCGCCTGGTTTTAATAAAGTTGTCGCCACTGTTATTGGCCAAATACCTGCTTCAAACAAATCTTTCATATTGAATACATCGGCACCACCGGAATAAGAAATCTGTAGCTCACCATGGAAAGCGTCAGATAATCTTTTCGCAACCATAATTGATAATGGATACAGTGAGCGACCAGACATATACATTTCTTCAGATGGTAATTCATCTTGTCCTACATCAACAGGGAAAGTATTGGTAATTTTCACCCCGAAGTTTAACTGTTCTTTATCGGCTAGATCTTGTAGCCTTTGTAACATCGGTACAGCATCTTCAAACTGTAAATCTTCAGTAAAATGATGGTCATCAAATTCCATATAATCGAAGCCAAGTTCATCCATAGTTTTTCTAGCATATTCATAACCTAATAACGTCGGATTGCATTTAATGAAAGTATTTAACTTTTGTTCATCTAATAAGTGAACAGCAATTTGTTCGATTTCATGCGGTAAAGTCCCGTGTAACGTCGATAGAGTAATAGAATGGGAAACTTTCGGACTAATATGATTAATGTAATCTTCATCCACTCGGGTAAATTGATTCAATCGACTTTTTGCTGCTTCAACACACTCCGCCCAAATTGGTGTAGCTTTTGCATCTTGCATCTCATGAATATATTTTTGGATCTTAGGCGTTTTAATTCCTTCTAAGTCATATCCAACACTCATATTGAAAATAAAACCATCAGGATCGCCTAAATCAAATTCACGCGCCAATAATTTTAAAACAAACCAGCCTTTGACATATTCTTCAAACGCTTGAGGTACACGTAACTCGGTAGACCACTCACAGTTGTAACCCTCATCGCGAGCTGAGATACAAGGTTTTGCTACAGGTAAATCTTCACCATCTAAAATTTGTACCGTTTTTAATTCGAAGAAACGTGAACCTGTTAAGTAAGAAGCAACTATGTTTTGCGCTAATTGCGTATGTGGACCTGCTGCTGGGCCAATCGGTGTCTCCATCTTTTCATTGAATAAAGAAATTTGTTTGTCACCTTCTGGCTTAAAGAACTTTCTAACACCGAAAATTGTGCCAGACTTTTTATATTCCTGCATGACCCAATCAAGTAACGCATCGATTGAAATCGGGCGCATAATATCGCTCATATTTTTTCACCTCATTGATTTGACTTTCTATTTGTTAATTCTATTCCATAATTTAACAGCTTCTTCACGGGCACTTGCGTAAACTTCCTCTTGGTCAATTCCAACCACTTCACGATTACGCATTCGAACATCTCCAGCAACAATTGTGTCAGTTACATTTGCACCATTCATACCGAATAAAATATGACTATTAAAATTACTTTCATTCATTGGAGTAGCTGCGTGATAATCTACAATGATTACATCGCCAGCAGCATCAGGTTCTAATACACCAAGTTTAGTGTCAAAATAGCGGTTTGCCATCGCAGCATTGTTGTCAAATAACATTGCTGGAATTTCAGCCCAAGCAACAGTTGGATCTGCTAAGTGATGTTTATGAATAATGTTTCCTACTTTGTAAGATTCGGTTATATCTTGCGTGTAACCATCTGTCCCTAAACCACACATAATATTAAATTCATTAAACATTCGAATAATTGGTGGGCAACCTACTGCATTACCCATATTAGATTCAGGATTTGTTACAACCATTGTGTCTGTATCTTTAATTAGTTTCATTTCATGTGGATTGATATAAATGCAGTGACCTAACATTGATTTAGAACCTAAAATATCTAAATCATAAAGGCGATTAACGATTGGCTTATTGTACTTGTGTAGTGAGTCTTTCACATCAGCAATATCTTCTGCCACGTGAATGTGGAAACCAATATCTGAAGGTGTTACTTTACGTGCTTTTTCAAATGTTTCATCTGAAACTGTAAAGGCTGCATGCATCCCCATCATAGCTTTTTGCATATCATCTTTACGCGCTTTAGCAGCATTAATGAATCGAACATTTTCTTCAATTGCTTCCTCAGCTGGTTTTACGCCATTTCGATCAGAGACTTCATAACATAAACAAGTTCTGATACCCATCTCGTCAGCAGCGTTTGATAATTGTTCCAAACTACCGCTAACTTCTCCATAACTTGCTTGATGATCGAACATTGTTGTAACACCATTTTTAATACTTTCTAAATAAGAAACTCGTCCGCTTTGTAATGTCGTATGATTGTTCATTTCACTATCAATTTTGAACCATTGACCTTCTAAAATATCCATAAAGTTTTTTGGATTGTAACCATTAATACTTAATCCACGAGCAAATGTACTATAGATATGATTATGCATGTTGATAAACCCTGGCATAATCACGCCACCTTTTGCGTCAATAAAATCTGCCTCTGGGTACTTTGCCTTCAAATCTTTTGTTTGGCCAACTTCTTTAATCGTTTTTCCATCGATTGCAACTGCACCATTTTCAATAAAAGCATTTTCTTTTTGACGCGTAATTAAGTGACCATTTCCAATGAGTAACATAGTTTTCCTCCTTTTAGATAACGCTTACAATTTTAATTTTTTAAATCATAAAAAACTTTTTTTGAAGCCCTTTACAATTTTGTGGTCAACGTTTCTTGTTGTTTCTTGCTTAACCATAGTATAGCACAAAACTAAAAAAAAAAAAGCCTTACTAAAAAATTTTTTTGTTGGTTTGTTTTCTCAATATTTTCATGGTAATATTGTTTTGAGAAAACACGAAAAATTAAAGTCTTGTTATCATGAGATTGGTATATTGGAGGTTTTTAAGATGCTATCAGAAAACAATGTGGAATTTTTGCGACAAATTGGTAAAGCGATTACAACTCAATTTGGTGAAGATTGTGAAGTTGTCATTCACAAGGTTGATTCAGACGATGCGGAGCATTCAATTATCTATATTGAAAACGGCCACGTGACTGCTCGTCATATTGGTGATGGCCCTTCTCAAATCGTATTAGAAACATTGAAAAAAGATCCAGAAGAATTACAAAACCGATTTAATTATTTAACCCGCACTCACGATGGTCGCGTGTTAAAATCTAGCACAATTTATTTTAAAAATGATGAAGGTAAGTTAGATGGTATCTTTTCAATCAACTTTGATACTTCCTCCATCTTTGCAGCTGAAAATGCGTTGCATAAACTAACTGCCACTTCTGAAGAAGAGACAACAACTGACAATAGTTTGATTCCAAAAAACGTCAATCAATTACTTGATGAATTAATTTTGGAATCTGTCCGAATCGTTGGTAAACCTGTGGCTCTAATGACTAAAGAAGATAAAGTTAAGAGCATCCAGTTCTTGAATAAAAAAGGTGCTTTCTTGATTACTAAATCAGGAGACAAAGTAGCGAAGTTTTTCAACATTTCAAAATATACTCTATACAATTACATTGGATAAATTCTAGGCCTGAACTAAAAATAGTTCAGGTCCTTTTTTTCAAAAAAAGTTTGGATATTACTCCAAACTTTTCAGTTGATTCATTTTAATAAAGGCCGCCTCCAAAGCCGCCCCCCCTAATGCTCGAGCTTTGTCAGAAATAGCTAAATAATCAATTTCTTCTGACGGTCGTGGATCAACATCAGCTACTTTTAAACCTTTTCGAATAGTTAACCCTGCTTCAATTAATCCTCTTAAGGTGCCATCTAATGGAGACTTCACTTCCACATTATCAACTTTAAAAAGTACCTGATCTTTTTTTACCCGATCTCCAATTTGATGGATATGTTCAACTTTACCACCAGCAGGTGAATGAATCACTCTTTCATTACTTTTGCCACCGATAATTCCTGGGACACCCGTGTTCGGTAAAGCTGTTCCAGAAAAAATTAATTTAGCTAATGCGTGTCCGCGCATGGTTTCGATTACAATATCTACATCTTTTCCAGCCGTGAATCCTGGGCCTAATGCGATAGTTATCGGTGCTAATTGTTGACTGGTTCCTAAATTACGTTTAGCCAAAATCGCATCTACCACGATGGTTGGCTTCAGTTTTTCAATAGATTTTCCTTCAGGATCAATTAGAATTGGTACCTCACTCGCTTGCCAGATTTTGTTTATTTCCTCAAATGAATCTGCTCTTCTAGCCTTAATATCTTCCACTTGATAAACACCATCGTAAACTGCGGAACACAACGCAACTGTTCGTCTAATCGCCAGCGGTTGGGCTATTTCCAAAATCAATACTTTAAAGCCCGTTCGTTGAAATTTTTGAACTACACCAGTTGCCAAATCTCCACCGCCACGAATCACGACGATTGTTTCATTTATTTTTCCCATAAAATTATTCCCTCTTCTTTTTGCCCACTACCAGCAATGATTTTAGTTATTTGATGGGGAAATTGATTGATTTCTTCTGCTAATTGTTGAGCATTTTCTAGATCATCTTTTGTATCTACTTGGTTAATGAATAATATTTCTATTCCCTGCGCTAAATAAAATAAACCTTTTTCTTGGATTACAATTTCAGCAAGGAGCTTTAAACTTATTTCTTTCTCAGCCACAACAGACAGCCATTCTAAAAATAATGGTAAGCGATGCACCGTAGTTGTATTAATTTTTTTATGCAAGGCTTTGATTGGCAGCACACCGATTGTGACCGTTGTCTCTGGCAAAATGACTGGTTCAAAATCAGCCCAAGCCTTTAATGGCAATTGTTTCGAACCATCCGCTTCTAAAAAAACCTGATCAAAATTTGCAAAAGATGCACGGACAGCCGGATCAGAAGGAAAAGTCACTTTTTCTTCATCTGACGTTACTCTTGCTGCAAAACTAATTCCGCTTTTTTTACCTAATTGGTCAAACTCAGAAAAATATATTTGATCATACTCATTCTTTTCAGGCATCCTCATTTTCGTCGTTGTGGCAACTAAAACTTTTTCAGCTGCATATTTTTGCGCCAAGTAGTTTAACAGAGTTGTCTTACCACCACTGCCAATAATTGAAACAACGGCTTTTTCAGGTAAGTTAAAACATTCAGATAATTCTTTAGTCGGTTTAGTTTTCATTTTTTTCAGCTCTAACTTTGATTAACTCTCCTGCAATACTAATCGCCAATTCTGGTGGTGTTTCGGCTTTAATTGATAAACCAATTGGCATATAAATTCGCTCTATTTCAGTTTGGCTAAAACCTGATTCTTTTAATTTCTTCTTTTGAACTGCAATTTTATGAGCACTGCCCATCATACCGATATAGTAAGCAGGTGAATGCAACAGTTGAACAGCAACTTTGAAATCAAATAAATGTCCTCTTGTCACCGAGATGACAAAATCATCTTTGGTAATTTCTACTGTTGCTGGAATATTTTCGAAATCTACCAGCTTTCGTTGATCAGCTGCTGGAAAAAGTACGTCTGTTAAAAATTCCGGACGATCATCTAGTACGACTGTATAAAAATCTAAATACTGTAAAACAGGAACTAAAGCTTGAGAAACGTGCCCGCCTCCGAAAATATAAACTTTCCCAGGCTGGCTTAGAACCTCTGCAATATACTCATTTTCTTGATAAATAATCACTCCGCTCTTCTCAGGAAAATCCTCTGTATCTTCTGATTTCTCAGCCAAAAAGATGATGGGTTGATCTGAATCTAAATCCAACGCTGTCAATAAATAAGCAGCTTGATTGTTTTGTAAAGCAGTTAAAGCCTGATTAATCACTGTAAATAATTCTTTTGTTTCAAAGGATAAATATTGGAACAGCATTTCCACTTGTCCACCACAAACCATACCCAAACCTGCCGCTTCCTTAGGCGTCAGTTTATATTTCTCAAAAGCATTTTCTTTTTTCGTTAATAAATCTTGAGCTTTTGTGATACAAGTGTACTCAACTTTTCCACCTCCTACCGTCCCTGCTAGAATCCCCTCTTCACCAACTAGCATTTTCGCTCCTTGTTTTCTTGGTGCTGATCCATGACTATTGACAACAGTAACTAAGACTACTGGTTTTTTCTCTTCAAATTGCTGTAACAAAAATTCAAATATTTCTTTCATAAATATCACCTACTTTTCTTAAATTATGATTATTTTGTAATATGTAACCGCTCTATTTTTTTGCTAAAAAAATTTCTTCTTACAAATTATATCATCAATTATTAGTAAAAACAAACAGACCAAAAAAATATTTTGGTTACAAATACTGTTACATCAGTTTTTTTAGTTGTTTCTAAAAAAACTAAAAAAAATTTGTTTATACTTATTTTTTTTTAGAAAACGCTATCTTTTACACGAATAGCGTGCTAAACTTAATTTATCAAAAAGAAGTAGGAGGATATTTGACGTGAAAAAATTGAAATTTGGTTTATTAGCAGCAGGAGTATCTTTATTATTACTAGGTGGGTGTGGCAGCGGTAATGATACAAGTTCCAACTCATCAGCAACTGACAGCAGTGGAGCCAGCAGTAGCGAGGAAAAAGTTACCGTTAAAATTGCAGCTGCAGCCAGCTTGCAATATGCATTTGAAGAAAAAATAATCCCAGCTTATGAGAAAGAACATCCAAATGTGACGATTGAAGGAACTTATGATAGTTCAGGTAAATTGCAAACGCAAATTGAACAAGGTTTAGATGCTGATATTTTCTTCTCTGCAGCGACTGCACAAATGACAGCTTTAGAAGAAGGTGGCTTTATTGATGATAAAACAGTCAGCAATCTTCTAGAAAACAAATTAGTCTTAATTGTTCCTACTGACAATCCAGATGATATCTCGAGCTTTGACGATTTAACAAAAGCTGAAACCATTGCAATTGGTGATCCTGCGAGCGTACCAGCGGGACAATATGCACAAGAAGCTTTAACTTCATTAGGTTTGTGGGATGAATTACAAAGTAAGTTTTCTCAAGGAACAAATGTAACAGAGGTACTAAATTGGGTAGCTGAAGGTAGCGCCAATGCAGGGCTAGTCTATGAAACAGATGCTAAAACAACTGACAAAGTTGAAATCGTAGCAACAGCACCGGAAGATAGCTTAACAGAACCAATTGTTTATCCAATTGGACAAATCAAAGACAGTAAAAACAGCAAAGCTGCTGCAACATTTTTAAAATACTTAAAATCTGACGCAGCTAGTGATATTTTCAAAGATTACGGTTTTACTCCAGAAAAATAATATGATAAAAAGGATTCATGCATTCTTATGAGTGCATGAATCCTTTTTTGTTAATTTTGAGGTGCACGATATCCAGCAGCCTCAGCTTCGGCAATAGTTTTAAACCACGCAACAACATTTGTTGTACGATCATAATACTTACTTCCTGGAATATGATAAATATTATTTTGAGAACCTTTAATTAATCCATTTCCTTGGGCATCAACATAAACGCCGCTATTGTTAGAATTACCAGGAGTAGATGGATTGACTATTGGTCGTCCTTCTCCAATGGCATACCAACCAATATTTTCATCATGCCAACCTGCTGATAATAAACTTTGTTGCTCACCAGTATTTGTTGTGTAATTATGGCTACCGGTTTGTGCGTTTGGATTATATGCGCGGTAAACGGCAACTGTTTCTTGCGTGTCTGAATACCAGCCAATCCCTTCATATTGCCAACCAACTGAAATTAAATGATCTTTTTCACTTACGTTTAGGGTATAGTGGTGATCTCCTACATTCGGATTATACACACGATAAACCGGATCTCCATTATCTGGAGCTACCCAGCCTGTTCCTTCGTACTGCCAGCCAGCGGATGCTAATTGATTTTTTTCAGTTCCGTCAGCCGTGTAAAAATGTTCACCTGAATTAGGATTGTACAATCTTAACATTTCTGCGGCGTCTACTTTCTCACCAACAGTAAACACACCAAGAATCGATAGTCCCAACAACCATACTAATATTTTTTTCTTCATTTTATTCCTCCTCTTGTTTGACTTATCTTAATTATCTAAATAATTTCAAAAAACGTCAATAATCTTTTATAAAAAATATTTATTTTTCAAAATGATTTTGAGAAGCTTGCTTTTGATTCTTTAATAAGGCCAATGCATGAGGGATTTGATCAATAATGTAGGACAAAGACTCATCAACTGCTTTGGTGCTTCCCGGTAAGTTAATGATTAATGTAGCTTTTCTTGTAACCGAAACGCCCCGACTTAGCATCGCCCGCTTTGTTATTTGCAAGCTTAAGCTGCGCATTGCTTCTGAAAAACCAGGAACCATTCGATCCGCAATGGCTAGTGTTGCTTCTGGTGTACAATCTCTCGGAGCAAGGCCCGTACCGCCAGTCGTTAAGATTAAATCAGCTTCTTCTTGATCAGCTATTTGTTCCATCGTTTGACTTAATAAGGCAGCTTCATCAGGTAAGATTATTTTTTTTATGACAGACAACTGATTTTTTTGACAAATTTCAATTACTTTTTCTCCACTTAAATCTTCTCTTTTTCCAGCATAGCCACTGTCACTTGCAGTTATTACAACGACTTTAAAAGCCACTTTTTTCACCTCCTAATTTTTAAGTAATTGAATATTTTTAGGTGAAATTTTCAAATAAACCGAAAAATTTTCAGCTGCTTTTTGATTTTTTTCATATTCCCACCAGATGATTTCGTCTGAATATTCAGTCTGACAATATTTTTGAATTTCAAAAGGACTCTCTGTTTGATCGATTACTGTCACTTCAAACGTATTTTGCTCTCCTACTTGTCCTGTTTGAAAATAATGAGAACGTATACCAATATAACTAATGTCTATTGATATTTTTTCATTAGTTGTTAGCTCAATACCCCAATCAAGCGCACGTAGTTGATAATCACTTATTTTTTCGATTGCTGAAAAATTTTTACAGCCAGTTAATTTTGATGTGGCCAAATACTTAGGTTTTGCGAAAATCCTTTTTAAATCACCTTGTTCAAGCGTTTCCCCTTGATGCAAAATAATTAGTTTTTCACATAAACGATAGGCTTCGTTACGATTGTGGGTAACAATGAACACGTCTCCTTGATAATTATTAATGAAATTTTTCATTTCTAATTCGACTTTATCTTTTAAAAAAGTATCCAACGCGGAAAAAGGTTCATCTAATAATAAAATTTCAGGTTCACTCGCTAACAAACGAGCCAATGCTACCCTTTGCTGCTGACCACCTGATAACTCTTCGCCGTATTGATTAGCTATGTTTTCTAGCTCGAATTGCTGTAATAGCTGGTTGGTTCGTTGATTAGATTTTTTCTTTAATCCACTAGCAATATTTTGACGGACAGTGAAGTTAGGAAACAAAGCGTAATTTTGAAATAAAATGCCTACTTTTCTTTTTTGCGGTTTCAAATTGATTTTTTTCTGCGAGTCAAATAAAGTTCGTCCGTTTAAACGAATATATCCTTCATCTGGTGTTTCAATTCCAGCGATACATTTTAAAAGCATACTTTTTCCAGAACCAGAAGCTCCTAATAATGCAGTCAAATCATCCTGTGAAGTAATTTCTGCTGAAAGAGTAAATTCCTGTAGTTTCTTTTTTATCTTCAATTCTAAGCTCATATTTTTCCCTTTTTTCTTCTTTTAAATGTTAGCACATTCATTAGCACAACAATAACAAATGAAAATACGACAATAATTCCTACTTCTTTATAGGCGTCTTGCATACGACCCGCAGACACGTAAGAATATATTGATAACGGCAAGGTACGAGTAATTCCTGGAATATTTCCGGCAATCATCGCTGTGGCTCCGAACTCTCCCAAACCTCTGGCAAATGCTAAAATTCCACCTGATAAAATTCCA
The DNA here is from genome assembly GCF_019218635.1 of Enterococcus alishanensis. Taxonomy (GTDB): domain Bacteria; phylum Bacillota; class Bacilli; order Lactobacillales; family Enterococcaceae; genus Enterococcus_A; species Enterococcus_A alishanensis. The sequence continues at coordinate 649,665 of NZ_JAHUZB010000001.1, read as the reverse complement.
GGAGTTGCCAAAGGGAGCTGTATCCGTAAAAATATATAGGTTTCGGATAATCCTAATGTTCGAGCGGCATACAAGTAGTTTTCATCCACCTGCTCTAATGCACCCAGAGCGGATCGATACATCAATGGAAAAGAAATGACTACTGCTGCAATCACCGTTGCCCCCCATGAAAATGCAATCCGCCAATTAAATATTTCCAAAAATAATTTCCCTAATGGTCGCTGAACACCAAAAAGATATAATAAGAAAAAACCAGCAACTGTTGGCGGTAAAACCATTGGTAAAGTTAAAAGGCCATCAAAAACTGCTCGAATACTTTTGTGCCGTAAACCACTAACGAACTTTGCCGTTAGTAAGCCCAATACAAAAGTAATCAAAATCGAAACTAGTGCCGTCTTCATTGACAGCATAAATGGTGACATAAAATCCCTACTTTCTACAATAATCCACCGTGTCCTAAATCAGCAATATCAGAAAAATCGACCGGTATATCTGCCATAATACGAGGGAAAATAAGGTCAAAAACAGTTCGTTTAGCAAAAATAACTGAGCCTGGCAATCCCATGATTGCTTGACCGGTTTTTGTATAAGCCAACGCAAACATGGCGCCCGGTAAAACTGGCGTTCCATATGTTACAAAATCATCCGCACTTTCATTAATTGCTCGCGGTGTCAGATCGTCAGCATCAACACTCATTCCACCTGTACATAAAACGATATCGGCAATTGCCAACATTTCGTTAACCGCTTCTTTAATCATAGATAATTGATCATCAACTATTTTCACTGCTACAATTTCAGTCGGATAGGCGGCCATTTTTTTTCTAAGCACTGGTTCAAAGCCGTCTTTAATTCGTCCTTTAAAAATTTCACTCCCTGTAGTAACGATTGCAACTTTTTTAAACTTAAATGGCGCAATCTCAAGTAACGGTGCTGGGCCAACTAACTCAACAACTTGATTCATTTTTTCTTTTTCAATAAATAAAGGAATAACACGCATTCCTGCAACAGTCTGATCTTTTTCAGCTTCAAAATAAGTTGGCTTTGTCGCAATCATCATTTCACCAAAGCTATTGAGTTTCTTTAAACGTTCCACGTCAACTTTTAATAAACCCGAGACTTTAGATTTTGCTTCAATTTTTCCTTCTGAAACATCAGTTGGATAAACATTTTCCGAAGCACACATTTGATATAATATTTCCGCTGCCGCCTCTTCGTGGAGCATATCGTCAGATTCTGTCCAAACGTAGAGATTTTCTTTCCCCATCGATAACAAAATTGGAACATCTTCAGACTTTATCAAATGCCCTTTTTTAAAGCGAGGACCTTTTTTTTCACCTGGAATAATCTGAGTTACGTCTTGGACTAGTCTCATACCGACTGCATCTTTTGTTGCTATTGTTTGCAAATAAATCCCTCCTTCATAAAAAAACGTAGTAATCTTATTTTAAGATTACCACGTTCACAATTTAAAAGATAGCGCTTTATTGAAAAAAAGTTTGGTGTGTTTAAAATTATTTAGCACTTTATTTACCCACCAATTTGACTCATGTGTCGCCAGGTTGGCTTCTTATCTTTTACTTTATCAGCTTCTGCTAAGGCCATTTCATGATTTTCTGGTTTTGTCCCTAAAATAGTTTGAATTTTTTCTTCAAAAGCTGAAAAATCAGCAATTTCTTCTCTAACGCTATCCTCTTCATCCCAATATAAACAAGATTTCACACAACCATCCGCAGTAACTCTCAGACGATTACAGCTTTCACAAAAATTGCAGCTGATCGGATGAATCAAGCCGAAGCTCCCTTTTCCACCAATTATTTTATAATTGTCAGAAGGACCGTTTCCTGCTAAATCGATTGCTTCAACTTTCCAACCTTGCATATCACAAATATCAAAAACTTGTTCAATACCCATATATTGTTTCGCCCAGTCCGCTTTATTTTCCTGACTAATCGGCATAAATTCAATAAAGCGAACATTAACATCATGATCAATGGAATATTTTAAAAAATCAACCATTTCATGATCATTTTGACCATTGATAATAACCGTATTAATTTTGATTTTATCAAAAGGCAACTGGCTAGCGACTTCAATTCCATTTAGTACTCGTTGTAATTGGCCACCGCGAGTCATTGTTTTGTAACTAACTGGATCAAAAGTATCCAAACTAATATTCAAGCGATTTAATCCTGCCTGGTATAATTTTTCAGCTTTTTTAACTAATGCTAAACCATTGGTTGTAACTGAAATATCTTCAATTTCAGGAATTTCAGCAATACCAGTAATTATTTCTTCAATATCTTGCCGTAATAATGGTTCTCCTCCTGTCAGGCGTATTTTTTTTACACCCATAGCAGCGAAATTTTCTACCATTTGAATAATTTCATGACCACTTAATACTTTGTCATCTGGAAAAAAAGGTAATCCTTCTTCTGGCATACAATAAACACAACGGAGATTGCATTTATCAGTCACAGAAATACGAACATAATCATGGACTCGCCCAAAACGATCTTTTAAAATTTTCGTTTCTGGTTTCATCATAGTTCTAACCTCCACTAACTGGCGGTATCAAAGCAATTTCAGCAACATCGTGAGAAAAATAGCTTTCGTCAATCACAAATTGTTGATTGATTGCCACGTTACACGTCTTAATTTCTCCTTTAAACAATGGATAAGCATGACTCATTGCTGAAAGAATAATCTCTTTATCAATTTGTTCTGGTAATTCCAATGAAACCTCTGGACTGACTTGCTCACTTAGATAAGCAAATAATTTAATTGTCTTCACCATTCATCGTTCCTCCCCATCTTGTTTCGTTTTTGTTCAATTCTTTTTTCCAAATTGGGACAGTTTCCTTTAAATGATCAATGATATATTCACAACCTTCAAAAGCCTCTTTACGATGCGGCATTGCCACGCCAATAAAAACTGCTTCATCAGTCACAGCTAGTTCCCCTAAGCGATGAACAATAATTACACGAGCTCCCTTTGCTTCCACAGGGGCTGCTAATTTTTCTAATTCTTTGATCGCCATTTGATGGTAAGCAGTATACTCAATTTTTTGAGTTTGTATGTCCCCGGTCCACTCACGAATTGTGCCATTAAAAGTCACAATCCCACCAAATTTCGGATCTTTTAATTGTTGATACAGTTCGTTTACTTGGATTGGTTCTGTTTGTAATTTTATGATGGCCATAAGAACATACCTTCCTATAAAAGTTCTCCTACGCTTATTTTTGCAAACGTTTCCTTACCAAATATTATATTACAAAAATAATTTTTTTGATACCTAAAAAAATATATTTTTTTATTATTTAAGATTGATTCTTATTTGTAAACAAAGTGACCACTCTTACCACCTTTTTTCTCTATTAAATGACAGTCCGTAATTTGCATTCCTCGATCCATCGCTTTACACATATCATAAACGGTCAGAGCTGTAATTTGACAAGCGGTCAAGGCTTCCATTTCAACACCGGTCTGATGATTCACTCTTACAGTTGCTGTAATTGTTAACGTATCAATCTGATTGTCAGAGAAATGAATATCCACACCACTTAACGGCAAAAGATGACACATGGGAATTAATTCACTGGTTTTTTTTGCAGCCATAATTCCAGCAACTTGTGCAACCGCCAACACATCTCCTTTTTTCACTTGTCCCGCATGAATTCGTTGTAGCGTTTCTTCTGCCATAATAATTTTCACCGTCGCAGTTGCTTCTCTAGTGGTTACAGCTTTCTCACTAACATCCACCATTTTGGCACGATTTTGCTGATTAAAATGCGTTAAATTATCCATTTATTAGTCCTCCTAGAAATTCAATCTTAAAAAATACAATTACAAAAACTGCTTTATATGTTACTTTTGAGATAGTTATTACATTTATTTTATCAAATTGTGAGGAAAAAGCTATGAACCGTTATGATCGTCAAATCCGTGTTTCAAAAATTGGACAAACCGGACAAGATAAAATTACTCAAGCAACTATTCTAATTGTTGGCTGTGGCGCTCTTGGTACATATGCTGCTGAGCAGCTTGTTCGTGCTGGAATTAAACACTTATTTTTAATTGATCCTGACACCGTCGAATTAAGTAACTTACAGCGTCAAACACTTTTTACAACGGCAGATGCAGAAAAAAAAAGGCCAAAAGTAATTGCTGCTGCAGAACAATTACAACAAATTAATCCTGCTGTCGAAGTCACTACGCAACAAGCTTACTTTGACCATGGTATTTTTGAACAATTTCAAATGGTGGATTTAGTATTAGATTGTACCGATAATTTTTTAGTTCGCAGTTTCATTAATGATTTTTGTTTGCATTATAAAAAACCTTTTATTTTTGCCTCATGTGGAGGGACAAGTGGACAAGTAATGGCGCTACACCCTAGTAAGGGACCTTGTTTAAATTGTGTTTTTCCTAATCTTACTGAATTAGAAGGACAAAGCTGTGAAACTTTAGGGGTAATTACACCATTAATTCCAATGATTTCTAGCATTCAAATTTCATTAGCTTTTCAGTTAATTGTTGAGCCAAAATTGATTGATTGGCACACGATGCACGTCATTGAAGCTTGGCCTTTTCATACTTACCAATTTAAAATTTCTAAAAACACAGATTGTCCTGTTTGCTCAAAACATAAGCTGCCGATTGAAACCCAAACCGTATCATTAAAAAAAGCCTGTGGTAATATTTTTCAAGCAAATTTTTCTAATATAGATCTTCAATTGCTGGAAAAGTACGCCCAAAAAGAAAACTTAACTTACAAGAAAAATAATTTAGCTATTCAAATAAAACTAAATCAGTATAATATGACCAGTTTTAAAAATGGTCGCATGCTTTTTTACGGCTATCATGATTTAACTGAAGTAACCCCTGTTTTTGAAAAGTTCAAAAAAATAATAGGAGATAAGCATTAATTTGCTTATCTCCTATTATTTATCCTCTTAAATCAATCGGCGTGTACTCTAAATCATGAGATACTTCCATGTAGGCCGGACGAATGATTTTATTACCATTTACCAACTCTTCAATCCGATGACTAGACCAGCCAACAATTCTGGCAATCGCAAACATTGGTGTGTATAATTCTTCCGGCAATCCCAGCATATGATAGACAAACCCCGAGAAGAAATCGATATTGGCACTCACACCTTTATAAATATTTCGTTCTTCAGCAATTACTTTGGGGGCCAAATATTCGATACGTCGATACAAGTCAAATTCTGCTTGTGCTTCTGAACCCTTTTCACTCGCTAATTTTTCAACATAATTTTTGAAAATTGTTGCCCTTGGATCAGAATCTCCATAAATTGCGTGACCCATACCATAAATCAACCCTTGTTGGTCAAAGACTTCTTTGTTTAGAATTTTTTTCAAATAATTATAGATTTCTTCATCATCCGTAGGATCAGTAATTTCTTTTTTCAAAAAATCCATCATTTGTGTCACTTTAATATTTGCGCCACCATGTTTAGGTCCTTTTAATGATCCCAATGCTGCGCCAATGGCTGAATAAGTATCTGTGCCACTGGAAGTCACTACTCGAGTGGTAAATGTTGAGTTATTCCCACCGCCATGTTCCATATGTAGAACTAATGCCATATCTAAAGTTTGTGCCTCTTGGAAAGTATATTTTTTATCTGGTCGTAACATTGTTAATATTGCTTCGGCTGCACTTAAAGATTCATCTGGTCGATGGATATACATACTTCCTTGATTATCATAATGATTATAGGCATGGTAAGCATAGACTGCTAACATCGGAAAGATACTTATTAATGAAAGACTTTGATCCAAAACATTTTCAATTGACGTATTATCTGCTTGGTCATCATAACAGCCAAGGGTCAGAACACTTCGTGACATCGCATTCATAATACTATGAGAAGGTTTTTTCATGATAACATCTCTCGTGAAGTTTTTCGGGAGCGTTCGTTTTTTAGCAATAATCTGCTGATAATTTTCAAGTTCATGTGAGGTTGGTAACTGTCCAAATAATAACAAAAAACTAATTTCTTCAAAGCCTAAACGCTCTTCAGAAACAAAGCCACCTACCAATTGATTAATATCAATTCCTCGATAACGTAGCTCTCCTTTATCAGAGATAATTTTTCCATCTACAATTTTTTGTGGATAAATTGTAGAAATATTAGTCAAACCTGCCAAAACACCTTTCCCATCAATATCTCGTAAACCTTTTTTTACATCATATTTATTATATAATGAAGTATCTAATTGGTCTTCTTTTCTGCAAAGCGCTGCCATTTGATTCAAATCTAACATGGATATGTCCTCCTAACCAATCTTTTTATGCATAAGTAATTTGATTTACATTATAGCATCATTATTTTAAAATGAAATACTTTTAACAAATAGATTTACTTTCTTTTTTTTTCACCGTATAATTAGTCAAAAGATTTCTATGAAATAACAATGATGGAGGTTATAGATTTTGGATAACAAAAAAAAGCTAACAGTAAATAACGAACAATATACCTTTTTTGATTTAGAATCAACTGTAAGTTCCTTGGGAAAAGATATCTCGAAGTATCCTTACAGCATTCGCATATTATTAGAGAGTTTAATCCGTCACAATGAATCCGAAGATTTAGCTGATTTAGTGAATTACGATGCAAAAAAACCAGACGGCGTGATTCCTTTCCGACCTTCTCGTGTCATTTTACAAGATTTTACAGGTGTACCTGCCATTGTCGACTTAGCAGCGATGCGAGATGCTGTCGTTAAACTGGGTGGCAAACCGCAACTAATTAATCCAGAAATTCCCGTGACACTAGTAGTCGATCATTCGGTTCAAGTTGATTGTGCTGGAAAGCAAACCAGTCTAGCATACAATACCGAAAAAGAATTCGAACGTAATCATGAGCGTTATCAATTTTTAAAGTGGGCGCAACAAGCTTTCGATAATTTTGAGGTTGTCCCTCCTGAAACAGGCATTATTCACCAAGTAAATTTAGAGTATCTATCTGATGTTGTTCTAACCGCTGAAAAAGCAGGCGAAAAAATTCTTTTCCCTGATTCTTTAGAAGGAACTGATTCTCACACAACTATGATCAATGGCTTAGGTGTCTTAGGCTGGGGAGTTGGTGGGATTGAAGCCGAAGCGGCAATTTTAGGAGAAGCTTCTTATTTTCCAACACCTGAAGTAATTGGTGTGAAAATAAGTGGTCAACTCCATCCTAGTACAAATGCAACTGATTTAGCTTTACATTTGACACAACTGCTTAGAAACGAAAAAGTTGTTGGAAAATTCGTTGAGTATTTCGGCGAAGGTTATCAAAAACTCAATCTTTCTGACCGAGCAACTATTGCTAATATGGCACCAGAATATGGAGCCACTTGTGGTTATTTCCCGATTGATCAGGAAACTTTGAAATACTTACGTCTGACTGGACGTTCAGAAGAACAAATTGCACTAGTAGAAGCTTACACTAAAGCAAATCATTTATTTTACGACCCAACAAAAGAAGCTGAATATTCACGGATTATCCATTTAAATTTAGCTGATATTCAACCAGCTTTAGCTGGACCGAAACGTCCACAAGACCGCATTCCAGTTAAAGAAGTAGCAGAAAATTTTAAAACGACCTTAACGAATCCGGCAGGTCCTCAAGGATTTGGGTTAACAACAGCAGAAATTCAAAAAACTGCTGTAGTCAAAGATCGCAATGAAAAACTACAAACTGGTGATTTAGCATTGGCTGCAATTACAAGCTGTACAAACACTTCAAATCCATCGGTCATGGTGGCCGCTGGACTATTAGCCAAAAATGCGATTGAAAAAGGATTAGCCGTTCCTGATTTTGTTAAAACTTCATTAGCCCCTGGATCAAAAATTGTCACAAGTTATTTAGAAAAAGGTGGTTTAATGCCTTATCTGGAACAGCTTGGTTTTGATTTAGTTGGTTATGGCTGTACCACTTGTATCGGTAATTCTGGTCCTTTAGATCCCGCTATCGAAGAAACAATTAAGGAAAATGATTTGGTTGTTTCGGCTGTTTTATCTGGCAATCGGAATTTTGAAGGACGGATTCATCCATTGATCAAAGCAAACTATTTGGCTTCACCACCTTTAGTCATTGCATATGCATTAGCTGGGACGGTCACTAAAGATTTAACCAATGAACCAATTGGATCAGGCCCAGCAGGACCCGTTTATCTAGAAGATTTATGGCCTAGTAATAAAGAAGTCGAAAATTATATTGCTAATTATTTAGAACCTGAAGATTTCACAGAAGCTTACAAGGATGTTTATCATTCAAATCAACGTTGGAATCAAATTGAAACATCAGCAGGTGCTGTCTATAGTTGGGATGATGCTTCGACTTATATAGCAAACCCACCTTTTTTCGAAGACTTAACAGAAGAAGTTACCATCAATCAAGATTTATCTAATTTAGCGGTTTTAGCAAAATTTGGTGATACTGTTACGACAGATCATATATCACCTGCTGGAAATATCGGTTTGGATTCTCCAGCTGGAAAATATTTAAAAGCTGCTGGCTTAACTTACAAAGATTTTAATTCATTTGGTTCACGACGAGGCAATCATGAAGTAATGATGCGGGGAACTTTTGGCAATATTCGGCTGCAAAATCAATTAACACCTGAAATAACTGGCGGCTATACCAAATATTTACTAACTGGCGAAGAAATGTCAATCTATGATGCAGCAATGAAATATCAAGAAAACCATCAAAATACTGTCATTTTAACTGGAAAGGACTATGGTATGGGTTCTTCCCGCGATTGGGCAGCTAAAGGAACTGCCTTATTGGGTGTAAAAGCTGTTTTAGCTGAGAGTTATGAACGAATTCATCGTAGTAATCTAGTTATGATGGGTATTGTCCCATTTGAATATTTACCGGGAGAAAATGCCGAGACTTTAGGATTGACTGGAAATGAACAATTCAGCTTTGATTTACCAGATGAACCTACAATTCAACAGTTAGTTACAGTTTCTGTAACTGGTGAAAACCCATTAAAATTTCAAGTAAAATTACGGTTTGATGCGCAGGCCGATATTGATTATTGGAAAAACCAAGGTATTTTACCCTTAGTTATCAGAAAAAAAATAAAGGAGCGTGCCTAATTGTCTAATACACCTACTATTCCTTATATTGCCGGTGACGGTATTGGCCCTGAGATTTGGCAAGTTACTGAAAAAGTGGTAGATGCCGCGGTAACTGCTGCCTATCAAGATGAGAAAAAAATTAATTGGTTGGAAGTTTTAGCTGGTGGAAAAGCTTTTGAAGAAACAGGTACTTGGTTACCTGAAGAAACATTAGCAGCCATTTCAGAGTATAAAATTGCTATTAAAGGTCCATTAACTACCCCAATTGGCGAAGGATTTCGTTCGCTAAATGTGACCTTACGACAAGATTTTGACTTATATGCTTGCGTGCGGCCTGTTCGGTATTTCCCTGGCGTTCCTTCACCATTAAAGGAACCTGAAAAAACCAATATGACAATTTTTCGAGAAAACACTGAAGATGTGTATGCTGGGATTGAGTTTGAGAAGGATTCCAAAGAGGAAGCAGAATTGTTTAATTTTTTGAATAAACAATTAAATGTCAGTAAAGTTCGCTTCCCTGAAACTACGGCTCTTGGAATCAAACCAATCTCTAAGGAAGGTAGCCAGCGTCTTGTTCGCTCAGCAGTTGAGTATGCTATTTCAAACAAGCTTACGCGCTTAACGCTCGTTCATAAGGGCAATATCATGAAATTCACTGAAGGTGGCTTTAAAAATTGGGGTTATGAATTATTGAAAAATGATTTCCCGCAAACTTTTACAATGAAAGAATATCACGATATTCTGACTCAGGAAAATCAAGCTGCTGCTGATGCTGCTTTAGAAGAAGCTAAAGCTGCTGGAAAAATTATCGTCGACGATGTGATAGCTGACAATTTTTTACAACAAATTTTATTATATCCAGAAAAATTTCAAGTTGTTGCGACAACTAATTTAAATGGAGATTACATTTCTGACGCTCTAGCAGCACAAGTTGGTGGCATTGGCATCGCGCCTGGTGCAAATATTAATTATCAAACCGGCTTCGCTATTTTTGAATCTACTCATGGAACAGCACCGGATATTGCAGGTAAAGGCTATGCTAATCCCTGCTCATTATTACTTTCGGCAACGATGATGTTAGATTACTTAGGCTGGAATGAAGCCAGTCAAAAAATTATCAACGCCATCGAAGTAGCACTAAAAGATTATAAAGTAACTAAAGATTTCGCTTCTGCATTGAAGATTGAGGCCCTTTCAACTAGTGAGTTCGGTGACTATTTGATTTCGTTATTATAAAATCATAACAACTTGCGCTCTGCTATCCTTTTGCCTAAAATAGATGTAGGAGGTGAGCAAATGAATTACTACGATTCAATCAGTGATTTATTGTTAGACTTGCGGGCAGATCTTGAAGAAATCGGCGATGAAATGATTTGGGCTTACTACAAAGATGAAAAATTAGTTGATTATCGCTATAAAAATAGCCCAGATGAATCAACCCCAAAAGGTTATAATGGTGAAGTTATCAAAGAAATCCTTGCTTCAGAATTATACCAAGGATTACGTTAAAAAGACTCCTTAGCAAAATGCTAAGGAGTCTTTTTGTAATTCAAACTCAAGATAAAGCTCTCAAAGATATTTAATTAAAGAATACACCATTAGAAACGCCGTGAATTTCACTATATTTAACTTCTATTTTGCCGTTAGACGCATCAATTTTATCGACATCCAGTCCATAAAATCGTTGAACATCAACCACACACTTGTCATCTTCTAACTGAATCACCTCACCAATGATCGGACGGGCAAAATCATTTTTACGACATTCATAGTTTCTTCCAACAATAATCGCTTCTTTATTCATATATTCACCTCATTGATTAATTTGACTACGTTTACATCGTAACATTTCTTCAAAAAGATTGCTATACAAACCGAATATTTCTCATATAATCATCTTATTAGATCATTTAATCCACATACTTCATTAATAATGCAATATATCTCTCTAAATATTCTCGATCCATTTGATCATAACTACCGATTTCTGTACTATCGATATCTAACACACCAATCAAATTATCCTTTTTCACAATTGGAACAACAATTTCAGAACGAGCACTAGAATCACAAGCGATATAATTTTTATGAGTTAAAACATTATCAACTATCATTGTTTGTCTCTTTTCCGCTGCTTCACCACATACTCCTTTGCCCAGTTTGATATGCACACAAGAAACCCCACCTTGAAAAGGTCCTAAAATTAATTCTTCGTTCTTATAAAGATAATACCCTGCAAAAACAGTATCTGGTAAGGTCATATTTAACAATGCAGATGAATTTGCTAATATCGAAATGAGATCACTTTCTCCTTCCAACAATGCTTCTTGTTGCATCAACAATAAATCATAAGCTGCCTTTTTTTCTTCTTGATTTTTCCAACTCATTTTTGTCATCTCCTTAGGTGCAATATAGATTACTTTATCATTTCAACTGATAATTGGAATAAAATCAAATAATTGCGACTGTGTCAAGCTGATTTCAAGATAAATGAACTAGATTTTTATTTCAATTTGGTTACAAAAAATACGATTGGATAAAAATTCATCGTTTTTACTTTTTTCCTTCAAATATTTCTATATAATCAATTATGGTATTATCGAAGAATTGACAATAAATTATTGAGATAAATAAAAGGATTAAGTGAGGATTAAAAATGATCAAATTCAAGAAATCTACTGCATTACTAGTATGTGCACTAACGTTAGGCGGCCCTTTAGCGGCAAGTGCTGATGAATATGACCAAAAAATTGCTGAGCAAGATCAAAAAATTGCTGATTTAACTGGCCAACAGGGCGCAGTTCAAACACAACAAAGTACAATTCAACAAGAAATTACTGATTTAGAAACACAAGTAAATGATGTGTTAAAACAAAAAACAACTGAAGAAGAAAAATTAAGTGAATTAACTAGTAAAATCCAAGTTTTACAAGAAAAAATCGAAAAACGTGAAGCACGCTTAAAAGAACAAGCCAGAAATGTTCAAACAGACCAAGGTTCAATGAATCTTGTCAGTGCTGTAATCGATGCTGAATCATTTGGTGAGTTTGTTGAAAAAACAGTAGCAGTTACTAAAATGGTTTCTACAAGTAATGAAACTATGACGCAACAAAAAGCCGATAAAGATTCCTTGAAAAAACTAGAAACTGAAGCCAAAACAAAATTAGAAACCATCAACACTAAAACAAATGAATTAAAAGCACAACAAGATAAGCTAGTTGAAACAAAGCTTTCACAAGATGTAAAAGCAAATCAACTTCAAGCAAACTTAGCAACTGAAGTTAGTCAAAAGGAACAATATCAAGCACAACAAGCTGAAGCGGAAAGAAAACGTGAAGAAGCTTTGAAAGTCTTAGAAGAACAACGTAAAGCTGAAGAAGAAGCTCGTCAACAAGCCCAAAAAGAAGCCCAAGCAGCAGCAGCAAAAGCGGCTGAAGAAGCTGAAAAACAAGCAGCTGAAGCTGAGACTGCTGCACAAGCAGCGGCGGCACAAGTAGCAGCAGCTACGGCACAAGAACAAGCGCAAGTGGCTCAAACAGCTACAGATGCAACAGCAAATAATAATACAGTAGTTTCTACACCAACACCATCAACTAGCGCTCCTGCAAGTAATGCAAGTGGTTTTGCATCACCTCTAGGAATTTCATTAGTTGTTACTAGTCCTTTTGGTGGACGAGTTGATCCAACTGGTGCTTCTGGTACCCAACATGATGGTATTGATTTCGCTGGTGCAACTGGTACATCAATTTTTGCTTCAAAAGCAGGAACTGTTGTAGAATCAGGATTCCATTGGTCAGCTGGGAACCATGTTGTTATCCAACATCCAGATGGCTACTACACTTACTACATGCATATGGTTTCATCACCAAGTGTAAGTGTTGGTCAATCTGTGAGTGCTGGACAAGTATTAGGCGGCATGGGAACTACAGGTAATTCAACTGGTGTTCATTTACACTTTGGTGTATCAACAGCTTTATGGTCAGGGTTCTTAAATCCAGCACCATTACTAGGAATTTAATATTTAAAACACTTCCCTCTTTCTTATAAGAGGGTTTTTTTGCAAAAAAAAGTAGTAAAGAAAATTCCTTTACTACTTTCAACTATATACTATTCAGCTTCTTCAATATCTTTTGAAATACTATCAAAATCTATTTCTTGTTCCAAAAAGTCTTCGTCATTAATCGGAAAATGTTGACGGAACTCTTCTAGCTCTTCTAATGCGACCTTGCCTTCACTTAATTTAAAATCTAAAACATGACCACCAAAAGTACGATCATCACTAATGAAGTGAAGATGAAACCCTGCAACAGAAGCCCCATGAAATAAACTGGGGGTAAAGAAGCCAACAATCGTCCCTTTCACGTCATTTGTTTCAAATTCTGGTTGATGTCTTGCAACTTCAACAAATTTAGGATAAGGCTTTTCTTGTTTTTGCACCACCCGTACATGCATATGCTGGAAAGTTCCGGTAATTTTCACAGCAGCAAACAAGTTGGGACTTAGTTTATCTAAAATTTCTTGTTTTACTTCTTGGCTATCCTTTAATCGCTCAATTGGAAAAGTCTGTTGTTGAACGAATTTAGTAACTGCAGAATAAGTAGCCAACTCTTGACCAGTTAAAATATGGACATTTCCTTCTTCATTAACATGATAAGCAACACCGTCAAGAATAACTAATTCGCCATTCGATCCACTCAATGTCCCGATACCTAAATCACCTTGTTGCAACATATCTGAAATTGCGACTGTGCCATCCATCAAGCTTGCCATTAAACCGCCAAGCGTACCGTGTTGATATAAATAATTCAAAGTATTCACCTCTTAATAAAATTGATCTGGCAACATTGTTTTGCCTAATTCTTGGTTATCCGAATAATCAATTGGCACATCAATAATTACTGGTCCTTCTGTGTCCATTCCTTCTTTAATTGCTGCGTCTAACTCTTCAGCTGTAGTTGCTCGCAATCCTTTTGCGCCAAAACTTTCCGCATATTTTACAAAATCAACTGGACCAAATTTAACACCAGAAGATCGATCATACTTCATTTCTTCTTGAAATTCCACCATGTTATAGGCGCCATCATTCCAAATAATATGAATAATTTTTGACTTCAAACGAACTGCTGTTTCCAACTCTTGAGCTGAAAATAAAAATCCTCCATCACCTGAAATTGAAAATATTTGCGTATTTGGTCGCACTAAAGCAGCTGAAATTGCCCAAGGTAAAGCGACACCTAATGTTTGCATCCCGTTAGAAAATAGCAAACGCCTTGGTTCATAGCTTCTAAAGTGACGTGCCATCCAAATGTAATGACTCCCAACATCAACAGTTACTGTCATTTCGTCAGTCACATTTTTTTGTAAAACATTAATGGCTTCCAATGGGTGTACAACTCCATCTTGCCCTCTTTCTTGATTTTTGTCATCTATTTTCAACTTTTCTTGTAATGTTGCTAGATAATCTAATGAATCTTTTGGTAAGTGATAAGGTTCTTTAAAAGCATCTGCCAAATAATCAATATTTTGTGCAATACTTCCAATTAATTCCAATTCTGGTTGCATAAATTGGTCAATTTCCATTTGAACTTCATCAATCACAACCACATGGGCATCTTTTTCAGCATTCCAGTTTCGAGCTTCATATTCGATCGGATCATAGCCAATCGCCAAAACTAAATCACTTCGTTTCAACAACATATCGCCTGGTTGATTTCTAAATAAACCCACCCGACCAAAGAAGTCATCTTCCAATTGACGTGAAATAATTCCAGCGCCTTGGAAAGTTTCTACTACTGGTAAATGTGTTTTTGCGATTAAGTGACGAATTGCAGCTGTTTCGGCTTCTGCTGACGCACGCATACCAACTAACAAGACTGGTAATTTGGCAGCTTTAATTCTTTCGACTAAGTCTCCAATTTCTTTTTTGGAAGCTGCTCCTAGTTTTGGTGTCGCTAGTGGCTTAATTGCTTCCCCATTAACTTCTCCATCTGTGACATCTTGAGGAATAGAAAGAAAGCTTGCTCCCTTTTTAGCAGTTTTTGCAATCCGATAGCCATTCGCGATAATTTCCGATAATGTTTCTGGATCTTGAATTTCGGTACTATATTTAGTAATAGGTTCGAATAACGCAGCGTTGTCCATGCTTTGATGGGTTAATTTTGCTAAATCTGATCGCTTGACTTGACCAGCTAAAGCTAAAACAGGATCTCCTTCAGCTGTTGCAGTCACCAAGCCTGTTGCTAAATTACTCGCTCCAGGACCACTGGTAGCAATCACTACCCCTGGTTCACCAGTCAATCGCCCGATTGCCTGTGCCATAAAGGCTGCATTTTGTTCATGCCGTGCTAAAATTAATTGCGGTCCATGATCTTCTAATTCATCGAAAACACCATCAATCTTCGCACCTGGAATACCAAAAATATAAGGAACTTGATGATTTTCCAAACTTTTAACAATAATTTCTGATCCTTTTTTCGCCACTGTTATACATCTCCTAAAAATCTGTATTATTAACACTATGAATAATACCACTTAAACTTATATATATCAACAATGAAACACCGATATTTTTTGTTATATAATTTTTAGTTTGTTTTCTCGTTAAGTTTAAGATAAAATAGATACAAACATATGTTCTGGAGGTCGACATGCATTTTAAAACTTATAAAACTATTTTATCTCCTAAAAACCATTTAAATTTGTATCGCGGTTGCACTCATGGCTGTATTTATTGTGACAGTCGCAGCGACTGCTATCAATTTGATCACGTCTTTGAAGATATTCAAGTAAAATCGGATGCCCTACTTATTTTAGAAAATGAACTAAGAAAAAAAAGAAAGCCAGCTATGATTGGAACTGGGGCCATGACCGACCCCTATATGCCAATTGAAAAAAAATTACAGTTAACCCACGGCGCACTAGAATTGATAAAAAAATATGGCTTCGGTGTTAGTATTTTAACAAAATCCAATCAGATTTTAGCTGATATTGATTTATTAGAAGAAATAAATCAACAAACAAAAGCAGTTATTCAAATAACTCTCACGACCTTCAATGAAGAACTATGTAAAAAGCTTGAACCAAATGTTTCAGGTACAAAGGACCGAATTGAAGTTTTAAAAGAAGCACAAAAAAGATATATTCCGACAGTTGTGTGGTTGGGACCAATTCTGCCTTTTATTAATGATTCTATGGAAAATTTGGTGGCGTTATTAGCAGCGTGCATAGAAGTGAATGTAAAAGGTATTGTTTGTTTTGGTTTTGGAGTCACAATGCGGAGTGGAAACCGGGAGTATTTTTATCAGATGTTGGATCGTTTGTTTCCTGGAATGAAAGACAAATACCGAGGGGCGTTTGGCGAACAGTATGTCTGTAATAGTCCACATCATCAGAAATTGATGACCTATTTTATCGAGACTTGCCAAAATGCTGGAATACTTTGGCGTACAGAAGAGGTTTTTGATTACTTGCAGCAGTTTGAAACAAAGGATGAACAATTATCTTTATTCTAAAAAAAGAGGTGGAGATCAAGTCTCCACCTCTTTTCTATTAAACTGTAGCTGCTAGTTGACGATTTTTTCTGTGGACAACTGTAGCTGTTAGTTGGCGATCTTTTCCGTGAACAGCAGTTAAAATATTGGCTCTTGCTTCTTGTGAACCTTCATAAATCCGACGTGCTTGTTTGCTGTCGCCAAGATTTAAGTAAGTTGCATTATTTTCATTAGCATAAGTAACAAAATCATTTTCTAATGGTGCATCTGCTTTCATACCTAAGGCAACAAAACCTTTAGTAAATGGTAATTCTCTCTCTTCACCATTCGGCATTTTTACTAAGAAATTGTCACCACGAACTTCTAATAGTGTTGTATCTGTATGAACTTCGACATCATATTTTTCAATGACCTCCATCATTGCTAGACGGGTAATCATATCCAAATCTTTTCCTACAGTTCCTTGCATTTCCACGATAGAAACTTTTCTAGCACCACGTTCAGCGTAATACTCAACCACGTCAAGCCCGACAGCACCGCCACCAATAACAACGATTTCTTCACCTTCAAAAGTATCAAACTTAGCTAAATCCCCTAAGATATCAAAGATAGTAAAGACTTTACGATTGTCTTTGGCAAGTTCATCGTGCAATCCTTTGATTGGTGGTAATAATGGTTTCGCACCAGTTGCATTAACGATAATATCTGGTTTTTCATTCGCTAGATCATTTAAACCAAAACGTTGATTCAAATGAACAGTGATATTGTTTTCTGTCGTACGATTTTCTAAATATTCAACAAAATCATCGATTCTTTTTTTGTCTGGGAAGCGTGCAATTTCGTGAGCCAAGCCACCTAGATAATTTTTTTCTTCATATAATGAGACTTCAGCACCAATTTCAGCAGCTGTGTTGGCAGCTTCTAAAGCAGTCGTTCCACCACCGACAACGACCATCTTGATTGGATTTTTAATTTGATCTTCTTTATAAGCATCTTCGTAATATACATCTGGATTAACAGTACAACGTAGTGGTCGAGATTTAGCAATTCGATGATCGGCACAACCAATGTTACACGAAATACATTTTCTAAGTAAGGCTTCTTGTCCATTTTCAACCTTATTAGCCCAATTTGGTTCAGCTATTAAACCACGACCCATGTGTAAAATATCTGCATCGCCATTTTCTAAAATTTCAGTTGCTCTTTTTGGATCACGAATATTTCCAGAAGTTGCGATTATTTTTTCTGGGAATTTTTCTTTGACGGCTTTAGCCATATAACTTCTCCAACCATCAGGTAAATTCATTTTATCAATTTGATATTGTAATGAATCATTTAAAGCAGCGGACACATCGATTACATCTACATCTTCTGCAATAAAGTTCAATAATTCAATGGAATCTTCTAATGTATTACCATTTGGTAACATTTCATCCGCACTGATTCGCAAGAAAATTGGGAAAAATGGTCCAACTGCTTGACGAACAGCTTCGATTACTAATTTAGTAAAGCGCGCACGATTTTCTGGTGTCCCACCAAATTCGTCAGTCCGTTTGTTATAAATAGGAGAAAGAAATTGACTCAATAAATAAGAGTGTCCGGCATGGATTTCAACACTATCAAAACCAGCACGTTGGGCACGATTGGCAGCCTCACCATATTTCGCTATAATTTCATAAATTTCTTCTTTAGTTAATGGACGAGGAACGGTATTTCCTGTTTTACTTGGAATATTAGAAGCAGAAACTGGTTGAACGCCGTTCAAACGTAAACCATAAGCTGAAGCACCAGCATGGTTAATTTGTACACAGGTTTTTGTGCCATAAGCATGCATTCTTTCGTTAAATTCCCATAATCCAGGAATAAATTGGTCATTGTCCATTCTTAATTGAGTGGTTCCGTTGGTCCCCATTGGATAATCGAAACAAACATTTTCTAAAATAATTAGGCCGGTTCCACCTTTTGCTCTTTGTTCATAATATGAATAATGCTTATCATTAAAACTACCATTTTGATTCGCAAAATTAGTTCCCATCGGTGGCATTGCAATCCGATTCTTCAAGGTCATCCGTTTAATAGTTAATGGTTCAAAAATAGCTTGATATTTATTCAACTAACTCTTCCTTTCTTTTCAAGAAAAAATAACTAAAATTATTAAAAATACTGATTTCACAACGATTATAAATACACTTGAACAAATACAATTTTTCACAAATTCGTTTACAAGACCATTGTAAGAGATTTAATCAATAAAATCTAATGCTTTATTTGTATGGTAACAATAAATAAAATTTATTGATTCCTAATCAAATAACCCAGCAAATCATTATTTTTTCTGATACAATTGATGAAGAGAATTTATTAATTGAGGTGGAAGAATGAATTTAAGACAATTGGAGTATTTTTTAACTTTAGCAGAGACGGAACATATGACAAAAGCTGCCAAAGAACTAAAAACTTCTCAGCCAAATATTAGTCATGCGATGTCTAGCCTGGAGCAAGAGTTAGGTATTGCTTTGTTTGAAAAAGAGGGCAGAAATATTAAGCTTTCCCGTTACGGAAAAATATTTTACAGTTACGTCGCACCTTCTTTAAAGGAAATTGGCGAGGGACAAAAATTTTTACAGGAAATAGCCAAACCGACAACTACAGAAATAAAGTTTGGCTTCATTTATACCATGGGATCCAAAGTAGCACCAAAAATTGTCAAAGATTTTATTGAAGAACATCCTGAAGGATTGATTCAATTTGAATTCTTTCAAGGGACGTCGGCCCAAATGATTCAAATGTTAAAAGACGATGTCATTGATGTGGGGATTTGTTCCAAAGTGCAACAATCTTCTGAAATCCAATATTCGATTATTTATCAAGAAAAATTGGTTTTGGTAGTACCAGAAAAACATCCTCTTGCTTTACTGGAACAGACCTATTTAGCAGATATCATAAATTATCCTTTGGTTTATTTTACAAAGTATAGTGGTCTGCGTACTTATTTGGACGAAGTAATGACTGATTTAGATCTTCACCCTAAGATTGCTTGTGAATTAGATGAAGACCACAGTGTTCTTGGATTTGTTGAGAATAACTTTGGGATTGCGATTATGCCAGATATTCCTTCGATTAGTTCTTATAAAGTGAAGAAGATTGAAATTGAAGATTCTCTGCCTGACCGTAACATTTTTTTAGCTACAAGAAAAAATAAAATTCCACTTCCAATTGTAAAAGAATTTTGGGATTTTTGCCGGCATCAATTTCGTCTATAAAAATTTTGACAAAAAGCTTGCATTGAAACTCGTTTCATAAATTATACTCAATTTATCAAAAGGAGGAATCATTTATGAACACGATTATGACTATTCAATCAGGTACAGAAATCCAAAATTTTGCAGTTGAAATATTTTTTGAAAAAAATTTCTTGCGTATTTTAAGTTCCCACAGTTTTCGTCGAGAGTTAATGGTAGATGTCCCTCTAAGAGAACTACAACATTTGTATTTCGATGAATTTATTGGTGGTAAACGCGTCAGCTTTGTTTATCAAAATAAACATTATTTCTTCTATCAAAACGGCACTGGTGTGATAGAATATTTACAACAACATTTGGTAAGTGAGGCTGTATAATGACAACGATTCGTGACATTGCTAAAATCACAGGTTATTCAGTATCAACAATCTCTCGGGTAATCAATGAATTCCCTTATGTAGATGAAGAAAAACGTCAAAAAGTGCTAGCAATAATGGACGAATTAAATTATGTCCCTAATCGTTTGGCGCAAAATTTAAGCCATGGTGAAACAAAACATGTAGGGGTTGTAATTCCATTTTTAAATGCCTCATACTACAATCAATTGTTAAAAGGCATTATGTCAGAAGCTTTTAAATATACCTATAAAGTCACTTTATTGCCAACAAATCACGACCCAGAATTAGAAATGAATTATTTAAAAGAATTTGCACAAAAAAGTTTTGATGGATTGATTATTTCAAGTCGCTCCAATCCCACCAAAGTTTTTAAAGAATACCTGAAATATGGCCCAATTGTTTTTTGTGAAGATATAGCAGAATTACCGGTAGCAACTTCTTATATTGATTTAGAGGCGTCACTCTCGGAAACTATGCTGTATTTAAAAGATCTCGGCATGAAAAAAATTGGTCTAACTTTAGGCAGAAGTCACGATATTAGTCGGAATTCTCGTTTAGCAGTAAAACTTGCCCACGAAATCTTTCCAACATTTGATGAAAAAAATATTTTTTGGGATTGTTGCGATGCTGAAGATGGCATTCAAGCTGCTGCTTTTTTTGAAAAACATCCAGTCGAGGCGATCGTTGTTAACGGCGATGATGTAGCTGCCAATATTTTATTGCATCACAAAGGGAAAAAACCGATTGTGGTGGGACGTGAAAATTTATTGGTCAGTGAAGTTTTGCAATTTTCAACTGTGGACCACCATTTAAAAGAATGTGGTGAAACAGCTTTTCGTCTCTTTCATACAGGTAGTATTCAGCAAATTCGTCATCCCCATACCTTTATTAAACGCTAACAGCTGACAAACATTTGTCAGCTGTTAGTGTTTTTTATTTTGAGTTTATGATTAGTTAATTCATATTGTTTTTGAGTAATAGCTAAAGTAGTCTCCCGATGAGAAATTAACAAAACGGTTTTATGTTTCAATTCAGAGGTTAAAGTATTTAAAATGGCTTGCTCATTTAAATAATCCAAGTTACTAGTAGGTTCATCTAAAAGTAAAAATGGTGCATCATGTAGAAATAATCTCGCCAACCCAATCCGTTGTCGCTCACCATCTGAAACAGTTCGTTCGTTTCCGCCAATCACTGTATTATAACCATCTGGCAAAGTCTCAATCCATTCTGACAATGCCGCTTTTTCAGCAGCCAATTTTATTTCAGCATTTGTTGCAGTACTTTTTCCAATCGCAATATTAGCCGCTAAAGTATCTTCAAAAATAAAAGTCTGTTGTTCCATGACACCTTCAATTTGATGCAAAGTTGTTTCATCGATCGTTTTTAAGTCATGATGATTCATTTGTAAATAGCCACTTTGAGGATCCCAGTAACGCATCAATAATTTGATTAACGTGCTTTTTCCGTTACCACTCTCACCACCTATTCCGATAATTTCTCCGTGACGAATTGACAAACTTAAATCCTTTAAAACTTCCTTTGTATCATAGGAAAAAGATACATCTGTTAAACCAGCCGTTGCAAAATTTGCCAATGTTTGTTGACTATTTTGAAAAGTAACTGCTGCTGCTTCATTCGTCAGTTGATAAAGCCTTCTTCCACTGGCAAAAGTTGTCAACAGTGCACTGCCTAAACCGCTTAGTGCTAGAACAGGACCAAAAGAACTCAAGCTTAATACCACACTGACTACAACTATTTCACTACTTAAATGAAGCTGATTGGCTAGTACAAAAATTGCGATAGCCGTTATTAATAAAACTGTTTCGCTAAATATTTTTAAAAAGCTTTCTTGTTTTAAGCGACGGTCATATTGTTGATTTAATTTTTTACCTGCCTGATCAAGTTTGGTTAAACGATCAGAAGCAAGCTGATATTGATCGATATCTGTTAGACTAGCAACATTTTCCATAACATTTTGGTTTAATTGGACGAAGGCCGCTTGATAATCATCACCTAACTGACTACTTTTTCGATAACCAAATATTGGAATGAAAATACCAACGACAATTTGTCCAATCAGCAAAACTATTGCTAATAATAGATTATAACTTGCTAAAAAAATAAAAGTCACTATCGTGGTACCGGTCGCAATCAGCACTGGAGAAATTGTGTGGGCAAAAAATACCTCTAAAGCTTCGACGTCTGAAGTAATAGCTGTGACTAAATCACCACTATTTTTCCCACTTAATTTGCCCGGACCTAATCTTCTAACTGTTGCAAAAATATAATCACGAATATCTGCCAATAAACTAAAAGCAATGTCATGGTTTAAATATTGCTCTAAATAGCGACAAACACCTCTTAAAACACCACAAAAAACCATGATTATTAATGGTCGAAACCCCTGTGACATTTCGCCACCAATTAAGCGCAACAAAGAAATTACGCCGACTATTGGAATCGCAATGACAGCCAAATTGCTAATAATTCCTAAAAGGACAGCTAAAGCAACTTTTTTCTTTTCGCTGAACACAAAAGATAATAGCCAGCGAATAATTGTTTTCTCTTTCATCTATTGCCCTCCCGAAAATACTTCGACTTCTTCAGCAAAATAATTATTAAAGTAGCCTGTTTGGGCTTGTAGCTCTTCTGGCGTTCCCGCCTCGACGATTCTTCCATTTTCAAACACATAAATTTGATCCGCAGATAGTACATTGTATAAACGATGAGAGATAAAAATAATAATTTTTTTCTGTGCCAGTTGTTTCAAACAATCTAGAATAATTTCTTCACTTGCTAAATCAACACCTGAGGTAATTTCATCAAAAATATAAACATCAGATTTTTTTAATAAAGCTCGCGCTAATAGCAATCGTTGTCTCTGACCTCCAGATAAATCACTGCCATTTTCATTTAAAATTTCATCTAATTGATAGGGTCTACCTTTTACAAAATCAATTAATTGAACCTCTGATAAAACTCGCCACAATTCTGTTTCACTGGCTGTTTTATTACCCAATAATAAATTATCACGAATACTCATCGGATAAATGTAACCCTTATTATCCACCAAAGTACTTAAATTCGTCAGGCTTTTATGACTTAGCTCTTGCAACTCTAATTGATCCCAAACAATTTGACCCTGATAATCTTGAAAGCGATGAAGCATCAGTTGAACTAAAGTGCTTTTTCCAGAACCAGATTGGCCCACTATCGCTGTGAAATGTCCTTTTTTGAATTCGAGGGAGACATCTTTTAAAGCCAGCGCATAATCCGTATAGCCAAAATCGACATGTTTGAATTGAATTTCACTGACATGATTCATATCTTTTTCACCATAGATCTGTTCTGGTAACGCCAAATAATCAAATAGTTTTTTACAAGCACTGATCCCATTCATTGCTACATGAAATAATGAACCTAACTGACGCATGGGAATAAAAAATTCAGCTCCTAATAAAACGAACATTAAAACACCCATGATTGATATTTGTCCATTTTGATAACTGATTAAAGCTAAACCAATCCCTAATGCCGCACCAGAATAAGAAATAATATCCATTACGGTAATCGAATTTAATTGCATCGACAATAATCGCATGGTAATTTTTCTGAATTGCTCTGCACTGTCTTTTGCATTTTTTTGTCGTGCTTCATCTTGATGATAAGCCTTTAAGGTTGCTAAGCCACTTAGGTTTTCATGAAATTTTGCGCCCAAGTCAGTATAACGGGTCCAATATTTATCTAATATCTTTTTAGCAATTTTCATAACACTCATGATAACAACTGGAATCAGTGGCATGCAGATTAACAAAATAATTGCTGGGAAAACCGCAAATTGCACTAAGGTAGCAAAAATTAACAAAGAAGCCAAGACACAATAAAATAATTGTGGTAAAAAACGCGCATAATAAATTTCTAACTGTTCAATTCCATCAACAGATAGTTGCGCCAAAGTTGCTTGTGGTAATTGCTCTTGACTTTTCCCTAAACGAAAGGCTTTTGTCATTACTTGGTGACGCAGTTTTAAACGTAAATCTGCCGAAGCTCTATATGTTAAGCGCTCTGACCACTTGTTACTCAATGCTTTTAAGATAATGACTGCTATCAAGGTCAAAATTAATGGCAACAAATTGACTGGCTCTCCAGCGAGGTAATTCGCTAGCTTACCAGCAATTTGCCACCACATAATGATAGATAGAGCCAAAGAAAAAAGTCTGACTAAGACTAGCTTAATCAGATTTTTCTTCTCAGTTAATTTAAATAAACGCTGATCAATCAATCTAGTTCACCTATCTTTTCAGACTTAAATTTTCGAGCTTTCTTCCCTCTTAAATACCAAGTTAAGCCAATAACGTGACATATATAGACAACTGCTAATGAGATTCGCATGATAGTATTGTCTACCAACAAGCCAGGAATCAAGAAAATAATAAAGATCATCAAGAACATCCGAATCATACCTTTATTAGTAATCTTCTTTTCAATAATGGGACTTTTCACATATCGCTGATACTTATCAGATTGAACAAATTTTTGATACAATTTATCTGAACTTCTTAACCAAAAAAAGCCAGTTAATAAATAAAAGACTGTTGTCGGTAAAAACGGTAGAAAAATACCCAGCGTTCCTAATGCAAAGGTCATGCTACCTAAGAAAATAAATAATCCTTTCTTCATCTCAACACTCCTACTTTTTTGTTAAGTATAACACACAGAAAAATGATTGAGAATCATTATCAGTATTTTTTTACAAAAAAAGTTTGTTTTTAGCACTTTTCTACAATTTTTTTTATGCTTTTCTTTTTTTAATTCAGATACCTTTATAAAATTGCTTGTTTTAGATCTTAAAAATGCAATAGATTAAATTATTTTTTGAGGGGCCACTATGATTGTGTTGGTAGAACATTCACAATTGCGTTATACTAATAATAGTTGTTATAGAAAGGGGTTTCAATTATGTCAAATTTGTTTAATTTATCAGGGAAAGTCGCAATTGTAACAGGAGCATCTTCCGGTCTAGGTGCAGATGCTGCCAGAGCTTATGCTGAAAACGGTGCGGATGTCGCTCTTTTTGCAAGACGTGCAGAAAAACTAGAACAAGTGGCTGCTGATATTGAAAAAATGGGCCGCAAAGCGTTAGTTGTACCGACTGATGTAACAAACGAAGAAGCAGTTAAAGCAGGGGTTCAAAAAGTTATTGATACCTTTGGAAAAATTGATATTTTACTGAACAATGCCGGAATTGCTATCGGTGGTGGCGTTGAAGATATCTCTGAAAAAGATTGGGATACCGGGATGAATATCAATGTTAAAGGTCCATTCTTCATGAGTAAATATGTGGTCCCTCATATGCGCAAAGCTAAATACGGTAAAATTGTTAACATCGCTTCGGTGAACGCAATTATTGCTGATAAAATTCCCGTTTTATGGCGCCATAACTATAACGCATCAAAAGATGCAGTTCGTGGCTTAACAATGGGGATGGCCGCTTCTTATGCGCAAGATAATATCACTGTAAACTCAGTAGGTCCTGGTCTTTTCGAAAGTGAAATGACAGAAGGCACCCTATTCAAAAACGATGATTTCTTAAAAGGATACAACTTTAACACACCAGCTTCTCGTCCTGGTAAACGAGGAGAATTAAATGGCGCTCTTTTATTCTTCTCATCTGATGCTTCAAGTTATGTAACTGGTCAATTTATTACTGTTGACGGTGGTGCAACCATCGTTTAGTCAAAAAAGGTAGCCAACTTTTTAGCTGGCTACCTTTTCTTATATTTTTGCCAGAATTTTACGGACAATCTGATCAGTAGTCAGCCCACTATCTGCTAACAATTCTGTCGCTTCAAACCGATCATGAAAAGCTTTTTCCAATCCATAATTCTGGATGTGTAAATCAGAATCACCTAAGTAACTGGCGATTGTTTGACCATACCCACCATCTAAAATCCCATCTTCTAATGTTACAACCACTTGATGATTTTCTTTTAAGGAATCTAACAATTCAGTATCTAAACCAGAAATAAATTTTGGATTAATCAAGGTAGACTGTAAATCTAGTTTTTCTTTTAAGTCAGCAGCTACTTTTTCCGCTAAAGAATAAAAATTCCCCACACCAATCAAAGCAACTTTTGAACCTTTTGCTACCACTTGATTTTTGAATAATTGACTATAATCAGTCACATCCTTTTTGCCCGTCTCAATTAAATCACCCACTGGTACTCGAATCGCTACAGGATGATTGGTTTGTTCAAGTGACCAATCTAACATGGCCAAATATTCTTCTTTATTTGTGGGTGCTAAATAAACCAAATTAGGAATATGACTTAGAAAAGGAATGTCAAATATGCCCAAATGACTTTCATCATTCATGCTATTAACCGAAGCCCCATAAACTAAAATTGTGCCTGGTAAATCATTTAAAGCTAAATCATGAGAGATTTGATCATAACTTCTTTGCATGAAGGTTGAATAAACTGCCCAAACTGGTTTTGCACCATTTTTTGCTAAACCAGCTGTCATAGTTGCTGCCTGTTCTTCAGCAATACCTACATCAACAAATTGTTTCCCTGCTTGTTGACGCTGTGCTTGATTAAATAAAAGCATTGGCGTACCTGCATTAATCGCGACAATTTTAGGATCCTTCGCCATTTTTTCTAGTAAGAATTCTGCTGTAACACTACTATAAGTGGCGGGATGATTTCCACTACCAAGATATTCTCCTGTCGTCAGACTAAATGGTCCCCCAGCATGAAATTGCTCACGATTTTCTTCTGCAAATTTAAATCCTTTTCCTTTAACCGTATGAATATGCAATAAAACTGGATGATTCACATCTTTCACCGTTTCAAATAAACTGATTAAAGCTGTTAAATCATTTCCATCATTTAAATAGTAATAGTCAAAGCCTAATGCCTTGAAAAAATTATTTTCTACTTGACCGTTTGATTCTCTTAGAGCCTTCAAGTTGCCATAAAGACCGCCAAAATTATCAGCGATGGATTGATCATTATCATTAACAATAACAATCGTGTTGGTTCCTTGTTCAACAATATTATTTAAACCTTCATAAGCCAAACCACCAGAAAGTGACCCATCACCAATCACAGCCACTACATTACTATTTTCATTTTTCAAGTCGCGAGCTTTAGCCACGCCATTAGCTAATGATAAAGAAGTAGAAGTATGACCCACCGTAAATAAATCATGCTCACTTTCTTTTGGATTAGTATAACCAGAAAAATCATCATAATGCGCTGCATCAGTAAATGCTTGCATCCGACCTGTCAACATTTTGTGAATATAAGATTGATGAGAAACATCAAAAATAAATTTGTCTCGCGGTGAATCAAAAACATAATGCAAAGCAACTGTCATCTCTACTACCCCTAAATTTGGGCCATTGTGTCCGCCATGACTGCTAATTTTTTCCAATAAAGCTTGACGAGCTTCAGTTGACACTTGTAGTAATTCTTCAGGTGATAAGTTTTTTAAATCTTGTGGTCCTTCAATTTTTTCTAATAACGTTTTTTGTAATAACATGATATTTCCCCTTTCGTACTTGAACATCCTACAACTTAAAGTGGACTTTAAGTCAAGCACAAAAAGAAAAAAATTTTGAAATAAAATGAAAAAGCCTCAGATCCCTCTGAGACTCAAGCTTATTATGCAAATATTTCTGGTCTTTCTTGCTGGAATTCAGCTAAGATTTCTCTGACTTGTTGGGTGGATTTTGTATTCATCAATTTCACACGTAAATCATTGGCTCCCGGAAATCCTTTGATATATATTTTGAAGAATCGATGTAAACCAACGATTGAACGAGGAACTTTTTCTGCAAACTGATCTTGTAAATCAATTTGTAATTGTAGCAAACCAATCAATTCTTTTGGTGTATGATTTTGTGGTTCTTTTTCAAAAGCATAAGGATTCTTGAAAATCCCACGACCAATCATTATCCCATCAACGCCGTACTTTTCAGCTAACTCTATACCCATCTGGCGATCTGAAATATCTCCATTAATAGTAATCAATGTATCGGGCGCAATTTTATCCCGTAAAGCAATAATTTGAGGAATCACTTCCCGATGGGCATCTACTTTGCTCATTTCTTTTCTTGTCCGTAAATGAACCGACAAATTAGCAATATCTTGTTTTAATAAATGACTGATCCAAGCTTCAAGTTCAGCCATTTCATTAAAACCAATACGTGTTTTGACACTCACTGGTAAGCCACCTGCTTTGGCCGCCTGAATTAATTCAGCAGCAACATCTGGTCGTAGAATCAGCCCGCTGCCTTTTCCTCTCTCAGCAACATTTGGCACCGGACAACCCATGTTCAAATCAATACCACTAAAGCCCATTTCCGCAAGACTGATACTCATCTCTTTGAAAAATTCTGGTTTATCACCCCAAATATGTGCTACCATCGGTTGTTCATCTTCAGTAAAAGTCAATCGTCCACGAACACTTTCGATTCCTTCCGGATGGCAAAAGCTATCTGAATTAGTAAACTCAGTAAAAAATACGTCGGGTGCGCCAGCCTCCTTGACTACATGACGAAAAACGACATCAGTCACATCTTCCATTGGTGCTAGTATAAAAAAGGGCTTTGGTAAATCAGCCCAAAAATTGTTGCTCATTATCTATTCTTCCTCCTATTACGCTTACAAAACATTCATATTGTACTAAGAATTACAGAAAGAAGCAAAACTTGAGTTTGAAATTTTTCACTATTATTAATCAGCTAAATAGCCTTCGATATTCAGGATGACTTTTTTTGCTAACCGTTCTTTTGCCAAGGAAGTCATGCCCGCATTTCGATTACTCACGAATACGTTGTCTAATTCTGTAATTGTTTCACCTACCGATGCTGCTGTATCACCCAATACAAAATTTCCTGGTTGCGCAAGCCACTGCTTAACTGCTCCATCGTCGTGACTAGGTGTTAGAGATACGTTAAACAATATCTTCTCGTTTCCAAACAATTGAAATTCTTGCTCTTTAAGCAACACTGTATTTTTACTTAAGCTGGTGATTAAAATATCCACTGTCGGTAATAATTGCTGTAATTCCAAATAGTTTATATCATATTTTTCTTCTAGTTCAATTTTTCTTGTTCGGCTGTAATAATAAACTTCTGAATTAAAAAAGCGAAATGTTTCTGCTAAAAGTGAGCCTAATGTTCCCATACCTAGTATGCCAACTTTTAATCCTGTCAGCTCTGTCGCATCATTCTTCCACATCGCAGGACCATTACCTTGTAATAATCCAACCAGTTCACTAATCACATATTCTTTCACACCTTCATCGCCATAATCACGAACACCTGTAACTGCGATCCCCATTTTTTCAGCAGTTAGAATATCGACATTCGCATTTTCTGGTGCATAAAGACTGCAACACATACCAATATATCTAATTTGCGGACAAGCTTCCAAGACTTCCTGATTTATTTCACTAGAAAAACTTAGCATTATACAATCAGCATCGCCAATTCGTCGGATAATCTCTTGCGAATCCTGCGGAATGTCCGAATAAAAAATACTTTCTGTCGCATATGCTTTTAATTTTTCATTCCACTCAGGAAGCAATTTTGTTGGTTCGATTGCTACCATTTTTCTGAACTGTTTAGTCATTCTGGGCTCCTTATTTGGATTGTTTTCGTTAGTATTCATTATAGCGATTTCATTTATCAATTGCTAATTTAGAAAAAAGAAAAAGCCTCAGATTTCTCTGAGACTTGACGTACATTTGTAAAACAAATATTAACGACGGATTTCTTTGTTCTAATGAAAAGTCACTTTTTTAT
The DNA here is from genome assembly GCF_019218635.1 of Enterococcus alishanensis. Taxonomy (GTDB): domain Bacteria; phylum Bacillota; class Bacilli; order Lactobacillales; family Enterococcaceae; genus Enterococcus_A; species Enterococcus_A alishanensis. The sequence goes on along the minus strand of NZ_JAHUZB010000001.1, from coordinate 619,617 downwards.
TGATATAAAGCCTTTTATTTTGTGTTGACTACATCGTGACGACAGTAAAAAGGTGGATATTCTACTTTTCCAACGCTTCAAATGCCTTCAATGGTTTCAATTTTTCATCCGATGTTAGATGACGATAAATCTCTGATGTAGACTTATCTGCGTGGCCCAATCTTCCTTTCAAGACTTCCCAGCTACAATGTTCAGCAACTAAACTAGCCATCGTGTGTCTGGTAAGATGTGTATGAAAAGGTTTGTTAATTCCACAACGTTCAACGCAACGTTTGATGTGATTATTTACGTAGTCTCTACGGTATGGGATACCTCTCTTGAACGGAGCCAGATAAACAAAAAGATATTTTTCTTTTGATCGAAAAACGAATTGCGATCTCATACTATCAAGAGCTGAAATAAGTTGTTGAAGTTTCTCCATCACTAAATCAGTTACTACTACTCTTCTTACTGAACTAATCGACTTCGTAGTTTCGATTTTAAAATCCATTTGCTTTCCTCTTACAGATGTTTGCTTGTAAAAAAGAATCTCATTGTTTTCAAAATCAATATCTTCAACTTGCAAAGCCAATGCCTCACTAATTCGGCATCCAGTATAAAACAGAACATGAAAAAGTGTAGACAGCGGTAACTCCTCATGGACAATAGAATAATTCAACAATATTCTGAGCTCATCAATCGTAAGATATTTTTGATCCAAAGAATTCAGCGTCTCTTTTAATTCACTTACACTCTTTTGATACTTAGGCATGCGAATTCTCGTCAATGGGTTGTCATTCAATATCTCTCTTTTCAAACAGTATTTGAAAATCATGTTCAAAGTCTGTCTTAATGAATACAAGGAGTTTTTTGAATAACCTTTGGAAAAGCCATCAATTCCTTTTTCCTTCAAAGAAAACATCAACTCTTCTAAAAAATCAGGTGTTAATTCGACTAGTTTCTTTTCACCAATCCATCGTTTGAGAACAACAATCAGGTCATGACGTTTGTCATAGGTGCTGTTCTTTTGTTCTCTCAATGATTTATAATACTTAAACCATTGATCTGCAACGACTGAAAATTTTTCATTCGAATTAACAAATTTCTTTTTATTTTGTCGATTTTTCTTTAGCTCAAGAAATGCTAATTGTGCCTCCCTTTTTGTTTTAAATCCTCTACGTGTCGTTCGAAATGCTTGAAAGTACCAAGTAATAACACCCGTAGAACTAGTATGTTTTTTAAAACGATCTTTTGTTTCTACCATTACGTTTCCCCCCTCTATTTAAAGGAGGCTGCTTTTCTGGAAAGCAAAAGCATAACTACTATATTCTCTATACTTAACATTATAAAGCATCTCCTTTCAATTATGAAGGTTATACAGAACGTAATAACCGCATTTTATCTTTGAAATCTTCATAATCGTTCTTTTGGTACCAATCAATAACTTGGTCTCTTGAGTAGTGACCACGGATACCGTACCAACAATTAGGAAAATCTGCTAGTTTAATTAATCTATTTAATGTACTGTCGCTAACTTGAAATTCTCTTTTTAAATCTTCATTAGTTAAAACCAAAGGTAGTTTATTTAAATTCAAAAGAGTGGATGTGTATTCATCTATAAAAATGATTAGCCTATTCATAATTTGTGTTTCTTTATAACTTGAACTGATTACCGATCACTCCACATTTTTTCTTTTATTAAATCAATCTATAATTAAAAAATCTCATTTTTTCTAACTAAAATTTTTCATAATCTTTCACTTTTAAATCGCTCTAGGTAAAGCGCATAGGTTTTTCACCTCTCCTCAGTCTACGGGAGCCTTGCGGAAGTGTTTGTCTTCTATCATCATCATTGCAACCTAATCACCAAAATCAGGTTCTGTGTTAGCTTGTAGTCGCTCTTAAAGGTCATGGCGAAACTACACAATAGCTCAAATGACAGAGCATTTAATTTAAAAGTATAATATTCAGTTTTCAAGGAACTAGAGGCAATATTTCGCCTTCACTAAATAAATAGATAAAATCAAACATTTTGAAACCAATAGTTTCAAAATGTTTGATTTATTGACTATTCGTCTAAATATTTTTCTAAATCAAAAGCTTGAACCGCAAGAATAAATTGTAATGATAATTCTTGGTAGCAATCATGATTAAAATTTTTGGATGTGGCAGTTGCATTACTTAAGAGTAATGGTTTGAAAGATTCATAAAGAGATGCCATTGCGCTTTCATCACCTGATTTAGCTTTTTTTATCAAAGGAACTAGATTACTAGTCATTAAATCACCCCTGTCAAAGAAATACACATTACCGTATTTCCTGGCGGAGATTTGTTACGAAGATCACAAATCAAGCGGGAAAAAAGCTTTTTAATTTACCAAGGATCTTCCTTTTCTTCTTTGAAATCATTTGGCTGCTAACTGAATACTCCTTTCCTATATCAGCATCTGATCGCTGTTTTAAAAATTTATCAAATATTATTTTTTTTTCTGTATCATCAAGTAAATTTAACCCTTCAAGCAACAGTTCTTGATAAGATAATTTTTCTTCAATATTTCTATAAAAAGTACTTGGCTGATTTAAACTACTTTCACTCGTTTCATTTTCAATCTCAATATTTTCAATGAATTCTTTGTTCTCGTAGTAAAAAACTCTATCATATTTATAATAAAACGCTCTTGCCTGTCTCCTTATGATCACTGATATATATCGAATAAAAATATATGTTATATCCATTTCAGTCATTGGCCGAGCTCCCTTCTTTACTTAATAACTTGTATTGCCAATATCCACGTTGAGCTCTCTGAATTGGTAGTGAACGTTCATTAATCATTTTAGGTAGAATGTTGGATGTTAAATTCTCAAGTGTGATAGAAAGCTCATATTCCGTAGTTAGCTTGTCTAAAATCTGTTTGTTACTTAATGGTATTGGAGATTGCTTTAAAATTGATACAACGGTTCTTGAAGTTCTTTCAAATGAATTATAATGTTGTGTTTTATTTTTTTTATAAAAGTAGTCCTGTTGCTTAATTTTTTCTCTATCTAAATTTGTAAGAGAGGATTTGGATAGTTTAGAAGTACAAGTTTCTTTTCCCTCAAATTGATCGAGTTTTATTTTTAAATCATAATACTGTTTAGATAATTCTCTCCTTTCTTCAATTATTTCTTGCATGAGTTGATAGATAATTAATTTTTCTTTATCAATTGACATAAAAATTTCCCTCCTACAAAATAAATTAGAAGAAATACACATTTTGAAACCAACTCGATTAGATGGTTTAATTTCTGCTATTATCGTAGTTAAATAAAGTTAAAATATACTAGCCTTTATACTTCTCCTTTGTTTTTTTTGACCTATCTCTTCATGGCTCAGATTGCTTTAAAAAACACCAAAAGGAATTTATAATTTATGACGTGCCTAAGTTCATTTTAAAAAATCGTCAATAAAAAAAGTTGCCGAAAAAAAAAATTTAAAGACGCGATTGACCTTACTTAATTTTTTATCGTTGCATTTTTCTGTACGTTAATCAGTAATTTTTCTAGATAATTTAATTGAACTTATATTATTTGGAGGAGAGGATTGACACGGAAGTCAGACATTTTTAAAGCATTGACTAACGATCTATTTATTGAATATTCAGATATATCAACTAATATCGGAGATGCTATCGTCCCAATTATTACAGTCAAACCGAAAAGTGATAACACCTTGATGCCCTTTAATGAGAACAAAAAAGTTTTTATCATTGAGGAGACAGAACTGAATATTATTGATATATAAAAATAGGACCCTCTATTTGGAAAGTGGGACTGGCATCTCTTTTGATATGTATGCTAAAATATCCCTAACCGTATAGGGCGGGGGCAGTTCATACTAATTTTTAGTATCAAAGTCAACTTCGAAACTTCGTTGTTAGAACTGGAATAGTAAGCCTATACACACAATATTTTTGTGTGCATAGGTTTTTTTGTTTGGGAGGAGAATAAATGACCGCATTAATAATTACGAATATAGTTTCTTTTGTCAGTACTAATCTTGATGATATTTTTGTCCTAACGATATTTTTTTCGCAGATTGGAAGCAAAGTAAAAAAGACTGACGTCGTGTTTGGACAATACCTTGGTATTGGACTATTAGTATTAATCAGCATTATTGCTTCATATGGTTTGAGCTTTTTTTCTTCGGATAAACTGGGGTTGCTAGGTTTTATTCCTATTATTCTTGGCATAAAATCCTTGATTGATCATAAAAAAGAGTCTAAAAATGCGGTCTCTTCTGAAGATGACAAAGAAAGAGTGGAAACCCAGATAACTGTGGACAATGTTGGCAATAAGAATATTTTAACAGGAATTATTCGTCCTCAAATTCTAAAAGTTATGTTCGTCACTATCGCAAATGGTGCGGATAATATTGGTATTTACATTCCTTTATTCAGCCGATATTCACTTGGTCAACTAGTTATTACAATAATCATCTTTTCAATAATGATTGCCTTTTGGTGTTTTTTAGGATACAAGTTAGCAAACTTCCCTTTTATCAAACGGCAGCTAGAAAAATACAAACATATCGCGATTCCTTTGGTATTTATTGCATTAGGCCTTTACATCATCTTTGAGAGCGGCTTGATCTCTTAAATGGAAAAATCTGATACTATTTTCAAAATTAATCAAAAAAAATCCAGCTATTGTCTCAAGACGAGCAATGGCTGGATTTTTTTGTTAATTTTTTTAAGAAAGTAAACTCAACACATAGTAAACGATCCATGAATACCATTGTGTTCCGACTGCCAATGAAGTAATTTCTGTTGCACCACCGGGAATTTGATAGCCAATATCAGCAGCTAAACCTGTCATAATCGGAGCCGCAATACCAGAAATATATAAAGTTATGGCTGCAATAAAGATCCCTGTAATTACCCCTCTAAACAAGTTTCCCTTAGACGGCAGAATTGCAAAGATCATATAGAACGGCAAAGCTGTTAAATCTGCTAAAGGCATTGTTTTATTACCTGGTAAAATAAATGCCAATACTAAAGTAATCGGAATCATTAGTAGACCTAACGATAACACAAATGGATGACCAATTCCTAAAGCAGCATCTAACCCGATATGAATTTCCCGACCTTCAAATCGTTTTTCCATAAATTCTTGTGCAGCTTCAGAGATCACGATTAGCCCATCCATCAATAAGGAAACCATTCTTGGGATCAGAACTAATGACGCAGCTATTGATACTGCTGTTGTTAAAATATCAGCTACTGACATACCAGCTACCGCAGATAAAAGACCACCAATAATTAAACCCATCATCATTGGTTCCCCGAAAATTCCCAGTCTTTGCTGAATTTTTTCTGTTGTCCAATTAATTTTATTGATACCTGGAATTTTATCTAATAACCAGTTCATCGGATAACCCAAAACCGCCCAACCGGTTGTTTGCAAAGCTGGTAGAGAAATACCTTCTAGCCCCAATACTTCTGAAACATCTTTCTGCGTCCAATCGGCTAATTTGAAGATGATTGCCATATTGATAACAGCACTTAAAACCGCCAGTATCATGCTGCCAGTGGTTAAATACAACGCACTTGCGATAAATAATGGTTGCCAATAATTCCAAATATCAACGTCCATTGTTTTAGTTAAATTAAACATCAGCATGATAATATTTGTTGCAATAATCGCAATAAATACAAAAGGAACAACGGGCGTTCCCCATGCAATTGATGAACCAATTCCCCAACCAATATCTGTAGCCGTTAAACTAAAGTTATACCGTTCAACCAATGCTTTAGTCACCGGAGTGATTGCATTCATCATAACCCCGGACATCACATTGATCCCAATAAAGCCAATACCTACTGTTAATCCAGCTTTAAATGATACAGACAGTTTTCTACCAAAAACAACCCCTAAGATAGTAATGATGATTGGCATCATTACACTAACACCTAAGTCGATGATGTATTTAAAAAAGTCAAAAACAACTGACATCTTTTTTCCTCCCTATAATTAGAATCCTAGAATCTCTCTGATTTCCTGCTTCGTCTTCTCTTTACCGATCCCAGTTAGGAATGAACGCCCTAATACAACAGGCACCTCTCCTAGATCAGCCGAAATTGTCGTCGAACTAATGACAACATCTGGCTTTTTATTTGCGACTTTTGAAGGGACATCTGAAACAATACATTGGCTAATGTCATAGGGAACTTTATTTTCATCTAAAAACTCTGAAACTTTTTTAACAATAACTGTTGAAGTAGCGATCCCTGTTCCACAGCATACATAAATTCTTTTTCTATTCATCTTCTTTCTTCCTTCCCGTTTCCTAAGCTTCTTCAGGGAAAAACATAATTTTTCCGAAGTTATCTTCTGGTTTTTTATGAGTAACTGTATCGAATATTTCTGGACCATCAGAGAGTTTCAACTTATGAGTAATCATCGATTTCAGTTCTAATTGTCCATTCTCTAAAAGTGCCATGATAGTGTGCCATTCCTTGCCTGGGAAAGGTGCTGAAACACAACTCCAAGCTCCCCAAACATTCAACTCACTGCGTACAATCTTTTCAAAATAGAAGCGTTCAATCATGATATCTGCGTAAGGTATACCCATGAAGACTACTCCACCACCTTTTTTAGCATAAGCAAACACTTGTGCTGAAGTAATTGGTGATCCAGCAGACTCAACAACGATATCGGACATTAATCCATCAGTATATTTTCCAATGGCTTCAAGTGTATCTTCTTTCAAAGAGTTGATTGTGTGAGAAGCACCTGCTTCTTTTGCCATTTCTAACGCTTCATCTGCAATATCTACTGCGATAATCTTTGTTGCTCCAAAAATCTTCGCAAATTTGATCGATAGTAAGCCAATATTTCCGCAGCCAACTACTACTACAGTGTCACCAGCCGTCAAGTTTGTACGATAGTATGCGTGTACGACTACAGCAGAAGGCTCGATCATCGCTGCTGATTCATAATCAACAGAATCAGGGATCGGTACACAATTTTTTTCAGGTAATCGAATGTATTCCGCATATGCGCCACCATGACGTGCTCCAATGACAGTCAAGTTTTCACAACGAGCGAACTCCGACTTTTTGCAGTAATGGCATTCTTCTTCAACATCCAAATCTGCACAAGTAAAGCACGGTGCACCTGCTACACGATCACCAATTGAGACATGTTTGACTTCAGAACCTGTTTCAACGACTTCTCCTGAAAACTCGTGTCCCCAAACCATCCCTTCAACGTATGGTCCCAATTTTTTATAGCGTGATAAATCTGATCCGCAAATTCCTACCGCTTTTACTTTGATAATGACATCTGTATCTTTTTCTAATACTGGTTTATCTGCTTCTTCAAATCGTAAGTCTTGTTTTCCATATAGTTTTAACGATCTCATTTATCTGACAATCTCCTTACTTTAATGCATTTTCTAGTGTTGCCAACCTATCAGCCGCAGCTCCTGAAAACATATAAGACCCTACTACAAACCAATTTGCGCCTGCTTCAGCGCAAGCCTTAATGTTTTCGTTATTTACGCCACCATCAACCTGAATGTCAATTGGGCGATCACCGATCATTTCCTTCAATGCAGCAATCTTTTTGTAAATTGGTGCATACAGCGCTTGACCGCCAAGTCCAGGATTTACCGTCATAATTAGCACGTAATCGATTTCATCCAACACCATATTAATTGTTTCAATAGGCGTACCAGGATTTAAAACGACCCCAGCTTTTGCGCCAAGCTTTTTAATCAATTGAATTCCTCTTAACAAGTGCGCGGTTGCTTCTTGATGAATACTGATATATTCAACGCCAGCGTCAACTAATTGTGGGATAAATTTTTCTGGATTTTCAACCATCATGTGAACATCAAATTGAAAAGGCAGAATTTTTTTCAGATCCGCTACTTGTGTCGGACCAAATGCTATATTGGGTACAAAGCTTCCATCCATCATATCTACATGTAAAATTTCAATTCCTAACTCAATTAACGGTTTGACATCATTTTGAATATTTCCAATGTCCGCGCCGAAAATTGAAGGCATGATTTTATTTTTAACCAAGAGTGAAATCTCCTTTCAAATTCGCGTAAATCTTTTCTAGCATATCTATTTCACTTGAGTAGCTAGTTTTTTTGTTGAAGAAGAGCATGTGATAAATCCCATCTGATTTATTCAGCGGCTTAACCCATAGTTCATTTTTTGATGGGACTAAGAAGAACCAAGGTAATGAAGCTTTCGTTTCCTGCCATGCTTCACATACCTGTTCAACTGATAAATCTGGACTTTCAATAATAATTTTTTTGATCTTAGCTGGAATGTAATACATATAAATGAATTTTGAATACAAAAGTAGGAACCCGTATAGTGCGAACAGAATCAAGAAGATACCTTCATGTTCCACTAAAAATGCCAGAAGCTCTCGTCCAGGTTTACCGAGTAACCGGTCATTTATTTCTTCAAAAAGACTCTTCATGTCTATTTCTCCTATCTTTTGTTAATTTAGTAATTGAATAACATCTGATTCATTTTTTGCCTGAACAAGCGCATTCATTTTCTCTTCATTCTCAATCAATGAAATTACCGCTTGAAGTGTCTCCAATTGTTTTTCTGGTTCTTTGATTGCCAGCATAAAGATTAGTCTGACAGGAACTTCAACCTCTTCAGCACCCATTTCTTGAAAGATAACCGGCTGCTTCAATATTCCAACTGCGATTGTTGCTTCATTTACATGCTTACTATCCGTATGAGGAATAGCTATTCCAAAGGTCGTAGTATTCAAACCCGTTGGGAAAATCGCTTCACGATCCTTAATTGCTTGTGCATAGCTTTCCTTAACGTAGCCATTCTTAAACAGCAGCTGACTTATATAGTCTAGAACTGCTTCTTTACTTAATTCTTCCTGTTCATCAAAAAAAGTGATGTTTTTCGAAATTACCATATTTACCAAGTCATTCATACGTATTTACCTTCCATTTTCCTTTATTTACCTAATAAACGATCACCAACAGCCCCACCAGGATGATTAATGCCAAATTGTTCTTTTGTAAATCCTGTGTAGGTCATCAGTGCGATACAGACAGCATCAAACGTAGACATCACTGCCAAAGTACTTGCAGTCGCCAGCATATTGAACGTATCTGGTTCTTTATCTACAGAGATCTTTAAGAATAAATCAGCATACTTACCAATTGTTGAATCTGGATTTTCTCCGACTCCAACAATATAAGCTTTCTGTGCTTTGAAGGAATCCAATAAGTTTGTCAACTCAATCGTATTGCCTCCCTTAGAGATAACAATGACGATGTCTTTGTCGGTGATAATACCCATCGATCCATGAACAGCATCTGCTGGATTTAAATAAACTGCTGGTACACTGACACAAGATAGTGAGTGAACGATTTTTTTAGCCGCAGCCCCAGATGTTCCACACCCGCTGACGATTACTTTCCCTTGCTTCTCGCCAATTTTTTCGACTAATGTTGTCAGAACGTCCATATCAACCGTTTCACTTAATTTTGCGATTGTATCTGCTTCGATACTCAATGTATTCAACATACTATCTTTGATTTCTTGCTTGTTCATATTTTTAGTTTCCTCTCTTAGTTAGAAATTTCTTTTAATATTTTTACTACTTCATGCTTGTCATCCGTATTGGTAAGTCTGGAAATGATCTCTTGAGATTCAGCAATCGTTAAGATGTCGATAATCGCTTGATTGTGTTGTTTTTTATCAATCGGTGCGATGAAAAAGACAAGCTTCAAGGATTGGTCCTTTGAGTAGTTGAATCCTTTTCGAACGATCAGTAGGCTAATACCAATCTTTTGTACGCCTTCACTTGGAAGCGCGTGCGGAATGGCGACATCTTCACCTAAAATCGTGTAAGGATCATCAAAGTCGTGGGTATCAATTACACTTTGAATATAGTTTTCCGTGACGGAACCATCCAATAATAATGGTTTCCCTGCAAGAACCATCGCTTCTTTATAGTCTTCCACCTGATCAATAATTGATATCCGATCAATTGAAAGAAAGTCGGAAATTCTTAACGTGCTATTTTCAAATGAGGAAGAGATTCGTTCATGCTTAATCGGTGAATTGTCACCCAAAATTGCAAGAATATTCCCCTTAACCTCAGCTCTCTTGTCATTCGGAATAAATTCTGATATCTCTCCCATGATCCTTTCGACAGTGTTGAGTCTATCCTCTATACCAAATACTTTTTTAAAAACAAATGCGCGTAATTGCTTTTTTTCTTCTTCTGTCATTGTTGCTTGAACAACAAAGCAATTATCGTAAGAATGAAAATGACCGATTGAAAAAATGATATCTACTTTGAGATTACTTTTTTCAAAGGCTCGGTGAGACACTGGTTCATAAAAATAGACTTCAGGAAAGATATCCATTAACTGTGACAGCATTAGCTGAGAATAAGTAACTCCCTTGGGACAAATGACGATTGCTGTCTTCATCTTCGGATAATCGGTTTTCCCTTGTGGCAAGATTTTTGAACCAAAAATTAAGGAAATGTACATGATTTCTATATCGGGTAACGGTACTTCTAATAGTTCTTCTAAAGGTTTAAAACAGTCTCTGATAATCGAATTCAAGAAGTCATATCGAGCGATGACGTTTTCTAAAAATTCCTGTTCATATAATTCATTGTTTTCATTGATTAGATAGCGAATACGATAATACGCCGGTGTCAGATGGTACATAAGGCTATTAAGAATCGTTTCTCGATCCTTTAGTTCGATGGAAGTTTTCACTTCAAAATTGTCGATGCATGCATTTAAGGCTTTTTGCAGCTTCTTTGTAATTGTTTCATTCACGAATTTAGCAGAAATTATTTTTGAAGTTAGAATCTGTAGAGAAATATAGATTGTTTCTCTTCGCCCATATTTTTCAAGTGAGAGTATTTCTTTAATCAATCGAACCTCGGTCAGTTTCGAGATATCTAACTCCTCTTCTGACGTCCTTTCCTTCACGAATTTCCCATTTTCAATTCGATTAAATAGGATTAGGAGAAAGTAAGGTAGAATCCTAAATTGCTCATCAGTGAAACGAATTTCTAACTCTTTTTCAATTCGTTTTAGTTTCTGCACCATTTCTGAATTTTCTTGCGTCGTCGCACCAGAAAATCCATCTAGTATTTGAGTTCCATTCGACATTTTGTTAACATGATAGAGAGTTTCTTTTATGAAATCTCTGATCAGTAATTCATTGCCCGAAATTGAATAGCCTTGTATGCGAGAATAACTAATCTTAATCGAGTGAATACTTAGTTTTTCTTTGAGCTTTGAAAGGTCTCGTAAAATCGTATTTTTACTAACCTTCAACTCATATGAAAAGTACTCTAAAGAAAGATCCAGGGATTCGTTGAATAATAATAGTGCAAGTATCATTATTCGCTCATCCTCAGAATAGAAAAGGTCCATATCTTTATCTATCTCTTCGTCTTTTCGAATAAAGTTTATTACTGAGCGATCAATAATAAATCCACCATTTTTTGTTCTTCGTATACTTGGCAATTCATTTTCATTCAAGTACGCATTGATCTTACTAATCGCATACTTGATTTGATCTTTTGATAGCTGTAGTTTTGTTTCCAACCCCTTCCTTGTTGTATTAGGGTTAGCAACGATTTCTTGCAATACTGTAAAATATTTTTCTTCTAACATTTTCTAACCCCTCCTTTGCTTGTTTTCCCGATTTCAAAATTTTTCTTCCTTTCCTTATGCCTTCATTATAGATTGTCAGCGAAAAAATGTATAAGCGTTTTCATGACGAAATTTCCCTTACCTAATCCCTCACTTGGTGACGTTATTATTAAAGCATCAATCTCCAAATATATAAATAATATGGAGGCCTTTTTATAAAAAAATCGTTTTTTTATATTTTATTACTTATCAAGAATAATCAAAGTTGCACAGTGTACTAATTTATTTCCCTCAAGTTTTCCTCACTGATTAACTTTTGAGAATTCAGGTCCACTGATTTAATCATCTTGTTAAAAACTTATTCTATTATTTCATTTTGATATCCGCTACCTAGGTTTTCAATTTTTGAAATCCTCTTTAATTTGCAATCGTAGACTACTTTAAAAATGTTCATCCCGTTTACCCACTCTTGATTACTCTTCTTGCTTTGATAATTGACTACTGCTAAACCTTCCTCCTTACCATTTTGTGATTTCTTAGAAAAAATCTCTAAATTTGTCAATCGAGATGAAGTACCGTTCACTTCTTGATAAGTATTTCTATTTTTTCCTAAATAATTTATTTTCAAATCCTCTGATAAATATGAAGATACTTCTCTCTTTCGATCATCATAATTCTCAGGAGTAAAATTTAGATTTGCTTCAAATAACTTCGTAACTATATTGATAAACTCCGTGTTCAATTCCGAATCTACTCCCGTATTTTTCTCAACAATCTGCTTTTTTTTTATTGATTCAGAATAAGCCTGATTTTTCTCTGATAATTGCCCATTTTCTTGCAACAACTCTTCCTGTTTTTGTTTGAGTTCTTTCTGCTTTTCATCTTGATCTGCAACAGATTCTCTTAGCGATAAATTTTCTTGATGCTGCTGAATATTCCAAAAGCTAACTCCTAGGATAGCTATCACTAAAATCGCTTCAATAAATATATGTTTTTTCATTTTATCGCCTCATTTCTTTTGCTTTACTTTTTCGCTTCTTTAGCTAACTTTCCGATTCCATCTCTCACCGCTGACGAATTGGAAACATCGTTAGTTAAGACAACAATCGCATAGGGCTTATCACTCAGTACAATCCCTATATCATTTTCTACTGTCGTAAGCTCACCTGTTTTATTTGCTACTGGAAAATCTAATTGACTAGGAATTTTGGTTTTTACTTGTTGACGCTTCATGATTTCAAGCATTGAGGAATACTTAGGATTTCCTCTATTTTGATAAAGTTTTTTTAGAAACTTCATGGTGTCTTGAAGTGACGTGTAATTTTCTTTACCTGTCGCTAACATTTTTCGTTGTAGTTTCGTGCTTGAATATCCTTTCTCCACAAAATAATTATTTAGTGTTTTCATACCAACATGATCAATTAAAGTATTCGTTGCATCGTTGTCACTTACCGTAATCATTCGATCAATCAAACTTTGAACAGATTGACCAGATGCACTCTCACCAGTCCGTCTTTTATCGAAGAGATATTCCATGATAAAGACCTTAATTACTGAAGCAGAAACCATTTGTGTATTGTTGTTGTTCGAGAGATATTTCTTGTCGTTGAAATAATAGACACCGTAAGCAACCTTCCCTGCTGATTGATTAATCTGATCCAAAGCCTTAAATGATCCTTTTTGTCCTTTACTATTACCACCTGAAGGTGCTCCGACAGCACGAGCAAAACAGATATCACCTGACAACAAGTAGCCAAAGGAAGTATCAATCTGTCCTTCATGAACAGAGTCAGCACCGTAACCACCAATTTCAATAATCTTCGTTCCGATTCCGTGGTAGTTTTCTGCTAAAATCGCCGTGTGCCCATCGTTACCAAATCCAGCTCCCAAATTAACCACAATAATATCCCCTGCTTTGGCTTCACTCTCCGGTATTTCTTGAAGATATTGCTTTGATCCTCGTGCATCAGAAGTCATGGATGGTGTTGCCCAAGGTGTTTGAGGAGTCCTATATCCAGCCTTGGTCAAAACAAACCAGACGAAACTGGAACAGTCTGCAAAACCATTCTTTGCTGGATTCTCAATCGTCCCGAATTGCGTTCTTTTTTCTTGAGAATAGCTGAAATAGCCTATCAATCCTCTAGCGACTTCTAAAATATCTCCACCATTACCTGTGGCTGCTGAAGCACATTCAGCGGCTAAACTTTCCAATTGTCCGGCAGCCGCATTTTCCAAAGCAACACTTGAAATTGGGTCGCTGCTACCAAATTTGGCAAACCATTTATCCGCTCTTGCATTTCGTTCGGCCGAATGCCACTGAGACGAATCCTGACTAAGCCCTTCAAACCACATCAACCATTGGTGTTGGGCTTCATGAACATCCGTCAATTTCAATGCCGCTTTCGCCTTTGCATAGTAGGGATCATCCAACTCACTCTTCAAAAACTCTAGTTGAACACCTAGATTAGACATTTCTTTCCCTTTTTCGGCCGCAAATTTCCTCAATGCCTCTTTTCGAGAACCTAACCATTGGGCTAATCCGAAAGCACCACTTGAGGGATTTTCGATAGCAGAATTAAATCCTCCACTTTCAAAATCAATACATCCCATCGGTCCAGCCGCACCCTGGCTTGTTGCCTCTAGCTCTTTTATAAAAAAATCGTAGATGACTTTTGCATTTTCTTCTGTTCCAACATTATCCGCATCAATGGATATGGCACTTGGGATATCTTGACAAGTTTCCTCGTCATCAATCCCCATAATGTACATACCCATCAGAAATAGAAAAATAGCAGCTAATACTGAGAGCGAACATCCCAAGCAGCCACAACCGCAGCCTCTTTTTTTCTCAACTTTTTCCATTACAATATTCCTCTCCAAAAAAAAAACCCCCAAAGAATTGTTTTTCTCTAGGGATCAATGCGATATTTATTTTTGTGGACTTCTACCTTCTGGCAAAGTAAAATCTCTACCAATCTTGGCTTCAATCATTTTGCCTGATACAATGCTACTTGAGTGATCACTCGAACGTGGATTGTCATAAATCATCTTTTTGGAGCTACCCGTCATCTTTATTGTTCGATCATTTCGTGAGTGATCACTTACTCGTTGCATTGAATGCAATGAAGTATGTTGATTGACCAACGCTCGTGATTGTTTTAGTTGCGTGATTTGTTGTGTCAAAGAGTCGTTCGCAATTAGTTGTGGCGTATTCAGTCGTAGTGGTATTGATTTGCCAACATGATTTTTAGCTGGTTGTGCCAACGTTAGTTTTCGATTGCCCGCATTCGGAGTCTTCCCATCGTGTATTAGCCTATCAATTGGTAATGATGAAATCGAGAGTGGAATATTTTTCTTGATCACTGCTTTAGAAGGTTCACTTATAGGTTCTGCTACTTTTCTTGGCAGCGGAGAAGGTGGTGTTCCAATAGTGGGTCGAATTTCTGCTGGCAGTTGTTTTCTTTCATAAGGCAACTGCTTCTTACGTCCATGTGCAATTTCAGTAGGCTTTGTACTCGACTTTTTAACAGGTGTGGTACGTTGCTGTTTTGTTCGCTGGTACAATTGGCTCGCTGCGATAATACCAGGATGGATCTTCCCAGCAATGTTCGCACCTTTCAAAATCGCTTTTTCTGTTAAATTTTTCCCCCTATGAATTGTTTGAGTCACTTCTTTTGTTGTGTTTTGAGCATTTGTTTTAGCTTTGGACAGTGTACGATCCGCATATCCCAATCCTAATTTCGCTAAAATATCTTTTCGTTTTAGAAATACAATCAGCGACACGATTCCCCTAACAAACATATTACCGATAAAGCCCGCAATGGTATTCATCGTGATCAAATCATCAATAATATTGAAAACAAGAAATGCTACCAGGATCAGCACACTATAAATAGATTTCTGGAAAATAAATCCCACAAAAGTTTTCCCCCCACGAAAGATCATATAATCCATGCCTGGAAAGAAGGAGACGATCAACATAAACGCTATCGCCAGTAGCATCAATAAAACACCTAATTGAAATAGGAAACGCACCATTCCAATCATCAGAATGGGAATTCCTAGTGATACATTTAAACTTGGACTCATGATTCCTACGATCATTTTATAGATACTTTTCGTTGGTTGGATAAATGCTCTGTAAGAGTCTGTCTTCTCATCATCTTCTTTTGCCGCATCGCTGACGGCAGCAGAAATCGTACTCATATCTTCATTTTTAATAGTTTTCGACAAGAATTCGGCCGGATCAATTCCTGCTTTTTTTAATTCCGAAATATCAGTGGTACCATAATTTAATAACAGATACGGGTCTACTACAGCCTTTTGATAATACATTTCTCGAATCTGATTAATGGCTTCTTCACTTGTCGTTGCAACACTCAGATCATCAATTCCATTGGTTGCCTCAAAGATAATCCCTTCAACAGCGGTTGACCAAGTATTTAAGTCCTTTGTCAATTTCTCTCCCTGACTTGTTACTCTACCATTGCCAAACCATAAAATAGAAAAACCGACTACACACAAAAAGCGCACCAAGGTACGCTTTGCTTGATTGCCGTTTTTACAGACCTTTAAATAAAAAATATAGACTACATATAATCCGGTTAATCCCAATCCTACAACATTAAATAGTTGATCATAAATATTTTTAGAGAATTGGAAAAAAGTATGTATGAGGCCATCCATAGCAGCACCTTTATAGAGTTTTTCAATGATAAAATCGAAAACTTGCCAAATAATTTTGTTTGTACTGAAGGACATATTGGTAATCATCTGAATAAAGTCAGTACCGTTTTTCCCAAATAACATTTTACCGAGAGAAAATTCGTTATCACCTATGTAGGAGGAGAATGTATCCAGGTGATATTTTCCAACAACATAGATATCGCTTTTTTCTACTTTGGCAAAAGCGGAAACAGAAAAAAGGAATGCTATAAGAATGAATCCCATAGCAAATAGTTTGAGCCGCTTATTCACTTTCCTTAGAGTCATATTATCCCTCATTTCGATTTTCAGCAATAAAAAAGAGCCTGTTTCCAGACCCTTTCAAATTACATTTTAGACTAGATATCAAAATCACTATCTTGAACACCAGAAGGTAGCTCTTTTTTGTAAGTATCCTCTGAGTAACTATTTGCAGGAATGATATTGGTTAAATCATTCACATTCAGAATTAGTTCTGAATCTGACATGCTACCTCCATTTGATTGATAGATAAACGATAACTGTCTGATATTATGTTCTTTTTCATAGCTTGCAAAATCATCAAGTGTTTTAATTTCTTCAATTTCCTTCTCAGTTTCAGGAAGTTCGTATTCTGTGTAGCTGTCATAATCAGAATCATCATCCGTATATTCGCTTTTCTTAGGTAATTTAATCCCTTCAAACGTATAGTTCGTCACATCATCTTTTGATACTTTTCTTGGATCATCTTTTGGTGCTGAAATATCAGATTTTTTTACTGAAATTTTATCACCTTCAAATTTCAATTTAGAAACATTTGTTGAAGGGAAGAAGGACTCTGTGTTAAGACCTTCACCATAATACCAATTTCCCTGATATTTATTTTTGAATTCTTCATTTAATCTTTTTTCCAATGCTGCAACAGTTTTATTATATGCCTTCTCTTTTTTTGCTAATTTAGCATCCTTCGCTTTTTCTTCATCTTCTTCTTTTTTAGACTTCAAACGGCTTTCTTTAGCTTTCTCTTTCGCTTCCTTTTCGGCTTTGGAGCCTTCTTTATAAAAATCTTCACCCTCTATTGCCAAATGATCATCTTTTAATGAAAAAGGAAGCGTCTCACTTTGACCATCCAAAGAAACTGTCATTATTTCTTTCTCCTCATCAATATCTACATCGACAACTGTAACTTTCCCCTTATCTCCATCTGAATAATCAGTTTCAACTATTTTTTTCTGATCATCTTCTATTTCCCATACTGTAGTCGTTTTTTCAGAGTAACTGGAGTAATGAATCCACTTCCCACTAAGCTTATTTCCACCACATCCGCTTAGTAGTAATCCCAACACAAAAAGAATACCCAAAACACTCTTTTTCTTCATTCAATATCATTCCTTTTCACAAATATGAGTAAAAGTATAGCAATTAATGGTTTGCTTTGTCTATAAGGTAATAATAAATCTAAACAACTTGTTCCTCTGCCTCACTATTACTGGTTTTCTCTGTCGTTTTCAACGCTTCGGTGAATTCCTCAAATAAACTATGGACATTCAACTTTCCAACTCGTCCATAAATATCACGCATCCAGCATTGACCCTTAATCATTCGTTTCATTTCTTTTCGATTTACCTCATTACACTCTAAACCTAAATGAGTAAGAATTTTATCTCGCTCGCTATCTTCATCGAAAGCAAAGACAATTCCATAATTCCCCTTTTCATCTTCTGTGCCTAGATCATCAATAAACTGAGTATCTAACACTAACTGATTCATCTGAGATCGACCCACACGAGCCATTGATGAAATGATCGCCCGACCTGAATTTGATTTATAAAAAACCCAAGCCTCGGTAAAGTAAACTGCCGTCTTTTGTTCGATATCCCGTTTCCCGAACATCTCGCAAAAACGCCCTAAACTGATCATCAAGCAGAGCGCCTTTCTGTCCGCATCCGAATACAGTTCAGGTGAAATATCGTCTTTGGGTAGCGTTAAGTCTTGAATTTCTAGAACGGTTGTTTTTTCTTTAAAATCAAGACCAGCATTTTCGCCATAACTGAAGCCAAGACGTAAAATAGAGTCGATAATTGTTAGGTGCAGAAAACGGCCATATTCATTTATCTTTTCATCACCATGATCCTCTAACCAATCAATAACATGCATTAATCCCACTTGTTCTCCTTTTTCTCGTTGGTATAACACTTTTTGAATACCTTCAAGCACGGCTCCTTTTAATTTATGATCTTTTCCTAACGGACTTAATTCATTGATCATATCTTGAGCCACCTGTTTTGCATCGATTCTATTCAGATAAACAAACGGGTCTAATACTCCATAATTCTCTTCTTTACTTACATCCAACGTCACATAGTTAATGCTGTTTAGATGCTGGACAAATAATGGATAATTCTGTTGGTAATAAGGATTATTGGTCAGTTTTCTAAACCATTTTTTCTTTTCACCTTTTGGATCGATAAAAAGACTCTTAGCTTCTAAAAAGGAACTATAAAGAAAGATTAGTCCGACTAGAAACGTTTTACCTTTACCAGTTTTTCCGGTGACCGCCATGTGTGGTGCATCATACAGTGCTCCTTTAATCCCTTCAGCGATAGCCAATGGATTTAGAAAGACATATTTATTTGAGGCATAAATGAGTTCTTCTAATTCAGTTTTTTCACCTTTGGAACCCTTCAAGCCGACAACATCTTGTCGCCCAATATACCAGCCCGAATCCATTCCCAATTCGGTAATCGTACCAAATAGCAGCTCAGCAATAGCATCAACATTGGTTCGCTGCTTCCAATGCATTTGACTTCCTAACGGATGACCCATCAGGAGCTTATAAAACAATTTGATTTGATCGTTTTTTCCTCGACAGACTTTCACACTTTGACTCAGTAATTTGATGATAGATAAGCTCCGCTGTCGGACTTCTTCTTTCGTGTTGCCGTACACAACAAAGCACCCCAACCAGTCAATGATCGGTTCATTATTACTCATGCGTTCCCTCATGTGCTTCAGCAAATAACGAATTGTCAAAACACGATCTGTTGGTTCATCTCCGTGCTTCTCCTGATCACTTTGTTCATCCTTAAATCGATTATTCAACCAACCTGCTCGTATTTGAAGTCCTTGCGAACCGTTTAGTTCGGGATAATGGAGCTTCATTCGGAATTCTACAGGGAAATTCAAATCTTGAGCGAACTGAAAAATGTTCATATTGCTCATATTATCTGGAAAAGTCCCAATTGGCAAAATGGATAAATAGCTTTCTCCCAGTTCATCTTCGATTTTCAAAATACCTTTCCCGTTTTTCAGCGACCGAATAATCGCTGATTGAATATCCTCAATATCCTGCCAATGGTTTTCGTCTTCAATTTTGTGTGGCATGCCTCTGATGTATTGCAAACGATTTACATAGATCATTTCAGTTTTATCCAATGGACGAATCGAAAACGAATAGAGAAGTTGAGTAATTTCTTTTGAAATAGAAGCCACTTGGTCTAAAATCGATTCACCGTCCGTCAATTCATATCCAACAAAACCTAGAACTTCATCTGCTATCTCAGATGAGACTTTCTTGAACACATCTTTAAAGTTTTCAGCAATATATTGATCCTTCACCTTCAAACCCAACAAAAAAGAAGGTCGGTAAACCGTACCTTCTCTCTCCAATAAACTGACTGTTTCCTGGGAATAGTATTCCCCAAGATCAGAATTTTTTTGATCAAAACCTTCAGATAATTTTGTAAATCGACTAGATAAATTCATCGTTCGAGGAAACATAATCAACTCAACATCCTCATACGGTGCCAGTAACTGCATCAAATTTGCCATCTGTTCCTTATTCTCTTGAACTGCTTTGGGATTATTTTGCGAAATCGTTTTTGGTGACACTTGATAATAAGCCCAAATATTATTGTCACCTGACAATAACAAATTATCCTTGATCATACGAACAGGACTTTTAGTATTAGTCATCTCTTCCCCTCCAAACTAAAATCATCATATCTATTAATAAAAAACTCTAAGTACTTCTGAAAAAGTTACTTAGAGAAATAAGTGAGACTTTCATTTATATCGCTTAAATTTTTTAATTGTGCATTCTTCAAAATATCTATTTATATGTTCCTCTTATTAACTTAACCAAATCGTACCAACAAACTGAGACCATGCCTAAAATCGCACAAACTCCTAATTGTGACAAAGATAATGGCGCTAAATCCAAAAAGCCATTAATCGGTGAATAAATCAAAGCTAATAGAACAAGTATAGTTCCGCCAAGTATTAGCCAAATGACTTTATCGTGAATCAATTTGACAAATGTTTGAATGCCAAACAAATGATTCGAACTATTAACTTGCACTAAGAAAAGATTGGCTACGATCAAAACGGCTAACCCCATGGTACGGGCTAGCTCATCATTTGATGGATCTTGTTGTAATGTAAAATAATACACCAAAAATGATGCCAAGAAAATGAACAGTCCTTGCAGTACACTTTTGAAAAGTAGTCCTCTGCTTAGGATACTTTCTTTTGGATCACGTGGCGGACGATCCATGATATCCGGCTCACTAGGTTGTCTTTCCAGCACAACGGAACAGGTAGGATCAATGACTAATTCCAACAGCACCACATGAACTGGTAACAGAAGCAACGCTGCTTGTGGAATGCCGAGTATTGGACCAAAAAGCGCAGTCAACGCGATCGGAATATGGATCACAAAAATATAACCAATCGCTTTTTTAATATTATCGTAAATCCGGCGACCATCTCTCACGGTGTTTACGATAGTAGAAAAATTGTCATCCATCAAAATCAAATCGGCGGCTTCTCTGGAAACTTCCGATCCGCGTTTGCCCATGGCAATCCCAATATCCGCATATTTTAATGCAGGCGCGTCATTCACGCCATCTCCGGTCATGGCAACAACTTCTCCTCGTGCTTTGAAGGCTTGAACGATACGCATTTTATGCTCTGGCGTTACACGAGAGAAGATATTAATATCCGTTACTTTTTCTATCAGCTCATTGTCAGACAATGTGTCGATCTCTGCTCCAGTAATGAATTCATTGGTATTAGCTATAGCAACCTTTCGTGCAATCGCACCAGCCGTGACTCCATTGTCACCAGTGATCATCACGACTTTGATTCCAGCTTTCTGACACTGTTGAATGTCTTCCATGACACCCTTTCTTGGCGGATCAGAGAGACCGATCAACCCAAGAAAATCCAACTCGCTCTCTTCAATGGAAGCTGGCACCTCATTTTCCGATGAGACGATTTGCTCTCCTACTGCGATTACGCGCAATCCTTCATGAGCGAATTGATCAATCACGCTCATTATTTCTGCCTTTTCTTTTGAACCAATCGTTGAGATATTCAGCACACTTTCTGGTGATCCCTTTACAGTAACTTCAATCTGATTGTTTCGTTGCCAGATATGTCCCATCATTTTTAACTCATCGGTAAAAGGGTACTCTTTTACTAGCGGTCCGTTAAACAGCTTCTCTTTACTCCAACCATGGGCTTCGTCATATTCTAACATCGCAATTTCCATTGGATCATAAGGATCGGTTTCACTGGCTAAGCCCATCGTTTCAATCAATCGATCTTCGGATTGTCCTGAGACCGTCCAAATTTCTGTGACAGTCATTTTGTTTTCCGTGATCGTCCCAGTTTTATCTACAGCTAAAACAGAAACAGCTCCCATTGTTTCAACAGCAGGAAGTTTTCTAATCAATGAATTTTTTTTCGCTAATCGCCATGCCCCCATAGAAAGAAAGACCGTCAATACAACTGGAAACTCTTCAGGGATCATGGCCATCGCAATGGTGATACCTGATAAAATGCTTTCTACAAAGCGATCCTTCAACGGCAGATCAGCGTCGTTGAAAAAGGTCACTCCTGCGACTAATAGTAAGAAAATCAGTGCTATGATCGCACAGACTTTAACCAGTTTTCCAATCTGCTTATCCAAAGGAGTCGCTTCATCTTCCGCTGTAGCCAAATGTTTCCCAATTTTTCCATACTCTGTATGCGAACCGATTTTATCGACTAAGATTGTTCCACTACCTGTCGTTACCAGCGTCCCAGTATACACGTAGTCATCGCGCCAATAGTCTTCTGATGATGATTCCTCTGCTTCCGCAATTTTTTTCCATACGGCTTCGGCTTCGCCAGTCAGAGAGGATTCATTGATTCGTAAATCGTTAGCTTTAATGACAAAACCATCCGCAGGAACTTTGACCCCTTCTTCAATCAACATTAAATCTCCGGGGACCAACTCTTGACTTAAAATCTCACTCGTTTGACCATCACGAACGACCTTGATCTTTGGTGCGGAAAGGTCTTTTAAAGCATTCAAGGTTTGATCCGTTTTCCATTCTTGTATCACTTCTATGGCAATAATCACTACCACAAAAACCAGCATAATTAAACCATCTTGAGGCTCACCTAAAAAAAAGTAGATCAAAGCTGCAATAATCAAAAGTAAAAACATCGGCTCCATAATAATATGAAAGACCTTCATGTAAAAAGGTTCCTTCTTTTTTTGTTCCAGCTGATTTAGCCCGAATTCATCCCTTTTAAGTGCAACTTCTTCCTTATTTAATCCATTCCAATTTATCTTTTTCATATCGATTCTTCCCTTCATTTTTTGTAAATCGATTGTTCCATCATACGTTTTTGTGAAGGGATATGCGAGAAATAAGGAGCACTTTTTAGCAGATTGTAACTGTTTAGCAGGGGGGAATTTCAAGTCATCCCCTACCCATAAAAAATAAAATAAAGGCGCCCCTAAATCAAAAATAAGCACCATTAAAAAATATATTCGTATTACCCATAAGGAGAATCCGTTTTATACAACTGTTTGGATTGATTATTTAAAATGTATCTTCTTATCTACTTCTGATCGCTTGTAAGACGACCCGTTGAAGAATACTACATTTCTCCATTGAATAGATACAGTATAAAGAATAAGATCGAAAACATAGTAGTGAAGTTTCTTTCCATCTGGCTGAACCTTATTTAGTAGAAGTACGCTTGCTACTGGAAGACCTATATAACAAAGTGCTGGGAAAAATGGGAGTGTTTCTGAAACGCTTTGAATGAATTCACGAAAAAATCCCCACATCAATCCCAGCACTAAGATAAAACTGCCGATATTTACCACGGCTATTGGCGCAGGCAAACGACCCAAATTACCTAAATCTTGTATCCGATAAGGTTCTTTGAACGCTACCGAGTAATTATACGGTTCCCACTTCATGATTAACCTCCAAATAACTTTTCAATAATCGTGCCCATGCCGTCAAAAACTTTTTCTGGATCATTCAAGAAGAAATAAGCAATGGCTCCACCGACAAAAGCCGAAATAATTTGTACCACTTTTGACTTCGCAAAATTCTTTGATGCTAAATAGACAACAAGCATGATGATCGCATATTTCCCTTGCTCCAGTATAAAATCAGATAATTGTTTTAATCCCATTCTGTCTTTCCCTCATTTCTACCAAGTATGGTCTAGTTTCTGGACATAATACTTGTCGGATTTTTTTACTACTTCAAACGACATATTTTCTTGCCATAGTAACTCTGTCCCTCTATCTTTGAATTTGACTGCTGCTTTAACCAAGAAGTACTTTTTCTCCTTAAACACTTGACCAGTCACCTGATCAATACTTGCTGAACCTTGCAGCCCTTCTGGATTGTCCATCATATAGCGCATATCTTTTGAAGAACTCTTCGCATACTTTTCCAAGAATTCTTCAATATAGGTCATCACTTTTCTTCGAGTATCGCCATCAACAGAATTAAAATCGTTCTGATCATAATCCAAAATTTTTGCTTTTTCTTTGTTTTCCTTCAAGGCAGTGAAATAGGGATAGGAAATCACTCGACTCCCAGCTTTAGAAGATTGAAAGGGAATATTTAGTAATTGACTAGCAGATACTTCCTTTAATTGATCCTCTTCCCCGTTAGTTTCAATCACATAAGTAACTTTATATATGGCAGTCGAAACACCAGAAACTTTTTTTAAGGAAACAAATGATGCTGCCTTTAAAGTACGCTTCCCAGAAAAGATCGAATTGTCTTCTTTGATCCCTTGAGCAAAATACTCTTTTAGTAGGGTTTCCTCTCTCAACTTTTGAGTATCACTATCTTCAGAGATCGCCATATACAAGGCCACAAAACGGTTCATGAAAGATTCAATTTCAGGAGTGAGCACTACTGAATTGCTGGCGGTATCTTTGCTTTTTTGTTGGATCGCAGAAACCTCTTTATTAAGTAAACTCACTTTTATTCGTAGTCCCTGGGTCTGAAGAAACGCCAAAACCCCAGAGACACTCAAAAAAAGGATCACTCCCCAGAAAACACGTCTCATTCCCTTTGTCTGAATTTTTCGTGCTTTCGGTATTTTTTCACTCGTAGTATTCTCTTTCTTTTTAATTAGCCGTCTCTTCATCCCAGGGAATACAACCTCCAATCGTCAAAACCCTTTATTGTTTAATTAACCGTTTCCTCCAGACCATTCTAACCAATGAAATTAAGCCCAATCCTAATGCAGATAAACTTCCCGTAGCGGATTCCCCCGTATGAGGTAAAACTTTAATCGAACCGTCTTTGGCCTTGATGGAAATATTACCATCCGGTAAAGTTGTGGCTTCGCTTTCGATAGGTGTTAGTCCGGCTGCTGTTTGTTTGTATGCAATACCGTCTCTCACTGAAACAATTTGTTCGCCAGTTACCGTTTCCACAGGTGCATCCACAGTTGGATTTATTACAACAGCCACTGGATTATTAACTGGAATTGACGGTACTTGTGGTGTCTGAGGCTGTTCTGGTTGAGCGGGTTGCTCTGGCTTACTTGGTTTTTCCGGCTGTTCGGGCTTCTCTGGGACTTCGGGAACTTCTGGTGTTTCGGGAACCTCTGGTATCTCCGGTACTTCTGGTGTTTCTGGAACTTCCGGTGTTTCCGGTACTTCTGGCGTTTCGGGAACCTCTGGTGTTTCGGGTTCTCCTGGTAATTCAGGATCAGTCGGTAATTCTGGGTCTGTTGGTAACTCAACAGGCAATTCTTCAGTTAATCCATCAGATGTTGAAACCATCTGATCCACTTGATCTATCGCTGGTTCATTCAATTCACTGGCTTGTGCCAACTGCTCACTAAAATGAAGGCTATATAATGTGATACTGGTCAGCGCCAATGTTGTGATCATTCGTTTTTTCATATACTTTTCTCCATTCACTAAAAGTTTATTTCTAAAGAGTAAATTGTCTTGCTCTCATAGCGTTCTAAAAATAGTTGATTCAGTCCAGAAATGGTTTCAGACACAATTTGTACAGCGTCCACCTCTGGAAAAAGTTGTTTAAATTGATCAATGACTTCTCTGCTGCACCATTTAATGAATTGCGACCGTTGCGCTTCTTTCTCTTTAATATAGCGAACTCGCTGATTGACGTATCGTTGATAAGCAGCTGGATCATTCTTGCATCTGATCTTCATTTCTTTTGGCAATCCAACGAACGGTTGATTCTTTGGGTTCAAGGAATTTAAAACGGCTTCGATCAATAAATGAAAATCTCGAAATTGCTCATCTTCATACCAGGTAAAAAAATTGGACATGCTAAAACAGCCCTTTCTTTCCTAGCTTGAGCGAAACCTTTTGAGATTCAATTCTGATAATTTGTGAGCACCGATAATAGAAAACACGTCCATTTTTTCGATCTCAACGAAAGAATTCCCCTCAAAGAGCTTCAGTAACAAGTCATTCGCTTGATAATTTTAGTAATTAGCGAACAAGTGATAGAACGCAAAACGCCCGTCATCAAATGCTAAATACAATTCATATCTATTCCGCTTGATCCCTTGCTTCCAAGATAAAGCGTCTTTCATCTGCATCCGCTCGAATTTTGAACATAAAAGATAGTGAAAAACATTTATCAGAAGAGCTAGAAGTCCAATGACAAACAGTGAACGAAACATATGCTTATCCCTCCTGTCTTTTTTTCATGTACACAGAATAGAGATCAAGAAAGCTGTCCGCTAATTGCTGGATCACATAATTTTGCAGAAACCGATTATTCTGAATACGCATCATTTCATAGCCTTCGGTAAAGTGATCCTCCTCTTCATAGCGTTTTGTTGCTCGATGTCGCTCACTTTGTTTAATGAACGCAAAATCTGTCGCCCCAAAAATCACTGGTGTAAGCAACCCTTCAGAATAAAGAAGGTTGATATATCGTTCCGCAAAATGTTCCGCATTCATGATATTTTTCTCTCGCTCTTGGAATAGATACTCACGAGCAATCACCGCATTTGTCACACTGTCACTGAGATACCGATAATCTGGTGGTCGATTTTGATCAGCTTCAAATTTCTGATAAAGCAGCCATGCACATCGATATTCTGCCTGAAGGTATTCCTTTTCCTTTGGCAAAAACTCATCGATGGCACACAACTGACGGATTGAAGATTCAAACAAATATAGGTAGTGTTCAACGAATTCCTCTTCAGCAATTGGTTCTCCTATGAAATCCATTTCTACAAATTCACCTCCATACAAAAAAGAGACTCCAGCGAGACTCTTCTATCCCAACTACTCGAATTTAATTATCAAAAAGTACTGTTTGCGGATCAATCAACATTCCTTGATCAAGGCTGTTATCCCTGCAAAGTTCGAAATGCAGATGACTACCTGTACTATTTCCAGTACTTCCAACGTAGCCGATTAATTGACTTTGTGATACCTTATCTCCAACTTTTACTGCATACTGTTGTTGGTGAGCATACAAGGCGGTTGAGCCATCCTCATGTTGAATAGCGACCACATTTCCCCAAGAATTGTGATACTCCGCCTTAATGACAGTTCCAGACTTAACTGCATGGATTGGTTCTCCCTGCCGTGCCGCCATGTCTAATCCTCGATGAAATTCTGATCCACGATTCCCATATTGACTTGAGATTGTATAGTTGCGAATGGGTACTTTATAACCAGCACTGCTTATTTCAGGTCCTTGTAGTTCTTTATCGTAATAAGTCAGATCATAGGTTTCAATCAGACCATTCAATTTTTGATCATACTGAGTATCCGTTGCATAGCGTCCGGTAAGGAACTTTGTTGCTTCTTGATAGGTGTCTGTATTTGATTTCCAGACTCCAGAATAATAATTGGAATCTCCAGTGAGTCCTTCTTTTAACAGCGTGGCATAATCAGTGAAACAATCCTCATAATTCTCATAAACTCGAAAACCCGATTGCGTGGCATAGAGTGTGCCATTCCCGAAGTCTTCTTGTGTTGCCATCGAAACAGATTTCCCGTTGTGACTTCCTTTAATCCCAAACAAATTATAGTTTGGTGCTTGCGCTAATTGACTTTGACCCGAAGCTGATTCTAAGATTGCCTGGGCGATCATCACTGACGCATACAAGTCTTTTTCTTTCCCAATCTTTCGAGCTGATTCACCAATTTTTCGGATAAATGTTTCCACCGATTCATCTTTCTCAAAGTGAATGCTTCCATCTTGGGTAACGAGGCTTGCTGGTACGGTTCGGGACAACTCCACCGTTGCTTCTTGATTAATTTGATCTGGAACTTCTTGTGTCTCTTGAATAGATGGTGCTGTTGAATTCTCTTGTTTTGGTTCTTCTTGTTTTGGTTCTTCTTGTTTTGGTTCTTCTTGTTTTGACGATTCTTCTTTTGACTCCTCTTTTTTTGAATTATCCTGACCACTTGGTGTCGTGGATTCCGAAGATTTCGTCACACTGCTAGAGGATTCCTTAGAAGACTCACTACTTGAGGTAGTACTGCTTTCTGATGGTTCCTCAGTTGATGAGTCACTGCTAGACTCAGAACTGCTTTCTTTGGTTTCAGTAGTATCCACTGACTTTTGAACTTGTTCAGTCGATTCTTTCACAGAGGGTAATTCATTTGCCCATACTGCTACTGGTGTCGAAAGAAACGCTTGTATAGTGAAAATCAAAGCTGAAGCAATTCTCGAAAATTTCTTCACTTGATTAATTCCCCCTTATTCAATTCTATTGTTTAACATATCGTCATATTTACCTGCACTCAATATCGCCATAATGATCACGCCAAACAACGCACCCGTCATGAAGGCAATAATAATCCAAAACATAGGCTACTCTCCTTTACATTCATTTAAAAAAATTACCACTAACTAATAGCACATTGCATACGTGTCGCTATGTGAGTTATTGCTAGAAGACCTGCTAAATAACCAATTCCAACAATGATCGGAGCCTCATTCAATACTGTATACAAGTAAATACAGAGTACTTGCAGAGTCGAATAAATTGGCTTGTTTGATCTTTTTGTTGGACTCTTTGCCATAGTTATCGTTGGTTCTTGAATTGGACTTTGTTGATCGGATGAAACTTCTTCACTGATCCATTGGGCTTCAGTAAGCCCTAATCCAAGTTTCACTTCTTCAGTCGCTTCACTTGCTGGGTACTTCTTCAAAAACTTTCCTTGGACGATCGCTCGGTTTGGTGTATTTATACCACCCTCACATCGAATGAGCGTCACAATTGCGGACTCATCCACATCTGGAATATCCATTAACTCCCCACGGCTTTCATCAACGACCTCATTCTTTTCTGCTACATACTCGAAAACGTCTGTAAAATCAGTCAGATAGAAGACTTGTTGCAGACCTGTTTTACGCAGATTTCTCAGCACCCCACCCCCTTGAACCAGGTTGTGTGCTAAGAGAACCACATTTCCTTTTCCTAGCTGCTGGGCTTTGTAGTACGTTCCGACACCAACCATTAAATTTTGATTATCAATGCCCGCAAGGATTTTTGAATGGATATCAGCACTTGGAATAAACAAAGAACCTACACCCCACTGATGGACGATCTCGACATACTGTAATTGTGCTTTCGCATATGCCGCAGGTGTCACTGGTTTGATTTGCCGTGGACAATAGATCGCATCTTCTAATTTCTTTTTTCGTTTTCTGTGACTAGACTCCTTCGATTCAATGGAATGTGGCATCTTTTCCGCATTCCCATTCGCATCAAGGAGTAACTGATAGCCATAATAGCTGGCACAAGACAAAAGCAGTCCAAATGCGATCCACAAAAACGGAAGGTTTCTCCATAGTTTTGTCACAATGGCCTCCTTACTTATTTAAAAATACTAAGCGCCCGTTAAGACGCTTAGTAAAAATATTTTTACTTACTGCTTTGATGTTTCTTATAAAGGATAATAAAAAGAGCACTTACCACTAAAACAAGACCTAATAGAATCCAAGTAATTGGACTCCCTAATGATCCTGAAGTTTGAGGCAAAGTACTTCCTGGAGTTGTCGGCTTCGTTGGCTCGACTGGTTTATTGATGGTAATAGTTTGGCCTTCATTATCGAAATCTTTTTCAGAAGCAACGGGTTCATCATTGTATGTTGTTTCCTCAAAAGCGACCAATTGGATCTTACTATCGTTACCAAATAGCTGTTGAACAGCCACATCTTCAATCGTAACGGTCACTGATCCTGATGATTCTTTTGGCGTAAACTTAATGGTTGAAGTCAATTCTTTTCCATCAATCATCACGGGT
Source organism: Enterococcus alishanensis (assembly GCF_019218635.1). Classification (GTDB taxonomy): domain Bacteria; phylum Bacillota; class Bacilli; order Lactobacillales; family Enterococcaceae; genus Enterococcus_A; species Enterococcus_A alishanensis. Next base: position 589,715 of record NZ_JAHUZB010000001.1, on the reverse strand, counting down.
AATTTGGTACGTTTATCCATCCAAGTAACTTTTTGATCATACTCAACGCCAGGTGTTAAGTCTTCAAAAGCAACTTTATCCGTTAGTGTTACTTTACCATCAGTGGTAACTTCCACCTTGCCGTTAACCAATGCTTGAGTCCCAATTTTAGGATTTCTTACTTGTCCGGTTTGTTTCTCGTTATCGATCTTCTTCTCTTCAGCGATCGGTGTATCATTGGTAGATAATTGCTCATAGGCGACTAAAACCTTGCCATTCGCAGCGGATAGGTTTGCTTCAAAAGGAACATCCACATACCCTTCCAATAATTCAACATCATTCAGTGTTGAAAATTCAGTTGCTTCTTCCTGTTCTTCGATCTCTTCTGGAGTTTCAGTATCAACGACTTCTTGGATTGCGGCTTTTGGCTGGACAGCATCTTTTGAGTCTTCAGTGTCTTTGCTCTCTTCTTTTTCTTTGTTGTCCTCGTTTTCTTTTTCAGCTTCTTCTTTTGCAAGATTTTCATAGTATTCTTTTGCATTCATCGTAGAAGTCACTGTACCATCTTTACCAGCAACAACTGTAATTGATCCTTTGATTGGTTGACCGTTCGGGTCTTTGAACTCTTCTTCTGATTCGCGATCCATCATCGTTAAATCAAACGTATAGGTTTGACCAGAGATCAAGTTCTTATAAAATACTCGGTCGAACCCTTTCACTTTTGCCAATGGATCAGACAACTTTGTTTCATTATCATTTTGATCATAAAAGAAAAATTCTGTATGGATTTCTGGTGCAACGAATTGAATCGCTTCCGCCTCATTCGTTAACTCATCGTGACGGGCAACTTCCTCCCATTCTTCAGTTGAAGTATTATAGAATTCTAAGGTGTTGATCCACACGCCCTTTTTGCCATTCATGCCTGTTGCATCAAAATCTAAATACACATTCTTCACGAATTGAGCTTGTTTGGCTTCAAACTCATTGACTTGCTTCAATGATTCTTCACCCAACTGTTCACCCGTTCCAAATTCCACAAAATCAGAAGTTAAACGTAATTTGGCATTTTTAGGCGCTTGGTTTGCTTGAATCAATACTTCGTCACGCAATTGTTGGCCCTTCATCGGATTCACAAATTGTGCGCCATCTTGATTGCTTGCTTGGGAAGTCATGCCAAAATTCAGCGTTGGATTATTTACATTGATTGTATTTTCACCGGACTTAACAGTGATTGACCCTTTGCAGTTTTCTGGATCAATATAGTGTCCTTTGATGGTTTTAAGTTCTTCCCATTCGACTTTGGTATTATTCTTCAAGTCGTTGGTGATCTTGATTGCACCATTTTTATCCGTCTTCACCTTATGATCCTTGCCATTGTAGTGAAGATTAAATTCTACGCCTTCAAGATTTAACCCTTTATCATCCTGTTTGATCAGAGTTAAATTGGCATATCGAGGATTGGTCACGTTAATTGTATTCGATCCCGACTTAACGACTAGCGATCCTTTCGCATTTGCCGTATCAATATAGTGACCAGCGATCGTTGCCGTTTCTTCCCATTCAATTTTAGTATTGCTCTTCAATTCATTCGTCACTTGAATTTGACCATTTTTATCTGTCTTGACGGTATGATCTTTTCCGTTGTAAGTAAGCTTAAACTGAACACCTTCCAAGTTAAGACCGACATCATTCTTTTTATTCAAAGTGACATTTGCGTACCGAGGATTCGTCACTTTGATTTCATTGGAACCTTCTTTAATAGTGATTTTTCCTTTAGAAGAAGCAGAGTCAATATAATGACCAGCAATCGTTGCCGTTTCTTCATACTCAACCACCGTACCTACCGGATAATCTGGGGATTTTAGATTCCCATTTGCATCAGTTTTTACCGTTGTCGATTTTCCATCGGCTGTCAGTTTGAACGTCACTCCAGCCATATTGTCGCCTTTATCGTTCACTTTTTTTAATGAAATGTGCCCCTCTTCCTTAGCGTTGTGGAAGACATAAATTTTTTCAGCAGGTGACTTTGTTTTGATATCAGAAATGATATTCCCATCGGGATAATAAGAATGCCAGAATTTATTCTCGCTGGATGTATTTCCCCAGAAGAAACCAATGTGGCAATCGTAATTTGTCACAGACGTATCCGGTTCAAAATAAATGATATCCCCTTTACGCATGGTTCCACTCGCAAGCATTTCAGAAACCGTATTGTACGAATCTCTATGAGTTGTTGCGCTTAATACATCACGCCAGTTGTAGGCATTAGCGGCTCCACCGAATCCCGTACTATTATTCGTAATTCTTGAAATATCGCCACCCGCTCTACGAATGACCGTAGCAACAAAACCTGTACAGTTCATACCAGGCCCATAACTTGTGGGTGCACCATTTGGGCTTAGACAATACCCTTCATCTGGGTTTAAATACAAACCACGATAAGGTGTTCCAAGATAAAAGCCGTCACTTTGGTGTGCTGTCAATTCAGCGGTAATCGCCTTTGTCGAGATTCCGAAAAATGTTGGCAAATCCGCCGATAATGCTCTAGCACTTCGAAAAAGAATTCGCTCACCGGGTACACCCGCACCCGAACCATAGACACTTCCATCTAAATCATTTTCTTTTTTAGGTTCGCTTTCTTCCCTCTCAAAATCAGCGAGCTTTTTCTCACTCGAACTTTCAGTAGGTTCTGAACTCTTTGCAGGTTCTGAGGATTCTTGACTCGATTCACTGGTTGATTCTACTGGATCATCTTTGGTGGATTCTACAGTTTTCTTCTTCTCTTCATTTTTTTGTGCCTGAGTTGAAGCGGTACTTTCCGCATACGCAGTGATTGCATCGATGGGAATGATTTGGGTTAGCAAAGTAACGATCATAAATAGTGACAATAATATTCTTCCGATTTTTGTTTTCATGAACTTCCTCCATTAAATTTATTTTAAATTTGTATTGATCTCACTTATGGGCTTCGAATTCTGATCTTGAGAAAAGCACTCACCACCTTTTTTAGACAAAAAAATAGCAATGCTCTATGAAGGAACTTCTTAGGACATTGCTGCTTGTATTTTATTCAATTTTGTTTTTAAGCTATCTGATGATTTTCAAATGACACTTTTCTACAAAAGATACTGGAATTAACTTCACCGCATAATCAGAACGGATTTCCGCTATATGAATTTCTCCATATTCTTGAAGGTGTAACCAAAACTGATCCGTGACACTCCATCGTCTCTTTTTTACATAGTTCATAAAGAAAGTCCGCTCTTGATCAACTTCCGCTATTTGGTCAATGACCTGATTCAATATCGGATCATAAATGTTTAACTTAAAATGAGCATCCATCGATTCAAAAGTCACTGGATAGCTTTTTTTAATTAATTTTTCTTTCTCTCTCAAAAATAGATTTTTAAAACGATCATACAAATCGTCAAAGTCCATATCTTTAAAAGGAACAGTCAATAAATAATTCGATAACTTAGATTTATACCAGTAGAAAATCTCGCTAAAGAAGGCTTTACCCTCTTCGGCATTTTTAAGTGAGGCTTGATTGCCAAAATGAAAGGAGCCTACATATTTTATTAAATCCATTTCAAACTACACCTTTCAGACAAAAAGTAACTACCGCATAAAACAGCCATCTGAAACATAAATGACTTGTCCATCCAATCGAATATCTCGACCAAGAGCGTCTTCATCAATGTAGTTTTCCAATTCTTTTGGTACAGTGATTAACCCTTGATCAATCCAGTAACTGCCTAACTTTTCATCAGTATCAACTTCGGGTAAAAACATGACATCATCGGCGTTCTCCAAAAGATCATCTTCTGAAGAAAATAAGTCACCAATTAATTCCTTGGCATGGTCACGTAGCTCACTTGGTAAATCAGAATACTGCTCATAAAGTTCATTTAAACGATCCAGACTATCGTATTGATTCACGGTAAATGGTGCCTCAGAATCCAAAATGATGGTTTCTTCTTCTGATTCATTCAAGCCTAATTTGCCTACAATTTCAGAATAATCAACGGGTAAATCAAACCATCCACCCTGAATCGTTCCACCAACGTACTTAGAAAGGTTGGCAATATAAATTTGTGCTTCCATCCGACACACTCCTTAACTAAACAAATACATTTTCAATAATCAGCACCGATCCTTGGTAAAAAGGCTCATTGACATATTTTCCTAAATCCTGTAATTCCGCTTGAATTACTTCATCGGAAATGCCAAGTTGTGTCTCTTCGCAAATAGATTGACTTAACAGTTGTTGTACATCCGATAAGGAAATTTTTTCATAGTTGACCTTCCGGTTATACACCTCCGTCACGCAGCACGAATAAACCGATAATGGTTTGATTCCAGCTTTAACGGCAATTAATGCATTTTGTGGAATAGAAAAAGAGTAGAATTCAATTTGAGTTAAGTCACTCGGTATTACTTGCCAACATAGTTCTTCCAATTTCAATTCATAGCTTTTTCGTACTTCCAACAATCGAGTAACTTCTTGCCAAGCGGGATCATCCTGAAATTCGCCCCGTTCTAGTATTCGCTGGATCAGCTCTTTCGAATAATTGAAGACACTCAATTCTCCAATTCGTTGATCGATAGCGGCAATTTTCTTTCGATAGTTTCTAATTCCTGAAAAGACGTATTCTTTCTTATCCTCCAATCAAATCACCTCCTGATGATTGGAACCAAGTAAGATAATTTTCTTTGTCTTCACTCAATTCCACATTTTTAATCGTTGCATTCACAAAATCTCTACCGGAAAGTTCATCAATCATTTTCAGCAGTTTTAATGTGGGAGCAACTTGTGTTTCAAACCAACGCTCAGCCCGTTCAATCGAAAACTTTTCTGCTTTCATTGAGAAATTCAGTTCTCTTACCGTTCGAAACATTTTGGCCCAACGTTCATTCACGATTTTTGATTCTGAATCTAACAAGTCATAAACCGTCAATTTATCATTGATCAAGCCAGCGCCAATCTCACCTAAATTAGTTCCAGTAATAAATCGATTGATGATTTCTGTTGCTTTTTCTGCTGCACAGCGCAGCTCATACCGATTGTAGATACCGTATTTCAGCAAAGCATCCTCAACCGATATTCGTTCACGGTTCGCGATCTCATAACGCTTCTCATAAAAATTGAAAAACATCGGTGATTTTCTTGAACCAAAATAAAGGGATAGCCCCTTGTTTCTAGCCACCCCTGATTCCGTATAATAGCCGCCATAGTTTTCGAATAATTTGAAGCTATCTTCGATCAATCCCTTGTGTTCCTTTTCCAAAATAGAAAACAAGTCAAAGTATTCTTCATCCTCACGCATCCACATCTCATCAATCGCTATATCAATTCGACTGCATTGAACACGGCTGTAGCAGCTTTCAAGCATTCCCTGCTTTTGCCAAATAGACAATAAATATTCCTGCCAATCCGTTTTTCGCTCTTTCAGTACCATTTCATATTCACGACAACCTTGACCAGAAAATTGAATCAACACATTCTTTGTCGTTTCTTTCGTATGCCAAAAGACCCAAATATTTCCACGTACTGAAACTTGATCAAACATATAGAGTCCTGTTGAACGGGTTTCAAACTCTAACTCATCCATGCCTAATACTCGTTGGATAATATCTTTGGGAGTAGCATCGAAAAAAGACAATCGTAAATAATCGATCATGACTCGCATCTCTATGCCGTGTTTCATATAGACACGAAAGTACTCTTCGAGCTTTTGTGTCACCTCTTCTGGAATCAATCGCTTGCCTTGCTCCATTTTTTTATAATAAGACAATGATATGCCCAATATTTGTGCAAATTTTCTTTGTGAGACTGGCTTTACTTTTCCAGTCGTTGTATTGGATAACCCAAACTTATAGCGATATTTTCGTAATTCTTTAGGCTCCAATTTTCTACACCTCTGTTAAAATAACGAAATCGCATTTTTAGTAACATTCATAAAGTCGACTCCAAGTACTGATTCCACTGGATTTTTATTTTTGTGTCCCTTCAAAATCATTAAAAAGGACACAAGAACGCATCTTCGATGAAGCCGCTCCTATCAATGTTTACGAAACTTTTTTTCTTTCGTTATTTTAATTCTCCCCCCCCTATTAGATACTGGGGGGTTACAGTTTGGGGCAGGCGCAAGCGCCTGCCACAAACTATCCACGCACACACTTGGCGTGTGCGTATGCACAATGCCCCTGGCTGGCGCCAGTGTCCTGTGCATACGCCACGCTCTACTGAGTGCATGGCTATGCGGGCATAGTAACCCCACCAGTATCAAGTAGTGGAATGTTTCTAAAAAATGTTTTCTTCAAGTAGTAATCGTTTTGAAAGTTCTTCTGGCGACAAAAATGTTGTGAAAATAGCCGCCGTCAAATCCTTCCGTTCCTTATTTCTCAATCGATAGAGTTTCCTTAACAATTGAATATCTTCTTCCGTCAGTAAAAGTTGATCAACAAGAATACCATTTCTCAAAATAGTCTTCCGCAAAAAACGATATTTTGTTCGTTTTTCAATCTTTGCGATCCACGAATACAACGTTCTTGAAGAAAAGTCTGGATCAATTAACTTTGCGGCAGTTTTTACTCGATAATATTTTTCACTCATGTTTTGTCACCTCACTTTTATTCGATCTTAATATCACTCGCTTTGTCTAACTTTTCTTGCCGCTTCCGTTGGTATTCTTCCGAAACCATTTTTCTAATTTTCATTTCATCTTCAGCGCTATGCATGTCATCCATCATTTCCCGATCCCTTCCAGTGATCCGTATGGATTCAAAATCAAGTTCGATCATCTGATCAAATTTAGAAAATTCCTCTAAAAAGTCAAAGTCTTCTGGAACAAATGGGCTGTACAATTCTTGTGGAATCCCTTTTCCAATATCTAAATAACCTCTACCAACGCCCGACTTATTGACAAAGCTTTTATTCTTGTTGTCGTCTCCATAGGTCATTTTGTAGCCCAGTTCAGACAAGCGACCCAACGAAACTTTTGCGAGTAAATTATCTCGAATACCGTTGGGTAAACTTTGAGCATCTGGTCGCTGTAAGGCAATGATCATATACACACCTGATTGACGACCTTGAAGGATAAGCGGCATCAACACTTTTAACACTCGTTCCGTTTCTTTATAATCCAAAGTACTAAAAAAAGCCGCCCATTCATCCACGATCACAACATAAGGTGGCATTTCATAGAAGGCATAATTTTTTCCCATTGTATAGTTTTCATGTTCACGCATATATTTATAGCGCTTGATCATCATTTCGAAGCTATCTTCAAGGAGTCGGAAAATTTCTTCTTTCTCCATCACAACATGTCCTTTGAATGCAGGCAAATCAGCTAGAACGCCTAAGTCTGATTTTTTTGGATCAGCAATCTTCACCGTTCCTACTTCCATAAACACTTTGATCAACATATAAATGAAATAAGTTTTACCACCACCGATTCCGCCGCTGATGAGCATGTTTGGCATTTTGTCATAGTCCCAAAAGACACCAGCCATAATTTCGATTGATCCATTCTTTGCTTTTACTTCTCGGATAGATAATCGGCGGCTAATAGTATCCAGTAACAATTTATAAGTGACCAACATAGGTTTTCGATCAACTTCAACCAGATCACCGAGAAACATTTCTTCCAATACTGATCCCATCATCAAAAATTCCTTATGGTTCTTTCCACCAAGTTCAAAGGTGAAACAATCTAAGGAATCTTTTTTCCGATAATACAGCTTTGGTAATTGGATAATTTCTTTTGTTCCATTCTCCGTTTTTTCCTTTTTTGTTTCTACCAGGTTATTTTTAATCAGATACTTCAGCAGCCATTGACAACGTTGTAGTCGGCTGAAGTATCCACCATTTTCTTTGGATCGCTTGATAATGAAAAAGGAAAAGAATATGTTTACGAACAGGAGAACTATTGCTAACATCCCAAGTATTACTAATTGCTTTAGGTATTGCTGATTACCTTCGATTTGAGAATTTATTTTTGCATGATTCAGAAAGAATAACCAGCTAATAATCATTAAGGATGGAATCGAAAAAAGAAATACATACCAAACGTTCAGATATTGATGATAGAGTTGGATTCTCTTTCCTCTGTAGTAGAATAGACCTCTCAAAGCTTCACCTTCCTTATCCATTAATAATTATCAGCAGCAGTCGTCATTTTTGTCGATCAGAGAGAGTAGTTTTCCCTCCCCTATTTCTTGTTCTTTTCATTTTCAGCAGCTTGAGCAGTATTCATAGCAGCCTTTTGAGGAGTTACCTTTTTCAATCCTTCAGCATAAATATCTAACTCAAAATATTCTCGGTTTCCATCTTGAGCAGCAATATAAGTTAGATGGAATTCTGGATTGACTAACTCAACAGGATCACGCCATTTGAACATTTCAATCTCAGCAGTTGGTGGGAAGGTTACACGACTAGAAATTTTCTTCTTGTCACCAAAAACTAGCTCAGCTCTCTTTTTGGTGATCTCACCAGTGCTTTGTCGCGTTTCTTCATCGAATCCTAGAACTGGATCTTCTAACGAACTGAAACGAATAGAACCTAAACTTGAAACGTCCATTGCATCTGTAATGTTGTTATTGTCTTTAAATTTTAAAACCATAATTACACACCTTCCTTAACTGTCATGCCGGATAAATATAGAGAAAAGTCCAAGTAGCCATTTACGGAATTGATCATGCGGCCATCATCATTTGTTTCTCGACTTGTGATCCGAACCTTATCTGGAACAAGGTAAGCTTCTTCAAATTCAACCTCCACTTCACCTTCTGGTAATGCAGCATCACTTTTATCAATGACGATTGGTAGAGCACCATGTTTTTCAGAATCACCATAAAATTTTACGTAACTACCTAAAAGACCATTCACTTCTTTTGGTGCCTCTTTAAATTGTGTACCTAGAATGAAGACTCTTCCAACCCATTCTTTTTTTACTTTGATTTTAGTTAATTTCAATTTTCTTCCTTCTCTCCAATTGGATTACAAAAAAATTTGTATAAAAAGAGAGCCACACTTTTTTTGTGCGACTCTTTTGACTTATATCTATTTAATTTTCGATTTTAAACAACTTTTCCTCTTGTGAAAGCCGTAAAACAATATTATCATCATTATTTAATGCCTGCGGTAATTTATCCTCTAAAATAGAAAATAGTAGCTGAATTTTATTTTCAGCTGCATACTCCGCTATTTTTAGTAATTGGTTGCCATGCATCAATTCTTTTTTATCATTCAATATGAAATCAAGTTTTGGAATATTCTCTTCTCGAGCAAAAAGAATATATGCTAAATCAAAACAAATGATTTCTCCCTGCTTTTTCCCAGAACTATTGTTATCATTAAATGAATTAAAAACATAAATATATCTTTGAGTTTTTTTATCGTATCTTTTATCAAAAGTTATACCATAATCTTCATTATACAACGTATTGGAAACTTGTGAGAAAAATACATTGAACTTATTTACTTGATCATAAATTCTTTGACTGAACTCTTCCGAAAAAATATTTTTATCAATATTTTCAATATCATCAGTCAAATTCTTAATACTCTGTTCTACTTCAACAATTTGAGAAATAGATTTTTCTAATTCTCCCTTTTTTTGATAAGTAGAGTTCATTTCATTGATAATTAATTCCAAATCTTGAAATGTATCACTATTTGCAATTTTTTTGGTTAGTTCTCTTTCAGTGGTTAATAAGTCATTCAGTCTCATCCGAACTTGTTTCAACTCATCATTTATTGCAGGAATATCCTGAATAATGAATCTGATTTTTTCGACAATCATGTTATTGTGATAGTTGACTAGATCTTCAAAAGTCTTTTGAACATTTTCAACTAAACTATTAGCTTGAGTATATACTTCCCTCAAAGCTTCTATATCAATAGTTGAAACATCTGATTTTAATTCTTTTTCAGTTTCTAGTATTAATTCTTTTCTAAGGTCTAGCTCACTTATTTCAGAACTAACTCTGCTTATTTGATATTTGATAATATTTAGCTTTTGTAAATCTTCTTCGTAGTGCTCATTTATATTTAGTGTTGATTTCTGACTATCTAACTTTCGTAATTTTTCATTAGTTAATGATAATTGGAGTTCCAATTCATTTTTACCTTGACTTTTAGTAATTCTCCTTTTGAAATCATTCTCGAGCTTTAGCTTTTTTAAATAAGGGGCCCGATCAGGAATTTCGATACCAAACATAAATAAGAATAGGGCTTCATACTCAGGTAGTGATGTATAATTATTGATCATTTTCAAAGTGTTGTTTATTCTAATGTCAGAATATCGAATGTTATGGGCCAGTATCTGTCTCATAGAAGGCTTTTTATTTTCTCTGTCACCAATCAATAATGAGTCCAATTCCTCTTCAAACTCTTTTCCTTGGTTGGCAATAAGATTAACTCCATTGACTTCCATGATCTTCTTATTTCTTTTTAAAAAGTTGCGTCTTATTCGTATTGTTTTAGCGGATTCATCCAACAAATCTTCTGATAAGACTAACGATATGATAATCTCTTCATTTATTAAAAAATCTTTTACATCTTCAAAAGTTTTCTTAGTCTCAGAGTCTTGGTATATAATCGACTCTTTTGCTCCCAAACAAAAGTCAATTAATTTTAATACTGTTGTCTTTCCAACATTATTGCCTGTTGAAGTATCGCCAATAGTGACTGTTTGATCAACTATTAGGTTCACACCTAAATGGAAGGAAATATCTCTAATAGTTCCTGAACGTGATGAAATTACTAATTTTTTTAAGTACATAGATTCACCACTCCTTCTGAGTCAATCTCAACTGTATTAATCAAATATAGCCAGTCCAAAGCTAAAGAAAATGAAATCATTGAAATGTCACTTTCCTTCTTTATTCTATGGTATAAAGTGATGATATCAGTTTTCTCAAGCTCATTAGCATTCAAGTATTTAAGAACTAAAGCTCCATAAAAATATATACTATTTTCAGGTAAAATATCTTTAGGTAATAACATGTGTATAGTCCTCCGGATTCTTAAATATCTTGCATCTGATAAATGCATCCACAACAATTATGCGAGCGCACAATTCTAATTCATCATCTGGAATAGCAACATAATTCGCACTATTTTTTATATAATCAGTTGTACTGGAAATAATGCTAAAGAATTTTTCTACGTTTGAACTTTCTTCATTTAACAATTCTTCCTCATAAAATGAAGATAATTTGCTAAACACTGATAGTGTTTTATTTGTTCCTTGTCGATCGAATTCTTTATAAATTCTATCCAATGTTCCATAATATTTCTTTTTGTCATTGATAGTAGAGTCCTTGATTGCTCCTAAATCGTTAAATGCGATTTTATTATCTATATTATACTCATTCAATTGAAAAGATGTGTCTGGTCTGCTCAAATCTTTTTCAGCAAGAATATTTAATACTGATGCCAGATTCGAAGTAATTTTTATCACGCTCGGAGATTCGCCGAGTTCTTTTCGAACAAAATCATGTAAATAAACTAAAACATCAATTTTAGAAGAATAGATTGTTCTTAATAAGAAAACCGTATCTAAAAGATCTAAATCTGGAGTAAAATCAATCTTATGAATATTCTCAAACTCTTGTTTCTTCAAATTTTTGACTTCCCCAACCATAAATAAAAATTTTAGATTGTATTGCTTTTCTGCGTACTCTTTAGTCGTTTGCTTCTCCAAAGTAGCATTAATCTTATTTTTGGTTCTAGTGGATGTAACTTGAATCACAATATGATTTTCATCATCTACTAAATCAATTGCTTCAGCATTTGCGGTAAGATCATTTGCGGTTGAAAGAGAGTAACCGAAAAGCCCATTTAAAAACCCACAAAAAAATACTTCTGAATGGACGTTCAAGTCTAACAAGTTTAATTTCCCATTTCGCTTTATTCTCAACGATAATAAATCAATTTTTTCAGATATATAATCATAGTAAAACTTTCGGTTCATAACTGTCCTACTCTCCTTTAAGTTAAAGTAATTATAACATCACTCATCTTGAATGATGTAGCAAATTTAAAAATATTGAACTAAAAATTTGTGATTAAAAAACTTTTAGTCACATTAAATTTATAGTCAGTTTCTTTACTTTTATAGTTCGATAATCAAAACCGATTTCTTCCATTAAGTCTTCCCATGATTTACCTGTTCTTCTCATAATTGTGTCTACAGATGGCAATTTTTCTGAATTAGATTTCTTTCTAAACTCAGTCATTGAAAGAGAGGTTTCCATTTCGAGACGAACAATTTCTTTTCTCAACTCAAAAAGAAGTTGAAAATCTGAAATTGTATCCTCTTTTCGATTTTTAAACAAAGGTTTAAGATCATCAAATCTCTTTTTTAAGGTATCTAACGAAGGAACACTTTTATTACCGACAGTTCTTTTTTCATATTCTCTTTGAGACAGGATTGATTCATTTTTAATGAATTCTGAAGCAACTAACTTTATTTCTTCATCAGTCATTTTTGACCAACAGTACCTCTCAAACCTAGTTTCTCCAAGCTGAATTAGCAGTTTATCCCAAGATCCAAAGCGTTCTTTGATAAACCACACACTTGGAACCTCTTTAGGATACTCCTTTAACTTTTGTTGATACTCCCTAACGGAATGAACTTGATGTTTTTCGATAAATTCTAAAATAATCTGCATTAACTGCAAATCGCTTTTTTTCTTCCATATTACTCGCTTATCATCTGATTTCATAAACAACTATCCCCTCAACTATATTATAGAGAATATAGTTCTATCATCCTTTTTAGCAACCGCAAAGTACGTAACGGTACTAACCTCTCATCTGAGCAAGCCAGCCTCAACACTTGCTAAATTCGGAGGCTCGTATTGGTTTTTTCGTATGACTTTTGTCGTCAGTCAAAAATGTAAATTTTGCCCTCTTCTGACTACATTAGTCGTCAAAATGGGGCAATCTAGGACAATTACAGACAAAAACATCGATTTTTACGATTTTTAGGAATTCAGAGAAATAGAAAAAGCCCTTGATATACAAGGACTTTTCACATTCGAAATTTGATAGACAGATTTTTGCTTTCTTATCTTCTGATTTCTTTGATACGAGCTGCTTTTCCGTGAAGAGCACGCAAGTAATAAAGTTTCGCACGACGAACTTTACCATAACGAACAACTTCGATTTGCGCAACACGTGGAGTGTGAACTGGGAATGTCCGTTCAACACCAACACCGTTAGACATTTTACGTACAGTATAAGTTTCGCTGATGCCAGCGCCACGACGTTTAATAACTACGCCTTCAAATAACTGAATACGTTCACGGGTACCTTCCACAACTTTTGCGTGAACACGGACAGTGTCACCAGGGCGAAATGCAGGGATATCAGTACGTAATTGTTCTTGAGTTAATTCTTGAATCAATGGATTCATCTTTATCATTCTCCTTATTTCCAAACATTCTTAAGGAAAAACCTCAGCGGAATATCGTAATAGATGAGCTTACACTCACTCGAGTATCTTAACACAAATAAAAGAGCACTGTAAAGAGAATTTTCTTGTCAGAATCATTTTTCTTCAATTTTAATTTCTTCCAGCATTTTTTCCATTTCAGGTGTTAAGTCAAAATTCTCTAGCATATCTGGTCGACGTAAATAAGTCCGTCGCAAAGATTCTTTTAACTGCCATGCTTCAATTAGCTTATGATTTCCGTTGGTTAATACTTCAGGAACTTTCATTCCTTGAAAATCAGCTGGACGCGTAAATTGTGGGTGCTCCAACAACCCAGTAGAATGAGAATCTGTTTGAGCAGAATTTTTATTGCCTAATACTTCAGGTAATAAACGAACCGTCGCATCAATCATCACCATCGCTCCTAGTTCGCCACCAGTTAAAACATAATCTCCCAATGACACTTCATCAGTAACTAAACTGCGAATTCGTTCATCATAGCCTTCATAATGACCGCAAATAAAAATTAATTGCTCTTCTTGCGAAAATTCTTCTGCCATTTTTTGGTCAAATTGTTTGCCGGCAGGATCTAACAAGATCACTCGTCGATTTTTATTGGGAGTTTCTTCTTCAATTGCTTTTAAATTATTATAGATTGGTTGAACTTTTAAGAGCATACCAGCTCCGCCACCGTAAGGATAGTCATCGACTTGCTGGTGTTTATTATCAGAATACTCCCGAAAATTATGCAGTTTAATTTCTAATAATTCTTTTTCCACGGCTTTTCCAATAATTGATTCTCCCATTGGCCCTTCAAACATCCGAGGAAACAAGGTTAGCACATCAATCCGCATCATCTAACAACCCTTCAGGAATTTCTACATCTACCCGTTCATTTTCTAGATCTATTTTTTTTACGACTGATTCAATATAAGGAATTAAAGCATCTTTTTTTCCCTTGCGTTTGACTACCCAGACATCATTTGCTCCAGGAGACAGTATTTCAGTAATTTCTCCCAATTCTTGATTTTGTTCATCAAAAACTTTTAAACCAATAATTTCATGGTAATAAAATTCATTTTCCTCTAAATCAGTTAATTGATTTTCAGAAATTTTTAAGACACCATCTCGTAACGCTTCTGCTAAATTAATATTGTAAATCCCTTCAAAACTCAACAAATCAAAGTTTTTATGTTTTCGATGGTTCGTCACCGTTAATTTCGTTGGTTTTTTATCGTCTTCTCTAAAAAGATAAAGGGTTTCTCCAACTTGATACCGTTCATCTGGAAAGTCAGTCTGTGAAATTACTCGAACTTCACCTTGAACGCCATGAGTATTGACGATTTTACCGACAGTGTAATAATTTATCAAAATTTTCCCTACTTTCTATTATTGATTCATGGAGACAGCCATTTTTAAGCTATTCATAGTATTTTCATTACTGATTTTATAAACAGTGGTTCCTTCTTGCCAAGCAACTACATTTGAATGATAGTCACTACTATTTATCATAAAACTACCAGATCCAACATCTTTCGGCGCTGGTAAAAAAGCTTTCTCTAAGTATTCGACAATTTCTTTAGCTAAAGGTTGAGGATCTTCTCCCTCTAAATTGTTTGCCTGGATCGCCATCGACCAATTGCCTTCTTGCCAATTTAAATAAGTCGAACCTGCACCACTTTGTTGATGGCCGATAATATTATGACCTAAGTCAATTGCTTGACCACCTGCATCAGTATTGGGTGCGACATCATTTTTTGCTTCTTCTGTAGTATTATGGAGAATTCGTTGAAATTGTCCTATAGGTGTTGCATTTGATAATAATGGATCATTTAACGGAATTTGTTTATCTACTAAATAATAGGAAACCGTTAGCGTATTTTCCTCTTCACCAACTGCGATGGCGATTTCTTCAGTTGGATCAACTGAAGTGATCATTGGAAATCTTTCTCTTGGATAATGAGCTTGTAATTCAGTCATGGCTATATTATCACTAGTTTGGTTTTGACTTTTATTTACTTGATTGTCGTTGGAGATTGTTTCAGAAGTTTGTTGGCTATCCGCATTTGTCTGACTAGTTTCAACAGTTTTTTCTTTAGTAGAACTATTTTGACTATTCTCATCGTTGTTTTGACAAGCTGCAAATAAAAGTAACGTACTTGCCAATAAAAAATATTTTTTCATTGAAATCTCCTCCTGTATTTATTTTACCGTAAATACGTCCTAAACCAAATAAAAAACCTGACGCTAAAATCAAAAGACTTCGGCGTCAGGTTCATTCATTTATTTACCATCAACGATATTTAGACGAACTTTTTTGGGGCCAGTTGTTCGAACACTATAAACTAATGTACGAATAGCTTTCGCTACCCGACCTTGTTTGCCAATAATCCGTCCGATATCTTCCGGTGCAACCGTTAAGTTGTATTCGAAAAAGTCTTTGGATTCGTCAATTTCTAATTTTACTTCGTCTGGCTTAGTAACCAGTGGATGAACAATTGCTAAGACTAATTTTGTTAAATCTTGCATCTGACTTCACCTTATTTCTTTGTAAATTTAGCTTCGTGATGTTTTTGCATGATTCCTTCTGTAGAAAGGATATTACGAACTGTATCAGAAGGTTGCGCACCTTTTTGTAACCAGTTTAAAATATCTTCTTCTTTTAAAACGACTTCTGCAGGTTTTTTTAATGGGTTATATGTACCTACAGTTTCGATAAAACGTCCATCACGAGGAGAACGAGAATCAGCTACGACGATACGGTAAAAAGGTTTCTTTTTAGAACCCATACGTTTCAAGCGAATTTTTACTGCCATGTATTACTACACCTCCATATAATTAATCACAAGATGTAGTCTAACATGCTTTCAAACTCCTGTAAAGAGTTTTTTCTTTACAGCGTGAAAATACTTTAGTTATCATCTATTTATAATGGTGAGCTTATTGTTTGATTAAATTACTTATTTTTTGTAAGATAAATTTGTAATCGAAATTTAGGAGGAAATTATTCATGACAAAAAAAATTGGTTTTATCGTAGGTAGTTTAAGAAAAGACTCTTTCAACAAAATCGTTGCCAAAAAATTCGCGGAATTATTACCAGAAGGTTTTGAAGCAGAATTTATCGAGATCGGTGACCTTCCCCTTTACAACGAAGATTTAGATGCTGAAGGAAATGTTCCTGCTGCATGGACTCGTTTCCGTAATGAAATGAAAAAAGTTGATGGTGTATTCTTCTTCACCCCTGAATACAATCGTTCAGTCCCTGCTGCTTTGAAAAATGCTTTAGATGTTGGTTCTCGTCCTTATGGCGAAAGTATTTGGGGCGGCAAACCAGGTTTAGTTGTTTCTGTATCACCAGGTGCGATTGCTGGTTTTGGTGCAAACCATCACTTACGTCAAAGCTTAGTCTTCTTGGATGTACCAACATTACAACAACCAGAAGCTTACATTGGCGGCATTGCAAACTTAATTGATGAAAATGGAAATATTGATCAAGGTACAGTTGATTTCTTCAAAGTAATCATCGAAAAATATGTAACATTCTTCAACAACTTAGCTGCGTTTGAAGCTTAATATAAAAAAATAAAGCGAGTAACATTCAATACCGAATGTTACTCGCTTTTTTTCTTTAAATGTAACTCCGCAAATTGTCCAAATTGACGGGTTTCTACTAAAGTAAATTGCTGTTTTCGTTCTTGCGTTAAAAATAAGGGAATTCCTGAGCCTAATAGAATTGGAACAATCTGAATCCACCATTCATCAATTAGTTCGGCTGCCAATAATTCTTTAACTAGACCGGCGCCACCTACAACCCAAATGGTTTTATCTGCTGGTAGATTTTGAACAAATCTAACCGGATCCCCTGAAATCAATTCAAACCCATCTATTAAATCTAGACGCTGATGACTAAAAACAAAATTTTCAGTGTCAGGATAGAAATTGACTTTACCCATCTCTGCCTGTGCTCCTTGATAAGTCTTTCGACCCATCATAGTATAATCCAAGCTTTGGTAAAATCTCTCATAATCATCAGAATTATCTCCTGGATTTGTAGTTAACCACTCTAATGAATGATCCTGATCAGCCAAATAGCCATCTAAACTGATAGCACCATAAAAGACAACTCTTGCCATTTAGAAATTCCTCTCTAATTCTTTTACCTCACGGTATCGAAAACAAGCGATTTCGTGATCATTTATTATGCCGACGGCTTGTAAGAAAGCATAAATGGTAGTTGAGCCAACAAATTTAAAGCCTTTTTTCTTCAAATCCTTCGTAATCTCATCTGATAATTCGTTGGATACGGGAACCTCATTGACATTTTTTCGCTTGCCATCAATCACCTTTCCTTGCGTAAATTCCCAAATATAATCTGAAAAACTTAATCCACTAGCTTCCATCTCCAAGACTTTTTGCGCATTATTAATCGCTGCTTCTATTTTTCTGCGATTGCGGATGATGCCTGCATCTTGCATTAATTCTGTAATTTTAGCCTCATCATAATGAGCAATCTTTTCAATGTTAAAATTATCATAAGCGGCATCAAAATTATCTGATTTATTCAATATTGTTGACCAGCTTAATCCAGCTTGGTTCATATCCAGAATTAATTTGCGAAATAATTTTTGACTATCATAAACCGGCACGCCCCATTCTTCATCATGATATTTTTCTTCACTTTTACTGCTGTTAGCCCAAATACATCTGTGCATTTTTTCCACCTCATTTTCTTTAGTGTACCAGAAATTTCAAAAAAAAGATTGCGTCATTCAAGTGTACTATGTATACTAGTACACATAAAATAATAGAAGGAGATTCCAGATGGTTAAAATAAATAAAAATAGCCATAAAGCCTATTATGAACAACTTGTCTTGGGTATTAAAGAAGATATTCTTCAAAATATTTTGCAGCCTGGAGATCGCATTCCTTCTGTTCGTGAAATGGCCAAACAATTATTAATGAATCCCAATACAGTGAGTAAAGCCTATAAAGTTCTTGAGGCTGAACAAGTTTTAATCACCGTCAAAGGTAAAGGAACTTTTGTCCGGGAAAACAGTAAACTTCCTCGAAATGAACAAAAGATCCAACAATTAAAAGAGCAGATTGGCGATTTAGTCGTAGAGGCAAAACATTTACAAGTTACTTCAGAAGAATTAATTGGTTGGATACAACAAGAAGAAGACAAACTAGGAGGACCTAATCGATGATGATACACGGATTATATAAAACAATTAATCAGCAAATTGTGCTAGAAGATATTCATTTTACATTAACTCAAAATGAAATTGTTGGTCTGATTGGTCGAAATGGTTCAGGAAAAACCAGTCTCTTTCGTTTATTAGCTGGCTACTATTTACCTGACTCAGGGGATATTCAAATTAATCAACAATCCATTTACCAAGAGCCGACAATCAAAGAGCAAATTTTTTTTATTGACGAAAAGGAAAATTTTTTAAATACTTATTCCCTTAAAAAGATTAATGCTTTTTATCGTTTAAACTATCAAAACTTTGATCAAGATTTATTTTTGCAATTGACTCACCAATATGACTTATCACTTCAACTAAATTACCGTCAATTATCGAAAGGCATGCAAGGTTTGTTTCAAATGATTCTGGCGATTTGTTCCAACGCAACTTATTTATTACTAGATGAACCTTTCGATGGTTTAGACGTTATTGTTCGTAAGCAGGTCATTGGATTATTACTAGAGCATTTAAGTGAAAAAAACCGGACTGCTTTGATTGCTTCCCACAACTTAAGTGAATTAGAAGGATTAATTGATCGAGCATTACTTTTAAAAGACAACAAGATTAATAAAGAATACTGTCTGGAAAATATGCGAGAAACAGCTAAAAAAATCCAGCTGGTATTTAAAACCAAGAAAATCCCGGTAATTGTCAAAGAAAATTCTAAACTGATTAATTTTCAAGGTCGGGTGATTACTGTTGTTTTTGAACATTACACTCCAGAATTAGCTGATCAAATAAAAGCTTATGATCCTTTAGTTTTTGAAGAATTACCATTATCTTTAGAGGATTTATTTGAAGCAAATTTAAATGCGCCCCAGAAAAAAATTTTAGATAGGAGTATCTCAAATGGTTAAATCGATTTATTTTGAACGGTATAAAAAACCACTGATCGCCTTTTGCCTGCTGATTATCGGAATTTGTTTAGTCAATGCGAAATTTCAGAGTGACTCTTGGCATCAATCCTACACCCATTACACAGAGGACTCACAAGCTAAACAAAATTTTGAAGATTTTCAAACAGAATACTCCTACTGGGATGACAAATCTCAAAATAATCGAAATTACCAGAATTTCCAAGAATATATTGATTCTAATTTGTATGTCTATCAGCCAGCAACGAACATGTATAATCTATTGAAAATTCCCGCTGCAACAGACTATGAATCACATGAAACCTATATTACTAATACAACAAATTATTCTTCAATTTTATTATTCCTAGTACCTTTAGCTGGTTTTTTACTTTTTTTCTTGGACACAAAAACAGGTTTCAATCATTTTCTTTTCTCTCTGCCAGTGACCAGAAAAGAATTATTTATAAAAAAACTTATCTATATTGGTGGACCGATATTATTAGCAGTTCTAGCGGGACAATTTCTTTATGCTGTATTGATCCATAATATGATTCCAGCACCTTATATGAATGCCACATTAGGTCAACTTTTTGTTTCAGTTATCAATTATTTTTTCTTAATTTCGACAATATTTTTTGTCAGTACTTTTATTGGCTCAATGGTAGGTAATCTAGCTTTTGGGCCCTTGACTTGGTTGGTTTTTTGGCTTTTCACCTATTCTTTCCCTAATGCCATCTCTGCTATTTTTGAAACCATTTCGATTAGTCAAAATAACACACCTTCGATACCTAGTAACTTATTTATCACCACAGTTGGAAAAACAGGTGGTTATTTATCGATGAGTCTGCTCTTTATATTGCTCAGTTTAGGCTTCTTAACTTGGGGATATAAAAAATATCAGACAATCAGCCTAGAAAATGATGGTAACTATCTACTCAATCAAGAATCTCGCTGGCCCATATGGATTTTCATGACTAGCTTTTGTACATTCATTTTAGGAAATACTTTTTTTAGTCCTTGGTATTCATATTATATCAGCCGCTCAATTGGTGAAATCTATTCAGTTTGGCGTCCAATCGGAATTAGTTTATTGATTTTAATCTTAGTTGGTTTGACTTGTTATGTGGTGGTTTTCTTTTCAACCATCAAAGAAAAATATGCTTCAAGAAGAAAACAGATAATTCACTCAGAATGATTTTGGGAGGGATACTCCATGTTTTTAGAGATTCTTTTTACCTTATATCAGATTTTTTGTATTTTTCTTCCATGCCTTATTTATCAATGGATCTATTTACGAAAAAATATTGATCCAATTCCCTTATCTCGATTAGTTTGGCGTTATATTTTTATTTTTTATCTTTATTTAGTCATCAATATCACTGGTGTTGGAACACTTTGGGATATTTTAAGCTATCCAGAAATTATCAGAATTGACGAAATTAGTTTAGTCCCTTTTCAGGCTAGTAGTTTGATGACAAATATATTGAATGCTTTCATGTTTATGCCCTTAGGTTTTTTGTTGCCACTGATCTGGAAAAAGTATCGTCAGTGGTTCACTTCAACTTCCTTGGCCTTTGGATTTTCATTAATGATTGAATTATTGCAACTATTTAATCGTCGGGTGACTGATATTAATGATTTGATGATGAATACCTTAGGTGCTTTTTTAGGTTTTCTTATGTGGAGAGGAGGGCAATGCTTAATAAACCAAGAGAGTAAAGAAATTATGGCATTTAACAAACATGAAGCTGCTAGTTATATTTTTCTTAGTTTGATAGGAACGTTCTTTTTATACAATTGGCGCTTTTTCTTGCGTTTTTTATAGAGGAGGGCATTTTTAATGAATACAAAAAGAAATGGCAAAATACTACTGACAGTCTACTTAATTGTTCTCGTCTGGATTTTACTTTTTAAACTCGCTCTTTCTTTACCTGGAATTATTCAATCGTTCAATACGCAACGCAGTCTTAACTTGATCCCTTTCCAAGGCTCAACAATTATTAATGGGAAAATTGGTTTTTTAGAAATTTTCTATAATTTTTTAATCTTCCTTCCTTTTGGTGGTTTACTGTCTGTTTCCAGTAAACGAACCTCATTTTTAGAAAAAACAATGCTGATGATCGCTTTTAGTTTAACCATTGAAATTCTACAGTTTATTTTAGGTATTGGGGCATCTGATGTGACCGATTTATTGATGAATGCTTTAGGGGGGATAATGGGTTTGCTGATTTATCGTTTATTATTACGTTCATTTCCTGAGATAAAATTAGACAAGTTTTTAGTTATGCTTGGTAGTGTAATTTTCGTACTTTGTTTGGCTTTCGTTGCCTTTATTATTATTTACAACTTATAAAAAAAAAAAAATGGGGCATCCAGATAAGATGCTCCATTTTTTCACTTCAATCTATTTACGTTTCTTTTTCTTCTTCTTATTTTTCTTCACCATCCGGTTCATGGCCATCTTACCCATTTTACCTTTGATTCCTGAGCCAAACATTTGGTCCATTCCTGCTGGCATCGAGCCCTTAGACATTTGTTGCATCATTTTACGAGATTCTTTAAATTGTTTAATCATTCGATTAACTTCAACCACAGAATTTCCTGAACCTGCTGCAATTCGACGACGGCGACTTGGATTTAATAAATCAGGATCTTCCCTTTCGGCTTTCGTCATTGAATAGACCATTGCTTTTTTTCGTTCCACATCTTTTGGATCAACTTGAATATTTTCGATTCCAGGCATTTGATTCATTCCTGGAATCATTTTGATTAAATCTTCAATTGGTCCCATGCCCATTACTTGATCTAATTGTTCGATAAAGTCATTAAAATCAAAGCTATTTTCCTTCATCTTACGCGCAAGTTCTTCAGCCTTTTGTTCATCATAATCTTGCTGCGCTTTTTCAATTAAAGTCAGCATGTCCCCCATCCCTAAAATCCGAGAAGACATACGATCTGGATGGAATACTTCTAAATCAGTTAGTTTTTCACCAGAACCAATAAATTTAATTGGCGCACCAGTCACTGACCGAATTGATAGTGCTGCACCACCACGAGTATCCCCATCTAATTTAGTAATAACAACCCCAGTGATACCTAATTGTTCATTAAAGCTTTCTGCTACATTGACTGCATCTTGTCCAGTCATCGCATCGACAACTAATAAAATTTCGTTTGGATTAGCCAATTCTTTGATTTGTTTTAACTCATCCATCAGCGTTTCATCAATATGTAAACGACCAGCGGTATCGATCAAAACATAGTCATTTTTCTTTTCGCGGGCTAATTCCATCCCTTGACGCACGATTTCAACTGGACTAACATCTGTTCCCATATCAAAAACGGGTACATCTAACTGTTGTCCTAAAACTTTTAATTGATCAATCGCCGCGGGACGATAAACGTCTCCAGCAATCATTAATGGTCGGGCATTTTCATTTTTTATTAGATAATTTGCCAATTTTCCAGCAAAGGTTGTCTTACCAGCCCCTTGCAAACCAGCCATCATAATTACCGTTGGAATCTTAGGTGATTTTTCTAGACCGACAGTTTCAGAGCCTAAAGTTTTAGTCAATTCTTCATCAACAATTTTGACGATTTGTTGTGCTGGAGATAAGCTGTCTAAAACTTCTTGGCCTAAAGCCCGTTCCCGTACATCTTTTGTAAAGCGTTTCACAACTTGCAAGTTAACATCGGCTTCTAATAAAGCCAAACGGATTTCTCGCATCATTTCGGTAATATCTGATTCAGTAATTTTACCTTTTCTTCTTAATTTACTCATCGCCTGTTGCAGACGTTCGGTTAAACTTTCAAATGCCATTTATTTTCTCCTTCTATTCATCTAAATCTTGTAATTCCTTGATATCACTAGCTAAATGCTCATCTTTTGGATAATGTTCGCTGACATACGTTTCAAGACGTTCTAACACATCTTGTCGTACCATATAGTCAGAAAACAAAGATAGCTTGCGTTCATATTCTTCTAAGATTTTTTCTGTCCTTTTGATATTATCATAAACTGCTTGTCGACTCACGCCATATTCTTCAGCAATTTCTCCTAAAGAAAAATCATCGGCATAATACAGTTCCATATAATTCATCTGCTTTTCTGTCAGTAATGTTGCATAGAATTCAAACAGTGCATTCATACGGTTCGTTTTCTCAATTTCCATTTAAGACACCCTCTAACTGACTTTCTTCTGAATATATTTTAATTCCATGATTGATGAAATAAGCTGTTGCAACACCTACACCGTTTATTTTTGTCCCTGAAAAAGTGCCATCATAAATTTTTTTACTGCCACAAGACGGACTGCGTTCTTTTAAAATTAATTCAGTTATTTGTTGCTTTTCTAGCCTTTCATAGGCACGAATTGCACCTTGCTTGAAAGATTCTGTCACATCTTGACCGTTTTTATCGATTACTCTAGCTTCTTCTTGCCAGACATCAAAGCCATCTCCGCCAACAATTTCTGCTGGTGTTCGTGGTGTTGACATCTCTCCTAAAACTTCTGGACAGATTAAAACTGCTTCATGGTCAGCTAAATAATCTTTAATTTGCTTGATTTCATTATGGTTACCATCATAACGACAAGCAATTCCCGCCAAGCACGAACTAATTCCTAACATAAGCTCCTCCAATCCGATAAAAAAGGTGACAAAACTGCCTATTCATTATACCATTTATTCATAGTAGTAAATAGTCCTACAAGGAATGAAAAGAAAACAACATTGATTTTTCATTTTTCAGATTTAAAATTAATAAGCGAACAATAATTTATATATTTAAAAGGAGAACCTAATGAAACATATACTGGTTGTTGACGATGAACCGTCAATTGTTACACTATTAACCTTTAACCTTGAAAAAGAGGGTTATCAGGTTACTTCAGCAGAAGATGGTTTGATTGGTTATGAACTAGCTTTAGCAGAAAACTATGACTTTATCATTTTAGATGTCATGCTGCCTTCAATGGATGGTTTAGAAATTGCAAAGAAATTACGACAAGAAAAAATTGACACGCCAATACTAATGCTGACAGCTAAAGATGAGGCAATTGATCGAATTTTAGGGTTAGAGATTGGTGCAGATGATTACTTAACCAAACCTTTTTCTCCAAGAGAAGTTTTGGCCCGGATGAAAGCTATTTTCCGTCGGATCGAGCCTAGACGGGAAAAAGAAGATACTACTCACGAATATTTAACTGCCGGTGAAATTCAAGCTGATTTAAGCAATTATCAAGTCACCGTTCGTGGCGAAAAAATTGAATTAACTCCTAAAGAATTTGAGCTGTTGGTATATTTTATGAAGCGTAAAAATCGAGTCATTGACCGAGATACTTTGTTAGATCGCATCTGGCAGTATGATTTTTCTGGTCAAAGTCGAATTGTTGATGTACACGTCTCACATTTACGGGAAAAAATCGAAGCCGATCCAAAACATCCGCAATATCTACAAACTGTTCGTGGCTTTGGATATAAATTTCAGGTACCGGAACAATGAAACGCAGACAACTAGACTATGTTGTTTTATTACTCATCATTGGGCTATTATTTTTTGGCAGCTGGCGTTTAGCAAATCGATTTTATACCAATCAATTAATTAGCCAACAGGAACAAACGCTAGAAGAAAATGGTCGCGTTTTATCTACTCAACTGGATTTAAATAATTTAACTGATGAAAAAAATCAGCAAACCATTGATCAATTTTCACAAGAAACAGAAGAAAGAATTACTTTATTGGATGCTGATGCAAAAATTATCTATGATACTTTTGATCACAGTCTACACGACAGTCGGAGTAATCGGCCTGAAATAAAGTCTGCCATTGATGGTAATAGTGTCGGCTCTGCTGTCCGCTATAGTGTTACTTTAAAAGAAAATTTGCTCTATACTGCTCAGCCGATAAATCAACAAAATCAAATGGTGGGGATTATTCGAATTGCGAAACCAACAGCTGTTTTCGAAGAGCAAACGCAAAATTTCCGTCGCTCCATTTTCTTTGTCTTTTTACTTTTTTATTTAGTCATCTATAGCATTATTTTTTATTTAATCTATCAACGTAATCGACCTATCCAAGCGGTCCTACCCGTATTAAAGCGAATGGTCGAGCAACCTGATAAAAGCAATTATGTCATGCAAAACTCTTCTCAGTGGCAGGAATTATATCTGACCATCAATGAATTAGGGGAACAAATTAATCAGACATATGCTGCCTATACTTCAACTGAGGAACAATTTACTACCTTGTTTCATGAGTTAATGATTGGGGTTTTCATGATTGATACTGAAGGAAAAATCGTTATGATGAATCCAACGATGGAAGAGATGTTACAAGTTGCTGGTGCGGAAAATCATTTCTATTGGGATGTTTTTAAAGACAATAAAATGATTCAATTAATTCAGCAAACACTTGTCGAAAAAAAACAGATTTATGAAGAAATTACTTTACAAGAACCCTCGCAACTTAGCTTAGAAGTGCGTATGCGTTATTTAGAAAATTTAGTCAATGGTGATCAGATTATGGCTACTGTTTATGACCTAACCCATGTCCGTAATTTAGAAAAAATTCAACGGGATTTTGTGGGTAATGTCTCCCATGAATTGAAAACGCCAGTGACTTCACTAATTGGTTTTACAGAAACCCTATTAGATGGCGCAAAAGAGGATCCTGAACTAACCACTCAATTTCTGGAAATTATCGAAAAAGATGCCAAACGTTTGCAACATTTAATTACTGATATCATCGAACTTTCTAAAGACAGCACCCATTTATCTGATCAGTGGCAAACGATTGATTTAGATTTATTTTTACAACAGCAAGTCGATTTGTATAATCATCTATTAAAACAAAAAAATATTTCAGTATCCATCGATAAAAAAGGCCCAGCACTTTTCCAAACACAATTAACTTTCTTCCAGCCAATTGTCAAAAATTTACTGGAAAATGCGATTCAATATTCTTCACAAGATAGTCAAATTATCATAAGTTATGATAATGCCAATGACCCTTTAATTTTGAAAATTCAAGATCAAGGCGTCGGTATCAGTCAAGCGGATCAAGAACGTATTTTTGAAAGATTTTATCGAGTCGATAAAGACCGTAGTCGCCATTCTGGCGGTACTGGTTTAGGGTTAGCTATCGTAAAAGAATATAGTGAAATCCTTGGCGGCACCGTCAACATTGACAGCCATCCTCAACTAGGCTCAACTTTTATTGTAACTCTACCAAAACATTAAAAAAGGACTGTTAGATTTTTTCTAACAGTCCTTTTTCATATTATTGATTTGTTACATTACCCTCTGCATCACGTTCCACTTTCATTTCTGTGATTGGCAGATAACCTAATTTTTTGACTGGTCCATTTTGGATTTCATCAGTTGTCATATAATCCATGAAATCTTTCAATGCGCCTTTAGGTTCACCATTAGTATACATATGCTCATATGACCAAATTTTCCAGTCGTTTGTTTCAATATTTTTAGCATTAGCAGTGATACCATCAACTTTCAACGCTTGTAAACTATCATCTAAATAAGAAAGTGCTAGGTAGCTGATTGCCCCAGGTGTATCGCCAACAATTTTTTTCACAGTTCCTGAAGAATCCTGTTCTTGTGCCTTGATTGGCTCTTGTCCATCTAAAGCAAATTCTTCAAAAGTTGCCCGTGTACCACTTCCAGAAGCGCGATTAATCACGTTAATTTCTTGATCTTTTCCACCAAGTTCTGACCAATTAGTAATTTTACCCGTAAAGATATCAATTAATTCTTGTTTCGACACGTCTTCAACGCCTACATCTTTATTTACTACTGGAGCAAATCCTACAACAGCAACTTTATGATCGACTAATTTGCTAGCATCGACACCTTCACCGGCTTCAGCAAAAATATCTGAATTACCTATCTCAACAGCACCGCTATTAATTTGACTTAAACCAGTCCCACTTCCGCCACCTTGGACCGAAATTTGAACATTCGGATGTTCTGCTACGTAACTTTCTTGAGCAGCATCAACTAATGGTTGTAAAGCTGTTGATCCAACTGCAGTAATTTTAGCTGCCTCATCACCACCACTGCTATCCTGACTAGAATCATTACTACTTCCACAACCTGCTAATACAAGTCCTGATACAAATAACGTTAAAAATAATTTCTTCATCATTAATCTCCTTAACATTTCGACTGTCTTCGTCTTATTTGAAAAAGTCGTTTCTTTATTACAAAAACAACTTTAACAAAGCTTTGTAAATGAAGAATTGTTTTAAGGTAAAGCTCTCGTAAAGATATGTAAATTTTTAGTAAAGACAAAATAAAAGTCATTTTCCTAGTTTTGACGTACAATATTTTCGAGGTGAGGAAAATGCTTATCATTTATTATTTTATCGACGATACTGTTACTAAAAAAGCTTATCAAAATGCAGCGGATTTCATTGGTGCGCAATTAAAAGAAGTCCCCGATTTAGAAGATTACTATCGAATTGATAAAGTGATTTTAGCCGACCAAGAATTAACGCTGAAAAATAAAACTATCGGTGGCTTGTTCGATCATTTGAATAAATAAAAAATAAGGTTGCGACATCTAAATCGCAACCTTATTTCTTATTTCCCTAAATATTCAGTTAGTCGTTTTACCGCTTCTTCTAAATCTTCCATCGATGCAGCATAACTCAAACGGACATATCCTTCTCCTTCAGGACCAAAAGCACTTCCTGGGATTAACGCCAGTTTATTTTTCTTTGCTAAATCCAAACAGAAATCCATGGCATTCAACTGGATATCAGCAGGTATTTTTGCAAATAAATAAAATGCCCCTGATGGACGAGCCACATCAAATCCTAAATCCGTCATAGCTTGATACAAATAATCTCTTCTAGCTTTGTATTCTACCCGCATAATTTCACCATCGCGAATACCCTCAATTAAAGCCTCAACTGCAGCCATTTGAGAAATCGTAGATGCTGCTGTAACTAAATATTGATGGACCTTTATAATTTGATCGGTTAATTCTTTCGGTGCACAAATAAATCCGATTCTCCAACCAGTCATTGCATGAGATTTAGACAACCCATTAATAACGATAGTTTGATCGCGCAAGTATTTCCCAAATGAAACATGCTCACCTTCGTAATTCAATTCACTATAAACTTCATCACTTAGCACAAAGACTGAATATTTTTTCAAAGTTTCTGCCAAGACTCGTACTTCTTGATCGTTATAAGCAACCCCAGTTGGATTAGACGGTGATGTCATGATAATCGCTTTTACTTTATCACCATGCTCTGCCATTGCTGCTTCTAATTTTTCTGGCGTCAAAACAAATCCACTATCTCGTGTGTCAATCGCAACTAGCTCAGCGCCAGCCAAAGTAACAATCGGTTCGTAGCCAGGATAAGTTGGCGCCGTAATCAGCACTTTGTCTCCCGGATTCAAAATCGCCAATAAGCTAGCAGAAATTGCTTCTGTGGCACCGACTGTAACTAAGATTTCATTCTCAGGATTGTAATGTAAATCATATTTCTCTTTGAAAAATTGACTAACACCTTCACGAACGTTCACTAAACCAGCCATACCACTATAATGACTGTAATTATTTTCAATCGCATCTTGTCCTGCTTTTTTAACATGCCCTGGTGTATTGAAATCTGGTTCACCTAAAGTCAATTTTAACATCCCAGGAATTTGTGATACTTCCTGATCAAATTGACGAATCAACGATACTTCAATCTTATAAACATTATCATTAAATCTATCCTGTAATTTATTCATAAAAACCCTCCATTTCTAATCATATTATCACAATAAAAAAGATAGTAAAGATTCAATTTCTTTTTTTCAATTCAAATAGAAATAGTTATTAAAATATCGCAAAATTTCCTTATCACTAAGATTCAATGGAAGAAAAATAAAATAACTTTAATTATCTATCATCATTCTTATCTGAAGATTGAATAATGATATTAGTAACTATAAAATAACAATATAATTACTATTAGGAGATAAATATGCTATTTTATAATAAAGTATGGTCGCTTTCTTTTATCTACTTTTTAATTCCCTATTGCCATCTAGCTTTAGCTATTGACTACCAATACCATTCATTGATAGGTATTTTCGCTGCTTTATTTATCGTCTCCATATTAGGATTTTTTGCTGGTAAAACCAATTATGTTTTCCATTTATTACTAGGTAACTTTATCAATCTGATTCTTTCTTACCTAATTATTCTATTAGAAACAAAATTCGTTGTTGCTTATGACAATAGCTTTTTAAATATTTCTGTTTTGTACAGTTTATTCTTAATAGCACAATTAATCAGTTGCTTTTGGGGCAAACTGTTTAGGAGTGAAAAAAAAGGCTTACTAAAGTAGCAAAAATAAATAATTATTCAAAAAAAAAGAGCTTTCCTGTTGCCAGGAAAGCTCTTTGATTATTGTCATAAAAACAATCGCGAATAATTGAATTATTCTGCAGCGTTTGTATCTTTGAGACCGTATTTTTTGTTGAAACGATCGACACGTCCATCTGCTTGTGTGAATTTTTGACGTCCAGTATAAAATGGATGTGAGTCAGAACTTGTTTCAACACGAATAACAGGATAAGTATTGCCATCTTCCCATTCGATTGTTTCTTGTGAAGATTTTGTAGAACCTGACAAGAATTTGAAACCAGTCGTTGAATCCATAAATACAACTGGGTGGTATTCTGGGTGAATTCCTTGTTTCATCTTTTTTTCGCTCCTTTGCCCTGAATCATTTGCTGAATCAGAGTTATTTTTGCATTTTCGCAACAGATATATACTATCATGAAAAATTCAGCAATGCAATTATCTTTTCATATTTTTTCGTGGGGCGCGACTACCAAATGAAACATCTTTGAAAGCTTCAAAAAAGGCTTCATTATTATTGGTTTTACGTAGAAACTGAATAAATTGTTGGGTATATTCCAAAGAATCTCCCACCATATTTTTACGAATTTTCCAAATTTCTTCTAAGTGTTCTGGTGCCATCAGCAACTCTTCTTTTCGGGTACCAGATTTTTTAATATCAATTGCTGGGAAGACGCGACGTTCAGATAATTCACGTGATAATTGTAACTCTAAGTTCCCAGTTCCTTTAAACTCTTCATAGATAACGTCATCCATACGGCTACCTGTATCAACTAAAGCTGTAGCTAAGATTGTTAAACTACCGCCTTCTTCAATGTTTCGTGCCGCGCCAAAGAATTTCTTTGGTTTAAATAAAGCATTAGGATCAATACCGCCGCTCAAAGTCCGGCCACTTGGCGGTACTACTAAATTATAAGCCCGAGCCAAACGGGTAATACTATCCATTAAAATCACGACATCGCGTTTGTCTTCAACTAAGCGCATTGCTCTTTCTAGCACCAATTCAGAGACACGCGTGTGATTACTTGGTTGTTGATCAAATGTTGAATAGACAACGTCACCTTTAATGCTACGTTCTAAATCAGTTACTTCTTCCGGACGTTCATCAATCAATAGCACAATTAATTCAACTTCTGGGTAGTTATCTGTAATACCATTGGCAATTTCTTTTAACATAGAAGTTTTACCAGCTTTCGGTGGTGCAACAATTAATCCTCGTTGACCAAATCCAACTGGTGCAAATATATCAATCATTCGAGTAGATAAACGGCCACCGGTTGTTTCTAGCGTCATATGACGGTTGGGATAAAGCGCGGTTAAGGCTGGAAAATGAGGACGTTCTTTAGCTTCTTCAGGATCCTTACCGTTAACTGATTCTACGTGCATTAATCCGTAATAACGCTCTGATTCTTTTGGTGGACGGGCTTTTCCGGCAACTTTATCGCCATTTCTTAATCCAAAACGACGAATTTGCGAAGAAGAAATATAAATATCTTCCGCACTTGGCCCATAATTAATTGGACGTAAAAAGCCGTAGCCTTCTTGTCCGACAATATCCAAGACACCTTCCATATAAAAGAAGCCTTGCTTTTTAGCTTGGGCACGAATAACTGCCAAAGCCAATTCTTTTTTATTCATTTTATTGTAATACGGAATCTTGAACTGGCGCGCATAACCATAAATATCTTTTAGAGTTTTGTTTTCCAGTTCAGCCATTGTTAAATAGTCGCTCATTTTAAACCTCTTCCTGCACTTCTTCTTCGATCATTTCAATGGTTGCACCAAGATTTGTCAATTTTTCAATAATGTGGTCATAGCCTCTTAAAATATATTCAACATTGTAAATTGTTGTTTTACCTTCTGCCATTAATCCAGCAATTACTAAACAAGCGCCTGCTCTTAGATCAGAAGCTACAACCTCAGCACCATGCAATTTATTCGGGCCATTTAAAATAATTAAATTACCCGCTACTCGAGCGTTAGCACCCATTCTTACCAACTCAGGAATATGATTAATCCGCTTTGAATAAATCGTATCAGTAATTTCGCCTGTTCCATGAGCCTTAAGCAATAATGATGTCAGCGGCTGTTGTAAATCAGTCGCGAATCCTGGATAAGGAGAAGTCGTCACACTAACCATCTTTAAATCATGAGAAGGCAATACTTCAATCGCATCTTCAGAAATATTCATTTTTACGCCAATTTCTTGTAATTTTGCGATAAAACTTTCTAAATGTTCATAAATCACATTGTGGACTGTTATCCCTTCACCCATTGCTGCTGCCATCGATAAGTAAGTCCCCGCTTCGATTCGATCGGGGATAATTGAATGAATCGTGCCATGTAATTCATCTACACCTTCAATTCTAATTTCATCAGTACCCGCACCACGAATTTTTGCGCCCATATTATTTAGTAAGGTCGCTACATCAATAATTTCTGGTTCACGGGCAGCATTTTCGATAATTGTTCGCCCTTTTGCTTTAACAGCTGCCAACATGACATTAATCGTCGCCCCTATGGAAACAACATCCATAAAAATTCGCTCACCATTCAAGCCATCCTCATTAGTACGCAAGTAAATCACACCATGCTCATTGGAAACCTCTGCACCTAAAGATTCAAAGCCTTTAATGTGCAGATCAATCGGACGCGGACCTAAGAAACAACCACCTGGCAAACCAACAACGGCCTCCCCAAATTTTCCTAACAAAGCACCCATGAAATAATAGGATGCTCGTAGTGAATTAATTTTTCCGCTTGGCATTGGAATTGACACCACATTGGTAGGATCAATCACCATTTTATTATTTGAAAAATCAACCTTTGCACCCATAATTTCTAAAATTTCAATCAAAGAATACACATCTTGAATGTCTGGTACACCTTCTAAAGTTACCGGCGAATCCGCCATAATCGCTGCAGGAATCAACGCTACCGCACTATTTTTTGCTCCACTAACAGTAACATCGCCTTTTAATGGTTTCCCACCAATAATTTCTATTTTTTTCATAATTTATATTCACCTATACGTTTTTTATTTTCATCATTTTAAATTACATAAACCAATAACCATTTTATCATAAAATTGATTTTATAAAAAGATAGGCGTAAGAACTTATGAAAAGCACAAAAAAAAACCTCGGATTTCTCCGAGGTTAAATCTGTTTTAATTAAGCTTTACCAGCTGAACCAAACCAGTCAATGTGTTCTTCAGCATCTTTGATGATTGCTTCCACACCTGGTGCTAATAATTTACGAGGGTCAAATCCTTTACCTTCTTGATCTTTACCAGCTTCGATGTAAGCACGTGTTGCTTTAGCGAAAGATAATTGGAATTCAGTATTTACGTTTACTTTAGAAACACCCATAGAGATTGCTTTTTCGATTTGTTCTTGAGGAATACCAGAACCACCGTGTAATACTAGAGGTACATCATTACCTACAGCATTTGCAATTTCTTGTAAGTGATCAAACGCTAAACCTTTCCAGTTTTCAGGATATACACCATGGATATTACCGATACCACAAGCTAAGTAGTCGATACCAGTGCCAACCATTTGTACACATTCGTTTACGTCAGCTAATTCACCAGCACCGATAATGCCGTCTTCTTCGCCGCCGATTGAACCAACTTCACATTCAACTGATACACCTTTTGCATGTGCTTTTTCTACAACGTCTTTAGCTAATTTCAAGTTTTCTTCGAATGGTAAATGAGAACCATCAAACATAACTGAAGTATAGCCAACTTCGATACATTCTAAAGCAGCTTCGTATGAACCATGGTCTAAGTGAATTGCTACGGGAACTGTGATACCCATAGAATCTACTAAGTCAGTAATTAAATCTACACATAATTTGTAGCCGCCCATATATTTAGCAGCACCCATTGATGTTTGGATTAAAACTGGCGCTTTTTTAGCTTCTGCAGCTCGTAAAATCGCTTGTGTCCATTCCAAGTTGTTTGTGTTAAATCCTCCGACAGCGTAACCGCTTTGGCGTGCTGCATTTAAGAACTCTGCTCCTGATACTACTGGCATAAATAAATTCCTCCTAAGAATTTTCTTTTTGGCTAAGACGAATCTTAACTAACGACCCTATCATATCAAAGTTTTTACAAGTTTGCTACCACAAACCTTTTAGTAAACACTTACATTTTACAAATATTTTTTATTTTATTTTTTTCAGATAAGTGAAAACATATGAATTAAATTGATGGACTAAAAAAAGTTGTTTCCTTCAATCGTGGAACCCGTAATTTATCTATTCCTTGTTGTAAATCAACCAAATTTTTATACGAAGGAATATCCTCCACAACAAAGAGTTTTTCATTGGGAATTTTTTTCAAAGTAAAATTGGCTACGAAAATATCCACTTCAATTGTTTGAGGATCTTTCAAGTAATAGAATGAGTCGGGCTGAACTTTAGTTTCTATTTTTTTGCCAAAAACTGCTTTTAGGTAATTAGCTAATGATTCCGCATGATACCTTCCTAGATCACTAAATACTGCAACTTCAACAACTTTTCTTAAATTATCAAATTGTAAAAAGAAGTCTTTCCAATAAAAAGCGACTACTGTAATCATATGGTCAAAATACATTGAATACCAAGGGCAATCAGTCTTTGCTTCTAAATCTTTTAAGATCTTTTCCATTACTTTACCAAAAAACAAATGATCTTGAGTTAGAATATGGCTGCTATACCAACTGCGATTATAAAAAATATATCTTGGATAAGGATAAATTTTATGACGCATATAAGTCTTTATAAAAGCCGCATTAATTCGCTCACGACTCTCATTATCGATGGTAAAGTCAAAGCTAGTAATTACTTGGTCAACAAAATCATAACCAATTTTTCGCAAACGCAATGATTCCTCAAAGTTATCCCACGCAAATTCCCACCAAAAAACAGTAATGATAAAATCTTCTTTCCATTTTTCAGGGAGTTGATATCCTAAAGGAGCGATAATTTTTTCCATGTCTGGTTTATACTTTTCCATCAAAGCGATTAGTTTTCGATGCCTTGCAGTCATCCTTGGCACTTTGACCATTAAATAATTTTGCTCACTACGTACAATAGTTACAGCAATTGCATAAGCTAAATCAACACGATCTACATCACCGTGCTCCCAATGAAAATCTTGATTCATTTGTTCTACAAAATTATAGACCGCTTTTTGATCAAGCTTAAAGGGCCATTCATGAATGCCATAAGCCTCCCAAAAAAACCTCTTAAAAAAAATTTGGATTTGCCGTTCATTTTTTCCTTCAATTCGATAAGGTGTTTTATTTAAGTCCATCCCTCTTAAATTGAGTACTTTTTGAATCTTTTGTGCTAAACGATATAAAGAAGCGCTACTTAAATGAAACGTTTTTTTCCAGTATTCTGCTGTTCGATTTGGCTGGAAAAATATAGCTTCTAATAATTTAAAGGCGCTAGAATCCTTTAAAATATAGCGATAAATGTCATGGATCGAATGATCTTTCGATTGGACCAATCGATATCCTAATTTTTTTTGATAGTCCATCGTAATATATTCTGACCAATGATCTTCTAAGTAATGTAAATCTGCTATAACTGTCTTCCGAGAAGCATTCGTTGCTACCATTAAATCCTCTATCGTGGACCAACCAGTAGAACTATGTAACGCATATAATAAATAAAATCGCCGGCGCATCGTATTGGATAAAATTGTTTCCATATTGCAAAACTCCTTACCATAATCAATGTAAGCCCTTTATAAAATTATAGCACGCTTCATAATTATTTCCGTCTCCAAAGATTCTTTAAACTTGTTATACTAATTTAATAGAACACTACTTGACCTTCCAGCTACTGGAAAGCTTAGTCTAAAGATGTGGAAAATTTCCGAAGGAGAAAAATAATGTTAACAATCAATCAATTTTCAAAAGCCGCCCAAATTCCGGCAAAAACCTTGCGCTATTACGATGAAATTGGTTTACTAAAGCCTGCTAAAATCGATGCGGTTAACAATTATCGTTACTATTCAGTTCAGCAATTAGCAGATGTCATCACTATTCATTATTTAAAAAAGTATGATAGTAGTCTCGCTGAAATTCAACAGGTTTTAAAAGATGAAAGTTTTTTACCCACTCTTTTAAATCAAAAACAACATGAAATGATTGGTAAAGCAAAACATTATCAAAAGCTTCAAGAGGAAATCGCCACGGATATTACGGCTTTAGCTGAAGGAGGAGATTTTATGCTTTACAAAGATCAGATCAAACTAGTCAACAGTCCGACACAACATTTATTTTCAGTGCGAGAAACAATTAACATCAAGAATTTTGGTCAACTGATGGAGAAACTATTTTCCGAAATGAAAATCGCCGAGATACAACCTATGGGCGCGCCTATGGCGATTTATCATAGTGATGAATATACGCCAGAAAATTATGATTTAGAACTAGCTGTTCCAATCCAAGAAGTAAATAAGTCTACTAGAGAATTACCTGCTTATCAAGCAGCAAAATTAGCCTTTAAAGGTAATTACCAAGAAATGCCAGCAGTTTATGCTTCTTTATCTCAGTGGATTGCTGAAAATAATTATCACCTGATCGATAGTCCTTTTGAATATTATGAAACAGATCCAAGTGAAGCAGCTCCTGATGAAAACGAGGTAATTGTTTATTTCCCAGTTGTTAGAAGCTAAAAAAAGCCACCATGTCGAGTCGGCATGCTGGCTTACTTTTTCTATTTAACTTCTTTATTTGCTAATGCAGCGCCAACAAAGTCTTTAATTAACGGTTGTGGGCGGTTAGGACGTGAAATCAATTCTGGGTGGAATTGACAACCTACAAAGAATTTTTTATTTGGTAATTCAACAATTTCAACTAAGCGATTATCTGGTGAAACACCAGAGAAAATCATCCCCTGATCTTCAAATAATTGACGATAAGCATTGTTAAACTCATAACGATGACGATGACGTTCTTGAATCACATCTTCATTTTGATAAGCATCAGCAGTTACTGTGCCTTTTTTAATTTTACATGGATATAAACCAAGACGTAAAGTACCACCTAGATTTTCTACATTTTCTTGATCAGCCATCAAATCAATAATATTATTTTCTGCATCAGGTTTCGTTTCAGTTGATGCTGCGTCTTCCAAACCTGCTACATTGCGTCCAAATTCAACACACATCATTTGCATGCCAAGACAAATCCCTAAAAATGGTACATCATTTTCGCGAGCATATTTAATGGCTTCGATTTTACCTTCAACACCGCGATCACCAAAACCACCAGGAACCAAAATACCATCTGCATCTTTTAGTTTTTCATGAACATTTTCAGCAGTCACATCTTGGGCTTTGATCCAATCAACTTCAATATCAGAATCAAAGGCAAAACCAGAATGTTTCAATGCTTCAACTACTGATAGATACGCATCTGGTAATTCTACATATTTACCAACTAAAGCAATTCTCGTTGTTTTCTTCAAACTTAAAACTTTTTCTTCAAGTGCTTGCCATTCTGTCATATCAGCTTGTGGCGCATCAATTTTTAAATGATCACAAACGATTTGATCCATTCCTTGTGCTTGTAAAGCTAATGGAATCGAATATAATGTTTCAACATCACGAGACTCAATTACCGCTTCAGGTGCGACATCACAAAATTGCGCTAATTTATTTTTGGTACTTTGAGATACTGGTAATTCTGTTCGAACAACTAAAATATTCGGTTGGATCCCTAATCCACGCAATTCTTTCACGCTATGTTGCGTAGGCTTGGTTTTCATTTCACCAGCCGCTTTTAAATAAGGAATTAAAGTTGTATGAATGTACATCACGTTATCAGAACCCACATCAGCTTTCATTTGACGTAAAGCTTCTAAGAATGGTAGCGATTCGATATCTCCAACAGTTCCCCCGACTTCAGTGATGATCACATCAGAATCAGTCATTTTAGCTGCCCGCATGATTTTAGACTTAATCTCATTAGTAATGTGTGGAATGACTTGAACTGTTGCACCAAGATATTCCCCTTTGCGTTCTTTCCGTAAAACTTCAGAGTAGATTTTTCCAGTTGTCACATTTGAATATTTGTTTAGATTAATATCAATGAAACGCTCATAATGGCCTAAATCCAAGTCAGTTTCAGCACCATCATCTGTAACGAACACTTCACCATGTTGATAAGGACTCATTGTTCCCGGATCGACATTAATATATGGATCGAATTTTTGAATTGTCACTTTTAAGCCACGATTTTTTAGTAAACGACCTAAAGATGCTGCTACAATTCCTTTCCCGATAGAAGAAACAACGCCACCAGTTACAAAAATATACTTTGTCATATAAGAAAAAAACCTCCATTATAATTTTACAGGAAGTGTCTAGAAAATAATAAAAGCTCCCCACCAAAAAATGATAGGGAGCGTAATTTCTAAACCTGACCCTCTTAAAAGGGTGCCCAAGCAGTATAATAACCAGTCTTGCTAAAATTGTCAACTAGGATTTAAAAATTCTTAGTCAAATAGTCGCTCAAAGAAACTCTTTTTCTTGGATTCAGGTAATTCCTTTTTTTCCAAATCAGGATACTTTTCTGCTACATCAATTACTGGTTCATCTACTGCATGATCAGCCACCAATAATAAACCGATTTTATCATCACTTTCTGCTGTTGCCGTACTAACAATAGTAAAATCAATCTTATTGGTACTAGCAAATGTAATATATTTTTGCTGTAGAGTTTCTGGCATTGCTCCATTAATTAATAGTTTTGCATTTGGTTCCTTTTCAATTTCACTTTTCAAAGCAATTGAATAAATTGGATCACGCATTTCTTTGATATTCATGCTCAAATAACAACGTTCACGAAAAGTACCTAAGTATTTTTTTTGCTCATCAGGATTTATTTGTGGCTTGCCATACATTCCTTTATCTAAATGCTGTTGCAATTCATCTTTCGCCATCAAAATCGCTCCTTTAGTTTTGTTGCCAACATTATAGCAAACAAAATAAAGATATAAAAATTTTTCTATTTATTTTCGATAAAGGCCAGTTTAGCCGCTTGTAAGTTCGCTGAAGTATACGCACACATAAAAGCTGTCCCATTTGGATAAACTTCAGGAACCATTCTTTCAAAGAAAACCGCTAACGGTGTATATTCCGTTTCCCAAGTTCTTACTTGAATATCCTCTGCCATTTTGATTAATTCACTTTTTGTGATTGGAAACTTAATATCTAACTCTGCTACAGCTTTTAAAAAAAAGTGCATACCAATATTAGGAAATCTCATCTAGTTTTCCTCCTGACGTAAATATTGATACATTTGTTTATCTTTACCAATACCAAACATATCAGGAGAAGCTGCACCACGATGATTACCCAGCCAAATTAAATCTCCCATATAAGCCTGTTTTTGAATTGCGTCACAAATTCCTGGATATAAATCCGCTTTAAAAATATATGGTAGACCCACAGGGGCTTGAGTAATTATATCTCCTTCTGGATTAACTACCATACTACGGCCAAACAAGGAATAACAATCATCCATTTCTGAATTATTGACGGCTACAACATAAACTTTATTAAAGTACGCTCCAGCTCGGTTTGTAATTTCATAAGCATTTTCAAAAGGTGTCATATAAGTCGTTAAACGTAATACAACATTGGCTCCTTTGGTCGCCGCTTCCCGCCAATTATCTTGGTAGTCTCCGTCAGAACAAATAATAGTAGCAATTCTTGCTCCTTTTGGTCCGGCAAAAACGTTAATTTCATCACCTGGACTAGTGGGTTCCACTGGATTCCAAGGCGTCACCTTCCGATAAACGTCAACAATCTCCCCGCGATCATTTATAGTAATACCACAGTTTTTATAAAAATTGCCATCTTCTTCATCCACACAAGCGCCTACTACTAGCCAAATCTGATATTCTTTACAAGTTTCTTTTAAAAGAGCAAGTTCTGGTCCCTCTAGAGAAATGCAACATAAAGATGCATGTGGACCAACACCATTTAAAGATGCTTCAGGAGTGACAATCATATCTAGACCTGGATAACCAGTGACTGCCCTTTCAATCCATTCAATCAATTTATCGACATTTTTCATTACTTCTTCTTTTGATTTCGGCACGACTGCTAAACTCATTTGAAAAAGCACAACGCTTAAACACTCAGTTTCAATTTTACCAGGTAAGGGAAAACAATTACCTACGTTCATATCTTCCTCCTAACTAAAATATCATTTAGACAAAGTAACACTTTCCATTAGATTTTTAGGTGACTGCTGAGTAAATAATTGAAATTCATGAATTAAGTGAGCCTGATCATAATAACCTAATTGACAAGCTAACTTCGCCAAAGTCATGTCAGTCTTAGCAAAAACAGCTTTGATCGCATTTTGAAAGCGAATAATTCGACTGTATTTTTTAGGACTAATCCCAATCTCTCTCCGAAAAATTTGTTGGGTATAGCGTCTAGAATAGCCTGTTTCATCGCCAACTTTTTCCATCGAAATAGCCGTTGTATTAGTACACAGCAAGACTGATAAATACTCCGACAATACTGAACGGCGATTTTCATCCAAGAAAATACTGCGATGATCAGCCAAAATCAAATCCTTCCGTTGTTGAAAATCCTTCACCAGTTTAAATTTTTGAATTAACTCATTTGCAGCGGGAAATTGGCTATCCAAAGAAACCAGTTGATTGACTAAACAGCTCTGATCTTTTTCCTTACAACGCAAACCGACATTGGTATAAGGTTTCACCCCAAAATAACAAATTCCCGGTTCGAAAATAGTTTCTTTTGCCTCGGTTAAAATCCCTAGCATTTTACTAGTCACTTCTTCTCCTTTGATTTCAAAGATTAGGTTGACACAAGCATCCGGCAGATAGGTAACCACCATCTCTTCCTTAACTTGAAACTGATAAAATAATGCCTCGGTTTTTAAATGTTCCCGCGACCAATCCAACAGCTCTTCTTGATAATCAATAATTCTATGATCATGGGAAAATAGCTGAAAAGGTTTGGCGTCAATTATTTTATTTTTGGTTTCTATGATTTTCATCAGACTCACTCTTTTCCATTATCAATTTAACTGAAGGACACAATCGTTATACTGTAAATCTAACATATTTTGTCATTCTTAGTTATAAAAATATGGCATCAAGAATTTTTTCAGTACCTACTCAGTTTCTATAAAGTTGTAAAACATTTTGAAACGATTTTCCATTGACCCTCAGTATCTTTAATCAAGTGGAAATGATCCTCCAAAGTCCCATCTCCAAAGAAACCTGTTTCATAGACGGTTGCTTCAGCAATATTTCCGGTTACTACTAAATGAGTAATTTCAGCCTTATAAGGGGCACCACTGTCTTTCATTGCTGGCTGAGAACCCACATCTTCGATAAAAGGTGTCGGTGTCGCAATCATCAAATCCGGTCCCATATAGCCAGTCATAATTGCACTAGGATGAAAAACTTTTTTCAACATTTCGGTGTCAGCAGTATAAGTTCCTTCGATATAATTCTCTACTACTTTTTGAACAGCTTCTTTTGTCATATTTTTTCCTTCTTTCCTTATAGTTTTAATAGTCTAGCAGCGTTATGATAAAAAACTTTTTCGATACTTTCAGGATCATTTGCTAAAGCTTTTTTAACTTCCAAAATTGAATATTTAAAATTACCAAAAGGATAATCCGTACCAAAAAGCACTCGATCTGCCCCTAATAAGTCCACCCCTTGCTTAATCAAAGTCGCATTACAGAAAGTGGTATCAGTATACACATTATCTAAACCAGCCGTTTTTTTAGCAAACTCTTCTGGCCAGCCACAACAGTGTGCTGCAATCAAATCATAATCTTTAAAGCGTGGTGCAAACTCATAGAAGTAACGCGGATCACCAAACTCTGGATTTTGCGGATAATTTACATCTGGACCATAATACTGACCAATCCCCACGTGAAAAATAACTGGTAGACCAGCTTTACCAAATAAATCTACCGCAGCTTCTACTTTTTCATTTTCCAAACTAATATTTTGCAAGATCGGATGGACTTTTAAAGCTTTGGCTCCTAATTTAATATCATTTAATAATTTTGCTTCCATCTCTGGAATCTCCAAATCAAAATTTGGACAAGTAAAAGGAATGAAGCGCTGATCTAATTTAGAGACAGCCAAATATTCCTCAAAGTTTGTGTTTGGCAAGACCGGTAAAAGACAAGCATAAGCAATCTCATTTTCAGTCATGTCGTGGGCAAAATTTTCCATCGTACATTCCCAAACGCGATATTGTCCCGCATCAATCAACTGTTGCAAGGCTACCGGATTTTCTGGGAAAAATGGCGTATTGTAACCAGAAGCTTCAAAAGGGATAAACGGATCAACATAATCACCTTTTTTATAATTGGTTTTAAAGGTAATACTACGATTTTCGTGGAAAATATCTCCTATATGAGTATGAAAATCAATAATTTTCATCTTATCTCCTCCTAATATCCTTCAAGATGTAAAATTTTAGCCGCATTTTCAAAGAAAACTTTATTCATCATTCTTTCGTCATCAGCGAAAGCTCGTTTAACTTCTTCGATTGAATATTTAAAGGTTCCAAATGGATAGTCCGTCCCAAAGAGCACTTTATCTTCGCCGATATATTTTACTCCTTGCTGCATCAATTCAGCCGAACACATAGTAGTATCGGTATATACGTTATCTAGACCCTTAGTATTTTTTGCAAAGTCCTCAGCCAACAAACAGCAATGAGCCGCAATCAACGGATACTTACTAAAACGAGGTGCAAAATCATAGAAATACTGTGGATCACCAAATTCTGGATTTGTCGGATAATCTTTATCTGGTCCATAATAGGAAGTCACACCAACGTGGAAAATTGTTGGAATATTGGCTTTACCGAAAACTTCCACCGCTGCTTCAACTTTTGGATCTTCTAAGCTGACATTTTGTAAAATCGGATGAATTTTTAAACCTTTCGCTCCTCGTTGAATGTCAAGCTCCAATTTTTTCTCTAATTCTGGAATCGATAAACTGAAATCAGGACAAGTAAAGGGAATAAAGCGAGAATCTAATTTTGAAACAGCTAGATACTCTTCAAAACTTGTATTTGGTAAAACCGGCAGCAAGCAGGCGTAATCAACATGATCTTCCGTCATATCATTGCCAAAATTTTCCATTGTACATTCCCAAACTCGGTATTGACCTGCATCGATTAAACGTTGATGGTCTTTTTCATCTTTAACAATCAGCGGCTTAGTATAGCCAGAACGTTCAACTTCAATAAATGGATCTTCGTAGTCACCTTTTTTAATATTGGTTTTAAAGGTAATACTGCGATTTTCGTGGAAAATATCTCCTACGTGAGTATGAATATCTAAAATTTTAACCATTGTTTTCTCCTTTACTCTGCTAAATTTTGTTGGTTCACATTTTTTGAGGTGCTGGTTTTGATACTCCAAAAAATAGTTATGACTGTTAAAATGGCTAGAAAAACTACACTAGTTAAAAAGACCGTACCGTCGTCAGCATTGGGAATTAAGCCAGCTAAGGCATTGATAATCAGTGGAGAGGCGGCTGCACCAACTGAGGTGAATGCCATGTAACTTCCCATTGAACTAGACATTTGTTCAGGTGTCGCCGTTTCAGAAATTGCCTGAATCCCTAAAGGAACCGACAATGAGAAACCAATCCCGGCCGTAATCGCTGCTAAAAAGACCACAGCAATACTTGGGAATAGTACCAATAGCAGATAGCCTCCTGCGGTTACCGCACATGCTAAGGTTAAGACGAAACGATTTAAAACTTTAAAAATTTTAGGAAAGGCAAAACCACCCACTACTCCGGCTCCGGTACTTAGTGACATAGCCAAAGCTACCGTTGAAGGGTCGCCTAAGTTCATTGAAGCAATATAAAGCGAAGCATTCAATGAAAAAGTCGAATAGCCAATACAGAACAAGCAGATCAACAAACCAATAAAATAAATCGAACCAGGAACTTTTGCTTTTGGCGCGCCACTATCAGCGGCTGTTTTTTCTGGTGCGACTTTTTCAGCTGGTAACCAGATTGTCACAATGATAATCGTCACAATGATAATCCCAAAAGTCAGATAAGCTTGAGACCACTGCACCCGCGCTAGCATCCCTGCTAACATCATCATGACTACTGAACCTCCATTTTGAAAAGCCGTCTGTAAACCATACATCTGACTACGCTCTTCTCCTTCAAATAACTCAGTAGAAATATTACTGATGGTCGTCATTAAAGTCCCTTGTCCGGCACCAATTAACAAACTTGAAGCATAAATATAAATCAATTGATCATTTAAAAAGGCTGGAATCAAACCGCCAATCATCATTAAAAACAATGCAACTAATACTAGATATTTCTTATTGATTTTATTACCTAGGACTCCTGCCAATAAGGTAGCAGGAAATGAAGCCACCATCCCAAAAGTCATTACCATCTGAATCGCTGTCAAACTGGCTTCAGGAAAGTTTTGCGCAATATTTGCTAAGACTGTCGAAGCCACCATGATTGCCATTACAATAAATGATTGAGATAGCACGGCAGCTTTTATTTTAAAGTTATTCACTACTTTTCCTCCTCGTAC
Organism: Enterococcus alishanensis; assembly: GCF_019218635.1. GTDB lineage: Bacteria > Bacillota > Bacilli > Lactobacillales > Enterococcaceae > Enterococcus_A > Enterococcus_A alishanensis. The sequence goes on along the minus strand of NZ_JAHUZB010000001.1, from coordinate 545,197 downwards.
TACAAAAATGAGTGTCAATTTTGGGAAAATAGAACGAACACAAAAATCTTTCGTCATCTTTACTTTAAAATCATGATTTTAATTTTTGAATTTATTTTACTAAGGATGGCTTAGCTGCAGTCTAAACGCTCCTTAAATTCACATGCTTAAATAATGTCCATCGCCGCATAATAGCCGGTGTGGACGGCTTTTCTCACAACTGATGCGCCGGTACAATCGCCAATCGGCATAAAACTTTCCCAGCCATCCCAACTACGAATTTCTTCGACAATTTTTTCATTTGGTTTCATACCTACTGCGTAAATCACAGTATCAGCTTCAAGACTGTGAGCCTGTCCTTCAGCGTCTAAATAAGTTACGCCACTTTCTGTTACCTCAGTGACTTGAACTTGTGTCTGGCTATGAACCAAATCAGCCATTTTATCCATCATTTCAAATAGAGCTGCTTGATGAATCCGATTAGAATCGACTGCCAAGCCAGTTTGAAGTTCTAAAACGGTTACATCAACTCCTGCTTCAGCTAGGTGTAAAGCAACTTCACAGCCCATCAATCCCCCACCGATCATAATTGCTTTTTTTCCGACCTGCTCGGGGTGTTGATAAACCTCGGTTGCATGAATCATTTCAAACTTATCACTGCCAGGTAGTTTTAATTCCACCGGTGTGGCACCAGAAGCAACAATAATTGCTTGAGGGTTAAGTTTTTTCACCAATGCTAGATTCGCTTCTGTATTCAATTTCACTTCAACAGCATTCTTAGCTAGTTGTCTAATTAAATAATCCTTGAAGCGTCTTAAATCATCTTTATGAGCGTCAATATCAGTAAATTTTAAGTTGCCTCCTAGTTGAGCTTCCTTTTCTACCAAGGTTACTTGATGGCCTCTTTTGGCTGCGGTAATTGCTGCTTTCATCCCGCCAGGTCCACCGCCAATAACTAAGACCCGTTTATGATTGACTACATTTGGCGTTCTTAGTGTATACAATTCATTTCCGGCTATTGGGTTAACATCACATTCATTGTGACCATCATACTTACCACCTAAACAATTCGTACATCTTAAACAAGGCGTCACATCGGCTTGACGACCAGCAAAAATTTTATTTGGAAGTTGTGGATCTGCCACAATTCCTCGACCAATCGCAATAAAGTCAGCCTTACCTTCAGCAATAATTTTTTCCATGTCCTCTGGATTATAATGGGCACCAACTGTCACAATTGGTGTTTTCACCCCACCGTTTTTCATTGCTTCAGCTAGTGGTAAATTACAGCCATGAGGCAAGTAAACAGACGGGAAGGTATATTGTTTTGTAGCATAATAAGAACCTGCGGAAACATGTAATAAGTCAATTTTCCCATCTAACATTTTAGCAAATTCAACGGCTTCATCAATTTCCATACCACCCTCTAGATATTCATCCCCACTAATTCGATATTCTAAAAGAAAATCTTCTCCAACTTTTGCACGAATCGCATCAACCACCATTAAAGGAAATTTTGCGCGATTTTCTAGACTCCCACCGTATTCATCTGTTCGATGATTGGTAGCTGGAGATAAAAATTGAGCCAATAACCAACCGTGGGCACCGTGAATCATAATTTTTTGGAAGCCACTGTATTTAGCATACCAAGCTGTTTCCGCAAACTCATCGGCCACCCGCTTCATGTCGTCTTCGTCCATCTCTTTTACAACAGTGCCGTTTTCTTTCGTAAAACCATTTGGCCCAATTGGTTGGTGTCCGCGGGTAAAAATAGGTTCACTAGTATCGCCACCGTGGAAAATTTGGATCGAAGGAACTGCCCCATGACGTTTAATTGCATCGGTAACTTTTAACCAACCAGAAGTCGGAAAAATAGCTCTTTCAAAATCAGGTACCAGTACATCATCATTCGGCCGTCGACTCGCATCATAACGATTAATCGCGGTTTCACTCAACGTCACACTAGCAGCACCACCGCGGGCCTTGTCTTCGTAATAAAAAACTGTGCTTTCATCAGGCATACCGGTATAATAATCCGGCCAAACTAAGGATGTCGGTGAAGCAAAAATGCGGTTTCTAAAGGTAATGTTCTTAATCTTTTTGGGACTGAATAAATGTGGGTACTGTCTCATTTTAATTCCTTCTTTCAGCTATTTTTATAAACAATCTTCCCATCAACCATTGTCATGACTACTTTTGTTTTACCAATTTCTTCTGGTGGAATCATTAAAATATCCTGGTCTAAAATCTGAAAGTCGGCTACTTTCCCCACTTCAATTGATCCCCGAACCGCTTCAAGGTGTTCTTGTTTTGCGCCATTAATGGTGTACATGCGAATCACATCGGCACGCTCACTAGTTAAATCTGGACGATATTTATTTCCAGAGACGGTTTGCCGAGTCACTGCAAATTGCGCCCCTTCTAACCAATTTAAAGAAAAAATGTTAGAATCTGATCCATTGGCAACATTTACACCAGCTTTTTGATAGACATCCCAGGCAAACAGCGCATTTCCATATTCTTCGTCAAAACGCAACCGCATAAAATCCATCATTTGATAAGCTGCCACCGCTTGAACTGACATACTAATATCATATCTTGCAGCAACTTGGGCATTTTCGACTGTCATATCATCACCATGAATAATAAAATGACGAGGATTTTCCCGCGGATATTTTTCTAAGGCTTGTTTATAACCTTCAATAATTGTATCAATTGTTCGACCACCAATCGCATGAATTCCTAATTGCCAACCACGACGATGAACTTCGATAATTGTCTTAATCAATTCTTTTTCTTGTGCTAAATCGGTCTCTCCCGGAAAAGTTGAACGCCCATGATCTCCGACCACTTGATTATTTTCTCTTAGCCAACCGCCACCGTCACCGAATATTTTGACTGTCTCAGCCTTCACCCAGTTTCGATCTTGAAAATCTGGTAAAGTAGTTTTCTCCAATCCTTCCGTAATTGCTTGATAACTTTGAATACCATCAATTCCCGCTAATAAATTAATACTTACTCGAGCAGTTAATTTATCTTCCCTTGCTAATTTTTCGTAAATTCCAATACTTTTCTCGCCCCAAGTGCCTCGAATAAGCTGATTACCACCAATGCCTAAAATATCCACATGGCTAGTAATGCCATATTTATTTAACTCTCGGTTCATTTCTAAAATACAAGCTTCAATTTCTTCTGCTGGTAATGTTGGCACCTGCTGCCAAACTAAAACTTGAGCACCCCATTCATTTAAATAGCCCGTGGGTTCTCGACTGTTTTCGAGTCGTTCAATCAAACCAGCTTCTGGTGGCAAATCTGGTGTTTTTTCAGAGATATCGCAACGCCCCAAAGCTTGACTATTAACCACCATTCGATGGGCGCCATAATCATTTAAAACAACTGGATTATTTGGTGAAACAACATCTAAATCCCATTTTTTTAAGGTTCGTCCTTCTGCCAGACATTCTTCAATTAACATTTCATTCCAGCCCATACCGACAATCCAAGCACCCTCAGGAACTTTTTCAACGGCTGCTCGAATAATTTCTTGTAAATCAGAAATTTTTTTAACTTTAGGAAATCGGACATCTAAAAAAAGGGGACTTAAAGACAAACCGGTATGAACACCATGCATATGGGCATCATGAGTGCCTGGCAACATCAACTTGCCTTGTAAATCAATAACTTCGGTTGCTTCATCGAGATATTTTTTAATCTTTTCATTTGAATCAACGGCGATAATCCAACCAGACTTAACCGCCACTGCCTCGGCTAATGAGAATTCGTCATCTACTGTTGCAACTTTTCCGTTTAAAAAAATCACATCTGCTTTTTCCAACTGATTGCCTCCTAAATTTTAACAAGCGCTTTCTTTTCTTAATTGTATCAATCGCTTGTTGTCTAAAATTGTAAAAAAAAGAACTAAAAAATTTTTTATCCTACTAAATTACTTTGAAAATTAGCAAGAAATATTCTCTCAAAAAAAAGATACGTTTTTTATTCGAAAACACAAAAAAACCTGTAAGAAAATTAATTCTCACAGGTTGAACTACTTGTTTTTAATTACGCGATTAAATTATGCAAAACCTAAAGTATATACTTCATTTAACAAATCTGATTTATCTTTTTGGCCTAATGCGTTAAGTAGACTGCCACCTGAAGCCAACCCACCTAAAGCGATTGAAGCACCATTTAAGACAGTTTGACGACCTTGATCAGCTAACTTCCATACCGTATTTAAAGCAAAGTGACCAGTTAATAATAGACCATTAATTGCTAATGGAATAATCCCTAAAATTGGAATCGCACTTAAAATACCTAGTGCCCAATAAGCTGCCACAAATGCAACTTCTACAACTGCATGTAGAGCAGTACTAGCGATTTGAATCCCACTATCTAAAAGAGAAGGAACAATTGTACCTAGTGCACTTGCAATAAACAAAGCATTGTTCAAAGCTGCTTGATCACGATCTGAACCCGTTACATTCATATTTTCAATATGACCATTAGCACTATCAAGTTGTGTTTTCAATGCTAAAAGCTGTGTAATTGTACTCAATGTATTGTTTACAACTGTCCGACCTGTCATTAATAAATCTTTGCCGATATTAAATGCAGCGGCTGGAAAAGCTAACAATCCATCAAGGAACAACGGCAAAATACCTACAACTGGAATCGCACTTAAAAACCCTAAACCTAACATTGGTAAAAAGAAAGCCAAATCAATCGGTGTTTCCACAACACCTTCAACGACATTGGCAACTAAATTGGCCCCTCCACCAACAACAGCTGATCCAGGACCAATCAAGCTTAAAATAGCAGCTTGAATGGCTTCTTCAGCAGCGTGTTTATCAGCAGCTAGCTGTTTATCTTGTAAATCAAAGCTTCCATTTCCAAGATTATGAATGTTCCATTCATTGCCTTCATCATCTGTCACATCTACAGAGCCCATTTTAGGAATACTAGCTACGACACCATTGATTAAAATAATACTTTCACCAGTATTTACATCATATACAATCGTCATATTTCCTGCATTATTGATAACAATATCACCCATTGTATTTCCTTCAAGGGATTTTAAATATTTTTGCCAAATGACATTTGTTGTTAAATCATTTTCAGTTAATACATTACTTGTAATACCTTCAGCGTTAATAGTTTTCACTTCTTGGTCTTTTTGGCTATCAGCAATACCGTTTACTGATACCGTGTTATCGTTAATCGGTGAAGTACTTTGATTCCCAGAAGTTTTTTCAGTTTCTGCTTCTGGTGTTGTTTGATCCACCACTTCCTCTTCGGCTGGATCAGCAACTTCAGCATTTTCATCTTTGACTGATTCGTCTTTAATATCCTCTGTCACTTCTGGCGTTTCATTAGCATCAGTAGAAACCTCTGAATTTTCAGTGCTTTCTGGCACAACTACCTCTTCTGTAGTCTCAACATCAATAGTAGTTGCTGGCTGTGCTGTCGCTTGTTCTTGCAAAGCTGCCACGGTTGTTTGAACATTTTGTGTTTTTTCTTCTTGCTGCTGTTGTTCAACCGCTATCTGTTCACTTTGTTCAATAACGTCAGCGCTTGCTTTCACGCTGCTTACAGTAGTCAATACAGTCGACATTAATAAAACACTCAATACCCCCAATACTGGTTTTTTAATTTGTTTCATAATGTTATCTTCCCCTTTCATTTTAACATCTCTTTAAATTATATCATTAGTTATTATATTTTCAAATATAATTTTAAAAGATAACCAAAATCCTTATCAACAAGCTATTATAAAGATGATTACAGCACAAAAAAATAATATTCAAAGTTATATTAAAAATATTTTTTTGAGAGAAAAATATATTCCCTTTTGATACAAGTATTATTACTTGCGAAATAGTTTGCGCATTGACAATTGATTCTTGAAATAAAAAAAGACTGCGAGAGAATCTCACAGTCTTAGGTCCGAGTATTTAAATCAAATTAACCGATAAATGGGTTGTTTTTTAAGTTGTAGAAAGATTTGATTCCTTGGTATTCAGCAACATCACCAAGTTGATCTTCAATACGTAATAATTGATTGTATTTAGCAATCCGGTCAGTACGTGAAAGAGATCCTGTTTTGATTTGGCCAGCATTAGTTGCTACAGCAATATCAGAGATTGTAGAATCTTCAGTTTCACCAGAACGGTGAGAAACAACTGCAGTGTAGCTAGCTTTTTTAGCCATTTCAATCGCATCAAAAGTTTCAGTTAAAGTACCGATTTGGTTAACTTTGATCAAGATTGAGTTAGATACGCCTTTAGCGATACCTTCAGCTAATTTTTCAGTGTTTGTAACGAATAAATCGTCACCAACTAATTGAACTTTGTCGCCTAAAGCATCAGTTAATTTTTTAGTACCTTCCCAGTCGTTTTCATCTAAGCCATCTTCAATTGAGATGATTGGATATTTAGCAACTAAGCTTTCGTATAAAGCGATCATTTCGTCAGTTGTTTTTTCGCCTTCGCCTGAATCAGCAAGAACGTAAACACCTTTTTCTTTGTCGTAGAATTCTGAAGAAGCAGCATCCATAGCAAGAACGATGTCTTTACCAGGAACGTAGCCAGCTTTTTCGATTGCTTCGATAATTACTTCGAAACCTTCTTCGTTAGAACCAAGGTTAGGAGCGAATCCACCTTCGTCACCAACTGAAGTTGCTAAACCTTTTGCTTTTAAAATAGCTGCTAAAGCGTGGAATACTTCCGCACCATAACGTAAAGCTTCTTTAAATGTTGGTGCACCAACTGGCATAATCATGAATTCTTGGAAATCAATTGAGTTGTCAGCATGTGAACCACCATTGATGATATTCATCATAGGAGTAGGCAAAACTTTCGTATTGAATCCACCTAAGTAGTTATACAAAGGAATTTCTAAAAAGTCAGCAGCAGCACGAGCAACAGCGATTGAAACACCTAAAATAGCGTTCGCACCTAATTTACCTTTGTTAGGTGTACCGTCTAATTCGATCATTGCTTGGTCAATCGCAGCTTGGTCACGTACATCATAACCAATGATTGCTTCTGCAATAATGTTGTTTACGTTATCGACTGCTTTAGTAACACCTTTTCCGCCGTAACGAGCTTTGTCGCCATCACGTAATTCAACGGCTTCGTATTCACCAGTTGAAGCGCCTGAAGGAACCATTCCACGACCAAATGCGCCGTCTTCTGTATAAACCTCTACTTCGATTGTTGGGTTACCGCGAGAGTCTAGGACTTCACGTGCGTAAACATCTGAGATAATTGACATGTTTTGTCTCTCCTTTAAGATTGTTTTTATTAATAGGGCAAGCCCTTATTATTGATAATAGTGAAAATTTAGCGTTTCTGCAAACAAAAACGTCGATTTTCAGAAAAAATTATTGAGCGCCTTCTAATAATGCTAAGAATGACTCTGTTTGTAAGCTTGCGCCACCAACTAAAGCACCATCAACGTTTTCTTTTGCCATATATTCTGCAATATTTTCAGGTTTTACTGAACCGCCGTATTGGATACGAACTTTGTCAGCAACCTCTGAACCGTAAATACCAGCAACTGTTGAACGAACTACGCCACAGATTTCGTCAGCGATTGTTGCATCCGCAGATTTACCAGTACCAATTGCCCAGATTGGTTCGTAAGCGATGACCATACTTGAAACTTGTTCAGCTGTTAAATCAGCTAAACCGGCTTTAATTTGACCTTCGATCCACTCAGAAGTTTTATTAGCTTCATAAGTTTCTAGAGATTCACCACAGCAAAGGATTGGTAACATGCCGTTTGCAAAAATAGCTTTGGCTTTTTTATTAATTTCTTCATCTGTTTCATGGAAATATTCGCGACGTTCAGAATGACCGATGATAACATAGTCAACACCTAAGTCTGCTAAAGCAGCTGGTGAAGTCTCACCAGTGAAAGCTCCTGAATTTTCCCAGTAGCAGTTTTGAGCAGAAATTTTCAAGTCAGTACCTTTAGCAGATTCAACTAATTCTTGTAAGAATAAAGCTGGTGAGCCAATCACAGAATCCACTTTGTCGTTTGCAGGAATTTTATTTTTAACTGCTTCAGCAAAATCTTTTGCTTCAGAAGCTGTCAAATTCATTTTCCAGTTTCCAGCGATAATAGGTTTACGCATTTCTTGCACTCCTTTTGATATATGATTTTTTTAATTATTTATCGTTAATTGCTTCTAAGCCTGGTAATGCTTTGCCTTCTAATAATTCTAAGCTGGCACCGCCACCTGTAGAGATATGGGTAAATTTGTCAGCAAAACCTAATTGTTCAGCTGCAGCGGCAGAGTCACCACCACCAATGATTGTTGTTGCACCTTCAAGATTAGCAATTGCTTCGCAAACACCGATTGTTCCGCGAGCAAAATTACTCATTTCGAATACACCCATTGGGCCATTCCAAACAACTGTTTTTGCACCACTTAATGTTTGAGCAAATAAAGCAATTGATTCAGGTCCAATATCAAGACCCATTTGACCTGTTGGAATATCACCAGTGTGTTCTTCAGTTGGAAGATCGTTTGAAAATTCTGCAACAGTAATTGAATCTACTGGTAAAACTAATTTGTCGCCAGCTTCAGCAATTAATTCTTTTGCCAATTCAACTTTATCTTCTTCCACTAAAGAATTACCGATTTCCATACCTTTAGCTTTATAGAAAGTATAAGTCATTCCACCACCGATTAAGATCTTGTCAGCTTTTGGAATTAAGTTTTTGATTACGCCAATTTTATCTGAAACTTTTGCGCCACCTAAAATTGCCACCATCGGACGTTTAGGATCTTCTACTGCTTCACCGATAAATTTGATTTCTTTTTCCATTAAGAAACCAGCAACAGTTGGAATACCAGTTGAGGCAATTCCGACATTTGAAGCATGGGCACGGTGAGCTGTACCAAATGCATCATTTACAAATACATCGCCTAAAGAAGCCCAGTATTTGCCAAGTTCAGCATCGTTGCCACTTTCTTTTTTACCATCAACGTCTTCAAAACGCGTATTTTCAAAAACCACAACATCGCCATCTTGCATTTTGCTAATTGCGCCTTCTAATTCTTTACCGCGAGTTTCAGGTACGAAAGTCACAGATTTACCTAATAATTCACTTAAACGTTCAGCAACTGGTTTTAAAGATTTGCCAGCTTTATCTTCTTCTGTTTTCACACGACCTAAATGTGAGAACAAAATAGCTTTGCCGCCTTGTTCTAAAATATAATTAATTGTTGGTAATGCTGCTTTGATCCGAGTATCGTCAGTGATTACACCGTCTTTTAATGGTACATTAAAATCTACACGGACTAAGACTTTCTTATCTTTCAAGTCAATGTCTTTAACTGTCATTTTTGCCATGAAAGAAACCTCCTAATATTTTATTTGTTGCACAAATCAAATTATACAACTAGATAGCTCTTTTGAGCCAATATTTACTCTAAAAAAAGCGGAGAAGCGCGCAGCTTCCCCGCTCGATTCAGACATTTTCGTTAAATCTTATAAGTTAGCGAAATATTCTAAAGTACGAACCAATTGTGCAGTGTATGACATTTCATTGTCATACCAAGAAACAGTTTTAACTAATTGTTTGTCGCCAACAGTCATTACTTTAGTTTGAGTAGCATCAAATAATGAACCGTAAGTCATACCAATGATATCAGAAGAAACGATTTCGTCAGTGTTGTAACCATAAGATTCGTTAGCAGCTGCTTCCATAGTCGCGTTGATTTCGTCAACAGTTACTTCTTTGTCTAAAACAGTTACTAATTCAGTTAATGAACCAGTCGCAACTGGAACACGTTGTGCAGCGCCATCTAATTTACCGTTTAATTCAGGAATTACCAAGCCGATTGCTTTAGCAGCACCAGTTGAATTAGGAACGATGTTTTCAGCAGCAGCACGAGCACGACGGAAATCACCTTTAGGATGAGGGCCATCTAATGTCATTTGGTCACCAGTGTAAGCATGGATAGTTGTCATTAAACCTTCAACAATACCATAGTTATCATTTAATGCTTTAGCCATAGGAGCTAAGCAGTTAGTAGTACATGAAGCACCTGAGATAACAGTTTCTTTACCAGTTAAAATTTCGTGGTTAGTGTTGTAAACGATTGTTGGTACATCGTTTCCACCAGGAGCAGTGATGATTACGCGTTTAGCGCCACCTTTTAAATGTAATTCAGCTTTTTCTTTAGAAGTAAAGAATCCAGTACTTTCTAAAACGATATCAACGCCTAAGTCAGCCCATGGAATTTCTTCAGGGTTGCGGCTAGATAAAACTTTCACTTCTTTACCATTTACGTCAAAAGAACCTTCGTGAACTTCAACGGTACCGTCAAAACGTCCTTGTGTAGTGTCATATTTTAACAAGTGTGCCAACATTTTAGCATCTGTTAAGTCATTGATTGCTACTACTTCTAATCCTTTTACGTTTTGGATGCGACGGAAAGCTAAGCGTCCGATACGTCCGAATCCATTAATTCCAACTTTTACTGTCATTAAAGATTTCCTCCTCAGGGATGTAAAAAATTTTTTTATTTTTAAAGGGTAGGCCCTTTTAAAATCTCATTTGCTGCGGCTTCATCAGTAATCAGCCACGTTTGTTTTGGTGCATTGTGCATGTAAGCAACAACTGCTTTGGCTTTTAATCTACCACCGGCAACTGCTAGTACAATCGGCAACTTTTGAACATCTTCTAAAGAAAGTCCAATTCTCGGTGCCCGATAAACAATTTCACCATATTCATTAAAGAAATAACCGAATGATTCTGCTACGGCGTTTTCTTTTTTTAAATGAAGAATTTCTTCCTCACTCATTTTTCGTCGACCTGCCATATGCAACGCGCGACCAATACTATGAACCACACAATCAGCATTTTTAATTGTCTCTAAAACACTTTTAATAGCTGGTTCTTTTAACAATGTATGATAGGCAGCTTGACTTAGCTGTTCTGGAACATATAAAACACGATGGGTTCCACGGGCATTTGCTGCCATGGTCGCGCTGACAGAATTGGCTTGAATCGAAACTGATTCACCTATTCCTCCGCGAGCAGGTACAAATATATTGTGGCGATTGGCTCGTTCCAATGGAGTCAATTGCTGTGCAATTTCCGCCATGGTTGTGCCACCCATTACTGCAATAATATTTTCTCCATCGGGAAGTCTTTCATTTAATGTTTCATCAATGATTGTACCGAAATCACTAATAACCTTAGGCTGTTCGTCAGAATTTCCTGAAACAATTAAACAGCGTTCAATCCCTAGTTCGTCAGCTAGCTTTTTTTCCAATTGATCCATTCCAAAGAACTGATCCATTAAGTCTTCCAACTGAGCGAGTAATGCCGTACCTTTATCGGTTAACTGCATGCCACTTTTTGTTGCATCGATTAACTGATGTTCTCGTAAAAAATCTGTTTCACTTCTTAAAACACGTTCTGTTAGATGAAGTGATTCAGCAAGATTTCGACGTCCAATCGGTTGCATCCAAAAAATACTTTGCAAAATTCGGTAGCGCTTATTGACTTGTTCTAAAATGTCAGGGACGATTGTTTCCAATACTTTTAATTCACTTAACAAAAGGAATCCTCCGCCTTTGGACTTAATTAGTCCCTCATAGACTTTTTTTGACCCATCAAGCTTAAAAAAAAGTAAGAAATTGTAAAAATAAACTCATTTATTTCAAACTTCCTACAAAACAGAGTGTATCAGTTTTTTCCATTTTCTGCAAGATAAAAAACCAAGAAGTTTCCCCCTTGGCTTAATCAAAACGTTTTCTCTTAGCAGAACTTGGAATTTTCAAATTTTCACGATATTTTGCAACCGTTCGGCGAGATAATTTTTCGCCATCGTTTGCTAATAATTCAACTAACTTTTGATCAGACAGTGGCTTATTTTTGTCTTCTTGATCAATCATTTCTTTAATCTTCAACTTAATACCATCAGCTGAACTATCTTCATTATTAACTTTATTAACAAAAAATTGACGCAACTCAAAGGTCCCAAAATCTGTTTCAATATACTTTCCATTGACAGCGCGGCTAATAGTTGATTCATGAACACCCGCAATTTCAGCAATTTCTTTCAATTGAAGCGGTTTTAAGGCACCAGATTGATTTAAGAAGAAATCTTTCTGCCGCTCAACAATAATCTCTCCAACAGTTAAAATTGTATCTTGCCGCTGACCCAAAGTTTTTTCCAACCATTGGAAACGTTGCTGTTTTTCTTTTAAATATTGTAATGTCTCTTCATCCGCTTCTTTGCTTAATCGCTCAAAATACTTGGTTTGGAAATTCACTTTCAATTGACCTCGTCGGTTAGAGACCACGTTTAACTTTTCGCCGTCTCTCATTAAAGTCAGATCTGGAATAATAAATTCCGCTTGATTATCTCCAAAGCTTGCTCCGGGAAAAGGATCCAAACTACGAATATAGTCTAAAATATTTTGTACTTCTGGTAAACTCAATTGATATTTCTTGGCAATCTGCTGAAACTGTCGATTGGCAATCGCTTCAAAGGCTTCTTCTAATATTAAATAAGCTAGTTCAGGTGCATTGTCATCTCGCTCTGTCTGAAGCATTAAACATTCCTGCAAGCTCCTAGCGCCTACACCAGCAGGATCTAATTGTTGTAATAAGGTTAAGCCATCTAAAAATTGAATGTCACTAGCCTGAAGTTGGGCTTTAACTTCTGCCTCATCTACGCGCAAATAACCATTTAAATCTAGTGATTCCGCAAGAACTAGAACAATTTTGCGTAAAAAAGTATCACGATAATTTAGATGAATCTGATTCATTACATATTCAAACAGGGAGATTTGTACATCAGGAATTTGAATTGTTTGATTGTCTTGACTGGCGGGACTTTGACTCTTCATTAAATCACTTTGCAGTTTTGGTGCCCGGACTTCGATTAATGGATTTTCCAAAGCTTCACTTTCAACAAAAGTTAACAGTTCTTCAGTATTATATTGTAAAATTTGGATAGATTGCTGTAATTGTTGGGTCATGGCCAATTTTTGCGTCTGTTGTTGTTTTTGACTTTGTTGTTGTTGAAACTTCATTGGAATTTCCCCTTGTATTTTCTAATTTTTATGCTAAACTATCAATTGTGCCTGCGCCCTTAGTGTAGTGGATATCACGTAAGATTCCGGTTCTTGAGACGGGGGTTCGATTCCCTCAGGGCGCGTTTTTTTACAAGTATAACTGAATTTTTTATTTTTTTAAAGCTTCCTCGCCCTTCAATCGGCGAGTTTTTTTATTTAAAAATGCCAAGTAAGCAATCGCTCACTTGGCATTTTTCCTTTAAATATCCTCTTCGTCGTCATCTTCATCATCATCGTCGAAATCATCATCGTCAATAACGCTTAATTCATCTTCGATTCCGCCGGGTACGATTTCTTCATCATCTTCATTTTCTTCATCAGCACCGATTTCTTGTAAATCAGTATTGTATTCTGCGATTTCATCATCATCGTCATCATCGTCATCGTCATCGATTTCATCTTCTTCATCGTCCACAAGATCTGTATCTTCTGGATCGTCATCGTTATAGTCAATTGCATCTTCATCATCATTAATGAAGGCATTCACTTTTTTACGTTTCTTACGACGTGGCGCATCTTCTTCATCGTCTTCCAAACCATGGTTGACTTCTTCATCGATGGAATCAATCGCATACCATGAGCGTAAGCCCCAACGATTGTCGCCTAAAGAAATGAAACTGCCATCAATATTTAAATCAGTATAGAATTGTGCCAAAGCATCACGAATTTCTCCATCAGATTTGCCTAAATAATTTTGAATTTGGTTAACCAAATCAGAAAAATCCATCACATCGGCACGTTCTTCTAAAATTGCATGAGCCACTTCAATCATTGACAATTCATCTTTGTTTAAGCTCTCAAATATACTAAGTTCCAAGTATGACACGTCCTTTCAAAGTCTACTCTTTATCATACAAAATTGATCTTCAAAAAGCAAACCTTTCTTTTCTTAAGTGGTAAATTCTAATACCATATGATAGTCACCCACTTTGGCATCTTTCATGTACAAACCATAATCGATTGTCACGATTCCAGAAAACGGCCGGTCTTTTAAACTGACATGTAAATCTTCTGTATAAGTAGAAATTAGAAAAATCCCATAAGGTGTCCGATAGTTCGTATCCATCTTCTTTCGATAAGCAAATTTCATCTGCATGCGAACATTGCCAGAGCGAATGATGGATATTGTGCTGTCAGGCGTGATTTTTACTGTCACTGGGACAGTCTCTCCATCTTCTTGTTTTTCTTTATAACGAATGTAAAGCGTATCTCCCATTTGAACAACTTGGCCATTTAAATCGAAGGCAAATTCTTCTTTTTGATTATTTTGAATCACTGTTGTACGTAATTTTATTTTTGCTGGACTTCCTTGTTGGATACTCATTTGAATCCGCCCCTTTCAGCATATATTTTTGACGGTTTTTTAATTTTTGTCAACTACTTCTAACTTTTTAAGCAGATTAATCCAATAACTACCAAATATTGTTTATAATAATGAAGAAAATTCAAATGAAGGAGCTATTATGGATAAACTATTATTTTTTGATCAAGGCTTAGTAAAACCATCAGAAAATTTCTCCCCTTTTGCTCTAACCGATGTGCTAACAGCCTTTGCAGGTGATCAGAAACAACCTATCATACATTTTTGGCAATTAGATAAAACGTTAATCTTAGGCATGAAAGACAGCCGTGTTCCTTTTTTGGCAGATGGGTTAAAATCTATCCAACAAACTGACTATCAAGCTTTGCTTAGAAATGCTGGTGGCTTAGGTGTAATCAGCGATTTGGGCATTTTGAATGTCTCCTTAATTTTGCCAAAAGGAGATTTATCAATTGATCAAGGCTATCAAAAAATGATTGCTTGGTTAGAACAAACGATGATTGCAAAACAACCCTTAATTAGTGGAGAAGTCACTGATTCTTATTGTCCAGGAAAATTTGACTTGTCTTTAGCTGGCAAAAAAATTGCTGGGATTGCACAACGTCGTGTGAAAGACGGTGTGGCTATTATGATGTATTTAAGTGTCAATGGAAAGCAATTCGAACGTGGGGAAATTGTCAGAGATTTTTATTTAGCTGGACTTAAAAAAGATTTTGGTGAACATGGTTACCCACCAGTTAATCCAAATAGTATGACAACTCTCGCTGATGCGTATCAAACAAATCTATCCGTCGAAGAAATTAAAGCGGACTTAATTGCACCCTTATCAATTGATCATCAGACAGACTTTTTAGAAAATTTTTACCATACAGAAGACTACCGCAAGCGAATCGATAGCATGATTCAGCGCAACCAACTACTAACAGAGGTGACTCATGAAAATTAATAATCAAGCATTACCAATGGAAAAAGTTTTTCGTGACCCGGTCCATAATTATATCCATGTCCAACATCAAGTGATTTTAGATTTGATTAATTCTCGCGAAGTACAACGTTTAAGACGAATCAAACAGTTAGGCACCTCATCTTTTACTTTTCACGGTGCCGAACATAGCCGTTTTGCCCATTCACTTGGCGTATATGAAATCACGCGTCAGATTTGCGATATTTTTAAACGTAACTATTCAATTGAAAAAATTGGTCCTGATGGTTGGGATGACAGTCAGCGTTTGGTTACTTTATGTGCCGCTTTATTACACGATGTGGGCCACGGTCCCTATTCCCATACCTTTGAGCATATTTTTAATACTGATCATGAAGCTTTAACAGTCGCAATTATCACTTCACCGGAAACAGAAGTATTTCAAATTTTAAATCGGGTGGCTGAAGGGTTTCCTGAAAAGGTTGCTAGCGTCATAACTAAAACCTATCCTAATCAACAGGTCGTACAAATGATTTCTAGTCAAATTGACGCTGACCGGATGGATTATTTATTACGAGATGCTTATTTTACCGGCACAGAATATGGGACCTTTGATTTAACTAGAATCTTACGAGTAATTCGTCCTTATCGCGGTGGAATTGCCTTTTCAATCAATGGGATGCATGCAGTTGAAGATTATATTGTCAGCCGTTATCAAATGTATGTTCAAGTTTATTTTCATCCTGTTTCTCGTGGCATGGAAGTAATATTGGCTCATTTATTAGATCGCGCCCATGAATTATTCCATGAGGACAATCAATTATTCGAGTACCATTCACAATTTTTAAAACCCTTTTTAAAAGGGAAATTTACTTTAGAAGATTATCTACGTTTAGATGACGGTGTATTAAATACCTACTTTTCTCAGTGGATTTCGGAAAAAGATTTGATTTTAAGTGATCTGGCTCGCCGATTTCTAGATCGTAAACCATTGAAATCAATTACGATTGATTCAGTTGACAACCCTAATCTACCAATCATGCGGGATTTAGTGGAAAAAGCTGGTTTTAACCCTAATTATTATACAGCAATAAATTCCAGTTACGACTTACCTTACGACTTTTACCGCCCCGAACAAGGACGTCATCGCACTCAAATAGAACTAATGGAAAAAGATGGCTCATTGGTGGAATTATCGAAAGCCAGTCAGTTGGTTGCAGCTCTAGCAGGTCAAGGGCAAGGGGATGCTCGTTTTTATTTTCCAAAAGAAATGATTCAAAAAGATCCGACAAATTTGTTTGAAGATTATTATCAAGCTTTCAGTAGCCACATTCACAATGGTGCATTGGCAAAATAAAAAAAAGTTTAGTGACCACATGTTGTCGGTCACTAAACTTTTTTTAACCAATTTTCAACAGCCCATTTATGGCTGCCTCTTTTTAATAAAACCATGGCCTCTTCAGGAGCAACCCAGCGGCTCAAACTTCCTTCTTCGGTTGGTTCAGAAACTTTTTCCCAATTTTTTGCTACAAAAAAATAGCCTGGATTATAAAAATAAGTATCTCGATGGCGGGAATAGAAATACTCGTCTGCCTGACCCAAGTATTCTGCCAAGTCGACTTTAAAACCTAATTCTTCCATCATCTCGCGATCAATCGCTTCTTCTTTCGTTTCAGAACCTTCGATTTCTCCACCTGGTAAAAAGAATGCTCCATTTGGCGCTTCCACGATCGCTATCTTCCCGTGTTGATTAACTAAAATCGCATAAGCTGCATAACGTGCCTGATAATCTTTTTCTTCTTTCGTACCAAATGTTGGAATCATAATTCTCCTCCTAAGATGTTTTATTTTAGTTTACCTGATAAAAATCCCACAAACAAGCCAACAAGCAAATATTTCCAGCTTCTTTTTTAATTATGCTATGATACAGTTAACAATTCATTTCAATCCACTTCACTTATTTTTCTTACGTGGATTAAATAGGAGGAAATATATTTATGAAAATGGCTCATATTTGTGTTCGTGTAAAGGATTTGGATGCTTCACTAGCTTTTTATCAAAAAGCTTTCGATTTCGAAGTTTCTCGCCGTAGAGATTTTCCTGAATCAAAATTCACTTTGGTTTACTTGACCTTAGCTGGAGATGACTACGAATTGGAATTAACTTATAATTACGATCATGAAGCTTATGACTTAGGTAACGGTTATGGTCATATCGCTATCAGCGTAGATGATTTGGAAGCATTACATGAAAAGCATCAAGCAGCTGGCTTTAACGTAACAGATTTAAAAGGATTACCTGGTACTGATCCTTCTTATTATTTTATCGTTGATCCTGATGGTTACAAAATCGAAGTTATTCGTGCCTAATCAAAAGGTGAACTGAAAATTCAGTTCACCTTTTTTTATCCGATCATGACACTTTCTTCTGGCAATTTATAGTGTCCAGTTGCTTGATTTTTTGCAATCTGAATAGTCAATGACAAGCCAATGGTCAAGATTCCTACCCGACCAATATACATCAACAAAATGATGACTAATTTGCCAACTACTGTCAAATCAGGTGTCAATCCCATAGTTAAGCCAACTGTTCCAAAAGCTGAGACAACTTCAAAAAAGAAATATTCCACTCCAGCAGTTGTAGGCAATTCTTCCGTAATTGATAAAATCACCACCGCAACGATACAAATCGACAAAGCTAAAAAGAACATTGTTAGAGCTTTAAAGACCACTGATGGTTTGATCGTTC
Source organism: Enterococcus alishanensis (assembly GCF_019218635.1). Classification (GTDB taxonomy): domain Bacteria; phylum Bacillota; class Bacilli; order Lactobacillales; family Enterococcaceae; genus Enterococcus_A; species Enterococcus_A alishanensis. The sequence continues at coordinate 527,118 of NZ_JAHUZB010000001.1, read as the reverse complement.
GACCGAAAGCTTCTGCTTTATTACGCCCTCTTAGCATTGAAAATATTTGAATCAATAATACTCCGAAGGTAGTCGTCTTTAACCCACCAGCTGTCGAACCCGACGTTCCTCCAATAAACATCAAAAGGATTGTCACAATAATCCCAGCAGAGCTCATTTTGAAATAATCGATCGAGAAAAAGCCGGCTGTTCTTGGCGTGACAGCTAAAAAGAACATATCAACTAATCTAGTTAAGCCACCATTTCCATTAGTTTCAGTTAGATAGAACAATCCAGTTCCGACAACTAATAAGCCAATCGTCACGGTCAAAGCAATTTTACTATGAAGAGAGAATTTTTTCCTTTTTGTAAAATCCAACAAATCTCGCCACACGATAAAACCCAGCCCACCAGCAATAATCAAGCCGGCAATAATCATTAAGACATAAGGATTATCTTCAAATCCCACCATGCTATCGCCAAATAAATCAAAGCCAGCATTACAAAAAGCTGATACAGCATGAAATATGCTCAACCAAAGTCCTTGCGCAATACCATATTTAGGTAAAAAATCTATTGCCAACAAGAAGGTTCCTAATAATTGAATACATAGAGCCAGCCGAATAATATAAAGCATTAATTTCATGACTCCAGACAATGACTCCAAATTTAAGGCTTCTTGCAAAACAATCCGTGCTCGCAATCCCACCTTCATTCGAAACATTGAAAAAAATAAAATAGGGATCATCATAAAGCCTAAACCACCGACTTCAATTAAACATAAAATAATGGCTTGCCCACCAAAATTCCAATGTAAATCTGTCGGCAAAGTGGTCAATCCAGTAACGCATGTAGCCGATGTAGCGGTAAATAGTGCATCAATAAAGGGTGTTGTTTCACCCGACTGACTAAAAAAAGGCAATGTTAATAAACCACTACCTATCAGAATCAATGCTAAAAAGCCCAAAGGGATATATTGAATACTGTGGATTCTAGAAACATTCCTCAATTTTTTCATTCGCTTTATCCTTTAATTATTCCCCATATTTTTGATTTTTATTAGACGTGTAACCTCGGCCCGTTCATTTTCTTCGAGCTTCATTTGAATAAAATAAATCGTTTCTTCTAACTGAGGAATGGTCATATATTCTAAGGCATTCACACGACGTCGAGTTTTTTCAATTTCTTTAGCCATCAATTGACAAGTTTTTTCAATCTCTGTCAGTTCCAAAAGCTTTGGTAATACTTCTGCAAAACGAGCGACACTTTGATCAAGTTCCTCATTAGAATTTAAAAATCCATACTCTAGCGGTCCATCAGCCAAATCATTTTGATGTTGAAAATTCATTACCGGCACTTTGACACTCATAACATCTTTTTCAATCACATCTACTGATACGCGATCTTTTGGCACTGCTAATAGCTCATCAATAAATTTATCATTAATCATAGCGTCAGCTAAGGCAAAATCTTTCATCGCTTGATTTAATTCTACCTCAACTTCTTTACGCAACTGATTATTTTTTTTGATTAAAATAATAAAACGACGCATCAATTCATCTTGTTTATCTTTTAATAATTTGTGCCCTCGTGTCGCTGTGACTAATTGTTTTTTTAGTTTTGACAACTCCATTCGGGTTGGGTTGACATTTAACTTTGCCATGAGTGATCACACTCCTTTTGACAAATACTCATCAAGCATATCATCTTTGATTCGTTTTAATTCAGTACGCGGCAACATTGATAATAGCTCCCAGCCTAAATCTAAGGTTTCAAAAATTGAGCGATTTGTGTAATAACCTTGATTAATATATTCGGCTTCGAAACAATCTGCAAATTTTGCATATATTTTATCGGTATCAGATAAAGCTGAATCGCCTAAAACAACTGCTAATTCTTTGGCTTGTTTACCTTGGGCATAAGCAGAGAACAATTGATTCATGGTAGCAGCATGATCTTTTCGTGTTTTTCCTTCACCGGTCCCTTTATCTTTTAGTCGAGATAAGGATGGCAAAACATCAATTGGTGGTTTGATTCCGCTCTTGTATAAATCTCGAGATAAAATAATTTGACCTTCTGTAATGTAACCAGTTAAATCGGGTATCGGATGAGTCTTATCGTCTTCTGGCATTGATAATATTGGAATTTGCGTGACTGAACCCTTCAAACCGCGTATCCGTCCAGCCCGCTCGTATAAAGTAGCTAGATTAGTATATAAATAACCAGGGTAGCCTCGACGACCAGGAACTTCTCGCCGCGCAGCAGAAATTTCTCGCAAAGCTTCACAGTAATTGGTCATATCTGTCATGATAACTAGGACATGCATCCCTTTTTCGTAAGCCAAATATTCAGCCGCTGTTAAGGCCATTTTAGGTGTCGCGATTCGTTCAATTGCCGGATCGTTAGCTAAATTCATAAATACGACAGAGCGATCAATCGCGCCGGTTTTACGGAAATCCTCCATAAAGTATTCGGCTTCTTCAAAGGTGATCCCAATCCCTGCAAAAACTACAGCAAAATCATCATTAGCATTTAAAACTGCTGCTTGGCGAGCAATTTGAGCTGCCAATTCTTTATGGGGCAAACCTGAACCAGAAAAAACTGGCAATTTTTGTCCACGAACAAGAGTATTTAAATGATCAATCGCTGAAATCCCTGTTTGAATAAATTCATCAGGGTAATCACGAGAAACTGGATTGATTACTTCGCCGTTAATATCTAGATGTTTTTCTGCTAAAACTGCTGGACCATTATCTTTAGGACGTCCTAGTCCATCAAACACCCGGCCAATCATATCTTCAGAAACGGCTAATTCAAGTGGATGACCTAAAAATCGAGCTGTAGATTCTTGCAAATGAATTCCGCTAGTTCCTTCAAACACTTGAACCAAGGCCTTATCTTCACTAATTTCAAGAACTTGTCCTCTTCGAATCTCGCCATTTTTCATACGAATTTCTAACAATTCTTCATACTTGACGCCTTCAACTTTATCAACAGCCATTAAGGGACCTACCACTTCGCTGATTGTCATATATTCTTTAATCATTGGTCATCCCTCCTTTAGCAACTATCTCTTGTAAAATAATTGGTATGCTTTGATGAATATCACTCAATTTTTCAATCTCTGCTTCTGGTAAATACTTACTGCGGGCAACTTTATCTCGCAAATCAGTTGTTCCCTCCATGATTTCTTTCAAGTAGGCACCTAGATCTAGCGCTTTGCGACTCTCACTATAAAAAGTCAAAATATTGTTTAACATTTTAAATTGCTTTTCTCTTGAAGTAAATGTATCCACATCATCAAAAGCATTTTGTTGCAAATAATCTTCGCGAATAGATTTCGCTACTTCCAAAGTTAAGCGATCTTTTTCAGACAGTGAATCAATCCCCACTAAACGAACAATCTCACTTAACTGCGATTCTTCTTGTAAAATTTTCATTCCTTCAGTTACTAAGTCTGACCAAGAAACTTGCATTTGCTGGTCTAAATATAATCCCACTTCATTTGAATACAATGAGTAACTGGACAACCAATCAATTGATGGGAAATGCCTTTGTTGGGCTAGGTTTGCACTCAACCCCCAAAATACTTTTACAACTCGTAAAGTATTTTGCGTGACAGGCTCTGAAGTATCTCCCCCTGATGGTGATACAGCCGAAATTGCAGTAATGGAACCTTCACGCCCATCTGATCCCAGTGCCACGACTCGCCCAGCACGTTCATAATACTCCGCCAAGCGAGAACCTAGATAAGCGGGATAACCTTCATCACCAGGCATTTCTTCCAAACGTCCACTCATTTCTCGCAAAGCTTCAGCCCAGCGAGAGGTTGAATCTGCCATAATTGCTACGTTATAACCCATATCACGGAAATATTCAGCAATGGTAATCCCAGTATAAATAGATGCTTCTCGTGCTGCCACTGGCATATTCGATGTATTGGCAATTAAAATCGTTCGTTCCATCAAGGATTCTCCTGTTTTAGGATCAATCAATTCCGGAAATTCATTCAACACATCGGTCATTTCATTACCACGTTCACCACAGCCAACATAAACTACTAAATCGACATCGGCCCATTTGGCTATCTGATGTTGCACAACCGTTTTCCCAGCACCAAATGGTCCTGGTACAGCAGCCGCTCCACCTTTTACCACTGGAAAGAAAGTATCAATTACTCGTTGACCAGTGATCATTGGTGCTTCTGGATTTAATTTTTCTTTGACTGGTCGACCGCGACGAACAGGCCATTTTTGCAGCATTGAAAAACTTTTTTCACCTTCTTCAGTCGCTAAAACATAAACGGTTTCAGTGATATTAAACTCACCTGAGTGAATTTTTGTAATGGTGCCGCTAACACCATTCGGAACCATAATTTTATGTGTTAGTACTTTCGTTTCTTCTACGATTCCTACTACATCTCCAGCAGAAACAACTGTACCAATTTCTAAAGCTGCTTCAAACCACCATTTTTTTTGATGATCTAAAGCCGGTAATTGGACACCTCGACTCAAAAAATTACTTTGGGTCAACGTTTGAAATTTATCTAAGGGTCGTTGAATGCCATCAAACATTTGAGACACAATTCCTGGACCTAATTCAACCGATAAAGCTTCTCCCGTTGTTTTTACGACTTCCCCTGGTCCAATCCCAGCAGTTTCTTCATATACTTGGATGGAGGCGACATCTTTTCGCATTTCAATAATTTCGCCAATTACCCCCAGCTCTCCAACATAACAAATATCTTGAATTGCTGCGTGACCCATATTTTCAGCCATTACTAACGGCCCAGATACTTTGATTACTCTTCCTTCTTGCAAGCTGTCTGCTCCTTTACAATATATTCATTCCGACTGCTCGTTCTACTTGATCTTGAATCATTTTTTGCCCCAGTCCATCTGTTCCTGCAAAATTTGGAATTAAAACAATCGCAGGGATCATCTCTTCTTCATATCTTTTGACAGTTTCAGGAACCAGTTGCGCAAATTGTTCAGTCAGATAAATGATCCCATAACCTGACTGAGCCATTTCTTCAATATTTTTTCGAATAGCACTTGGTTGTTTATCCGTTCTTACATCAAAATCAAATAATTTGAAAGGCAATACCGAGTCTTTATCGCCAATTGCACCAATTTTATGCGTCATGGGTTACTCGCATCCTTTCCTTAATATCAGATTGATCCATTCCGATTTTTTTTCCAACAACTAATAAACGCAGATTTTTTATTTCAGTTTCTTTTCCGTGCAACAAAGCTAACATTGGTAATGGACCGAAAGCTTCAACTTGATAAGCTTCAAATAAACTTGCCAAATAATCATCTTTGGCCTTTTCCAATTTTGCTAAGTCAACTTTTCCATCTACTACCGCTGAAGCTGCTTCATTTCCATAAGGACTAGCCAAAATAAAATCAGCAAATGTTTGGGGCTGTTCAATAATCGCTAATAAATCTTCTTTGGCGATACTTCCTTGACTAGAAAGAACTGTAGATAGAAAGGCTTTACTTCGTTTTTGACGAATGCCACGACCTAAAATAATTAAATTAGTAAAATCAATAAAGGCTGTGATTTCTGATAGTAGCGCGACATAGCCTAACTTTTCTCCTACTATTTCTTGATTACGCAAAAAATCACGGTCAAAGATAATATCGATTCCTTGTAGACTATTAGACTCTGAAAAATGTGCCTTAACCGCATTTACCGTACCGATAATCTCATCAGGTAAACTATTAGATTGTCCAGTTTTAACCACACTTTTAATTTGTTCTAAAGAATAAAATCCATCATACAAAAATAATTCATCAAAGTTTTGTTCAAGTAATTCTGCCTTCATCAGGGCTTTTAAATTATGATAAGTAAATCGCATCGTATAAATCCATATCACTTCCGGCTCAGGTGCCAGTTCGATTAATTCTGTAATTAATTGATTAAAAGAGTTTTGTAAGCTTTCTTCAAAAGTCTCAGCAAAATCTCCCTGTAAAAATTCCCCATAAAAAGTACTATTTAGCAATTGCTGAACTTCTTTTAAGTCTTTTGCAGCAACTAAACGATCAAACATATCTGGGGTTAACAATTCAAGTTCTTTTAAGCGAATCAGAGGATTTAACTCATGATAGCTATAAGTTTTCATTTAGACCTCCTTAATCCAAAAAGGTTTGTGCCAGTTCGAAGCTTAATGTTTCTTTTTGTTCCTCGATTAATGTTTGATAGAGAAAATTATATTGAATACCTGCTTGATCTAAAATGAACCCCGCTTGATTGGGAATCACTTCATCTGATAATGTTAGTTGGTATTTTAACTGTGCATTTTGGATAGCCAACCATTCTTCGGTGTAAACATCTTTAGTTATTCCACCAGAAATGAATTTCAGCGAGCCAGAAACTGCTAATTTTTTTAATGCTCCATTAGCAAAATTTTGGTGTTCTTCAATTGACCAGTCATTCATGGCTTCTTGTGCGGCAATAAACATTTCATCCAATAATTGTTGTTTTAAATTTAAGTTAGCTTGTTTAGCTGCTACTTGTTGGCGATTTTTTAATTGCTTATTTTTTTCTTCTAATTGATCTAATTGATTTTCATATCTTTTTTTCTGTTCCAATTCAATCTCTTGTAAACTAGCTTGAAATTCTTGCTCAATTCGCATTTTTTCCGTTACTTGAAATTCTGTTTGCTTAAGTTGTGCTTCTTCATTTAATTGATCAATGATTTTTTCAATAGCATCCATTTAAATCGCTCCTTATACTTGACCTACTAATAGGAAAGAAATAACGAAGCCTAAAATGGCATAAGTTTCTACCATTGCTGCATAAATGATTCCCTTTGTTGCGTGCTCAGGTTTTTTAGCCAAGATTTGGATACCCGCTGCAGCCACTTTCCCTTGGGCAATTCCAGAAAATAAACCAGTAAAAGCAATGGGTAAAGATGCTCCTAAATAGCCTAACCCTTGAACAACTGTTAAATCAGACGATAGATTAGTAAAAATTAAGAAGGCAATTACGAACCCGTACAATCCTTGTGTTCCGGGTAATAGTTGTAAAATCAATGATTGTCCAAATTTTTCAGGTTGACTAGTTGTTAGAGCTGCCGCTGCTTCACCGGTCATCCCCACACCTTTCGAAGAACCAATTCCTGAAAAAATTGTTGCTGTTGCCATACCCAAAATCGCAAAAATAATCCCACCACTATTGTTAATTAAATACTCTGTCATTTTGAAATTTCCTCCAATTTATCTTTCTTTTCAATATTGATATATTTTTCCTCTGTTTTCAAAGGCTTGAAGGGTTTGCCTCCACCTTGATAAAATTTGCCGAAAAACTCTACGTATTGTAATCGTGCACCGTGAACATAAGCACTTAATAAGGATAAGAAAATGTTCAAGCCATGCAAGACCAACATTAGCAAAATCCCTACACTAAATTTTGCAACCGGTGGCATATAACCCACCAGCATATTAAACGCTGCGGCGATACTCCCACCTGAAATACCTAAAGCCATCAAACGTGTATAACTTACTAAATCTCCGATATAACCTGTGATGCCGTATAAATCATAGGCCCCACCGGCTAACGCTGCCAATTTTGATTTACTGCCAACCATCGGTAAAACGACTATTGAAAGAGCGCTAATTCCAGCAATAATTATCCCTAAAATAAAGATTGGCGAACTAGTTAAAAGCATCTTCCCAGCGGCAGCAATAATACCGCCTACAAAAATCCCTTGCCAAGCAAAGCCTTGAGAAATAGCTGCCAAATAATTTTTTGCTTTAATATTTTCTGCAGCTGCCAATCCTAAGCCAACGAAAATTTGGATCAATCCGAAAATGATGGATAAAATTAAAATCGTAATTACATCATTACTGGTAGACAATATTGGTTTGTATGGTAATGAAAAACCAAAGAATCCATTATAAATGAGTCCCCATACAATAGTTGGTATGGACAAAATTTGAAAGAATTCCATGAATCGCTTGGTCCCATTTGGTAATATTTGCGATTTTAAAACTATTGTCGTTGCTATCAACATCAATAATCCATATCCAATATCAGCGACCATCATGCCAAAAAACACTAAATAAAACGGCGTGAACCAAGGTGTCGGATCAATTTCTTCATATTTCGGTAGTGCATACATCTCAGTCAGCATTTCAAAAGGCTTAACTAAACGACTATTTTTAAGCTTGGTAGGAATTTCTGTTTCAATTTCAACCAGATTAGGCTCTTCCACGCTTAAATAAACTTCTTCTGTTGCTAACCTTTTTTCCAAAGACAACACTTCATCCTCAGCAATCCAACCTTGCAAAACAAATAAATGGTCTGTTTGGATATAGCTCTTATGGACTAACAATCGATTTTTCTGGGCAAGTAAAGTCTCTTCTGCCCACTCCAATTCATGAATATTTACTCGCTTTTGACCAATCATAGTAGATAATTGCTGTTTTGCTTGATAAACATCATTTTGCTCAGAATGAATTTCAGCTAACTTATTTTTTGGTAACTGGCTTTCTAGATAATCAAACTTCGTGATACTAAAATGAGCGATTAATTGCTTGACGACTGCTTGTTGCTGGTTTAAATAAATTAAACTGAAATTAGTGATTTTCCCATCACTATAAACTTCTTCGAAATAAATTGTTTCTTGCTGTAGATCAGCTTTTAGTTTTTCCCAATTCTCAGTCTCAACTGTTCCTAAAAAAGTTTGACTCGTTTTCAAATTATTTTGCTGTGGAATAACATCTAAATACTGCCATTTAGAAAAAACTTCTTCCTCTACCGTCAATGTTTTTTCTCTTTGATTCAGTTCTGCGAAACGACTGATTAAGTTTTCAATTTCTGTTAATTCAGTCAATAATTTTTCTGGATCAAATTGTTCTTCTAATTGCTGCAAGGTCAAAAATCTGCGTTTTAAATGAATCGCTTTTTCTTTACTGCTACCATGATCTTTAATAAATTTAATACTTTGATGAATAGCTTCAATTTGTTGATCGATCTGTTGAATTTGGTCTTGCTGATCATTTGGTTCAAAATCAGTAAAAAAAGCTTTTACCCACTGATTATTTTCCTTTAAATCGAAAACATCACGCACTTCAACGCCTTGAAATCCTTGAAGGGTAACTAAAATTTCATGGGTTTTTTTATCTTCAGCAATGAGTGTCAGTTTTTTCATTTTACTGACTGCCATATTTTTCTCTCACCCCTTCTAAAATTTTTGTAATTGCTTGCGCCTTAATTAATTCAAAATTTGCTTGATAATGATCCGCTAACTGTTTTTTTTGCTCTTCTAGCTGAAGCGCTTCTTTTTTTAGGTCATCATTCAACTCACGATTTCTCTCAGTTATTTTTTCGTTATTCTTTTTTTGTAAATCTGCTTGTTTTTCCTGTAACAATTGTTGATTCTTTTTTTCAAGTTTTAACAATTCTTTTTTGACTTGGTTCATTTGTGCTTCGTTTCTTTCTTCGGCTGCTTTGATTTTTTCCAGTGCCTCTAGCATCCCGCTCCTCCTTTAATTTGGTTATCTTTTATTTTCATTTTTTTGATGATTTTCGTTTTTTTAATTGAAAACAAAAAAAGGCCGCAAATCTTCAAGTGTTTCTCTCACCCCTTGAGAAACATGATCCTTGAAGCTTACGCCCAACCATTTTGAATAATAAATTCAATTCCATTATAGTATATCAGAAGTTATTAAGAAAAAAAAGGATTCTTATGACAGAGTAGGTTATCTTGCCAAAAAGATTATTTTATGTTATCAAAAGGATAAACCATTTAAAGGAGTTTTATATGAAAAAACCAATCATTGGTATTGTTGCCAACCAACATTATTTAGATAACACAGCTTTTTTTGATCAACCTTTTAGTTATACTCCCCAAGGTTTTATTGATGGTATCCATCAAGCAGGTGGAGTTCCTTTAGTACTTCCTCTTGGTCTTGCCGATTTAGCAGCAGATTATATTGAAAAAATTGATAAACTTTTGCTAGCTGGTGGACAAGATATTACCCCTAGCCTCTATGGGGAAGAACCTCATCCTAAGTTAGGTGCGACTAGTTTGGAGCGAGATTTGTTTGAAATGGCTCTTATCCAAGAAGCTATTGAACAAAAGAAACCAATTTTTACTGTATGTCGTGGCACGCAGATTTTAAATGTCACTTTAGGAGGAAATCTCTATCAAGATTTATCCTTGTATAATGATTGGTCAGTGAAACACGATATGTTCCCAACACCACCTGCTTTTGCTTTACATTCGATTAAAGTAGCAAATAATTCTATCTTAGGAAATTTATTAGCTGAAGAAACACAGGTCAATTCATTTCATCATCAAGCCTTAAAAGAATTAGCTGAACCGCTAAAAGCGATTGCTTGGTCCAAGGATGGTATTATCGAAGCTGTTGAAAGCAAAGATCCTGGTGTGCCGATTTTGGGTGTTCAATGGCATCCTGAATTAGTTCATAAAGCAGACCCTAAAGAGCAGGAATTGTTCAATTTTTTTGTCCAAAAATTCTAAAAAAACGAGCGCCGTCAACTGAATGACGACGCTCATTTTTTTAAAAATTAAAATTATCTGGATCTCCACCTAAACGCTCATTAATGTTTAAGCTATCGATCTCTTTCATATCATCTGGACTTAGTTCAAAATCAAACACATCAAAATTTTCTTTGATCCGATTTTCATGCACTGATTTTGGAATCACAATAATATCACTTTGTAAATGCCAGCGAATAATCACTTGGGCTACACTTTTTTGATGGGTTTCAGCAATTTTCATTAAAGTTGGATTGCTTAAAATTTTCCCTTGTCCTAGTGGGGACCAAGCTTCAACTGCAATATTTTCACTAGCTAAATATTTGCGCAAAGGCTCTTGTGTTAACGTAGGATGAATTTCAACTTGATCAACCATTGGTTTAATTTTTGCAGTTGTCATTAATTCTTCAATATGGTGTTGATGGAAATTAGAAACACCAATTGCTTTTGCTCGACCACTTTCATAAACTTCTTCCATCGCTTTCCAAGAATCGTTAAATTTACCTGGAACTGGCCAATGAATCAAGTATAAATCAACATAATCTAAACCTAATTTTTTCAAGCTTTCATCAAATGCTTGATGTGCTGTTTCATAGCCTTGATCAGCATTCCATAATTTTGTAGTAATAAACAGCTCTTCCCGTGATACGCCAGATTGGCGAATACCTTCACCAACTTCAGCTTCATTCTTATAAATTGCCGCTGTATCGATTAAACGATATCCTGCTTGAATCGCCCATTTTACCGAATTAATTGCATCTTCCGGATCTACACGCCAAACACCTAGACCAAAACGTGGCATTTCTAAACCATTAGCTAATTTTTTTGTTTTTTCCATACAAAATTCCTCCTCCAAATCTTTCAACTATACTTTATTTTGAAGAAAATCTTTTATTTGGTCAAATATTTTGATTATTTTTCCCGATCATTGCGCATAATTGAAAATGATTGGCGCAAGGCACTCACCATGCCACCTTCACTATAAACCAATACATTTGATTTATATAACTGAGCTGAAAATAAGTTCAATAAAATGGTGAAAACAATCAAGACAACTAAAGAGATTACAGCCCCAGAAAGACTCACTGTATCTGTCGACAGTCTCAGTGGCATACTATATGAGGAAAGAAATGGAATATATGCAGTGACCTTTACAATAATATTGGTTGGATTGGCTGCCCCCATAATGATATTTAGCATATAACCAATTAATGAAAGATACATCACTGGCTGTATCGCCTTTGCAGTGTCCTCAGGTTTGTTAACTAAAGAACCACATAAAGCAGATAATACTGCATAAAGTAAAATTCCGAAAATCATAAAGGCCAGCATAATGATTGTGTTTACGCCAAACAAATGTTTAAAGGTGACATTATTAGCTATCCCAGCAATAAAATCGGTATTTTTAAATTGCTGATAACCCACAACAATGGCGACACCGTAAATAATTAATTGGGTCAACGCAACTAGTAAAACGCCAATAAGCTTCCCATAGTAATGAGTTTTAGCCTTCATACTGGATAATAAAACTTCCATAATTCGAGTCCCTTTTTCTGAAGCAATTTCTTGTGCAATAATTGAAGAATAACTCATAATAAAAATAAACATAATAATAGTTGTTGCAAAACTAATCCAATATTGCGCGCCGGTATCAGCCTCATCAACTTTCATTTTACCATCTTCAAAATTCACACGTTTTGCTTGAAATTGCCCGGGTTCAATAATATGAGCGACTTGTTGATTGTTGATATTTAACTGACCAGCACGTAATCCCAACTGCAATTGATTAGTTATTTGTGTCAGCGCACCTTCTGTGGTCGTACCTAATGATGAAGTACTATATAGGGTACTTTGAACAGTATCATCATCTTTTGTATCGATAACGAAATAAGCATCAATTTTTTCATTCTCCAATTGATTTTGTGCTTGTTTCTTTGAATCCATTACTTTGAAATTAAAATCCTCTGACGATTGGCTTTTTAATTGTTCTGCAACTGCCGGCTGATTACTAATGATACCAATTTCGTTAATATCATTTGTATTACCAAAGAAATGTTGTGCCAAATAAAAGATACCCATTAGCAAAAATGGTGCCAAAATCATGATGACAAAAGCTGTTGATTTAACATTTTTTTTGTAAACGTCTTTAATAATAATTCCCATTTTACTCATGTTGGTCACCTGCTTTCCATTTGAATATCTCTTCTAAAGTTGGTGGTTGCTGATTGAACATTGGAATATAGCCATTTTCAGTTGCTTTAGCGAAAATATCTTTGCCAATTTCCGGATCAGACAAAGTTAAATCAAAAGTTCCATCTTCTTTTTGAACAATTTTTTCAACACCAGCAAATTCATCCAATTCCGCAGCTGTTAATGAAGAATCTAGATACAGTTTCGTTCGTCCAAAAGATTCACGAATTTCATGAACCTTACCATCTAAAACAGTTTGGCCATTCCGTAACATAATTAAATTGTCACAAATTTTTTCGACATTATCCATATTATGACTAGAAAAAATAACACATGAACCTTTACCTTTTAACTCAATGATGCCATCTTTTAATAGTTCCGCATTCACTGGATCCAAGCCAGAAAAAGGTTCATCCAAAATAACTAATTTAGGCTCATGAATCAAAGTAGCGATCAATTGAACCTTTTGCTGATTCCCTTTTGATAAGGATTTAACCTTATCTGTTTTCTTACCTTTTACTTGGAATTTTTCCATCCATTCATCAATTTTTGGTACAATTTCAGCTTTTTTCTTGCCTCTTAAAGCGGCAAAAAACAATAATTGTTCTTCAATCGATACTTTTGGATACAATCCTCGTTCTTCTGGTAAATAGCCAATGATGCTATAATCCTTCTCAGTTAATGGTTGTCCGTTCCATAATATTTTCCCGCTATCTTTTGCTAAAAAATCTAGGATCAAACGAAATGTTGTCGTCTTACCGGCACCATTTTGTCCAATTAAACCTAAAATTTTCCCATCCTCAATCGTTAAAGATAAATTATCTAACGCTTTGAAGTCTCCAAAAGTTTTACTAAGTTGCTCCACTTGTAACATTCTTCCCACTCCTTCATTTATAAACTCGAAAACAATAATGCGAAACCAACACCAATCACGGCTCCGATGACTGCGCCAATAATCAGTAAAATAGATTGGTCGCGAATAAACGATTGCTTTTTAGCAAACTTATCTGGTTGGTTGTAATATCTTGTACGATCTCGGTAAAACAATTTATAAAACAACATCGTTGCAAAAATACCAATCGGAAAAAAAACACCAAAAAGCCCAAAAAAAGCAATGAATAATAATAATCCGTTAGGTACCGGCCACTCAGCTGCTTGAATAAAACTAATTGCTACCAGTACAATAAAGCCGAACAGTGCATAAATCAGCGAGCGCAAAAAATTATAGCGCCATTCCAACTTAAATTTTTCACGATAGCTTTCTTCGTCGGAAAAAATACTAGGTGTATCTTTATCAGCAGAAAAAAAATAATATTTTTTTCGGAAATCACTGACTTTTTGCCAACCACTTATTTGATACATCTCTAAATACTCTGAGAGATCTTCTGATTTACCAGAAAAATAATCAACTGCATACTGCCGGTTTTGTGGAACGCCTTTCTTGAAAACTAAAAAGCCAAAAATATTTAACTTCTCAAACTCCCAACCTTTAGCAGCTTGTTTTTCAAGGCGAAGCATTTCTTTTTCTGGATAAAAGGCCACACCTAAGCTGAGTAAATATTTCTTCTCAAACAACCCCATTAACCTTCGCCTCCTGCATCAGATAGTAATCTCTCACCGAATTGGTAAAATAATTTTCGTCGTCGGACGTCTTTTCGTAAAACTTCTTTTCCACTATCTGTAATTTGATAGATTTTCTTTCGATCAGTACTTTCTTCCAAAGTAATGTAACCACTTTTGGTTAATTTTTTTAAAATCGTATACATACTAGCGGGCCCGATCTCAAAATTTCCCTCAGTTAAAGCACTGACTTCTTTCATAATGGCATAACCGTGTTGTGGTCTTAATAAAGCCAACAAAATTAAATAGTTCGAATCTGTTAATGCTTCATCCATCTTTTCACCTTCTCTATATCACTCACTGATATATCTCTTAACGATATATTATCGAATGATATATATTTTGTCAATTTATTTTTAATTTTTTTTGATATAAGAAGAAAAAATCGAAATGATGTTCGTTAATAATTCTGAAACTCTTTCTGCCGTAAAAATAGCATCTCTGCTCGTCGATTACTATCCAATCCCTTTTACATCGTCCGTTTTATCATAAAAAAATAGCTTTACCAAAAAAAGACCAGTGAAATAATATTCACTAGTCTTCATGTAATTTTTGATAAACATTTTCGGCAACCTTTTGAGGTAAGCCGATCATTTTTAATTCTTCAATTGAAGCTGCTTGGATTTTTTTCAAAGATTTAAATTCTTTTAACAATAATTTTTTGCGTTTAGGGCCTAAACCATCAATCGCATCTAGTTTAGAAGCAAAACTATTTTTACTTCTTAATTGACGATGGAAGGTAATTGCAAAACGGTGGACTTCATCTTGAATTCTTTGTAGTAAGAAAAATTCCTGCGAGTTTCTTTCTAGTGGGACCACTGACAAGTCTGCTCCAAATAACAATTCACTGGTTTTATGTTTATCGTCTTTGGCTAATCCAGCAATCGGAATATCTAGACCCAGTTGATTATCTAAAACTTCCTTTGCAGCATCAACTTGCCCTTTGCCTCCATCAATTACAATTAAATCAGGAAAAGGTAGGTCTTCTTTTAATACGCGAGAATAGCGTCGATAGATAACTTCTCGCATCGATGCATAATCATCTGGACCTTTAACGGTCTTAATTTTATATTTCCGATATTCTTTTTTAGCAGGCTTACCATCAATAAAGACTACCATAGCTGCCACCGGATCAGTTCCCATAATATTTGAATTATCAAAAGCCTCAATTCTAATTGGTGCTGGAATATTCATAGCATCACCTAATTTATCGACAGCGCCAATTGTCCGCGCTTCACTCCGTTCAATCAGATTGAATTTTTCATTTAGGGCTACTCGAGCATTTTTACTAGCTAAGGTTACCAATTTTTTCTTTTCGCCTCTTTGAGGTTGTAAAACTTTAGTATCTAACAAGGCTTCAACACTGGCTTGATCAATATCGTCAGGGATTAACACTTCTTTTGGAATAAAATGTTCATTTTCTTGGTAAAACTGACCTAAGTAAGTTAAAAAATCTTCTTCAGCGTCATTGTAAAAAGGAAACATTGAAACATCTCGTTCAATTACTTTGCCTTGGCGAATGAAAAAGACTTGGACACACATCCAACCTTTGTCAGTACTATATCCAAACACATCCCGGTCAACTAAATCAGCGTTGGTCATTTTTTGTTTCGTCATAACTGTTTCAATCGATTTAATTTGATCCCGGTATTCCGCTGCCTTTTCAAATTCCATATTTTCAGCCGCTTGAGCCATTTTTACTTCTAATTGTTCCTGAATTTTTGTATGACCACCATTTAGAAATTGTTTAATTTCATTTACCATTACCCGATAACGGACTGTTGGAATATCAAAAATACACGGAGCCAAACACTGTCCCATATGATAATACAAACAAACTTCTTTCGGTAAAGTTTTACATTTTCGCAATGGAAACAAGCGATCCAATAATTTTTTGGTTTCATTTGCGGCACCAACATCAGGATAAGGACCAAAATACAACGCTTTATCTTTTAAAACCTTCCGTGTAATTAATAATCGAGGATAATCTTCATTAGTGATCTTAATAAAAGGATAGGTTTTATCATCTTTTAGCATGATATTATACTTGGGATCATTTTTCTTAATTAAATTAATTTCTAACAATAAAGCTTCAATATTAGACTCAGTAACAATATATTCAAAGTCCTCAATTTCACTAACCAATCTTTCAGTTTTCGTATTATGACTGCCAGTAAAATAAGAACGTACACGATTTTTTAAAATTTTAGCTTTACCTACATAAATAATTGTGCCATTTTTATCTTTCATTAAGTAACAACCAGGTTGATCTGGTAAAAGCGCTAATTTATTTTTTATTCTTTCATTCATTTGGATTCTCCTAAGTTTTCGCTAGGAATATTTTCTCACAAAAAGAAAGCCGAGACAAAAATTTTCCTTTGTCCCGACTCTGTTAACGAGCTTACATATGTGATGTAACTAATTCTTTTAATTGGTCTTTGGTATGTACACCAATCACTTTATCGACGATTTCGCCGTCTTTTTTAAGAACTAAAGTAGGAATACTCATGATTCCAAACGATGAAGGAGTTTCGGGATTTTCATCCACGTCCATTTTTACGATTTTTAATTCGCTATCATCATATTCTTCAGATAATTGTTCTAAAATTGGTGCTTGCATGCGACAAGGACCACACCAAGTTGCCCAAAAGTCGATTAAAACTAATCCTTCGTCAGTTTCTTGACTGAAAGTTTTATCAGTAACTACTTGTGACATAAATCTTCCTCCTTTGATTTGCTAAATGTATTATAGCACGATGTTTTTCTCCTGCAAATTTTTCTGCTTACAACTGTAAACTATTTAAAAGTGACCACAGTTGCACCATTTCCACCTTGATTTGCTGGTGCAAACTCAAAACTTTTGACTTGACGATTATTTTTCAAATAGTCTGTAATTCCTTGACGTAACGCGCCAGTTCCTTTGCCATGAATAATTCTGACCTGAGCATAACCGGCTAATAAAGCTGCATCAATATATTGGTCGACTTCTGCTAAAGCTTCTTCATATCGTTTACCACGTAAATCTAATTCCATTTTTACGCCAGCAGTATTTCCCCGTTTTACACCAGAAACTTGGCGGGCTTTTGGCTCTTCCAAAGGGGCTACTTGCGTCATATCATCTTCTGAAATAGTCATTTTCAAAATACCGATTTGAACTTGCCAATCTTTATTAGAGACTTTATCAATCAGTGTCCCTCGTTGGCCATAAGTTTCGACGATTACTTCGTCACCAGCCTTGAATTGTTTCTTGGCTTTGGCTTTTTGCAATACTTTATTTTTTTTCAGCTGTTCAGCTTGTTTCAAGTTGGTCAACTGACTTTTCGCATCGATTAATTCGTGCTCTTTGATATTTCCTTGCCCACCGCTTAACTGCATTTGGCGAATTTCTTTAATAATTTTTTCAGATTGTTCTTCTGCTTCATTTACAATTTTATTGGCCTTTTGACGGGCATTTTCCATTTCTTTTTCTCGTTCATCAAAGAAATAGCTATAAGCATTTTTTAAATCACGATAAAGCTTTTCGGACTCCTCCACATAATACCGAACTTCCAAATATTCTGTTTCCGTCGCTTTACGTTGATTTTCTAAATCAGAAATCATCTCATTCAAATCTTGACTTTCTTCATCAATAATTTGTTTGGCACTGTCAATAATCTGATTAGCCAAACCTAAACGGCGAGAAATTTCAAAGGCATTACTCCGTCCTGGTACACCAATCAGTAAACGATAAGTTGGACTCAATGTATCTACATCAAATTCCATGCTGGCATTAATTGTGTTTGGACGATTATAACCATAAATTTTTAATTCAGGATAATGCGTTGTCGCCATTACATAAGCCGATTTCGCACCAACAGCATCTAAAATAGCAATTGCTAGCGCTGCTCCTTCTTGCGGGTCGGTTCCGGCACCTAATTCATCGAATAAAACCAAGGAATGTTCATCAAATTTGTCTAAAATATTCACGATATTGGTCATATGAGATGAAAAAGTAGATAAGCTTTGTTCAATACTTTGTTCATCACCGATGTCTGCAAAAACTTCTGAGAAAATACCCATTTGGCTATCTTCATCTACAGGTAATGGAAATCCGGTTTGTCCCATTAGTTGCAGCAAACCTAAAGTTTTTAAAGTAATTGTTTTACCACCTGTATTTGGTCCAGTAATAACTATCGCCTGGTAATCTTCCCCAATCATAATATCATTAGCAACGACCATTTCTTGATCAATTAAAGGATGACGCGCTTGCTTGAAGAAGACCTGATTTTCATCATTGATTGCTGGAACAATAGCTTTTAATTCTTTTCCAAAACGGGCTTTCGCATTCATTAAGTCGAATTGTCCTAGAACATACGCATTATGTAAAATATCTTTACGGTATGGTACTAAACTAGCAGAAAGTTCAGCGAGAATCCTTTCAATTTCATTTCGTTCAGCAATTTGTTGTTGGCGTAGACGATTATTTAATTCGACAATTTGCTTTGGCTCCATAAATAATGTTTGACCAGAAGCACTTTGATCATGTACAACACCACCAAAAACACCACGATACTCTTGTTTAACCGGAATCACATAGCGATCGTTACGCATCGTTACAATAGCATCACTTAAATATTTCGCATTTTTACCACGAATTAAACCATCTAATTGTTCACGAATATTTTGTTCACTGCGGCGGATCTGACTGCGAATTGTCCGTAACTCAGCTGAAGCTTCATCACGGATCGAACCATCCGCTTCAACAGAACGTCTTAACTGCCCACTTAATTCAGGTAAAGTAACTAATTGGTCATGCCAAAAATACAATCGTTCAAATTCTAATTCACTATCATGCAAATCTTCGACAAAACGAACCACTTCACTAGTGGTCGATAAAACTCGTGATACTTCGGCTAATTCTAACCCATTTAAATTAGCGCCAATTTCAATTCGTTTCATATGTGGTGCGATATTATTTAGTTTTGGAACTGGGATACCACCGCGAAGACGTTGAACTTTTAATCCATCTGCTGTTTCGGCCAGCCAACTTGCTACTCGTTCCTTATCGCTAGAAGGCGTAAGTTGACGTAAATTCTCTGTCCCTTGTTCTGTTGTTAAATATTGTTGAATTTGATTTTTCACTTGTTCAAATTCTAATGTTTTTAATATACGTTCATTCATTATTTCACCTTCTTACATAAAATAAACCGAAACCAGTTGGTCTCGGTTTTTCCTTACCCTATAATATTCGTAACCCACAAAGTGTCAAATAAACGGCTCAAAATCAAAGAATGTTCAATAATCATTTTACCATACCAACTTTGTTCGATGAGATTTTGCACAAATCCCATTGGTACGAAGGTCATCAGTTTCAAAATTAAAAAAATCGCAACATAGCAATTAATGATTTGTAAAATCATTGAAACTAATGAATCATAACGAGGTAATAATTTCTTAAATAATAAATTGCGGAAAAAAATCCCAACAAAATGTGTCAATAACCAACCAATCCCCAAGATTAGCAGAAAAGCAAAACCAGCATAAAAAGCTTGATCTAATCGAAAAGCCTCTTCAACTGTATAATAAACCATTTGAGAATTTTCTGTCACTGAAGGATACGGCACATACAATTCAAACTTTGATCCTAAATTTTGATATAGCTGACGCGCAACAATAAAAGAAATCAAATAGCCAATCGAAAATACTAATTGATAAGCAGTTCCTCGGCGATAACCGGTATAAATAGCCAATAAAAAGGCGAATAAAATGATAAAAGTTAACATATACGACCTCGCTTACTTATCTGCTGCACGTTTTTGAATCTCCCGTTGACGATTTTTATTGACAACATCTTGTGCATCCACATGGTTCCGAATACCGGTTTCGTCTTTTCCTTGTTGCCGTAAAATCTCTTTGGCCTCCGCTTCAACTGCTTCGATTTTTTTTATTCGCTCTAAATTATGAGCAGCTTCTTGTTCCTTAGCGGTATACCTTTTTTGTAGCTTTAAATTTTCTTCTTGTTTGACAAGTTGATCGCTCATTGCGTTAATCGCCAATAAAATAGCGGCTTTTTCTGTAGAAATTCCAGGTGAAAGCTGCTTAATTTCGTTCAATTGTTCATTCACTAAAGCGGTCACCATATCCATATGTTGTTTGCTTTCTTGACCAATGATCGTATAATCTTGACCGTCTACAGTGGCTTTATATCTGTTTTGAGTCATCTGACTTCCCTCCATAGGAAATATGCTAAAAATACCTACTTATTATATGATAAAAAAGGCTACTTGTACAATTTTGAAAAAATTAGATAGCAATTTGAAAATGAACGACTGTTTTTACATAAAAAAATACACCAACAAAAGGAATTGTTGAAGTGACCCAAAAAAATTAAACCAAAGATCTAATTTTTTGGGGTCAGTACATGTTCACTTTCTACTGGTATTTTTTTAATCCATTAAATCATATTCTTGCGTTGTTTTCTTAATTGATTTATACAATGCTAAGATTGCTAAAATATTAGGAATAATCATTAATCCATTAAATAAGTCTGCCATACTCCACACAAATTCAACTTTTAATGAACTACCGATGGCAATAAAAATCGCGACTAATACAGCATAAATCGGTACTGCTTTTTTTCCGAATAAGTACTTGATATTTACTTCTCCAAAGAAATACCAGCCAATCAATGTTGCATAAGCAAACAAAGTGACACAAATTGCAATAAATGGATACCCTAGATTACCTAAAGTTTGAGAATAAGCATATTGGGTTAATTCAATACCATCCAAAAATTCACCATGCTGCATTATTCCAAGCGAATTAGTAGTTAGGATAACAAATACAGTCATCGGTAATAAAATGATTGTATCAATAAAAACTCCCATCATTGCAACTAATCCTTGTTTGGAAGGATGTGAAACTTTAGCCAAGGCATGAGCATGAGGAGTGGACCCCATTCCTGCTTCGTGAGTGAAGAGCCCCCGTGCGATCCCAAAGCGTACACTTTCTTTAACACCCACCCCGAGGATACCACCTAAAACAGCTTCTGGTTTAAAAGCACCAACGAAAACATCTCGTAAAGCTTCTGGAATGCCTCTAAAGTTTACAATCACTACAAACATTGAGACAATTGCGAAAAATACCGCCATGATTGGTACAATTTTTTCTGTAACAGCCGCAACACGTTCTGTTCCACCAATAAATACATAAAGACTAGCTAGTCCTAAAATGACTCCGGTAATTAGTGGATGAATGCCAAAAGCGGCCTCCATTGCTTGACCAACTGAATTTGCTTGTACCATATTCCCCATAAATCCCAGTGCTAAAATTAAGAATATTGAGAAAATAACAGCAACAACTTTTCCTAAGGTCCCTTTAAAAGCTGCTCTGATGTAATAAACTGGTCCACCAACAACTTCATTTCCTTTTTTAGTTCGGTACATTTGTGAAAGAGTTGCTTCTGAATAAATAATTGCCATTCCTAAAATTGCACTAATCCACATCCAAAAAACCGAACCAGGCCCACCCATAACCATTGCTGTAGCAACACCAGCCAAATTACCAGTCCCAATTTGAGCCGCAATCGACGTCATTAACGATTGAAATGAAGTCATTCCCTCATCGCCAGCCTTAGTTCCTTTAAAAGAAATATTTCCGAAAGTTAATTTAAAGCTTTCTTTTAACTTTCTAAATTGAATGAAACGTGTCTGAATTGAAAAGAATATACCAGCAAAACATAACAGTGCGATAATAATGTAGTCCCACAAAAAATCTCGAATCCCATTAATAATCTCCATTTTTCCCAACCTTTCAATTTTAATTAGTAAAATTGTATCATAATTTCAGTGTATTAAGCATGAAAAAGCAAAAAAATATTCCATTTTACATAAATATTTTTTATTTTAACGCAAAAAAATCCTGCACGCTTTATGTGCAGGATGTCTAAACTAAATTGCAGAAATAGTACTATTAATAATAATTGATCTAACTATTCTACATAGAGAATCCTGTTAAAGCATCCAGATTTTTTACCATAACGATTCTCGAATTTTGATTTTTTAATTACTTCTCTTTATCAAGACGGATTAACAATGTTTTGAAAGCCATTTTTTAACTCTTGATTCTCAGTTTGACTAAAATGGAAGGCACCATCAGGCATTCCTTGATTTTGCATGGAAGTTAAAACGACTGGATCATTATTATGAATAGCAAAGAAATATACATGTTTTGCAGCAAAAGCAGCGGTATCAGCGTCTGAGTATACTGCAACTATACTATATTCAGCAGCTGATTCACCGTTTCCTGACCATTCTGCTGATACGATTTGATTATCTACTGCCATCGGTTGTTTTTGGGTATTTTCCAGTACGTCATCTGGTAGTTGTAAACCATAAAAATTAACATTGTTTTGCGGTTGATACTCTTGATAAGACTGTCCCATAGTCGCACTCCAGTTAACTATAAATGAACGTAGTGCATCTGCTTTTTCACTATCCCAGATGTTTTTTGTTACATTATTCTCAGGTTCTTCTGAATTTGTAGCTGATGTCGAACTGGAAGATTTCTCAATGACTTTCTTCGCCTCACTACTATTACTACTTGTTGTAAAAGTTTCTTGCTTCTGAATCTCATCATTTTGCGTCGTAGCAGTTTTTCTACAAGCACTTAAACCTAACAAACTTACTGATAACATCAAACCAACAACTATTTTTTTCATTATTTCCCCTCCCCGATTACATTCAACTTAAGCTTACCAAAATTAATTTACAAAAGGTAGTCCAATCGACTTCAAAAACAAATAAGGATACGTCAAGATCATTATCTTAACGTATCCTCACATCATTTATGTTCTTATCGGATTACTCAAATGCTTTTTTTACATCATCTAGCATTCTTTGCAATGATTCTAATCCGCCACCACTTAAGTACCAAACTTCAGGATCTAGTTCAATTACTTTATTATTTTTACCCGCATTGGTTTGTTGAATCAGTTCATTACTAGCAAGGTCATCATTAGTAGTATCTCCGCCAATCGCTTTTGTTCGATCAATGACAAACAAAACATCTGGATTGGTTTCTAGTACATATTCATAAGAAACATTTTGACCATGAGTAGAAGCTTCAATCTTATCATCTGCTTGTTGGAAGCCAAAAGTATCATGGACAATCCCAAACCGAGAACCATCACCATAAGCCGAAAGTTCTCCTTCATTGATTAAAACAACTAATGCTTTCTCACCACTAGACTTAGCCTGATCACTAACTGAAGTGATTTCTGTTTGTAACTCATCTAATTGTTTTTCTGCTTCTTGGGTTTCATCAAAAATTTTGGCTAGAGTCTTTACATTTTTTTGAATAGACGCCCATGTGTCAGTATAATCAACTTCTAAATAAATTGTTGGTGCAATTTGGCTCAATTGATCGTAATAATCAGCCTGCCGACCGGAGATAATAATTAAATCTGGAGACATCCCATTAATTGCTTCCACATCAGGTTCTTTGATGCCACCTGCCGAGGCTACATCTGCATACTTATTAAGATATTCTGGCAAGCTATCAACTGCAGCCCCAATAACAGTATCTTCTTTACCTAATGCATCGATTGTATCTAACGAACCCATGTCGAAAACGACAACTTTCTCTGGGTTTAATGGCACCTCCACCGTACCATTCGCATCAGTTACTTTCATTGTCTGACTCGAAGATTGTTCTGTTGCTTTTTTTGAAGAGTCAACTGTATCGCTCGCGCCTGATCCACAGGCCGCGATCGTAAATAATGTAGCTACCAAACCTAAACTCATTAAAAATTTCTTCATTAATATTTCTCTCCTCTACTTGTTTAAAAGTACATGCAAAATCTTTTTCCCTCAATTTCGCAAATTTTTATATTCATATCATATAAGGGATTTAATACTTCTTTTTTGATCATATTTTCTGTTTCTCCTCGAGCAAAAATCTGACCTTTTTTCATCGCTACAATTTCATCAGCGTAACTAGCCGCGAAATTAATATCGTGTAATACAATCAAAATCGTTTTACCTAATTTATCAACTAAATGGCGTAATGTTTGCATCATTTGAACCGCATAATTGATATCCAAATTATTCAACGGTTCATCTAACAAAATATAGTCTGTATCTTGCGCCAAAACCATTGCAATATAAGCTCGTTGAAGTTGTCCACCAGATAATGTATCAATCATTTCTTCAGCTAAATCAGACAAACCTAAATTTTCTAAAGCATCCTCCACTAACGCATGATCTTTTTTTGATAATCGACCTTTGCTATAAGGAAAACGACCGAAATTCACTAATTCGCGAACCGTTATTTTTAAACCGATCCCGTTACTTTGTTTTAATATAGCTAATTTTTTTGCTAACTCTTTAGATTTCCAAGTTTTCACTTCATTATGATCTAAATATATTTCTCCTGTATCGTGAGGAATTAATCGACTGACCATTGAAAGCAAGGTGCTTTTTCCAGCACCATTAGGACCAATAAACGCAGTTAATTTTTTTTGACTGACTGGTAACTGTACTTCAGTAACAACACGTTTTTCTCCGTAGTGTTTTGATACATTATGAATTTCAATCATGCTGTCTTCTTCCTTTCATGGACAATTTTCCCAACAAAATAAATGCCACCAACAAATTCGATCACAACACTTAAAGTTGCATTTAAAGCAAAAACTTGTTCAACTAAAAATTGTCCTCCTACGAGCAGAATAATACCAATTAAGGTACTCGTTAAAAATAACCAACGATGTAAATAGGTTCTGGTCAATTGATAGCTAATATTTGCCGCAATAAATCCTAAAAAGGTAATTGGTCCAACTAAAGCCGTAGCTGTTCCCGTTAGCAAACTGATTATAGCAAATAATAGCGTTTGAAAACGAGAAACCTGAATTCCTAAATTAGTCGCTTGATCATTTCCTAAATGTAAAACATCTAAATAAGGCGATAATTTCATCAAGAGAGCCGCTCCTAAAACAATAATAACCGTTGCCCAAATTAAATGATTTCCATTAATGTTCCCAAAACTAGCAAACAGGCGACCTTGCAGTAAATCATATTCATTAGGATCCATTAATACTTGTAGAAAAGTGCTCAAACTACTAAAAAGTGTTCCTAAAATCATGCCGATCATTAACAATAGAAATAAATTATTTTGACTCCGCTTTAACAAAAATTTACTCAGCAAAAGACTGACCAACGTCATCAATAATATATTGGCAAAAAACATACTCAATGTCTCCTGCGACAGCATGGTCACACCACCAATAAAGAAAAATAGTAAAGTTTGAATGACGACGTATAAAGAATCGTAACCTAAAATATTAGGAGTTAAAAAGTGATTTTGCGTCATTGTCTGAAAGGTAACCGTCGCAAAGCTAACTGCAATCGAGACTAAAATAAAAGCGATTAATTTTCGACCTCGAATTTGTAAAGCAAAATTTAAATTGCCATGGGTCTGATACGTTAAATATAAAAAACACAATAAAACGGCAAACACTGCTAAAAACGAAAGCCTAAATAAAAACTGTTTTTTCATAGCCGCTGCCTCCTTAATAGTAAAAAGATAAAGAGGACACTGCCGATAACTCCGACAATCACACTAACTGGTATTTCATATGGTGC
This sequence comes from Enterococcus alishanensis, assembly GCF_019218635.1. Classification (GTDB taxonomy): domain Bacteria; phylum Bacillota; class Bacilli; order Lactobacillales; family Enterococcaceae; genus Enterococcus_A; species Enterococcus_A alishanensis. Next base: position 501,198 of record NZ_JAHUZB010000001.1, on the reverse strand, counting down.
AATAATTATCCGTGATAAAATATCACAAGAAATTAAAAAAATACTCCCAGCAATTGCTGTTAAACCTAATGTATCTTTCATATGGTCACCATAAATCATGGCAACGATATTTGGCACGACGACTCCTAAAAAAGGAACCGTTCCAACCATTATCAAAGTTACAGCACTCGCAATCGCTACCAAAAAAATACCGAAAAATTGAGTTACTTGATAATTCAAACCTAAGTTTTTGGCTAAATCTTCCCCCAGACCGATAATTGTAAACCGATAGGCAAAAGCATAAATCACAATAAAAATTGGAACGGTTAAATAAAGTAATTCGTAACTTCCTCGTGTGACTGTCGCGAAATTTCCTTGTAACCAAGAAGACATATTTTGTACTAATTGATACTGATAAGCGAAAAAAGTCGCCACCGAACCAACAATATTACCAAACATCACGCCAACTAAGGGCAACATCATCTGGCTTTTTCCAGGTAGATAACGTGATAGAAATAAGAACGCCAGCGTTCCTAATAAAGCAAAAACGAATGCCACAAAACCTCGTGTCAAAGTTGAGGCACTTGGCAAAACCAACATCACAAAAACAATCCCAAGACGTGCACTGTCCATGGTTCCTGCTGTTGTAGGCGAGACAAATTTGTTTTGCGTTAAATGTTGCATCACTAGTCCGCAAATACTCATTGTCGCACCTGCTAAAACTAAACTAACTGTTCGAGGTAACCGAGTGGTCATAAATAATAACCGCTGTTGGCCAACATTTTCCAATAAACCATTCACAGTCAGATCATTCACCCCAACAAAAAAAGAAAGAGCAACAAGTAAAATTAAAATAAAAAATAATGTAAATTTTTTCATTACTAGACCTTTCTGTTTTTTAATTGAGAATGATTTTCATTCCTAATGATTAGTTTAAAAAAAATTTAGCATTAAAGCAAGTTTTTTTTAGTTTTATCAAAAAATAATTTAGTGAAAGACATAAAAAAAAGAAAGAGCACCCAACTCTTCCTTTTTACATCAAAATTATTATAAATATTGACATATTTTTAATCTATCCATTTTTTCAAATAAGACAAGGGTAATTCCATTCTGACAGTTTTATTGGGATCGACAATTTGGCAAATTTTTAAGTTTCCTGCTAACGTTAATAAGTGTATCGCCTCTCCAGTCGATAATTCTGTATAATTTTCTACAAGCTGGACCATATTTTTTGTTGCAGCAATAGTAGCTTCGTCAACTGTTAGCTTTGAAGAAATCGTGCTGATTTTTCCGTTTCTAATCAAAAAAGGTAAGGGCCATTTTTTATTTTTAATAACAGAAACAGAAACAGTTACTTCGCTAGGAATTTCTGCACCACAACCAGATACTTCACCATCACCCATCGCTGCATGACAATCTCCCAGTGCTAGTAAGGCACCCGCTATATTAACTGGTAAATATAATTCAGCACCTTCACTAATTTCTGTACAATCCATATTTCCCCCATGAGCGTCAGGAGTCCCACAAGAAATTGGTGCACCTTTTGGAGCTGTCCCAATCACCCCAATCATCTTATTTATTGGAATCTCAATCTCATCAGTCAGCTGAACTTTATTTTCTTTAATATTTAAGACTCGAATGACGTTTTCTTCCAACTCATCTCCCATAACACCTAGATCTGGGCCGGTAAAAAGTGTCGCATTTCCTTTAATCGCAATTTTTTTTATTGAAATTTTTAATGTATCACCAGGTTCAGCACCTTCCACAAAAACTGGACCCGTAGCTGGATTAATCTTGTTCCAGTCCACTCCTTGATAGGAACTAGTTTCATCAGAAATTTGATTAGTAAAACAATCATAGATTTCAAAAGTAATTTCTTCCCCATCTTTAACAGTTAAAACCGGTTGATTATTTTTATCCATTGCATAAATACAGTTTTCTTTTTTTACAAAGTTCATTTCATTGCCACCTTCCTATTTTTTAATTATTTTATCATCAATTAAAAAATAGGAAAAGTTTTGTTGGAAGCAAAGTTCCTTTAGCCTTTGACAAGAACGACAAAAAAGGAGAAACCTACAAACAGGTTTCTCCTTTTTAACTCATGATTTATTCTTCTTCAGACATGAAAGTATTGAAAACTTCTTCAATCATATTCCATTCTTCATCAGTTTCAATTTGTAACAATTCACCTTCGCTACCATCTTCATTTTCAAGATAAGCATAAGCTTGTAATTCTACATCTTCATCTTCAGGGACACCTGCCGGATAAAGTAAAACATAATTTTTTTTGAATTCTTCTTGACCATCAATAGTTAAAAGAATTTCGTATAATGTTTCATTTCCTTCATCATCCACCAAAGTAATCATTTCGTGTTCATGACTATGGTCGTGATCGTGGTCGTGATTGTGTTCGTGTGCCATCTAAATTCCTCTTTTCTTAAAATTTGTTTCCTGTTCGGTCAAGATAATTTTGTAAGATCATCACTGCTGCAACTTTATCAATGACCTTTTTTCTTTTAGCCCGGGTCGTATCAGCTTGTTCAACTAACATGCGTTCAGCTTGAACAGTTGTCAGTCGCTCATCTTGATAATCAACAGGCAAATTGAAAAGTTCTTTAATCTTGTCGCCATAGGCCATCGAGGCTTCAGCTCTCGGCCCAATAGTATTGTTCATGTTTTTGGGTAATCCCACGACAAATTTAGTCACCTGATACTCCTTAACAAGCTCCGATAAACGATCAAAACCAAATTCCTCATCGTCTTCGTTAATGCGGATAATTTCTACCCCTTGGGCTGTCCAACCAAATGGATCACTGACTGCAATTCCAACGGTTTTCGATCCGACATCTAATCCCATAATTCTCATCGAAGTTCAATACCATGATCTTCTAAATAATATTTAACTAAAACTTCCATTACTTCATCACGTTCATGACGACGAATTAAATTTCTAGCATCATGGTAACGGGGAATATAAGCAGGATCACCTGATAATAAATATCCTACAATTTGATTAATTGGATTGTAACCTTTTTCAGCCAATGCATTATACACAATAGCTAACGTTTCACTGATTTCTTTTTTACGATTGTCGTCAAAATCAAAACGAACTGTTTCATCTGTATATCCCATCAGTACACACCTCTTTATCATTCACTTATTTTATTCTACTTAAAAAGTATAACAAACTTACCACAAGGTTGAAAGCCATGATACTTTTTAAAGAAAGAAAAAATTAAATTTTAAACTAATTGAGAAATTTGTTACAAAACTCCATTAAAAAACCTCTGGTAAAAGATCACCAGAGGTTGTTGTTGTGTTGATTAATACAACTCTAAATATTGCTCACGTTCCCATTCAGAAACTGTTTGACGGAAGGCCGCCCATTCTAATTTCTTCGCTTCGACAAAGTTAGAGTAAATATGTGAGCCTAATGCATCCACAATTACTTGATCTTCACGCATAGCTTTAATCGCATTGTGAATAGTAGAAGGCAAGTCATAGATTTGTGCTTCTTTACGTTCTTCTTCGCTCATCACATAAATATTACGATCAACGGCTGCTGGCGGTGTTAATTTATTATCAATACCATCTAACCCTGCTTCTAATAATGTTGCCATTACTAAATACGGATTAGCAGAAGGATCAACTGAACGTAATTCTAGACGAGTAGATAAACCACGAGATTCTGGTACGCGGATTAATGGAGAACGATTGCGTCCACTCCAAGCCACATAAACTGGCGCTTCAAATCCTGGTACTAAACGTTTGTAAGAGTTAACTGTTGGGTTACATACAGCTGTATAGGCGCGTGCATGTTTCAATAAACCTGCTAAAAATTGATAAGCTGTTTCACTTAATTGCATTGGACCATCTTCATCATAGAAGACATTACCTTCATCATTAAATAAAGACATATTACAATGCATTCCTGAACCGTTGATTCCGTATAAAGGTTTTGGCATAAAGGTTGCATGCAAACCGTGTTTACGAGCAATTGTTTTAACTACTAATTTGAAAGTCTGAATGTCGTCACATGCTTCAATCGCATCAGCGTATTTAAAATCAATTTCGTGTTGACCTGGTGCCACTTCATGGTGAGAAGCTTCCACTTCAAATCCTAAATGTTCTAATTCTAAAACAATATCCCGACGGCAGTTTTCACCAAGGTCAGTAGGAGCAAAATCAAAATAGCCACCTTTGTCATTTAAGTCTAATGTCGGATCGCCATTTTCATCAACTTTAAATAAGAAAAATTCTGGCTCTGGTCCTAAGTTAAATGCAGTGAAACCATAATCTTTCATCTTAGATAAGGCACGTTTTAAGTTTCCACGAGGATCCCCTGGAAATGGATTGCCATCTGGACTATAGATATCACAGATTAAACGAGCTACTTTGCCATGATCGCTTTCCCAAGGGAAGATCATCCAAGTTGTCAAATCTGGGTATAAGTACATATCGCTTTCTTCGATTCGAACAAAACCTTCGATAGATGAACCATCAAACATCATTTTGTTACTTAATACTTTTTCTAATTGACTCACAGGAACCTCGACATTTTTAATTGTTCCCATAATGTCTGTAAACATTAAACGTAAAAATCGAACATTTTCTTCTTCAACGATTCGTTTGATATCTTCAACAGTTAAATCTCTTTTTGGCATAGTATCCCTTCCTTGCACTTCATTTTTTTATTTCCACAATCACTACAGCCGTGGACCTTGTGATTGGTATGGATGTTGTTGTTGGTTTAAACCACTTTGGGTCATCATTTCATCATAAAAAATTCGGCGAACATCTTTATCAGTTAACGGTGGTTTATCTTTGGCAGCTTTGGCTTCATCTTGACGCATTTGATAAACTCGTTTAATCCCTGCCATATTTAATCCGTCTGATAGATAATCTTTAATCTCTAGTAACACATCAATGTCGTTTAAAGAATACATCCTACGGTTCCCATCGCTACGTTCAGGATGAATCAGTTCTTGTTCTTCGTAATATCTAATTTGTCGCGCCGTTAAATCAGTTAATTTCATAACTGTACCAATTGGAAAAACAGCTAAAGATCTACGTAATTCCTTTTCCCGCATGACTTATCCTCCTTGCCTCTTGATGTTGAAAATAGAATACCAAAGCGTTAGACCGGTTGTCAACCCAAAATGTTAGATTTCCTTACATTAAAAATAAATTGTTCGGAAATGAGGGATTTTTAATTTAACTATTACCGGTAAAAAACTTCATTAATTGCATTGGAAACAGCGATTTTAACATGTTCAAAGGTCAAGCCACCTTGTAAATATAAGGAATAAGGTTCTCGCAATGGACCATCGGCACTTAACTCAATGCTGGCACCCTGAATAAAAGTTCCAGCCGCCATTATTATGTCATCTTCGTAGCCAGCCATGTACGATGGAACAGGTGCAACATACGCATCAATTGGTGAGAATTTTTGTATCGCTTGCGCAAAAGCAACCATCTTTTCCTTGTCTCTAAAGTCAATGAGCTGAATTAGATCGGTGCGAGGTTCATACCATTTAGGTGTAGAATTGAAATCATGTTCAGCTAAAATTGCAGCCGAATAAATTGCACCGCTAATAGCTTGGCTGACTACATGAGGGGCCAAAAAGAATCCGTATAACATATCATAGACATTTCCCAGCATGGCTCCACCTTCAGCACCTACTCCTGGAGTTGTTAGGCGGATAGCAGCTTTTTCTACCAAATCTTCTCGCCCAACAATATATCCACCCGTTTTTGCAATGCCGCCACCTGGATTTTTAATCAAGGAGCCAGCTATTATATCCGCACCTACTTCAGTCGGTTCAGTTAGCTCAGCAAACTCACCGTAACAATTATCGACAAAAATAATCACTTGTGGTGCGATCTGTCTAATGAAATCACACATTTCTTTGATTTTTTCAATCGTGAAAGAAGCGCGCATAGCATACCCGCGAGATCTTTGAATAGCAACAATCTTAGTACTTTCAGTTAATTTATTTTTTATTCCTGTAAAATCAACTGATCCATCTGGTAATAAATCAACTGCATCATAGCCAATATTATATTCTTTAAAAGAGCCTACGCCATTACCAGTTTCACCTAACACTTCCAACAAAGTATCGTAAGGAGTCCCTGTAATATATAAAAGTTCATCTCCAGGGCGTAGATTTCCATACAATGCTGTTGCAATTGCATGGGTACCAGAAACAATTTGTGGACGAACTAAAGCAGCCTCTGCACCAAAAACTTGGGCATAGACTGCTTCTAATACATCGCGACCTAAATCATCGTTACCATAACCAGTTGAAGGTAAAAAATGGGTCTCTGAAACCCGTTGTTCACGAAAAGCTGTTAAAACTTTTTGCTGATTTGTTAAAGCAATATCTTTTACTTCTTTTAGGCGAAGTTCAATTTGTTGGTCCACTTGTTCAATCTTATTTTTTAATTCATCTGGAAAATTATTCTGCCACATTGTCACCCATTCTCCTTATCCATTGAGAACTTTCTTTCGCAAAACCACGAATTTGATAGGTTTCACTAGACTCGTCAAAGTCTTCCGCTAAAACCAATGTTTCTCGTTTAATTGTGCTTAATAATTGTCCCTCACTAGCTGAAATACTTAGCAAATATGGGCTCAAAATTTCCATTATTTCTTTTCTAATACTTTCTGACAGCTGTTCTTTTCCTTTAGAGGATTTAGCTGAAATAAGTGTATTAGGAAATAGGGTTGGTGCAAATTGAATCGGATTGATTTTATCGGCTTTATTATAAACAGTCAGCATGGGAATATCTTCCATCTCCAACTCTTTCAACAAATCTAAAACCGTCTGTTCTTGCTGCTGACGGTCCTCAGCACTAGCATCGACCACATGTAATAATAAATCCATTCCACGACTTTCTTCTAAAGTTGAATGAAAGGCATCCACTAATTGTGTTGGTAAATCTTGAATGAATCCAACAGTATCAGTTACCGTTGTTTGCATTCCTTGCGGTAATGACCAACGTTTAGTCAAAGGATCTAAAGTGGCAAATAATTGATCTTGTGAATAAGTATCGGCGCTCGTAAGTAAATTAAAGATCGTTGATTTACCGGCATTGGTATAGCCTATTAAACCAATTTGAAAGACAGTTGAATCGTTTCTTTTTTGACGAGAACGTTCACGATGGGCTTCCACTTCTTTTAAATCTTTTTTAATAGCAGAAATTCGTCGGCGAATATGTCGTCGATCTGTTTCCAATTTGGTTTCTCCAGGTCCACGGGTACCAATCCCACCACCTAAACGAGATAAACTTTGCCCTTGACCAGTTAATCGATGAAATAAATAATTTAATTGCGCCAACTCGACTTGCAATTTGCCTTCTTTTGAACGAGCTCTTTGGGCAAAAATATCTAATATTAATTGAATACGATCAATTACCGGCACACCTACAATACCTTCAATTGTCTCTGCTTGGCGAGGAGATAAAGCATGGTTAAAAATAACTAAATCAGCTTCATGAGCTTCTACTAATTGTTGCAGTTCAGCCATTTTCCCTTTACCGATAATTGTTTGGCGGTCTACTTTTTGACGTTTTTGGGTCAATGAATACACAATTTCACCATGGGCCGTTTTAGTTAATCCGGCCAATTCGTGCATGGATTCTAAAAAATTGGATGTTGTATCATCTGTTTCTACACCAACTAGAATTACGCGTTCTGACAATTCTATCCCTCCTTAAGCCATGTTGCCACAGCATTTTCTATATTTGTAATAGTTTCTGGTTGTTGCACCAAATCATACCAAACAACAGGCATTCGATTTCTAAACCAAGTCAACTGCCGCTTGGCATATCTTCTGGATTGCAACTTAATTTCTTCGGTTGCTTCAGTTAAAGATTGTTCTCCTCGAAAATATGGGAATAATTCTTTATAGCCTATTCCTTGAGCTGCTTGAACAGTAGGCGTAACAAAAAGTTTTTCGGCTTCATCCAATAACCCATCATTAATCATTTGATCCACCCGTTGATTGATCCGCTGATATAACAATTTTCTTTCTGTATTTAGGCCAATAATCATTGGATTATAAAGCAATTTAGGTGTTTTTTCTGGTGAAAAAATTGAACGTCCAGTTAATTCAAAAACTTCCAATGCTCGAATAACTTTTTTTTGATTATTAAAGTGGATTTTCTCTGCTGCTAATGGATCGAGCGCTTTTAACTGCCCCCAAAGTGCTGATTTGCCGTTTTTTTCAGCAAAGATTTCATATTTTTTTCTTAACTGAAGATCATGGTCAGTTTCAGCTTTACCTAACTGATAATCCCATAACAAGGATTGAATATATAAGCCTGTACCACCTACTACGATTGGTAATTTTCCCGTAGCAGTAATATCCACAATTTTTTTTCGCGCTTCTTTTTGAAACTCTGCAACTGAGTAATTTTCATTTGGATCCTTAACATCAATTAAATAATGGGGAATTCTCTCTTTTTCTTTTTCAGTCACTTTGGCAGTACCAATATCTAGTGTTCGATAAACTTGCAAAGAGTCACCACTAATAATTTCACCGTTAAATTTTTTTGCTAAATCAATACTCAAACTGGTCTTACCAACCGCTGTTGGTCCAACTATAACTAATACTTTCTCCATTATATTCCTACTTTACATCAAAATAGCGTAACGGTTCTTTTGTTAAACGTGCTAATTGATTTTTCTTTTCCTGCGTAATTGAAAGTAATTCATCAGCAAAAGATTCCATCAATACTCGTCCACCCTTGTATGCGTAACCTCCCAAACGAACGGTTTCTTCAGGTGAAATAACCATTTTACGATGGGAAATATTTTTAAAAAACTCTTCCACTAGATATGTCGGTAAATAAAAATTATTTTGTGCGGCAAAAGATTGCAAATAAATATAATCATCAATTGCTATATAAGTATCATCAAATGCATTGAAACTAACGTAATTTTCCATCATTAAGCTACGTTTACTCAAAATTTCATTGATTTTTTTATTTAATAAATTCATTACTTCAATTTCTTTTACTCGGTGTTCAAGTTCTCGTTTCCGATAAGTTTGTCTTTCTTGATATTTAAAAAAGAAAAAAACTGTCACGCCAACAATCGCAGCACCAATCAAAACACCGATTAATCCAATAAGTCCAGTACTCATTTTTCACCCTCTTTTCCTGTCTTTTATATTACCATATTTCCGAATTAAAAAGGATGGTTGAAGAAAGTCAAAATAATCGTCCAAAACATTTGACCAATGTTGACCAATAGATTATACTATGTTTTAGAATTTAGCAATTACACTTGAAGTGTGCTAAAATAATTTTGAAAAAAGATTTGAGGAGGAATTTCCTATGAATTTAGTCCCTACAGTTATTGAACAATCATCTCGTGGCGAAAGAGCTTACGATATTTACTCTCGTCTATTAAAAGACCGGATTATTATGTTGAGTGGCGCGATTGATGATAACGTGGCAAACTCAGTGATTGCCCAATTACTATTTTTAGATGCACAGGACTCTGAAAAAGATATTTATATCTACATTAACTCTCCTGGTGGTAGTGTATCTGCCGGTTTAGCAATTTTTGACACAATGAACTTTGTAAAAGCCGATGTCCAAACAATCGTTTTAGGGATGGCTGCATCAATGGGTAGTTTCTTATTAACAGCTGGCCAAAAAGGGAAACGTTTTGCCTTACCGAATGCTGAAATCATGATTCACCAACCATTAGGTGGCGCCCAAGGTCAAGCAACTGAAATCGAAATTGCAGCAAAACATATCTTAAAAACTCGCGAACGCTTGAATAAAATTTTAGCTGAACGGACTGGTCAACCACTTGAAGTGATTGAAAAAGATACTGACCGTGACAACTATATGACAGCTGAAGAAGCAAAAGCATATGGTCTAATTGACGAAGTAATGGAAAATAGTTCAGCTTTAAGCTAAACAAAATGACTCCTGCAAATTTTTTGCAGGAGTTTTTTTATATAAACATATTTACTAAATAAATCACCCATAGATGCAATGGATAAAAAACGTAAAAGAAATATTTAGATGTTTTGGTTTGATAACCGCCTCTTTTTCCATTGTATAAATAAATCAATGGTAATACCGTCACCATCATAAACTCATTATCAAACGTCAAATATTGATACAAACTCTCCCCAGTATTCATCTGCCAAAAAATAACAATACTCCACGCAAACAAAACAAAACAAATAGCAAAAACTCCTAAATAAAGAATTTTCGAATTTTGCTTCAAGTGGCTAAAGTAAAAAATTAAGCTAATTGGCAATAAATAAAGACCACCTTCACTGAACAAAATTGGTAGTAATAAAAATCCCGCTACTACTAAATATTTACCATTCTCTCGACTTAAATCAACTGCCCATATCAAAGCGAACAATAATGCCAATGTTAGAAAAATATTATTTGGTCCAATTAATTGCAACACACTAAAACCACCAGTGAAATGATCGGTATAATTGTCAGCCAAAAAATTAATTAAACTATTCCCTAAAAGCATTATCCCCGCGCCTAAGCTTAATCGCCTCAAATATTTTTTTCGACTATGAGTATAAAAAAATCCTTCAATCAATAAAAAAACAAATAATGGTGCTACAAATCGACCCAACCAAGATACCCACAAAGGCCACCCTAAACTTGCACCAAAATAAGTATTGATATGATCGATTACCATAAAAACAATTGCTATAATTTTTAATTGATAACTAGATAAACCTTTTTTTAACATTTCATCTCCCCGCTTTCAATTCTTATCTTAGCAAAGAAAAACTTTATAAAAATGGGACGTTAGTCTGAAATGCTGCGAACAAAATTGTCACTTAGCTCGCTTTAGAATAACCAGTGGTATAATCAATCGTTACACCATCTTGCACATTGTAAATAAAAACATTATACGAAACATTTGAATCCTCAATACTTTGAGCTTCCATCTGGACCCCACGAGCAACCAATTCATCGTCTTTAAAATAAGGTGATACACGATAACGTACATGATGTTTTGTTTCACGAATATAATCGCCAACCTCTTCCTCATACTTAGTCATACCCGGGTGATTGAAACGAGCCGTTCCAGTCATCAAGTTTTTCCAGTTATTATTTTCGCCACTTAATTGAAAAGCAACCAGATGACAACGATTATATAAAGGTTGATCATCATAAAATTTTTGATGCCAGCCAGTTGGCTTAACGTTTAAACTTTCTCTTTCTTCTGTTGGCATCAACTCTTGACTTAACATTCCATTTGCTGGTCCTACGCGATTGAGATCATCTAAATCAGAAAAAATTGTCCATGAACCATTGGCTAATGACAAGTCAGTTTCGTTAAAATTGGGATTATTTTGGTTCAACGTAATGACTTTTTCACCATTATAATCTGGAATTTCTGATAAATGATCAATCGTAACACTTGGCATCGTAGATGAAATACTAGGTTCTGTTGATATCGTCTGATTTTCTGGATTGCTTTGACTGTAAACACCATAAGCAATTGCTAATAATATAATAATGCCGCTAACGACAGTCGGTCTCTTTTTTTTAACCATACATACCTCTTTTTTTAATTTTTTTGCTTAATTATTATAGCAGATTTTTTAAATAACGATGAAGATAATTTTTTTTAGAATGTTTGATACTAATTAAAAATTATCTTCAGGATTTCTTTTAATATAAAAATTTTTTCGAGATTTTTGGAAGAAGTTTGATAAAATAAATATAAAGGGGGCGTTAGAATGGAAACATTATTAATTGTGTTAGGCTTCATCGCTTTTGTTTTTGGTATTGTCAATTTTATTTCGGCATTTCGTAAAAAAACTGACAAGAAAAAAAGTGGCTATATTATTGTTGGTTCATTATTTATCATGGCTGCCGGCAGCATCTTGGCACCTGAACCTCAACAAACATCACCAACAACTGTATCAACGACGATTGCTTCAACAGAAACAAGTAAGAAAAAAGATTTACCAGATACAGGAAATGCCGGTAAAACAATTGCGTTGGATTTCCAAAAAGAGCAACAGCAGATCCATCAAGAGCTGGCAGCCATGGAATATACAGATCAGCAGACAATCGATGTAAATGGCGGTAAACCGACTTTTACTGAAGAAGACTCGGGTACAGACATCGGGTATTGGGAAAGTTATGGTGACTTAGATTCATTAAATCGGGCGACATACGGTGAAGCCTTACTAAACAAATCTTTGATGCCAAGTGAAAAAAGAGAAGCCCTAACGGTTGATCCGACAGGTTGGCGAAATAAAAAAATTGATAACAATTATCTCTACAATCGTAGTCATTTGATTGGTTTTCAATTAACTGGTCAAAATAATAATTTAAAAAACTTAATTACCGGTACACGGCAACTAAACAGTCCTGAAATGTTACGTTTTGAGTCTGATATTGCTTATTTCCTAAAACAAAATCCGAAGAAATTTGTTCGTTATTCAGTCACACCAATCTTTCGTGAAAATGAATTAGTTGCACGAGGCGTCCAACTTCAAGCTCAATCAATTAATAACGATGAAATTAGTTTCAATGTTTATATCTTTAATATCCAAGATGGTGTTGAAATTAATTACGCCGACGGAAGTAGTCGAACCACTGCTGAAATTCAAGCAGAAAATGACCGGAAAGCTGCGGAAGAACACGCAGCAGCTGAAGCTGAACAAGCCAGAATTGCTCAAGAACAACAAGCGGCGGCGGCTGAGCAAGCCAGAATTATAGCCGAACAAGCTGCGCAACAGCAAGCCGCCCAAGGAAGAACTGTTTACGTAGCACCACAATCTGGAAAAAAATATCACTTTAACGCCAATTGTCGCGGACTTTCTAATGCAAATTCAGTTGTTTCAATGACTGAATCTGAAGCTGCTGCTCAAGGATATGGCCGTTGTGGTTTTGAATAAATAAAAGAGACTAGCAGATTGTAGTGACCCCAAATAGTTAGACTTTTTTGGAGTGGAGAAATCCACTCCTTTTTTCTTTGTTTTTACTGCTATTATATTTTAAGCTGCTTTCAATGCCGATTTTCTAAATTGCACCGGACTCTGCCAATTTAATTTTTTCTTCATACGTTCATGATTGTAGTAATAAATGTAATTATCAATTGCTTGTTTCAATTCCTCAAAGCTATGAAATTCTCGTCCATAATAAATTTCTTGTTTTAATAAACTAAAGAAATTCTCCATGATTGAATTATCCAAGCAGGTGCCCTTACGGGACATACTTTGAAATATTTTATGTTCTTTTAATTTATGATTGTATGCCTTCATTTGATAAGCCCAGCCTTGATCAGAATGAAAGGTTCGACGGTAGAGACAGTCTTTTGTTACTTGAATCGCTTCTTCCAATGCCTCCATGATCGCTAGTGCATTTGGCTTTTCAGAAATACGATAAGAAATAATCTCACTGCTGTACATATCTAAAAAGGGATCAAGATACAGTTTCTTTTCACGAATGGTCCCGGATTTGTCTAGTTCAAAATATTTTAGCTCTGTCGTATGTGTCGTAATCTTTTGATGACAAATGCTTGTGCAAAAGCGTCGATGAATTCGATTTTTCGTAACCGCACCGATCTTCCCACGATAAGAATGATAACGACGAGATTTCCTCGTGAATGAGCGGACCTCAATACCCAGTTTCCTAATCAAGCGTTGCACTTTCTTCTTGTTTACATGGAACCCACGATTACATAATTCCTTTGTTAGGCGCAAACAGCCATAATCCTTATGTTGGCTTCTTATCTTAAGTATTTCCTCTTCAATTTCTTGATCTGGATTTTGTCGATCAAACCGTTTTTGCCAATACATAAAGGTCGATTTAGGGAATTTCAAAGTTTCAAGAAGCTCAACTAATTTGAAGGATCCTCGGAGGCTGTCGATGATTCGTGCGATTGATTCTTTCGTCTTTGTTGGGCTTCCTGTTTCGCAGCTTCCTCAATTCTTTTAAAAAAGCATTTTCAATCTGAAGAGAACGGACTTGTTTTTCTAATTCCTTGATGCGATCACGTTCTTCAAGGGTTGCTTTGTTTGCCTTTGGATTTTCTTTTTTCTTAGACAAAATCGGCGGACGTCCTTTCTTTTTTGAGAGTCCATCTACTCCTTCTGCACGAAAGGTTCTCATCCAATTGGCGATTAATGCAGGATTGTTTATCCCTAAATGATTCGCCACTTCACGATAGGACAACTCAGTTGTTTGATATAACTCTATCGCATCCATCTTGAATTGAACAGAATAACTTTGATTTTGTCTTTTACGAAGAAGCCCTTCTTCACCAAATTCTTGATAAGCATTGAGCCAATTTTTCATTTGATTTTCTGACTTCAACCCGTGTTTCTTAGATAAATAGGAGAAACCTCCTTTTCCGTCAAGATACTCTTGAAGGATTTTCAGTTTGAATTCAAAACTATATTTAACCATAAAATACCGACCTCCAGAAGTTAGATTTTTGGTCTAACTTTTTGGGGTCGGTACAGATTTGCTAGTCTCTTTTCTTATAACGAACCTAATAAATTAAATAAGAGATGAATTGCCATACTGTAGCGTAAATCTTTCGTATATAAATAAGTTCCTGCTAGAATCCAACCTAAACTTGCATAATATAAAAAAGCCAGTGAAAAAGAAGCTTCATGCATCAAACCAAAAACAGTTCCAGAAACAATAATTGCTAATATGTGTGAATTACGTCGATTTTGATTAAAAAAATAATTGAAAAAAATACCTCGAAAAATTATTTCTTCTGCTAAAGGGCCAAAAACGACCGTATTGAAAACTGCCAGCATAGGCACTAAAGCGGTTGCTTGATTAATTGCTTCTTGATTATCTGGTGTATCTAAAGACAAGAAACTACTAAAAACAATAGCAACTATGTTCATGACAACAAACATACCTACCGTAAACAAAATCTTATTTCCAGCTAGTTTTTCTTTTCCAAAATGATTTGGGTTAGCAATTCTCAGCTGATTCCGATAACGACTATACAGGAAATGTAACAAAAAGACACTTAACGTCACCTCCCCAACTAATAAAGGCAGTTCATATTGCTGCATAAAATTGGGAAAATAAGGAGCAAAAGCTTCAAATTGTGGCACTCCTAAAATTTGAATAAATAAAAAAAAGAAAAATATTTTTAAGATTAACTTTAAAAAAACAGATTGATCTTTATCAGCCATTAGATTCACCTCATTTCATGAGTTTATTCTACACCAGTATTTGTGTAATCAATGTTTCATTTCTGTAAGATTGGTTTGGGCGTACTGAGTTTCAATAGAATTAAAAAAGGAGTTTTATTATAATTATTTTCAAAATATTTGTACTTTGTTTCAAGATTCGATAAAATATAATTGAAAGCGTTTTATAAAAAAGGAGGAACTATCATGAGAAAAGGTTTAATAGCTTTATCTTTGGGAACTGCTGTAGGATTTTGGGGGTTCGTAGTCAATAGTGAAGATGCGTCAGCGGCGGAGATGTATCGTCTTTACAACGCCAATAGTTCAGAACATTTTTACACTGAAAACAAAGGAGAAAGTGACAATTTACGGAAGGTTGGCTGGCATTATGAAGGTATAGGGTGGATAGCTCCAAATAGTGGTTCACCAGTTTATCGTTTATACAATGCTAATGCTGGCGATCACCACTACACGATGGACACAGGTGAAAGAGATCATTTAATAAGTGTTGGTTGGCAATACGAAAATATCTCGTGGCTCTCAGCTGAACAAAATGATTTGCCACTTTACCGTCTCTATAATCCTAACGCCGTGGCGGGAGCTCATCATTATACTTTGGATACTGGCGAAAGAGATAATTTAAAACGTGCCGGCTGGAAAGATGAAAATGTTGCATGGTATGCTGAAAGTCGTCCAACTTATCCATTTGCAGTGGCTAACAATGAAATCAGTGGTACAAAGAATTTTTATATTAGTGGCGTAAACGTCCCGAATAATATCTCAACAACCTTTACAAATCCTTCCAGTTCAGCAAATGGTCAAGTGACATTCAAATACACTGATTACAATGGTCAACAAAATTCGATTGTCTACAATGCTACTTTACAACAAGTAGCAACCAAAGATGTCCGAATTTTTTCTGCCAAAGATCATAGCATAAAAACAAATTCAGTAAATACCACTATTAAACTTGGGACTATCGTTTCTGGAGAAGAACAACAAGACCTTGTCGGTGATCTCTATCTTCAATACAATGACTCCGGCAGTATTTCATTAATCACACCAAATTATGCAGGAAATGTTATGCCAGAAGACACTGATGTGATGCTTGAGTATCTGATTCAATAATAATTACTTTTGTTAAAAAAATTACTAAAAAGCACGAAACCTTACTTGATAGGTTTCGTGCTTTTTTTAAGCGGGTGACGAGAATCGAACTCGCGACGGAAGCTTGGGAAGCTTCTGTTTTACCACTAAACTACACCCGCATTACCATAAAAAGTATAACGCTTTTTATTTTTTTCTACAAGCAAGAAAAGATGTTTGACAAAAAGATCATAATCTTCTACCTTCAACAGTATAAGATGGGAGCTAATTTTTTATGGACACTTTAAAAAATACTCAACAAAATATTGCTGATAAGAATAATACCGTTGTTTTTATCTCTTCACCAAATTGAAGTATCTGTCATGTTGACGAGCCTCGGGTACGAGCGCTAACAGAGAAATACCAGATGCCTTATTTTCATTTAGATATCATGACAGAACCAGACTTAGCCGGTTACTTTGAAGTGTTGACAGTTCCGGCAATTTTAATTTTTCATAATGGTCGTGAAGTTTTACGTCAAGCGCGTTTTTTACAAATGAAAGACATTGAACATATTTTACAGCAACTACCAAAAGAATCCGCAGATGTTGACTACAATGATTTATTTAATTAAAAAAGCTCGAAGCAATTGTTGAAAATTGCCTCGGGCTTTTAAAATTTACTTTTCATCATTTCCATGGTGTAAGAAATAAATCAAGGTTTGTAATTCATTTGTTAAATCAACGCTTTGAATAATAATATTATCTGGCGCGGATAAGCGAGCTGAAGTAAAGTTCAAGATTCCTTTGATCCCTGCTTCAACTAATTGATCGACTACTGCTTGTCCTTGTTCAGCTGGAATTGTTAGAATTGCAATTTCAATTTGTTGTAATTTAATTTGCTCTTTCATGCTATCTAATGGATAAACGGGAATACCATCTACAATCCGACCAACAATATCTTCTTTTACATCAAAGGCGCAACTTACACGAATACTATTGCTTTGATGAAATTTAAATTTTAATAGGGCACTACCTAGATTCCCCACCCCAACCAATGCAACGTTGGTTAATTGGTCATCGTTTAAAATTTTACCGAAGAAATTCATCAAATCTTCTACATCATAACCGTAACCTCTTTTACCCAGTTCACCAAAGTAAGAAAAATCACGGCGAATTGTCGCGCTGTCTACTTGAATCGCTTCACTTAATTCTGTTGAGGATACTTTTGTCTTGCCAGCGCTATTTAAAATCCGTAAATACCGATAATATAACGGCAAACGTTTAACTGTTGCTTTTGGAATTGAATTTTCTTTCACAATAACTCTCCTTATAATAAAAATTGCAATTTGCTTTACTACAAACCTATAATAGCAATTTTTATACTAAAAAAGCAATGGCTATGCTCACTAATTGTGAAATATTCACGTTGCTTTAAGAAAGCTAGTACAATTATTCCACCTTTTTCTAAAAAATAAAAAAGAAATATGATAGACTAAATCTAGCTAAAACAGATAAAAGAGGAAAAAATATGATTTTATTACAGGCAAATCAGGTCGCCCGCTATTTTGGCGCCGAAACATTATTTGAAAATCTCCATCTCGAAGTTGCCAGCAAAGCGCGCATCGGTCTTGTTGGGCGGAATGGCGCAGGAAAATCAACTTTACTAAAAATTATTGCTGGTATCGAAGCACCCGACGCTGGACAAATTATTAAAAATAAACAAGCAACTTTAGGCTATTTAGCACAAGACACTGGCTTAACCTCCAATGAAAATGTTTGGAATGAAATGCTAAAAGCTTTTGAAAAAGTACGTCAAATGGAAAGGCGCATGCGAGAATTAGAAGTACTAATCAGCACTACTGCTGAAAATGATTCAAATTATCCTAGTCTGATGAAAGAATACGACCAACTACAACACGATTTCAATGACCAAAATGGTTATGGCTATGAAAATGAAATCAGAAGTGTCCTACATGGTTTTAATTTTGATGAATCTTTTTATCAGCAGCCGATTGATACCTTGTCTGGTGGTCAGAAAACCAGACTGGCTTTGGCTCGTATGTTATTGGTCAAACCAGATATTTTAATCTTAGATGAACCTACTAACCACCTCGATATTGAAACTTTGGCTTGGTTAGAAGATTATTTACAAGGCTATCCTGGCGCATTACTGATTGTTTCCCATGACCGCTACTTTTTAGATCATGTGGTGAATCAAATATATGAAATTGCCCGCCACAAAATGACTCATTACACGGGAAATTACTCCCGCTATTTAGATCTGAAGGCCGCTCAATTGCAAAGTGACTGGAAAGCCTATGAAAAGCAACAAACAGAAATTGGTAAGCTGGAAGATTTTGTTGCTCGAAACTTAGTCCGTGCTTCCACTACGAAACGTGCCCAAAGTCGCCGGAAAACACTAGAGAAAATGGATCGTTTAGATCGACCAGATGGCAAAGAAAAATCAGCAACATTTATGTTTGATATTAACAAGACTTCTGGTAATGTGGTATGTCAAGTTGAAGATGCGGCTGTTGGATATGATGAAATTTTAGCTGATCCTATTAATTTAGATATTCGCCGTCAAGACGCTGTTGCATTAGTTGGACCTAACGGAATTGGAAAATCTACATTACTTAAATCAATTATTGGTCAAATTCCTTTTATAAAAGGAGAAGCTCATATTGGGACAAATGTTTCAATTGGTTATTATGATCAAGCACAGGCCGAACTACACGGCAACAAAACCATTTTAGCTGAATTATGGGATGAACATCCTACCACTCCAGAAAAAGATATCCGCACAGTTTTAGGTGGCTTTTTGTTTAGTGGTGAAGATGTCGAAAAAACCATTCCTTTATTAAGTGGTGGTGAAAAAGCTCGTGTCGCTTTAGCAAAATTATCTATGAACAAAGAAAATTTCTTAATTTTAGATGAACCTACTAACCATCTAGACATTGACAATAAAGAAGTTCTAGAAAATGCTTTAATTGATTACGAAGGAACATTGCTATTTGTTTCCCATGACCGTTACTTTATTAATCGAATTGCTAATAAAGTCATTGAATTGCGTCCTGAAGGTAGTAAATTATACTTAGGTGATTACGATTATTACTTAGAAAAGAAAAAAGAAGAAGAAGAAATCGCAGAAATGTTAGCGGAAAAAACTACCGTTACCGAAGCACCTAAGAATAAATTCTATCAAGATAAAGAACAACAAAAGCTGCAGCGCTCGCTATCTAGAAAGATTACCGCAATTGAAGAAAATTTAGCAAAACTTGATGAAACGATTGGACAATTAGAAACAGCCATGACCAAACCTGATGCGCTAAATGATCATGTGCGACTTTTAGAGCTGACAAATCAATTGGAAGCTGTTAAAGCTGAACAAGAAAATCAAGAAGCTGAATGGGAAGAATTAAGTTTATCTTTAGAAGAGTTGGAATAGGTCTTTAGACAGATGACACCTCCGGATCTTTATTGTTTAATGAAGACAACGGAGGTGTTTTTATGCGACGAAAAAGTCGATTTCCGAAATTTTTATTTTTATTACTACTATTAGGTGGCGGCTATTTCGGTTACCGCTATTTTATTGAAAGTAGCCAACCCGTCGATGCTGCTTTTGTCAGTGAAGCCAATCAAAAATTACAAACAGACGGACAAAAAATGCCATTAATTTTACAGACTGATCCTACTTGGGCCAACACTCCTTACGGCAGTGGTTCGACGACTAACGATTTAGCTACCAATGGATGTGCCATAGCTAGTCTTGCGATGGTTGCTTCCTTTTACCAAAGTCGTAACGTGAGTCCTCAAGAAATTTTAAACTGGAGCGGCAATACATATTATACTGAAGGTTCTGGGACAGCATGGTCAATCTTTTCCGCTTTTGCGGCGAATAATGGTTTGAATTATCAAAATTTAGGAGTGGATGGCAGCGCTATTCAAAATGCTTTAAATCGAAATATACCAGTTGTTCTTTCAGTTAATCCAGGAGAATTTACCGATGTTGGTCATATTATGGTTATCATGAAAGATCTAAATACTGATCAAATCCGGGTATTCGATCCAAATGACTCACCACGAAAAAAGCATTACAATCAAACTTATAACCTAATTGACATCTTAAACCAAACTTCAAATGCTTGGGCATTTAGTTGACAAAAAAGGACATTGGAGAATTATTTTTCTTCAATGTCCTTTTTTGTATTTAGTAATTACTTAGACTGATATATGATTTAATAATTGTTGGTTTTCATAAGCTGCAATTTGTTCACAAAAATGCTTTGAAAGATAGTAACCTTTTCTCCAATTAGTAATAATATAATTACCATCAATATTCTCATTTTCCATTTTTTGTCGTAATTTTCGAATGATTTGTGACAACTGGGCTAAGTTTGATTGGGTAGTTTCTCCTGACCAAAGACAACTAGCCAATTCATTTCGGCCAACAATTTCCCCATTCGCTTGATACAATTCATTAAAGGCACGCCGCTCATTTTTCGATAAGTCATTCAGGAAATTTTGTAATGATTGCTGTTCAGTCTCTTCACCTTGTAACCCAGCGGACATTTTTAATCGGTCATTTTCAGTTGTTGGTCCAGTTTTTATCAATACTTCTCTAATTTCTTTTAACGACATATTTGGTGTTAACCAACCAGAAAGACCCATTTCTTCAAAATCTTCTATTAAAGACCCCTCATCTACTCGATAAGTTCTGATACCATTTTTAGCTATTTTTCTTAATAATTGCTCCGTCGTATCATCAGATAAGGTCTCACTAAAAATAATAATTTCAAAAACAGACAAATTGTTGAATGCCCGTGTTCGATCATTAAGTATTAAATTTACTAAAGAGTTCGAGCATAAAACTTCGTAACCTAATAATTCTAATTTTTGTCGCAAATCATTTTCGGCCAAAAGATTTTGCGTTAATATTAAAACTGTATTCATAATCCACACTTCTTTCACAAAAAATTATTTTAGTACTTTAGTTATTTTAAAATTTAAGAAATTTTTGACAGAATAAAAGATTTTTATTTATTTCATTGTACAAATATTACTACATTAGCTTTTCTTGTAAATCCCTTTGAAACCGTTTTCTCAACATCTTGAGTCTTTTATCTATTATTTTTTGAGTAATGTGATACTATCGTTTTAGAAAAGAGGAGGGATTAGCTGATGCGTATTTTTATGATCGACGATCAATTTATTATTAGAAAAAAAATAAAGGACGTAATTTCTGCATTAGCGTTCACAAATCTTTCTTTAAATGAAATTACGAATGAACAGGAATTTTATCAAAAAATATCTGAGCTCGAAATTTTTGACGATGATTTCTTTATCTTAGATATTGACCTAAAAACTTATTTTTCAGGAATTGATCTTGCTGAAAAAATTAGACAGCAAAATAAATCAGCGTTTATTGTTTTTTTGAGTGCCTTTGACTCAAAGGGAATTGAAATTTTAAATCGACAAATCTTCCCCCTTGGTTATCTACTAAAAGATCAGTCTGCTGATGAACTGACTGTTGCGATAGAGACGCTTTTAAAAAAAGCCAATTTGAAAGTTATAGAGAAACAAAAAGAAGAACAGATCTTAGTATTAGATAATTTTGAAACTGATATTTTGATTTTAGAAAGTAATATTTTTTATGCGGCCACCGTCCCTGGGTTTAAAAAAACGGTACTGATTAAGCATAAAGATGGTGAGTGTATGGTACGTGGGAAACTATCTGATCTGAAGAAGTCGATGAAGAGTCCTTATATATGTAAGGAATTAAAATCTTTTATCATTAATTTAGCATTGGTGAAAAATATTAGTACTTTAGAAGGAACCGTTCAGTTTACTGATGGTACGAGTTTGGAGATTGGTAAAGTTGGGGCACGTAAAATGAAATTATTTTTGAAGGGCCTTGAGTTAAATGAGCTTTAGCTTTATGGTCACTGCCTATGCAATTAATTACTTGGCATTGATCTGGAGTTTTTTTTACAAGAAGTTACTTTCAAAAAGACAGGCTTTAATTTTATCTGTTATTACTGCGTCAACCGCTCTCCTTTCAGTCTATACTAGTGATAGTTTCCTATACATTAATATTCTAGCTTACTTCTTTATCCAATACTTTATGATGTATAACCATACTAAAAATTGGCTTTTGCCTGCTGTATTTCTAATTTTTGCTGACAGCTTAATTATGTTAGTTTGGGTAGTTACCTATCATTTCCCTAGAGAAATTATGAATTTGTTAGGTCAACCGTTCCATTACAACCACTTAATTGTTAGTGTTCTTCAATTTTTATTGTTATTGCTCTGCTCATTCGGGTTTAGTAAATTAGATAAAAAATATGCCATTTGGCAATCTTTAAATGATACATCCCAAAAATATACACGTCTAGGCTTAGGTATTTTCCTACTATTCCTAATTCTAATGTTTTTACATGTCTACATTTCTATGCGTGGAGTCGTGGTCACACTCCTTTTAGTACTATGTTTAATGTTCGTAATCTCAACTTTACTGATTTCTTTACTGACTTTAATCAATAAAAACTATCAACAGAGAAAATATGTAGAAAATCTGACACTATCTTTGGAAGATGAAAGAGAGAATTTTCAGCTAATTAGAGAATACCGCCATGATTTTCGAAATATCATGTTAGCCATGGAAGAATACTTGTCTAATGAGGATATCATTGGTGCTCAGGAATTTCTGGAACAGATCGTGGGTAGTACAAAAGGATATCTGAAAAATTATCATTATGATCAAATTTCAGTTATTCAAAATACTGCTTTGAGAGGATTAGTCACTGAATTCATTCGTGTTTGTGAACAAGAAGATATTGAATTGACTTTGAAAATTGATCCAATTTCAACAATTCCAACAGTATCATTAGTTGATTTTTTAAGGGTATTCTCTATCTTAATGAACAATGCAATCGAAGCAGTTCAAAATGAAAAGAATAAAAAAATCTCAGTCAGTTTTACTAATGATCGTGACAAATTAATCATTAATGTGGCTAACCCTTCTAGTAATCCTGTCGATATAGCAGCTATTCTAAAAAAGGGAAATAGCACAAAGAACAATCATTCTGGCCTAGGCTTATGGAATTTAAAGAAAATTATCCATTCTTACCATGATTGCCAATTTTTACTAAAGAATGAAAATGGCTTTTTTAATGCAAAATTGATCCTAAAATATTAAAACCTTTAAGCGAAACCACTCAATGGTTGTCGACTTAAAGGTTTTTTTCATTATTCAGAATAATGAATTCGAGATATTATTGTTTCTTTTGTTACCATTTTAGTAGTTGCAAACGTTAAAATCAATTGAACGATAATTACAATTAAAATTAATAAAACGACTTGTATCGTTGGATAGGCATAGGTTTTTATTTGTAATACCCGATTTGTTACAGCATAAATATAAGCGCCATAGCCAAGTATGCTACCAAAAAATACCGACAATGCAATAATACCTACTGCATAAAATAGTCCTTCTCCCTGTAACATACGACGCATTTGACGATTCGACATACCAATCGCTTGCATGACACCTAACTGTTTTTTGCGTGACAAAATACTATCTATAGTTGTATTGATTAAATTCATCACACCGACAATGCCAAGAATTATCATGATTCCATAAACTGCACCACTCATTAAAACAGTGATTGATTCCCATTCTTTTTCAATTTCTGTAAATGAATCCATTGTCAAATAATCATATCTATTGATAATATTAGTTAGTTTTTCTTTGATAGCAGTCATTTTTTGAGGTTGGACTTGGACATCAATCGAATATGTCGTATTGTGGGGTGACTGTTCTTTTATGAATTGATTACTTGTCAATAGAGTTCCTCTACCTACAATTCCTTCGGGAACATCAGCGATAGCTGCAACCGTTAGTTCTTGAATGTGGGACTGATCTCCAGCAAATAATTCTACTTTTATTTTACTTCCTACTTTGATCTCCGGATAATGTTTCACTAAAACTTCTGTCGCAATCACTTTATTGCCAGTTAATAAGTCCGCAAAACTAACATCCTCTTTCTTCACGTAACTCTTTATTGTCTTAAATTGTTCTTCGTCAAAGCCTTTAAGAAATCCTGTTAATGCACCATCACCGTATATACTCATTATTGCGGGTGCCTCAAAACTCATCATTCGCTGAGGATAGATTTTTTGAACACCAGAAAGTTGTTCAATTTCTTGTAGAGTATCTTCAGACAATGGATTATTTTGTTGAATTACCGTCCATTCTTGCTGAGGATTCATTTTATCTCCTGAAACAGCATCTGTTTCTATCCTAAAGTCTTCAGCAATAGCATCTCTGGCAATCTGAGCTGGGTTCATACAGGTAAAAATAGTTGCCACGATAATAAATAAAATCCCAATCAAACTCAATGAAATAATCGTTGTGAATGTTCTTTTTTTATTACGGAAAAGATTGGTTTCAGCCAGCTTTCGCAAGTTTAAATTTGTAAAACTTTTTTGATGTTTACGTTTTTTCGATTTCTTTCCTGCATAATTCATCGCTTCAACAGGCATGATTTTACTAGCGAATCGCATAGGTTTCAAAGATGAGATAACCACTGTTAACAATGTAACCACTATTGCCAATATTGCAATCCACGGAATAAATAAACTAACCTTACCTTCCGCAATAATTTTCTGTATAACGATCATCATTTCATTTTCAGTATAAGTAGACATAATTTGTTGGAAGAAAAATTTCGCAGAAAAGATACTAATGATTAAACCAATTGGAATCGCAATAAGGGCCACCAATAAATTTTCAACCAATACAACTATTCTAATTTGCTTTTTGTTTGCGCCTAATGCTCTGAGTTTCCCGTATTCTTGGACTTTATTAATCATTGAAACGTAATAGATACTATAAATCGTTAAAGCTCCCACTATCAGAATGATTGCAACAATAAAAATCATTCCTTTAAAAAAACTAGGATCAACATAATTGGCAAAAAGATAATCACTATTCATGACAGTATCTGCTTCTGAAATATCAAAATCTTCTGCGATTTTTTTTGAAATATTTTCTATCTCATCAGTTGTACTTGCTTCGTTCGTACGAAATCTTACTAAAACTCTATATGTCCTTTCTGTTTCAGGAATAACTGATTTAGTAAAATTCTCTGAAACCAGCATCGATAATACTTTATTTTTCTTCGTTTGCGTTCCTTCTGGTAAAATACCTACTAATTTAAAATCATTAGTTTGTGCGATACTTAAACCTTCTTTTTCATAACGTTGGTAAGCTATAGGAATTGTGTCTCCCAATTTAGCATCGGCAAATCCTAGAGACAAAAGCCCTCCTTTAGATAATGCGATCTCATTATCTTTTTGCGGCGCTTTTCCTTCTTTGATAGTACCTTTTGACAGTTTTAAGGCTTGCTTGTCAAAATGCGTTATTACTATGCGTCCATCCTCAATAGGTATCTCGCCGATGTCTTGTCTTAAGCCATATGCTTCAAAAGATTGATTCAAAATTAATTGATCCTTCACTGGCTCCGAAACATTTCGATACATCGTATGAAAAGTTGGATAAATACTATTTACTGCATAATTTTGTGTATTGACCATTCCCATGCCAATACTAATAATTAAATAAACCAAAATTGTCGTAAATACAATCGCTAAACCTGATAAAATATTTTTAACCCGATGATATTTCGTATTCGCCCAGGCTAAATTTAGTACGGTTTTCATTTAAATCACCTGCCCATCTTCAATATGGACAATCCGATCCGCCATTTGTGCAATCATTTCATCATGGGTAATCATAATTAACGTCTGACCAAAATTTTCTACTGAATTTTTCAATAATGTCATGACTTCTAGTTCTGTTTTGGTATCAAGATTCCCGGTTGGCTCATCTGCTAAAATTATTGAAGGTTCAGCTGCGATAGCTCGTGCAATTGCTACCCGTTGCTGTTGACCACCAGATAATTCGCTGGGTAATGCACGTTTTCGATCTGCTAAACCAATCGTCTTTAATAAGTCTTCAATGAAAGGTTCTTTCACTTTTCGACTATCTAAACCAATCGGTAAAACAATATTTTCCCAAACATTCAAAGATGGAATTAAATTATAGCTTTGAAAAATAAAGCCGATTTTTTTCCGGCGAAATTCAGCAAGCTTTTCGTCTTTCAAAGTGAAGATATTTTTATCGTCTATTATAACTGCTCCAGAATCTGGTCGATCTAAACCACCAATTAAATTTAACAAGGTGCTTTTACCAGAGCCTGATTTGCCGACAATCGTAACAAATTCCCCTTTCTCCACTAACAAATCTATATGGTCTACAGCCTTAACAATTGTACTACCATCATCATAATGTTTTACCAAATCATTAATCTCCAAAATCATTTCAATCGCCCTCTTTCCTATCTCTTACTACAAGTATAAAAAAGAAAGCTTTCAATCAGCTTTCAATCTAGATAACAGAACTGTAAGAAACTATTTAATTAAAGGTAAGGTTATTTGAAAATTTGAACCTTGAGGATTTTGATTTTTCACCAGGAGAGCACCATGCTGTTCTTCAATAATTTTCCGCGCTAAAAATAAGCCAACCCCTGAACCTTCAATTTCTGTTTCAACTGTTTGCTGACCGCGATAAAAACGTTGATAAATTAGACTTAACTCTTCTTTGGCAATCCCTGGACCTTGATCAATTATTTCTATTAAGGCGTAATTGACTAAACTAGAACAGCGAATACGTATTTTTGAGTCAGTTGGTGAGTATTTTATAGCGTTCTCTAAAATGTTTCCTAGAGCCTCCCGTGTCCATTTGATATCAACAAAAATATCGATAGCTTCAGTTTGAATGACTTCAATCTCAATCTTCTTTTCAATTGCCGACATAATCAAACCGTTGACAACTTTTTCTAATAACTTTTCCAAACTATATTGTTGAGGGCTTAACGAAATTAAGTCTGCCTCTAATTGAGAGATTTTAACCAAACCATCTAACATCAAATCTAGCTTATTTATTTGTATTTCAGCTTGCTTCTTAAAATCTTGCCGCTCATCTACAGAATAATTTTCAGAAAGGGCAATCTCCATACTTAATTTCAAAGAAGAAATTGGCGTTTTTAACTGATGAGCAATTTCAGTTATGCTGGATTTAATATCGTCATCTTCTTTAGACTTTTTTTGAAGCTGCAATTGAGTTAACGTAATAGCCTCTGTTTGTTCAGTCAATTGATTATCCACTAAAATCTGTTCTTTTCTTAGCCTTTTAAGATGAAAAATAAAAAAAACAATCAATAAAAACACTGTTGTAATAGTAATTAGCAGATTTTTGATTGTATATTTCTGAATCAAATTTTGTTGAGTTGTTTCTTTGTTTAGCAAACCATATTTTTCTGATAATAACTGACCTGTCTCTATTTGTGCTTCATCAGTTTCTTGATTAACAATACGAATTACTTGTTCTTCTGACAAACTACTTTCTTCAATCAGTTTTCCTAATAAATAAGCCTGGTTTTCACGAAATCCCGTTTGAAAAGACTGATAGTTCCAAAACAATAATCCACCACTAAAAAGCAATATTAGCAGACTGATTATTAAGATCTTTGAACTGCGTTTACCCATAAATAGCCCACCCCTCGAATTGTTTTTATATTTTCTTTTCCAACTTTTTGTCGCAAACGGCTAATATTAACAGGAATCGTATTTCTATCTATGTAACCTTCTTTTGTATCCCAAATAGTTTCCAACAATTGTTCTTGTGACAAAATCTGTTGAGGATTTTCCAAAAATATTAATAATAATTGCAATTCTGTTTTACTTAAAACCACCACTTCATCACCAAGAGTCACTTTCATTTCAGCTGGGTTGAGTGTTAAATCGTTTGAATGTAAAATATTGCCACGATTATTTTGAACTCGCTTGAATAAAGCGTTAATCTTTGAAATCAAAACCATTAAACTAAAAGGTTTAGTAACGTAATCATCTGCACCTTGTTCATAACCAGAAACAATTTCATATTCTTCTTTATGTGAGGTCAATATTAATATCAGAATATTTGAATGTCGACGAACTTCTTGACAAAAGTCCAAGCCATTGCCGTCAGGTAAAGTAATATCACTAATCAATAGATTAAAACTTTGTTCAAAGAATACCTTTTTAGCGGCTGCAATGGTAGAGCAAATTATTACTTCATAGCCTTCTTTTTTCAAGCTTAGCTGAATTCCTTTACTTAAGCTTTGATCATCTTCTAACAATAGTATTTTACTCATGACAACCTCCAAATTTTTCATTCTTTAAAACTATTGTAGCAAAAGTTTAAAGGGAATTTCTTCCTTACTTATAAATCTCTAACCAAAAAAATAAAGTGTAAGCTTTATACTTACACTTCACTCGTTTATTTTTTGATCATATCTAAATAAGCAATGCTTCTCATCAAACGCTGAGCTCCCTCAATAATTTTGTCCTGTGGTGCTCCTAGATTAAAACGAAGATAATTCATTCCTTCTGGACCATAGGTTTCCCCACGCATGATGGCGACCTTTTCTTTTTTTACCAATACTTCTTGAAGATCATCCATTGAATAAGGTAAAGTTTCAAGATTAATCCAGCCTAAATAAGTCGCTTCAGGGATTAAAAACTTTATTCGTTTGTCTAAGTCTAAAACTTTTTTTAGTGCGTTAAAATTTGCATCAATTGTTTGATTTAACCTTGTTAACCATTCCTTTTGATTATTATAGCAATCCATCAAGGCTAATAGGGCCAAATAAGGTATTGAAGACAGACCATCGCGTCCTTTTAGAATTGCTAGAAATTGTTCTCTTAATTGTTCATCGGGAAAAATAGCATATGATCCTCCTAAACCTGGTGTATTAAATGTTTTAGAAGGTGAAGATAACAGTACAACTGGTGTTTTTATATTATTTTTTAAAGCTAATATAGGTAAATGAGTTTTTCCAGGTCGACGAACATCCATATGAATTTCATCACTAATAATTGCAACATTAAATCGATTACACAGTTCAATTATTTTTGCCAATTCCTCTTGATTAAAAACACGTCCTGTTGGATTATGCGGATTACACAAAAGAAATACTGCTGGTCGTTCTCTTTCGATTGCTTCTGCCAACATCCTAAAATCAATTGTAAAAAACTCATTTTGATTGGTTAAAGAAAATGCCAACAATTCCCGTTTATTTTCTTTGATACAATTAAAAAAAGCATCATAACAAGGAGTCAATGTCATGACTTTATCATTTTCTTGACTAAACATTTGGAGTGCAACTGATAGACTATAGATAATGCTAGGCGCATACACGCACCATTCTGGATCAATTTTACAATCGAATTGTCGAAGAAACCAACCACTTATACTTTCTTTAAAATCAAAATGATTCCAGCGTGTATAGCCAAAAAAACCTCGATTGACTGCTTGATTTAAAACTGCCGTCGTCCCTTCTGGAATCATAAAATCAGTATCAGAAATAGAAAATGGCAGCAAATTTTTTTCACCAAAACGATCTTGCACATAATCCCATTGAGTCGAATAGGTACCATAGCGAGACTGCTGCTGTTTAAAATTGCTCAAATATATCACTCCTTTTATCTAAAACTTCTAAAACCGCCAAAATCAAATCAATTGTCCTTTGGATATCTTTTAAGTCAACTATCGAATGCCATGAATGACAATATCTCACAGGAATACAAAGAACTAAAGTAGGTTTGCCATTAAATAGTTGGACTGAACCAGCATCAGTTCCACCACCTGCCAACAAATCATATTGCCAATTAAGATTTTTTTCTTCAGCAATCTCTTTTATAAAATCTAATAATTTTAAATTACCTAAAGCTGTACGATCAGCTAAAACTAAGCCCGGACCGTTCCCTAAGATTCGATTGGCAAATTGAGCGGCTTTTGGTGTGTCTTTTCCATTAGCTACATCAATCACTAAATTAAGATCAGCATCGACATTTTTTACAGCAACTTTTGAGCCACGAGTGCCGGCTTCTTCCTGTACAGTTGCGACCCCAATCACCTCACAATTTTGCCCTTGATATTGATTTAAAACTTCTGACATAACCGTACAGGCTACACGATTATCCAATGCCTTACCGATTATTTTTTGCTGATTAAAAGTATAATTAGCTATTGTATCTGGTAGTATCATATCTCCAATTTGTAGACCTGCTGCTATCAATTCTTCTGCCGAACTAGCACCAAAATCAATATACATTTCATTTATTGGTACCACAGATTTCATATCATGATTTTCTTTTGGTAATGTTCCCACCACACCTTTCAGCGTGTAGCCATTTTTTCGACAAGTTGCTCGCACAGTTTGACCTAAAATCACATGACCCCACCAACCACCAATCGGATAAAAATAAACAAATCCCTCTTCGGTAATTCGATGCACAAAAAAACCAACTTCATCCATATGAGCGTATATGGCTATCTTTTTTCTAGTAGCCGTTAGGTTGCCAAAATATAAATTCCCAAAGGCATCTTGCTGACTTGAAAGTTGAATTTCTTCTTTCAATGCAAGCCTAACTTGTTCTTCTTGTCCTGGTAACGCATCTAAATTTGACAATTTCATCAATAAATTAGCAAGTTTCATCAATCATCATCCATTCTTTTGGAAATTTTGTCAGTATTTCTGCAGTACCTTCTTTATTCACCAAAATATCATCTTCGATTCTGATTCCAAATTGCTGTGGTAAATAAATTCCCGGTTCAATCGTAAATGTCATATTTTTCTCAATTTTAGTCGTTTCATGAGGTGCCAAGGACGGATATTCATGACACGACAATCCTAAACCATGACCTAAATTATGACTAAAAAAATCAGCTATTCTGTCTTCCGCAAATCCGTTTCGAGCTTCTTGATCCAGTTCACCAAACGCCTTTCCTGTCACTACTTCTTTGATAGCTGTTTTTTGAACAGCTAATACTTTTTGATAGATCGTTTCAATTTCAGCTGACACTTGACCAAAAGCAAATGTTCTAGTGATATCTGAATAATAACCTTGATTAATCGTGCCAAAATCAATCATGATTAACTCATTTACAGAAATTTTTTTGTGACTGGCATGTGCGTGAGGCAGTGCTGTTCGTTGACCGGAGGCTACAATTGTTTCAAAAGCTGGACCATCACTCCCTTTTTTCTTACTGCGGTAATCAATTTCATTAGCTAATTCTATTTCAGTCATACCAGCTTGAATGAATGGAATGATTTCTGCTAAAGTCTCATCTGCCAATTGTGCTGCTTTTTTTATTTTAGAGATTTCTTCATCTGTTTTGATCATCCTCAACTTTTCAATTAAAAAATTAGTAGGTACTAATTTACCGATATTTTTCTCAGCAATTGTTTGGAAAAGTTTGAAAGTTTGATAATTAATTGTTTGTGCCTCAAAACCAAATGTTTGCTGTTTAAATTTCTTTGCTAATAATTCCTCTAATGAACTACCAACGGGAATCTCACAAATTTTTGTATCTTTTGTTTGCTGCTGCGCTTGTTCAGTATACCGACCATCTACAAACAAATGACTTTCTTTTTCTGTAATTAACAACAAACCATTAGATCCAGTAAAGCCTGATAAATAACGTCGGTTAACTTTATCTGTTACCAATAGACCATCCAAGTTATTAACTGCTAAAAGGGACTGTATTTTCTTGCTATTCATGCACTCACTCCTTTAAAAGAAAAAGGACAGCTTTTAAACTGTCCCGGTTGTTTAAAAATCAATATCCGTTAAATATTGTTCATCTTCATCACTAATTATTTGATTTGATTTAGCAATATTCTCTGCTTCACGGTCCAATTCTTGTTTTTCTAAAACTTTGAAAAATGGTAGATACAAACCAAACGACAACGCAATTTGAACCACTTGAATAATAATTGCTCGCCAGTCAAAACCAGTTAAAAATCCTTCCATAAAAATCGGCACATATGGTGGATCAAAAATTGGAAAGTTTAAAAATCCTAATTTCATCGCAATCATTGGTAACATTCCCACAAAGGCGCCTCCAAAAATAAATGGAATCATTAATACTGGATTTAGAATAATCGGTACCCCGAATAAAACGGGCTCATTAATTCCGAATAGAGACGGTAGTAAAGCAACCGCACCAACTTTTTTATATCGAGCCGATCGGCTAATTAACATCGCAATAACCAGTCCCATTGTTACGCCTGAACCGGTAAAATTAGCAAAAGCAGATAACGTTCCATTTGTAATAACATGAGTCAACGGTTGTCCAGCTTCGTGAGCAGCAATATTTTCAGATAAATATTGAACAGCAATTGGTGATAAAATTGGTGACAATACGGCAGAATGAATTCCGAAAAACCAAAAAACTAAACGTAAAACCAAGACGATATAAATAATCCAAAGAGAATCTAAACTACCAATAGCTGGTGCTAAAACATCCATAATTACTTGAGGTAATAAAACACCACCAGACAAGCTATCAGTTACTGCACGAATGACAATAAATAAAATCCCGATTGTTGCAGTTGGCGTAATTAATTCAAAAGAGCTGGAGACAAAATCCGGTACCCCTTCTGGCATCTTAATTACCAGTTTATGTTTCGTGAAGAATTGATAAATTTTAACTGAAATAATAGCTACAAAAATAGCGGTAAATAATCCTTTTGAGTCTAAATAGCTAGCAATAATATTCCCGTTTTCATCAACATCCATTGCTACTATTAAAAAGGCAATCGCAGAAAGCATCATGGAGCCGACTGTATAAAGCTTATAGTTTTCACTTAAAAAATAAGATATTGCCAACACTGCATACAAACCAACCAGACCTAGCGAAACTTTTGAAATAATACTAAAAATATAGCCATAAGTTTCAAACCAATTTGCAACCGCTTGCGTTTTTATGAATTCAGGAATCGATGGGAAAATTGCTGCAATAGATCCCAATAATAAGACTGGTGTCATTACCACCATCCCTTTTTTAATTGCTGTTAAGTAGGGATTGTTATCTACTTTATTAGCAACTGGCACCAACGTTTTTCGAATAAATCCTTCAACCTTGTCAAATGCACTTTGTTTTTGTGGATTTCCCATTTTTTAGCCTCCTATGCTTGCGCTTGATTTTTTCGATAAGCAACCAATGCTTGTTTCATGACAGTCGCTCCATCCATTGAACCATAGATATCTGAAGTCAAAAGCACAGTTGGTTTATTCACTTTATCCGCTTCTGTTTTTATAAATTCATATTTATGGCTCAATTGTGGTCCGACTAAAATGACATCGTAATCATTGATATAACGATCCAATTTGTCGATTCCGATTGCTTCCATCGGATAATCCGCTTCCTCTAACTTTTGAGATTCTTTAACAACTTTTTTCATGGACTCCATCATCATGGTTGTTGAAAAACCTCCGGCACAAACTAATAACGTTTTCATTTATATTTCCTCCTTTTATTTATTACTTTTCTCGTAACATCTCAATCATTTCTTCAATCAGATCTCGTGCTAAAATGCTATTCATTAAATGGTCTTGCGCATGAACCATCAATAAAGAAGTTTCAGTTTTATCCCCATTTATTTCTGCAGTAATCAATTTTGTCTGGACATCATGAGCTGCGATACTTTTTTCTTTTGCTTCCTTCATTTTGTTATCAGCTGCAGTAAAGTCACCTTGTCGTGCAAAACGCAAAGCTTCAAAAGCAGCACCTCTTGAATCTCCTGCCGCCGAAATAATTTTAAAAATGTCCATTTCTTGGTTGGTCATGTTGTTATCCTTCTTTCATCAAGCTTTTTATATAAGTGATAAACTCGTTATACGAATTTATTTTTGCTAATTGATTATTTAATTCTGGATCATCCATCATTTGAATCATCAAATGACTAATTTCTTTATGAAGTGTTAAATGATCTTTTTTTATATTGATTAAAAAAATAATTTTGACTTCTTTACCGTGATAATTCAGTGGATTTTTTAATAAAATGAGATTGATTACTTCTTTTGTGGCTCCTTGCTCCATTGGATGGGGACCGGCGATACCTTTTTGGTAAATTGTGTCAATTAAATTTTCCCGTTCCAATACACTCTTAGCAAAACCCGGTTTAGCTACTTCAAATTTTTCTAACTTAACTGCTTCATTTTGTAAAAGAGTTAAATAATCAGAATTCTCGTAAGAAAGTCTAAACCATTCCTCTTTAAAAAGATCCAGCACAATTTGATTCGCATCTCGGCCATGTTTTTGTGATTCCCGTAAAATCGTTAAATCCTTTTCTATTTTAGAAAGATCCTTGGCATTTAAAATCGGCTTAGTAAAAATAACTGGCAAATCAATTTGATCTGTTTCTAACGGCACAGTTG
The DNA here is from genome assembly GCF_019218635.1 of Enterococcus alishanensis. Lineage (GTDB taxonomy): Bacteria > Bacillota > Bacilli > Lactobacillales > Enterococcaceae > Enterococcus_A > Enterococcus_A alishanensis. Next base: position 466,625 of record NZ_JAHUZB010000001.1, on the reverse strand, counting down.
AAATCAATAAATCATATTGATTTCCTATTCGACTAATTTCATTTAAAGCAAAAGTAGTGACCTCTGCTTTGGCAAATAAGCGTTCCAAATTCACTTTTAGCAAATAAGAAGCCCCGCCTCCGGTTGCACAAATAACTGCAATTTTTTGATAATCATCAACTACTTGATTGGCATACTTTTCCAAACTTGCAGCAAAATAAATTGCCACGTAGCCAATCTCATCTTTACTGATTTTGACGTCTGAACCTTCGTTTAATAAATCGATAAATGTTAGTGCCAAACTAAAGACATTGGCATATTGAGTGTAGATATCTTCAATTAAAGGATTTTCCAACTGATGGCCCGTATACAATCGTTGCAGTAGCGGCGCCACATGCATCAATAAAGCATTAGCTAATTCTTCGTCGTTGCTAAAGCTTGTTTGATAACGACGATCAATTATTTTCAGTGCCTGATGTATTTTATCAACAAGGTGATGATTATCAGTTTGATTTTTTAAAACTGTAAACTTTCCTCGTAATTGTTCTTTCAAATAAATTTTTTCCGATTGACTAAAACTTAATTGATAGTGATCTGTTAAGTACTGAAGCAAATTTTTGGTCAATTGATCATAAGTATCCTGAATCTGAGAATTAAAATTTTCTTCGTCAGAAAGTGTATTGTGTTGAAGCATCCGAAAACTCAATAATTTAATATGCTGCATCACGTTCTCAAAAACGATATCACTAACTTTTAAATGATTCAGCTGTATTTGCTGCTGCAGAAAATTTCGTAAATCAGCTTCATCAAATATTCTATTGAACTCTTGATACTTCTCGGTCAGCATAGGTAGTTTTATATTTTTTCTAAGTAGGTCTAAAATTGCTTTTCGCTTTTGCATTTCTGAGCCGGTAATTTTTAATCCATAATGAGCTTTACTATATAATTTCAACTGATATTTTTTACAAAATGCTTCTACTTTTTTCATATCGGTCTTAATAGTTGATAAACTGACTACTAGATAATCAGCTAATTCTTGTAAAGTAATAAAATCTTCGCTGAACAATAAAACAATCAAGCTACTTTTGATCCTTTGCTCTGGACTAGTACTGTCAATTAGTTCGTCATGAAAACTATCTGTTAAAAAGCTCTGAAATTTTACTTCAGAGACAATCACTAATTGATAGCCACTCCCTCGAATTCTTTTTAAAGCGAAACCTGCAGATTTTCCGATAGCGTTGATTAGTTTAATATCATTCGCTAAGGTTCTTTCAGAAATGCCGAATGCATCAGCAATTTTTTGAGGCGTAACAATCTGATCTTGGAGATATAAATATTCAACTATTCGCTCTTGCCTCATCATATGCTCCTCCTTACAAATCAAACTATATAATGTAAGCCCTTTATTTAAAATGGCAAATCTTGCAGCCAAAATTTGCAAAAAAAGTCTCATATTATTTTGAAGGTTGATTATAGCATATCGTCATCTTAAAATAACTAAACTAAAAGTTTATACATGAGATGAATTCCTTATTTATTCTTTGAAATATTTTTTTTAAACCTATAAAACACTTCTTTTTAAGATTATAAATGTATTTTTCTGAAAGCTGTATTAGTACTTGGCGAACATCACATATTCTTTTAAAAACACATGATTATTTTCCCGTAATAATTAGTCAAAAAAAAAACGGCAACTATGGCCGTTTTAAATACTTCGATTATGTTATTTCCGATACATCTTAAACTCTAAATACAAATCATTATAAATCTGTAAATACTCTGAGCCTAAATCTTTATAAACCTCCAAGTGGCTAATCGTTTCATCATCAGGATAAAACTGCGGATCATTTGAGATTTCCTTTGGTAATAGTGCTAGTGCTTTTTCATTAGGTGTTGAGTAACCAATATATTCTGCGTTTTGAGCAGCATTTTTTGGTTGTAGCATGAAATTAATAAAATCGTAGGCGCCTGCTTGGTTTTTTGATGTTTTAGGGATGACAATATTATCAAACCAAAGATTGGAGCCTTCTGACGGAATAACGTAATGAAGATGACTATTTTCTGCCATCATATCAGCGGCTTCACCAGAAAATGTTACTGCTACCGCACTTTCTTCATTAGCCATATACATTTTAATTTCATCAGCAACAATTGCCTTAACATTTGGTGTTAAAGTATTTAATTTATCTACTGCCTGATTTAGCTGTTTCATATTTTTACTATTGATGGAGTCTCCTAAACTATCTAATGATAAGCCCATGACTTCACGCGCCCCATCAATCAGCATAATATTATTTTTTAATTCTGACCGCCATAAATCATCCCAATGTTGGATTTTTTCACCAGAAATAAATTTATCATTGTAAACAATGCCTAAAGTTCCCCAAAAATACGGAACTGAAAAAGTATTGTTCTCATCAAAAGATTGATCTAGAAAACGAGCATCGATATTTTCCAGTCCTTTAATTTTACTATGATCTAGTTTCAACAGTAACTTTTCTTTTTTCATTTTTTGAATCATGTATTCGCTAGGAATTGCTATATCATAGGCGGTACCGCCTTGTTTAATTTTGGCTTCCATTGCTTCGTTAGAATCAAAGGTTTCATAATTGACTTTGTAGCCATATTCTTTTTCAAATTTAGCTAGTAATTTTGGATCAATGTAATCGCCCCAATTGTATATATTTAAGACCTTTGAACTAGCATTGCTGCTACGATTAATTTGCCAAACAGCTAACGATAAAATACAAATGATCCCAATCACACCAATGAATAAAGCGTATAGTTTTCTCATTTCAGTACTGCCACCTCCTCAAAATCCCGTTTGCGTTTGCGGCTTTTTTTCGAATTGTCGCGACTAATAAAATAATAACCTACAACTAAAATGAGTGAGAAGATAAAGACAAGTGTCGATAAGGCATTAATTTCCAAACTGATTCCTTGACGGGCTCGCGAATAAATTTCCACAGACATTGTAGTAAAACCATTTCCGGTTACAAAGAAAGTTACGGCAAAGTCATCTAAGGAATAAGTGAAAGCCATGAAATAACCCGCAATCACTCCTGGAGTCAAAAATGGTAAAATAATGTTTTTTAAAACTTGCCAATTATTTGCCCCTAAATCTCTTGCTCCGTCAATCATAGAATCATTCATTTCTCGTAATTTCGGTAAAACCATCAAGACCACTATCGGAATACTAAACGCCACATGGGAAATCAGCACACTGAAAAATCCTAGTTGAAACGAGCGAATCCAACCACCTAACATCGTAAATGAGATTAAGAAACTGGCACCGATAATTACATCCGGTGAAACCATTAAAATATTATTCAAACCTAATAACGCATTGCGAGAGCCGCGTTTTCTTGTATAGTAAATTGACATTGCGCCAAAAGTGCCTATCGCTGTAGCAATTAAGGCTGACAAAAAAGCTAAAACAAAAGTTTGCAACACAATACTAATCAAACGACTATCAGCAAATAAATTCTGATAATGTTCCCAAGTAAAATGAGTAAAGTTGCTCATATTGCCGCCTGCGTTAAATGAATAGAAAATTAAATAAAAAATCGGCAAATACAGCAAAACAAAAATAACTATTAAATAAATGTTTGCCCATGAAAATTTATTCTTCTTCATTAATTACGCCCTCGCTTTCTCTCACCCGTTAACATCATGACAATAAACATTGCTAAAATTAAAATCACTCCAATTGTTGAACCCATGCCCCAATTTTGAGTCACCAAGAAATGTTCTTCAATCGCAGTTCCTAAAGTGATTACCCGATTGCCACCGATTAAACGAGTCAGCATAAATAGTGACAAGGATGGAATAAATACAGCTTGCACACCACTTTTTACTCCATTTAATGATAGCGGGAAAATCACTCGCCGAAAGGTTTCAAAATTATTTGCTCCTAAATCACGACTGGCACTAATTAATGAAGGGTTGATTTCTTCCAATGCATTAAAAATTGGCATAATCATAAAAGGAAGTTCAATATAGGCAGCTACAAACATAAAGCTAAAATCAGTAAATAATAGCTGCTTCGGTCCAATCCCAATGAAACTAAGGAAATCATTGACTGAACCATTGGCACTAAAAATCCCGATAAAAGCATAAGCTTTCAATAATAAATTTACCCATGTCGGTAAAATTACCAGCAGTAAAAAAAGTTGCCGATGTTTTAGACGAGACAAAAAATAAGCAGTTGGATAACTCAAGAATAAAGTAAATAAGGTAATCAAAAAGGCAAAAACCACCGAATTCAGAGTCATTCTTAAATAAGTACTAGAAGTCAGATAGGTCCGATAATTATCTAAAGTAAAATGTCCCGACATATCAAAGAAAGATTGATAAACAATTAAAATCACGGGGGCAATTACAAAGAATAACAGCCAAAAAAAGTAAGGAACGGAATAAAAACGACGCATATTTTTCATAAGTTCCTCCTAATCTTCATAGCTTTCTAAACGAGCATCAAATTCTTCTTCTGATTCATTGAAACGCATTACATGGATATCTTCTGGTTCAAAATACAAACCAACTTGACTGCCCTTTTTAGCTTTTTTGGTCGAATGAACCATCCACTCATTTCCATCAGAGTCAATGCCATTCATTTCATAATGAACACCACGGAATAATTGACTATCGACAGTTACAACTAACTTCCCTTTTTCTGGTGTCGTCAAAGTTAAATCTTCTGGTCGTAGTACTACTTCTACAGACTCATTTGGCCGCATCCCACCATCAACACATTCAAATTTTTTCCCAACAAATTCTACTAAATTATCTTCAATCATCGTACCTTTGACAATATTACTTTCTCCTACAAAATCAGCGACAAAATGATTAATCGGTTCATCATAAATATCAACTGGTGTACCACTTTGAACAATTCTACCCTTATTCATCACAAAAATTTCATCGCTCATGGCTAAAGCTTCTTCTTGATCATGGGTCACAAAAATAAAAGTAATTCCTAAGCGTTTTTGCAATTCTCGTAATTCATATTGCATGTCTGTCCGTAATTTTAAATCCAATGCTGATAAAGGTTCGTCTAATAATAAAATTTTGGGTTCATTAATAATCGCTCGTGCGATAGCCACTCGTTGGCGTTGTCCACCAGACATTTCGCTGATTTCACGATGTTCATAGCCTTCCAACTGTACCAATTTCAAAGCTTCTAAAACTTTTTTCTCAATCTCTTTTTTATTTAAACGTTTGATTTTTAGACCAAAGGCAACATTGTCAAAAACATTCATATGAGGAAACAAAGCGTAATCTTGAAAAACGGTGTTAACTTGCCGTTTATTTGCTGGTACATCATTCATCCGTTTGCCTTCAAGAAAAATATCACCTTCAGTTGCATCGGTAAATCCAGCAATAATTCTTAGAATAGTCGTTTTACCGCAGCCAGAAGGTCCCAACAAAGTATAAAAGCGACCTTCCTCAATATCAAAATTGATTTTTTTCAACACCGGTACATCATCATCATATTTTTTAACTACATCTTTAAAAGAAATAATTGTGTTTGTCATTTCTTCACTCCTAACTTCTATAAATAAGAATCTGTCGCTACAATCAATAGCTGACTTTTGCCATTCGCTGCATTTTGCAAACGATGAGGTTTACTAGCTTCATAATAAATACTCTCTCCTGCATTGGCTATGTAATCATCCTCGCCAAATTGCAAAGTAACCTTGCCAGCTAACACATAAATAAATGTCTCTGATAATGAAGGTGCAAATTGTTTATATTGTCCATTTTTTTCAAAAGTTAGCAAAATAGGTTCCATTTCTTTTTCATTTGATTCTGGAATCAACCATTTGATTTGATACCCATTGGATTCATCATGATAAAAGGTCATTTCTTCATCTGAATAAACAATTTTTTGATTGACATTTTTTTGACTAAAGAATTGCTCTGGCGTCACACCTAAAACAGCTAAAATATCAAAAAAAGTTTCCATTGAAGGTGATGAGACATCATTCTCCAATTGTGAGATATACCCTTTAGATAAATCGGTTCTTTCGCCTAGCTCTTCCTGAGTCAAATTTTTTTGAACCCGTAAATTTTTTAATTTCTCGCCAATTTTCATATATTTACTCCTTGTGTTTGGTATTAGTAAACTTAGAGTTTAATACAACTATTCAAGTATACGAAGATTATCCTAAAATGCAAGACAACCATCCCTTTTATGAGAATCTTTTAAACAAAAAAATAAAGCAGATTCATTTGGCTTTTCGTCTTTTTTTCGCTAATATAGATGGTATAAAATTGTTTGAAGGGAGCACCAATTAATGCCAACCTATAAAAGATTTCGTGTATCCAAAGATCAAACTGTATCGTACCAAATTGAAAATTTTGAAAAACCACAACCAAAAGAAAATGAGGTATTGCTTTCCATCAATTATTCCAGTGTGAATTATAAAGATGCTTTAGCCACAAGAGATAATACCGGGGTTTTACGTTACTACCCGATCACTCCGGGGATTGATTTAGCTGGGACAGTTTTAGTTTCTAATCATCCAGATTTTGAAGTTGGTGATACGGTCATCGCTAATGGTTTTGATATCGGAGTTGCTCATGATGGTGGCTTTAGTCAATTAGCGGTTATTCCAGGAGAATGGTTGGTTCACTTACCGAAAAATTTAAGTGAAAAAGATGCGATGATTTTTGGCACAGCTGGATTTACTGCGGCGTTGGCAGTGGATGCTTTGAAAAAACATGGATTAAATTCTGATAGCCGTGTTTTAGTTACTGGAGCTACCGGTGGTGTTGGTAGTTTTGCAATACATTTTTTAAAAGAATTAGAAATCAAAAATATTATTGCTTTAAGCCGAAAAGAAACTAAAATCGATGAATTAAAAAAATTAGGTGCGAGCGAGGTTTTACAACCACAAAGCTTTTTGCCAGAAAAAGCTCGACCTTTAAGTAAACAGCTATTTGATTTTGTAATTGATTCTGTTGGTGGCGATTTATTAAGTCAGTTAATTCCTTTTGTCGGCTATGGAGGTAGTTTAGCCCTTTGCGGAAATGCTGCTGGAATTAAATTAAACACAACTGTCTTGCCTTTTATTTTAAGAAGTGTCAATTTATTAGGAATTGATTCTGTCAATGTACCTTTAGAAAAACGGCTACCAGTTTGGGAGGAATTAGGCAATTGGCAAGTCCCTGAAACTTTGACTATCAATACGACAACTTTGGAAAAATTACCTGATGTCGCAGAAAGTTTACTGGCAGGTACTCACGTTGGACGTACCATCGTTGAATTAAATACGCCATCTGTTTAAACATTTTTTTAATTTTATTGTCTTATTCAATATTAGGAGGAAATCAACATGCGTATCTTAATTACTGCTGGTGGAACGGCTGAAAAAATTGATGATGTCCGTTCGATTACTAATCATTCTAGCGGACGTCTAGGTCAAACGATTGCCGAAAAATTTCCCAAAGAAGTAGAAATTGATTACATTACAACAAAACAAGCGTTACAGCCTAAAGGTGACAATATCAAAATTTATTTGATTGAATCAACCACTGATTTAGCAAAAAAAATGACCGAGTTACTAGAAAAAAATCCTTATCAAGCAGTCATTCATAGTATGGCGGTCAGCGATTTTACTCCTGAAAGTTCTGTCACTATGGAAACTTTGGAAGAAACAATTTCAAAAAATCCAACTGATTTAGCCAATGCTCTAAAAGTAGCTGCCGATAGTCGAACTGAAAAGAAAATTTCTTCTAATACTGATCATTTAGTCATCATTTTGAAGCAAAACCCAAAAGTGATTTCGATAGTTAAAAAAATCCAACCAGAAACGATCTTAGTTGGTTTTAAATTATTAGTTGACGTCCCAATGATAGAGCTATTAAATGTCGCTAAAGCCAGTCTGGAGAAAAATCAAGCTGATTTTGTTTTAGCCAATGATTTAACTGAAATTTCTGGAGAAAATCATCATGGTTACTTATTGAATAAAAATGGAAAAGTTAAAGAAGCCAAAACCAAATCAGAAATTGCCGAATTAATTATTCAAGCAGTAACGGAGGAAACAAAATGAAAACTATTTTATTAGGTGTCTCAGGCAGTATATCTGCTTACAAAGCTGCCGATTTAACCAATGAGTTAACAAAATTAGGCTATCAAGTCGATGTTGTGATGACTGACAGTGCCACAAAATTCATCACACCTCTTACGATTCAATCTTTGTCTCACCGTCCTGTTCATTTGGACGTGATGGAGGAAATTGATCCAGCTTTAATTAATCATATTCAACTAGCTAAGCAAGCCGATTTATTTTTAATTGCACCAGCTTCAGCAAATACAATAGGAAAACTTGCCAACGGGATTGCTGATGATTTATTATCAACAGTAGCACTTGCTCTTTTACCTGAAACACCGAAGTTGATTGCACCGGCAATGAATACTTATATGTATCAAAATCCGATTATGCAAAAAAATTTAGCGACTCTAACTGATTTGGCTGGTTTTAAGGAAATTAAACCACGAGAAGCTCTGCTAGCATGTGGGGATTATGGTCGTGGCGCTTTAGCGACAGTTTCAGATATTGTAGAAGAAGTATTATCGAACTTGAAGGGATAGCAACATGAAAAATATGAGTGTCAGAAATTTTGCTTTGACTGCGATGTTTTTAGCAGTCATGATTATTTTGGCGGTAACGCCTTTAGGATTTATTCCGATTGGTCCGATTAATGCAACCACGATGCATGTTCCAGTAATAATTGCATCAATTGTTTTAGGACCCAAAATTGGTGGCAGTTTAGGTGGGATTTTTGGGGTCATGAGCATTATTCGCTCAACCATTATTATTACACCGATGTCTTTTGCGTTCTCTCCACTAATTGCCAATCCATTAACTGGACATGGTGATTGGCGCGCGCTAATCGTCGCAGTCATTCCACGTATTTTAGTTGGTATTGTCCCTTATTTTGTTTATAAAGGTGGACAAAAAATCTTGAATGAAAAAGCTGGTGGCTTAAGTTTATTCTTAGCGGGATTGGTTGGTTCTATGACCAATACAATTTTAGTCATGGGCCTAATCTTTATATTCTTCAAAGATAGTTATGCTCAAGCAATGGAGGTTGCCGCCAATACTGTTTTAGGTTTGATTTTAGGAATTGTCTTTGGTAGCGGCATTGTAGAAGCTGTAGTTGCTGGTATTTTAACGACGGCCGTCGCAGCCATCTTATTAAGACTAATGAAAAGAAGAGCCTGAGAAATTAATTCTCAGACTCTTCTTTTGGTTCTTCACCGATAATTCTCACTTCTGTTTCTAAATCCACATCGAATTTTTCTTTGATGACAGATTGAATATGGGCAATTAATTCAGTGTAATCTGTTGCAGTGGCCTGGTTAATATTAACAATAAAACCTGCATGTTTTTTAGAAATTTGCGCACCACCCCAGATCAAGCCTTGTAGCCCAGCATCTTGGATTAATTTCCCAGTAAAATGACCAACTGGCCGTTTAAAAACACTACCGCAGGATGGATATTCTAATGGCTGTTTTAACTGGCGTAATTCCGTTAATTCTTCCATTCTTTTTTGGATCAAAGCATAATCGCCTTTAGCTAATTTAAATCGCGCACTTAAAACAACGACTGGGTTTTCTTGAACTTTCGAATGACGATAGGCAAAGTCCATTTGACTAGCTGTCCAAGTTTCGATAGAACCATTTGGCAATAAAATTTCTGCATCATAAAACACATCTTGCAATTGGCCATCATAAGCTCCTGCGTTCATAAAGACCGCTCCACCAACACTTCCTGGAATGCCACAAGCAAATTCAAAGCCACTTAAATTATTTTCTAATGCCAAATAAGTTGTATCAATTAATTTCGCACCAGCTTGTGCTGTGATCATTTCATCAGACACTGAAATTTCTTTCATCTCTGTCAAAATAATAACCACTCCACGAATTCCGCCATCTCGGACAATTAGATTACTAGCATTTCCCAAAACTAACCATGGAATGTTTGCTTGTTGACAAGCGGTAACTAAATTTTGAACTTCTTGATTGTTTTTTGGAAAAGCTAATAAATCAACAGGTCCGCCGGTTTTAGTAAAAGTATAGTTTGCTAATGGTTCATTTTTTAAAATTTTTATTTCTGGATATTTTTCTAAAATTTGGTACACGTCTTCTGCTCCCTTACACATGACATCTGATATATTCTATCATGGTCAAAATAAATTCACCAGATTAAATTGTATGACGAAAATGTTGGGCTAACAATTCAGCACATAAGCGATGACTTGAAAGAACATCTCTTTGCTTTAAATCATGCGATTCATGCTTTACAGCTGCCACAAATTGCTCCACTATTTGTTCAAATCCACGTTTAAACAAGGTCGTTTCCCAATCGGAAAACTGTTCAATCGTAATGTCTCTTCCTCTGATTTCTTGATAATCGGTCAAATTTTCGACCATTGCTGTTTTTTCTGAATTGGTTACTTGATAGCGTTCATATTTGGCACCACTTTGTAAATCCATCGAGATAAAGCATTCTGTTTGTTTTGTCGATAAATGCATATGTGCATAGGTCATCATTCCATCGGTTTCTTTCACTTTACCAGTCATTTTTATAATCTCGTCATCTAGCAAATAAACTGCCGTATCGACTAAATGAATAAATAAATCATAAATGCCGTATTCAGTCGCTAGCGAATGACTGGTTTCATTTTTTTCTAAATGAATTGTTCTCTTATTAGGCATTTCCTTTAGCGCAACTACTTTTGGCGCAAAACGTCGATTAAATCCTGCCATAAAAATCAGATTTTTTTCTTCTGCTAATGTTAACAATTCCTTGACTTCTTGATAATTCTCACTAATAGGTTTATCGATAAAGACCGAGATATTATTTTCCAAGCAAGTCTTTGCCAGTTGATAATGGGCTTTTGTAGCCGCATGAATCAAACAAGCTTCGATTCCTTGCGTCATTAATTCATTTAAATCTTGATAAACTTCACTAAAACTAAATTGCGCTGCTAATGATTTACGAGTCATTTCATTACTAGAAGCAAAATAAAAATCTGCTTGATTGCGTATCTTTAAATAAGTAGGTAAGTATGCTTTTTGAGCAATACCACCAATACCAATAACACCTATTTTCATTTAAGTTTTCCTTCTTTCTTTTAAAAATTATTTCGTTTAAAATAAGTATATTACAATTCGTACAGGAGGAATCATTTTGAAATTAATTTCGTGGAACGTCAACGGCCTACGGGCAATTATGAAAAAGAACTTTATGGAAGTTTTTAACCAATTAGATGCCGACTTTTTCTGTCTGCAAGAAACCAAATTACAAGCTGGTCAGATTGAAATGGATCTACCAGGCTATTATCAATACTGGAATTATGCCGAAAAAAAGGGGTATTCTGGGACAGCTATTTTTACAAAACACGAAGCTCTATCTGTTCATTACGGTCTTGGAATGGAAGAACATGACCAAGAAGGTCGCTTGATTACTTTAGAATATCAAGATTATTATGTAATCACTTGTTACACACCAAATTCCCAAAACGAGTTAAAACGATTAGATTATCGCATGACTTGGGAAGAAGCTTTTCTAAATTACTTAAATCAGTTAAAAGCGAAAAAGCCCGTCATTTTCTGTGGTGATTTAAATGTCGCCCATGAAAATATTGACTTAAAAAACTGGAAAACCAACCAAAAAAATGCTGGTTTCAGCCCACAAGAACGTGAAAAATTCAGCATTCTTTTAGATAATGGCTATATTGATACTTTCCGCTATTTCTATCCTGATTTAGAAGGCGTTTATTCTTGGTGGAGCTACCGCTTTAACGCCCGTAAAAATAATGCTGGTTGGCGGATTGATTATTTTGTTGTCTCTGACGATCTGAAGAATCAATTAATTGATGCTAAAATTTGGACAGAAATCACGGGTAGCGACCATTGTCCGGTGGAATTAGATATTTCTCTTTAAGAGGTGAAGCAACTTGAACTTTATTGCGATGGATTTTGAAACAGCTAATTATCAGACCCACAGCGCCTGTTCTTTAGCACTTGTCATGGTAAAAAATGATAAAATAGTTGGGGAATATTATACCTTAATCAAACCTCAGACAGATTTTTTCTGGAAAAATATTCAAATTCATGGTATTAAACCAGAAGATGTAGCAAACGCACCAGAATTTCCAGAAGTTTGGGATCAGATTAAACATTATTATTTAGAAAATCGCTTAATTGTCGCTCACAATGCCGGTTTTGATACAAAAATTTTAGCCGGTTGTCTGGATTATTATCATATTCCGCAGCCCCATTATTTATCCTTGTGTACAGTGCAAACAAGTCGGCGGCTGTTTCCTGAAATGCACAATCATCGGCTAAATACGGTCTGTGATGAATTAGATATCCCTTTAAAGAACCACCATGATGCTTTAGAAGATAGTCGAGCGTGTGCCAATATTCTATTGTATCAAGCAGAACATTTTGGTACCCACCCACTAAAAAAATTAGTTAAAGCTTTATAAAACTAGCTTAGGCCATGAGCCTAAGCTAGTTTATCATTTTACTCATCAATAATACGGTCAAAAATTCGCCATCATTACTTCTTGTGCCCCGTTCCAAAGAAGCTTCTTCTTTAAAACCTAATTTCTGATACAAATGAATTGCTCGTTGATTTCTTTCTTGCACGGTTAATTCTAATCGATAAATTACTTCAGTTTCTTCTGACCAAGCAATTATCTCTTCTAGTAAAATAGTACCTAAACCCATTCCCCAGAAATCTTTAAAAATACTCATTCCAACTTCACCAACGTGTCGAATCGGTGCTTCTGAGCTAGCTTTCACTGAAGCATTACCGACAATCATACCATTAACTTCTGCCACTAATAAAATATTATTTTCGCTCTCATAAATAGATTCTAGGTTTATCGCAAGTAATTCCTCGGTCAACTCAATCCCCAGCTCATCAACGACTATAAAATCTGTCTCTTGATTAACGATATTAGTGAATGCTAAAATTTCAGCAGCATCTTTTGGAATCGCTTCACGAATGATTACTTCAAAATTATCCATACTTTTTCTCCCATTCATTCAAGATGCGCTCAGCAAATTTCTGTCCTTTTTTACCGTGAGCGACTAATTCTATCTCGCGACTATTATCATCGACTTTATTTAAAATAAGTTCTAAATAATCTAACGGCATGTATTCCCCTAATTGCTTGCCCCACTCAATCACCGACAAGCCATCACCTTCAAAATAATCATCTAAACCTAAATCATCCGCACCTGATTCAATTCGATAAACATCCATATGATATAGAGGTAAACGACCTTGCTGATACTCACGAATAATCGTATAAGTAGGACTTTTAACCATCTGTTGAATCCCTAAGCCTAATGCTATTCCTTTAGTCAAAGTAGTTTTTCCTGCACCAAGATCTCCCGTTAACACAAGATTATCGCTTGCTTCAGCAGTCTGACCAATGATTTCTCCTAGTCTTTGACTTTGATTCACATCTGCTAAATAAATCATCTACATCTCTCCTCTTTGACAGTATAACGATTTCTGTCGGTGAAGCAAAGTAATCTCTACGAAAAAAAGAAGCCCAAATAACGAGCTTCTCTTTAAAACAAATTTTAGTCTTCAATTAATGTTTGTGCTGCCGTGATGATTGATAATTTGTAAACATCTTCTTCATTGGCACCACGTGAAAGGTCAGAAATTGGTTTGTTTAATCCTTGTAGGATTGGTCCAATTGCTTCAAACCCACCAAAACGTTGCGCAATTTTATAGCCGATGTTTCCTGATTGTAATTCTGGAAAGACAAAGACAGTTGCTGTTCCAGCTACTTTTGAATCAGGTGCCTTTAATTGTGCTACAGCTGGAATATAAGCTGCATCAAATTGTAATTCACCGTCAATTGGTACATTTGGTGCTAAACTTTGCGCAATCTTAGTTGCTTCTGCTACTTTGTCTACTTCTTCTGAGCTCGCAGAACCTTTAGTTGAAAAACTCAACATCGCAACTTTTGGATCAATGTCGAATAATGCTGCTGTTTTTGCTGATTCAGCAGCAATTTCAGCCAATTCTTGCGCATTTGGATTAACGTTAATCGCACAGTCAGAGAATAGATATTTTTCTTGGTCACGACCACGAACCATTAAGAACGCTCCGCTGGTTCGGCTGATTCCTGGTTTAGTTTTAATAATTTGCAGTGCTGGACGAACAGTATCACCGGTTGAGTGAATTGCACCACTGATCATACCATCAGTAATATCCATATAAGTCAACATTGTTGCAAAATAGTTTTCATCTTTTAATGTTTTTTCAGCTTGTTCTTTTGTTACTTTGCCTTTACGACGTGCAACAAAACTTTCAACCATTTCATCCCAACGATCAAATTTATCAGGATCAATGATTTCAAAGTTAGCTACGCGAATACCACGAGCATCTGCTGCCTTTGTAATTTCTTCTGTATTCCCCACTAAAATGGGTTCCATTAGTTCTTCGGCTTTCAAACGTGATGCAGCACCTAAAATTCGTGCATCAGTTGCTTCCGGAAAAGCAATCTTAATGTTGCGACGAACAATCTTAAATTTCAAGCTATCAAATAGTTCCACAGTTATAAACCCTCCAGTAATTATTTACACCAAACATCATACAACACTTCATAAGAAAAAAACAGAAAAATTTTGCTGTATTAGTAAAAAAATTCTAATGAATAAACAAAGAAAGCCTTTTAACAATTTCTCTTATATAACAGAAAACGTTGTATTATTCATCTGTTTCAGATAGTTCCCAATCAATTGGTTGCTCTCCCCAACTTTTTAAAATTTGATTAGTTTTCGAAAAAGGTTGAGATCCAAAAAATCCTCTCCTTGCTGATAATGGTGATGGATGTGGCGCCGAAATTATCGCATGCCTTTGTAAATCAATCATTTTGCTTTTTTCTTGTGCTGGCTTCCCCCACAAAATAAAAACAATTGGTTGTTCACGCTGATTTAATTTCCGGATAATTTCGTCAGTAAATTGCTCCCAACCCTGTCCACGATGAGAATAAGCAACCCCTTCTCGAACAGTTAAAACAGTATTCAATAATAACACGCCTTGATGTGCCCAACTCATGAGATTTCCGTGAGAGGCTGGCTTTATATCCACGTCTGTTTCCATTTCTTTATAGATATTTCTTAAAGATGGCGGAATTTTTACTCCTTTTTTGACAGAAAAGGCCAAACCTTGCGCTTGTCCTCCACCGTGATAAGGGTCTTGTCCTAAAATCACTACTTTTACTTGATCGTAAGGTGTTAAATTTAAAGCTGTAAAAATTTCATTCTGTGGTGGGAAAATTGTTTGTGTTTGATATTCTTCTTCTAAAAATTTAGTTAACGTAAAAAAATATGGCTGCTCAAATTGATCAGATAAAACCTTACGCCAACTATTGTCTAATAGTAATTCCATTTTTTTGCTCCTTTATACCTATGGGTTCATCATCAAGAATATGGTACACTATCAAT
The DNA here is from genome assembly GCF_019218635.1 of Enterococcus alishanensis. Lineage (GTDB taxonomy): Bacteria > Bacillota > Bacilli > Lactobacillales > Enterococcaceae > Enterococcus_A > Enterococcus_A alishanensis. The sequence goes on along the minus strand of NZ_JAHUZB010000001.1, from coordinate 451,150 downwards.
GAAAAAGAAGAAAGTTAGGTGAACAATTTTGATTAAATTAATTGCTTCTGATATGGATGGCACTTTACTAAACCACCAGATGCAAATTTCTGAAGAAAACATTACCGCTATCAATAATGCTTTAGACAAAGGTCTAAAATTTATTACGGCTACCGGCCGAGGTATTATCCACGCAGAACGGGCTTTAAATCCCACCGCGATTCGCGTGCCGATGATTTTACTAAACGGTGCTCAAATTGTTAATCAAGATAGAGAGACTGTTTATACAGCAGCTATCCCGCAAGACTTAGCCTTTAGTGTCTTAAATCATTTAAACGATCAAGCCATTTATGCAGAAGTATTTACAGCAGAACACGTCTATTCTGAAAATCAAGCTGTCAGAGAAGCTTTTCTGAATCAAAATGTCTTAGATCATGCGCCAGATTTAACACCTGAAGAGTTAGCTGTCCAAGTGGCAAATGTGATTGAAGAACTCCACACTGATTTTGTTCCAGATATTCAGGCAGAACTTATCAAAACCCAAGAAGAAGTATTAAAAATTATTGCCTTTGATAAAAATGGGGCAGAAATTTTAGAAAAAGTCTCTGCAGATTTGGCTGACTTAGGAGACTTAGCCATTACTGCTTCTGACAGTACTAACCTGGAAATTAATCATAAAAATGCTCAAAAAGGTGTGGCACTTGCTCATTATGCTCAACAGTTTGATTTTACATCAGACGAGATTATGGCAATTGGAGATAACTATAATGACATAAGTATGTTAAAATATGCTGGTACGAGCTTTGCGATGGGTAATGCAGAATTACCTGTTAAAGAAGTAGCCAAGTTTGAAACTGCCACCAATGAAGAAAGCGGCGTCGCCCTTGCCATTCAACAGATTCTTAGTGAATAATTCAAAAAAGCGGTGATAGAAATGACGGAATATTTTATTCAAGAACAACAACTCAGCGCAACTACCCGAACCGTCATTAAAAATTGTCAGGGAAAAGCGTTATATCTAATGGTCGGAAACTGGGGTCGCAAAGGCAATGTTTTGACCCTTTACGATATGTCAGGTGAAGTGGTTGCTGCCATCAAGCAAGCCAGCGTAATTTTTGGACACAAGTTTGAAATTTATCTTGGGATTGAAAAAGTTGGTAATCTCCACAAAATTTTTAATTGGCCTGGTGATTTTTATTATATTAAACATTTAAATTGGGCTGTTTATGGAAATATTTACCACCATAAATATAAAATCAATCATTTTAATGAACCGATTATGCGGATGGATAAAGCAACATTATTAACCGGAGATTACTATGTGATGGATGTTACCAATCCAAAAGATGCACCGATTTGTATTTGCATTGCAGCAATCATGGATTACTGGCTTTACAATCGAAAAAAACAACCCGAAAATACTTCAAATCTTGAAGTAAATTTCTCATCCTAAAAAAGTAGCGCAGTCGTCTATTTAGACGGTTGCGCTACTTTTTTCTGCATATGATCATATACATGTCCGCTCAATGTCATTTCCCCAACATCATGAAATCCTTGACGCGCATATAAACGTTTGGCTTGAGGATTACCTTGGTCAACATTCAAGCCGATGACTTCTTTACCGTCACGAAGGGCCAATTTATCTAATGACTCTATTAATCGTGAGCCAATGCCATGCCCTCTAAATTCAGGATTTACCGCGATTGAATCGAGATACCATTCTCCCGGCACAGTTTCAGGATCAATAAACATTTTAATATCTTCTTCAATCCCTTTTTCTTTTAAGTAATTCATCAGTGGTAAGTCAATCACAGCCTCATCTTCCGCTGGATAACCAAAAGCAACGCCAGCGATTTTCCCATCAATCTCATCGACAATACCACGGCGATAACTATAGCGATAAGTTGGATCTAAAAAACAATCGGCAATCACTTTTTTCGTCTCTTCTTCACTGAAATAGTTCAGAAAATCTAACTCCATGTCCTTTAAAATAATTAAAATTAACTCTGCGGCTGCCATGCCATCTTTTTTTTCTGCAAAACGAATCATTTCCAAGCTCCTTTAATTAATTTCTATCCCCAGTGTAACATCTCTTTCGCTAAGTTTAAAACTAACTAAGATTATTTTCTATAAAATTCTGCTATCATATCTTTGGAGGGATTAAAAATGAAAAAAATATTGAAAATAATTGGTATCTTAATTGGCTTATTTGTTATTGTAATCGCAGGCTATCTTATCTATCTTTTTGCCTCTTATGACCGCATTGCTGATAACCAAGCATTAAAACCACAAAATATTTCTCAGCAAGAACTAACAACGAATACCGAATATCGCGCTATGACCTATAATATTGGCTATGGCTCTTATCCACCAAGTTACAGCTTCTTTATGGATGGTGGGGATAAATCAATTGCTGATTCTTCACAATCAGTGAAAGCTAATTTAGCTGGCGTCATAAATACGACTAAAAGTTTGGATCCAACCTTGGCTTTCTATCAAGAAGTCGATCAAAAAGGAACTCGTTCAAGACAAGTCAACGAAGTCCAAATGCTAAAAGATCAATTACCAAGCTATAATAATCTATACGGTGAAAATTATCACTCAGCCTATTTATTCTATCCCTTTACTCAACCAATCGGCCAAGCTAAATCTGGCCTAGTTACTTTGAGTCATGGAGAAATAACAGCTGCCAGACGTTATTCTTTACCGATTGAAACTAATTTTAATAAATTTTTCGACTTAGATCGCGCTTTTACTGCCGCATATATCCCTACTGAAAATGATAAGCAATTAGTTGCCATAAATATCCATTTTTCAGCTTATACAAGTGACAAAAAAATTCAAACAGCGCAATTTAATAAACTGTTTGAATTTATTAGCGAAGAATATCAAAAAGGCAATTATGTAGTAGTTGCTGGCGATTATAATCACGATCTTTTAGGCAATAGTCCAGAAATTTTTAACAAGACGAAAGAACGTCGCACTTGGACGCACCCATTTCCAAAAGAAAAATTACCCGCCGGTTTTAGTCTACCAAATAAAGACTTAGCTAAAGATGCTGTTCCATCTGCTCGTGATTTAAACGAACCTTATCAAAAGGGAAAAACATACACTACTTTAATTGATGGCTTTATCGTTTCAGATAATATTGAAGTGAAAAATTTACAAGTAGAAGATACCGAATTTGAATATTCGGATCATAATCCAGTTTATTTGGACTTTCAATTAAATGAATAAATTGAGTGACTCTTTTTAAATCAAAAAAGCTTAAAGAAAATTAATCGATAAAACAAATTTTCTTTAAGCTATTATTTTTGTTCCCTTTTTCGTAGAGAAAATTTACTCTATGGCCGAATACCATTAATAAATGTCCAATTTAATGTTGCTTTATAATCCCCTTTAGAACTACCTCCAGCTGTTTTGATAGAAAAACCATTTCTCTTATTTTCTGGCACATTACCTAAATTACTCTCTAATGTCCAATCATCAGAAATAGTAACGCCACTACTAGCATCTCCATCCGAGTTGGCATCAAATATAGTCAAAGATTCATTTATTACATTTTTTGGTGCTCCGTTCTTATAATAACTTAATGCACCATTTAGTTCTTTAGATTGATTAGAATCAATTATTTTTGTACTTTCGACATTTAATGCCCAGTCAGTAGTATTAGTATTATTTTTAATTTCAAGTTTACCGTCAATACTTTCAGGGAAATAATTCTTTTCTTTGAATTCAGTCTTTTTCTCACCAAAATCTATTGCATTAGGAACAGTGAATTCTGGAAGGTTAGCTGCATAATAATAATTCACATTCGTTTGATTTTTTTCAAGCATACCCAAAGTTAATGAAACAGGATCAGCTAATTGATACTGAGTACTTTCTTTGTTTAAAGTAGCATATTTAAAAATCCAGTTATCCTTGTCATATTCGTAATCCTGCAAGTTTAAATTATAGGTACCATCAACTGCTAAATCGGTATCATCAATCTCAATCTCTCTAGCCTCTGTGATAGGTTCATCCGCATTGTTGAGATATTTTAAATTAATTTTATACTTATTAGCTGATACATTTACCGTTTGTGTGACAATATCGGATTCTTGATTATATTCATCCACTGCTTTAAATGAAAATCTATGCGTACCTATATCTCCTACATCTAGATATAATAAATTGGGAATTTCGAATTCTTTTTCATCCCCAAGATCATTACTAGTATCAATTTCCGAAAGCAATTGATACTCTCCACCATCAAGTGAATAATACATCTTAACTTTGCCAGATTCTACCGAGCTGACTGTTCCTTGTAATTGACCGCGTTCCCTTAGTTTTAAATCTGTAGAGTTTTGATCATCCAATTTAATAATTGGTTTTTCAAATTTTTGTAACACATTTAAGATAGCCGAGTTGATTTTGCCTGTTTCGCCACCAACGCTTGCGGTAGCTGTACCATTAAAGTACACCGGACGACTGACATTTAAATAATTCATTAAGGCAGAAATCGGTTGCTGATTTCCTTCGTCATCTAAAATAGTTTGGCTAGTAACGATATTTTTTGTAGGGTCATCAGTAATATCTTTTCTTTCAAAGAAATCGACGATTCGCATAAACCGATTCCCTCGACCACCTTTTTCACTGAGGGAAGGATCATTAAGTTCTCCGTATGTCATCAACAAATCTTTATGAGAGAGAGTAAGGTTTCTTTCATTGTACAGCGAGCCTTCGAGAGCCATAGTATAATCATCTCCGTCAAGCTCTTGGAACTCTGTCGCCAGATAATTACCCTCACCGTCCAGTTGGGAATGAAGATTAAAACTTTTCAGAGGATCGAGGTTTAAACCATCACTGGATATTTGATCTGACACATCTCTAATCTTATCAATTGGTGAGAAATAGCTACTCCAGGAAGGGATTGAATTGTTTTCTACTGGATTTTTTTCAAGTTTACTTATATCGAAATACGCATCCTCAATTCCCCCTAATCTCTTTCCGTACCCAGCTAATCCTGGTGCTAGCATCAGTTCGTTATCAAGAAGGTAGAATGCCCATTCCAATTTATTAGCCGGATCAGGTGGTAAGGTTCCTTTAGTTAATACCTTACCTGGACTATTATCTGCTCCTTTAAAGGCATCAGCATTCCCAATAGGATCATAGTTCATTTCTATCAATTCATTTCTTGTTAAATTCCCTTCGTAACGATTGACGTCAATGTCAATATGCCCTGCAGCATGGCCGAGTATATCACCCAACCCGCTCAATGTGGCGATCAGACCTTCTAAAACAATAGGACGAGTGGTCATATCCCCTCTTTCAGACAACGAAAAGTTACTGTAATTTACACCTTTAATTAAGATATAAATGGCGCTAGGATCATCTTCACTCCATCTAGTGTATCTCGGAGCCCAAGTAACTGGAAAATAAAGTTTAGGAAATGGTAGAGGGACAGTATTAAGGGCTCGAAGTATATACCTTGAACTAGCTCCAGAGTTTTTCCAGTTAATTGATTTTGCCATCGAACGAGCATCTACACCTGGGGAAAAAGCTAGCCGCACGTATGCACCATAGTTTCCTGTCTGGATATCAGATAGAGCATTACTAGCTCCTTCAAGTTTTATACTTGCAGTCAAGGGAACAATCCCGGTACCTTTCCAAGTTCCTCCTTTAAATGGTTCGCTGCTCGAACCCGGTGTATAACTTGTCCTAAACTCCGCCTTAGGATCGATTCCGACAATATTAGCAAGAAATCCTGCGTCTCGAGTAAGTAGCTTCATTGAAGATAACTTAGTGTAATCGTTATTTTTCTCACCAATCCCAATAACCCCTCCTTCTTTTTGAGGAGTTGTATAATTGGTTTCCATAAGGCTTTCTAAGAAAATTCTAGTAACGTTACCGTTCTCATCTGTTTCCTCACGTATTTGACCCGCATTAGGATCATCAGCTCCCAGATTAATGTCTGGTTCATATTCTTTCCCAAATTTAAATTCGTCATATTCACCTAAATTTGGATCTTCATCATCTGCCGCAGCAGCTGTCAATGGAAAAACTGCTGCTAAAAAAAATGTTAAAAATAACATCATTAAACCTTTAATTTTTCTATCCATTTATACCCATCCTTATCTTAATTTCCAGATATATCTCAATTAAATATTATTTTAATTTCTCTATCTGAAAATTTGAATTCACAATAGTATAAAGGGGCTATTTGTTCTTATTCAGATAGTTTTTTCTTTCGCGTATTCCTTTTTCCTCTTATATAACAGGCAAAGTAAAATTATCAAAACCAAGAGAATGCCTATTAAAGATAGACTTATGGAAATTATTTCTCCCGTTTGTGGAAGGGTCTTTCTTATGTTACTTGCAGGACGATAACCAGTTGTTACCGGATTTCCTTGCGGTCCTGCAGGTTCACCAGGATCTGGTGTTGGCGAATCCGCAAATTCTGATAAAGTAACACTACCTGGTGTCGAAGCGGCCATTACTTCGACAGGACTGTTAATGAGGAGGATCCACAAAAAACAAAATATGGAACAAAACAAAGCAAAGAATTTTTTCATTGCTCAGTACCTCCTTGTTTCAAATCATTAGAAATAATTGGTGTATTGTATATACACTGAAATCATAATACTTACTAGTTTAAAGTTGTTAGTTTATCTATCCTGTTCTTCTTCTTTTTTCTTTTTACGACGATACAAGACAAAAAGTAATATTAATAATAGTATTATTAGAATGACTATTAATAATATAATTAACCATGTCCAATTTGATTCTTCGACTTCAGGATCATTAATTGCTTTTGAACTATATTCTCTCACTTCATTTTCCGTAATCGTGAAATCTTCTGTCCATTCCCAAGTCTTTTCTGCCCATTTTGGATCTGTCGTGGTCGCTTTTACATTCATCGTATAACGACCTGCTTCCATTGGTTCATCATTATAAAAAACTGGGAAGGAATAGTTTGAATTTGGTGCCATGATTAACCCACTAATTTCGTTAGAATACAACACTTCATACTCTCCACGTTTCATTACTTCTGCCGAAACAGTTAGATTAGATAAAACTGCTGCTTGATCATTTTGTAAATTCGCATTGATTACTTTTCGATAATTATTCAATCCTGTCGTAATATTTAGTAAGTTCATATTGGGTGCTTCAATCTCTTTATTCACAGTTAGCTTGATAGCCATCGCATAACTATACATGTTATTAATAGAAATTCCTTCAGAACTAGAAGTCGTTTCATCTTGCCCATCCTTTAAAAAATACCAAGAACCTAAATAAACACCATCTGGAATATTATTGGGTATTTTGATTTCTACTGTGACAACTTCAGAACTATTTGGTGCAATTGTAGCATCAATATCTGATGCTACAATCGTCGAAAAATCACTAACCTTAAATTTTAAACTACTATCGTATTTTTCTGGTTGGGAAGTATAGCTAATTTCTCCATTAGCATTTGTATAGGTTGTAAATATGTCAGAATGAACGCTGATTTCTTCTGCCTCGGAATTCTGAATCCGTGCTTGAATCGTTCGTGTTTCTCCTGGAGTCACCAGTAAATCATAGTACGAACTGGCTTCTGAAACTTGTGCTCCTTCAGGACTAATTTTTTGTACACTATATCCGACACCAGCATTTTGAGTTGATGCTACAGTGACTATGCTTCCCCCAATAAAAAACAAAAGAAATGCCAGCAAATTAACAAATAATATATTTAATTTTTTCATTCAGCATAACTCCCTATATATAATTTATTTTTTAGCTATACACATTTGCAGTCAATGTCCAAGTTATAGTGGATTCATATGTCTTATCTTCTTTTGATTGTCCACCTGGAACATTTAACGCAACTTCCGCTGCATTCCAAGTGTTCACAGAAGTTGCTTTACCCACACCTGAGTTATCAACCCCAAATACGGTAAGAGTATTTAATTCATCAGCTGAAATAGTTCCACCTTTTGTAGAAATATTCGAAACAGGTGTTTCGCCAGTAGTGCTATTTCTAGCTACACCTGATGGCAGAACAAGCGTTGCACCAGCTAAAACATCACTTGTCGTACTTGTAAACTCAGTCATTCCAACATTGACGCTCCAACCATTGAGCTCAGAACGATTATCAGTTACTTGTAAATAATTAAGTTTATTGGTACTTTCAGGGGTATTTTTGTAGGTTGCTGCCGTTGCAGAAACTTTTTGTGTACCAAATTTAAATTGCTTTGGAATTACATCTAGTGACAATGGCCCTTGGTTCTTGGTTTCTTCATTATCACCATCATTTCCACCAGGATCAGGTTTACTCGGATCTGTTGGATCTACTGGTTTAGTCGGATCATCATTAATCACAAAAGAAATATTACCATCAGTTTCCCCCACTGAATTTTCTGCTGCTAATACAGGTGATACTGTAGACAGAGATAGAGCAATGATTAATGCGATACTGGCTAATTTAAAATTTTTCACTTTTGTCTACTCCTCTACAAATTAGATTGTTGGTCCGGCAGTTAGTGACCATTCCACATTGTTCGTATAAGTTCCTGCTTTAGCTACTCCTGCAGGAATGGTTAATTCAACTTCGCTAGATTTCCACAATGAAGTTGAGGTTGCTTTCCCTTTATTTGTCGTTGTTGATGTTGGAGCAAAAACAGTTTGTTCAGCAGTTGAAATATTCAACCCAGATCCACCAACCGTTGTAAAACTAGTATCGATAGAAGTTGACGGAACATTTAAACTATTCCGAGCATCTGCTTTTGGTAATTTAATATAAGCACCCGTCAAAATATTGTTAGTCCCATCATCAGTCAATTCTCGATCTTGTTTAACTTTTACAGTCCAACCAGTAACATCTGCTTCACGATTATCCGTTACTTGTAAGTAGTGTCGATCACCTCGTTCTTCGGAATTATCCATAGCTACACCAGTGTAAGTATGTTTAGTTTGATACATTTTTTGCACACCAAAATCAAATTTTTTCGGTGCAACATCCAATGATAGAGGACCTTCATTTCCGGTACCTGGATTATCTGGATCTTCTGGTTCCAATGGTTTAGTAGGGTCTGTTGGATCTACTGGCTTAGTCGGATCATCATTTTCTTCTAAAACAATACTACCTGGAGTCTTAGCAGTTGACGGTAGACTCTCAGCATTTACTGGTAAACTACCTAGTAACAAACTACCGCACAACAATGCACCCATTAACATTTTTTTATTCATTTTCATTCTGTACATCTCCTTTTCTTAATTAACAAATTGAATGCGCATTCAAAAATACATATTCAAGTTATCTAATAAATCAAAAACGGACATCTCAAAAACAAAGTAACTATCAATTGGTTTTAGTTTCAGCGACATCTTACCAACTACACCATCATGCACCCCCTCAAAAATTCTGTTTCAAGACTAATAATTATTAGATTAAAGATTGAACACCTTTAAACATTGAGAAAATTATTACTATCAACACATTAAAAAACAAATATTCAAAAAAACGATATTTTTATAACCATTTTTTATATATCGAAAGATAAAATAAGAAAATATCAAATAATTTTATATAAAATATTAAAAAGTTTAAAAAAATACGCGTTTTTTGATAAATTTAATTTACAAATTAAGCTTAAAATCATTTTAGATGTTTGTCAAGAGAATTTTGAGTTATTCTTATTTAAAAAAATTATTTAAATAAACATTATATTTATTATTTTTTAAAATATTCCCCAAAAATAAAAAAGCTTAAAGAATGTTGGTTTCACATCCTTTAAACTTTTTTGTTTAATTCTATTATCCTACAGAACCTTCCATATAAAACCTGGCTATTTTATAGTTTCGAGTAGATATGTTCATTCTCACTATTGAAGTCTTTTAACCTAATAGCGATAAGATAAAGGCACATAGTTTTACCCAATGTCACAGATTTTTTCACAGATCATCAACGCCAAAATACATATTATTAGAATCTCATCTTGCGTGGGATATTATTTCTCATTTTATAGACGATTTTTTATTGTAAACTAAGGCATTTGTTTGACCTATCAAACCTTCTTTTGCAGTCAATATAAACTTTAATTTGGCATTAGATACTTTGATAAATTTATACGTAGTACCATCACTATCTTTATATACTAATGCTTCATCAGTATTTTTATTAACTCGTCTGAGTTTCATCGTTTGTTGATCATCAATGGTCAATGATATCTCGTTACTTTTGGTAGATGTTATATCTAATGTACTGTTAAGTTCGCTATCAGGAGATTGCCAGTTCCCCACAAGCCAACCAGAATCATTGTCACTTTTTAAATTAATTATGGCTAAGATTCCGCCCGTTATTAACACAATAATTCCCATGGCTACTACTAATTTCTTCTTCAAGATTCATTCAACTCCATTATTTAGAACCCTTTTTAATCAAATTCAAAAAGTGTCCAATTTTTGATTTACCAACTAAATGTGAAACGTCCTGAGTCACTTCAATACAGCCGATGTAATTGCCTTCGTCATCTCTCACTGCGAAGAAGCTAATTTGAATTTGCTTCCCTTTTGCTGGAATGACCATTACTTGTTGACTGATTTCTCCACTATGCATTTGATCCAGCAATTTATTTATTCGATTACTGCTTTTTCCTGGGTGTACATCCAAAACATGCTTGTTCAAAGCACTCTTATCTCTGTCAAACAACCGCATAGAGTTATTAGAGTACCACTTCACAATGTCGTTTTCATCGATAAAATCAAATTCCTGTGGAATAGCTCTGAAAATACCATTTAATTGCTCAATCGTTAATCTGCCTGATTCTAATTCAATTGATGACATAGTTTTCCTCTTTTCTTTTTACACTAGTTTACTTAATTCCTCTTTAGCAACTTTTGATTAAATATATATTCTGATGTTTACCTTTTAAATGGAACTTCTGGAAGAAACTGTATAATTTTCTAGCTACATTTGCCCCGCTTTTAAAAAGATAACGGCTAACTTACTATGAATGAACATCGCTGTAACTAAAAACTTCTCCAATTACAATTTTGATATATTATTTCAAGCTTTCCTATTTTTCGCATTTATATCGGCTAAAACCATTGGCGAAAGTGTTAGGGAATAACTACTATAAGAACTTTTTTTCACAGTTAAGCAATTCGCATGTAATGAGATCATCTTTGAATAATCGATTATTATAAAGCAGTAAGAAATGTTATTAAGCCAAATATTATCCCTGGAAAGTTAGCTGTTGCTAATGGGATATCTCTTGGTTTTTTTCCAAGACCATAAATTACCCATAAGGTGCAATTCACTGCTGCTACCATTGGCTGTATAGGATTACCCTTTGAACCGGACAAGTTGTCTATTATCTGAGGTATATAAGAAACGTACATCAAAATTGACATGATAGTTGCTGTCCAACTCAAATATCTAATAAACTTATTGTTTTCCATTTTAAACCGCCTCGTATTCTTGAATAATATATTTTTTCTAATGATAATCTGTGCACGCTAAAAGACCTAGCAATACAACCGATTTTATTCGTCTAATCATTATAATTGTCTCCTTAAGTCTATAAATGCTTTACTATAAAAAAAGTGATGGGCATTAATTAAAACGAAAAAATTTTTTCGTTAAAAATGAAAAGTAGTTGGTATGCTTCATTTGGTATTCTCTATTTTATTTTGTAATCATGGTTACATAGATAGAGAAATTTGGTTCTTAATATGAATTATGCTCATACTAATTACTTTTTTTAAATTTCATATTGGGATAATTCTTTACAATTCTATTCAGATTATGAAGTCGCAAATTTTTATGTTTTTGAGACAAATTTTCAAGCACCTTTGTTCTACCCTTTGAAGATCTTTTATTTTCGAATATATGTTTTAGCCTGTATTCTTTGATTGCCGCGTTCTCAGTATCAGATTCATCTATGTGAACTTCGACTTCTTTTTTAGTAGTAATTGTAAATGTAAATGTCGTCACGACATCAGTTAAAAATAAGATTGCTAAAAGAATCGGGCCAATGCTCCGTGTATTATTTATGAAAAGATGAATATAATATTGAAAAAATGGATTAACAATTTTTATTAGAATAAGACAGCCAATACCCCAAAAAAGAGAAACAGGAACAGCGACCCTTCCACCAATATTTAATGGAACATTTGTGTAATCCCATAATTTCATATTAAATAATTTTTCAAGTAACCAGCTAGTTATATATTCGATAATCGTTACAATTACAACAACATTGAAATATAAGTTTAGTAAGGTTCCCGCGTTTTCTGGTACTAATAACAGTACTGCAACTACACCAAAACCATAGACAGGACAGTATGGTCCTAATAAAAAACCTCGATACACAAAATGTTTATCCTTAATCGAACAAAAAATACTTTCCCAAACCCAACCTACAAATGAATAAACAATAAATGTCATAAAAAGTGTTTCAATACTCAATTTATTTACCTCGCTACCTGTTTTTATTTAGTGTGACTATTTCCAACTTCAATATTTTTTGGATGTTCTGTTAGCCAATACAGTTATTTTTTAATTATTTCCTATGCAAAAAATAATGTTGAACTAAATCACCTAGAATTAAGTATACCAAAATATGCTAATAGTACGATGGACATTTTACAATGAATCTATCTCAAAGTTTTATTATCTATATTACAAACAGTTACAACCAGGGTGATATATTCGATACTGTTATCTTGACCATATATTTATAGACCTACTTCCCATTACCGCAAAAGCTGATAAATTTGCTCAATTTGTTGGTTTTAAAAAAAGGCACAGACCTTTTCACAGAGCCTACCTATTTTTACGCAAAATAAAAAGCTAGAAACCCTACAAAATAAGGTTTCTAGCTAGTAAAACAGGTTTATCCCACACTGCCTTCCAGCAAAGGGATGGTGTTTTCTACAAGTTTCAACAGCTTCTAAATACTGTTAGATCAACATCCGCTGTTTTGAGCGATGCCATGAAATTCTGATGATTTTTCGGGATTGGTGCTAGTTTGGGTGTTAGTTTTTAAAAAGCATGCATTAAGAGAACGTATTGAACTACTTAATTATTTTAACCTTTAGATATCCATTTCAATTTCATTTAATATGCAGTCTAAAACTTTCAATATATATATACCTGACTCGTAATTTTTAATAACTGTTTCCATCTTTATACTAGAAAGATTCACTCCGTGAGCAAAATCATTTCTTGATTGAACCAAACTATTTAAATTTGCTTTGTGTTCCCCTTCCTTGCTAATTAAATTTATATTTTCATTGAATTTATTTGACCACATACCATCCATTCCTTCGAGCATTTTCGTTATATTCCCTGTATTAGGGTTAGAAGAAGAATCTACAATATTTTTTTTTAGATAGACATTTAACTTTTCTTTTTCTTCTACTCTTAGAAAATCATAAATTAGAGTTTTATAGCTTTGTTCAAGAGTTCCACTTGACCTAACGATTGAATAATTTATCAAATAGGGATTAGCAGAAGAAAAGTGATCCTTATTAATAATTTGTCTGATAGCATTTAACTCTGATAAAACACCAATCAAATTATTTTGAACTTCCTCATTAAACATAGAATCAGTATAAATGTCATGCTTCATTATATTTTACCACCATATACATCAACATAAACTTTATTTATCCTACCAATTATGTTATCAATATTTGTAGTTCTTTTCGAAATCATATCAATAAATTCCTCATCTAAAAATAATTTACCATATCTATCTAGTATGGCTTCTTTTGATGCTAACTCTAATTTATTTTCAATTACTCTTAATGTAGCTACTGAAACTGCATCAAAAATAACAGGATTGACTTTAATTTTTCTATTTATATTAGTTGGCTTTCTAAAAGATAAGTCATTAAATATTTCAAATACCTGATTCATAGTGTCAATAAATATTTGTGTTAGTTTCTTAATTTGACCTTCATTCATATTTTTCTTATCTGACATATACCAGTTCAAGTAGTTTGTAAGATTGATGGTATGGGTATCAGGGGTGTTACTATACAAATGACTTATAGAAAAAAATCTTAAAATCAACTCGATATCTAACATTCTAGAATCCAATTTATCATTTTGTAAAATTTTTCTCCATATCTCTTCTTTATTTAATTCTATTAGAATGGAGTTCATATCTCCTTGATAAATACAATTCCTTATTTCTTGAGATTTTAATGTTTTTCCGCCTGTATTTATTCTTTCAAAAATTTGATACATTCCACTATCGTTTCTAGGCTGTTTTTGTTCAAAGATAATTGCATGAATTGTAGTTGCCCTTATTCTAATTTGCTCATCTTCAGTTAATTCAACAAATGTCTTATTTCGCCATCTTTTATTAATAGCCTCGCTATTGGATAACTTGAAAGACTGATTATTTCCACTGAAAACTCCTTTTACAAAATCATAAACAGTCATGATTCTTTGATACCCATCAATTATTAGTTTTTTTTCATCTTCAACTTTTGCAAAAAATATACTAGGTACAGGCAAACCAAGCAATATGGAATCTATAAAACGGCTTGCCTCTAATTTTGTCCAGACATAATTTCTTTGTAATTCAGGTTTAAGCAGCTCACCTTCATCATACATCATTATTATTTCTCTAAAAGATAAATCTGCTCCCCAAGAACTTATATTAAATAGTTCATCGTTTGAAATACTCTCATCCTCATTCTTTTCTTCTACCAAACTAATTTCTTTCACTACTGTTCCTCCTTTGATACAAATTTCATTCCAATGGTGATATATATAATTCTATATCTTTTTTGCAAAAAAGATTTTTAGACAAACAAAAACAATCTTACTTTTAGACAATTTAAATTCATCAAAAATGAATCCTTATTTTATAAAAATTAATTAATAATCTTAGCATTGTCATTAATTGAATCTATTGATTGAATTAATGTCTGAATTTGCCTCTGGTTATCACCAAATAAATTGACAATAGTTCCGATACGTTTAAAAGGATCTTCCAGAAGTTGTGCTTTTTCTAAATAACCATTCTGAACAACATAAGCTATGATCAATTTAATAAATTCTGATTGTTGTGAGTTCAACTTTTCAGTAGATAAAAAATCAGAAAATACAGCCTTTGCGGCACCTTTATCTAACCCTATCAGCTCCCTTACTAAGAGAGTCACTGATTTTTCTCCGTAACTTTCTTTATACTGATCTTTTGAACCTAATTTCTCCCAGAGAACTTCTTCCAACATCTCTACATCTTTCTTGGTCAATGGACGGTTGTGATGTAACTTGTAGACAGCAGTGTTATCCAAATGTGCTCTGATATAATTTTCGACTTTCTCTTTGTAACTACGCAAGTCATTTACTTTTAAAAGTGGTGCATCATCTTCATGTATCGAGATAATTTCATCTTCAAAATTAGTGTAATAGATTCTTTGTGTGTACTTAGGAATAAAACGAATTAGCTCTCTTAATGCTAAGCGAACTTCTTCCAACGTTTCAAGAGTTGGTTGCTCCCAAAATTCTGGTTCTTGGATTTTTTTAATCAACTCTTTTTGCTCCAAAATTTGAGGAATTGTCCCCAGTTTTTGAAGTTCTTGAGCACTTTCCATCACTTGTCGGATTGCTCGTGTTGCATTGCTCTTTGTTAATGTAGATAATTCAATAGTAAATACCCATAAATCAAATCGCTTAGCGAGTTCATCATCCTTTTCCGGTTCAATCAAAGGTGAAATATGTTTTTTTAGATCATTAACATTTAAAATAGTTAATGCTTTCCATGAGTCTAAGTGTGAGAATTTATCCACATGTTTGATTTCCATACGAACCATAAAATAATTTTGATCTAGCTGTTGGACAAATGAAAACAACTGATTAACCAGCTCGGTTCGATATGAAATAAATGAAGATTCTTGATACTGTATGGCTTGTAATTCATAAATCAATTCAACTTTTAAATTAAAGAGCCTTTGAGTCAATGGAGTCACCAGCCTAGCCTCTCCTATTTGCTTATCTTCTCGGAAAAATTCAAAATTTCGACCATAATCAAAAATTAGAAAGCCATCTTTATCTTGTCCTGGACCAAATAGATTTTCACATAATCTTGTCCCTCTACCAAGCATTTGCCAGAATTTGATTTTCGATCTGATTTTTTTGAAAAAAACTAGATTCACTACCTCTGGCACATCAATACCTGTGTCAAGCATATCAACAGAAATAGCAATTTGAGGATACTTTTCTTTCACTGAAAAAGTATCAATCAAACTTTGATGATAATTAACGCTATAATCAATAACATCAGCATAACTATCTCCTTTATAAGGGAAAAGGAGATCAAAACGCTCTTTTATCATTTCTGCGTGACGATGATTTTTCGCAAATATAATCGTTTTTCCAATCTCATCACCACTAGAGTCTTGTATTCCTTTGTTCATTATTTCTTTTAAAACAAGGTCGATCGTATGTTTATTAAACAGCCATTCGTTAATTGCTTCTGGATCAATATCCTTAACCTCTGGTTCATCTTCAAAAGTATCATCAAATGCCTGTTTCTCTTCCTCAGTTAAGTCCTCATAATGAATGCCTTCACTCGGAATTTTTAGTTCTGTTTCAATCGTTTTATACTTCACTAAAAAACCATCATCCACTGCCTTATCCAAATCATAAGCATACGTCGGAACACCATTTTCTAAGTTGAAGAGATCGTAGGTATTTTTATCAATATCCTCTCTTGGTGTTGCAGTAAGACCTACTATTAAGGAATCAAAATAATCAAAAATAGCACGATATTTTTGGTAAATACTTCTGTGAGCTTCATCAACAATAATCAAATCAAAATGTCCAACCGTAAACAGCCAGTTTTCTTCATGTTTAACTGAATCAATAGCATTCATCATTGTTGGATATGTCGAGAAAATCATTCGACTAGTACGCGGATTATTCTTCTCCGTATTCGCTTCCAATAAGTTACATAACGAAAGATTTGGCAACAGCTGATTAAAGTTACGAAAAGCTTGTTTTACCAACGAAGTTCGATCTGCTAAAAACAAGACATTCTTAGCCCAATTTGCCTGTGTTAATACATCAACAATAGAGATAACCGTTCTTGTTTTTCCACTTCCTGTCGCCATCACTAATAGTGATTCACGTTGCCTATTCTCGAATGCCTCACAAGTATTAATAATTGCTTCTTTTTGGTAAAAACGATTCGTTATATCATCGTTAATAGTTATTGAGTTCAATGATCGTTTTGTTTCTCTTCGATCAATGATTAGCTGCAACTCATCTTGTGTATAAAAACCAGATACTTCTCTAGCTGGATAGGGTTCTTCAATCATCCATGTTTCAAACCCATTCGTATAGAAAACAATAGGTTTTTGATCTTTCTTTTTTCCTAAGAGATCGGCATAAAGTTTTGCCTGCTGTCGCCCTTCTTTAGGGCTTTTCATCGTTCTTTTTGCTTCGACAATTGCCAAGGGCAGCCCATTTTTCCCATATAAAACATAATCAATTTTCCCAAAACCAGATTTATTAGGCATTCCTTCAATTTTCTCTTCTATTTCAATATTTTCATCGAATTTCCAACCAGCAAGTCGTAACTCAATATCAATATATCGCTTACGCGTTTCACTTTCAGAAATTTTATCAATACGAAAATCGTAGTTTCCAGATTCAACTGTACTTTTTCGTTTATTCATGAAATCTACACGTGTTTCATCTGGTAGAGATTGTTGCAATTCTTTAAGTGGCGGATCAGTCACATTAATTTTTTCTGTTAGCTCTTCTAGTTGACGCGGCGATTCTTTTTCTTTGATAGTTTTTGATAAACTAAGAACCGCCTCATTGAACGTTCTATCTTGATAATTTTCGCCATAACAATAATCAATCCATAAAATAAATTGGAATAGATTTTTTATAGCTAATATAGCCTCTTCTCGCTTGACTGTTGCATTATTATGTACAGCAACATTCCCTAGTTTAATAATAAAACGAATAGCAGGCAGTAAATTGGGATCAAGTATATCTTGAAACTCACGCTGATTGACTAAGGAAGATAGATTATCACGATAAGGAACTTTCAACTCACTATCAAATTGATAAACCCACTTAACTGAAAGTTCAAGCGCACGTCGGCAGCAAATTGCTACCATAATCGTGCTAACATTCATTGCTTTTTCTGTATCAATACAAGCTTGAGCAAATCCTTGATAATCTTTATCTTTTGTCAAAAAATCAAAATTCCCCATTTTTTTCTCCTTTCGTTCAATTTCTGAAATTATTCTTCTGGAAAGAGCTCTCCACGAAATGCTTTTTGCATTAGGGCATTAAAATTATTTTCCATTTCATGTAAGCATTTTTCCATAGTTTTCTTTTGTGTTTCGATTTCTTCGACGATAGAAGTAAATTCAAGTTGTCTCTTCATATCCACATTATTTATTTCAAAAGTTTCTAGTTTTGATTTAGTTATCATTTTTTTCATACTATCATTCGCAAAATCTTCTAAGCGAACCTTAGAAAACTTTAAAGTATAGAATAAATACTTAACATGAATACTATCATTCACTGTAATAGCATTAATTTGTTGATTAAAAGCCACTACTCTATTCAGTAATACTACTTTACCAATTGATTTTTTGGATCCAGCTATACAAGTCATAAGGATTGAGTTTTTATCAGCAGTTCTCCCTTTATTAACCCCTATCTCTGACAAATACTCAGTAGCCTTAGATGGATATAAAAAATCAAAACTCATGTTGTCAGTTTTTATCCACTCCATATGATTACCATAATTTTTTAATTCTTTTCTAGAAGGAGTATTTCCAGTAGTAATATTAGCAATACTTTTCAGATTTACCTTCCACTCTTTTGAAAGCCTGTTAGGATCTCCAAACATTTCATAAAACACACTTTGAATTAACTTATCCATTTCAGCAATCTGTTCTTTACGTTTTTCGATTAATTCTGAAGCTAAATCTAATGTGCTTGCTATTTTCTTTTGCAGTATAAGATTAGGTAAGGGGACTTCTAAATCAGATAAATTTTTTTTATTTATTGCTTTAAATGTACTCCCAGTGGATTGGTTATTTAATATTTTTTTTTTCGTATGCATCAAATAGTACAAGTATTTTAAATCTAGGAATTCTGACTTAGGTGAGATACTTGCCAGCCCTCTCCCAATACAACATCTAGTGTTCGAAATATTTACATCTCCAACTGGAGCTCTTACCCCAAGAAGTACTTCATTTTTTTCTGCAATCTTTATAGGCTTGGTCGTGAATTTTTTAGGAGAAGGAAAGATTTTACCAAAATCGCTAATCCCTTGATAAAATGGTATTCCCTGACCGGCATCATTATAGTATTTTGAATCAGGTGATTGTCCCATATTAATAACTGCTACTTCATTCAATTTAGTCATTATTTCGCACCAACGATTTCAATTCATTTATTCCTTCAGCAATAGTCTTTTCGAGTTTTTCGATATTATTCAAAATAATAATAGGAGCTTCGTACTCCACTTCATCATATTCAATCTCTTTATACTTATTAATATTTAAGTCATAATCATTTCCTTCCAGTTCCTCAACCGGAACCATAAATGACTGATCCTTACGTTTGCAATCTATTTCTTGTTTACGATGTTTAAACCGCTCGACAATATCAGGTATATCATTCTCTTTGATTGGATTACGCTTATCATCCAAACTATAGCCATCAGCCTGCATATCATAAAACCAAACATTATCTGTACCGCCAATTTCAGTCTTAGTGAAAATTAGGATAGCAGTTGAAACTCCAGCGTAAGGCTTGAATACTCCACTTGGCATTGAAATGACTGCTTCTAATTTATTTTTTTCAACAATTTCTTTCCGAATATCTTTATGGGCTTTGGACGAACCGAATAAAACACCGTCAGGAACAATCACTGCTGCTCGACCTCCTGGTTTTAGCGTTCTCAAGAATAAAGCCAAAAAGAGTAATTCAGTTTTCTTAGTTTTAATAGAAGCTAACAAATCATTTGCTGTAGTATCATAGTCCAAAGAACCTTTAAATGGCGGATTAGCTAATATTAGAGAATATTTTTCCCGCTCTATATTATCTTGTGAAAGAGAATCTTGGTATTTAATTTGCGGATTATCCACCCCATGAAGCATCATGTTCATTGCACCAATTCTTAACATCGTACTGTCCATATCATTTCCATGAAACATATTATTGTGATAATGCTTACTTAATATTGAATCTAAAAATAATTCTGGATGATGTTTTCTTACATACTCGCTCGCTGCAACTAGAAACCCTGCCGAACCCATAGCTGGGTCACTGATTATATCTTGGGGGGTAGGAGCAATCAAATCTACCATCATCTTTATAATATGACGTGGGGTACGAAATTGTCCATTTGTTCCAGAAGTAGCTAGTTTGGATAAAAGATACTCATAAATATCCCCTTGCATATCTCTGTCTTCAGTTGGTAATTCTTCTAAAGCCTCTACTACTTTTTGTAATGTTCCCGGCTTATTAATTTGAAAAATTGCATCTTTCATATATCTTGAAAAAGCAGTATCATCATTTTCACCATTCAAATTTTTTATAAAAGGAAAAATTTTTTGTTGCATCAAATTGAACATCTCTTGAGCATCACCCAAGTCTTTAAATGTGTGCCAACGATATTCTGGGTGGTCTTTTGGAAATAAAGATGTGTATTCTAATCCTAATACTTCACTATTTTTTTCTTTTTCTAGTTCTGCACGATCTAAATCTTTCATGAATAGCAAATAAGTTAACTGTTCTATATTAGTTAATGGATTGGTACTTCCTTCAGTCCATAATGTTGTCCAAATATTGTCAATTTTACTCTTAATTGTTCCAGTAATCATTTTTTTATTTCTCCTATCTAGCACTATTTATAATTCAAATACAATGAATAAAAGTCATTATATATATTTTTCATTTTAATTTTTCTGGTTATGTATTCCCTACAATTGTAGCATCAATTGATTAAGAAATACATTTAGTCTTCAATTTAGAAAAATTACTAATATTACAAAAGTGATTCTTTTTTTGTTAACAGCACTACAAATTATTTTGAAATTAACCTTAAAAATAATTGATGGTGTGTTTCGTTCAAGCCTTTTATTAATTCTTCAACAGAATAAGATTGTCCAGGCGAAGTTTTAATTTTCTATGTCTTATCTTCTATTGCTTCTTAACTCATTTTATTCATTACAAGAGGATAGTTGAATTATTTAAAAAACAATTCCTCTTGTTTCACGTTATCTAGAATATCATGTTCTTTTTCTTTATTTATGGTATCTCTATCCATAACTTTTAATACAGTATATTCTATAATAACATAAAATTAAGTCCATCTTATTCACTTATAATTACATTACATACACTAAAAAGGTTTCGTCATTTTCATCAAGATCGCTAATTTTCATAAAAAAACAACTATAAACGTTATTATACAAACGTTTATAGTTGTTTTTTATCCCACACTGCCTTCCATCTCATATTGAATCAAACGATTCAACTCAACAGCATATTCCATTGGTAATTCTTTGGTAAATGGTTCCACAAATCCCATAACAATCATTTCAGTTGCTTCTTGTTCAGAGATTCCACGACTCATTAAGTAATACAATTGTTCTTCGGAAATTTTTGAAACTTTGGCTTCATGTTCTAGAGATACGTTGCCATTCATAATTTCATTGTAAGGAATGGTATCTGAACTCGATTGATCGTCCATGATGATCGTATCACATTCGATATGTGAAAATGAGCCTTCACTGTCTCTTGTAAAACGAACGGTTCCACGATAATCTACCGCGCCGCCATCTTTGGCAATTGATTTAGAAACAATTGAGCTTGAAGTATTTGGTGCATTGTGAATCATACGGGCGCCATTATCTAAAACAATATTTTTACCAGCTACAGCAATTGATAACATTGTTCCACGAGCGCCACGGCCATTCATGTACACGGATGGATATTTCATGGTTACTTTTGAACCTAAGTTACCATCGATCCATTCCATCGTCCCGTTTTCTTCAGCAGAGCCACGTTTGGTTTCTAATGAATAGACATTATTTGACCAGTTTTGAATCGTTGTGTAGCGGCAATAGCCATCTTTTTTAACAAAAACTTCTACTACGGCAGCATGTAAACTATCTGAAGAATACGTTGGTGCTGTACAGCCTTCAACATAGTTTATACTTGCGCCTTCGTCAACGATAATTAATGTCCGTTCAAATTGTCCAGTGTTGGCTGAATTAATTCGGAAATAAGACTGAATTGGAATATCAGTTTTTACTCCTTTTGGTACATAGATAAAGCTACCACCTGACCAAGCAGCTGAATTTAAGGCAGCTAATTTATTATCAGTCGGAGGAACCAAAGTCCCAAAGTATTCTTTCAATAATTCGGGATACTCTTGTAAAGCCGTATCCGTATCGGTAAAGACAATTCCTAATTTTGTGAATTCGTCTTTCATATTGTGATAGACCACTTCTGATTCATATTGGGCGGAAGCACCGGCTAAGTAAGCTCGTTCCGCTTCAGGAATCCCTAAACGTTCAAAAGTTGTTTTGATTTCTTCTGGTACATCATCCCAGTCACGGGCTTTTTTATCACTAGAGCGGATAAAGTAATTAATTTTATCAAAATCTAAATCAGATAAATCAGGACCGTAATCTGGCATGTCCATCTTATAAAATGCTTTTAAAGATTTTAAACGGAAGTCAAGCATCCATTCTGGTTCATTTTTAGCGCGAGAAATTTCGCGAATGACATCTTCTGATAATCCGTCACCGGTTGTGAAGACGGGCTTAACATCATCGTGAAAACCATATTGATATTCTTCTTGTAATTCAAGTTCGCTCATACTTTTCACTCCTATTCGTTATGAAGTTGTTCTTCTTTGGCTTGACCAGTTTCGTCAGTTAAAGCTTTTCCTAAAGCTTTCCAAGCTAAAGTCGAGCATTTGATGCGGGCGGGGAATTTCGCCACACCTGATAGCATTGCGGCATCACCGAGGGCATCACTGTCTTCTTCTGAGATTTCGTTGCCCTGTACCATTTGAGCAAAAACAACTGCCAAATGTTCGGCTTCTTCCACTGGTTTTCCAATCACTACATCGGTCATCATTGACGCAGACGCAGAGGAAATAGAACAGCCACTGCCAGAAAAAGCGATGTCTTCAATCTTTCCATCTTTTACTGCTAATTCCAATTCGATTACATCACCACAGGTTGGATTATTCATTTCAATATTTGCAGTAGAATCTCCACTAATCTTTCCAAAATGATGGGGATGACTTGAATGATCCAAAATGACTTGGCGATATAAATTATCTAGTTTAGATAAGGCCATCTTTGAAAAACTCCTTCGTTGCTTCGATTGCAAAAATCAACCGATCAGCATCTGCTTTTGTATTATAGAAATAAAAGCTTGCCCGAGCTGTTGCCGGGACATTTAAGTATTTCATTAAAGGTTGGGCACAATGATGTCCTGCTCTGACCGCGACACCTTCCATGTCTAAAGCAGTCGCTAAATCATGAGGATGCACGCCGTCAATATTGAAAGCAATCACACCCGTATGACTAGCTACATCTTGCGGGCCATAAATAGTTACCCCTTCAATGTTTTGCAATTTTGGTAAAACGTAATCAACCAATTCTTGTTCATATTGGTGAATATTTTCAATCCCAATTTCGTTCAAATAATCAATCGCACCACCTAGAGCAATTGCGCCAGCAATATTTGGTGTACCTGCTTCAAATTTCCAAGGTAATTCTTTCCAAGTACTGTCAAAAAGATTCACGAAGTCAATCATTTCGCCACCAAAATCAACTGGTTCCATTGCGTCTAAATATTTACGTTTGCCATATAATACACCGATTCCAGTTGGACCGCACATTTTATGCCCACTAAAAGCAAAAAAGTCAGCATCTAAATCTTGCACATCCACCTTCATATGTGGCGTCGATTGGGCACCATCAACAATCATTACTGCATCGTTGGCGTGCGCTAATTGAGCAATTTCTTTAATCGGATTAACGACACCTAAAACATTTGATACATGAGCTAATGAAACAATCGCTGTTTTTTTGTTGATAACTTTTTCGACTTCTTCCATGTCTAAATGACCTTCGTCAGTAATAGAAAGATAGCGTAAAGTTGCTCCTTTGCGATCCGCTAATTGTTGCCAAGGAATAATGTTTGAATGATGTTCCATATAAGAGATGACAATTTCATCGCCTTCTTTTACGAAAGCATCGCCATAACTTCGCGCCAACCAGTTTAATCCAGTCGTCGTTCCCCGGGTAAATAAAACTTCTGCTGTTTCACCAGCATTAATAAACTTACGGACTTTTTCACGACTTGCTTCGTAATCTTTGGTTGCGCGTTCCGCTAAAGTATGAACACCACGATGAACATTAGCATTGTCGTGTTCGTAGTAGTAACGTAAAACATCTAGTACTTGGGTAGGTTTTTGAGTCGTTGCTGCATTATCTAAATAAACCAGTGGTTCGTCATTTACATCTTGAAATAAAATGGGAAAATCATTTCTAAGGCTAGAAAAATCTTTCATTATTTCGTCAACTTCCCTTCGATGGTGGCAATTAACTGATCTTGCGTCGCTTTCACTGGAATCGCCGTTAAAACTGGACCTAAGAAGCCACGAATAACTAAACGCTGTGCTTCATCTTTTTTTAGTCCCCGGCTCATTAAATAGAATAATTCATCTGGATCTACACGACCCACACTGGCTGCGTGACCAGCAGTGACTTCATTTTCATCAATTAATAGAATCGGATTGGCATCGCCACGAGATTTTGTTGAAAGCATTAATACGCGACTTTCTTGTTGCGCATCTGCTCCTTTGGCACCTTTTAAAATATGTCCAATACCGTTAAAAGTTAAAGTAGATTTTTCTAAAATGACACCATGTTGTAAAATGTGTCCAATTGTATGCGGCGCTTTATTGGTCACTCGCGTATCAATTCCTTGAACTTGTTTACCAGTACTAATGGCTACAATTTTCACTTCAGAATGAGCACCGTCACCCACTAAATCAGAATCAAAATCAGCAATCACGTTACCATCATTCATAACACCGATCGCCCAGTCAATCATAGAATCTCTTAGTAAATATCCGCGACGGTTCATATAAGTCGTAATATTTTCACCCAGTGAATCCACTGCTGAGAATTTTACTTGGGCACCTGGTTTGGTGATCACTTCTACTACCACATTACCAGTTAATTTTTTCGCTTCATTGCCATGAGATTCAAAGCGTTCCAAATATGAAAATTGGCTGTTGTCTTCCGCAACAATTAATACATGTTTAAAGAAATGTGCATCCGCGTTACCATCATGTAAAAATAAACTTTCTAAAGGTTTTTCAATCACAACATTTTTTGGCACGTACAAGAATACACCGTTGTTCATAAAAGCTGCATGTAAAGCAGTTAATGAATTTTCTGTGTAAGGCACAGCTTTTGTCATGAAATACTCTCTCACTAAGTCACCATGTTCCTTGACTGCTGTTACAAAGTCAGTGAAAATTACACCTTGTTCAACTAACTCCGGTGAAATCTGTTCAAATACGGTTTGTTCACCTTGTTGAACTACCATTGGATTGTCTGACATATTAGAAAAATCAGGGACATTTCCAGTAGTTACTTCTGCTTCAGGTTTCACATTATATAAATTCCAACGAGCGAAACGAACTTTTTCAATCGTTGGTAAAGGTAGTTCATCAATTTTACTTAAGGCATCTACCCGCAAATCAGTCAGCCATTGAGGTTCTTCCCATGCCGCTGAATAGCGTTGCACGTCTTCAAGATAATCAATCCATTTTGTCATTTATCTTGCCCTCCTAAACTTCTTCTTTGTAGTCAATACCTAATTCTTTTGAAATGCCGGCATAGCCTTCTGCTTCTAGACGACGCGCTAAGTCAGCGTCACCTGTTAAGACAATTTTGCCATCCATCATGATGTGTACCACATCTGGCACGATATAATTTAATAAACGTTGATAGTGAGTAATCACTAAGGCGCCAAAATTTTCTCCTCTTAAAGCATTGATACCTTTTGATACAACTTTTAGAGCATCAATATCTAAACCAGAATCAATTTCGTCCAAAATCGCAAATGTTGGTTCAATCATCAATAATTGTAGAATTTCGTTCCGTTTTTTCTCTCCACCAGAAAAGCCTTCGTTTAAGTATCGTTCAGCCATTTCTTCTGGCATATTTAATAAAGCCATTTGTTTATCTAGTTTTTTCAAAAATTGCATGACTGAAATTTTATCGTCTTCTGGACGGCGCGCATTCATAGCTGCTCGCATAAATTCAGCGTTGGTCACACCAGGAATTTCACTTGGATATTGCATCGCTAAAAATAGTCCTAGACGGGCTCTTTCATCCACTTCTAACTCTAAAATATTTTTTCCATCAAATAAGATTTCTCCTTGGGTCACTTCGTAATTTGGGTTACCCATGATGGCTGCTGATAAGGTTGATTTTCCTGTTCCGTTTGGTCCCATGACTGCGTGGATTTCGCCGGTTTTCATGATTAAATTAACACCTTTTAAGATCTCTTTATCTTCAATGGCTACGTGTAAGTCTTTGATTTCTAAAACTGACATGAATTTCCCTCCAAAAAAATATTTTTCCGTTCTCACATATTTTAATCTAAATGAGAATGGAATACAAACGAATTCCGATAAAATTCTTTAAAAAAATAATCTTTATTTAGAATAATTATAATTTCAGAAAATAGCAAGGATCTTTCAATAAAAAAACTCTGAAAACGTTTTTTCGTCTCCAGAGTTTCAACATTATTTATTTGATCATTCACCAGCATCACTAGCTACTGGTTTAACTGAACCGCCCCATTTTTTAAGGATCCAGTCTTGTACTTCTTTTTGATGTAATACATCATTTAATTTTTGGATATTTTCGTTATCTTTATCTTCTGTGCGTGACACTAATACATTTACGTATGGTGAGTTATCTTCTTCTAAAGCAATTGAATCTTCCAATGGATTTAAACCAGCACCATAGGCAAAGTTGGCATTAATTGCAACAACTGTTTTTGGTTCATTTTGATAGGTTGTAGTTAACAACGATGGATCAATATCGTGTTTAAATTCAAGGTTTTTAGGATTGTCTGTAATATCATCAAAAGTTGCAGTCTCTAAATCGGTTCCTTCTTTAACATCAACTAGACCAGCATTTTTTAAGATAGTAATAATTCGGCCCCAGTCAGATTCTGAATTCGAGGTAATAATTGTCGTTCCTTCAGGAATGTCATCAATATTTTTGACATCTTGTGAGTACAACCCCATTGGCTCAATATGAATGGCACCAACGTTACTGAATTTATAATCATTTTCTTTGATGGCTTTATTTAAGAATGGTAGATGTTGGAAATAATTGGCATCAATATCACCATCTGCTAAAGCTTTATTTGGTAGAACATAGTCATCAAATTTTTTGATTTCTAAGTTCACACCCTCTTTTTCTAAAATCGGTTTTACATGTTCTAAGATTTCAGCATGAGGGGTTGGTGAAGCGCCCACCACTAATGTATTACTATCGCCGCCTGAACTATCAGAACTTGATGAATCACTATTACCACATGCTGCTAAGCCAAATGTCACTAATCCCAATGCTACTAATCCTGCCCATTTCTTCATAAATATTTCCTCCCATATTTTAAGATAATCTATTTTTTATTTCATTGAATCCTGAATTTACTCTCAACGTTTGTCGGTTTTCTTTGTTAAGAAATCTCCGACCCCTTGAACAATGAATACAATAATTAGAATAATGATTGTTGCTACAAAAGTTACAGTATAATTTCCTCGTTGGAAGCCTTCTTGCCACGCCAGTGAACCAAGTCCTCCTGCACCAATTGCCCCCGCCATCGCTGTAAAACCAATCATGGAAACAGTAGTTACAGTTAAGCCAGAGATCAACGCTGGTAAACTTTCTGGAATCAAAACTTTGATAATCGTTTGAAAATAATTAGCACCCATTGCATCAGCAGCTTCTAGCACACCACTGTCAACCTCACGAAAAGCAATTTCAACCAAGCGTGCATAAAATGGTGCTGCTGATAAAACTAAGGCCGGAATGGCTGCCTGAGCTCCTAAAATCGTTCCAACTAAAGCTCGTGTAAATGGAATAATTAACACCATCAAAATCATAAACGGTGTCGAACGGAAAATATTACTTAAAATCGATACGATACCGTATAAGATACTTCTGGCAAAAGATTTCTTACGACCAATTGAATAAAGCAACAGACCTAAAAGCAAACCTAAAACCAAAACAATTACCATCGAAACGATCGTCATATATAAAGTATCTCTAACAGCTTCTTTCATTGTGGTAGGATCAACAT
The DNA here is from genome assembly GCF_019218635.1 of Enterococcus alishanensis. Classification (GTDB taxonomy): domain Bacteria; phylum Bacillota; class Bacilli; order Lactobacillales; family Enterococcaceae; genus Enterococcus_A; species Enterococcus_A alishanensis. The sequence goes on along the minus strand of NZ_JAHUZB010000001.1, from coordinate 422,787 downwards.
TGCTAAAATTCAAATATTGTTCTACAAAACTTTGATTATTATTAGCCATGATGCAACACCTCCACCCCAACTTTTTGACTTTCGAAAAATTCGATAGCCTTGGTGACTTCGCTACCTGTTAATTGCACAGTCAAAGTACCAAAAGAATTACCAGCCGCTCGTTCGATGTTGCCGTAAATGATACTAACATTCACATCAAAATTTCTAATAGCTTGTGAGACGACTGGTTCACCCGCATTGTTTTCGACAAATTGTAACGAAGCCAATGTTCCTGTTGGGTTTTCTTTGATAAACTCTGCTAGTAAGGCAGCTGGGTCATTTTTAGGTTCTAATTCTTGTTGTACAAAAATTTTAGTCACGGCTTGTTGTGGATGACGGAAAACTTCTTGAACATTGCCTTCTTCCACAATTTTTCCTAACTCCATTACTGCGACTTTATTACAAATTTTTCTAACCACATTCATTTCATGAGTGATTAAGACAATGGTTAAGCCTAATTGTTGGTTAATATCTGCCAATAATTCCAACACTTCTTCGGTTGTTTGTGGATCTAAAGCACTAGTGGCTTCGTCACATAAAAGAATATCTGGATCATTTGCTAATGCCCGCGCAATTCCAACTCTTTGTTTTTGCCCACCAGATAATTGTGATGGGTAGGCATTACCACGGCCCTCTAAGCCAACTAATTTTAATAATTCTTCCGCCCGACCTTTTCGTCGTTCTTTTGGTACTCCGGCTAATTCTAAAGGCAATTGAATATTTTCTAAAACCGTTCGTGACCACAAAATATTAAAATGCTGAAAAATCATGCCCACTTTTTTGCGAAATTGTCGCAACTGATTTCCTTTTAATTTTGTAATGTCTTCACCATCGACGATGACTTCACCAGCAGTTGGTGTTTCAAGTCCATTTAATAAACGAACCAACGTACTTTTCCCTGCCCCTGAATAACCAACAATACCAAATACGTCACCTTTTTCGACAGTTAAATTAATGCCTTGTACCGCATGAACTGTGCCAACTTTGCCGCTAAATGTTTTTACGACTTGACTAAGTTCGATGAATCCCATAAATCTTCCTCCTCCAACAAAAAAAGCCTCCGCCCCAAATGTATAAAAAGATACACTTAGGACGAAAGCTCAAACTTTCGTGTTACCACCTATTTTTGTCATTATCTCGCAATAATAACCTCTTCAAGTACTTGTCAACGACGCATACTTAGGTGCTATATCGGGCACACCCGTAACGAACTCATCGTCCGCTAAAGCTCAAAGACCATCTTCTACCTATGCAACTCCATTCCTTTTCAGCTACCGGAACTCTCTGTATGACTTGTTTAGATATACTCTTCTTTTCATTGCTTGTTGTTATGTTGAAATGAATTATAGCAGTCTAAGAAATCTCTGTCAACAAATTCATCAAGCTTAATTTTTCTCGGCTTATTTTTTAATTTTGACGATCCACGCAGCAACTTCGTCTTTAGGATCAATTTTTTCTGGAGTTTGCAAGAAAATTTGATTGATTTCTGAAACTGTTCCTGCTACTGGACTTTTAAATTCACTTACTGCTTTTTCAGCTTCTAATTCTGCCAAAACATCATCCATTGCTAAAATTTGGCCTACTTTAGGTAAAGAAGCAAACGAGATTTCGCCTAACTCATCTAAAGACGTTAATGTAAGACCAATCGTTGTAAAATCATCTGTTTCATCTAGCCATAAACCGTTTTTTTCATTTGCCATTAACTAAACACCTCTTCATAAGTTGTATCTTTAAAACCATTCACTACAAAGTGATTGTCTTTAATAATCATTGGTCGCTTTACTAGCATGCCATCACTAGCTAATAATTTGCTAGCTTCCGGGATGCTCATTTCTGGAACTTTATCTTTTAATTCTAGTTCACGATATTTCATCCCGCTAGTATTAAAAAATCTCCGTAATGGCAACTCACTATTGGTCAACCATTTTTCGAAATCCTTTTGACTTGGTGTTGCTTGAACTAAATCAATTGTTTCAAATTGAACTTGATTTTCTTCTAGCCAAGCTTTTGCTTTTCTACAAGTAGAACATTTTGGATACCAATAAAATTTATACACGTCGCGCCCTCCTGTGAAGCTCAATTTCTGGATTTTTTTTACTTTGATACCGCATGGATAAAATTAGACCGACACCAATCATATTCCCTATAATTGATGATCCCCCTTGACTAATAAATGGCAAAGGAATCCCAGTCAACGGTAATAGTCCGATATTTGCACCAATATTTTCAAAGACGTGGAATAAAATCATCATAATAATCCCAGTCGATATATAAGCATAAAATTCATTGTTCATGTCAAAACTGACCCGAATCATCCGATAAATCAGTAAGAAATATAATAAAATAATCAATGCACCGCCGACAAAACCAAAATTTTCACCAAAAACGGTAAAAATCATATCAGATTCACGTACTGGTACGTAAACACTACTTACATTGTAGCCTTTACCAAACATACCTCCAGAACCAATTGCCATTAAAGAATGGGCTAATTGAAAGCTATCTCCCTGTGGGTCATGGAAAGGATCTAACCATGAATCAATCCGGGAAAACTGATAATTCTTAAAACCAATAAAGCTTAGCACTTCACGGCCAGAATCAGTTGTTACTAGAAAAATAACGGATCCTGCTAAAAGAACCGCCAAACTCATTACCGGGATAATAATAATCCAAGAGATTCCGGACATTAAAAACATACCTGCAAATATCGCAAAGAAGACCAGCATTGTTCCGAAATCATTTTGTGCCATGATTAAGCCTAAGACTGGAATCGTGACTAAAAACATTTTACCAATTAATTTCAAATCACTTCTTAAACTGCGCACACGATGAGCTACATTATGTCTTGTAATCACATAAGCCATCATCAAAATATAGGCAATTTTCATTAATTCCGCCGGTTGAAAGGTTAAACTCCCAAAGCGGAACCAGTTTTTCGAACCTGTTGAAGCTGCCAATGCAGGATCATAAAATCTTAATAAGGCCAGCATGACCGCCAAACCAAGGCCATACAAAAATGGTGTAACTTTCCAAATAAATTTCGCATTAAAGTGAATAATAATTATAATTGCAACAGCTCCGACGATGTACCATAAAGCTTGCATCGATAAGCTAGTAAATACATTAGGATTTCTCGGGTCATGACCCAGAGCAACATACAATGACAATAAACCGATTAGACATAAAACAAAGACTGGTAAAATCACACCATAATCAATGCGACTGTCATCATTGCTTCTTTTTCTTTTTTTATCCATTTTTCATCTCTTTTCCACCAGTATACTGTTACATTATAGACGCTCCTGATGATAAAACAAAGCGGCAATCATCGGTCTTTTGAAAAACTTTGAAAAAAGAGCACGTATTATTTACACATATGGTAAAAATAAAAAAAATTTGGCTTTATAAGAATTTTACTGAAAATAGTTTTTTAAATAAATAGGATTGATGGTATAAATTTTATAAAGTAAACGTAGTAAATTGCAAAAAAATAATCTCTTTAAACATAATAATCAATGGATGGGTATGGTCAAGGAATACGTTCAGTTAAAAAAGTAACTTTTTATACCGAAAGATGAAACTTTAGGTATTAAGCTAAAATAATTTATTTATATTTTAAATTAAAAAAGACAAATCCACATTTTGGCGTGGATTTGTCTTTTTATGCCAGCTGCAGGAATCGAACCTGTGACCTACGCGTTACGAGTGCGTTGCTCTACCGACTGAGCTAAGCTGGCAAACTACAAAAAAATTATAGGCAACTTTTCAAAAAAAGTAAAGGCAAACCTTCGAAAAAGTCCCATAGATGAAAAAATGGCTAAAAAATGTTATAATGTAATGTGTAACACTAAAGGAGGCGAGTTTTTTTGGCAACATTTGGTAAAATGGACACGCAGATCGACCCTTCCGAATTAGGAAAAACTTTTCCTATTACTACGCAAGTTACTTTTACTGTTCATGGTAAGAAACAAACTGGTAAGGTAACGAAACAACTACGTAACGCAGCAATTGTTGAGATCGATGAAACAACAGCAAATACAAATTTGATAAATGAATCAAATGGTGTCGCTGTAATTAACTACAAACAGCTAGAAAAAATTTAAAGCTGATAAGATAAAAGACCGATTCTTTAAAAAGAATCGGTCTTTTTCTTATTTAGTACCGAATAAACGGTCGCCTGCATCACCTAAACCAGGTACAATGTATCCTTGTTCATTTAAATGATCATCTAATGCTGCAGTATAAATATCAACATCTGGATGAGCATCTTGTAATACTTTTACGCCTTCTGGAGCAGCAACTAAACAAACGAATTTGATGTTAGAAGCGCCACGTTTTTTTAATGAATCAATTGCCATGATCGCAGATCCACCAGTCGCTAACATTGGATCGACTACGAATAATTGACGAGAATCAATATCTTCTGGCATTTTAAAGAAATATTCGTGTGGTTTTAAAGTTTCTTCATCACGGAACATTCCCACATGACCTACTTTGGCAGCTGGAATTAATTCTAAAATACCATCAACCATTCCTAGACCTGCACGCAAGATTGGCACAATTGCCACTTTTTTTCCTGACAAAGTTTTTTGAGTGGACATAGTGATTGGTGTTTCGATCTCTACATCTTCTAAAGGCATATCGCGAGAAACTTCATAAGCCATTAACATGGCAATTTCGTCTACAACCTCACGGAAAACTTTTGTACCACAGTTTTTATCGCGAATAATTGTTAATTTGTGTTGAATTAAAGGATGATCGATTACTTGAAACTTACCCATTTTTAATTGCTCCTTTTGTGCTCATTTTGTCTTATTATAAGCTATCTTTTTCCATAAGAAAAGTTTTTCTTACAAAGGATTTTTCTGAGTGAGTCTCAACACTTCAGCTTTCACTTTATCTAATTGTTGGCTGTCACCTTTTGATTTTAGTGTAGCGATAATTGCTTGTGCTACCGCTTTTGTATCTTCTTCATCAAAACCACGAGAAGTAATCGCCGCTGTACCGACACGAATGCCACTGGTTTCTCTTGGGCTTTTTGTTTCAAACGGAATTGAATTTTTGTTTACAGTAATATTCACTGAATCCAACATTTCTTCAGCTTCACGTCCACTAATCTCAAAACCAGCTAAATCTAATAAAAGTAAATGATTGTCACTGCCGCCTGAGACAACTCGCATTTCTGGCGTATCATTGAAAACAGTTTCCATCGCTTTAATATTATTTAAAACTTGTTGGCTGTATTCTTTAAAATCAGGCATTAAAGCTTCTTTAAATGCGACAGCTTTAGCAGCAATTACGTGCTCCAATGGGCCACCTTGCGTTCCTGGAAAAACAGCGCTATTGATTTTTTTCGCTAACTCAGGATTATTAGTTAAAATTAATCCACCACGAGGTCCTCGCAAAGTTTTATGAGTCGTAGAAGTAACAATATCAGCATATGGCACTGGATTTGGATGTAATCCAGTCGCAACCAATCCAGCAATATGGGCCATATCTACCATTAATTTTGCATCAACTTCATCAGCAATTTCTTTAAACTTAGCAAAATCAATTGTTCTAGAATAAGCACTTGCTCCTGCGACAATTAATTTTGGTTTGTGTTCAAGCGCTAATTGGCGCACAACATCGTAATCAATAGTTTCAGACTCTGGATCAACACCATAGCCTACAAAGTGATAGGTTTTCCCGCTAAAGTTTACCGGAGAACCATGAGTTAAGTGACCGCCCGCTGATAAATCCATTCCTAAAACTAAGTCACCAGCTTCAATCAGTGACAAATAAGCTGCTTGATTGGCTTGAGAACCAGAATGAGCTTGAACATTCGCAAATTTTGCATCAAATAATTCCTTGGCACGATCAATTGCTAAATTTTCTACAATATCAATAAATTCACAACCACCATAATAACGACGACCAGGGTAACCTTCTGCGTATTTATTCGTTAAAACGGTCCCTTGCGCTGCACGAACAGCCGTTGAAACAATATTTTCTGATGCGATCAATTCTAAATTGTTCTGTTGGCGCTCCTCCTCTAAGGAAACTGCTCGCCATAAATCTGGGTCTAATTCTTTGTAATTCATCAACACTCCACCCCTTAACTGTTTAGTAGTTTTAAGTATACGAGATTTGTAACCTTTTATCGAATATTATGCCAAATTATTTTTTGAAGTATTTTTGTCCTGCCGCTTTTTTTAATCGATTCATATAAGCCAAACCTAGATCTATCTCAGAAAAAACATTAGCAAATATGATGTCAACATCTTCTCTCTGATCCAGTGCTCGTAACCCACTAAACAAACCATGAGTAGCTGCTTCAATCGAATCGTTCTCAAAAATAAAATGATTCAATCCAGTAAATTTATCACTAATCGCTGGACCTGCTAAAATACCCACTCGTAAATTCTCACTTTTTGCCCAATCAATAGCGGCTGGCCAATCAGAATTTTCCACCATATAAACCGGTGTGTCCGGCGAATAGTGTTTATATTTCATTCCCGGTGCTTTTGGTGTTTCAGTTTCTTTTACCAAATGAGCATCCAGAGGAACCTCAATTCCTAAAACATCTTCCAAAATTTCCTTAGTGACTGCTCCCGGTCGTAAAATAGTCGGTACGTCACCACTTAAATCTAATACGGTTGATTCAACACCAATTTGTGTCGCACCGTCATCTAGAATCCCTGCTATTTTTCCATTTAAATCGTGATAGACATGTTCAGCTGTCGTTGGACTCGGCTTGCCAGAGGTATTGGCACTAGGTCCGACTAAAGGAAATCCCGCTTCTTTTATTAATTTTAACGTTATTTTATTGTCTGGCACTCGAAATGCTGCTGTGGATAAACCACCTGTAACAACAGGATTTAATGCACCTTTTTTTAATTCAAAAATTAATGTCAACGGTCCTGGCCAGAATTCTTTTATGATCTGTTGAGTTAAAGGATGATACTTTTCCACAAATTGTTTCGTCATTTCAAAGTCTGATACGTGCACAATTAAAGGATTGTCAGCGGGACGTCCTTTGACCGCAAAAACTTGCTTGACAGCTGCTGGCAAAAGCGCGTCAGCACCCAATCCATAGACAGTTTCCGTGGGAAAAGCGACTACCTCGCCGCTTTTTAATAAATCAATCACCTGCGGCAAATCTGCCGCTTTAAATATTTTTGTTTCCACAGTTTATCCACAACTCCTATTATCTTGATTTCCCAATTTTCCAAACACTTATTTTAAGTTACCCACGACTTGTGGATAAATCTTTTGTCAAGTGTGCATAACCTTGTTGATAACTTTTAATTCGTTTTCAAGACTGATACCATCAGTTTTTTTATAAATTATGAAAGAAAAATAAAATTTTTATCCCCAGATTTTATTCAACGACAATCATCCGATCCAAACCAAACAAATCTTTTTTCAGATTGACTTCTTTAGCTGGAAAAGCTTGTTGAAAGATTTCTTTAACAGAGTCTGCCTGTTGGAAGCCAATTTCTAAATAAATTTTTCCTTGAGGATTTAATAATTTCGGTGCTTCTTTAGCAATTTTCTGATAGATTGCCAATCCTTGATTATCGGCAAATAATGCTTGTTTCGGTTCAAACTTACGGACACTGACATCCATTAATTCCCATTCATCAGCTGAAATATATGGCGGATTACTAATAATGATATCTTGTTTTTCTGTCAATTTTGCTAGAACATCACTTTTTTTAAAATGAACTTCTGCAGACAAATTTTCAGCATTCATTTTTGCCACTTCCAGTGCTGCTGTTGAAATATCTAATGCTGTGACTTGCCAAGAAGGTCGCGCTAATTTCAAACTAATGGCGATCACCCCTGTGCCTGTCCCGATATCGGTTACTTTTAAATCTTTTTTAGGATTGTCAGCTAGACATAAAGCAACTAATTCTTCTGTTTCAGGTCGCGGAATTAAAGTGTCTTTAGTCACTTTAAAAGTTTGACCATAAAATTCTTCATAACCTAATAGGTATTGGGGTGGAATGTCTTTCATTAGCTCAGCTAAATCAGCTTCAATCATTGCTTCATCAACCGGTGAGATTGACTTGCGCATATTTAATAACCAAGTGGTTTTATCCCAATTTTTGCGTGCTAAAAATAAATATTCTATTGCATGGCCTTCTTTTCCATGACGCTCTAAAAAAGAAGAAGCCCTGGTCAGGACTTCTAAATAGCTTTTAGACATTTTGTAATTCTTCCAATTTCTTCGTTTGATCGTAAAGAATCAAAGCATCAACAACTTCATCTAATTTACCAGCTAAAATTTGATCTAGTTTTTGGATTGTCAAACCAATCCGATGATCAGTTACCCGATTTTGTGGGTAATTATATGTTCTAATTCTTTCAGAACGATCACCAGTACCGACTGCTGACTTTCTTGATGCGTCGTATTCACTTTGAGCTTCTGATGAAATTTTATCATACACTCGGGCACGTAAAATCTTCATAGCTTTTTCGCGATTTTTAATTTGTGAACGTTCATCTTGCATTGCTACCACCACTCCAGTTGGAATATGTGTTAAACGAACAGCCGATGCAGTCTTGTTGACGTGCTGCCCGCCGGCGCCTGAAGCATGATAGATATCTGTTCGAATATCTTTATCAGCAATATCAATTTCAACTTCTTCCGCCTCTGGCATGACTACCACTGTCGATGTTGAAGTATGAATCCGACCTTGCGATTCAGTCGATGGTACCCGTTGCACTCTGTGGGCGCCACTTTCATATTTTAATTTTGAGTAGACATTGTCACCAGTAATCATCATAATAACTTCTTTATAACCGCCGATGCCTGTTACGTTTGCTTCTAAAACTTCAGTGCGCCAGCCTTGGCCTTCAGCATATTTTTGGTACATATTAAATAAGTCACCAGCAAATAAAGCTGCTTCATCACCACCAGCTGCACCACGAATTTCCATAATAATATTTTTATCATCATTAGGATCTTTAGGTAGCAACAAAATTTTGATTTCGTCTTCTAATACTTCTTTTTCTTTTTTTAAATCCGCTAGTTCTTCTTTTGCCATTTCAGCTAGTTCAGCATCTAAGTTTTCACCTAGTAATTCTTCGGCTTCACTGATTCCTTCAACGACCTTTTTGTATCGACGATAAGTTTCAACGGTCTCACGAGTATTTGCTTCTTCTTTTGACAATTGCATAAAACGATTTGTATCAGAGATTACCGCTGGATCACTTAATAATTCTCCGAGTTCTTCATATCGATCTTCAATTGCTTGCATTTGATCGTACATGGATTATGTTTCCTCCTTAATTTCTGGGTGTAAATAGTGGTTACGACAAACTGGGTAATAAGCTTCATTTCCGCCAATTTGCACTTGGTCTCCTTCATAAACGGGTTTGCCATCAATATAGTGCAAGTTCATGATTGCCTTTTTGTGACAGAACCAACAAATGGTTTTTAATTCTTCTAATTTATCTGCATATAATAAAAGATATTTTGAGCCTTCAAATAGTTCATTTCTAAAATCATTTTTTAAACCAAAGGCCATCACTGGTATGCCCAACTGATCAACAATTTTAGCAAATTCTAAGACATGATGTTTCAGTAGAAACTGTGCTTCATCAATTAAAATACAATAAGGCTTGTAGTCTAACTGCCTAATTTCTTCAAAAACATTGGTGTCTGCAAAAATCGGTTGCGCCTCACGACTTAAGCCGATACGACTAGCAATTCTGCCAACACCATCTCTTGTATCTAAACCACTTGTCATTAAGACAACGGGTTTGTTCTGTTCTTCATAATTGTGAGCAACTTTTAAAATCTCAATAGTCTTTCCACTATTCATTGCGCCGTATTTAAAAAAAAGCTGTGCCATTAGTATCACCTTTCCAAATAGTTCCTAAAATATCATAGCAGAAAAAGACTGATATTTACAGATTTTTCTATTGCTTCACTACCATTCACTATATTTTGTAACGATTAAATAAAATACAAGCTGTTATCCCTCTTCTTAAATTAAAATTAAATAATATAAAAATGATAATCTTTTCAATTATTTTTGATCAAAGAAATGCGTTGTATAATAAATTAAGGGCATTTTAAGAAAGTCCTTAAAATATAAAAGGAGTTGTTAAAAATGGAAGAAGTCCCACAAAAGAAAAAGCGTTCATTTCCCAGTGCCTATACGGTAATTATCATCGTATTAATTATGGTACAAGCCCTCACCTTTTTTATCCCTTCAGGTAAATACAGTACTTTAATGTACGATGGTGAAAGCGATGAATTTGTTATTACTGCACCTTCTGGGAAGGAAGCTACAGAACCTGCAACGCAAGCAACTTTAAATGATTATGACATCAAGATGGACGTGGAAAAATTTAGGGATGGGACGATCTACCGTCCAGCAGCGATTCCTGGATCTTATGAAGAGATTGAGAAGCCTGCACGGGGAGTTACAGGAACAATCTATCAATTTCTATCTGCCCAAGTCCAAGGGATTGCCGACAGTATTGATATTATTATATTTATTTTAATTCTAGGTGGTGTCATCGGTATCGTTAATGCTACAGGTGCGATGAATGCCGGTATGATGCGTTTATCAGACAAACTAAAGAATAAACAAAAATGGTTAATTGTCATCGTTTTAACTTTAATTGCTTTAGGCGGTACTACTTTTGGTTTGGCAGAAGAAACGATTGCCTTTTATCCCATTTTGATTCCGATTTTCCTATTAGCTGGTTATGACACACTCACCGCGGTCGCCACGATTTATCTGGGAACAGCGATTGGAACCATGGCATCGACTGTCAACCCTTTCTCAACAGTTATCGCTTCAAATGCTGCTGGGATAAACTTCACCGAAGGAATGGGTTTACGGGTTGCAATGTGGATAGCTGCTGTTGGTTTATCCATTGTTTATACCATTCGTTATGCCGAAAAAGTTCGTTTAAATCCCGAAAAATCATTGGTGGCAGACACTGCTGGTGAAGATCGGGCGCATTTTTTAGGCGATTTAGATTTAGAAGAACGTTCCCTTTTCAGTGGTCGTCAGAAACTTACGTTAATTACTTTTGTAATGGGCTTCGTGGTGATGATCTGGGGGGTACAACAATTAGGTTGGTATTTCACTGAAATTGCAGTAGTTTTCTTGGGCGTCACTTATATCTTGGCTTTTGTTGCTGGCTTAGGTGAAAAGAAATTCATCAACAGCTTTGTGGCCGGTGCAGCTGATTTATTAGGCGTTGCCTTAACTGTCGGGATTGCTCGTTCCGTCGGGATCGTAATGGAAAACAGCTTTGTCAGTGACACAATCATGAACTTCTTTAGCAATAAAATTAGTGGCATGAATAGCGTATTATTTATTTGTGTCTTATTCTTTGTTTATATTATTTTAGGTTTCTTTATCCAATCATCTTCTGGCTTAGCGGTACTTTCAATGCCGATTATGGCACCGTTAGCTGATGTGGTTGGGATCGATCGGGCAATGATAATTGATGCCTACAACTGGGGCCAAGGAATCATTGCTTTGGTGGCGCCGACCGGTTTGATTTTGGTTTCATTAGCCATGGTCAATGTCGGCTTTGATAAGTGGATGAAATTTGTCACGAAACTTTTGGCAATGACCGTTGTACTTATCTTAGTCTTCTTAATTATTGGTGTGTTGATTTAATAAAAGTTAATGTTAGACGAAGATTGATAAATAATCTTCGTCTTTTTTTGTTGACAAATTCAATAAACAAATTATAATTATGTTTAACAGGAGGGTATTATGGATATTACTAATTTATCTTTAGAAGCAATCAAACAAGGCTGGCATCTAGCTGATAATAAGTATCATTGTAATTATTGTGATGCCGTTTTTGCTGAAGAGGAAATATTTCAAATCGGCGAAAAATTCTTCTCAGCTGAACAAGCAGTCATTCAACATTTGATTAAAAATCATGCAGGTAAAACGAATCCTTTAATTCATCTGGACAGTAAATACAATACTTTGACAGATAAGCAAAAAGATTTATTAACGGCTTTTGCTAGCGGAAAAAAAGATGCTGAAATTGCCGAACTTTTTAAAGTCAGCCCATCAACCATTCGACATCAAAAATTTACCTTCCGTCAAAAAGCGAAACAAGCCAAACTATACTTAGCAACCTTTGAAAATGTCTTTCAAAAGGACGATTATTTACCAATTCCACTAAAAGCTACTGATGTAGATGATCGATTTGCAATTACTGAAGAGGAATATACAGCCTTAATAAAAAAATACTTTGATTTTTCAAAAGGCGTTCAATTAAAACAACTACCTAAAGGTCAAAAGAAAATCATCGCCATCTTAAATCGAGTGATTGAGGAAATTCCAACAGAAACGATGCTGACAGAAAAGGAATTGAACCAATACTTGACTGAGATCTATTTTGATTATGTAACCTTAAGACGCTATTTGATTGACTACGGTTTTTTAAGTCGTACAACCGATGGAAAAAAATATTGGCGGGAAAGCAACAAGTAAAGGAGATTTAAGATGGATTCAGCGAGAAAAAAAGCATTATTGCAAGAATACAAACAGCAAAAAACATATTACGGCGTCATTCAAATAAAAAATAAATTAAATGGAAAAATCTTTATCAAAGCCGTTCCTAATACAAAAAATCGTTGGCATTTTTATCAATTAAATTTAAATAATAATTTTTATCATGGCACACCACTACAAGAAGACTGGAATCAATTGGGAGCAGAAAATTTCAGTTTTGAAGTTCTTTGGGAAAAAGACACTGATAAAGTCACTAATATGAAGCAAGAATTAAAAAAACTGCAAAAAGAATGGCTGGAAAAGCTACAACCTTTTGCTGATAAAGGTTACAATAAACCAGTAAATGATTAAACGCACTGATTTTCAGCGCGTTTTTTTGATTGTCTGCTATACTAAGATTAAGAAAAAAATTTAGGAGTACCCCTATGCACTTAGAACAACGCTTCGACTTTTTGAAAAAACAGTGGCAAAAATTAACCAATCGTTTTTCGTCGATTCAAATTATTGTTTCCTACTATATTGTAATGACGATTTTAGCATTAGGCTTATTTTATTTGCCGATTTTTCGACAACCTGATTCCCATGCTTCTTTTTTAGATATGCTATTTATGGCTATTTCAACTATTTCGGTAACTGGTTTAACGACTTTCAATATTCACGAAATTTTTAATGATCGTGGCGTTGTTTTATTGGAAATTCTATTTCATGTTGGTGGTTTAGGGATCATGATGATTAGCACTTTCTTTTTCATTGTTTCTAAACGAAAAATCACCTTAAAACAAAGGCAACTAATTATGACTGATATGAATCAACCTCGTTTAAGTGGGATTGTTAATCTAATCAAGGTTACTTTTAAGATGATTCTGTGGGTTGAATTGATTTTTGGCATTTTATTTTCTCTTCATTTTTATTTAAGTGGTTCTTACAAAAAAATCAGCCAGGCAATTTTCTATGGTTTTTATCAAGCAATTTCGGCGGTTACCAATTCAGGTTTTGACGTGACTGGTGATTCGATTATTCCCTTCGCGAATGATCATTTTTTCATTCTAACGGTTATGCTATTGATTTTTATCGGTGGGATTGGTTTTCCAGTGATGATGGATTTTCATGGCTGGGTTTTTCACAAAATAAAAAAAGACCGAATGCCCTTTCGTTTTTCACTCTTTTCTAAAATTGCCCTTTTAGCTTTCGTAATTTTATTTATCGGCGGCGCATTAATTATTTGGTTACTGGAAAAAGACCATAGTTTTAATCAGATGAATTTCTTAGACCAATGGTTAAATGCTGGCTTTTATTCCATGACTACCCGTAATGCTGGCTTACAAATTCATGATTTAAACCAATTCCAAGGTACTACTTTGATTGTCTTTTCCATGCTGATGTTTATTGGCTGTTCACCTAGTTCCGTTGGCGGTGGTGTTCGAACGACAACCGTTGCAATTATCGGATTATATCTCTATTCTTTCTTGAAAAATGAAAATGACATTAATGTTTTTGGTCGTAAAATTCCACCAGAAGATGTCAGAAAATCGGTTGTAGTTTTTATGCTTTCAGCTGGAATGTGTTTTTTTAGTATCTTATTTTTGACTGCTACAGAAAAACATTCTTTGGTAGCAATCATTGTCGAGGTTACTTCAGCCTTTGGAACCACCGGACTATCATTAGGCATCACACCAGATTTATCTATAACAGGTAAATTGATGATTGCTTTATTAATGTTTATTGGTCGAATCGGCATGCTGTATACTTTAATGCTCTTTGTACCAAAAGAAACCCGCGATATTGGTTACGAGTTTCCTGAAGAAAAAATTATTATCGGATAATCAGCACAAAAAGTTTAAAGGTTATCCAAAAATTCATCGTATTTTATTCATATTTCTTCGTTAATATACAAACATACCAAATAATCCTATTTCTTTTTCATCCTTACTCCTGACCCGATGTTCCCCTGACATCGGGTCTTTTTTGGTTAAAACTTAAGAAAGAGAAAAGCCGTTTAAATTTTTTTGGCAAATATGATAAGATACAACTAAATTTGTAAATAGACACGGAGGATTTATGATGGGGTTAAAAAGTCAACTAGCGATTACCGCTGGCAAGACGGCACAATGGGTTCTAAAAACCTTTTTTAAAGGAGGTTCCAGCTATCCGGGGAAACTAGCATTAAGCTTAGATCCAAAAGTGCTGGATGCCCTTGTAAAAGATTATAAAGTGGTGGTTGTTACTGGAACAAACGGTAAAACTCTAACAACCGCTTTAACGGTAAATATTTTAAAACAAGAATACGATTATGTCTTAACCAATCCAACTGGTGCCAACATGGCCCAAGGAATCGTATCTACTTTTTTAAATGCCAAAGGAAAACGTGGCGATAAAAAAATTGCTGTCTTAGAAATTGACGAAGCAAGTTTAAGTAAAGTGACTGAATATATTAAACCAGAGCTGTTTTTATTTACCAACATTTTTCGCGATCAAATGGACCGCTACGGTGAAATTTACACCACTTACAAACTAATTGTCGACGGTGCCGCAAAATCGCCTACAGCGCCAATCATTGCTAATGGTGACTCGCCAATTTTTAACTCAGTAGAAACCGTGAATCCTAGAAAATATTATGGCTTCGATCACGAACCTGATCATGAACAGGATGCCCATTACAATACTGACGGTTTGCTTTGTCCAGTTTGTCAGCATATCTTAAAATATCAAATGATTACTTATGCTAACTTAGGTAAATATTTCTGTCCTAACTGTGGTTTCCATCGTCCTGAATTAGACTATCAATTAACCGAAATGGTAGCTATGGATAACCAATCCTCTGAATTCGTGATTGATGGACAAGATTATAAAATCGAAGTCGGTGGTCTTTACAACGTCTACAATGCACTAGCGGCTACCGCTGTAGCAGAATATTTCAACATTGCTCCTGAAAATATCAAAAAAGGCCTTGGTTATGATGAAAAAGTTTTTGGTCGCCAAGAAGAATTTGAAATTGAGGGTAAAAAATGTACCTTAGTTTTAGTGAAAAATCCGGTGGGTCTAAACCAAGTAATCGATATGATTGGACTAGCACCCTACCCTTTCTCACTAGTCTCTTTACTAAATGCTAACTACGCTGACGGGATTGATGTCAGCTGGATCTGGGATGGTAATCATGAAGCATTTGCTGAGATGAATATTCCAGCGGTAATTGCAGGTGGCGATCGGCACAAAGATATGGCTTTACGACTAAAAGTGGCTGGGATTCCTACAGAAAAATTAACTGAAGCCGAAAGCTTAACTGAAGTCATTGAAGATATCAAAAAATTACCTACTGAACATGTCTATATTTTAGCGACTTACACAGCAGTCTTACAATTGAGAAAAGAATTGGCACAAAAAGGTTACATTGATGGAGGAATGGATCGTGGCTAAATACGAACTGAATCTAGCACACTTATATGGTAATTTACTCAACACATACGGCGATAACGGCAACTTGTTAATGTTGAAATATTATGCTGAAAAGATGGACATTGACTTGCATACTGAAATTGTCAGTATCTACCAAGACTTCGACGCTGAGAAATACGATATGGTTTTCTTCGGTGGCGGACAAGATTATGAACAAATGATTGTCTCAAAAGATATCCAAAATAAAAAAGAAGCCATCGAAAAATATATCGAAAATGATGGTGTGCTTTTAGCTGTCTGTGGTGGTTATCAATTATTAGGTCATTATTACGTCGGCGCTGACGGCGAAAAAATTCCCGGTATCGGTGTAATGGATCACTATACTTTGAGCCAAGACAATAATCGTTTTATCGGTGATATCATTATTCATAATGAAGAATTTGACGAAACCTATTACGGCTTTGAAAATCATAATGGTCGGACTTTCCTTGGTGAAGGTGAACGACCACTCGGTACGGTAAAAGAAGGTAAAGGGAACAACGGCGAAGACAGCGGCGAAGGCGTCATTTACAAAAATGTTTACGGCACGTATTTCCATGGTCCAATTCTTTCTCGCAATAAAGCCTTAGCTATCCGTTTATTACAAACTGCTTTAAAAAATAAATACGGTGAAAATATTGACTTACCAGAAATTCCTGAAGACTAAAAAAGCGTGGCTACGAAAAAATCGTAGTCACGCTTTTTAACTTTAATTTTCTGGTGGATCCCAAATCATAAAGGTCCACGGTACTTGATAAAGCGGTTCGGTATCAGCTTCATTTTGATAAGCGTTAAAGACAATTTGATATTCGCCATTTAAACTTTGAGCTAAATCATTCGCTATCTGAATATTCCAGGAACCAGTATCAGCTCCCAAAATCGGATTCAAATTAGCAAAAATTTGATCTCTCACTGCATCCTCCACCACTTTATATTGACTGCCATTTTTCACTTGAACTTCAGCCGTTACTTTTGAAATATTGGTTTTAGAATAGTTTAAAGTAATATCTCGAACTGAACTGCTGTTGTATAGTAGGCGGTCATTTAGGTTTGATGTGACTCTTAAACCAGTTGAAGGCTGCTGGGCTATCATAAAAGCTCCACTAATCGTATTAACAACTTTCCCATTGAGTGGATAGTCGCCTTCATAATTAGTTTTTATTTGCAAGTTCAGATTATAAAAGCCAACTGGTAATGGATCGACTGGTGTGGTGATTTTAAAATTATATTCAAACAATGCCCCAGCATTAGTCAGATCTCCTAATGGATAAATAAATATCAGCTGGTTACCAACTCTGCGGGTTTCAATAATTTCGCCCTCACTGTCTGTAAGTAACGTCCCTTGAGGCCAATTGACGGTATCCCCATTCATCGCACTGGTCAAATCAATAACCATTGCTACAGACTTATCTGTATTAAAAGCATCTACACTACCAGTCACATCGTTTACATCGAGGCTACCACCTAAATTTAGTGCTTCATTTTGTTGCACACTAACAGGTGGAAACTCAGTTTGATTATGGGTGAAGATACGTTCAGAATTTATGTTATAGCTTGGACTTTCATAAGCTGCACTTGTCGCAAACTCTAAACTAATATAATTATCAGAAGTAGTTATAGGGGCGTTGCCTTGTCCAAAATCTATAATAAACAAATAGGAAAGTTGATCATAATCGACCGCCCAATTCTTCATATCCGCGATAGTTAAGGTTTCGTTCGTTGTCCCAGTCCGAATAAATTTGGTGAGATCAACCTTAGTTAATGGACTACCAGTATCATTTCTATAGTAATAATAAATTGGGTCAATAGGCTCACCATCTTTTCGTGACTGATTCTTCATCAAGATTGTCGCTCCTGCTGGTAGATTCACTTCAGCTGAAGTCGATCCATCGGATTTATTAAAAGATAGGAAAGTGTCATTACCAATTGCTGCACCAACATTATTTTCATTCACTCCTGTCACATCATAAGCAAATTGAACAGTAAAAGCACCATCTTCTAATGTTGTAGTAGCATCACCTGGAGTTATTGTAGAATATTCTTTCCCAGCAACCAAAGCAGTTTCTGGTGTAATTTTGGACAACCGTCGTCTAATGTTTAGAACTACTTGAAATTCAAGATCATCCGAATCTTTTGATTGATAAGTAATTGTCACTTTTCTTGCATCTAATACATTATTGATATTGTTTGTATTAAATATTTCGTAGTTTAATTGATTTCCAGTTTGCGAAATATTACCAATCGAGGTAATACCATTGATTGAAGCCAACTCTTCTATTGAACCTCCACTAAATCCATTATCAATCGCAAATGTTCGATTACCATAAGTTACGCCATTATTTAAATTGTTACTAATTGTATTTTTTGTCTCTAAATCAACATTTGAGGTGGTTTCTACACTCTTTATTTGCAAATTAGATCCTGTTAAATTCTCAAAATCTGGTAAATCGACAGTTTGTATTCTTGGGGTATTTTCAGTTTGCCAATTTGGATAATCTGTTTCATTAAAAGCATAAATGTCACGCTCAAAAATTTCACGGTAGCGAATCCTAACTTGTTTTACTGGTGCAATGTTTCTAAATTCATTGGTTGCGCCATCAAGTGTGTACCGTTGAATCAAATATGGCTGCCACGAGGTAAGTTCTTTAGCTTTTGTATCAAATTCTGTCTTGGAACCATCATAGATAACAGGCAAACTTGCAGTCATTTGTTCTCCATAAGGAACAAGGGTATTATTTGCTCCTCGAACTTCTGCAACAACTTTGACCATTGTCACATCTGCTAGATTGTTCTGAACATCTTCATAAGGAACATATCTCGCAACGCTGGCACTTCCTCCAATCGAGGTATCACCACTATTATAGAGCAGATTTTTATCAGTCGAGTAATAAACTTGATAATTAACATTTGCCGAAGATTCTATTGATACCTCTCCATTTAACTTCAGGGAATATTGGCTAGTTTGTTGTGAATCATACCATTCAGGTAAGTTCGCATCTGCAGTTGTTTTAGGAATTGGTAAGTAATAGAAAAATCTACCTGTTGGGCTGACTACATATCCAGGCTGACTAGTATTATTCATGGAAAAATTCATGTCAAAGGCTGTTTCGTTACTGTCTAACATGCCTATTCCAGCATCATCTTCAGGTACTTCTTCAGATAAATCAGTTCGCAATCCAAAATCTAGTTCAGCTTGCACAGTATTGAACATATAGTTTCCACTATTATTGGCACCAGATAGTCTGTAGCCTGTTTGAGATGGATCATTATTTGAATAGTAAAAAATTTTCGCTAAATCAGTTTTTTCAGCTGTTTCAGCTGTACTTATTGCTTCACCGACTCCCCAACGATCCGGTACCATTGTTGCAAGATTTTGACCTGCATAGCCAGATGCTAAATTCTTGTCTGTTATAAACAATAATTCTTGATAATTTATCGCTTCGGCACGGGCAGAGATATTTACCTGCATCTGATAATTAATTTTAATATTATTACCTATTGTCTCACGGTCTTCATTATAATATCCTATACCTTTTTCTGTCTGTGGCGTGACCAGATAAACCTTACCATTCACGCCATTTTCTCCTAAAAGAATCGGGTCACTCAAATCATAGGTTAACGCCTCGCCGTCTTGGGTGAGGCCAATTGTCGAAGGCAGTAAATCCATATCAACTGGCGTTCGAATGATAAAAACTGGATCAGGAGAATACTGTCCATAGGCGTACGGATAGAAATAATGGAAAGCTTGGGCAGCTACATTTACTCTCTCACCAACCGCCACTCGATCATTTGTTGTTGTTAATAATCGATCCTCATCATTTTTAACTGTCATATCGTTAATCCCTAAGGAAACATCTGCTTGGTTAGCAACAAAACTATCCGTAATAATTTGTGTACGGATACCATCATTAACATATTCATTACTTTCAGTACCTTCTATACCTTTTATACTAAATGTCGTTAAAGGTCTACCATTCCCACCAGCAGTCTGAAAAGTCTCGCCAAAAAAGTTTCCTCCATTGTTTCTGGGCTGTCCATCACTTCCACTTGTATAATTTCCACCACCTCTTGTTGGTGTAATTGCTAAATCATAAGTTAAGGACTTAATGTAATAGTCGTCAATATCCCCGGGCACCTCATCTAATCCTTTTATTAACATTTCACGATTGACATAATAAAATCCTCGTTCGTCAGGATATCCGAGTAATGGCTCTACCTCT
Organism: Enterococcus alishanensis; assembly: GCF_019218635.1. Lineage (GTDB taxonomy): Bacteria > Bacillota > Bacilli > Lactobacillales > Enterococcaceae > Enterococcus_A > Enterococcus_A alishanensis. Next base: position 402,602 of record NZ_JAHUZB010000001.1, on the reverse strand, counting down.
TTTGAATTGACATTACCTACAACGCTATGACTATAGTTTCGGGAAATGTTCACACCTGCATACTCTTGACTGGGTATTAAAGTGTATTCCCCTTCTAACACATTTTGACCTGCACTAGATCCTTTTTTCTGAAGTTTAAATTTAAAATTATAAGGATACTCCCTCGCTGAAGCAATACTACCGCCATAGTCAGTATTTACTGTCCAGAATTGGACAGTTGTAACACCCATTCGCCACGGTGTTCCAGTACCAAATTCATAATTTACTTCAGCAGTTCCGCTACCACTCGTCGTTTCTTTAATTAAGTTAAAACCTAACAAATTTTGTTGCCCCTTTGTATTTGTTAATGTTGAAACCCAACTGCCGCTAATACCATTAGGATTTAGATTGGCAAAGTCTAAAGGCATATTTTCGCCCTTAATAGACACTGAAATCGTTGAATCTCCTAAAGTCCAAACTTGATTTCTTTCCATATTCATATTACCGTCTTCATCAGCCTGATAATTCCCAAAATCCCAACCTAAATTTTCACCGGTAAATAAAATTTTATCACTAGTAGAAAAATTCTTGCTAGGATCCGGTTCTTTTGCTTCTGAAGGTAGTTTATAATGCATCTCTAGTTGATTGACTAATAATAAATATTCTTGACTTGTATCGGCAAAAGAATAATTCACGATAACTCTGCCATCCGCCTGCGTTTCAGTAGAATACGTTAATACTGGTTTTCCATTTGCTGCAGTCAATCGATCAATCCAGGCTTGCATTCTTGTACCATCTAAAATAGCCGATACATATGTTCCGTCTCCTAAATCTTTGTAAGGAACATAAGCTTGCCAAGAAACATTACTCATATAATAGGCATTTCGGCCAAGACTCTCATTCGTTCTTCTTAAGCGCGTTTGATTGTAAATACTTAAATCTGTATCTAAAGTTTGCGGATTGGGTTGTCCACTTCCTGGTGTTGATCCAGTAACAACCGATGCCACTGCTGGTGAAGGCATATTAATATCATCTAAGGTTCTTTTTTCAACCGACGTATCATCTTCAAACATTTCAATTGTTAATGGAAGGCCTCGAGTAAGACTGCTATTCTCCACACCGGACCAATAAGATCGATTATCGTGACCAGTATCCATATAATTAGGCAACAGACTTAGAGATAAGCCCGCAGTTTCAAATGAAGGATCTAGCTCAATAACAATCTTTGATCCAGTTATGTAACTAGTATTATAAGGATTATCTTCATTACTAGAATCAAGAAATTCTGACTCATTAAAGGTTGTATCCATTTGATTAATTACACGTGGGTTTCTTTCTTTGATAGACCAGTTAATTACATGAGGAGAGGCGTTAGAACCAGCTATATCATCTAATTGCGTTCTTCTTATCATAACGCCATAAGGAATATCAATTTCTACTTGTCTAGTAGCTGCTGAAGTTGTGTAATCATTCATCTGAATATTCAGATTATATCCTTGTGTATCTACACCCAGCCAGTTTGTACTAACGTCGAGTTCATCGTCTTTTCGAAAATAAGTTTCTGAACCATTTTCTCCAGCAACCCTTGAAAAAAATCGATCATTCACAGCTTGTTCTGATCCAGTTTTGGCTTCGGGCATTTTTATGTCTGCTGCCTCTTGTTCAGTATCTTCTTCAAATGATATTTCCGGTTCTTCAGAAGAAGTACTTGTTGCTTCATTTGCTGGTATCTCTTCATTTTTTGTATACGAATTCAAGGTACTAGTTTCTGTCCCGGAAGTTTGTCTTTGACTAACAGCAATCGAAGAAATATTAGCAAACGAAGAGACTACTAATAAAAAAGTGATGACTGATATAACTATAGGTCTTATTTTTTTCATAAAATCATCTCCTCAAACTTTCCTCGAGTTACTAATTATTTACAGCTAATCCACTTACAAAAAATACATCTGCTGATTGATTTGTATAAACTTCATCAGGCCTGTACTTCAGCATATAAAAAACAATTGATTCTCCTGAATTCAAAGTATCTAACTGGATAGATCGAGCATCCCCGATTCCATTCACGATGGTTTTTCCAAAAAAGATCGAATTTGTCTGATCAGGTGCTACAGTATCGTTACTCCAGGATAAAGTTAAAGCTGTAGCTGTATCTGCCGTAACTGTTACTTTGGCATAAGGACTGCTAGCTGAATCTTCTACCGAGTAGGTATAACCACTCGCTGCTTTCTTAATTAAAAAATCAGCTGACAATTCATAACGATAAGGAGCTGTTACTGTAGCTTTCACTCGAACTTTTCTTTCCTCTACTCCCGATAAAAAGTCATCAGGCAAAATAATATTTATATCATCAGTTGTCTGTCGTGTTTTCACATCAGAAGCAGCTAGAGTATTACTGTAACTTGTATCATTTGCACCACTAGCTTCTGTTCTAAAACTCGTTGCACCACCATCAAGTATGATTGTGTAATCAATCGGTACCTCGGTAAAACGTTCCGCATCTGGAAAGTTTTTTAATTTCAAACCGATGCTGTCTCCTGCAATCCAGTTTGATAAAGTGTAATCAGCTTCTGAACTAGGATTATCTTCTAATAAATAATTGCTGGTAAAATACATATCGCGAGCCTTAATTGGCTGATCCTCAGATTGTACCTCGATATATTTTGCGTAAGCGAACAAGCCTATGAAAAGAATTGATACTACCGCAATCGCACCAACTATTTTTTTGTTTTTTAGTATATTCTTCATCTTATTCACCTAATCCAGTTGTTGCGTGTCTAATCTCAAGCGCAATGCTTTCAATTGACCTGCATAACTATAATCATTCATGTCTTCTGGCCAAGTAACCGTGAGCATAAATTCATCTGTTAACTCTTGTTTTTTTCCAGGCGCCATTTTTCCACTGTACGGCAATGATTCTGTTACACCATCTTTTTTCAAAGCCCATTCCAATGGTAGAGAAGCAAAATTCTCTAATGATAAGTTATATGTATACGTCGTTTCGGTTTGACTTGCGCCTTTAAAATTCGAAATGCTCACAGGAATATTGATTGTTTCTCCCGGAACCATCTCGTCATCATCTGTAAGGTTTTCCACAACCATTCCATCACCTAAAAACAAAGCTACCCGAGAAGTTTTATTATTTTGGACACTTTCTTGATATTTTGAATATGTAAAACGAACAAGAAAAGAGAACGAAATCAGAATAACTGAAAATAAAATGGCAATTAAATAGCGATTGTCTTTTACAAACTTATTCATTCGTCTCTTCCTTTCTTTTTCGTTTAATGATTAAAACTATGCCAATTAATAAAAATCCGGTATAAACCCACCAGTATTGCAAGGCCTCTCCCGTTTTTGGTAAATATCTGAGAATTCCTGAATCTCGATTAGTCTGAGTGCCTGAACCACCTCTTGTATTAGGAATCTGCATCAACGGTATGTTTCCATCACCATCCTGATCATCACTGGCAATTCCTTCCTCATTCAAAATGGTAATAATAAATTTGTAATACAAATCTTCATTTTGTGACTGTATGCCCAAATCAGTATCCCGTGGATCGCTAACATAACCGTCCCACTGCCACCTAATCTCATAATTTTCAGTCTGACCTCTCGCCAGACTTCGATCACGACTTAAGGTCCCATTCAACTCTTGATAATTGGCCTCGCTGCCAAAAATCAACTCATTATTTCGATAGATTGCATATTCAATTGGAATATTGTGCTGATTTTCAGTAGCCATCGTTATGCGATAATCTTGTCTAACATCGGTAATATTTTTAATTGTAAAACTGAAACTGCCATCTTTGGTTGGGTATAATAAAGTATCACCATTTGATTCGGGGTCGCCAAATAGAGGGAATTTTTCATTCTCTTGCCAAATGACATTGTTTTGGTCTTCAATTTCTAAAAATTCTGATGCCCTTACTTCTTGTGCCATTCCGAAAAAGAAAAAGAGACACAATCCGCAAAGGAAGTATTTAATTCTTCGCATCATTGTGCCCCCCTATTAATTAGTCAAGTTGTGTAAATGCAACATCTACTTTTAGTTGGTATTTTGATAATTTGTCATAGTCATTATCACCAGTTATTACTTCGTTTTCGTTTGTTGCATTCTTTGTACCTAAATTTGTGTCTAATGAATCATTAGTAGCAACAGGTTCTCTTTCAAATAACCAACGCCAAGCTACAGCCACTGTTTTTGTTGTTGATGTCCCACTAGCTGGTTTCATTAAATCATAGGTACCTAATCCAGATGCAGTTGAAATTGCTGTATTTAAAGCAGCAATTGTACCCCAATCAGATGAAGTATCTGGTTGACCACTAGCATTATAAGTAATTAGTGAATACTCAATTGGAATACTGTTCGTATTTGTTTCACTAAGAGTAATGTTAGAAGCTCTTACCGCAACCTCTGAATTGTTTTCCAAACCAATTTCAAAGAAGCCTGATGTACCTGGTGCTAAAATATTTTTGTCAGTGTTATTTGACCAAACATCTTGTTCACTAGGATCACCAGCTGTGTTAACAGCTGTCGGCGTTTGCAAAACATTACCTAAAATGACAGGTTTTTCTTTCCAATCATCATATAAAGAATTTAAATTAAATACATCCTCTGTAAAACTACTACCTACTTCAAATTTCGCCACCCGTGCTGATGCATCATGAGTTGCTGTGCCTGTATACTTCGCTAACGTTCCTCCAACTAAACTTAAAGTGACCACAACGAGTGCAGTGACTATGCCTGCGCGTCTGATGTTCTTATCCTTCTTCCGTTCCTTCATCACTTGTTCCTCCTTTTCTTTTATGCATAAATGATCGAATTCGATCATAAGCCAAAAATAATAAAATCGGTATGCCCACTGTAATTACTAGACCAATTGGTGTTTGTAAAAACAGCAAGACGTCGCCAAGCTTTGGGATGGTAATTGTACTGCTCCCTAAAACTTGCTCAGGTGTTACTAGATTTTGGTCGGGTGTATTATTTGCCCGCCCTTGTGTTTGATAGGCTATTTCTCCATCTTGTTCTTGAATCGAGATGACCTCATGGGTAATGTACTCATTATTTATTTCATAAGTGATAACATCTCCCACTTGGAAAGTTTGACCATCCGTTTTTGTATCAACAATGACCAAATCACCCACTTTGATACTGTCAGCTTGTCCATCGTCCATCGATCCAGACTGAACAATTAATGGTGTTTTCCCAAAAATTTGTGGAGGAATATCAGGATTAGCATAACTCTTATATAGTAAGTAACAATTCATAATTAATAATGGAATCATTATTACTAATAATATTTTCCCAATCAAACCAGAGATTGAAAACTTTTTTTTAACACTGGATTCCAATTTATTAACCTCCTTTTATTTAATTTAAGAAACAAAACCTCACTTAATTATAATAGAAATCAAACAAACCAACAAGATTATTATCTAATTTCCAAACAAAAATCACTTTTTATAACTATTAGTTATAATTAATTAAATTTATTTATTCTATTGACTGTTATATCATCTTTTTAACAGAATTAATTTACTAAATTGATTCTTCACACTTGTGTTTATTTAGCAAAATAAACACAAAAAAAAAAGCCAGAGATATTAATAAAAATTACATCTCTGGCTTTAAAAAAATATTATAATATTTTCAAAATAAATTTTAAAATAACAATTATTGAAAATTAGAATTTTTTAATGTTGTGGTGTAGAAGCAATTATTTTGCATTCTCCAGCGATTTTCCAGTCTTTTATTTGGTTTGGTACGATGAAACTGGTTCCCGCATTTAGTTCAAAAGTCTTTCCTTCAACAGTCATTTCGCCGTAACCTTCAATAACGGTCGCTAAGGTGTATAGGCTAGTTTGGCTCAAGTTTAATTCACCCATGATTTGCCATTCATAAATATTGAAGAAATCTGATTCCAAATAAGTAATAATCGCTGAATTACCTTTTTTTACTTCTTTGATCTGTAATTCAGGTGTAGTTGCAGGGACGGTCATAACATCAATGGATTGTTGAATGTGTAATTCACGTAGCTTTCCTTGATCGTCTTTTCGATCATAATCATATACTCGATAAGTTGTGTCAGAACTTTGTTGGGTTTCTAAAATCATGATGCCTTTACCAATCGCATGCATCGTCCCACTAGGAACATAATAAAAATCGCCCGCTTTTACCGGGATTCTGCGTAATAATTGATCCCATTTTTCATCATGAATCATTTCAGCTAATTCTTCTCGAGTTTTTGCATTGTGACCATAAACGATTGATGCACCTGGCTCAGCACTGATAATGTACCAACATTCTGTCTTGCCTAATTCACCTTCATGAGCCATTCCATAAGCATCATCTGGATGAACTTGAACGGATAAATCATCTTCGGCATCTAAAATTTTCGTTAACAAAGGGAACACTTCTCCTGCTTGATTACCAAATAATTCTCGTTGATTTTTCCATAATTGACTAATTTTTTGACCTTTAAACTCGCCATTTTCGACAATGCTTTCTCCATGAGGATGCCCACTAATTGCCCAGTCTTCTCCGATTTTATCGTTGGGTAAATCAAAACCGAAGACAGTGTTTAAACGATTGCCGCCCCAAATTTTTTCTTGAAATACTGGTTTTAAGAATAATGGTTCCATAATGTACTCCTTATTTTTGATAGATTTTTTTTCGTTCTGATAAATAACTAGTAATAATTTCGTCACGTGCCAAAATATACTTTTCTCGTTCATCAACTGGATGGACACGATTAGATAAAAAGATAAATCCTGACTGATGGTAACTGTCTAACAAAATAAACGTACCGGTATAACCTGTGTGAAATAATAACGGTGCTTGATTTTGATCACTAAACTTTAGATCCCAACCAAGTGAACGCTTTCCCGAAAAATCTGGTGTTTGATCTTGATAGAGTTCCTCAATCATTTCTCGCTTCAAATAATCTTTTCCAAATGCCAAATACATTTCAACAAATTTAGATAAATCCGTTAAAGAGCTGAATAAACCGGCATTTCCAGCATGCGTTTTAAGTGTTCGCGCTTTAGGATCATGGGTGACGCCTTTTAAGATTTCCCCAGTCACTAATTTTTCAGTTGGTACAAAACGTTTGTCTATATTATTAGGTAAAAAACAGCTTTCTGACATATCAAGAGGTTGCAAGACTTCTGATTGAAAAACCTCAGTCACATCTTTTTGAAATATTTCTTCTATTAAAAAACCCAATAAAATCGTTCCAGCATCTGTGTACTGCACTTTTTTTCCTAAATCTTTCCCTGGTTGAAGTTTCAAATAAGCAGCTTGTAATTCTTTGGCCGATAAGCGGTCTCGTTGCGGAATATACGTCTGAATATCTGAAGTATGGGTTAACAAGTGGCGCAAAGTAATCTCAGGATTTTCGAAGTTAGGCAAATATTTTTTTAAAGGTTGATCCCATTCAATTTGCGTTGCTTCATGCAATTGCAGCATCACCGTTAGAGTGCAAACGACTTTTGTTAAAGAGGCTACATCAAATAATAAATCTGCTGTCATTGGCTGTAAAACTGGTGCAATTTGCGCATAGCCCAATGTTTGTTGGAAGGTCGCTTGATCTTCCATAAACTGATAGACTACCCCAGGATAGATTCCTGCTAACATTTTATCCTTAATTAATTCTTGTGTCTCAGGATACATAATTTCACCTTTTCGTTTAAAAAAGAGTGGTTTCCCACTCTTAAAGTTTCCAACTAGTTACAAACCACCATTCAATCCCAATCGGATCATAAATCGTAACAAGTGTTTGTTTTTTATCCGCGAAAAATTCGCGCTTTTCTTTTTCTAAGTTTGCAATTAACGCTACTAGGTTCTCTTGACTGATTTTAAATTGTAAAAAGTCTAAACCTAATACTTTATCAGTCGGTAAATCAATGACACCGCCCTCAACTTCGGATAGTCCAACGTTAAAATCACCACGATTAAGTGCCACCACTTTATCAGTTTCTGTCTGAGTTTTTAAACCCAGTACCTCTTCTAGAAATTTTTCTTGTTGGCTTAGGTTGTTAACATTTAAATGAACTTTATCAAAATAAGCTTCGTGGATTTTTTCCTTGTTGGTCGCTTTTTTCAATAATTTTTCAAAGTCCACTTGAATAATTTCAGCAGTCGATCTTTCTTTACTAGGCGCGTAAAAGATTTCTACTTGATTACCTTCAGGATCTTCTACTAATAAGCCTTTTTCTTCACCGCTGGCTAAAGCACTTTTTACTTCATAATCATTTTTTTTGATGCGTGCGTAGACATTTGCTAGCTCTTCTTCATTTGGTACAACTAATGAAATACGAGCCAATCTTTTTACTTCTCCAAAATGTTCTTCCGCTCGGGGACTTTCTTCAAGCCATAAGATTTCGCGGTAAGGTTCTTTATAACCTAATATCGCTAATTCGTTTTCTTCCCGTAACAAATGAAAGCCGATAATGTCACGATAAAAATGAATTAATAAGTCACGATTTTTTACTCGAATGGCGATTGTCTTCAACGACATTTCACCTAAATCAAAATTTTCCAATGGATACACCTCATCTCGATTTAATTCTACCGATAGGCTTCTAATACCGCAAGTAATATCTTTCTTCTTTTTGAGCTTTTTAAAGCATTTTGTAGAAAAAACCGAACAATCGCTAGATTGTCCGGCTTTTTCTATGCAACTTCTTCTGAAAACTGACTATTATATAAATCTGCGTAAAAACCATTCTTTTCCATTAACTCTTCGTGATTACCAGTTTCAACAATCGCTCCATGGTTCATAACGATAATATTGTCGGCATCCCGAATCGTTGAAAGGCGATGTGCGACTACAAAGCTTGTTCGTTTTTCTAACAAACGGCTCATAGCTTTTTGGATTAAGATTTCAGTTCGTGTATCTACACTGGAAGTAGCTTCATCTAAAATCAAAACATCCGGATTTGCCAAGAAGGCGCGAGCAATTGTAATCAATTGACGTTGTCCTTGAGAAATGTTGCTAGCTTCTTCGTTTAAGACAGTCTGGTAACCTTCAGGTAATTTACGAACAAATTCATCTACGTGAGCGGCTTTAGCTGACCGAATAATCTGTTCTTCCGTCGCAGTCTCATTACCATAGCGAATATTATCGTAAATTGAACCAGTAAATAGCCAAGTATCTTGTAAAACCATCGAGAAATGACTACGTAATTCATCACGAGAAATATCTCTGGTATCGACACCATCATATTTAATTGATCCATCTTTCACATCATAAAAACGTTCCAATAAATTAATTAAGGTCGTTTTTCCTGCTCCAGTTGGTCCAACAATTGCCACCATTTCTCCCGGCTGAACATTTAAATTAAAGTCGGTCATCAATAATTCATCATCCGAATAACCAAACTGTACATGCTCAAATTGGACTTTATAAGGAGAATTTTCTTCTATAAGAATTCCTGATGGATTATTTTCCATTTCTGCTTCGTCTAATACTTCAAAAACCCGTTCCGCTGAAGCGACCGTCGATTGAATTGTGTTCATTAAGTTAGCAATTTGAGTGATCGGTTGTGAAAATTGATTGGTATATTGTAAGAATGCTTGCACATCCCCTAAGGTCATATTTCCGTTTGCAACCTTTACCCCACCTAGGACAGCTACAAAGACATAGCCTAGATTTTTTACAAAATTCATTAGCGGCATCACAATTGCAGAAATAAATTGTGCTTTCCAACCAGATTTGTATAGAACTTCATTTTCTTCTTCAAATTTTGCTTGGTCGGCCACTTCATGATTAAAAGTTTTAACCACTGTGTGTCCACCATAAGTTTCTTCTACTTGGTTATTTAGCAGTCCTAAACTCTTTTGCTGACTCGCAAAGTACCGTTGTGATTTAGGTGCTACAATCATTACCACGATTAAACTTAACGGAACAGTTGCCAAAGCTACCAAAGTTAATTGCCATGAAATAGACAGCATCATCGCTAAAACCCCGATGAAGGTTACGACACTTGTAATCATTTGGGTCAAATTTTGTTGCAAAGTGCTGGCAATATTATCCATATCATTGATTGCTCGAGACATGATATCTCCATTTGAATGGGTATCGAAATAAGAGATTGGCACTAGATTCATTTTTTCTTCTAAATCCCGCCGTAATTCGTAAACCGTTCGTTGAGATACACGAGTCATAATAAATTGTTGCATAAAATTGAAAATAGCAGAAATCACATACATGGCAATTACCATCATGATGATCTGTGCAATTTTATCAAAATCAATTGGGAAATTCTTAACTGGAATCCCCATCTTCATTTGCTGATAGCCCTTCATTACTCCTTTAAAAATTTCAGTAGTTGCTTGTCCTAAAATCTTGGGTGTTTGAATTTGAAAGACTACAGCAGCAATTGCCAAAACTAAAACGGCAACAATCGCTACAATGCGATGAGACATATATGAAAACAAACGTTTTACAGTCGACCAAAAGTTTTTTGCTCGTGGCCCTTGTTTGCCGATATTTCCAGCTGGTCCATGACCTCTTCCTGGTTGCGCCATCTATAAGTCCTCCTCTCTCAATTGAGATGAAACAATTTCACGGTAAGTCTCATTAGTTTCCATCAACTCCGCATGCTTACCTTGACCAACCACTTTACCTTCTTCTAAGACTAAAATGGTATCAGCATCCATAACAGTAGAAACTCTTTGGGCTACAATTACAACTATGCTGTCGGTGATTTCTTGGTTTAATGCTTTTCGCAAATTGGCATCGGTTTTAAAATCCAAAGCTGAAAATGAATCATCGAAAACATAAACATCCGCTATTTTAACCAAAGCTCGTGCGATGGCTAAACGTTGCCGTTGTCCGCCGGAAAAGTTCCCGCCACCCTGTTCTACTCGAGCATCTAATTGCTTAGGCAGTTTACTAACAAAATCTTTGGCTTGAGCAATTTCTAGTGCTTTCCAAATGGTTTCATCACTTGCATCTGCTACACCATACTGCATATTTTCTCGGATGGTTCCAGAAAATAGAACCGCTTTTTGTGGAACAAAACCAATCAGCTCTCGTAGATCATGTTGTTTCATCTCACTAATTGATACGCCATTCAAACGAATCTCACCAGATTCAATATCTAATAAGCGGGGAATTAAATTAATCAAGGTTGTTTTCCCTGAACCAGTTCCCCCGATAATCGCCACTGTTTCGCCAGCTTTAGCTTTAAAATGAACATCTTCCAAAGCCAAATTTTCAGCGCCGTTATAGCGATAATTCACATGATCAAAGACTAATGTCGTTTGATCACCAGCAGCTTCAATCACTTTTGGTACTGTTGGATCAAGAATCTTATCTTTTGCATCCAATACTTCATTGATCCGATCAGCTGAAGCTTGTGCTCTAGGCACCATAATGAAAATCATAGATAGCATCATAAAGCTCATTAAAATTTGCATGGCATAAGTCATAAAGGCAATTAAATTACCAACTTCTAAAGTTTGTTCAGCAATATAATGTCCGCCGAACCAAGTAATGGCGATATTGGTACCACTCATGATTAATGTCATTAACGGCATCATTAAAGCAACAATGGTATTTACTTTAATGGCGGTATTCGTGTAGTCCAAGTTGGCATTGTTAAAACGGTTTTCTTCATATTTTGTTTTATCAAAAGCCCGAATCACTCGAACACCAGTTAGTCCTTCACGAAAAACCAAATTCAAACGGTCAGTTTTCTTTTGCATACTTTTAAATAAAGGAACTGCCAAAAACATAATAATGCCGACAACAACTAACATGATAGGAATAACTACGAAAAATATTTTTGTTAGTTGTGCGTCTTTTTGATAGGCTAAAAAGCTAGCACCGACTAACATAATCGGTGCATTAATCATAATTCTTAAAAACATCTGTGTGACCATCTGTACTTGTGTCACATCATTGGTCGTTCTGGTAATCAATGAAGCAGTTCCGAAAGAATCAAATTCTCGATTAGAAAATCTTTCAACTTTTGCGTAAACGTCACTTCTTAGTTGTCTCCCTAATTTTTGTGATTCTCGCGTAGCAAAATAAGTATTCCCCACTGCAGCTAAAATACCTAAAAGAGAAATTCCGATCATCACAAAACCAGTGTGCCAGATATAATCAATGTTTCCTTTAGCTACACCATTATCAATAATATTTGATGTTAGTGTCGGTAAATACAAATCAGCAATTACTTGGAAAAACATAAATAAAATTGCTAGAATTGCCGCACTATAAGAAACACGTTTTAATAATTTCAGCATTTACTCTCCGTCCTTTCGATAGGCACCATCTCGCAGCCACGACAAACCTAGCTTGAGATTGGTGACAATTTGTTCAATTGGATAATCTGGATTTTTCATACGTTCATGATAGCCTTGACCAATTGTGGTAAAAAACATATTCATTAGATAGCGGATCAAGACCGCTAACTGTTCATCGTTTTCAACTTTTAAAGGTTTTTTATTAATGATTAAGAGCAATTCAGGAATGACTTTATGTTGATGAGTACGCTGTGATTGCCCCTCAGTCACTTTACGGCTGGCACGATAATCCATATGTAAAAATAAATTGCGATAAAAAGCGGCATCCTTGCCATTGAATAAATCAGAAATAAAAGCCGAAAAATAATGATCATAACCAGTAAATAAATCACCATCAGCAGCTTTAATTGCAGCAATTAGTTCTTCGCTACGGTCTTTTCTTAATTGATCAAAATAATAAAAATATAAATCTTCTTTGTCTTCAAAATATTGATAGAAACTTCCTCGTGGCACCTCTGCCAAGCGAATAATTTCGGCTATCGAAGCATCTTTTAATGGGTGCTTCGAAAATTCAATTTTTGCGGCCTCTAATATTCGGTCGCGCTTTTCTTGATTTAAACGAAAAAAAGTATCTTTGGGCATGAAAAAACTCCTTTTTTAATGACACTCTGTCATGTGACACCATGTCATTATAGCATATCTCATTTTTTTTACAAATATGACGATTTAAACTGAATTGTGTTAGTTTAGTAACGTTTTCCTAAAATTTTCTGAAAGCAACTTTAATCGCTTGATATAAATCTTGATTCATATTATTATCCAAACATATCAAAAAAAAGAGGTTATCGTTATGTTGCACACAATTACAACTCAAGAATTTAAAACTCTAGTAGATACTGCTAACGTGGCAGTAATTGATCTACGTGATCCAGATTTATTGGAACCAGAAGCATTAAATGAATTTAACAATAGTTTACAAATTTCATTTACCGAATTACCAAGTCGAATAAATGAATTAGACAAAGAAAAAACTTACTATTTGATCAGCCAATTTGGTGGACGGACTAAACCGATCGCTCAATATTTAAGTGAAAAAGGATTTGATGTTGTCAATGTTATTGGTGGCGTCAATGCCTATCATCAAGCTGTATTGGTCTAAAACAATTACAGATTATGACGTAATGCCTAGGCATTTGTCATGATCTTTTTTTATATTTTGATTTACTTACTTTTTATCAGACAAATAAATTGTTTTTTGTCATTTTTTTATGTATCATTTACGAGTAATGAAAAAAAAGGAGTGTATTAGATGTCAAACGTATTAGTAATTAAAGCTCACCCATTAACCAAAGACGAGTCACAATCAGTGGCTGTTTTGGATACATTTTTAACGGAGTATGAAGCAAAAAATCCATCTGACGTAATTGAGGTAGTCGATTTATATGATACAAACCTACCAGAAATCGATAAGGATATTTTATTAGGCTGGCGTGCTTTACAAGCTGGTGCTGATTTCACTAGTTTATCCGCTACACAACAAGAAAAAATTGCGACATTTAACAGCTTTACCGAACAATTTTTAGCTGCTGACAAAATCGTGATTGCCAATGGTATGTGGAACTTAAACATCCCAACCCGCTTAAAAGCTTGGTTTGATACGGTCAATGTAGCTGGTAAAACTTTCAAATATACTGCTGAAGGACCAGTTGGTTTAGTTGAAAATAAAAAAGCCCTACACATTCAATCTAGTGGTGGCGTGTATGGCGGAGAAGATTTCTCTTCATCATATATTAAACATATTCTAGCCTTCATCGGGGTAACTGATTTTGAAGCGATTTACATCGAAGGTGCGGATTACAATCCAGACGACCGTGAAGCTATCATGGCGGCAGCAAAAGATGCTGCAAAACAATTAGCAGATTCATTTTAATCAACAAAAAAACGTCGCTAGCCTAAGCTAACGACGTTTTTCTTATTCTTGTTCTGCTTGTGAATCATCATCTGTATATAAGCCAGAAATACGTTTATACCAATCAAAAATATGGATCGCAATAACTTTAATTACTGCATAAAATGGAATACCTAAAATCACACCGGCAATCCCAAATATTTTCCCAGCCGTTAATAAAACAAACATAATCGTGACTGGATGAATCTTTAATTGTGTCCCTAAAACTAACGGTGATACAATTCGTCCTTCAATCGTCTGCTCAATAATAAAGACCACAATTACTTTGACTAACATCAGCGGACTGGTTACTAATGCCAGAAAGACAACCGGCACCATCGCCAAGAATGATCCTAAATAAGGAATCAGGTTTAAAAATCCTGCCAAAACGCCTAAAGTAATAGCATAGTTTAAACCAATAATTGAAAATCCTGTCACAAACATAACCGCCACCGCAAAAGCCACCGTCAACTGTCCTCTAATATAAGACGAAAGTTGACTATTCATTTCAACTAACACTTTACCTGTTGGTTTGCGCATCTTTGTTGGTAAAAATGAGATTAGATATGGTGCTAGGTCTTTGCCATCTTTTAATAAGAAGAATAAAATAATCGGCGCAGTAATTAGCGCTATAACAATGGTTGCTACTGTCGAAACAACACTGCCTAAGCCTTTGATCGTAACCTGAGAAATATTTTTAGTGATGTCCGTCACTGATTCAAGAATTTTTTGAGCGCTATTTTCTAGATGCTCTTGGATCGGTTTAAAAGCTGGATCTTTAAAAATCTGATCGGCTTTAGCTGTTAAAGTATCAATGTACCCTGGTAAGCTTTGAATAAACAAACGGACTTGCTGTTGAATCTCGGGAATAATGACCACAATCCCCCAAATAATCAAACCAACTACTAAAATAAAAAGTAATATAATGCTGTAGGTTCGCTTAAGTCCCTTTTTCTCTAATAAATTAACTATTGGATTCATTAAATAAAATAAGATCCCCGCGATTACTACCGGCAAACCGACTATCGCAAAGAATTGCCCCACTGGTTCAAACAAATAGGAAACTTTAGTAAATACAAAAATAATAGTTAGTAAAAGTAATACGATAATTAAAGCGATCACTACTTGATTATTTAAAAACCATTTCCAAAACCACGATGTTCGTTGACTTAATTTTTTCTTGTCCAATCTCACCACTCCTGTATCAAACTCTTTAAAACTTTATTGAATTTGCGTAATTTTCACGAATAAATTTTGTTTTATTAATCAATCTCTTGCCATTAATTATAGCATAAACTATTTGAAATACTGAGATATCTGGTACAATAAAAAGAGCAAATTAGAGGAGGCATTTTATGATACAAAAAGTATTGTTAGGCACTTATACCCGTAAAGATAGTAAAGGCATTTATGAAATAGACCTAGACACTGATAAAAAAACACTGACTAATTTAAAATTGGTCGCAGCCGAAAATAGTCCAACCTATTTAACAAAGAGTCTGGCAAATAACCTTTATTCTGTCACTACCGTCCAAGAAAAAGGTGGTGCTTCAGCTTATGATCCACAAAATAATTTCATCAATGCTGTTACTGAAGATGGTGCTCCCTTGTGCTACGTGGCCGTTGATGAAAAAAGACAACTTCTTTACGGCTCTAATTATCACAAAGGTGAATTAAATTCTTACAAAATTGAGAAAGATGGCAGTCTTACAGCAGCTGATCATGTCTTCCATCAAGAAGCTGTTGGTCCCCATCAAAACCAAGACCATGCCCATGTGCATTTCAGTGACTTAGCGCCAGATGGTCGACTAGTTGTCTGTGACTTGGGAACTGACGGTGTCTACACCTATGATGTTACTGATGATGGCAAATTCTCATTAGTTTCCCTTTTCAAAGCTGAACCAGGTACTGGACCTCGTCATTTAGTTTTCCATCCAACTTTATCGATTGCTTATTTATTTGGTGAATTAAATAATACTGTCCGAGTTTTAACTTATGAGAATGGTGTTTTTACTGAAATAGAAAGTCTTTCTACTTTACCAGCTGATTTTACTGGCGATAGTAGTGGGGCAGCGATTCGTGTCTCACAAGACGGTCATTTCTTATACACTTCAAATCGCGGACATGACTCAATTGCTGTAATGACGATTGATCCTAATGGAAAAAATTTGGCTACTATTCAAATCATTTCCAGCGAAGGAGCTATCCCGAGAGATTTCAACTTAGATTCAACAGATGAATTTTTGGTTTGTGGGCATCAAAACAGCGATAATTTAACCTTATTTTCTCGTGATAAAAACACTGGTTTACTGAGCTTATTAGAAAAAGACGTTTACGCACCAGAAGTTGTTTGTGTTTATTTCGATTAGGAGGAAAAAAATGAACCGCGAAGAAGTCATAGAGCGTTTAAAAGAAGAATTAGAAATCCCATTATTCAACGGAAAAATCGAAAAAAAAAATTACAGTGAAGAAGAATATCAGAAGATCAAAAAAGATTTAACTGATTATTTCGATAACTATGTTAGAAATGTAGAAAATTAAATTATTTTGAAATCTTGGGTCGTTGATCCAAGATTTTTTTGTAAAAAAAAAGACCACCGGTGGTTAGTCGGTGGAAAGGAGTTGATTACCTAATAGTAATGAAAAAGAAAAGGGTTGTTATTGGTATGAATGAATCATATCATCAATTCTAATTTCAGTATTTAAAATAACATTATAATCAAATTAAAAAACCTTTGTTGTCATAACTTAATTTATTTTAATAACAAATTAGTAATTTTTTGAATCACTTTGTATAAAGTATCTGTAGCTAAATCTTGCACTTTTTCAGCTTCGTTAAAGGCATCAACGTTCACTTCTCCAGCTAAACTGTCAGTCATCGCTTGGCAACCGTTAACATATTTCTCATATGCTTTTTCGAATGTTTTATGATTTCCCATGACTTTTGCAGGTGGCTTTAATAACTTAATTTTTTCGAAATTTAAACGATAAAATTGCGTTCCTTCGTCAAAAAGTTCATGAATTTCTTTAATGTGGGCTTGATCTAAGTCAGCTAGTTTATCCTCATCAATTGCTAAGCGGATTTCTTCATAGCTAGGGTGTAATTGTTCTCCCATTTTTTCTGTATTTTGAATAATCTGATTTATTTCTCTTGCATAAAAACCTTTATTTGGACGCATCAAGACTTCCTCTCTTTCTTGTAAACTATATCTATTTTACGTTTTTTTATTAACAAATGCAAAAAAAAATAAGGGAAAACTAATTCCCTTATTTTCATTGACTAAGCATCCTTATTAGTAGCTCTTTGAACCGCCTTAACAATTTCCACAATCGGGATAATTGCAAAGGATGCACCAATCACAATTCCCCATTGGTACAAGTCAAGATGGGCTACCCGGAAGATATCATTTAATCCTGGCACGATGATAATAACCATCATTAAAGCAAATGAAAGTAAAATCGCCCAGTTAAAGGCTTTGTTTCTAAATGGCCCCACTTTAAAGATACTTTGATGCACAGATTTCACATTAAAAGCATGGAATAGCTGCATCAACCCTAAAGTTGCAAAAGCCATCGTCAAGGCATCAGAATGAATGGCATCATAAGTTGCATGGACCGGCCATTGAATAGCTGACCAATAAACAAATAATACTGTAGCACCTTCTAAAATCCCTTGGTAGATAATACTTGAAAAGACTCCGCCGGAAAACAAGTTAGAGTTCCGTCCCCGTGGTTTGTGGGACATTAGGTCTTTTTCAGCTGGCTCCATTCCCAAAGCAATCGCTGGGAAGGTATCTGTTACTAAGTTAATCCATAATAAGTGAATCGGCAATAAAGTGTCCCAGCCAAACAATGTAGCTAAGAACAACGTCAAAACTTCACCTAAATTGGCAGCTAATAGATATTGAACTGATTTTTGGATGTTTGAGAAGACTTTCCGACCTTCTTCAACTGCAACAACAATTGTCGCAAAGTTATCATCAGCTAGGACCATGTCAGAAGCACCTTTAGAAACTTCTGTCCCAGTGATACCCATACCAATCCCAATATCAGCTTGTTTTAGAGCAGGTGCATCATTGACGCCGTCTCCGGTCATCGCTACAACCTTGCCTTCATGTTGCCAAGCTTTCACGATACGAACTTTATGTTCTGGAGAAACCCGTGCATAAACTGAATAATTGCCAACTTTCTCAGCAAATTCATTGTCGCTCATTTCATTTAATTCAGCTCCAGTTAATACTGCAGCGTCATCACCAGCCGCGATAATACCTAAACGAACCGCAATCGCTTCAGCCGTATCTCGGTGGTCTCCGGTAATCATAATTGGACGAACACCCGCATCTTTAGCCACACGCACAGCTTCAGCTGCTTCGGCTCTTTCTGGGTCAATCATACCGACTAAACCAGCAAAAATTAAATCATTTTCGATAATTTCTGATTCTAATTCAGCAGGAACTTGGTCAATATATTTATAAGCCATTCCTAGAACACGTAAGGCTTGTTTCGCCATATCCGTGTTGTTTGTTAAAATATCATTTTTTTCTTTTTCGCCTAGAGGAAGAACTTCTCCATTTAATAAAACGCGATCTGCGCGAGTTAATAAGACATCTGGTGCCCCTTTAACTGCGACTAAAATCTTACCGTCAGCTTGTTGATGCAAAGTGCTCATGAGTTTACGATCTGAATCGAAAGGAATTTCTGCCAAACGAGGTTCAGCTTTTACTTTTTCACGAACATCAAATTGATTGTTTAAACCAAATTGGACCAACGCTGTTTCGGTTGGGTCACCGATCAATGTGCCCTCTTGGGTAAATTTAGAATCGTTGGCGTAGTTCATGATTTTCATACCCATGCTATCAACTGGTAATTCGCCATCAGCATCATACTGATGATTATCAACATACAATTTTTCAACTGTCATTTGATTTAAAGTTAAAGTACCTGTTTTATCAGAAGCAATAATGTCAGTTGAACCCAATGTTTCAACCGCTGGCAATTTACGAATGACTGAATTCCGTTTGGCCATTACTTGTGTTCCTAAAGCTAAAATAATCGTTACAATCGCTGGTAAACCTTCTGGAATTGCCGCAACTGCTAGTGAAATAGAGGTTAACAACATATCCACCCAAGAAGTATTGTTGAAGACTATCCCAACGAAAAACATAATCACCGCAATAATAATAATTGCAAGCGTTAAAAACTTCCCTAGTTGATTCAAGTTAGTTTTTAATGGTGTTTCTGTTTCATCAGCTTGTGCTAACATACCGGCAATTTTTCCGACTTCGGTGTTCATTCCAGTATTAACAACCACACCTTTACCACGACCATAAGTTACATTTGAATTTGAATAAGCCATGTTGACCCGATCACCAATTCCGATTTCAGTATCATCAATTATGCCTAATTCTTTTTCAACTGGTACAGATTCTCCTGTTAAAGCTGCTTCTTCAATTTTTAATGAAGCGACTTCTAGTAAACGTAAATCAGCTGGCACCACATCACCAGCTTCTAGCATCACGATATCACCTGGTACTAAGTCAGTTGATTTAATCGAAGCGATATGATCGTCTCGTAAAACATTGGCATTTGGCGTCGACATTTCTCGCAACGCTTCGATGGCTTGTTCGGCTTTTGATTCTTGCACCACACCCATCACCGCATTAATGATAACTACTGCTAAAATAATAATTGAATCGACTACTTCATGCGAAACAACGGCTGAAATAATGGCTGCAACGATCAATACTACAATCATCAAATCTTTAAATTGCTCAAAGAATCGAGCGAATAGACTTTTCTTTTCACCTTCATCCAATTCGTTTGAACCATACTCAGCTAATCTTTTTTGAGCTTCAGCTGAAGATAATCCTTCGTCTGTCGTCTGCACCTCAGCTAACACTTGTTCTTCGGCTTCAGCATGGAAAGCTTTGATTAATTGTTGCTTTCTTTCTTCTGACAATGTTTTTCCCCCTGTTATTGTGTATTGATTCATTTGGTGTAACAAAAAAAGACTCCTGTATGCATACGGGCACATACACAAGTCTCACTATTTAAGACAACACCAGAAATTTCGTTTCTTGTTGGTGGCATTGCCACAGATATACATCTGCCAGTTACTCCCTCATGAATAATCTTTGTTAGTATATCATAAGAAACAGCTTTTATTCAATCATCTCTCAAAGGAATTTATGATTACTTTGATTTAAATATGACTCTTTGTCCAAAAATCTGCAGCTGTTCCTTGCTCTATCCCCATGATAAATTTTTGCCGAATATCGGGATAAGTTTTTGACAGATTTGTTACCAGTTCTTTGATTTCTTCTCGTTTGGTTTGTTTATCTACCGGACAAGGGTTGAAAATAACCGGTAAGTCCTCTCTTTCAACGTAGCGAATAATTGATTTTTCTTCCACATAAATCATTGGTCGGATCAAAGTGACCCCCGTTTTTGACAAATAACTTTTTGGTTCAAAGCTATTCATTTTGCCGTGGAATAAAAAGTTCATCAAATAAGTTTCAAGCGCATCATCTAAATGATGACCTAAAGCCACTTTTTTACAGCCTAACTCTGCAGCTCGTCGATATAAAATACCGCGCCGCAATTTTGCACACAGTGAACAAGGAGATTTTTCAGCCCGAATATCAAAAACAATCTTTGCAATATCCGTCGGGATTACTTCTAATTCATAGCCTAAATCAGCGACAAATTCTCTAAGAGGAGAAATATCAAAGTCTTCAAAGCCTAAATCCATACTAATTGGCACCAACTCAAAAGAGAAACCTAGCCTATTTTGTTTGGCAATCTGATCCAAAAAATAAAACAAACTGGTACTATCTTTTCCTCCGCTTAAGCCTACTGCCACTTTATCACCAGCTGCGATCATTTCGTGATTTAAAATACCACGGCGAATCGGATTAAAAAATATTTGATTGTCTTTTTTGCTAAATGACATAGGTTTTCTCCTTCTATTAATTATTGGTCCTAAAAAAGTTTTCTGCTAAACTATATTGTTTGCCAGCAACGATGTCGTATTGAATCAATTGATACGCTTGATAAATTTCTTCTTGGCTTTGATTCAAACTTTTTTCTGTGCGGAAACTCCCATTACGATAATACATTTGTTTTTCAAAGGCTGGCATAATTTCTTGCATCTGTAACAGTAATTGTTGAAAGCCGCTGGTTGGTAATTGTGCTTGCTGAAATAAATCAGCCGCAAAATAAAATGGGCTAGTAACGACATCTTGTTGATTTTCTAATTGATGGCGGTTATCATACATCAAAAATTCAGTCTCATGAAGGGTTGTTCCTTCATTTTCCGCTTGCAACTCCTCTGAATAAATCCCTGGTAAATGATCTCCCCAGAAAACCACCAATGTTCGCCGATCAAGCTGATCGACTTTGTTTAAAAATTCATTTAAAGCTTCGCTACTGTAAGCAATATCTTGCAAATAATTATTTACAGCGTCAGTATCTTCACCGATTGCGGTATAAGGACTATTCGCATATTTGTTACTGTAAGGCATGTGCGTCTGCATCGTCACTAGATGGACAAATTGTGGATCATCAGTTTGATTTAGAATTTCCATAATTTGCTGATAAGCCGCTTCATCAGAAATATAGGGATTATCTTCGATTGTATCAGTGAAATCCATCGTATTTTCATCTAAAAATTGATCAAACCCAAACGATTGATAAACACTTTTACGTTTATACATGGATGTATTATAAGGATGAATCGCAGTAGTGTCATAACCTTCTTCTGATAATGTATTTACGATTGATGGAAACTCCGTAAAATTTGGAACCAACATTGTATAAGGCGTCGTCATTTGAGCATTAAACATTTCCATTGAAAAACCCGTCAAAGCTTCAAATTCAATATTTGCAGTACCGCCGCCATAGTTTTGCGATAACATTTGACCACTATAAGTCTTGTTAGCCACACTACGATAATCAGCTAGTGGATCTCCGCCTTCAATTGTGATACCCTTCAAGCGACTCGTGTCAGAAAAGCTCTCACTCATAACATAAATAATGTTCGGGCTATCTTCCTGATTTTCACTTTTGGTTTGTTCGGTTGTATATTTTTCAACAATCTCTTTGATGGTAGCTTCAGAATAATTATCTGGTTGATCCATTGGAATAATCTCTAGATTATATAAAAAACCACCAATAAAACCCGTATTATAATAATTCATCTTTTGACTGTACGGAATCCACAAAGCCGTTTTATTATAAGCTTGCCGCAACAAATTACTTGGTTGATTAAAATTGCTGGCATAAATTAAACCAGCAAAACTAATTACAAATAATAGCCCACGAAAAATTTGGAAACTTCTTTTTTTCTTAAAGCTACGGTAAATACTGTAAATTATTAAGCCAGCACCAGCTATTAGCAACAGGACAAATCCTAAGAATAAAGGCCAACCTGCAATATCTTTTAAAGTAGCGAATTCAACAATCATCTTTAAATCATCGGGATATAACGGTTCTTGCCGATATTGCATCTTTAAGGCATCCACAATCCCAATCCCAAAAATCAAGAGACTGTAAAATAAACCACCATAAACTAATGAACCTAATACACTGCTAATGAAACCCCATAAAAAGAATAACACTAAGCAGGCTAAAAAGAATTTTTCTGTATGCCATGAAAAAGCAAAATTAAACGCCAAACTTAATGACCAAGAATTCTGTGCCAATTGTAAAAATAAATTGGAGCCGACTATTAATAAAAAGATACTTAACACGATAACTGCAATTTTTAGTGGCTTTTTTTGCCACCATTTGATAACGAAATTTCTTAACGAAATCATTTTTTTATTTTTTAAAAAGTTCATTCTATTCCCACCTATAAAAAATAGTGTAGCGAGATTCAGAATAAATGTAAAGGCGATTTTGATTCCTTAAAAAAACATTCAAGGAAGACCTTTTTCTTCACAGCTTTTTGCGTATAATATTAATGATAGGAAATGAGGCTATTATGGAAAATTTACTAACATTACTTGAAAAAACTTTTGGTTACACCAGCTTTAGACCTGGGCAATTAAATATTATTGAAAAAATTCTAGCTAAAGAGCCTGTTTTGGGAATTATGCCGACTGGTGGTGGCAAATCGATTTGTTACCAGCTTCCTGCTTTGGCCTTGCCGGGTGTGACTTTGGTCGTTTCCCCTTTGATTGCTTTAATGAAGGATCAAGTTGATAGTTTACAAGAAATGGGCGTTCCAGCAGCTTTTATTAATAGTAGTTTAAATTATCAAGAAGTCCAAAATCGGATGCGTCAAGCCCGCAATGGCGAATTAAAATTACTTTACGTGGCACCTGAACGACTAGAATCAGAATCTTTCCAGCTACTGCTAGAAAGTTTGCCGATTGATTTAGTAGCGATTGACGAGGCTCACTGTATTTCACAATGGGGACATGATTTTCGTCCCAGCTATTTACGCATCCCTGAATTATTACAAGGATTACCGAAAACTGCTACAGTTGTTGCTTTAACAGCTACTGCTACGCCAAAAGTTGCTGAAGATATCTGTCAGTTATTAGCTATCTCACCAAATAATCGTGTTCAAACCGGTTTTGCCCGCGAAAATTTGGCTTTTCAAGTAGTCAAAGAACCAAAGGATATTTATTTACGGGAATACTTAAAATTAAATAGTGGACAATCAGGTATCATTTACGCCGCCACCCGCAAAGAAGTTGACCGCTTATATTATATTTTAAAAGACGCCAAATTTTCGGTGGGACGTTATCATGGTGGCCTGTCAGAAAAAGAGCGGACAGCCAATCAAGAGGCTTTCTTATTTGATGACATTCAAGTAATGATTGCTACTAATGCTTTTGGGATGGGGATTAACAAAAGTAATGTTCGCTTTGTGATTCATGATCAGATTCCAGGTAATTTAGAATCTTATTATCAAGAAGCCGGACGGGCTGGACGAGATGGCTTACCCAGTGAAGCAATTTTATTATTTGCTCCCCAAGATTTACAAGTGCAAAAATTCTTTATTGATCAGTCCCAAGGCACAACTGAATATCAGCAGCAAGAATATTTAAAGCTCCGCGAAATGGAACAATATGGTCATACTCAAAATTGCTTGCAAAAATACATCCTCCATTATTTTGGAGAAGAAAGTGGCGATTGTGGTCGTTGTAGTAATTGTCTAGATCAACGGGAGAAAGTCGACGTCACTTTAGAAGCACAAAAAATCCTCTCTTGCATCAAACGAATGGGAGAACGATTTGGTAAAGCTCTCGTC
Source organism: Enterococcus alishanensis (assembly GCF_019218635.1). Lineage (GTDB taxonomy): Bacteria > Bacillota > Bacilli > Lactobacillales > Enterococcaceae > Enterococcus_A > Enterococcus_A alishanensis. The sequence goes on along the minus strand of NZ_JAHUZB010000001.1, from coordinate 378,155 downwards.
GCACAAGTCTTAAACGGCTCAAAAAATCAAAAAGTTTTGCAATGGCATTTTGAAGAGTTATCGACTTATGGTTTGATGAAGGATTGGTCGCAAAAAGATCTAACTCAATTAATAGATTATTTATCAGCTGAAGGTTACTTAGTGGCCTCAGACGGACAATTTCCCGTTTTGAAATTATCAGAAAGCGGCGTAAGTGTCTTAAAAGGTCAGCAAAAAGTCTATCGGCGCCAAGCCCAAGTTAAACAGTTAGTAGCAGATGATGCCTTGTTTGAAGCACTCCGTGGCTTGCGCTCTGATTTGGCGCAGCAGCAAAAATTACCGCCATATATGATTTTTTCCGATAAAACATTACAGGAAATGGCTGAAAAACAACCCCAAAATTCATTAGAGTTCCTAGCAATCAATGGTGTGGGGCAAAATAAATTAGATAAATATGGTGCAGACTTCATCGCGTTAATAAATGAATCAGCATAAAAAAACTTTGATCCACAGTCCAATGAGTCTGTTGATCAAAGTTTTTTATGATTATTGAATTTTTAATGGGTGAAGCCATATTTTTTTACTTCGGTTTTTTCATGATATACCAAATGGGCTTGATTCAAGTCAGCGATAGCTTGTTGCATATCTTGAATATAATCAGCTGCCATATTCATCCCGAAATCTCCCCGCACCACAATCCGTTGAATCACTGTTTGATCTAGATTTTTTGGCAACGGATAGGCAGGAACTTGCCAGCCCTTCATCAATAAGCGATCCGATAAATCATAAAGGGTCCACTCTTTATCAAAATCAGCTTTTAACTTGTAACAAACCAATGGCAGTTGTGAACCGTCATTAATAATTTCAAATAAACCTGTTTCTTCAATTGCTTTGGCTAAATAAACGGCTATGTCATGGGTTCTTTGATGGATTGCTTGATATCCTTCAAAACCGTAACGAATAAAATTATAATATTGACCGATTAATTGCGCGGCACTGTGGGAAAAATTAATCGCCATCGTCGGCATTTCGCCTCCCAAATAGCTAACTTTAAAGATCAATTCTTCTGGCAAATACTGTTGATCCCGCCAAATGACCCAACCAACCCCAGGATACACCAACCCATATTTATGACCTGAAGCATTGATAGAAATGACATTGTTTAATTGAAAATCCCAAATTAAATTTGGTTCAACAAAAGGTGCGTAAAAACCGCCAGAAGCTGCGTCCACATGAATGAATACTTTGTAGTCAGTTGTTTGATTGTATTGTTCGACTAAATCATTCAAGGCTTGAATATCATCATATCGCCCAGTATAAGTAATCCCCAAAATGCCCACAATTCCAATCGTATACTCATCCACATAATCCATGACCTTGTCTAGATTAATCGACATATGGTCTTGATCCATCGGCACTTCTCGCATTTCAATATCCCAATAGACACAGAATTTTTCCCAGCAAACTTGATAACCTGATGAAATCACCAAATTAGGTTTCTGCGCATGCATATCTAAGCCTAATTTTTCAGCCCGTTTACGCCAAGAAAATTTCATCGCCATGCCGCCAAGCATGCTTGCTTCCGAAGAACCAATCGTAGATGTACCCATAAATTTCTCATCATTGCCTGCATGCCACAAATCTGCAATCATGTTGACACATCGATTTTCTATTTCCGCCGTTCGAGGATATTCTGATTTATCGATGACATTTTTTTCCAATGTTTGACTCATTAGCTCCACAGCTTCTGGTTCCATATAGGTTTGGCAAAAAGTCGCAAGATTTAAACGAGCGTTTCCCTCATCCAGCATTTCATCTTTAACCAATTGATAGGCTATCCGCGGCTCAATCGACTCTTTATTTAATTTATATTTAGGCAAATCCATCTTTTCATCTTTTGAACCAAAAATAGGCTCTAAATAATCTGCTTCTTCTCGATTTTCTTTTCCGTATAACATAAAAAAGCCTCCTTAATCATCTAAAAATTATATTTAATATGTACAAACTCAGCTATCTTAATTGTTTCACGTTCCCTCTTTTTATGCAATTCATATGTAAAACAAAAAATAGACAAAGAAGCATCCACTCTTCCTTGTCTATCATTCAAATCTATTTCCAAAAATCATCAAAAATTGTAATTGGCAAATGACGTTTATGTTGCGTCTTGTTCCACCAGTTTTCAATTTTTGTTTGAGCGTCAGTCGATATTTCACGACCTTCTAAATAATCATCAATATCATCATAAGTCACACCTAAAGCGACTTCATCCGCTACTAATGGTTTGCCATCTTCTAAATCAGCTGTTGGTACTTTTAGATAAATTGCTTCATCGGCACCCAATTCTTTTAACAACATTTTTCCTTGGCGTTTATTTAAACGGAACAAAGGTAAAATATCCGCACCACCATCACCGTATTTAGTAAAGAAGCCAGTAATATTTTCAGCCGCATGATCGGTCCCAATCACAGCACCATTGTTTTCGCCAGCCACGGCATATTGAGTAATCATTCTTTGGCGAGCTTTCATGTTGCCTTTATTGAAATCAGAAATAGTCAAATCATTTTCTTCAATCGCTGCCACTTGGGCATCAACTGCGCCTTTGATATTGACGCTTAAACTCACATCCGGTTGAATAAAGTTTAATGCCCGAGTCGCATCTGCTTCATCTGCTTGTTCGCCATAAGGTAAACGAATCGCGATAAATTGATAACTAGCGTCACCGGTTTCCGCCCGCATTTCTTCCATCGCTAACTGTGCTAGACGACCAGCCAATGAAGAATCTTGTCCCCCACTAATGCCTAATACAAAGCTTTTTAAGAAAGGATATTTTTTCAAATAACTTTTTAAAAAATCAATACTTTTACGAATTTCTGCTGAGGCATCAATTTCTGGTGAGACCCCTAATTCTTGAATAATTTCTGCTTGTAAGCTCATTTAATCATTCCTTTGCTGCTGCATTTTTGACACTTGTTTGCGAACCTCATCGATGATTTTGTTCTTGTGATTCCAACAATCAGTCGAAAGATCGACAGGATATTTTTGGGGATTCAAATCACGTTTGTATTCATCCCAAAGAGAATCTAGACGTTTCGCTGAAGAGGCTTTAATCTCTTCTAACGATGGTAAATCATAAACAAGTGCACCGTCAACATAAATATCTTGCAAGATTGGTCGTGCAGTAAAGTCCTTAACTGTCTTGTTGATGTAAGGATAGACCGGATGAAACATGAAGATTTCCGCTTCTTCTGGTGGATATTCATCCCACAATGTCACATAGTCTCCTTGTGATTTATGATCAGAATTTCGTGTGATGCGCCAGACTTGTTTCTTTCCAGGGGTCGTTACTTTTTCAGCATTGCTAGACAATTTGATGGTATCGATCATCTTGCCTTCTTTATTTTCAATTGAAACTAATTTAAATACCGCACCCAATGCTGGTTGATCATAAGCGGTAATTAGTTTTGTGCCAACACCCCAGACATCAATCTTGGCGTGTTGCATTTTTAAGTTCAATATTGTGCTTTCATCTAAATCATTAGAAGCATAAATTTTTGCTTCAGTGAAGCCCGCCTCATCTAATTGTTGGCGTACTCGCTTAGAAATGTAGGCCATATCTCCGCTATCAATTCTGACTCCTTGGAAATTAATTTTGTCGCCCATTTCCTTAGCAACTTTTATCGCATTTGGGACACCAGAATTTAACGTATCATAAGTATCAACTAAGAAAACACAATTTTTATGGGTTTGCGCATAAGCTTTAAAGGCTTCATAATCATTTCCATAAGATTGCACTAGTGCATGAGCATGGGTACCACTATCTGGAATACCAAATATTTTCCCTGCCCGTACATTACTAGTAGCGTCTGCGCCACCAATATAAGCCGCTCTAGTTCCCCAGATAGCTGCATCTAATTCTTGCGCCCGGCGAGTACCAAATTCTAGTAAAGGATCGTCACCAATGACTGATTTAATTCGGGCAGCTTTTGTCGCAATCAACGTCTGGAAATTAACAATATTTAATAGCGCCGTTTCAACTAACTGACATTGAACTAAAGGACCTTCCACTTGAATAATCGGTTCATTATCAAAGACCAATTCACCCTCCACCGCCGAACGAACGGTACAAGCAAATTTAAAATTCCGTAGATACTCAATAAACTCAGTCGGATAATTTTCAACTTCTGCCAAATAAGCTAAATCACTCTCGCTGAAAGTCAACTGCTCTAAATAATCTACTAATCTTTCCAAACCGGCAAAAATTGCGTAGCCATTATCAAAAGGCATATTTCGGAAATAACATTCGAAGACTGCATTTAAGTTTGCCCGTCCCGTTTCCCAATAAGTTTTCATCATATTGATTTGATAAAGATCGGTATGCAAGGTCAAACTATCGTCTTCATATCGTTTAGTCATAAATAGGCTCCTTTTTGGTATTAAAAACTAATATGTCCATAGTATAACAAAAAAGGTGCCTAGAGACTAATTATCTTTGTCTCGGCACCATAAAATTTTGCTTATTTGTAGTAATAAGTGATCGAGATGATATCTTTGTAATCACTCTTTGGTCTAACACCCGCAGCCAACATTTGTTTCTTATAACCAACATTGACAGTGACATCTTCACGTCCAACTTTTAACAAACGATGAATAATCGTATCGACATCTTCATGTCGTATTTTTCTGTTTTTGTTGGCTAATAGTAATTCTATGCGATCAAATCGATCTAAATAGATGATTTTTGTACGATCATAAGCGTATAGTTTATAGACTTTCACAGCTGTTTCTTTTTCAAAAGCAAACTTGGAAATATTGGGATACATTGACTCAAAATCAAGATTGCTTTTTATTGGTGTTTCAATTAATTTCATACATTTCTCCCCTTTTCATTTTTGTTGTAAACGTTTTTTCTATGTAATCTAAATTAATTTTAACATATAAAAAAACATTTTTCTTTAGATTTGCTCATATTTTTTCCAAAAAATCAAAAAAAAACCAGCGAACTCAATCGCTGGCTACGCATTAGTCAACTTTAATCAAAGTCGTATAAGGCTGTAGATAAATAACGCTCACCGTTATCTGGAATGACAGTTAACACTTTTTTACCTTTGCCTAGTTTTTTAGCAACTTCAACCGCGGCAGCAACTGCGGCACCACTAGAAATCCCACCTAGAATACCTTCTTTAGTTGCAATATCTCGTCCCATTTGAATCGCTTGATCGCTATCAATCTGAACAATTCCTTGGTAGATTTCTGTATCCAGCACACTAGGAATGAATCCAGCAGAGATTCCTTGAATTTTATGGGGGCTATGTTGTCCGCCTGATAAAACAGGAGATTCAGTCGCTTCAACTGCATAGATTTCAATATTTGGATTAGCAGCTTTTAAGACTTCACCTACGCCAGTAATCGTGCCACCAGTTCCGACACCAGCAACAAAAGCATCTAAGCCATCATTGCCAAAAGCTTCCAGAATTTCTTTACCAGTCGCTTGACGATGAATCTCTGGATTAGCTAAGTTATCAAATTGCATTGGTAAGAACCAGCCATTTTTTTCAGCCAGTTCTTCCGCTTTGGCAATCGCGCCCTTCATTCCTTCAGCACCTGGCGTTAAAATTAATTCAGCACCATAAGCTTGAATCAAGCGGCGGCGTTCCACTGAAAATGTGTCTGGTAAAACAATCACCACTTTGTACCCTTTGGCAGCACCGACAAAAGCCAGACCGACACCGGTATTTCCAGAAGTTGGTTCGATAATTGTGCCACCTGGTTGTAGCTTGCCATCTTTTTCTGCTTGCTCAACCATTGCTTTGGCAATCCGGTCTTTAACAGATCCACCAGGATTGAAAAATTCAACTTTTGCATAAACGTCAGCTGCACCTTCAGGAACCACTCGGTTTAATTTTACAATCGGTGTTTCGCCTGTTAGATCTAAAATATTATCTACTACTTTTACCATGAACATTCTCCTTTTTTGTTTAATATTCTTTAATATTATGCTAGAAAACTAGCAATGTAAAAAAATCTGTTTAGGAATTAAATAATTCTAATGCGGCAATTCTCTCCACCGCTTCAATTAGACGCGGTTCTTCAATCGTTAAGCCTACCCGTACATAGCCTTCACCTTGTTCTCCAAAACCATTACCCGCCGCCACAGCGACACTGGCTTTTTCCAACAATAAATCCGCAAATGCTTCACTAGTATAACCTTCAGCCACTGGCATCCAACAATAAAAGGCACCGCTAGACGGATATGCCTGCCAACCAATTTTTTCAGCAGCTTGAATAAATGTCTGACGCCGTTTGCGATAAGTTTCAACTAACGCCGCGATGTCTTTTCCATCGCCCTGTAAAGCTGTCGCGCCTGCCACTTGCAACGCTGGGAAAATACCTACAAACAAATGATCTTGTAATAAATTAATCGCAGCAATTAATTCTTTGTTTCCTACTGCAAAGGCTACCCGCCAACCAGCCATGTTAAAGGTTTTTGATAAGGTATAAAATTCTATTCCCACATCTTTCGCACCCTCAGTCGTCATAAAACTAATGGGTGGTGTGATACCATCACCTAACGCACCGTAAGCAAAATCATGAACCACTTGAAAATCATTTTCTTTTGCGACTTTGACCGTCTCTGCAAAAAATTCAGGTGTGGCTTGAGCACCAGTAGGATTATTCGGATAGTTTAAATACAGCAATTTAGCAGCAGCTAGAATTTTTTCATCTACTTGGCTGTAATCTGGTAAATAGCCATTCTCAGGTTTTAAAGGCAGTAATTCCTTTTTTGCTCTTGCTAATTCAGTACCCGATAAATAATCAGGATACCCCGGATCCGGTAATAATAAGGTATCTCCCGGCTCCATCACAGTTAGAGGTAATTCGACTAAACCAATTTTGCTACCACCTAAAACAGCAATCTCTGTTTCAGGATCTAAAGTCACGCCATAATTTTTTTGGTAAAAATCAGCACAGGCTTGCTTATAAATATGATTACCGCGAAATTGAGAATACTTATGGTTATCAGGCTCCGCCACAGCTTGTTGTAGCGCTTCAATAATATAGCGAGGCGTAGGTAAATCTGGATTTCCTTGACCTAGATTAATCACATCATAACCTGCCGCGATTTTTTGATTTACTTTAGCCACTAATTGAGCAAAAAACTGATCAGGCAAACTCTTTAAAATAGAAGAAAATGGCATCTACATTCATCCTTTGATTTAAAATTTTTAATACCTTATGCTACCACATTTCCCTGCAGGTGAAACAATAAATTTTAATGTATTTTTCATCTATTACTAATTTACTCCTTCTTGGCTTCTTCGACCATTTGGAAAAAGTTATCACCAACCAAAGTTTTTTTCTATATAAAAAAATGGAGACACTGCAACCACAGTATCTCCATCTCCTAAAGTCAATTATTAATTCTACCTTGTTCCTTACTTCCCATAAAACCCAATTCCCTCAGATTTCCAACCTTCCCGAAGCAACCAAGTATTTTCTGCAGTGCTCAACGTATAATGATGAGAACCTGCATCTTGGGAATTCGGATTGAAGACGCGATAAATTGGAATTTTTGTATCTTCTGCTGTATAAAAAGCAATTCCTTCTTGCGTCCAACCAGCGCTGCCGACACCATTGTATTCACTTTGATCCAGAGTATAAAAATGTTCACCCGAATTTGGATTGTAGAGACGATAGACCGCTTTGCCGGTAGTCTTTCCAGCGTGCCAGCTGATGCCTTCATCATTTAATCCAATGTCATCAATCAACCAACGGGCTTCTTCTGCACTTAAAGTATAAAGATGCTCTCCGTTATTAGGATTGTACACTCGATAGACTGGAAGACGATCTTGTTCTTCGTCAGAATTCCCTTTGACTGTCAATGTTCCTGCCACATAACGGATCGCGTAATTCTTCGCCTGCTGATTCTCAGTTCCTGGTGTGACTTCGATGGCAGAAGTGCCAACTGTGCCACTATCCCCAGTAAATCTTCCTGTCGGCAAGCTGCTGAAAATTGTCGCCGCTTCTTCACCTTCTGCGAACTCGCTATAATTAATTGTCACTGCTGGTAAGATTGCACCTTGTGCCACTTCCACATCTGCAGCAGTGATAGTTAGCGGTTTTGCGGTGATGGTAAATTCACCGACTAATGTATCGGCACCTGTATAGTCATCTGAACCAGCATTTCGTACGTAGACTTGATAAGTCCCGACATTTGGTGTCTGTCCTTCTGCTTCACCTTGCTTGATCACTGTTGAAAGCGTCCCTAAGTTCTCATGGTCAGTCGTGACTTTTATTTCTGGAAACTGACCGTTGTAGACATGTTCAGCTGAGATTTCCACCTCATACAAGCTAGCATCTGGTTTTTTCTCTGTAACAGTTAAGGTTCCAGATTTATATGCAAGATTATAATTTTCACCTCGTGTATTGGTTTTACCTGCGGTTACTTCGATCTCAGAAGTCCCTACTTCCGTCGTGTCCCCTAAATAATTGGCAGTCGGCAGCTGAAAAAAGATAGAGTTCTCATTTTCACCAGTCACAAACCCAGCATATTTGATCGTTGCTTCAGGTAAGTCAGCCCCTTGTTGGACTTCAACATCTACGGCAGTGATGGATAACCGTTTCTTCGTGATGGTCAGATCTCCTAATTTGACATCTACCGATGCATATTTATCGGTTCCTCCGTTGCGTGCGTATACCTCATAGTTACCGACATTGGGTGTGGTGGTTTCCGCCGTCTCACCTTTTTGTTTAAAGACTGTGTTGATTTCCCCTTTATTCTCACTAGCATTTCCACCTATTTCATCAATTTCGATAGTCGGGAAACTTCCGCTGTAAGTGTGATTACTTGGTACATCGGCTTGATAATAACTACTATCTGGTTTCACTTGATTTTCAACAGTTATTTCAGCATCAACTATAACAATACCATCTGGCGTGGCATGATTAGGACTGTCATCCTCTATGTTAATTAATTTAATACGATATTTGCCTGTTTCTGTCATTTCTGTTAATTCTCTATTATTTGAATCATCCGTTTTAATATATCTAACTGAGAAACTAGTGATTTCTGCTTTATTTTTTACAATATCTGTTGCACCCAGAGTTAATCCTGTGCCATCTTCCTTTAGATATAAAGTTGTTTTTTGATCGTAATCAAAATCAGCTTGCGTACGGGAGGCTTTATTGATGGTTATTTCACCAATTTTTGCGGATCCATTTAATAAATTAACCGCGGGAGCTACTGCTGGAGTCACACTTGCCAAAACATCATAGGTACCAGCATTTTTTAATACATCCCTCTCACTGGCGCTTGTCGATTGGTTTAAGAATGTTGGTGTCTTGCTTACTTCTTGAGAAATAACATCTGCTAGAGCAGCATTGCCATAAGTAGCTTCTGCTTCAACTGAAATAGCTGGATTTTGCACTTCCCCAGTATAGGTCAGATTTGATGGCGTCACCTTTTGAAACATATCCGAGTTCAAAGCAAACTGTGCGTCTGTTTCAGGAATAAAACCTTCATGGAGAGCATTTTGACTGTCCGTATACTTATAGGCAACACCTACTGCATTATTCCCATCAGCATCTTCTTGAATAGTCCATTTGTTGGTCCCTTCACTTTGAATATCCTCACCATATTTATAAGTTAAGTCTTTATCACTTTCCCATGTATAAGGACTGGATGTTTTAGCATTTGCGATGATCACAGCATCATCGGTGATGTCTTCCCAGTCGCCGCCAGTCCTATAATTATAAACTAAACCATTGGTCGCATCTGCTTCTCCGTAGATTAAGCCTCCAGATATCGTGAGGGTGAAAGTACCAATATTATCATTACATATAGCCGAACCACCATTGTTTGATGTATTATTAACTATTCTTCCGCCAGTCATATCAAATTCACTTTTTTCACCAGTAATAAAAATACCGCCACCTATATAAGAACATTTGTTGTTGCTAATAGTCCCACCACTTATATTTACTTTGCTTTGCATCGCATACACACCACCTCCGTTACCTGCCCGCTCGTTTTCACTGATAGTTCCACCTTCCATATTTAATGTTGCATATAGAAGAAATAAAGCACCACCCATTGCACCGCCACTGTTTCCAATAATGGCTGCTTCATCTTTTATGTTTACTGTTCCTCCATTACTAACATATATACCGCCCGCTCCTTCATTTGATTGATTTTCCTTTATAGTTCCGCCTTCAATGTTTATTATCCCTGTATCGTCAGAATAATTAGTTCTTGAAATAGAGCTAATGGCGCCACCTCTACTGTTCGAATAATTGTTGCTGATAATTCCCCCTTTAATACTTATCTCACTACTAGTACCCCTAGCTAGAATTGCCCCAGGGCCTTCTCTTCCATTTCCATTCTCAATCGTCCCATCCTCTAAAGTAAAAGTTGATTGTGTCACAGAAATAAGTGACTCTCCTTGGCTATTATTAGCGTTCCCATCAACATTCACACCATTAATCGTTAGACTTCCTTTATTACCAGCACCATCTTCTGTCACAATGAACACATTGCCGGTATAACCAGTCATTCTTTTTATAGTGGCACCATCAGTGGAAGTCAGTGTAATATTCTTCCCATCAATCGCAATTGCGGAACCGTCAATTTCTAATTCACCATCCCAAGTAAATTCAGCGCTTCCTCCAGCAGCTACTCCACCGATCGCTGTTTTTAATTCATCCACAGCGGGAACTTTCGTAGCATCTTGCACACTTGGACCATTTCTTGTCGTACCTTTACTCGCCTTGGTCTGACTTACACTGGGATTATTCCCAACTGTTTTTTGATTTTCCCCTGTGATGATGGCATTAGACATGCCTAGCGTCAGTTGATTGGTGTCATTTTGATTTTTCAGGCTACTTGCTGGGACATAATCTGGCGTCTCAGCCATGACATTCACCGAACCAACCGCCAATTGACTGACAAATAAAACTCCGGTAGCCACTGAAATCAATTGCTTGTTCCATTTGATTAATTTAAATTTTTGTCTTTCCTTCATTATTTTCTCCTCCATCTTTACAATTACATCCACCTAATTATATCAAATAAACACTTCTTATTGTTGAGTTTCATCATTTTTAAGTTTAATTATAATATAATATGAGTAAAAAATATTATAATAGAATAATTGTTTATTACATTTTTTACGCAATTAAAATTAACAACAAGATAAAGATATTTCCGCAAACTGGAAATCTTTTTTCGATTTTTCAGTTGTAAGTTAACGATTTATTTTTCTGCTTAAAAAAACTTTTTTCTTCTTTGATGAGTCTTTTCCCATAAAAAAGTCGATCTTTGACAAATTTTCTGCAAGATTTTGGCATAAGAAAAAGCCCGACACAATTGTCGAGCTTTCCTTTTACACTGGCGCAAATTGGCTATTATAAAGATTGGCATAAAAATCGCCTTTTTCCATTAGGCTGCGATGACTGCCTTGTTCAATAATTGAGCCATTCTTCATCACCAAAATCAGATCAGCATTTTTTATCGTTGATAGTCGATGAGCAATGACGAAGCTTGTTCGCTCGCTAGTTAATTGATCCATCGCTTGTTGAATCATTTCTTCGGTTCTTGTATCGACACTTGAAGTCGCTTCATCAAGAATGAGGATTTGTGGATCAGCCAAGATAGCACGGGCAATCGTCAGCAGTTGTTGCTGACCCTGAGAAATCTGACCATCCTCAGAAGAAATGATCGTGTCGTAACCATTCGGCAATGTCCGAATAAAGTGATGGCACTGGGCAGCTTTGGCAGCTTGGATCACTTCTTGACGTGTAGCATCTGGATTGCCGTAAGCAATGTTGTCTGCCACTGTGCCTTCAAACATCCAAGTATCCTGCAGCACCATTCCGAACTTACGACGAATCGCTGCTCGGGAAAAATGCTTAACGTTTTTACCATCGATTTCGATCTTTCCGCTATTTAAATCATAAAAACGCATTAACAAATTGATCATAGTCGTTTTCCCTGCACCAGTTGGTCCAACGATGGCTACCATTTGTTTGGGTTTGACTTTGAAGTTAACATCTTCCATTAATAAATGCTCTGGTTGATAACCAAAGGCTACGTGCTTAAAGGTAACTTCCCCCAGTACTTTTTCTGGAACAGGCAAGGACAAGGGTTCCTCACTTTCCTCTGCTTGATCCAAAATTTCAAAAATTCGTTCTAGCGCCGCAAAAGCACTTTGCAGACTATTGATGACATAAGAAACTTGAGTAATAGGCTCCGAGACTTGATTGACATATTGTAAATAAGCCTGCACTAAACCAATCGACATCTGACCATTAATCACCATGATCCCGCCAACAACTGCACTAGTCACGAAGCCTAATTGATTCACTAATCGAATCAAAGGATTAATAGCGAAGCTGACAAACTGTGCTTTTTTAAAAGCTTGAAATTGCGCTTCATTTAATTCATCTAACTCTTCCACCGTTTCTTTTTGACGGTTATACGCCTTGATGACTAAATTTCCTGAATAATCCTCTTCCGCCTTCGTTCCCACAGCGCCTAAAGCTACTTGGTTTTGAGAAAAATATTCTTGGTTCTTATTAGCCAAATAATTTGTCAAAAATAAACTAATCAGTAGAATCACTACAATCCCAATCGTCAGTAACGGACTTAAGTAAATCATCAAGCCTAAGCCAATCACGATAGAAAGAATCGCTGAAATCATCTGCATTAAACCCACTTGCAAGACTTCTGAAACCTTATCCAAATCCAAGGTAGCTCTAGTTAGAATATCGCCAGTCTTGTATTGGTCAAAAAAGTTCATCGGTAGGCGATTCAACTTTTCAGTTAAAGTTTTTCTTAATCGCAGGGTCAGCGTTTCCGCAACACTAGCCATAGTATATTCCTGCAGTAACGAAAATAAGGATACCCCGATCCAAGTCAGAAATAAGAAAAGCACTGGACGTGTTAAAACAGACACTAGACGATTTAAAGAAAACTGATTGTTCTGAAATAAGGCAATGATCGCATCTAATCCCCAACCTAAGATTAAAGGAGTAATCGCCATCAAAGCCGCAAAACAAATCGCGGAAGTAATAATAATTAAAAAGCGGCTTTTTTGAATCGCCAATAGTTTAAATAGACGCAAGCCGGTTTTTTTCATATCTTTCGGCATTTCTGTATCTACTCTTTCATCAACTTGCTTCATGCTCATGCTTTTTCTCCTCCATTCCTTGAGATTTGGCAAATTCTTGGTACACACGACAAGTCGTTAATAATTCTTGATGGGTCCCTTTGCCTACAATTTTTCCTTCTTCTAAAACAATTATTTGATCGGCATCTTTAATAGTAGAAAGACGCTGAGCAACAATCACGACTGCCGCATCTTTTAAATAACTCTTCAAAGCTTGCCGTAACTTCGCATCTGTCTGATAATCCAAGGCTGAAAAGCTGTCATCAAAGAAATACAAATCCGCTGGCTTGATCAAGGCTCGGGCAATACTCAGACGTTGCTTTTGACCACCGGAGAAATTATTCCCTTTCTGGGCAACTGTTGCCTGATATTGATCGTCCAGTCCATTAATAAACGCATCCGCCTGAGCAATCTTAGCCACCTGCTGCATCTCTTCCTTAGTCGCCGCAGGATTCCCAAATAAGAAATTGTCTTCAATTGTGCCGCTAAATAAAAAAGCCTTCTGGGGTACATAACTGATCCGATCTCTTAAAGTATTCTGGGAGACATCCTTGATTGATTCTCCTAAGAAACGAATCTCGCCCTTTGATGTATCTCTAAAACGCAGTAAGGCTTTAGCAATGGTACTTTTACCTGAGCCAGTCCCGCCAACAATCGCGGTAGTCCCGACAGGTATGTCAAAAGTAATATCAGATAAAACAGCTTCTTCTGCTCCACTGTAAGCAAAATCTACTTGATCAAATACCGCAATTGGACCATCTTTTCTTGCTGAAAAACTATTTTTAGCCCCATCAACGATTTCTTCTTCTTTTGCCAAGACTTCGTCGATCCGCTCTAATGAAGCTAAGGCTTTAGGTATCATTACGATCACCATCGCCGCCATCGTCAAGAACCATAAGCTTAAAATAGTATACTCGTTGATAGCTGTTAAACTACCGATTGGGACATTTCCTTGTAAGACTAAGACGCCACCAAAAGCCAAGACAGCGGTCATTCCCAATCCCATCACCAAATTCACCGTCGGGTTCAAGACAGCAAACATCTTATTCACTCGAATCATCACATCAGCATAACTACTAAATGTTTTATCAGCACGCTCTTTTTCGAATTTAGTTTTGTCAAAAGCACGAATCACCCGAACGCCTGTGTAGAATTCTCTAAGCACTTGCATCATCTTATCCATTCTTTGTTGCATAATATCTGCTAATGGAATCGCCTTTTTGATTACCACTAACGAGATAATTGAAAATAGTACAATCGATACTGTAGGAATCCAAATAAAGCGCCAAGAGATCGCTCCCGTCAATACAATCGAAGCAATGCAGATTAAAGGAGCTGGGATGATCATTTGAAATACCATCATCAAAATTTGTTGAATATTGGTAATATCACTAGTCGTCCTCGCTAAAAGTGTCGGCGTACCGAACTCTTCCATCTCTGCTAATGACAAGCTTTGGGTCTTCTCAACCAAGCCTTTACGTAAAAAATAGCCGAAGCGCCCGGCTAAGATCGCAGAATAATAACTGGCAATGATGGAAACAATCCCGGTAACTACAGCTACCCCCAACATTAATCCCCCATTACGCCAGATAGCTCCTTGATCCTGCGTTAGTATTCCTTCATCAATAATTTCAGCAACATAGTACGGAATCATTAGTGTTCCCACAGCTTGCAAGATCATTAAGATGAAGGTTGCCAAGAACATCTTACGATAATTCTTGAAAAAGATTTTAAATAATTTCATCTTTTACTCCTCCTTCTAAAGTGATAGAATAAACTGTAACGTAACGTCACAGTCAAGCAGAAAAAGGAATTTCTTATGAAAAAATATCTCTCAATCAGCGAAATGGGTAAATATGCTGGCATCAGCAGGCGAACACTCATCTATTATGATCAAATCGATCTATTCAAACCCATCAAGATCGGCGAAAATGGTTATCGCTATTATGGAATCGATCAATATTTTGAATTAGATGTCATCTTACTTCTTAAAAATATCGGTATGCCTTTAGAAGAGATTCACACTTTTCTAAAAAACCGAAATGTAGATTACGCTGTACAAGAGTTCTACCGCCAACGATCTAAGGTTGACCAACAAATAACCGCCTTAAAAGATATTCGCACATCTTTAGACAGTTATATCAATCGCTATGAAACTCTAAAGAATTTTGATTTGGAATCAATCACTTATAGTTACCGTGAAGCTGAATCTTTTGTCATTTCAGATACTATCGACAGTGTCGGCGGTATGGACTCGGTGGAAATATATGGTCGTTTCTACTCTTCCGTCGACAGTAAAGACTTATTTAGTGGCTATCCGATTGGTTTTTTAGTAGACGGCGCTGCCTTTTATGAAGAAAACTTTCACGCAGCTCCCTACCGCGCTCTTGTAAGAATCTCTGACGAACGATTGCCACTTTATCAAGCTCAAAAAATTGTCAAACGTCCCGCCGGTTATTATGTATCAGGCTTTATGAAAGATGAGATTCACAACATCAATATTTTCAATAACCGCTTTAGAAATTACCTAAAGGAACACAACTTAGTCCTCGATGGTGACATCTGGGAACTGCTTTGGCAAGATGAAGCCACATCCGAACACTCAGAAGACCAGATATTCGAAGTCCTCATCCCCGTTAAAGAAAAAGACTAAATATTTAACACAAAAAAAGAAGTCAGCCTCTTTGGCTAACTTCTTTAACAAACTATTTTACTGCTTGACTGACACTTTCAGCGACAACCTTTGCGACATTTTCATTGAAGGCATCGGCGATAATGTTGGTAGTAGAAAGTTCTTCTGTTGGAACCAAGCTAGCAATCCCTTTTGCGGCTGCTACTTTCATCTCCATCGTAATTTTCTTTGCTCGAGCATCTAAGGCGCCACGGAATATTCCTGGGAAAGCCAAGACATTATTGATTTGGTTCGGGAAATCACTCCGACCAGTTCCGACAATGTAAGCACCAGCGGCTAAAGCTTCTTCTGGGAAAATTTCTGGTGTTGGATTCGCCATGGCAAAAATAATTGGTTTTTGATTCATGGTTTGAATCCATTCGGCTTTTAAAGCACCTGGAGCTGATACGCCGACAAATACATCTGCATTTTTTAATGCTACTGATAAGTCACCAGACAAGAAATCACGATTGGTTACTTTAGCAATTTCTTTATGGTAAGGATTATATTCTGCATCTTCTTTTTCATTGATAATACCGAAACGATCGACAATCGTCACATTTTTTACACCGGCTGCTAAGAATGTCCGGCTGATAGACAATCCTGCTGAGCCGCCACCATTGACGACGACTTTGATTTCTTCGATATTCTTTTCAGCTAATTTCAAGGCATTATATAAGGCGGCTAACACAACAATGCCGGTGCCGTGTTGATCATCATGAAAAACGGGAATATCTAATTCTTCTATTAAACGACGTTCGATTTCAAAACAACGAGGGGCGCTGATATCTTCTAAGTTAATCCCACCAAATGTTGGTGCAATCATTTTCACCGTTTGAATAATTTCTTCTACATCTTGGGTATCCAATACGATGGGGACAGAATCAACTTCAGCAAAGCGTTTGAACAAAGCTGATTTCCCTTCCATTACAGGCATCGCTGCTTCGGGACCAATATTGCCTAAGCCTAAGACTGCCGAGCCATCACTGACGACTGCCACCGTATTTTTTTTGGTAGTTAATTCATAGGCTAAATTCTTATCTTCTGCGATCGCTGAGGATACAGCTGCCACTCCAGGGGTGTAAGCAATACTTAAATCTTCACGGTTTTCAATCGGCACTTTTGAAACCACTGCTAATTTTCCACCATTTTTTCGCGCTTGTTCTAAAGCTAATTCTTTTACATCTGACATTTGAGATTTCCTCCTTGAGTTTCGATTATCATATTTTTAAAAAATCATTCTTAAAATAGCTGTCATGGTAATAACGGTAATTGCCCCACCTAAACGAGTTGCTACTTGGGCAAAAGGCATCAAGTTCATCCGATTAGCTGTACTTAAAATCGCCACATCACCAGTTCCACCCATACCACTTTGGCAGGCTGAAATAATTGCGGCTTCCACTGGATGCATATTCATAAAACGAGCTACCACAAAGCCAGTCGCAATGACTGTGAATACCACACTGATAACCACTACAAAATACTGCCAAGTTAAGGCGCCGACAACATCTTTTAATGGGATATACAACAAGCCTAAGCCAGCCATTAATGGGAAAGTAAAGTTACTAGAAATAAACTTGTACAACATTTTCGAGCCTTTTTGCGTATCTTTTGGCACAATGTTTAAATATTTTAACAAAGCTGCTGCCACAATCATTAAAACAGGGCCAGGGAAACCTGTCAACGCCTGTAATAGAGAACCTAGAATGAATAATGTACAAGCAGTTAGTACGCCCGCACCCATTTTTTTCAAATCAATCGGCTCATCTTTTTCATCCAAGGCGCCAGCTAAATCATCCACTTCACCTTTTTTAAACTTGATTAATTGGCCTTTACCAGATAGCTCTGGTCGTTTTTCACCTAGACGGCTTAGTAAGCCAGTACACATAATCGCAAAGAAGTTTCCGATGATCGTCGCTGGAATTAATTGTGCCACTAATTGTTCACTACCTAAACCAGTAATTGCGCTGTAACCTAATGATAATGGTAAGATTCCTTCACCAATTCCGCCAGCTAATACGGGCGTAACAATAAAGAACAAAGTATGCTGCCAATCCAAACCAACTAAGACACCTACTAAAGTTCCCACACCCATCGCTAAAATCATGCCAATCATCATTGGCACGATCATCCGCAACAAGCCTTGGACCAAAATCTTACGGTTCATCCCTAAAATACTACCACAGACTAGACAAGCAATGTAAAAATATAAAAAGTTAGCTTGCTTCATTAAAATGTCGGCACTGTCTAAAATATTTTGGTTAACTAAATTATAAAATACTAGAATCGATGGAACTAATAAAGAAAAAATTGCCGGACCACCAAAATTTTTCAGAATCGGAATATTGCCGCCGATGGTTCCTAACAACCAACCTAGCGTCAAGATAACCGCAAAGCCACCCAACATATTAACTGGTAATTCTTGTAGCATCCCCGTGATGAAAATAATGGTTGCCATCGTCGCATAGACAGGTAGACTGACGGAGCCAATCTGAATTTTCTGCCACCATTTTGTTTTTTCAGCTAGCTCTTCTTTGGCTAAAACAGTTTTATTTAACTTCTGATCCATTTTGTTTCCTCCTTGTGTATCTCTTTGATATGCTTAATATAATGTATCCGGTTTCAACAAAATAGTTTATTTAACTTATTTAACTAAAGAAAGTAAGTGGTGCTTTTCACAAAGAAAAAGCGCTTCACTTTGATTGTGTTATACTGAAAATTGGAGGATTCCTATGAAAAAAGGCTTGCGTTTATGGATGTTATTGGCAATTAGTTTTATTTCAGTACTATTAGTAGTGACAACCTTGTTTTATTTACTGATTTCTTATCAAAATACCCGCTATATTCAAAAAGAGGAAGGCAATTTA
This sequence comes from Enterococcus alishanensis, assembly GCF_019218635.1. Lineage (GTDB taxonomy): Bacteria > Bacillota > Bacilli > Lactobacillales > Enterococcaceae > Enterococcus_A > Enterococcus_A alishanensis. Next base: position 359,475 of record NZ_JAHUZB010000001.1, on the reverse strand, counting down.
CTTTTGAGAACGGGAAAATTAATTGCTGACGATTCACGGGTGTTGACTGCTCTGGAAAAGGGTGAATCTTCTGATGAATTACAAGCCTTTAGTCAAAAAGTGACTAAGCTTTATCAGTTAGACTTTACCGTCATCTTGAATATGGATGGTACGCGGCTCACTCACCCAAATCAACAACAGATTGGCAAACCTTTTCAGGGAGGCGATGAAGCGCCAGCTTTAGAAGGAAAAGAACATCTTTCCACCAGTGCTGGGACTTTGGGAGAATCACTACGAGGCTTTGTGCCAGTTTTTTATCAAGAAAAACAGATTGGCGTCGTTGCCTTAGGAATTACTACGACTTCTCTCGGCAGTTTAATCAATAAATCGAAAAATGATTATACGATGGCCTTGTTTATCAGTTTGGCAATTGGCTTATTGATGGCCTTTTTAATCACCTACTTTTTGAAATTACAATTACATAATTTAGAACCAAAAGAAATCGCCCGTCTATTAGAAGAACGCAATGCCATGTTAAATGAAACCAAAGATGCGGTCTTCGTGGTGGATTTGCAACAAAAGATATTATTAACTAACCACCAAGCTGAATTTTTTGCCCAACAAAAAGTAGCAAATGATGAACAGCTGATTGGCTTAAAGCTAAATGATATTTTCGAAGATTTAGAGCAACTAGATTTATCCCAAAAAAATGAGCAGTTTTACCAACAAGCTGGACAGGATTATTTCTTTTCAGCTGCACCAATCATCGTCAAAAATAGCAAAATTGGTTCCATCTTATTTTTACGAAATGCTACTGAGACACTATTTTTAGCTGATCAATTATCTTCCACCACCAATTATGCAACAGCTTTACAAAATCAGGCCCATGAGTTCATGAACAAACTCCATGTGATTTATGGTTTAGCCGAACTTGGTGCCTACGAAAAGCTCAATGATTATCTAAAAGACATTATTCAGCCAGAGAAAGAATTAATTTCTCGTTTGGCCATCCTAGTCAATAATCCATTGATTGCTGGTTTTTTATTAAATCAAAGACAGAAATTTTTAGAAGAACAGTCCCATTTGTGGGTGGAGATTACACCAGAGATTCCTAAAACAGATGACCCTAAAGTAACTGAACAACTGCTAAATCTATACCGTTTTGTGGAACATTTCTTATTTCAATGGGAACTACCAGCCGAAATATTGCTACAAATAAATTATCAGGACCAGCGATTACAAACGACTTATTCATTTGTCGCTACTAGTGAACAAGTCGCTTCGATTGAAAAACAATTTTCGACTTTATATTTCAACAATACGTTAGAAGCTCTAAATGGCACATTCGACTGGCACTATCAGCAAGACTACTTACAATTAATTTTTAAAACTGACTATCGAGGTGAGATTGATGACCACCATTTTAATTTTAGAGGATGATCCGATGGTTGCCTTCATCCATCAAAGCTATTTAACCAAAATTGACTCCCAACTGAATATTTTAGAGGCAACCTCCACCGATGATGCCAAGGCACTTCTAGCTGAGGAACAGATAGATTTAATTTTGTTGGATTTACACTTAAAACATGATGATGGCTTAGCCTTTTTGCGAGATCTCCGACAACAAGAATTTCCCGGCGAAGTCATCTTAATCACAGCTGAGAACCAAACTGAAGCCTTAAAAGCCGCCCATCATTTAGGTATTTTAGATTATTTAATGAAGCCATTTAGTTATGAGCGCTTTGCCCAAAGCTTTGAAAGCTTCTTAGCAAAAACAACTATGCTCCAGCATGAAGAATTAAATCAAGCCCAAATTGACCAGCTATTTTACGACAAAAGCCAAAAGAAAGCAGAATTGATTTTGGAAAAAGGACTCTCCAAAGCCACACTGGCTCGTATTTACAAAACCATGCAGGAATTTCCTGCTAGCTTCACGGTAGCAGAATTGGCGGAAAAAAGTGGCTTTTCCCACGTCTCCGTCCGCAAATATATGCAATTTTTAGAACAGCAAGACTTACTAACCAGTGACGTAATCTACCGCAAACAAGGCCGTCCTTTCCAAACTTATCAAATAAAAAATCCCGCCCTCTGGCAAAAATATTTTCCAAAATAAAAAATAAACCTTCACTTTGTACGTTAGGCAAAGTGAAGATTTTTTGCTGAAAAAAAGAACCCCGATTTCTCGGAGTTCTAAAAATTCTGATGAATTACATCATGCCGCCCATCATGCTTGGGTCCATTGCTGGAGCCGCAGCTGCGCCACCTTCAGCAGGTTTGTCAGCAACAACTGCTTCAGTTGTTAACAACAATGCTGATACAGAAGCTGCATTTTGTAATGCTGAACGAGTCACTTTAGTTGGATCCACGATTCCGGCATCCACCATGTTTACCCATTCGCCAGTAGCAGCGTTAAAGCCTAAGCCATCATTTGCATTTTTTAATTTGTCGATAATAACTGAACCTTCGAAGCCAGCATTTTCAGCGATTTGACGTACTGGTTCTTCTAAAGCACGAACAACAATCTTAATTCCAGTTGCTGCATCGCCTTCTGCATCTAATTCAGTTACTTTATTGATAACGTTAACTAATGCTGTACCACCACCAGCAACAATACCTTCTTCAACTGCTGCGCGAGTCGCGTTTAAAGCATCTTCAATTCGTAATTTTAATTCTTTTAGTTCAGTTTCAGTTGCTGCACCAACTTTAACCACTGCAACCCCACCAGCTAATTTAGCTAAGCGTTCTTGTAATTTTTCACGGTCAAAGTCAGAAGTTGTTTCACCAATTTGGCGTTTGATTAATTCAACTCGTTCAGCCAAGCGTTCTTTGTCGCCAGCGCCTTCAACGATAGTTGTATTGTCTTTATCTACTACAACTTTACCAGCAGAACCTAAGTTTTCAACTGTTGCATCTTTTAATTCTAAACCTAAGTCTTCTGTAATTACTGTTGCACCAGTCAAGATAGCTAAGTCTTCCAACATCGCTTTACGACGGTCACCAAAACCAGGTGCTTTAACAGCAACTACGTTAAATGTTCCACGGATTTTGTTCAATACCAAGGTTGGTAAAGCTTCGCCATCCACGTCATCAGCAATGATTAATAATGAACGAGATTGTTGTAATACTTGTTCTAACAATGGCAAGATATCTTGAATGTTAGAGATTTTTTTGTCAGTGATTAAGATGTATGGATTTTCTAAAGCTGCTTCCATTTTATCGTTATCAGTTACCATGTATTGAGATAAGTAACCACGGTCAAATTGCATACCTTCTACAACATCTAATTCAGTATCGATCCCTTTTGATTCTTCAATCGTAATAACACCATCGTTACCAACTTTTTCCATTGCTTCAGCGATTAATTTACCTACTTCTTCGCTACCAGAAGAAACTGCCGCAACTTGTGCGATCGCATCTTTTGAATCAACGATTGAAGAAATATTGTGTAATTCTTCAACTGCAGTTTTAGTAGCTAATTCGATTCCGCGACGGATACCCATTGGGTTAGCACCAGCAGTTACGTTTTTCAATCCTTCGCGTACAATTGCTTGTGTTAAAACAGTTGCAGTTGTTGTACCGTCACCAGCGATGTCGTTGGTTTTTGATGCAACTTCAGAAACTAATTTAGCCCCCATATTTTCAAAATGGTCATCTAATTCGATTTCTTTAGCAATTGTTACGCCATCATTAGTAATCAATGGAGAGCCATAAGATTTTTCTAAAACAACGTTACGACCTTTAGGGCCTAATGTTACTTTTACTGTATCCGCTAATTTATCTACCCCACGAAGCATTGCTGCCCGTGCGTCTTCTGCAAATTTAATTTCTTTTGTCATGATTTTTCACCTCAAAATTTTTTATTATTCAACGATTGCCATAATATCTTTGGCAGAGATAATTAAGTATTCAGTGCCTTCATATTTTACTTCTGTACCTGAATATTTTTCAAACATTACCATATCACCAACGGCAACTGGCATTGGACTTTTTTCACCGTTTTCAAGTGTGCTACCTTCACCAATAGCTACAACTTTAGCTGTTTGGGGTTTTTCTTTAGCAGCTGATGCTAAAACTAAACCACCTACAGTTTTTTCTTCTTCTTGCGCTACTTCTAAAATCACGCGATCACCTAATGGTTTTAACACGATAAATCCCTCCAAAATTTGATTGGTTTTTATTATTAGCACTCTTAGACAAAGAGTGCTAACTCACATTTCTTATGATACTCATTTTCGATTCACTTTGCAAGTTTTTCATCTGATTTTTTTAAATTTTTTCTAGATCTATTTATGCTATACTTAAAAGAAAAAATTTAAAGGAAGTATCTATGACAGCAAAAAAATATAGTATCGCAACAATTATCACTTACTTGATGGTCTACCTATCACCTGTGATCTTCGCTTTAATTGTTCGACCTACTCAAAACCAAAGCATCACCATGACGACTTTTGCCTATATTATTGGCGCAATATTACTATTAATCTATCTATTTAAAAGTCAAAAATTTAACATTGAACAAAAACCAAAAGCGATCGGTTGGATGATTCTCTTTGGCTTCTTAGGAATCTTCGGCTCCATCCTTTTACAGAATGTTTTACTCATGGTGGAACAGGCTTTTTTCAATGCCCCCACCGCATCACAAAATACTGAAAATATTATTCAACTGATTCAAGAGAACATGGTATTTATTTTAGCCACTACTATCGCAGGACCGATTATGGAAGAATTGGTTTTCCGCCGGGCAATCTTTGGCGCCTTATCAAATCGCTGGGGCTTTATCTTGCCAGCATTAATCAGCTCGGCTTTATTTGCAGCCGCTCACGTTGATGGACATTATTTATTATATGGCGGCTTAGGTTTATTCTTCTGTTTCTTATATCGTTATACTGGACGGATTGGGACTTCAATGATTACCCACGTAGGGATGAATTTATTAGTAATAATTGTCCAATTAGCTGCACGTCAAGCTGGCTTATTATAATTGCTTTTCTTTGCTTTTTTTAAAAAACCTCCTTACACTGAAAGAGAAATCAGTATAGGAGGTTTTTTATATGAAAATTGCAGTAATTGGTGCCACTGGACATGCCGGTTCTTTGATTTTAAAAGAAGCGCTGGCTCGTCATTTGGATGTCACCGCTATTGTCCGTAGCCCAGAAAAATTAGCTTCTGACGTTCCTTTTGTTAAAAAAGATTTATTTGATCTAACCAAAGAAGATTTGCTTGCTTTTGATGTGGTGATTGATGCTTTTCGCGCACCGAGTGGTCATGAAGAATTACATCAAACATCCTTGCAGCATTTAATTGACCTGCTTAGTGGCACCGAAACTCGTTTATTAGTGATTGGCGGGACTTCTTCCTTGTTTATGGACGATGCCAAAACAGAACGGATGATTGATTTATCAGATCCTAATGCCGGCTATTATCCCACAGCGTATAATATGTACAAAGCTTTCTTAGAATTAAAAGACAGCAAGAATCTCCACTGGACCTATATTAGCCCTGCATCTTATTTCGTACCAAATGGTGAACGCACCGGCAAATATACTTTAAGTGATGACCGCATGTTAACTGATGCTAATGGCGATTCTATGATTAGTATGGCTGACTATGCGATTGCTATGGTAGACGAAGCAGTCAATAATACCCACCCCAATCAACATATTAGTGTCGTAACTATCTAAAAAAAAATTCCGTCTCTTCATTGAGACGGAATTTTTTAAATAGCAAATAATTCTGTAGCGGCATTAGGATCTGTATCAAAAATTTGAAACTGATGATTGACACCTAAATCATAGCGTAACAATGTTTCTTCCATTGTCATATGGGCCAACTCTTTCATGTTGTTTTCTTTACTCAAATGCCCCAGATACACACGCTTCGTATGATCACCGATAATGTCGGTCATCACTAAGGCGCCATCTTCATTGGATAAATGTCCCCGATCCCCTAAAATCCGTTGCTTTAAATTCCAAGGATAAGGTCCCATCCGCAACATTTCCAAATCATGGTTACTTTCGACTAAATAAGCATCGGCATCAGAAATAATTCCCTTCACATGCTCACTAGCATAACCAGTATCTGTCAGCATCACAAAAGAATGACCATCTTTATAAAAACGATAAAACTGCGGTGCTGCTGCATCATGAGATACACCAAAACTTTCAATATCCATATCACCAAAAGTTAAGACTTTACCCATATCAAAAATTTGTTTCTGTTCCAAATCGACTTTACCAATCAGAGGCATCATCGCTTGCCAGGTTTTTTCATTCGCATAAACTGGTAATTTATACTTTCGTGCTAATACACCCACGCCATGAATGTGATCACGATGCTCATGGGTCACTAAAATCGCATCTAAGTCTTCCGGTTTACGGTCGACTTCAGCTAATAAACTAATAATTTTTTTGCCACTTAAGCCAGCATCGACTAATATTTTTTTGCCTGCACTCTCTATAAACAGTGAGTTCCCACTGCTGCCACTAGCCAGAACACTGACATTAAAGGCATGATTCATATCTAACATCAAAAGTGGTCCCTTCTTTAAAAACTGTCTTTAAGTATACAACCCTTTTTACGGATTTTCTACCTTTGGCACTAAATTATTGGAAATAACTTGGTTACTCATGGCATTCACCCGTTCAATCTGACTCACATCATCAGAAGTTTGTATTTTTACAAACCAGACAGGAACATATACATTCTTTTCCCCCACTTCAATCGTTCGAAAATAACCTAAATAGATATCTTGAATAGTTGAATTCGCAGGAATATTGTTATTAATGTATAAGGTATTTAAGATTTCCTCTTCTGAATAAAGGGTCATTTTTTCCCTTAATGGTTCAATCTGGCGTAATAAAGTTTGGGTATATTGCGTCACTTCAGCATTCGTACCACTAGTATCGATATCTAAAGTTACCCGCGAAGTTTCATCAATAAAAGGGATGCCCTCATAGTTCTGAGCGCCAACTATTTTCACATCGCCTTTCTCTTCTTTAGAGATATGAGAAATGTATTGATAGCTTGTCCCTTCATAAATGAAGCTATCATCTTTCATCGCGCGATTAAAACTACTCTTTATTCTATTCATATTAAAGCGTCGTGGTTGCCCTAAATAGTTAGTCAGAACATTATCAGATATTGATGAAGTACTCATGATATCTTGAATATTATTTTCACTTAAGACATTCATCACATTGACTTGTTCAGCACTTAAATAATATCCTTCAGGTTTTTTAGTAGAAATTTTTCCTTTAAAGGTAATATTGTCATTTTTTAAACGGGAGGTGATGCCTTCTTTTTGATTATAAGTTGTCGTAACAGCTTGTTGATCATCTTGACTACTTTGATAAATATTAAACAGAAAGATATTTAAACTAATGAAAACAAGAATGAATAACCACTCTATTTTTCTAAAATCCATTAGACACCTCCGTAACCGAAGCCATCAGTTGACTTGCTGCAAACCAATTACCATCATATTTTACATACCACTCAGGTGTTAATGATACCAGTCGATTCGCACCATCTACATCACTCCAAGTATAACCAATGATGTAACTTTCGACCTTGTCGATATCCAGACCCGCGTACACCAATTGATTTTCCATTTCCAATGAACTGGATAACTCAATTTCCTCATCTGATGGAATAGGCACCTGAACAGTATCCATACTCATTTGAATCGCGACTGATTTTGCTTCATCATTCTGGGCATCTCCAATCGTTACGACCATTTTTCCTTTGTCAGACTCACTAAAAATCGGATAACCTTCGACAAATGTCCGATAAGTTATCTGTCCGCCTTCACGATCAAAGTAACGCAGATTCCCAACGCCCGTACCCAAGCGACTAACATAGCCAAAGGTTTGGGCATAAATACTATCCGATTGTACATCTTTAGGTAATTCTCCTGAAAAATCAACAGTACGCTGATCATCATTTAAGATTAATTCTTCCTGACCACTAACAAAAGATTGAACACCTTGTTCATTTTCCTGCCCCTTGGCTCCAACTGGTTCCCGGAAAAAGGCATTTCTAAAAAGTGAATAAGATTGGGTAGTCAATATATAATTGTACCTTTTCAACCGAATGTTCCCCTCGGTTTGCAATAACCGTGGAATAATCTGATTTTCTTCTGTCATTGGAATAAAACGACTCTGATTATTTTCGTAAATATCTTGCAATGTATTCGTGCTAAAGGTGATATCTCCTTGATAAACCGTCTGTCTTGCATAATTGAGAAAGCGAATATGATTATTTTCAAAATCAATCTGAATTTTATTAAAACGAATCCGATTAGGTTGATCAAAGTTATCGATATTTATCGGTATATCAAAAACTTTCAAATATTCGGCTAAAGAAAACTGACCTTCATAGTTTAATTCCATCCCTCGATTGACTTGGTAATAGTTTTGCATTTCAGCTTCACCTTGAGCAACGATTGATAGTTCGCCATAGTCTGCCTCAGTTAAACGGGCTTGAGCCGTGGCTAATAAGTTTTCACTATTTGTCTGAAATTTTTGTCCATCCAGATCCCAAATTCCTCGAATCGGCAAATAGGAATCAGTTGCTTTAGCATAGTTTTGTTCTAAATTATTAATTGTTTGCGTATTTGAGTTTACATTTGGTGTGCGATTTGTTGGTGCTAGCCAAATATTATAGGAGAAGACGATACTTAAAAGAATCAAGACAATCAAGATGCCTCGTAAAATTTTTTCTGATATTCTCAATCCCACCATTCCCCCTCATAAGGTTCATACGGTAACGAAATGGAGAAGGTTGAGCCTTTTCCTTCTACGCTCTCCACCCAGATTTGACCTTTATGGGCCTTCATTACTTCTTTGGAAATCGCTAAGCCCAAACCTGTTCCGCCTTGTTGTCTTGCCCGTGCTTTATCTACTCGGTAGAAACGCTCAAAGACTTTATCCAAGTCTTTTTTCGGAATACCCAGGCCTTCATCAGTAATACTTAATACTACGTTATTATGAGTTTCCATTAAATGAGCTGTGATTTTCCCACCATCTGGTGAATATTTAATCGCATTATTCATAATGTTATCAATCACTTGCATGATTTTGTCAGTATCAACTTCCACCCATAATTCCCGTTCAGTGAAATCTCGTTCAATCACATATTTTTTCTCTTGACTCGTCACCATCATGTCAAAGCGATCCAATACATAATCAACTAGCTCATTAAAATTCACAAATTCCAGTTCTAACTTTTGTGCACCAGAATCCATTCGCGATAAATTCAACAGATCATTAATCATTCGAATCATCCGATCTGTCTCACCTAGAGTCACGGAAATAAACTGCGGCGCAATTTCCTCATCACGCCAAGCCCCTTCATCCAAAGCTTCAATATAACTGCGAACTGAAGTCAATGGTGTTCTTAATTCATGGGAAACATTCGAAACAAACTGACGTCGTTCTTCTGCTGTTTTTTCTTGTTCAGTAACATCGTGAACCACGACAACCAGTCCACTGATAAAGCCAGAATCTCGTCGAATCATCGCAAAGTCCGCTCGCAAAATTTGCGTTTCAACTTCACCGCCTGATTCATTATCACGATCAATCAGGATTTCTTCTTGCGTTTCTAATAACTTACGCAAGGTGTATCTTTCTTCTAAATCCAATAACGGTAAGATGGATTGACCAATCGCTTCTTCACTAGTCACATCTAATAAAGACAGAGCAGTTTCGTTAATGGTAATTACTTTCCCACGGCGATCTGTGGCAATAACGCCATCAGTCATGTGGGTAAGCACAGAATCTAAACGATTTCGTTCTGCTTCCATCGTATCTTGGGCATCCTCAATTCGATCTGACAATTTATTAAAGGTTTCCGCCAATTGACTTAATTCATCATGACCTCTAATTTCAACTTTGTCAGAATAATCCCCTTGAGCAATTTTCATTGCTTGCTTACGCATTTCTTCTATTGGTTTGGTAATTGAGCGAGCAACTAATAAAGCAATAACCATCGAAATCACACCAGCAATCATTGAAGCAGTAAAGAAAATCAACGCAGTATTAGCGATGTCTCCATATTTTTGCTCAATGTCACTCTGAACATAAAGAGCCCCGATAACGGCAGAATCACCGCTCGGGGACTGAATCGGTTGGACATTGATATAGACTCTCTGTCCATTATCATCTAAAGCAATGTATTGTTTGACGGTAAAATCATCCACATCACTATATTCATTCTTCTTACCTACAATGGAATCACGATCCGTGACATCCCCTGTAGCCAACACAATTCCTTTGTCATCCACAACCCACATTTGTTTAATATCTGAAGGACTATTGTTCTCCAGAAGACGCTGGACTGTTTCTGCCTCGCTCTCATTGTTTTCAGACATGGTGGTTCCTAAAGTCGTCGCTAAATTAGCTACCCGCGAATTCATATCTCGTGTAAAAGTATTGATGGTTGATTTTTCCAACCCACGAATAAAATACGCGCCGATAATTTCAATCGAAATCAGTAAAATTAAAATAAACGAAAAAGCAATTTTAAAATTGACTGACCGGTAAAAACGAACTTTATTTTTCATTCATTAATCCTCAGTATTACGTAAATAATAGCCGACGCCACGACGGGTAACTAAATAAGTCGGATGGCTGGGACTATCTTCAATTTTTTCTCGTAAACGACGAACTGTTACATCGACAGTCCGGACATCACCAAAGTAATCATAACCCCAAACGGTTTGCAATAAATGTTCCCGAGTCATCACTTGTCCGATGTGTTTTGCTAAATAATGCAATAATTCAAATTCACGATGGGTTAGTTCAATCGTTTCGCCATGTTTCGTAACCACATAAGCATCTGGATGAATCGTTAAATCCCCGATTGTTAAATCGCTTTGGGTCGTACTTTCATCTTCTTTAGGTGCTTGTCCACCACGACGTAAATTAGCTTTTACCCGTGCAACTAGCTCGCGATTAGAAAAAGGCTTAGTCACATAATCATCCGCCCCTAGTTCCAATCCTAAAACTTTATCAATTTCAGAATCTTTAGCGGTCACCATAATAATTGGCATATCGTGGGTTTTGCGGACTTCTCGTGCTACTTCTAAGCCATCTTTTTTAGGTAACATTAAATCTAATAAAATTAAATCGGGTACAACTTCTTCGACTTTTTCTATTGCTTCTTCACCATCATAGGCTGTATATACTTCATAGCCTTCTTTTGTTAAATTAAACTTGACGATATCAGAAATCGGCTTTTCATCATCAACGACTAGTATTTTTTTCAAAATTGTCACCTCATTATTTGTTTTCAAAATCGTCTTCATGCCTACCATTATACATTATTTTCATAACGGTTTCATCTTTTCATAAAATCTAGCTTTGGCTTAAACGGATTATTTATTACTTTATTTAAGCTTTGCCGTCAGAATTCACAGAATCTTCACCTTTGTTATCGAAAATAATCTTCTCAGCCAACATTTTTTGGGCAAAAGATTGAGTACTACTATATAATGCAATTTGACGAAAATCAAATTTATAATTTTCATTTGTGATTTTATCTCGATTGATGACCTGAGTAACTTCTTTCAAAGCAGACTCTTGTGCCTCACAAAAATGATTATAAACTTCATCGGCTTGCGCTACTTCCAGCTGCATATCAATTAATGCTTTAATGTCTGGAATTGATAAAACTTGCTTCAAAATTGTAATCATCATCAAATATGCTAAATGTTCACGACTGTATCGCTTTTTCACTGGCGCAGGAATTAATTTATGTTTGACATAATTATTCACCATGGCACTCGATAGTAAATGGGCTTTTTCAGAGGTCATCATAGAAGATAGATAACGATCCACCAGATTAATCACTTGATCCATATACAATTCAAATTCTGGTAATTCTTGCCATCTTGGTAAATGAATCTCTTGAATCTGATTTCCCCAGTTTTCTAAATTTATTTTCTGCAATTTCGATAGCTCCTCTCAAGTTTCATACTATCAAAAATCACTCGATGAAACAATTTAGTTGAAAAAACTCACAGTTACTAGGGCATTCAGTTTACTCTTGCATTTTTAGATTCCTAGTGCTAACATATGAACGTGCTAACACGGGCCGTTAGCTCAGTTGGTAGAGCAGCTGACTCTTAATCAGCGGGTCGCGGGTTCGAGCCCCTCACGGCCCATGGGTGCCAAACCCACGCCACCGGTACAACCTTGGTCTCTTAGGAGATTTCGAAAAGGATGTGCGCGGTGGTATTTTTTTTGCGAAAAAATAGAATATTAGATAAAGTAACATTTTGCTTGATATTTCTTAATGTCGAAACTAAAAAAAGACGCATTTATTTAATAATACTGAATGCATCGTTTTCTCTTTATAGAATCACTATTAACCCCTTTTTACCTTCAAACACAGTTGATTCGCTTTCCATCTATAGCATTTGCTGTACCTTTTTGCATATAAAAATTTTCACCTTAAATTTGAGTAGGCTTTCTTTTACTTATCAATTCAAAAATCTATATATAAAACATCCTTCTAACTTCCATTACCTCTTTCTTCGATATAGCCAAAAAGAAAGTCCAACACAGACAGCTTCTGTTAATACAAAAGCCCACCAAATTCCTGCTATTCCAAAAAAATGACTCAGTATAAATGCCATTGGTAATAATAAAATAAGTTGTCGGATTAAAATTAAGCAGACTGAAGAAAATTGTTTGCCTGTAGCTTGAAAATATGAAGTAAAGACGTAGCCGATACTGGCAAAACAAAAATTCAAAGCAATAATTTTCAAAGCCTGTTCACCTATTGTCAAAACAGTTTGATCTGTACTAAACAAAGAAATAATTTCCTTTGAGAAAAGCAGAAAAATAATTGTTCCAATGACACTAAAAATTTCAGCAAGAATTACTGATAATTTTAGACTCTCCTGCAGGCGACTCGTATTTTTTGCTCCGTAGTTATAACTCATGATTGGTAAAGTTCCTTGAACGATACCATTAATTGGCATGAAAACAAAAGATTGAACTTTGTAGTAAATACCAAAAATGAGTACACCTACCTGAGAAATTGTTGCTAAAATTAAATTGATTCCACTAACCATAATTGATCCGATTGAAAGTAATAAGAATGAGGGAATACTATTGTAATAAAGTTCTCGAGTTAAGGACTTGCTCCATTTAAAATTTTTAAACACAAAATTAATTGGCATATGTCCTTTTTTAAAAAATAAAATGGCTAAACACATTGAAGACAACTGGCCAATTACTGTAGCAATGGCTGCCCCTCGAATTCCCATAGATGGTAAACCGAACCAACCAAATATTAAAATCGGATCTAAAATTATATTGACCAGCGATCCAACTAGTTGGAAAATCATCGGAGCTATCATATTACCAGATGCTTGATAAACCTTTTCAATTGTAATATGAATAAATACGCCAAAACTGAATAAGAAAATGACACTGATATATTCATATCCTAAAGATAGCGTTAAAGCATCATCAGAAAATAAGGCCATAAAAGGTTTGGCAAATACTAAACCTAATACCACCACCAATAAATAGTGTAAAAGTGAAGTAAAAATCCCCTGGGTAGCTGCTTGATTGGCCTCTTCATTATCTTTACTACCTAGTTTTCGTGATAAAAAGGCATTAAGACCTGTTCCAAATCCCACCGTTAAAGCTAAAATCAAATTTTGGATAGGAAAAGCAATTGAGACTGCTGTTAGCGCCTCCGTACCAATTTTTGCGACAAATATTGAATCCACTATGTTATACATAGACTGAATAAGCATCGAAAAAATAGAGGGTATTGACATTTTAATAATTAATGATAGTAAATGATTTGTTTCAAATTTGTTCGTTTTTTCCATTTGTTTCCTCCAAAAAAAAAGACACGTTTTTTATTGTTTGGTTTACGGGAAACAATAAAAATACGTGTCTTTTTTTATTTTATTTACATAGTTCTATAAAATCATAAAAATTAGTTTGTTTGGATAGTTTTTTTACAAAACTTCCTTCATCTAAAATCTTGACCAAAAAACCAAAAAGTTCTTCAAAGGCATGATCACGTTCTTTTTTCATTGCCAGAAGCAAAACCAGGCGCACCCGATTACCACCCCATTTGATAGGTTTTTCTAAACAACAGACAGCAACAGCATTTTGTAACGCCGTTCTCTGAATCGCATGGGGAATCGCATAATAATTTTCATAAGAAGTACAAGAAAGTTGCTCTCGATCCAACACTTTTTCCACGTAATTAGGTTCACAATAACCCTGATCGGTTAATTGTTGACATAAAAAAGTAATCACTTCTTCTCGATTTTTAAAATTTTGATTAACAAAGAATAGTTCTTCTTTAAAAAAATGATGAATAATTTCTTTGGATTCATCTTGTTCTTTTAAAATAGATTCTACCCTTGAAACATCTGAATCATCAAAAATTGCTGAGTAAAAATAGACAGGAATGTTAGAAGATACTGTTACATTTTCTGTTGTAATTATCAAGTCGAGCTCGTTATCTAAATAATTTTGAACATCAAAAACAGTTGTCGCTTCTATCAAATCAATTGTAAAATTCAACTTCCGTAGCTTATTATGAACTAGTCTTCTGCTAGCGACTCCATAAGGAGATACTAGTAAAATTCTCTTTAGTTTGCCATGACTCATGGTTTCCGAGGCTGATAAAAAATGCAAAGCAATATAAGCAATTTCATCATCTGGAAAGGTGATATTTAATTCCTTTTGAATGGCGTCAGCTGCCAGTACACTGACATTATAAATAAATGGATACTTGTTCTTTAATTCTTCCGTCAGAGGGTTACTTAGATATTGCTTTTTAACCGCTCGTCGATATAAGGCTGACAGATGCGTTGATAAGTAATCTTTCATCCGCTCATCTGCAGAAAAATCAATCATAAAATTTTCATCAATTATTTGAATGATGCGATCTGTTAAAGAAAGAAACCCCTCTTCTGCCAGTTCATCCATCATAACAAACTTACCTGAATAAAGTCTGGCTACATAATACAGTTCTTTTTTTGGAATAATAATTCCTAAACTGTTTTCTAGCTTTACAATAAACTGCTGAGCCAGTTGCTGGCTTTTTTTATCAATTTTTTTTACCTGTAAAGTTTCAATATAACTACCTTGACTTACACGTTCAATTAACACCGCCACATGAATGATGAAAGAAATCATCGAAAAATCATTCATATAAAAATCTATTTCATTGTGATGATCAATCACCAAATTAGAAAGAACAGTTAAATCGCAGTGTTCAAAATAGTCACTGTATTTATCTAAACTTAATTTATGAGTTTTAATTTCTTGATTCAAAAATAGATTAAAAATGGCGCGTTTTTGTTCCTCTTCACCTTCTACTAGCAATTGATTCTGTCGACGAACGATACATAACGACTCATCTTTTTCCGCAATTACTTGGTTTAATTCTTGGATAATTCTACTAAGCGTCGACTCACTAATAAAAAATGCATCTGCCAAATCATAAAAATTAATAGCTTCTCTTTCTAAAATACGATTTAATAGTTCAAAACGCAGATTTTCTGTTTCGAGGGTACTATCTACGTCCTTTAAAAAATTTTGTGGATCACAAATAAAATAGCCCGCTCCCGCTTTAGATTCGATGACTGGTGATTGAAAGGCTGTATTTATTTTTGTAATATCGTTTCTAATTGTTTTAGACGATACCCCTAAGCTTCTAGAGAGACTACTTGCAGTCACTAAAACTGGACTATTTTTGAGAGCCTTGATCAACTCATTTTGTCTTTTTGTTATCACATAATTGCCTCCTGAATCTTTGGTCTATTCCAAATTATAGCATTTCAGTCCAAGACAATGAAAATTTATTTGTTAACTTTCAAAACCACGAATAAGGTTAGAGTAAACTAACCTTATTCACCTATTTTCTTAGTTTTCAATAGCAGAATTTTCTATTATCTGAGCATCCTTTGATGATTCTTCCTGTTCTGCTTCTCTTTCTAGTTTCATTAAATCTTTTTCGTATACTTTCAAGAACGGCAGATACATTAATCCGTTAATAAAGATTAAAGCAAAGATTAAAACTACCGATTTCCAGTCCATGGTCGAAAGAAATGCTCCAATCGGTGCTGGCATTTGCCAAGAAAAGACTGCAAATGTTTTACCAACAATTCCCCATGACATGCATAAATACGTTACTATACCGTTAAACACTGAGGTAAAGATAAATGGAAAGAAGAAAATCGGATTTAACATAAGTGGTGTACCAAAAATAATTGGTTCTGAAATTCCGAAGATTGAAGGCAAGAAGCCCACTTTCCCGACTGTACTCAGCTGCTTTGATTTGGAACGCATCATTAAGAATGATAAAGCCAAAACAGAACCCGAACCACCAATAATCACGAAATAAGTCCAAAACGGTGTAGTGAAGATGTGTGATAAATCTTGTCCTGCCATTTGTTCAGCAGCGTTTATTGACAAATTACCATCACGAATTGGGCCTAAAATTCCTGCCAAAGCAGCATCGTGAATACCAAAAAACCAGAATAAATGTACCAAAAAGATAATTAAAATAGTAAAAGGCAAACTATCGGCAGCTCTAAAGCTTGGTGCCATTACATCGTATAAAAATTTCACAGCAGTTGTATCTAAACTATGGAAAATAATAAAAATAATCGTAAAGACTGTCAGTAAAACAATCCCTGGCACTAATGCGGCAAATGTTTCTGATAAAGAAGCAGGAACACTCTCAGGCATTTTAATGCGACCAATATTTTTCTCACGCATCCAATGGTAACCTTCAACCGTTAAAATCGCTACAAATATCGAAAGTAATATGCCACGACCATCTAAAAAACTAATTTCTACAATTTTTCCATCCCAGCCTAAACTTTGCGGGTCCAATACCAACATAAGAAATCCAGCGATTGAAAACATCATGGGCCGTAAAATATCTTCTTTATAATGACGGCACAAATAATAAGTAATCCCGATACAAATATACAGTGACATCGCACTCAAAGTAATACTACTTACCCAGTTTAATATCAAACTATTTTTTTCAGCAAAGCTCGCCCAAGCTAAAATAAATCTGTTGGTTGTATCTTCAGTGACGGGTGCTGCCCCTAAAATCAGAGGAATTGAACCAAATAAGATTAGTGGCAACATAGACATAAACGCATCACGGGTTGCTTTCAAATGTCTTTGCTGACTTAATTTATTTGCAAAAGGTGAAATATAGCGGTCCATTTTTTCGCTTATAACACTGAAATTCATAACCTTATCCTCCTACTATTTTTTTGATATCCTCATAAACGCCTTTACCGTCCATTATGCCGTATTTCATTGGAGAAATTGCCTGTACCGGAACAGTTACCTGTTCTTCAATTTGTGGCAATAAAAAGCGGATTTGAGGACCAATCAGTACTAAATCGATACCCTCTAAATAATCACTGTATTCAGATTCACTGTACGCACTTACTTTTAGCGTATTATTTGAAGCGGCCTCAATTTTTTTAGCCAATATTCCTGTAGACATCCCAGCGTTACAAACTAACATTATATTCTTCATATTTAATCTGCTCCTTTTAATTGAAATTTCGTCGTTTTATGAGTTCACCTTGACTTGCAATTACATCTTTGAACCAATGATAAGAAGCTTTTGGTGCTCTTGTCTGACCATTTTCAAAATCGACAGCAACTAAGCCATAGCGTTTTTCACAACCATTCTTCCAAGAATACAAATCAAACGATGACCAAGCATAATATCCACGAATATCACAACCAGCATCTTGAGCATTCATAATGGCATTGATATGATCGTTCATAAAGGAAATACGATATTCATCCTTCACTTCATCGACAGTTACATCTTCACGAACGCCAACACCGTTTTCTGTAACATAAATTGGTAAATGATAACGTTGGTAAGCTTCAATTAAACCGTCTTCCAGACCTTTAGGATAAATCTCAGTATCCCATTCAGTCGTTTCATTATTTGGATCTTTCACTTGTTCGAACCAGTTTTTGATTAATACTTTGGACTCGCCTTTTTTCCCAGTGTGGTTAAAAGATAGTTGGGTTTCTCCTCCGGTATAAGGTTTAACCAGAGTTCTAGAGTAATAATTTAAACCGATAAAATCGACCGTATTTTCTTTAATAATTTCAAGTTCTTTCGTGCTAATAAAACTAATGTCATAGTCTTTTGCTAAAACTGAAATCAAGTCAATTGGAAATTCACCTAAAGCAGCTGTATCTAAAATCCAGTTATTACAGTAATTGTCGGCATAACGCATGGCAATTTTAGTTTCAATGCTATCATCAACACCATTTACAGGTGTATAGCTATGAACGATACCAATCTGTCCTGGATAATTTCCTGCTCTAAAAACCCTAACTCCTAACGCACTCGCATACATCACATTATAAGCGGCAATCATTGTTTTCTGAGGATCTTGCAAGCCTGGAGGATAGTTACCAATCATATAACCATTCACCACAAACCATTTTGGTTCATTAAAGGTTGTCCAGTTACGAATCTTATCACCAAATGCTTCATAACAAACTTTTGCATAATGTTCAAAAGCCCCACATACTTCGTGATTTAACCAACCACCAGTTTCTTCCCAATACTGTGGTAAATCCCAATGATATAAGGTTACAAATGGTTCAATCCCATACTTCTCACAAGCATCCAAAATACCATGATAAAAATCTAAGCCTTTTTGATTCACATCACCGTTTTTATTTTTAATTATTCGTGGCCAAGACAGTGAAAAGCGATAAGAATTTTGCCCTCCTTCGGCCATCATACGAATATCTTCTTCATAATGATGATAATGATCACTAGCTACATCACCATTTTCCAAATTATTTTCATGCAGGTAAACATCCCACATTGAAGGTGCTTTCTCATCTACATCCCAAGCGCCTTCACATTGATAAGAGGCTGTTGCTCCTCCCCATAAAAAGTTTTTATCCATCAATAGTCTCCTTCCATTTATACAACTCACCAAATTCACCAATCAGGTCTACTGCAATATCTGTTGAAGATAAATGACCTTCAGCATGAACTAAAAGTAAATCAACTTCTTTCATTTGATTCGATGATGATAATTTTCGCAATAGCTCAGCATGGGCTTTATGTGCCAATCTTATTTCTTGCTTTGCCTCAGTATACTTTTCATCGAACAAATCAAACTCACTTTTTTTAGCAGCCATTAAAGCTTCATAAGAACTGCTTTTTGCATTGCCAGCATGTAAGATAATCGCCATTGATTCCAGCTCAGTACTTACCTGTACAGTTTCTGCCATCTAAGTTCCTCCTCTTTTCTTTTTACACTCTTACTATAAATCGTTTTCAAAACTCAATAAATTCATAATTTTCCACTTTGATTGTGGTAATTTTTTTCTAAGATACAATTGGTCAATTCAATGCCTTAGAAGATACTGATTTTTTCTTTATACTGAAACACTTTTTTCCAAACATACAAAATTTCTTACATTAAGCTTAAAGCAACCTAATGAGGTATTTATTGATATATCTCTAAACTCTCCTCAATAGATTGCTAATTGGATTTCCTCATGTGCAATAAAATCCACCGAAGCAAACTGACAGTTTTCGAAACATATAATAAGAGCAAAGCCTTAAATTAGCTTTGCTCTTTTGCCTCAAACTATCTGTAAAAAAATCTATTGAAGAAAGCTTTTCCCCCAAAGTAAAAAAATATTTTCATCTTTTTCTCATCTTTTTTTAAATTTTAGGTTGACATTGGTTGCTCCTTTGTTTATTCTTTTAACAAGCAATTAAACAAAAATTCTGACAATTTTAGGTGAAAAATTATGATGACGATAAATAACCAAAATAACACAACTTTATTATTATAACAGGGACTCTTTTTTTAGTTTTCTAAAAGAGTCCCTATTCGCATTGCAGCTAAGGAGAAAATGGTTCTTCTTAACTGGGATGCTTTTTTTATACCCAAATTTAAAAAGAGGAGCGGTTATTATGAGAAAAATTCAATTTTTTGACACAACATTAAGAGATGGTGAGCAAACACCTGGTGTAAATTTCAACACAAAAGAAAAAATTCAAATTGCCCAGCAATTAGAAAAATGGGGTATTGATGTAATTGAGGCAGGCTTCCCAATTGCTTCTGATGGCGATTTTGAAGCAGTGCAAAATATTGCCCGTAATGTTAAAAAAATGACTGTGGCTGGTCTGGCGCGCTGTCAGAAAAAAGATATTGATCGTGCATATGAAGCGTTGCAAGATGCGGTCCATCCACAAATTCATATCTTTTTGGCTACCAGTGACGTGCATATGAAATATAAATTGAAAATGACAGAAACTGAAGTTTTAGCATCAATCAAAGAGCATGTCAGTTATGCCCGCAACTTATTTGAAAAGGTTCAATTTTCACCAGAAGATGCCAGCCGAACTGAAAAAAGTTTTCTTTTAAAAGCTGTTCAAACAGCCATTGATGCTGGTGCAACTATTATTAACGTACCAGATACTGTCGGTTACTCTAATCCAACAGAGTACGGCGCACTTTTCAAATTTCTAATTGATAATATTCAAAGTGAGCAGGAAATTATTTTTTCTTCTCATTGTCACGATGATTTGGGTATGGCAACAGCAAATGCTCTAGCAGCTATCGAAAATGGCGCGAATCGCGTGGAAGGTACCGTCAACGGTATTGGTGAACGAGCAGGAAATACTGCTCTAGAAGAAGTTGCCTTGGCTTTATATATTCGGAATGACTTTTATCAAGCAAATAGCCAAATTGAATTAGCCGAAACCAAACGGACAAGTGATTTGGTCGCTCGCCTATCAAGTATTCCTGTACCAAAAAATAAGGCCATTATCGGTGAAAATGCTTATGCTCATGAATCTGGTATTCACCAAGATGGTGTTTTAAAGAATCCTGAAACGTATGAAATCATCACGCCATCTTTAGTCGGGGTAAATAAAAATTCTCTGCCTCTAGGAAAACTTTCTGGTCGTCATGCCTTTGTAGCAAAATTAGCAGAGCTTGGTTATCAACTATCTGATGATGAATTAAAAACGGCATTTGCTCGCTTCAAGTCTCTAGCCGACAAGAAAAAACAAATTACTGATGATGATTTGATTGCTTTACTAACAGATCAACATCGAGAAGAAACCGAACAATGTAAATTATCTTCTGTTCAAGTGCAATACAGCTCTAACGGTTTCCAAGGAGCTATTGTCTCAATTACCGATTCGAATGATCAAACCAAAGTGGCTTCAACCATCGGCTCTGGTAGTATCCAAGCTATCTACAATGCCATCGATGAGATTTTTGACCAAGATGTTTCCTTAACTGAATATGAAATTCAAGCCATCACTGCTGGTGAAGATGCCCAAGCTGAAGTGCGAGTCTTGCTGACAGATGAAAAAAATCAGCAAACTTATCGTGGTGTCGGCATTGATTTTGATGTGTTACAAGCCTCGGCAAAAGCTTATGTCGCTGCTAGCAATCAAGTTTTTACTAAAAATATTTAAGGAGTGCTCAAATGTCAAAAAAAATTACCGTATTAGCTGGAGACGGCATTGGACCAGAAATAATGAAAAGTGGACTAGCCATTTTAGCAACCGTCAAACCAGATTATCAAATTGAAGAACAATTTTTTGGTGGCGCTGCTATTGACCACAGCGGTTCTCCGCTACCTGCAGAAACAATTGAAGCTTGTCAAAATGCTGACGCCATATTATTAGGAGCAATTGGTGGTCCGAAATGGGATAACGCAAATGAAACACCAGAAAAAGGATTGTTGGCTTTACGAAAACAGCTACAATTATTTGCTAACATTCGACCGATAAAAGTAACCGATAGTTTAATCGATTTTTCACCGATTAAATCAGAAATCATTCGCGGCACTGATTTTGTCATCGTTCGAGAATTAACTGGCGGTATTTATTTTGGCAAACCACAAGAATTAAATGCTGAGAATGCATTAGATACCAATACTTATCAAAAATTTGAAATCGAAAATATCTTGCGTCAAGCTTTTCGTTTAGCACAACAAAGAAGAAAATTAGTCACCTCGGTGGATAAAGCCAATGTCTTAGCCACTAGTAAGCTATGGCGTAAAACAGCCGAAGAAATCGCGAAGGAATTTCCCGATTGTACTTTAGAGCATCAATATGTTGATTCAGCAGCAATGAAAATCATCCAACAACCTACCCACTTTGACGTTGTTGTTACTGAAAATTTATTTGGAGATATTTTAAGTGATGAAGCTTCTGTTTTGCCAGGCTCTTTAGGCGTGTTAGCCAGTGCTTCCGACAGTTTAAACGGCCCTTCTTTATACGAGCCCATCCACGGATCTGCACCTGATATCGCTGGGCAAGATATTGCCAACCCGTTGTCGATGATCTTATCGGTAGCAATGATGCTTCGTCAATCATTTAACGAAAATCAGTTAGCTGAAAAAATCGAAACTGCTTGCGACAATGTATTAAAAAAAGGGATTGCCACCAAAGACTTAAAAGGCAGTGCCACGACAACCGAATTTACAAATGCAGTAATTACTGACTTGAAGGGAAGATAATTATGGGAAAAACACTTTTTGATAAGCTTTGGGACCGTCATGTGGTTTATGGTGAGGCGGGTTCGCCACAACTTTTATATATTGATTTGCATCTGATCCATGAGGTTACTTCACCTCAAGCTTTTGCTGGTATTCGCGAAGCTGGACGCACACTGCGCCATCCTGAAAGAACTTTTGCAACGATGGATCATAATACACCGACGGTTGATATTTTTAATTTCAGTGATTTAGTCGCAAAAAAACAAATTGATACTTTAAGAGACAATTGTCAGGAATTTGGTGTTGAGCTTTGTGATAATGGCACTGAAAATCAAGGGATTGTTCATATGGTAGGACCAGAAACTGGTTTGACTCAGCCTGGAAAAACCATCGTCTGTGGCGATTCTCATACCGCAACTCATGGGGCATTTGGTGCTTTAGCTTTTGGGATTGGAACAAGTGAAGTGGAGCATGTTTTTGCCACTCAAACCATTTGGCAAAGTAAGCCTAAAAATATGGGTATTAACATTACTGGGGAGCTTCCTAAAGGTGTTTACGCTAAAGATATTATTTTGGCTTTAATTGCAAAATATGGTACGAATTTTGGCGTTGGTTACGGCGCAGAGTTTTTCGGGGATACAATTGAAAACTTGTCGATGGAAGAACGCATGACGATTTGTAATATGGCGATTGAAGGCGGCGCTAAAATTGGTATTATGAAACCTGATCAAACAACTTTTGATTACGTTGCTGACCGGACTTATGCTCCTAAAGATATACAAGCAGCCAGTGAAAATTGGCAGGAGCTTTTTACTGATGAAGATGCACAATATGATACCGTTCTTACTTTAGATGTTAGCCAACTCTCTCCTTTTGTTACTTGGGGCACAAATCCTGAAATGGGTGTTGCTTATGATGAACAGTTTCCAGCTGCTGACTCTGATGAATTTGTTAAGGCTTATGAATATATGGACTTGCAACCTGGTCAAAAGCCAGCTGATATTCCAATTGGATATGTTTTTATTGGTTCTTGCACCAATGGTCGACTTTCTGATTTAAAAGAAGCCGCTAAAATAATTGAAGGTAAAAAAGTAGCTGATGAGGTGACTGCGATTGTTGTGCCGGGCTCACGTCCCGTTCGAAAAGCGGCCGAAGCCATCGGTTTGGATCAAGTTTTTAAAGCAGCTGGTTTTGAATGGCGCGAGCCTGGTTGCTCAATGTGCTTGGGTATGAATCCTGATCGTGTGCCAGCTGGCGTCCATTGTGCTTCAACGTCTAATCGTAATTTCAAGGGACGACAAGGAAAAGATGCTCGGACCCATTTGTGTTCACCAGCTATGGCAGCGGCAGCCGCAATCAATGGTCATTTTATTAATATTTCACAGGAGGTTGTTTAAATGGAAGCTTTCACACAATATAGCGGTAGCGTAGTTTCTTTAAGAGAAGATAATATTGATACCGATCAAATTATTCCCAAAAACTTTTTAAAACAAGTCGATAAAAAAGGCTTTGGCATTCATTTATTTGACGAATGGCGTTACTTAGCCGATGGGAGTGACAATCCTGATTTCCCTTTAAACTTTCCAGAAAATAAACAGGCGACCATTTTAGTTGCTGATGAGAATTTCGGTTCAGGTTCTTCCCGTGAGCATGCCGCTTGGGCGTTGCAGGATTATGGTTTTAAAGCCGTGATTGCCGGTAGTTTTAGTGATATTTTTTATATGAATGCTTTGAAAAATGGCTTATTGCCTATTAGAATCGAAAAAGAAATTCGTGACGACATCAGTCAATTACCTGCTGGTACAAAGATTGAGATTGACTTACCTGCACAAAAAATTACTACACCAAATGCTGAATACTCCTTTGCTTTTGATGCCACTTGGAAAGATAAACTAGTTAATGGTTTAGACGATATCAGTATTACTTTACAGCATGAAGATGCGATTCGTGCTTATGAACAGAAGATGGTCCAATTTTAAATTGTAAATGAACTGTATCGATTGCGATACAGTTTTTTTATGCAAAAAAATCCTCGACTGATTGCCGAGGATTTTACATTTTTTATTTACTTTGCTCTTCTTTTACTGGACAGCCACAGTCGCAGTCTTCACAAGAGGCGCCATTTTTAATTTTGCGATAGACAATCACTCCTGCACCGCCAAAAATTAAAACAGATAAAATTATAGTTGCCATTCTTTCACCTCATCTAAATGTTGAATTGTTACGGTTGGTCGATTTGATTTATTTGGTTTCTTCAAGATAAAGTATAGCATAATCGCTAAAACAACGGCTGCTAAAATAAATCCAATTCCTATTGAACCACCTTCAAAAAAGACGTGTCCAAATTGATAAACAACGAAACTCACTGCATAAGCCAAACCACATTGATATGCAATTGCACCGGCAAACCATTTACCATTTGCCATTTCACGACGGATGGCCCCCATCGCAGCAAAACATGGTGCACACAATAAATTAAATACTAGGAATGAATATGCCCCAACTGGCGTATAAGAACCTCGCAAGGCTCCCCAAATCTGAGAGCCGTTTTCGGAAACTGATGGTTGATTGTATAAAATCCCAAAGGTCCCGATGACATTTTCTTTGGCAATTAGTCCTGTGATTGCTGCTACTGCGGCTTTCCAATTACCAAATCCAAGAGGTGCAAAAATTGGTGCTACAAGGTTTCCTAAAACTGCTAAGATACTTTGATCTTCTGGTACTGCTTGGAACATAAAATTATGGGTCTGAGTAAACCAAATTAAAATACAAGCGACAAAAATAATTGTTCCTGCTTTTTTAACAAATGCTTTACTGTGATCATACGTATAACGAATCGTATTACCGATTCTTGGAAAATGATAAACTGGCAATTCCATAATGAAAGGTGCTGGATCACCGGCAAACAAACGTGTTTTTTTCAAAGCAATCCCTGATAAAACGATTGCTGACATACCAATAAAATAAGCTGAGGGTGCTACCCAAGAACTATTTGGGAAAAATGCCCCCGCTACTAAGGCAATGATTGGCAATTTAGCTGAGCAAGGCATAAATGTCGTTAGCATGACAGTCATTTTGCGATCTTTTTCATTTTCAATTGTCCGACTCGCCATGACACCTGGCACACCACAACCTGTTGCAATTAACATCGGAATAAATGATTTTCCTGACAAACCAAACTTTCTAAAGAAACGATCCATTACAAAAGCAATCCGCGCCATGTAGCCACAATCTTCAATTAATGCCAAACAGAAAAATAGAACCATTAATTGTGGTAAAAAACCAAGTACTGCGCCAATTCCGGCGACAATCCCATTTAAAATCAAGTCTTGCATCCAACCAGCTACTTGCCAAGATTGCAAGGTTGTTTCGATAAAGTTCGGTACGATATCACCAAACAAAGTATCATTTACCCAGTCAGTTCCAATGGCTCCGACAGTTTGAATCGCAATGTAATAGATTAACCACATAACTAAAGCAAAAATCGGTAACGCTAAAAAGCGATTCGTCACAATCCGGTCAATTTTATCTGATAATGATAATTTAAACTGGTCATCATCAACAACACATAAGGTTTTCAAGTCCGAAATAAAATTATATCTTTCATTAATAACGATGGATTCAGCATCATCTGCGATAATCTTTTCAGTAATATTAATGGTTTCTTCAATTTCTTTTTGCTGAATAGTACTCAAATCTAATGCTTGGCTTGCTCGTGAATCCCGTTCGAATAATTTCACGCTGTACCAACGAGCATATTTGTCTTCAACTGTGCTACCTAAAATGGTTTCGATCTCATTTAAAGCAGCTTCAAGACGTTTATCATATTGGGGATAATTGATTTCTGTTTTATTTTTTGCAGCTGCGATGGCTTCTTTGACTGCTTTATCAACATTTCGATTTTTCAAAGCTGATATGCCAATCACCGGTACGCCTAAAGCATAAGATAATTTTTCTAAATTAATCTGCTTGTCACTTTTTTCCAAAATGTCCATCATATTGACAGCTACGACTGTTGGAATCCCTGTTTCAATTAATTGGGTCGTTAAATAAAGATTCCGTTCTAAATTTGTCCCATCGACAATATTTAAAATGACATCAGGTTCACCTGACAATAAGTAATCTCTAGCAACAACTTCTTCTGGTGTATAAGGTGAAAGAGAGTATATACCCGGCAAATCATCAATCGTAACATCAGTATTCTTTTTATAGACGCCACCTTTTCTTTCAACGGTGACACCCGGCCAGTTTCCAACGAATTGATTATTACCAGTTAATACATTAAAGGCGCTAGTTTTCCCACTATTGGGATTTCCGGCTAATGCTACATGTAGGTTTGCCATCACGCTTCCTCCTTCGCAATAATAATCATTTCCGCTTCAGATTTTCTCAAAGTCAATTCATACCCGCGAATCCGAATTTCAATCGGATCTCCCAATGGGGCAAGTTTAATAATTTTAATCAACGTTCCTTTGGTTAAGCCCATATCCATTAAGCGGCGTTTCACTGCACCGGTGCCGTGGACATTTACGACAACCCCTTGTTCTCCTATTTTTAATTGATCTAAAGAAGACCAATGATTTCTTTCTTCTGTTATATCTTTCACATTAATACTTTTTAAAATAGTCTTATCAATTGCCACACGAGAATTGTGTAACAAGACAATACTATTATGCCCAGACTGACTCACAACGGCAATTTTCGAACCAATTACCATTCCGAGATCCTGCATCCGGCGCTTCATATCTGAATCTAATGTGACTGAATCAATTTCCACAACTTTATTCAAAGAAACATCTGCTAAAGTAGTCATCATTTTTCCGCCTAACTTTTTCAATTAATAATGAGAATCTTTCTCACTTAGATTAACTGGATTTGTGAACAATGTCAATATGAAACATAACTTTTTCTTAATCTTTTGAGCAGTAAATTTGACTTATTATTTCAAACTTGTTTAGAAAGGTTATTTAAAATTTTTTTGTTCGTAAAAAAAACATTCAATTTTTGTTTTTCAAATAAAGAAAGGGCTTTTCCATTGAATTCATCTGCTTTCATCATTTTTCCAAAAACACCAAGCCTTGTGTATCCCAAAAAACGAAACACTATATATAGTGTTTTTCGATTGACTTTTTCCCAACATCTTTTATACTGATAAGTGTAGAAAAAAAGGGGGAACATCCATGGTAAAAGTATATTCAAAAAACAATTGTATGCAATGTAAGATGACAAAACGTTATTTAAACGACAATCATATTAGCTTTGAAGAAATTAATATAGACAGCGAACCAACTGCTTTAGACTTCTTAAAAGAACAAGGTTTCCAAAGTGTACCTGTTACTTTTAATGGTTCAGACACAATTATCGGCTTTCGTCCTGACCAACTAAAAGCTTTAGCTTAATCAATAAATCTAAATGAATGACGAACTGAGATGAAAAGCGACTATTTTTGTCTCAGTTTTATTTATTACTATATATAGGAAAGAAGTGACGAAATGAGTCTGAAAAATCTAGGCGATGTGACCTACTTCAAACTTAATAATGAAATCAACCGTCCTGTTAACGGACAAATCCCATTAAATAAAGATAAAGAAGCTTTAGATGCATTCTTTAAAGAGAATGTTGAACCGAATACCCACAAGTTTTCTTCTATTAAAGAAAAACTTGATTTCCTAATTTCAGAAGATTATTTAGAACAAGAATTTATCGAAAAATATTCTCTTGCTTTTATTGAAAAATTATATGCATTTTTAGATGAACAGAATTTTGTCTTTAAATCATTTATGGCCGCCTATAAATTTTATTCTCAGTACGCTTTAAAAAGTAACGATGGCGACGAATACCTAGAGTCATATGAAGATCGTGTAGCTTTTAGTGCCTTATACTTTGCAGACGGCGATGAAAATCTAGCACTAGATTTAGCTGATGAAATGATTCATCAACGCTATCAACCTGCAACTCCTTCATTTTTAAATGCAGGACGTAAACGCCGTGGAGAATTGGTCTCTTGTTTCTTAATCCAAATGACGGATGACATGAATAGTATTGGTCGCTCAATCAACTCTGCTTTACAATTATCAAGAATTGGTGGCGGCGTTGGTATTAATTTGTCTAACCTTCGAGAAGCTGGTGCGCCGATTAAAGGTTATGACGGAGCCGCTAGTGGTGTCGTTCCAGTAATGAAATTATTCGAAGATAGCTTTTCTTACTCAAACCAATTAGGACAACGTCAAGGAGCCGGTGTGGTTTATCTAGACGTCTTCCATCCAGACATTGAGATGTTCTTATCGGCTAAAAAAGAAAATGCCGATGAAAAAATTCGGGTTAAAACTCTGTCACTAGGTGTCACTGTTCCTGACAAGTTTTACGAATTGGCTCGTAAAAATGAAGATATGTATTTATTCAGCCCTTATGGTGTTGAAAAAGAATACGGTGTCCCTTACTCTTATGTGGATATCACAAAAGAATATGACAACATGGTAGCTAATCCCAACATTCGTAAAAAACGTGTTCGGGCTCGTGACTTGGAAAACGAAATTTCTAAATTACAACAAGAATCTGGCTATCCTTATATTATCAATATCGATACGGCTAATCGGGCAAATGCGGTTGATGGAAAAATCGTCATGAGTAATCTATGTTCAGAAATTTTACAAGTTCAAACACCATCTGCCATTAATGATCGTCAAGAATATGAAACATTAGGTACAGATATTTCTTGTAACTTAGGCTCAACAAATATTGTCAATTTAATGGAAAGTCCTGACTTTGGCAAATCTGTTAAATCAATGGTTCGAGCGTTAACTTTTGTTACAGATGCTTCAAATATTGATGTGGTTCCTTCTATTCAAAACGGTAATCATTTAAATCATACGATTGGCTTAGGTGCGATGGGCTTACACAGCTTCTTTGCTAAAAACTTGATGGTTTATGGATCTGAAGAATCAATCGATTTCACTAATATTTATTTCATGCTGTTAAATTATTGGACTTTAGTGGAAAGCAATCAAATTGCTAGAGAAAAGAAACAAAGCTTCCATAATTTTGAAAAATCAAAATATGCTGATGGATCTTATTTTGACAAATATGTAACTGGTGAATTCATGCCACAAACTGATAAGGTCAAAGAAATCTTCAAAGATATTTTTGTTCCAACTGCAGAAGACTGGGCAGCTTTAAGAGAGGCTATTAAAACAGATGGTTTGTATCACCAAAATCGTCTAGCTGTAGCGCCAAATGGTTCGATTTCTTACATCAATGATACTAGCGCTAGCTTACACCCTATCACTCGTTTAATTGAAGAACGTCAAGAAAAGAAAATTGGTAAAATTTATTACCCAGCACCATATTTGAATAATGAAACATTGCCTTATTATATGTCTGCTTACGATATGGATATGCGTAAAGTTATCGATGTCTATGCCACAGCGCAACAACATATTGATCAAGGAATGAGCTTAACTTTATTCATGCGTTCTGAAATTCCTCGCGGTTTATACGAATGGAAAACAGAAACTAAGCAATCTACTCGTGATTTAAACATCTTACGAAACTATGCCTTCTACAAAGGCTGCAAATCGATTTATTACGTTCGGACCTTCACTGAAGACGCAGAAGAAATCGGTTCAAATCAATGCGAAAGCTGCGTCATTTAGAAAGGAGAACCTCATGACAGAAACATATTATGAAGCAATAAATTGGAATGAAATTGAAGATGTCATCGATAAATCAACTTGGGAAAAATTAACTGAGCAATTTTGGTTAGATACCCGGATTCCTTTATCAAATGACTTAGATGATTGGCGTAAATTATCAAAAATGGAACAAAACTTAGTCGGCCACGTTTTTGGTGGTCTGACTTTACTTGATACCGTTCAATCAGAAACTGGGATGGATCAACTGAGAGAAGATGTGCGCACACCACATGAAGAAGCCGTTTTAAACAATATTCAATTCATGGAATCTGTTCACGCAAAAAGTTATTCATCGATCTTCAGTACTTTAAACACAAAATCTGAAATTGATGAAATCTTCGAATGGACCAATACAAATGTATATTTACAAAAAAAAGCTGAACGAGTGAACGAAATCTACAAAAACGGTACACCATTAGAAAAGAAAATTGCCAGTGTCTTTTTGGAAACTTTCTTATTCTACTCAGGCTTTTACACACCACTATACTATTTAGGAAACAATAAATTAGCTAACGTAGCAGAGATCATTAAGTTGATCATTCGTGATGAATCTGTTCACGGAACTTACATTGGCTACAAATTCCAACGAGGATTCAACGAGCTACCTGAAGCAGAACAAGAATCATTGAAAGAATGGATGTATGATTTATTGTACGAACTTTACGAAAATGAAGAACGTTACACTGAAGAATTGTACGATGAAATCGGTTGGACAGAGGAAGTCAAAACTTTCTTGCGCTATAATGCCAACAAGGCGTTGATGAACTTGGGACAAGATCCATTATTCCCAGATACCGCCGATGACGTAAACCCAATTGTCATGAATGGAATTTCTACTGGTACAAGTAACCACGACTTCTTCTCACAAGTCGGTAATGGCTATTTGTTAGGCCATGTCGAAGCGATGGATGACGATGATTATTTGATTGGTTTTGAATAATATAGCGAACCAGGCAACTTCCATTTAGTGAAGTTGCCTGGTTTTTAGTTTAATTGTGCAGCAATCAAAGTCTTTGTATATTCATGCTGCGGGTTTTCTAAAATATCTTTGGTTTCGCCAACTTCAACAATTTCTCCTTGATACATCACTGCTACTCGATCTGCAATTTTTGAAACTAATTGTAGGTCATGAGAAATGAATAAGTAAGTTAAATGAAACTCTTTTTTTAAATCCAACATCACATTAACAATTTGTGCCTGCAACGAAACATCTAAAGAAGAAACAGGTTCGTCGGCAATAACGAATTTAGGATTGGTTACCAATGCTCTGGCGATGACGACTCGTTGTTTTTGTCCACCACTTAATTGACTAGGGAAACGTTGAAATAAAGACTCGTCGATGCCTACTTTTTTTAAAATATTGATCACCTGTTTTTCACTACTCAGCTGCTCCTGCCCTAAAGCTTTTAACGGCTCCATCACAATATTAAAAATGGTCATGAAAGGATTCATCGCTGATTCAGGATTTTGAAAAATAATCTGCATTTCCTCTGGAGAACGCTTTACTTTTGTCTGATCAGTTTGATTTAAAAAAATGATATCTCCAGCAGTTGGTGCTTCCATCTTTAAGAGAAGCTTTCCCAATGTAGATTTTCCACTACCAGATTCACCAATTAAGGCAAATAACTCTCCTTGATAAATAGTCAAACTAACATCTTTCACCGCTCTTACAATCGGTTTTTTTCTTAAATCAAATCCACTTTTCTTAAAAGTCTTCGATAAATGATTCATTGATAAAATCGGGATTTCTCTCTGCATTCTGCGACTTCCTTTCTGCATAGAAGCAGCGAACTGCATGCTGTTTTCTCTCTTTCAAAAGAGGATGGCTTTTTGTACATTCTGGTAATTTCACTGAACAACGCGAAGCAAAAAAGCAACCAGGTATTTGTTCATCCATCGTTGGTACATTTCCTGGGATACTTGTTAATTCATGAGATTTACTAGGACTGGCCGCTAATAAAGCTTTAGTATAGGGATGTTGCGTTTTTTTCAGAATAGTTTGTAGTTTACCAAGCTCTACTATTTCCCCAAAATACATAACAGCAACACGATCAGCCACTTGTTTAATAACCTTTAAATCATGACTGATTAAAATAATTGTTAAGCCTTCTGTCTGCTGTAATTCCTTCAGTAAAAGCAAAATCCCTTTTTGTGTAACTGCATCTAAAGCAGTCGTCGGTTCATCTGCGATTAAAACTTTTGATTTAGTTAAGAGTGCCATAGCAATCATTACTCGTTGCTGAAGGCCACCGGAAAGCTCATGAGGATACTGCTTCATCCGCTGTTTCGGGTTACTAATTGCAACTTTTGCTAAAGTTTTCTCAGATAATTCGATAGCTGCTGCTTTTGATACTTTTTGAAAACGTCTAGCTACTTCAGCTAATTGACTTCCAATCGTTTTAACTGGATTCATCGCTTTTTTGGGATCTTGAAAAATCATCGCTATTGATAAATTTTCATCCAGTCGATGCATCTCACTTTCAAAGATGAATTCTTGGTATTGGTACTCAAAAAATCGAGGTAAAATATTTTTCAAACAACGCATCAAAATACTTTTCCCTGAGCCAGATTCCCCAACGATTCCTAGAATTTCTCCCTGAAAAACCGTCAAATCTAACTCTTTAATAATTTCATATGGTTTTTTTTCCAAGCCTTGATAAGTAATCACATTGAGTTTTTTGACTGTTAAAATAGCTGTCATCATATTTACTCCTTATTCTTGATCAGAGAAGATTTTTCTTAAAAATTCTCCGACACCATTAAAAGCTAATACTGTTAAAATAATAAAAATCCCTGGAATTAATGCCATATGAGGAGCTCCTTGAAGGTTGCTTTGGGCATTTTCTAATAAAGAGCCCCAAGAACTTTTAGGTTGTTGAATTCCTAAACCTAAAAAACTCAACGCCGATTCTGTCATAATTGCACTAGAAAGATTTGTTGTTGCGGCAACTAAGATTGTTGGTAGAATCGGTGGCAGCAAGTGTTGAAAAATAATTTTCCAAGACTTTTCACCAATGAATTGACTATATAATACATAATCTCTTTCTTTAAAAGAAATCGCCTCACCACGCACTAGACGTGAAATATTCATCCAGGAAAATAGACTGATTACTAAAATCACAGTGCCAATTCCCGGTTCCAATAAAACACTTAGCACAATCGACAAAACCATCCAAGGAATTGACGACAATACATCAACTAATCGCATTAGAATTGAATCAAGAATACCCCCAAAATAACCTGACAATAAGCCAACGGCTGTTCCTAAAATGGTAGCTGTCGCCATTGCAACAAATCCGACAGTTAAAGAAATATGTCCGCCATACAGGACTCGTAAAAAATAATCTCGACCTAGTTCATCAGTGCCAAAAAGATGCTTCAAACTTGGACCCTGCGATAACTGAGTTACATCAATTTTATTAGGATTTAGTGGTAATAAAAAAACAAGAAAACTAACTAAGATAAGCAACAATAAAAAAAGCAATAGAAATCGATAAGAAGGATAATAACGTAAAACTTTACGACATTTTTGCCAATAAATTTTTATCATAGGCGACCTCCACGAATTCTGGGATCGATTAAAATAACCAACACATCAGCTACCAAGTTTCCGATAATCACCATTACTGAAGATAATAAAACAATCGCCATAATAATTGGATAATCCAACGCTTTTGCTGCTGTTAAAAAGAAGTTGCCGACACCGGGCCAGCTGTAAATAGACTCTGTAATAATTGCTCCAGTAATCATTGTTGGAAAGAAAATACCAATTTGAATCGCAATTGGTGTCATGATATTTTTAAAAACATGTTTGATTAATATTTCTTTTTTACTGGCACCAAATGCCCTTTGGACTAGGACATACTCCGCCTCTAATTGCCTCATAGTTGCACTACGAATATATCGAATCAATTCTGGCGTAAAAGCAAATACCAAAGTAATATACGGTAAAATAAAATGCTTCAAAAAATCTAACAGATCATTTTCAACCCCAATCGTTCGCATACCGATAATTGGTAAAAGATTTAAATGATAACCAAAAAAATAAATTAACAACATGGCTAACCAAAAAGTCGGTGTAGCAATACCTATCCCAGCTAATTTTTCTATCAATTTTCCGCTAAATTTATCACTTCGATCACCTGCAAAAATACCTAAAATACACGCCAATATCAAAGCTGTCACATAAGATGGCAGAACTAACACAATTGTATTAGGAATTTTTTGTAATAATGACTCACCGATACTCTGATGACCTACCAAAGAATAACCAAAATCCCAATGAAAAATATTTTTCAGCCAATAAAAGTATTGAACGATTGCTGGTTGATCTAAGCCTTTTTGTTGCCGAATCATAGCGATAGTTTCAGCAGACATATTTGGTGTAACTGAACTATCCACCGCATCATAAGGCGCCAATTGAATCAAGATAAAAGTCAAAATCGTCACCAATAATACTAAAGGAATCGCATAAAGCAAACGTTTTACGACATATTTTGCCATTGTTTCACCTACTCTCACAAAAAGAGCTACTCAAAAAATCTTTAAGATTCTTTCAGCAGCCCTAAATCAACTATTTAGATAACTTAGACCAGTCTTCCATAATATATACTGGGACAAATTTTGCATCAGAAAACCCTTTAACACTCGGATTAGATGCAATAATTTTTTTGTTGTCAACAATTGGATAGAAAACTGCATCGTTTGCAATTTCAGTTTGTAATTGATTGTAAATATCTTTGCGTTTTACTTCATCTAATTCGTTGGCACCAGCATTAAATAATTCATCTACTTTATCATTTTTGTAGTGCATGATGTTAAAATCGCCATCGGATTTAAATTGTGATTTATAAGCATCAGGATCATTACCCCAAATATAGCCACTGATATACATATCGTATTTTTTGCTATTTTCTTTTTGCAACTCTGTCACTAAAGCAGCTGTTTCTACCGCTGAAAGTTTTACTTTCAAACCAATTTCCTCAAGCGCTTCTTTAATGAATGTGACTTGCATTTTTTGAATTTTATCACCAGTCATGTAGCCTAAGTTTAATTGAGTCCCCTCTGCATCGGCCTCTTTAATCAAATCTGTTGCCTTTTTAACATTGGTTTTGTATTTCTTCACTTTATTATTATAGTATTCATTGTTTGGTGGTAAAATCGAATAAGCATTACTGTAATATTTTTTATTTAAGTAGGTCGCTTTATTCATTTCAGGCTTGTTTAAAGCTAAAAACATCGCTTGACGTACTTTTTCGTCAGCAACTTTTTTTGAATTCATATTGATTCCCATATAACCAACACGATTTTCACTATATGAACGAATTTTCAAATCGTTTTTTTGCATTTCTTTTACTTCAGCCGGTTGCACTAAACCAGCATCGACTTCCCCACTTTGCAACGCGACTTTGGCTGTGTCAGGGTTAGAAATGATTTGTAAGACCACATTGTTTAGGTTAGCTTGACCACCGTAATAAGATCCATTTGCTTCAAATTTTAAGTATTCACCCTTTTTATATTCAGCAAATTTATAGGGACCACTACCAACCGGATCAACATTAACTTCTGCTTCCGCAAAATCAACATTTTCATAGACATGTTTTGGTAAGATATACGTATCTACCGCTACTTGATTCAAAATCGGTACATTTAATGCTGGTAAAGTAAATTTAATCGTTAAATCATCAACTTTTTCTACGGTTACAGGTTGTTCACCTACCCATAGCATGTCAGAAGCGCCATTATTTTTATCTATTTTCTTTTCATAAGTAAATACAACATCATCAGCTGTTAAAGGTTGTTCGTCTGACCAAACCAAATTTTCCTTTAGTGTAACCGTAACACTTAATCCATCATCAGCTTTCACAATTTCATTAGCCAATTCGTTTTTAATTGCTCCGTCACTTTCTGAACGTGCCAAAGGAGAAAAGACTAAGTTCACTGCAGTCATGCCCCAGCGATCATTTGCACTAATTGGATTTAGTGAAACTGGGTCACTGTCAATTGAAAAAGTAAATGTATCGTCTGCACTTTCCTTTGCTTCAACTGTATTTCCAGCCTGTCCTAATCCTAAACCACCTAAAAGTAAAATCATTGTGAATAACACTGTAAAAATTTTTTTCTTCATTTAAAATGCTCCTCCAAATTCTCTATTTACATTCAATTTTTGAATTTAGCATTTTTATCTCATATATATTGCGAGAAAATGCCTACACCTAGAAAACTCTAGGCTCTTTAGAAAATCCAATCACACCCTCATAAAAAGACGGATACCATTTCGTTTCATTTTCTCACGCCCTTTCTTTAAAACGCTTACAATAATTAGTATAAAAAAATTCTCCTCATATAACAACAAGAGGAGAATAAATAGTAAGTAATATTTTTTTCATAATATTCAATTTGTTTTATATTTATTGCAGATAAATTTTAGCTTGTCTTAAAGCTTCCTTGTCCAGTACCTACACATTAATCATCCTTAATTTTGTAATATTTTTATACATCGATAAATCTTCAATCACATCTGTATAGGATAGTCCTTTGGGCAAATCAATCGTATACACATTGGTATAAATCCGATAATCCTCCATAAAATCCACATCAAAATCAACATCTTCAACTTCGATATTTTACTATCAAAATAGTTCATATATCAAATGATCTAGATGATTGTTGTAAATTATCAAAAATAGATTAAAAGTACTTTACTTTTTTGAAGTAAAGTGCTTTTTTTATAAATTTATCGCTGCAGTAAGATTTTTTTCCATCATCGTTACAGCATTTTCAATATTTTCATCTAAGTTAAATAATCCACTTTTACCAACTATTAGAATATCCGCCCCAGCATCAATCATTTGTTTATAAGTTTTTTCATTACATGATCCATCAATCTGAATTTCAAAACTCAAATTTTGTTCTTCACGAGATATTTTAAGTTGTCGTACCTTTTCTAAACTTTCTGTAACAAATGTTTGTCCAGCAAATCCAGGATCAACAGTCATCACTGTAACAATATCAATTAAATGTAAAAAATCGGCAATGACATTTAGTGGCGTTTCAGGATTTAAAACAACCCCCATTTTTTTCCTATGCTTTTTGAGTAACTCACTTATACGAAAAGCATGACCGTTTAAGTGTTCAGCGTGAATGCTTATTACCTCTACATTTAACTCTAACAATTGATCAACGTAATCAATCGGATTAGTTACCATCAAATGTGCATCTGTTGGAATCGAAGTATATGGATTTAATTGTTCAATAAACCATGGAGATAAAGTCATATTTTTAACATAGTGTCCATCCATAATATCTATATGATAATAATCAATTTTCTTATTCAAACAACTAATTTGTTCTTCAAATTTACCAAGATTCATGCACATTAGAGACGGGGAAATTTTTACCATTTTATTCTCTCCTTTAATTGACTGACTGACCACCATCTACAACCACTTCCGACCCTGTCATAAACCGAGATTCATCTGAAGCTAAAAATACAACAACATCAGCAACTTCATCGGCTGTACTAATTCTTTGATATAACGGAATACGACTGCCCATTTCTTCCATTGTACGCTCAGTGGCTTCCGCTGCATGAGCAGCCATCTGCGTTTTAATATAAGCTGGATGAACTGAGTTAACTCTGATCCCTCTTGGTGCAAATTCAATCGCTGCTCCTTTGGTCAATGCCGAAACGGCACCTTTAGACGCGGCATAAGCAATTCTATTTTTTGAACCCAAGAAGGAAGCAATTGAACTAGTATTAATAATACTACTACCTTCTCCTAGCAAGATTGACATGGTTTTAATTCCTAAAAAGACACTCAATGCGTTAACATCCATCGTTTTTTCCC
This sequence comes from Enterococcus alishanensis, assembly GCF_019218635.1. Lineage (GTDB taxonomy): Bacteria > Bacillota > Bacilli > Lactobacillales > Enterococcaceae > Enterococcus_A > Enterococcus_A alishanensis. The sequence continues at coordinate 321,426 of NZ_JAHUZB010000001.1, read as the reverse complement.
ACAATTCAACACTTGTATTTTCAATTGTTTCAATTTTAAAAATCCCAGCATTATTAAATAATACATCAATATGACCGTATTTTTCTTTAATATCAGTTGCCGCATCAATCCAAGCCGCTTCATCAGTAACATCAAAAGGATAAGCATAAAGTTCATCGTCAGTAAATTCAGCTAACAATGCATCAATATTATCTTGATTATTATCATTTACTAGCACGATAAAATCTTTTGTTAATAATTTTGCAACCACTGCTTGACCTAGCCCTCCGGCAGCACCAGTTATAAATGCAATTTTTTTGTCTGTCATAAAATAATCTCCTCTATTCTAAGTTCGCATGACGTTTTTTAAGATCTGTCATAGTTAAATTTTTTTCTTCCATCAAACGTAAAGCTAATACATCGTGAAAAATTAATAGTCCTTGTTCAAAAATTGTTGTCATTGGTTGAATCGAAGTGAATTTTTGACTACTTTTTGATGGACTCTCAAATTGAACAATCACATCTGCTAGTTGCGCAATTGAACTATTTGGATTTGACGTTAAATGAATGATTTTCGCTTCGTATTTTTTCGCTTTTTTTTGCAATTTCTAACGGAATCACCGATTCACCTGAACCACTGCCAACAACTAATAAATCATCTTTAGTGATTGGTGGTTCATTTAAATCACCTACCATATGACAATCAATACCTAGATGCGTCAATCTTTTAACAGCTGCTTCTAGTGCTAACCGAACAGGGCCAACACCAACAAAAAAACTGATCGCGCTTCTAACAAAGCTTTTGCATATATGTCAATTTCTTCAACAGAAACTTTTTCTAGTAATTTTTTTAATTCTTCGATGACGGATTGACTATCATCATAATAATTTCTCATCGACCATCAACACCTTATTATAAAATTCTTTTTTCTCATGAATCATTTCAAACGCTTCGATTAAATCTTCAATTAAAACTTTATGGGTAACTAAAGGTTTTAGATTTAATTGTTTACTCGCAATTGCTTGTGCTGTTACTTGCCATTCATTTTTAGGAAAATGTTCATAAATGCTATTAAACATCCCAACAATGGTCCCTTCTTTACGCATAAATTGATCATACGTTTTTTGCTCCAATACCATATCGGAATGAGGATTACCTAACAAAACTACTCGACCAAAAGTCCGAATAGATTGTGCACATTGGTCAAAAGCTGCACTAGAACCCGTTGCTTCAATCGCAACATCAGCGAGTTTTCCATCTAATACATCCAAAATAAATTCTTCTGCCGATATTTCCTGACTATTACAAACATTTTCAAAACCTAATTCTTTTGCAAACGCAACTTTTGTTGGATCGATATCAATCAAAATAACTTTTCCAGCACCATTAATTTGTGCCCATTGTGCGACCATAATCCCTATTGGCCCAGCACCATAAATCACAATGCTATCTCCAACACTCAATTCAGCTTTGTTAATGACATGCTGAGCAACTGTGGCTGGTTCTACCATTGCGCCTTCTTCGTAGCTTATGTGATCTTCCAGTACAACAAGATTGAATACAGGTACTGCTAAATATTCTTCAAAACCACCATCGGTTCTCGAACCAAAATAGTTATAGTTTTTACATTGCGCGTAATAACCTGATTGACAGTATTCGCATTCATTACAAGGCAGTAATGGAAAAACAGCTGCCTTTTTTCCGACATATTCTTGATCAACATCATCAGCAACTGCCACAATTTCACCAGCAAATTCATGCCCCAAAACCGTCGGAAAATGATAAGAACCATTTACATAGACTCTTGGAATATCTGAGCCACAAATACCACACGCCATAATATGGATTAATACCTCTCCCTTACCAGGAGTAGGTTTTTCTTTTTCTACCAACGCTAACTGATTAATTGCCTGTAATTCAACTGCTTTCATAGTTTAACCTCCTCCTGTCTATTCTGGAATTCCTAGAACACCTAAATATGATAAGCCAATTCCTAAAACAAAAATAATTAATATGATTAAATTGATATTCACTTTTTTTCGTACCAACCAATAAACCATTAATGTAATAGCCAACGGAACAATTCCCGGCATCAAAGCATTGATTACTTGATCCTGTACATTTAATTCCACACCTCTTATATTTAAAATTAAAGGAATTTCAATATTCACTCGAGAAGCAGTCATACAACCTACAACCATCAAACCAACCATACTAAAAATTTCCGTTAGACGTGCAATCGTTCCCTCGCGTAACATCGTTAGGATAAAGGATTTTCCTTTTTGGTAACCTAAGCGATACATATTCCAACCAAAACCAATCAAACAAATTTTATAAGCAATTTCAAAAAACAAAGGTCCGACATAACTTCCATCAATCGCTAAAGAACAAGCAATTCCGGCCAAAATTGGATAAACGATCCCTTGACTAACAGTATCCCCAATTCCAGCGACAGGTCCCATCAAACCTGTTCTTAACGAATTAATTGTTTCATCAGTGATGTCTTCTGCACCATTCGCTCTTTGTTCTTCCATAGCAGTTGCCACACCAGGAATCATCGTACCGACAAAAGAAGGTTCAGTATTATAGAACACAAAATATTTTTTTAATTCTTTCACTTGTCTTTCCTTATTATCAGGATACAGTTTACGAATAACTGGGACCATTGCGTTTGCTTGCCCCAACGCCTGCAGTCGTTCATAGTTATAGGCTGTCTCACTCGAATAAGTCAGTGCCCAATTCTTCATTAACTCTTTTTTTGTTAATTTTATACTTCTGTTTCCATTTTATGATTGCTCCTTTCCTGCTGGTTTCATATCAAGAAATCCAGTGTTGTAGAAAACAAATCCCATAATCGCTGCGACAGCTGTGACGGCCATTACATCTAAGTTTAGATACACTGCTAAAATAAAACCTAAGAAAAAGAACGGCATGATTTTTTTATTCCCCATGAAACTAATTAACATTGCAATCCCTAATGCTGGCATAATTGCCCCAACAACTTGCATCGCATTAACAAAAGAATCTGGAATCATGTCCAATAAGTTTCGCATCGGACCAGCACCAAAGTATACTAAAATAAAAGCAGGAACCCCTGTAATAATTAAATTCAAAATACCCGATGGAACATAATTCATCATGCGCATTGCACGTATATTACCTTTGTCCAAGAATTTTTCTGCTTGGTGAACCCATAGCGCATTGATTGACATTGTCAATTGGAATGTCAAAATACCAAACAAACTAAACGGTACGGCAAAAGTTACGGCCAAGCTAGGATCAGCACCTGATAAAATTGTCATAGCTGTTCCGAAAACTGCGGCAACTGGCAGATTGCCAGGCATTGTCCCACCTGCTGTAATCCAGCCAAGATAAGCCAAGTTAATGTAGGCTGCGGCTTGCATCCCAATCAACGGCTCACCCATAGCAAGTGCAACTAGAAATCCAGACCAAATCGGATACAACCAAGAACGTGTGATTAAATGACTCGGCCACCAATTACTGACTGTCGAAATAATAGCAACCAAAATAGCAGATAAAAGCATTTTTTTCCCCCTTTTTTATAGATATTTTGAAAGATCTGTTTCTTTTTGATCTGGAATAATATGAATCACGACTGGAACACCACGATCAATTAATTTTTTAAATGTTTCTCTTTCTTCATCAGAAGCAGAGATATTTTTATAGAGCACGCGACGATTCTCTTTAGCACCCATACCACCAACAACTAATTTATCTATCACAATACCCCGATCAATCAACGCTTCAATTGTGATCGGTGCTTTGACTAAGATAATCAAACGTTTATTTGCAGTTTCTTGTTCTTGCAAAAAAATGACCGCATCTTCTAAACCTTTTACCGCAATTTCAATACCTGAAGGCGCTGACATTTTTAAAATTTCACTCATAAAATCATCTTTCGCTACTTCTTCATCAATAATTAAAATTTGATTCGCTCGTGTTTTTTTTACCCAAGCTGTCATCACTTGTCCATGTATCAAACGGTCATCCACTCTAGTTAGTACAATTTCACTCATTCTTAATCATCCTTCCCAAAATTTTCAAATAATTCCTTAATGCCATTTTTTCCAATTTCTTGAACATGAAGAGCCAACTCATCTAAACTCATTGTCTCTCTGCTACATACAGCTTCGATTACCATTGGTAAATTCACACCAGTAATTGAGCGATACTTTACTTTGTCTTTTAATAACTGATAGTTTTGTGCTGTCACATTATAAGGACTAGCACCAAAGATGTCACAAAAAATAATTACACCTTCACCTTGATCCAAAGATTGAATTTTTGTTGCTACTTCTTCTTTGTAGTCTTCAATACTCGTTTCATGAAATAAACCCAAAGTATCAAGATTTTCTGCTTCACCTGAAATTAAATTTAAAGCAGTTTGAAATCCCGATGCTAATTCACCATGTGTCAAAATTAATACACCAATCATTGTTCCACCTCCTCATTATTCTAAAAGCAATTGCTGTGCCAACTTTTTTAAACAATTAAAAAAAGTATCAAATCAGTGTTTTCCGAAGAAACAATGAGTAGATACTTTCTAATGAACAAATATTTATTTTAGTGTGCTGTTTATAAAAATTTAGTGTGCTCTTAAAAAAATTTATTGGTACTCTTCATAAATCGTACTAGTATTGACCTCGATTAATTCCATTAAATAGCTAAGTTCGCTATCTTCAATCACAATCGCAAACCGATTTTCTAATGGTTTTAATAGTTCTTTTAAGTATTGATATAACGTTGTATTCGCTTGAATAATTATAACACTTTCCTCTCTTGAAAATTGTTCTTTACGAATCGCTCGTTCAATCATATTACTCATATGAAATAAAAATTTAATCCAAAAATCTTCATAGTGTTCAATCGGATAATTTTCAGCAATTTTTTTAGCTTCAGCTTCTAATAAGTCATAAATGACAGTACCATCTAAAAAAATCAAACTTTCTTCCAAGATACAAATTATTTTACTCCGACGATCATCAACCAATGTTTCTGGCTTTTCTTCAAATATTTTGGTTTGAATATCCTCCACACTATTGCCGATGTAAGCACTTTGTTCGATAATACTCTCACACAATTCTGTGATTGACATCTTTGGAAGCAATGATTTTCTTGTAGCTTCAATCGCCATTGGCGTGGTCACCATTTTAATTGTTTGCGTTGGAATACCGGTTTTTTTAGTAATAATATCACCAAACATATTTAAAGAGCCCATATCACTGAGAATAACGACTCCTTTTCCTTGATCGATTTCTTGGATTATTGTGGTTGCTTTCTCTAAGGTATCAGCGACAGATTGCGTCAACGGCATATTAAGTCCTACAGCATGATCCACATTTAATAATTGATTCGACGTGCTAGCTAAATCTGTTGCTGCAGTAGTACCATGCATTAAAACCAACACGCCGATTTTTTTCTCTGTATACTTTTCATTCATTGCTTTTAAATAAAGAGAAATAAAATATTTTTCACTTTCTGGCAACTTCACTTCAAGCTGATTCGAGATTTCTTTACAAATTTGTTCAGCAACTTCTATTTCTTTTTCTAAGGCCAACTCATTTGGTTTACGTTGCTCTAAAAAGTTATTATCTCTGAAACAATAACCTTCTGAAATTTTTTCAATCAGCGTATCCAAGTGTAAAGCGAGGCTTTTAATATTACTTTCTTCTAAATGATATTGTTTATTTTGCGCAATTTTTTTTAAAATATTAATCGTCACTTCATAATTCTTTCGAGAGACAATTTTAAAAATAGCTTGTTGTCGATTGCCTTGTTTTTTCGCTAGTTGTTGTGCCTTACCATGAATAATTGATTTCAGTGGTGACAATGAACTTTCACCTTGCAAATGCTTATGGTAAACTTCTAAAACATCATGTGAAATACTATCTTCCTCATCTACTAACAAAAATGGATCAGAATCTTTTTCTCCCTCTGGATTAAAAACAAATTCCTCGATTTTTAATAATTTTAATTTTTCACGAATCTCACTATTAATTTCTGAAGAATGCGTATAGTAGAATTGATCAATCAGATACGTAGAAAGATGAGAAAGTTTCACTTGAATTATTTCCGACTGACTAGAAATACTATCTACTAAAGCATTAGCACATAATAATTGAATATCATTTTTCATTTGTCCAATGTTGCCGACTGGGTCATATTGCAGGAAAAAGCGAATGACATCTTCATTTACTTGTAGTTTTCGCCCGACCTTCTTAGCTTCTTGCTTAAAACAAAAATAAATTAATTTTATTTTCTCAGCTAGCCCACGTTCTTTGACGCTAGGCATATAAATTTTTAGAGGAATACGTCTCAAAAAAGTTGATAGAATGTTGCCTTTAATTTCTTCGGTTGTTGCACCAATAATTAAAAGTTGTACTTTTCTCGGATTTGAAGATTCCCCTAATCGATAATATTCTCCCCGATCCATGATTGAGAATAGCATTTCTTGACCTTCTGGTGGCAAGCGATGAATTTCGTCCAAAAATAAAATACCGTTATTAGCAGAAGCAATCAGCCCATCTTTATCTGATTCAGCTCCTGTAAAGGCATGTTTCACATGACCAAACAAATGATCTAATAATAAATGTTGATTATTAGAGTAGTCGGCACAATTAAATACAATATATGGCGCATCCTTTTGCAGTTTTCCAAAATTGGTAGCATATTGATACATAAACCGTGCGAAAGTTGTTTTACCTGAGCCAGACGGACCGGTCAATAACGAATGCAAACCAAAAGGAGGATATAACAACGCTGCTTTCGCTTGTTTAACAGCATTTTCTAACGAGCCATCATAGCCAATTAATTCACTAAATGGAAAATCATTAGAACTTTTTTGTGATTGTTTAGTCAATAATTTTTTTATTTTTTCCATTGTCAACGTCTCGTCTATCACTAAACTATTACCAATTTTTTCTTCAATCAGATCTTTTGCTAAAAAGCATACAGGTCTTCCGGAAAGCTTAATGACTTTTTCTTCCTCGACTAATCTATTTAAATCTCGACTAATATTATAACGTGCAATCCCCATAGCTTCTGAAATACTAGTAGAATTTAACTTTGGCGAATCATTTAAAGAAATAAAGCTTTTTGTTTCTTCCTGCAAAAAATTAAAAACACTTTCTTTTCTCATCATTACCCCAGCCTCCTCTGTAAGTGATATTGTACACAGATTAACATAGGCTTTCAACTGAGTGAAAATAACTCCATCTTTGATCAAAAATAAAAAAACCGACTATAACAGTCGGTCTACACATTAATCATCCTTAATTTTGTAATATTTTTATACATCGATAAATCTTCAATCACATCTGTATAGGACAGTCCTTTGGGCAAATCAATCGTATACACATTGGTATAAATTCGATAATCCTCCATAAAATCAACATCAAAATCAACATCTTCAACTTCGATTTTTTTACTATCAAAATAGTTCATAATAAATTCTTTGGTTTCTTCTCGATGAATATAACGAATTTCAATCTTTTTGATAGCGTGAACTTTAATAACTCGTTTCACCACAATTAAGGCCGCCATGATGCCAACAAAACTACTGAAAGCAATTGCATAAAATCCCATTCCAATTGCTAATCCCAAACCAGCTCCCGCCCAAATGGAAGCCGCAGTTGTTAGACCCTTTATGGAACGATTAGTGACAATAATTGTCCCCGCACCAAGAAAACCCACGCCACTAACAACTTGTGCGATTAATCGGGCTTCATCTGAACGAACAACTCCTGCCAATCTTGGTTCACTCAAAGCAGTTTGTAAGGCATTATAACCAATTTCGACTTGAATTAAAGCAATGATTGTCGCACCCATACAAACTAAAATATGCGTCCGCAAGCCCGCCGGTCGATTATGCAATTCTCTTTCTGCACCAATCGCACCACCCATTAAAATGGCTAAAAACAAACGCAACATAATTTCATAGATTGAAAGATGGGTATCCATCCTAATCACTCCTTCAACTTAACTAATTCTTCGTCAGTAAGTGCTCGATACTGACCTTTTTTTAAATCGACTGGCAATGTTAACTGACCCATTCGAATGCGTTTTAAATAAGTCACTTCCTTGCCACAAGCTTTCACCATCCGTTTCACCTGATGAAATTTTCCTTCTTGTAAAATAATTCTTACTTTTGAAGTTACTGCAGTTACTTCATCAATCATTAACTTCGCAGGTAACATTTTTTCCCCAGCTAAAATAATTCCCACTTCAAATTTTTCTTGATCTGCTTGATCCATTATTCCAGAAATCTCTGCAAAATATTCCTTTTCAACATGTTTTTTAGGACTTAATAATTGATGACCCAGTTCCCCATCATTCGTAATGATAAGCAATCCTTCAGTATCTTTGTCCAAACGACCAACTGGAAACAAATCAGTGCGATAGTCTTCTGACGAAAACAAATCTAGCACTGTGCGATGAACAGGATCACTCGTCGCACTAATAACACCCGCAGGTTTATTTAACACATAATAATAAAATTCTTGATAAATTAATGGGGCATCTAAAAAAGCAATCTGATCTTTTTCAGGATCAACTTGGGTTTTATCAGATTTGACTACCACCTGATTTACTTTAACTTGTCCTTTTTTTATCAACTGTTTCACTTCTTTACGGCTTCCTAAACCCACTTCTGATAAAAATTTATCCAAACGCATAAGTTCTCCTTAACGATAACATGATTTTAAAAATGAAAGTAAATAATTCTTGTAACCTCTTGATGATAGAAAGTCATCTTAGTATTAAGTATCAAATGTGAAGGCTAGAGTGTCAATTAAAAGTATACGCTTTTTCAATCGTTTTGTTATTAAATTTAACGATATCGTAATTTGAAAATATAAGTGAAGATTGCAAAAATTCCTAAATCAAAACCAAATGCTTCGAGATGAGGACCAATGTCTCCTAATGAATGTATCACCATGCCACTAGTGATTACTAAATGCAAGTCCCCTCCTGTCTGATTAAAATATTCAATGCGAGCAATCATTTGAACAAGATGAACTAAAATAATCACAACAGCAGTACTTGCTAAAGAATCAACCATTATTTTCTTAACAAGTTCATCATTTCGTTTGTGAGCTTGATTTATTAAAAATATAAGCGTAGATACTATTGCATAAAAGAAAAATAACCCCAAAATTATTACTAATAAAACTAACGGCCAACTAAGATTAGTTCCATAAAAAAAAGCCATTTTATTCATCCCCCTCTAAATAGAAAATTTCCTGAAACGATAAAGAAAAATAATCAGCTATCTTTAAAGATAATTCCAGACTAGGATTATACTTCCCTTTTTCAATTGCATTCATTGTCTGACGAGAAACGTCTAGGTCGGCAGCCATTTGCTTTTGTGCAATGCCTCGTGTTTCTCGAATTTCTTTAATATGATTGATTACTTTCATTTTCCCACCCACTTTTAGTAAAGATATCTTTACTAAATGATAGCACTTTTGTTTTTCTATGTAAAGATATATTTACATAGAAAAAGAGCAGCCTTCAAAAGGCTACTCACAAAATTCTATTTTTTATAATTTACTTGCCGCATCTTCATCAACAATTACGATCACGTCTTGATGGTTTTGTAAAACACTTGCTGGTAAGTCTTCAGTTACTGGACCTTCCAACATACCTTTAATTGCATCGGCTTTATTTTCGCCGAAAGCCATTAAAATAATTTTTTTACTTTGCATAATTGAACCAATCCCCATTGACAAGGCATGAGTTGGAACGTCCTCTGCTTTATCAAAGTAACGTTTATTCGCTTCAATTGTTGATTCAGTTAATTTAACTACGTGGGTAGTTGCATCAAATGAAGTCCCTGGTTCATTGAAACCAATGTGACCGTTACGTCCAATTCCTAATACTTGAATATCGATTGGATGATCAGCAATTACTTGGTCATAACGTTTGCTTTCAGCTGCTAAGTCTTCCGCTTTTCCATTTGGAACGAAAGTTTCTTTGAATGGTTTTTGATTAAACAAATGATCATTCATAAAATAGCGATAGCTTTGTGTATCTTCGCCGCCTAAGCCAACATATTCATCTAAGTTTACTGATGTCATATCAGAAAAATCAATCTCACTACTTACCATATCTTGATATAAAGTTTCAGGAGTACTACCGGTTGCTAAACCTAAAACTTTGGCCCCACTGTCCATACCTGCTTTAATCAATTCAAATGCTTTTTTTCCGCCTGCAACAGCGTCTTTTACGCGAATAACTTCCATGGTAAAAACTCCTATCTCTCATTTGGTATGTACCAATTATAAATCAGATTTTTTTATTTTGCAAGAATTGTATAGACCATTTCTTAAATTTTTAGCAAAAAAAGAGGAACTATCATCAGTTCCTCATAAACCAGTTTATTTTTGATAAGTTTTTACAATTTCACCAATTAATTCATCATCTTTTAAACCAGTAACTTCTTTAATAACTTCAGCAACTGTTTTTTCAGCCAATAATTTTTGTAATTCCACACTTTCTTGATCAGCTGGATCGTTGTAACTTAAGATCATAGCAACCACGTCAACTAAATTTTGATAATCTAAGTTGCGATCTTTTAACTCGCGGATTGGTCGGATAAATCTTTCGTCATAGCCAAGTTTACGAATCGGCGTCCGTGCGACACGATCAACACCATCTGAAATATATGGATTTTCAAAGCGGCCAACAATTTTATCGGCATAAGCTTGATGAACAGCTTTATCAAAGCCCCATTTATCTATTAATAAATTTCCTGTCTCAGCTAAAACAGCTTTTAGTTTTCCTAATACATCTGGATCCTTAATCGCTTCACCAATGGTTTTGTAACCTTTATAGGCTCCGGTATATGCTACAGTCGCATGACCAGTATTCACAGAAAATAATTTTCTTTCGATATAAGGTTCTAAATCAGCGACATATTCTACACCATCTAAATGAACAGCTTTATTTTTACTTTGAGTTTCATCAATCACCCACTCACTAAAAGGTTCCACTGAGACAAATAAAGAATCTTCATGATGTTGAATCGGTACAATCCGGTCGACTGCCGCATTTGGAAAACCAATATATTTTTCAACGTAAGCTAAATCTTCAGTAGTCAAAAATTCTTTGACTTTACCAAATAAAAATTGACTTCCACCAATCATATTCTCGCAAGCAACGATGTCCAATGGTTTTTCCAAACCTGCTGCTTGGCGTTTTTGAATTCCTTGAGCGATTAATTCAGCAATAAAAGGCAACACATTTGGACCAATAGCGGTAGTAACAATGTCTGCTTTAAAAACAGACTCTACTACGGCTGCTGGATTGTCTTTATTGTTTAGCCCATCGACATTTTCTACATGAATTCTTTTTTTACTGGCATCTGCTAATTCAATGTCATACGCCTTTCTTTCGTTTAAGGCATTGATAATTGTTTCATTGATATCCACAAAATCAATGGAAAAACCATTGCTAGCCAAAATTTCACCAATAAATCCACGACCGATATTTCCGGCTCCAAAATGTGTTGCTTGCATGTTTATTCAACCTCCTGTAATAGTCCAATAATTTCTTCTTTTGTTTTCGCATCTGCTAGTTTTACAACATTTTCTACATCTGAGCAGTAAATTGCAATTTTTTGTAGAATATCCAAATGTTCATCACCAACACCGGCAATGCCAAATAAAACCATCGCTACATCATCCGTATCATCAGCACCAAATTGCACTCCGCTAGGCACTTGGATTACCGAAATACCACTTTTTTGAACATATTTTTTGGCTTCATCGGTGCCATGAGGAATGGCAATAAAGTTTCCCATATAAACTGAAACCAATTTATCCCGTTCAATCATTGCTTCGATATATTCTGGTGTTACACAACCAGCATCGACTAATAATTGTCCCGTTGCACGAATAGCCTCTTCTTTATTTTGATATGTTTGGTCGACTAAAATCATTTCTGCTTGTAATTCCATCTTTCTTTCCTCCTGATTAATCATTTAATTTTCGCGAATTTCCTTAACAAATAATGAACTCAACAATTGATAAATAATTTCTTTATTGCCGAATTTATAAATCTCCGTATTCAAATCACTTTCAATAATCGAACTACTTATTTTGCCTAACAAACTACTTTGACTTTCTGGCATCGGATCAGGCGCCAACAATAATAAAATCCGGGTCAGTTCAATACTTTTTTTATCCATTCCTTGAATTAAAAAAGAATGATCCAAATCATAGATGGTAAAAAAAGGTTCTTTGATTTCAGGTGCTGCTGTATGAAACAAGGCAAAATTAGTTTTTGGTATGCCAATCGGCGCCACTAGATATCGTTGGATTACCAAATCAGTCACTATATTAGCATCACTGACAATGGTTCCAGTTAAGCTTTCAATAATTTCAGCCAGTGTTTCTTCAATTGTTTCTTTGGCTTTGATTTTTTTTAAATCAAACGCTCTCAGTAAATTATTAGCAATCCGCATGGTTTCATAGATTTCATCAAAAGTTTCACTACCTTCTAAAATCAGATCAGTTGGATTCAGATTCACTGCTTCTGGCTGAATGCCTCTTACATATTCCTTAATTTCCCGCAGTTCATCATCTAATAATAAGGGTGAAATCACTTTGTAAGGCAATTCAAAACCAGGCAGAAAGACTGTTGATAAAATCATATCGTAGTCATGAAAATTCAAGTGATTCATTTCTGATATTTTAGCAGCCTGAACTGTTTCAATTTCTGGAATATATTTATTTAAACGACTCTCTAAAATTCGAGCCGTTCCAATCCCACTAGAACACAATACTAAAGTACTGAGATTTTTACTGGTAGGATATCTTTCCAACGATGTAGCGAAATGAATCACTACATAACCCAGTTCATCAAAAGTAAACGCATGGTCTGGGAAAACCACCGCCAAATTTTCGACAACTGAGGCCGTAACTTTTTGATACTTATCCATCACTTTTTGTAGTATTGGATTGTTACTGCCTTGAATCACGGTTAAACTGCGCTTTAATGCAGCGGTCATGTGCGCTAATAAATCGGTAAACAATTGTTCATCTTTATAAAAGTCATAACTTGTCGCTTCAGATACTAGACGAATCAATTCACGCGTTTTATAGGATAGTTCCACATCAAAACTATCAATAAAGATATTTTGTGGCTTTTTATAATTGACGCCCTCTAATTGATGGGCAAAAAAGCGAACTTCTTGATTGGTAATACTTTGTTTAATCAAGGTAGCGACCTTTACCATAACCTGACTCGCCAATTGCATACTTTCTGGTTTTGGGTTTTCTTGGATATCACTTTCAATCATGTGTCCCGTTTTCATACGATCAATCGACAATGCTAAAATAATTAAGATCCGTTGCATTTGATTGTCAGTTACGCGATCAAATAAACTGGCATTTACTTCGCCAAATATTTTCTTGGCTTGAAACAAGCTTTCACTAGACAATAAGCTTAAAAAATAATTGTCAGATACTTGCTGTAGATTTTCTAATGTTAATTGATCTAAAAAGTTAAAGAAGTCATACTCGCTGATACCATTAAAAATCAAATTACTTAATAATTGGCGACGTTCATTTTCACGGCCAACAATACTAATGCCACGCCCTTTCAATCGGGCCAAATCTAATTGATAACTGACTAAACTCGCTTCAATTGTTTGTAGATCAGTTGTAATTGTCGTCGTACTAACGGCAAAATCATAAGACAAACCTTCAATTGTTTCTTCCTCATCGTTCAATAATAAAGAACAAACAATCGCACTTTGCCGTATTACGTTATCTGTGAACCATTCGTTTTCGTCACCATCTAATTGTTCAGCTAGCTTAGCTAAATCTTGCGAATCACCGACAATTCGATAACCAGCTCCCCGTGGCTTAATAATCTGAACATCTAGAGATTTAATTGTTTTTTCAAGACTGGCAACTTCCCGATAAATCGTTCTTTTAGAGACTTGTAACAAATCTTGTAAATCTGCTAAAGCCACTCCATTTGGATACTCTAACAGTAAGGCTAATATTTTTTTCTCTCGAACCGAAAAATACACTTTTCTTTCCCCCATTTTTAAACAACTAAATCAATAAAAGGATGAGACCAAACTGGTATCTAAACAAATTGCTTAGCAGTTCGGCCCATCTTTATTATACAAATATTCTCAGAAAAATGTGACCTATTCATACTTAGCTTAATACGGTTCGAGTAAAAAAACTACTTGTTCACTAAATGATCAATCAATTTATCAAATTTTTCCGATGCTACTAAATCTGTCACTGAAACATGCACAGCGCTTGGTGCTTGTTGCTCAGCTGCAACTGTTTCCGCATTTAGCGTGATAATCATTGCATCAACTTCATCTTTTAAGTCAGCAATTGGAAGTACTGAAACTGGATAAGCTAAATTTTTATCTTTCAAAATTTTCTTAATAATCGTTGCTGCCATATGTGCAGAACCTTTAGTATCTTGATAAGCAACAATTAGATGAGTTACTTTGCTATAATCAGCCACGCCATCCACTACATCATCACTGACTGCTGGTGCAACTGCCGCACCAGTTTGAGCATCGTTACTTAAATTATCAACAATTTCATCATAGCGGGGTGAATTCATAAAGTTTTCGACAGATACAAAAGTTGCGCTTGGTGCTTTTTGATTTGCCCGTTCATGTAATTCTACTTGAGTTACAATCAAAGCATTTGGATCATCATTCAAATTATTGATTGCTGAGTTTGAAACTGGAATTTTCAGACCAGCTTTTTTCGCTTTATCCCGTAGGATTGAAGCTCCCATTGCTGAAGAACCCATACCCGCGTCACAAGCAAAGATAATTTTATTAACATTACCAAACATTTCTTGATTAGACTCAGTCATACTTGCATTAGAGCTTTGACCTTTAGCAGAAGCCTTAGCACTTGAAACAGCGGCTTGACTAGCGGCTAAATCGTCTTCTTCATTTTTATCTGCTTTAATAATAATACTAGCAACTAAGAAAGAAACAATTGTGGCGACCACAATCCCGGCAATATTAGCAAAATATGCTCCTCGTGGCGTCATCGCTAAGACAGCCAATATCGAACCTGGTGAAGCTGCTGCTTGTAACCCAGCACCTAGTACTGAAAATACAAAGGTTCCTGATACACCACCAGCGATTACAGCTAAGAACAATAGCGGTTTCATCATTACGTAAGGGAAGTAAATTTCATGAATCCCACCAAGGAATTGAATAATGATTGCACCTGGTGCAGAAGATTTCGCAGCACCTTTACCAAAAATAGTGAAGGCTAACAATACACCTAAACCTGGTCCAGGGTTTGTTTCTAATAAGAATAAAATCGATTTACCAGTTGCAGCTGCTTGTTCAGCTCCTAATGGTGTTAAAATTCCGTGGTTAATCGCATTGTTTAAGAATAAAATTTTCGCAGGCTCAATTAAGACATTCGCTAATGGCAATAGATGCATATTAATAATTGCTTCTACACCTTTACCCATTAATTCAGTTAAGTAACTTACAATTGGTCCAATCCCATAATTCCCTAAAATCGCTAAACCAAAACCAAGTAAACCAGCTGAAAAGTTGTTTACTAACATTTCAAAACCAGCTTTAATCTTGTCAGCAAAAATATCATCAAATTTCTTAATCACCCAACCGCCTAAAGGACCCATAATCATAGCTCCAATAAACATCGGTACATCTGAACCAACAATCACACCCATTGTTGCAATAGCACCCACGACTGCTCCCCGTTGACCATGAATTAAGTTACCTCCACTGTAACCGATTAATAATGGCAATAAATAAGTCAACATCGGACTAATCATCAATGCTAAATGTGCATTTGGTGTCCAACCAGTTTCCAAGAAGAAAGCTGTCAGTACCCCCCACGCGATAAATGCACCGATATTTGGCATGACCATACTTGAAAGACTACTACCTAACTTTTGGACTTTCGCTTTAATCCCCGTTTTCGGACGAGTATTTTCCATTTTCGTTTCCTCCTTCAAAAAAGTAATTTTTCTATACTTGTATTGTAATCGCCTCCAATTGTTTCAGCAATTAATAGTAGCTACAGCTTTGGCACAGAACTTTGTGCCATTATTTTTATTTATAAAAAAATCCTTCTCTTCAACTCTATAAATAAAGTCAGAAGAAAAGGATTCCTAATTTTGAGAAGTTATTTCTTGATTTTTTTACGATTAAATAATTTAACAAAATGAAGGCCACTAAAGACTGCTATAAATTGCATAATTGAAACACCTACACCTGTATAGACACGCATAAAATATTGTCGGATTTGAGCAGTTTCTCCAAAAGAACAAAACCAAGCAACCCCAAAAAGAAAAACGATATACGTCAAACCTAGACCAACCGTAATCAACAAGTGATCACGATAAAAAATTTGCTGCTTCTTTGAAAAAATACTACCCAATACCATCAAACCTAAGCCAAATATGGAAATTATTATAATAGGTATCTTAATGAGATTAGCCACTAGAATCAAACGATTTGCTACTCTACCCGTCAAAGCAATCGGTGGGCTGATAGGCTCACTTTCTGCTGATTGCCAACGACCTGAAAAAGAATGATCCAAGATTTTTTCAGCAATTTTTCGATCTTTCTTGCTGGAATATAGAATATTTCTACCCTGTTCATAGCTACCATAATCTAAATTTTCGCCAATCGCAACGCCCATTAAATTAAAAACACCTGGAAAATCCTTGAATATTTTCCCATCTCCGCTTTTAGTTAAATAAAATTCTTTTTTAGTCGTAATTTTTTGCTCTCGATAAGCTTCACTTAGTTCATGATTTATTTTCTTTAATAAATTATCGGTCTGCTCAGCGTTATTATTGTAATAACCTCGTTGTTTTAGTGCCTCACGAAATCCCCAGAAGAAATAATCACCAGATACTTGTTTATCAGCAGTCGCCCAAACACTATCAGTAAAGATCCAATTGGTATTCACTTTCATCTTCTGTAAAGTTGGTGAAACTTGCTCTGCTTTTTTTACCGCCTGCCGCGTAATCCAAATCTTATTATCTTTTTGATTTAAATCTGTACCATCATCCAATCGAATCAGATAACTCATCAAAGTCACAAATTCGCCGTCACTGCGGTCATTAACCATTGCTACACCATAATGCTGGTCATTTATCGCCACCAATATTTTAGTTGTAACTAAAATCGAAATAAATGGCAGTGCGCAGACCAAAATTTTAGGTAGAATTTTCGTGATAAAAGATTTAGCTATTTTTCGTCTCATAACATCGATAACCGGTTGTTGTTTTTGTTGAGTCAATATCAACTGAACAATTGCAAAAAAAAGACCCCCGGCAACAAAAGGAAAAATCCAGATACTATCTTCTCGCAAATACCAAAAAAAAGGTAAAGCAACCACTAAACCACTCATCCAAAGAGCAAACTTTTTAATGCTCCCATCGCGTCTTAAATAAATACCGATCGTACAAGCTATAATAATGACGGCTACTGGCACCACCAACGCATTTCGGTAAATTCGCGTACTATACTCATCCATAAAAGTAATTGGCGAATACAAGAAAAAAATAAATATGCCACTAAAAAATAATTGACTCTTAACAATGGGTTTGAAACATTGAGCTGCCAGAAAAGCGGCAAAAATCTGTAACAATCCAAAACTCAAACTATATGGAAGATGAAGTTTATAACTGCCAGCTAAAAAAAGCGCGTAGGAAATACCTTTTGACAAGGTTGTCGCATTGTAATCACCCAGCCAATTACCGGAAATCAATTCATCTGCTAAATGAATATAATGACCATCATCATATGAACCGTAAAGATTCGCAAAATAATCAGCATTAAGATATAAGCCTAAGCGTAAAACTACCAGTAGTAGCAAAACGATAAAGAAAAAAAGATTCTTTTTTGATTTAAATTTTTCAAAGCTTACCTTTTTTCCCCAATCAACTACATTCATGCTAGTACTCCTATCATTCAAATAATAAAATAAGTCATTAATCTTTCTTCTAAACCAAATATTTCATTTTCATTACAAAACTGTAACAAAATTTTACATCAAAGAATTACAAACTGCAAGATAATTTTAAAAAAAGGACTAGAGTTTCAGCAAAGATTGCTAAAGACTGTAGTCCTACTTAAACATTATTTTCTTTGAAATTTCCCTCTTAATCCTCGTGTAATTACTTGAGTAAAGCTAAGAGAGCGTACCATGTGACTTGGATCAACGTATTCACGAATTGCCCGTAAGGTCTTCTTAGGATCTTTAGATGAAAAACTATATGTACCATTTCGTTTTGTTTTTACTGCAAAACGCGGAATCCATTTTCCTTTAAACATTACTGATGCAATAATTTGATCGACTTCTTCCCACGGAATTTGGATAAATTTTTTGGCATCACGATCATTGAAAAATTCAAAACCTTTGTCACCGATCATGATTTTGCCATAATCAGACATTCCCAAATAAGAAGTACCATCAATTACTAAGTCAACTTTGGTGTTGATTGATTGAACCATTTTATGATCCTCCTTTGCTACTTCGTTCATTATACGAGTTTTTGTTTATTAATAAAAGAAGCTGGGACAAAAATTTGTCCCAGCTGACTAAGAATTTTTGTGATTACATAACACCTAAAACGTGTAAGCCAACACCTACTACGAATAATCCCAAAATAATGATAATTGGAGAAACTTTTTTCTTCAATAACCACATACATAAGAAAGTAAGTAGTAACGCAGCCAGACCAGGAATTAATTGATCTAAGTTATCTTGCAAAGTAGTTACTTTAGTAGCTGATAATGATAGACCTGAAGCTTGATCTTGTAATGCTTGTTGAATACCTTTTGCACCACTTGGTAAGCTATTCCAATCAATATAAGCGCCTTTATCAAGTTTTACTTCAGAAACAACTGGTGTGAACTTAACATTTACCCAACGTTGAACCAAAGCTCCTAGTACGAACATCCCAAGAATTGATGCACCTTTAGTTACATCTTGTAATAAACCACCAGATAAGTCATCAGTGATAGCAGACCCAGCACGATAGCCGAATTCTTGTGTGTACCACATAAATGCCCAACGAATAATATTCCAAGCAACGAAGAAAATAATTGGACCTAAAATGTTCCCTGTCAAAGCTAGAGAAGCTCCTAGGGCACCTAAAATTGGACGAACTGTAAACCAGAAGACTGGGTCACCAACACCGGCCAAAGGACCCATCATACCAACTTTTACCCCTTGAATAGTTACATCATCAACAGGAGCACCATTGGCACGCTCTTCTTCAAGGGCTAAAGTAACCCCTAAGATTGGTGAAGCGATATATGGGTGAGTATTAAAGAATTCTAAGTGACGTTTTAATGCCGCTGAGCGATCTTCTTTAGTTGTATATAATTTTTTAAGCGCTGGGATCATTGCAAATGCCCAACCACCATTTTGCATCCGTTCATAGTTCCAAGAACCTTGAAGGAACGTTGAGCGCCATGCAACAGATAAACGATCTTTTTTAGTTAATGAGATTTTTTCTGCCATTTTATTTCTCCTCCTTCAAGATTAATAGTCATTCAAGATATCGCCAAGTGGGTCACCAGTATTTGATGATCCGCCACCACCATTTGAACCGCCGCCTGATTTAGACAAGTTCAAGTAGATTAAAGCGAAAGCAACAGCGATAACACCTAGTGCGATCAAAGTTAATTGTGAAATAGCAGCCAATGCAAAACCAATTGCAAAGAATGGCCATACTTCACGAGTTGCCATCATGTTAATAACCATTGCATAACCAACGGCTACTACCATACCACCACCAATTGCCATACCATCTGTTAACCAAGCAGGCATTGATTCTAAGAAACCACGAACAGTGTCTGCAGGAATAACTAATAAGGCAGCTGCAGGGATAGCAATCCGTAAACCTTGCATACAGATAGCGATAATATGCCATAATTCAACTTTTCTAAAGTTTCCTTCTTCAGCGGCACCATCCATAATGTGAACGATTGGCACAGCTAAAGTACGAGCGATCATAGTTAAGAATAAACCAGCAACAGCTAAAGGAACCGCTACTGCAATCGCAGAAGAAACACCTTTAACGCCTTGTCCCCCTAAAACTAAAATAATTGCAGAAGCGATTGATGCCAATGCAGCATCGGGTGCTACGGCAGCTCCGATATTTGCCCAACCTAAAGCGATCATTTGTAAAGATCCACCTAGGATAATGCCGGCAGTTAAGTTACCAGTTACTAAACCAATTAATGTACATGCTACTAGCGGTTGATGGAATTGGAATTCATCCAAGATACCTTCCATACCAGCTAGAAAAGCTACAAGAACGACTAATATCATTGAGATAACAGACATTTTATAAACCCTCCTATTTTTTTCTTTTTATTTAGCGTTTTTTAATTCATTTTTAGCTTTGTTAAGTAATTCATCAAAGTTAGCTCTTGAATCATTTGGCACTTTACGAACATCAAAAGTGATGCCGTCAGCTTTCAATTTTTCAAAAGTATCCACGTCATCTTGACCCATTGATAATACTTTACTTACAACAACTTTCCCAACAGAATGTGCCATTGAACCAACATTGATTTCTTTAATGTCAACGCCGCCTTCAATTGCACGTAAAACATCTTGTGGATTTTCAAAAAGTAACAACGCTTTTGTATTTCCAAAACGAGGGTCTTTTGAAATTTCAATCATTTTTTCTACTGGAATAACGTTAGCTTTAACTCCTGGAGGTGCAGCTTGTTCGATTAATTTTTTACGTAAATCATCTTTAGCCACAGCATCAGAGACCACGATGATCCGGTTTGGTCCAGTTGTTTTTGTCCATGCAGTCGCAACTTGTCCGTGTAACAAACGAGAGTCAACACGTGCTAATACGAATTTGATATGACCATCACCTAATACAGTTCCTTCTGGAATAGATCCAGCTGGTTGACTTGCTTCAGGCATTGCAGCTGCTGCTTCAACTGGTTGTAATTCTTCAGGTTTTACTCTCACGCCTTCTTTAGCTGTTTCAATAATGTGAGCTGCAATTTCTTGTGCAGATTCCATTGTGAAACGTGAAGAGAAAGCTTCAATCACCATTGGCAAGTTCATGCCGGCAACGATTGCCCATGTGTCTTTGTGTTCTTCAAACAAACTATTGGCTTGGTTGAACGGTGTACCACCCCAAAGATCGACTAGAAATAACACTTCATCTTGGTTTTCGAAAGAGGCTACAGCTTCTTCCATTTTTTGCTTAACGTCATCTGGACCTTCACTTGGCATCAATGTCACTGCTTTGACATTTTCTTGTTCTCCGAAAATCATCGTGCCGGACTGTAAAATACCGTTAGCGAATTCCCCATGACTAGCAAGGATAATTCCTACCATCTTTATACCTCCTACTTTTATTGTTACAGTGCAATAATATAAATAAGTTCTAAAAAACCTGTAACCAAAATTAATTCAGCATCTTTTCTTTTTGCATTAATGAAATTAAATTGTTCTTACGATCGTTAGGAACTTGTCTTATTTCTAATTCGATGCCCGACTGATGTAACTGTTCAAAATCTGCTACATCCTCTCCGTCAACTGAAATAAAGTTCGTAATCATTTTTTTACCTGGAGAAAAACGCATACCACCAATATTTACTGAATCTAATTTCACTCCAGCATTTACGATCGCTAAAACATCCTTCGGCGTAGCAAACAATAGCATGACTTTCATTCCATCAAACAATTGATCGTGATAAACCTCCACCAACTTTTTCTTAGTGACAACATTTGACTTAATTCCTGGCGGCGCTGCTTGTTTTAATAAAAATTTCCGCAACTCATCTTTAGCAACATCATCGCTCACAACTAAAATCCGTTCTATTCCAGTTGCCTTTGACCAAACTGTTGCTACCTGCCCATGAATTAGCCGGTCATCGATTCTGGCAAGTTTAATATCCATTACCATTCGATCACCTCCTACAGAAAACTACAAAAAGATACTAGAACACAGTATTATAGTGTTCATTTATATATAAGCAAGAAGCGTGCCAAAATACACTACTGATTTATCATTGATTTTAAAGCATTTATAAAAAGATACACAAAAAGGATACAGAATACTGTATCCTTTTTGTGTATCTTTTATTGTATTGTTTCTTGCTTATTTTGTAATAATTGATTAATATAGTACCTTTCTGAATTAGGAATTGTAACGTTTAATTGATTTTCTAAATCATTTAAAGCATTATTCATTTTTTGATTATTATTATTTGCTTCAAAATTAGCTAATTCTTGTTGATCAATCATTAAGGGTTCATTTAAAATACTTCGTTCGATTGTTCCTGACATATGCATAACAAAATTCACCATCAATGCATAGTCTTTTGATTCCTTTTGATTTCCGATGATTCTTTCAGCTAATTGCCAAAGTGGAGCCAACATTTTTTTAGGATTAATAAAAGTAAAACTTTCTTCCATAAATTTCAAGCATAAATCTTTGGCGCTTGTTGCAGTCAACACCACATCTTTTTGTTCTGATAGATCATTTTCCAAAAGGAGTTCGTCTAACACTTGGTTTGTTTCTTGGTTTAAAATTCTTTCCATTGGAATATAAGGTGCACTTATTTTGGGATCTAAAATCCCGGTTGTGGCAATAATTTGATATTTCTCTTGAAAATCAGCAATTTTCTCTTTCATATCTGTTACAGCTAATGTTTTAACTGAAATATGGTCTAATTTTCTTTGTTTTAATGGTCGCTCAATAATCTCTTTAAGCCGTTGCGCGGTGCCTTCACCTGATGCACATATAGCTAAAATAATTTTTTCTACCTGAGTTTTTGCGACTTTTTTCTTTTCTACTCGGCCGTAACCTCTAAATTCACCTAATGATTGAAATAAATCCTCTAATCCTGAACCTAATACACTAGATTTTCGCGTTGCTTCCATCAATAAAGGTGTCGTTACCATATCTAAAGTTTTAACTGAAATACCGGTGTCGGCTTTAATTTCTTCATTAAAAGTAGCTAACGATCCCATGTCTACCATAATTAAAACACCGCTACCTTCATTAACCGAAATAACTGCTTCGCGGATTTTTTCGTAAGCTACTCTTGGATGCATATCCAACGGCATATCAACCGCTTGAATATGATTTACCTCCAATAATTCTTTTACTACATTCACCATTGAAGTAGCGGTACTGTTTCCGTGTGCAGCTACTACAACGCCGATTTTGCCATTTGGTTGATCGTCTCGTAAAGAAACTAGTAAGACAGTTAAATAATAATCTTCACTTTCTGGAATCACTACTTGAAATTCTTCTTCTACTAAATGGCGAATTTCTTGCGCCACAACAAATTCTTGAGGATAATCATTAGCCATTTCACGAATATTAACATTTGTTTCCCGTGTTTCACCTACATTTATTTTCTTTAAAAAAGAAGAAATGTGTAAACTCATAGCATAGATAAAATTCTGTTGAAAATAGGTTTGCAATCTCTCACTCACAAGACTGGCAATTCGGTTACTTAAATCAATAATTTGTTTATCAACGAATTCATTTAAACGGCTCTCTGTATCAAATGAAAAACCGTGATCTTTATAAAATGATTTTAAGTGAACATTGATATCTGTAGAAATAAAATGATTGATGGTTTCTTGATCTAGTCCTTCGGTTTTCAACAAAGCAGCTTTATCACCAATAATATCGTATAAATTATAAGGTAACTCATAAGTATCTGTACGAATTAATTCATTCATTTCATCTGGAGTAACCACCATCTCTGGTTCTAGATACGGAGAAATATCAGAGGTTTTGACCCGATCCGCAGATAATTGAACCAAGCCGCTTTTTACTCCTTCAGTTAAATCATTGATTGTGATTTGAATAACCTCTTGAGACATATGATTCATAAAACCACGGGCACATATCAATTGAACATTTGATTTTAATTGTCCAACATTTCCATAAGAGACACTGCCTAACAGCGCCTTAATTACATCTTCTGTCAATGTAATCTTACGTTGAATCCGATTGGCCTCCATCGCCACCATCACTCGAACCAAATCTAATTGTTCTACGACTGGTCGATGATTAAATGATGGCATTTGAATATTGATAGGAATTCGCCGCACAAAAGTATCCAATAAAGCTGAATGTGGATCTTCTGTCGTCGCACCCACAATTCGTACATCAGCAAAATGAGTTTTTCCTGTTTCTCCTAAACGATTATAGCTACCGTGATCCATGAAATAAAAAATCATTTCTTGACCCTCTGGCGGTAAACGATGAATCTCATCTAGAAACAGCATTCCGCCATCTGCTTGCTGAATCAATCCTTCACGATCAGTTTCCGCTCCAGTAAAAGCTCCTTTTACGTATCCAAAAAGATGACTCATTAAAAGCTCTGGATTGTTGGCGTAGTCGGCACAGTTAAAAACAATTAGCTCTCTATCTTGATCGACAATCTGATTGGTTTGAGCAAACTGGAACATGGCATGAGCAAAAAAAGTTTTCCCTGAACCTGTCGGACCAGTAATCAAACAATTCAAGCCTTTAGGTGGATATAAAATTGCCGCTTTTGCTTGTTCTACCGCATTTTTCATACTGCCAGTTGTACCGATTATTCTAGCAAACACATCGGTTGCTTGATTGGGATAACTGATGTTTTCTTGTGATTTTGTTGGTGTTGATGGAGAAGTTAGCGTCTGTGCCAGGATTGTCTGGTTCCGATCAGTCGCAAAATATTGGACTGGTCGACCTTCACTTTTTTTTAGTTGACCATTTTTTACTAAAAGATTTAAATCCTTACTTGCATTAGATCGCTGAATATTTAATGTTTCAGCTATTTCAACTGTTGTTATCCCAGATTGTTGATAAACCAGTTGATAAATTCGCTCAATTCGTCTTTTCACTCTTCATCCCACCTTAGTGTATTGCTTTATCCTTAATTGTCTATATTTTTTAAAAAATGTCAAATAAATAACTTTAAAAAAGATACACTAAACTAATAAATAAACCAGCTAGTCTTATTTTTCTAGCTGGTGCTGATGTTTGTTTTTGATAAATCGGACAAGTAAAACTAATACGATAACACTTGCAACTAAGATTATTGCAGTTTTTGTATCTCCATGGAACAATGCTTCACCGCCAAATGCGTACAAAATAGAAGATGGTAAAACACCGATTAACACAGATAAAAAAATTTCTTTTAGTGGCAACCGCAATGTATCAGCGGTAACGTTGACAATAAATGATGGAATTACGGGGACCATATAAGCCAGCATGATTCCAATTTTAGGATGCTTCATTTGCGAAATACGTTTCACCCATTGATTGTCCTTATGTTCATGGGACATAATCTTTAAACGTTTCAATACAGTCATCGATAATAAATTGCCCCCCGCATTGCCAGCAATATTCATTAAGCTACCTATTAAAGGACCGTAACAGACACCGATTAAAATCCCGATCACAGAAGTTGGCAGCCCTGGTAAAGCACACATCAAAACAGTTAAAGCGATTAACAATCCAGCTGTCCGTATTCCGTGAGAACGAACCTCTTTTAACAATAGCTCACGGCTGGCTTTAGGATCTAACAACAAAGAAATATCTTTATGAAATTCTAAATACAATCGGTAGAGAACAATACCAATTAAAATGATTCCTAAAATAATTAAGATTTTCCGAAGTCTTGCTTTATCCATAATTCACCCGTTTATTTTTATTATAGCAAAAAAAGCCTTTTCAAGTCTGTTTGAAAAGGCTAATTAATTATTTTAGTTTAAACTGCTGTCCAACCGCCATCAACAAATAGGATATCTCCAGTAACATAAGAAGATTCATCTGCTGCTAAGAAAACAACTGCTGAATCTAATTCACCATTTTTCCCAGGACGTCCCATTGGAGTACGACGAGTAATGAATTCATCCATAGAATCCATCGCGGAATCATCATTCATTTCGGAAGCAAAAAATCCTGGACACAGCGCATTAACAGTAACACCTTTTTGGGCCCACTCAGCAGCCGCACCTCGAGTAAAATTAATTACGCCACCTTTTGAAGCATGGTAAGGAATCACTGGCAATTCAGGCAATCCACCTTGACCTAAAATTGAAGCAATATTAATGACCCGGCCGTAACCTTTTTCAATCATGGAAGCACCAAATGCTCGTGTCACATAAAAAACACTATCTAAATCAAGCTTCATTAGATTATTCCATGTTTCATCAGTCATTTCAGTTAAAGGCGCTACTGCACCGCCACCAGCATTGTTCACTAAAATATCTACTTTGCCAAACTCAGCCAACACTTTATCCCGTGCTTCATTGACGATTTCAGAATTCGTTACATCACAAGCCACCGGAAGACATTTCACACCTAATGACCGGATCTCTTTAGCAACTTCTTCTAATTTTTCCACTCGGCGAGCTAAAATGGCAATATCTGCACCTTGTTTAGCCAACGCTAAAGATAATTGACGGCCCAAACCTGCTGAAGCTCCTGTAACTACTGCCACCCGTCCTGTTAAATCAAACATACTTATTCGCTCCTTTTATAATATTTTATTATATTATTTTAACAGATATTGTTCGATTTTTCACAATGCTTTTTAGGTTAATTATAAGTTTTTATTTTTATCACATCCAACATCAATAAATCTTTTACTTATAAAATAGCTGATACATAAATGATAAATTTTTAAAAAGAACGTAGTTTAGAATTTTTCCACTCCCATTTTTAAGCCAAACATTCTCGAAAAACATGAGTTTACGAAAAAAATGTTCAGTAGAATCAACTTCACAAATTATTTCTAACTCAATAGATTAAGCTAAATCTTTCCCAAACAGCTACTTTTGTCTCATAATAGAAAACGATACAGGGAAAAAAGGAGGAGCACATATGTCAGACAATAAATTTATGCATGCAGTTGGTTTTTTCGAAGGATTACCAATTGATGACCCACAAAGTTTTATCGATGAAAAAAAGGGAATTCCTGAACCTAATCCCACTGATGTATTAGTAAAAGTAAAGGCTGTTTCGATTAATCCAGTCGATACAAAATTACGACAAGATGCAGCAAAAAACAACGCATTGAAAGTTTTAGGCTTTGATGGTGTGGGAGAAGTTGTTGCCAAAGGTTCTCAAGCAACAAAATTCAAAGTTGGTGACCGCATTTTTTATGCTGGTACAACAACACGCGCAGGTAGTAATCAAGAGTTTCAATTAGTGGATGAAAAAATTGCCGCATTGGCTCCAAAACACCTCTCAGATGAAGAAGCAGCAGCATTGCCATTAACTTCTCTAACTGCTTTTGAATTACTATTTGAAAAATTTGGATTGATTCCAAAAGAAAATGCCAACCAAGGAAAGAAAATTCTTGTTGTCAATGGTGCTGGCGGTGTGGGTTCTATTTTAAATCAATTAGCCAAATGGGCTGGACTTGAAGTTTTTGCGACTGCTAGTCCTAAAAACTTTGAATGGCTTGAATCAGTTGGTGTAGATCATCCCATCGATTACCACGAAGACTTGAAGCAAAGTCTGCACGATTTAGGTACCCATGAAGTAGATTACATTGCTGTCCTATTCGATATTACTCGTTATTTAGATCAAATCAAATATTTGATTAAACCATTTGGTCATGTGAGTACAATTGTTGGTGTACATGAACCTTTAGATTTAAGCGTCTGGAAAAACTTATCTGTCAGCTTTGACTGGGAGTATATGTTTGCCAAAACAGACCACAATTACCTCATCGAAACCCAAGGTGAAACTTTAGCTTTAATTGCTAATTTAGCTGAAAAAGGTGTTTTAAAAACTACTTTGAGCAAAGTTTATTCTGATGGGATTAACGCTAAAAACCTGAAATTAGCTACCAAAGATGTAGAGGCTGGGCATATGTTAGGCAAAGTCGTTGTAAGTGGCAAATTTAACGGTGATATTGACACGTTCTAGATAAAAAAGAGCTAACAATCTCAATTTAAGAGATTGTTAGCTCTTTTCGTTTTTTCTACATAGCTGTCAGTCCACCATCTTGTCGGATACATTCTCCAGTAATATGACCAGCCTGTTTTCCATATTTTTGATTTAAAACCTATTTTGGATAAATAAAAAAGCTCTATTCCCTTATTGAAAAAGGAACAGAGCTTTTAATAAATTAAGCTTCTTGAGCTACCGGATAAACCGATACTTGTTTTTTGTCGCGACCTTTACGTTCGAAACGTACAACGCCGTCAACTTTAGCGTATAAAGTATCATCGCCACCGCGACCTACGTTTGCGCCTGGATAGATTCTAGTACCACGTTGGCGGTAAAGAATAGATCCACCTGAAACTGTTTGACCGTCAGCACGTTTAGCACCTAAACGTTTTGATTCTGAATCACGACCGTTAGAAGTTGAACCGCCACCTTTTTTGTGGGCGAATAATTGTAAATTCATTTTCATCAACATAAGATTTACCTCCTATAAATTAGTTTGTAACTGAATGGCTTGTTCATTCTCTGCTTCAATTGCCTGTAAACCTAATAACAAATTTTCTAATAAAATTTGTGAGATATTTACTTGTTCTTGGGTCAAACCAGAAAGGATTTCAACATAAAGGTAACCACCTTCATCTTCATCCACATCAACGATTGGCTCATAGCCAGCTAAGGCATCCAAACCATTGACTGTACTGATTGCTAAAGCGCTGACCGCCGCACAAACAATATCGTGACCATATTCACCCGATTGGGCGTGTCCGGACAATTCAAATGAAACAATGACTCCAGCTTGATTTCTTGTAAATGCACCTTTAATCATTTAGGCACCTGCTTTTTTAATTAAGCTTTGATTGCGTCAATAACAACTTTTGTGTAAGGTTGACGATGACCTTGTTTGCGGTGAGAATGTTTTTTAGGTTTGTATTTAAACGTAACAACTTTCTTTTGTTTGCCATGTTTTTCTACAGTTCCTTCAACACTTGCACCATCAACGATTGGCGCACCTACTTTAGTAGTTTCTCCGCCAACTAAAACAACTTCGTCAAAGACAACTTTTTCTCCAGCTTCAACATCTAATTTTTCGATGTAGATTGCTTGGCCTTCTTCAACTTTGATTTGTTTGCCGCCAGTTTTAATAATTGCGTACATGCTTGTGGCACCTCCTTAAATTTATACTTAGACTCGCCATCCCAAGTGGCCGTAGCACTTAATACTTGTTCTGCGCGGTTGTAGCTGTGAGTTCCACAATTACAACATTACAAGTTTACTAAATGTCGTCACGAAAGTCAATCATGAAAATTTCATTTTAATAGTCGGTAAAATTGACGGACGGACTTTTTTTTCTTACTATTAAAGAAATCTTGATTAAAAAGGAAGATATGATGTTAAACGAAATGATGCACCGCCCAATTATAAATCCTGATATTTTAAATTATTTAAGAGACAATCAGCGACAACTTGATGGAAAGCTAGCCGATTTAGAAAATTATGCCCATGAAAAAGGGGTGCCCGTTATTCCCCATGAAACTGTTGTCTTTTTAAAATTTTTATTGCAGCAAAAACAACCGAAAGATATTTTAGAGATTGGTACAGCTATCGGTTTTTCTGCCAGCTTAATGGCGGAAACTGTTCCCGAAGCTAAAGTTACCACTATTGATCGCTTTGAAATCATGATCAATCAAGCCAAAGAAACATTTGAAAAAATGAATTTGACTGATCGTGTGACTTTATTAGAAGGCGACGCAGCCGATGTATTAAAAACGCTGGATGGTCCTTATGATTTTATCTTTATGGACAGCGCCAAAGCCAAATACATTACTTTTTTACCAGAATGTTTGCGGTTATTAAGTGACACAGGCATTTTAATGGTAGATGATATTTTTCAAGCCGGCACTGTTTTACAACCGATTGAAGAAATTCCTCGAAAAAACCGTTCAATTCATCGGCACTTAAACGAATTTTTAAAAGAAGTCAATGAATCTCCAGAATTAAATGCTACCTTACTACCATTAGGTGATGGTGTTGCCTTGATTTCGAAAAATATAGCAAAATAACCCTTGCTCTATTTTTTACTATCTGATAAAATCAATGATGTTGAAATTTTCAATTTAATTGATTTTTTCCGATACTGTGCCAGTAGCTCAGCCGGATAGAGCATCCGCCTTCTAAGCGGACGGTCGGGGGTTCGAATCCCTCCTGGCACGTATTTGAAGATTTATCTATTTTAAAAAAAATGTTGGTTGATTGTGAAATTGACCAACATTTTTTTTATTTGCCCCACTCACCTATAACAAATTAAGATCCTTCTCCAGCAACTACTTTTTCAAATTGTAGCTTAATCCAAAGTTGAGATAAGTTAAACAATTGTAAAACGAAAAAAGCTATTTATCCCCGTAAAATACTGAAAATAAATAGCTTTATAAAAATAATTTTATTCTCTTATCCATTCAACAATTTCCCCAGGTTGACAATCCAAAACTTCGCATATTTTTTCCAATGTATTAAAACGAATTCCTTTAGCCTTTCCTGTTTTTAAAATAGACAAATTGGCTGGCGTAATACCGATTTTTTCTGCCAATTCTTTGGAAGTGACACCCTTTTCTAACATGATTCGATCTAAATTTATTTTAATCATAGGCTCACACAATCTCTTCGTTTTCTTGACGAATTCGAGAGCCTTCCTTAAAGACGATATATAAAGTGTAAATTCCTGCCAATTGGAAAACTGAATTAATCAGATTTTCCCAGAATGATGGAATGCTTGTCGAAATTATTTGACCACCTAAAAAATGAAGCATCGTTTCAATTAAAAAGGTCATGACAATTAGCATAAGATATCGAAATAGAATACGCTTAATCGATAAAATACTATTATCTGAAAAAGGTTTGCCATCATTGATATTCTCTAACAAATGCCGGAAACTACCTGCTAAAAGAAATTGGGTTATACACAATAAAATAAATGCTAACACAAAAAAGACTGTTAAAATCAACTCGTTTATTGGACTATAGCTTTTTCCTCCAAAATCCACTCCCACCAACACTAGACTGTCTCCCGTTACTTCGGGAAGCCCTTGAAATGGTATTGAAAAAAGTTGAATTAAAAAATGAAAAATGCTAAGCCCCATAGCCAATTGCATCACAAAGAACACCATCGTCAAAATAAAAATCGTCACCTTTTTCATTTTTGCCACTTCCTTATCCCTTTAATATAATTATTGTAAAACGATATCAAATTATTGTCAAACAATATTTCGATATTGTTTTAGAATAATAAAAAAAGTGGACAAAATATTGTCCACTCTAACTTTTAAGCAATTAATTCTAGTAAATCTTCTTTCGTAATATTCCCAAAGTAATGTCCAACATCGATTGTATCAATCACTTCTTTCAAAGCTTCTTTACTATATTTAGTGCCGACCAGTTTATCTTCGACGTCTTTGATTTCTCCTAAACCGAAAAAGTCTCCAAAGATTTTAGCTTCTTTGATTTCACCATCGGCAACATTCAAACGAATTTCAACGGAGCCAATTGGGAAACGTTTTTGACGTTCTAAGTTAAATTCTGGTGAACGGCCATAATTCCAATCCCAGTTACGATAGTATTCGTCTGAAATTTGATTGATTTTTTTCCAATCATCCTTAGTTAATTCATAAGTGTTGATTTGGTCAACATGATCAACCCCAAAAATTTGTAACAGAATGGCTTGACGGAAATCTTCAGTCGACATATTTTGATTTTCTTCAGGTAAAAATGGTTTGACGTTAGTTACCCGAGAACGAATTGATTTAATTCCTTTAGATTCAATCTTATCTTTTTTTACTTTTAGCGCGTTAACGACTTCATTAATATCAGAATCAAACATGATTGTTCCGTGGGCAAACATGCGACCATTTGTTGAATACATCGCGTTACCTGAGAATTTTTGATCATCAATCACTAGATCATTACGGCCTTTTAAATGAGCCCCTTGAATTCCAAGATTGTGTAGTGCTTCCACGATAGGTTCTGTTAATTTTTTGAAGTCTCGGAAAGAATTGCCATCATCTGGCATAATAAAACTGAAATTCAAATTTCCATAGTCATGATAAACGGCGCCACCACCAGATAATCGACGGACAACAATAATGCCATTTTCATCCACATAATCTTGATTAATTTCTTCAATCGTATTTTGATTGCGACCAATAATAATCGACGGTTGATTGATATAAAATAATAAAATAGGTTCCGTCAAAGGCATATTTTTTAATAAATAAGTTTCAATCGCTAAGTTAACTCGTGGATCTCTTTCTTGATCATTTGGTACATAAAGCATCATTTCATCTCCTAAATGATAAATTTTTTATGGGGTTGGGCCAAGACCACTGGAATCTCTCCACTAGCAACTTGCGCTTGTTGGCGAAGCTCCTCCAGATTACCAATTTGCGGTAAGTGAGTTAGCACTAATTTTTTCGCATGGGCATTTTTTGCAAACGTTCCAGCTTCTTGAGCTGTAAAATGCGCTTTATGGTGTTCATTGCCGTTAAATAAATAAGTGTCAGCTAAAAATAAATCGGCATCTTTTGCGAACTGATTAAAGCTCTCTAAGTAACCAGAATCACCGGTAAAGACAAAGATGGCGCCCGTTTTTATTTCTACAAACCGCATGGCATAACAAGGAACCGGATGAATAGTTTTCATAAAGGTAACAAGAAATGGGCCCAATTTCAATTCTTCTGATTCAAAGTAAGGACGACCTTCAGAAATACCCTCCATCGTCAAATCATTGAAATGAAATTCGTCTTCTGTATGACCATAAATCGGTAATATCGGTTTTGGCACTTCAGTTGGAAAAAGCTGCCAATAATATTGCAACACCCCTAAATCAGCAATATGATCGTGATGATAATGGCTCAAAATAACTGCATCTAAAGCTAATGGATCTAACTCTTTTTCTAATTCCACCAAAGTACTACTACCGGCATCAATTAATAAATTAAAGCCATCCGCTTGTAGTAAAAAACTAGTAGTTCCTTGACCATCATAAGGATAGGCACCAAGACATCCTAGAACTGTCAGTTCCATTAAAATTCCCCCTTACAGTAATTTTTCTTTGACGGCTTGATCATAAAAAGCCGCACTGGCTGTTTGCGCGTAAGCTGCTGCAAAAAAGACTCCCACAAAAAGAGCGATAAAACCTAAGATAAACCAACCGATAAATGACAGTTGCAATAAAATATATTTACCCCAGCGATCTTTCATTAAATACCATGCCCGCGCAAAGCACTCTTTTAGACTTAACTCTGGATAATCAAAACTCACCCATACCGCAAAATTAAATAATACGCTAATAACAACTCCAATAACTAAATACAACAGTAATAGTATCACTGCTAAACTTGCAAAACCTAAACTCATCACAGAGTCAACCGTATATTGAGTAACACGTGAACCGAAAAGCATGTTAAGATAGACAGCCATACCGCTGCTTAATAAAATTGGTATGAAAATAACTAAACCGATAACATATTGAACGATTTGTGAAATCAAATGAACGAAAAGCATTTTTGAATAATATGGTTTTTGAAAAACAACAAACAGCATACTAATATCAGCTTTACCACCACGAGCCACGTATAAGCCTAGAAAATTTTGGGCATAAGAAAAGGCGAAACCAATCGTACAAAGTAAAATAAAAGCCGCCAACGACCGAGCCGATTCACTATTAAATACAGTCGATACTTGTTGAACAACAGTTGTTAAAATGGCGATTAAGAAAATAAAAGCTGCCATCTTCAGCCATTGTCCTTGCAATCTATTTTTTGCTGTTTCTTTAAAATTACTAATTGTCATTTTTTCTCTCCTCTAATAACTTTTTATTTTATTAACAACATCATTGTTTAAGCGAGCAACCACTTCTGTCACTAATTTTACCGTATTAAAATAATCATCTTCATGAATAATTGAAGTATGAGAATGCAAGTACCGCACTGGAACTGTAATTGCTAAAGAAGGGACGCCGTCACGAGTCAAGTGCATTTGACCAGCATCTGTCCCACCACCAGCAATAACGGTATATTGAAACGGAATATTTAATTCTTCTGCCACATCAATTACAAAATCCAATAATTTTTTATGAGGAATCATTGATGCATCAAAAATTAAAATTTGCGGTCCTTTTCCTAAAACAGAATCAGCTTCTTTTGGTGACATTCCTGGAGTATCTCCAGCAGTTCCCGTATCCAAAGCAAAAGCAATATCCGGGTTAACTAAATGAGTACTAGTTCGTGCTCCACGTAAGCCAACTTCTTCTTGCACATCACTGCCAGCAAATAAAACATTGCTGTGATCACGTTTAGAGAGATTTTCCAATACTCGTAAAGCAATCGCCGTACCAATTCGATTGTCCCAAGCTTTTGCCAATAAAAATTTTGAATGATTCATGCGTTTATACGAAATATATGGCGTAATCATATCTCCCGGACGAATGCCCCATTCTTGCGCTTCTTCAAGACTACTTGCACCAATATCAATAAACATATCTTTCACATCATATGGTTTTTTTCGAGCTTCCATAGACAACACATGAGGCGGTTTTGATCCAATAACTCCGTGGATATAATCGCCCTGACGGGTTTTAATTTCAACTTCTTGTGCTAGCATGACTTGATTCCACCAGCCGCCAATCGTTTGAAATTCAATAAAACCTTTCTCAGTAATTTTTGTTACCATAAAACCAACTTCATCCATATGTCCTGATATAAAGATTTTTGGTCCACCAGCGCCTTGTTTTGCAATCACACTACCTAAATTATCAAAAAAGATATCGTCAGCAAATGGCTGTGCGTAGGTTTTAAAAATTTCTCTGACTTCATCTTCGTTCCCAGCAATGCCACGAGCAGAAGTTAAATCAATCAATAATTGTTCTTCTTTCTCTTCCATTTTATCTCCTCCTTAGGAAACTTCTATTTAAAAAGTATACCATTGTCAAAAAATAATGCGTAGAATAAACTATGTGTAAAAAAATATACTGGAGGAGCTTATAATGGCAAGAACTTTAGCAATCGAATTAACCATGATGTGCTTAATTAAAAACACTCAAGGACAATACTTAATCCAAAATAGAACAAAATCAGATTGGCCTGGCTGGACTTTTCCTGGTGGGCATGTTGAAAAAGATGAAAGTATCATGGCTGCAACAATCAGAGAATTAAAAGAAGAAACGGGTTTATCAGTACAACCGATACTAGCTGGTACCGCCGAATGGAATAATCACACAAAAGAAACCCGTGAATTGGCTTTTTTATTTACAGCTGAAACCCATGAAACTATTAATCAATCAGCAGAATTATTTTGGGTAACGAAAGAAGAATTATTGACCCATCAATTAGCAGGAACTTTGTCTGATTTATTACCAATATTTTTAGGGGAACTGGATACTATTTATTTTGAAGTTTAAAAAAGGAAATGGCTTTCGGACCATTTCCTCAATTTTATTTAATTGTCGCTGGATTTTGTTGTTGCCATTTTTTACTTAAAAAATATGCATTATTCATTTGATAATTTTGGGCTTCCTGTTTATTCCCTTTTAAGAATGGTGCAATTTTTTGATCAGCTGCTAACCAACCTTGCCAACCTAAATGAATCGTATCTTGCATGAAATAGTTGGTATTGTTGTCGTTAGTGAAATCAGCAATATTGTTAAAGCCTTGTGATTGCAGCTGATATTTAATTTTAGTACTAAATTGTTGTAACATTTCTTGAGACAAGCCAGTGTATTTAGACCATTTACCGTTAACTGGCGGAATGATGAATAAGACATCCGCATGTTCTTTAGCCAATTGATCTAAAGCCAATTGAAAATCAGAAAATTCTTTTGAATACCGATAATCCAATTTGTTTTGCTTATTCCGTAATTCTGGCAAATGTTTTCTTAACCCACGGAAAAATTTATTTTGAATCTGCAACGAATTATCAGAAGTTTGTTCGCTCCCAATTTTGTTGGCTAGTTTTTTCAAATCGGCTTCATTATATTGATCCGGTAACTGTTTGGCACTAGCATCAATTTGTTTTTGCTTGCTTCTTAAGCCAATCGTTGAAAATAATTCATCTTCACGACTAAATAAGTTTAGTTTTAACTGGGAAATACGTTTATCAAAAGTACTAGGTAGTTTCCCCGCAGCAACATTTCTCAACATTTCATCAGTTCGGGCATCCTTTACTTTATACTGAACTAAACGTTTAGCTAAGTAGCGGTCACTTTCATCAATTTTTTTCAAATGTAACAGCCAATTTAAGGTTTGTTCCGGTGAATAATAAGCTTGAAAATATGCTTGTTTCAAGCCGTCCCGCACAAACCATTGTGGAGAAATAACAAAAACTACTTTTCGATTTTTTAAATCATTGCCCAATGACTGCATCATCATAAATTGTGCCATTGACTGTGTACCTGGTGCACCTAATAAAAACGGTGTGTAACCTCGTTGATATTTTTCCGCTAAAACAGACGGATGAAAAGGACTGATTCGGCTCAATTCAGATGACCCAAAAAAAGGAACATATTGATCAGTACTAAGAGCCTGTTTTTTGACGTCGTCTCCTCTTAAAATATTTCCCGACATGGAACTAGCAGCCTCTTTTAATAAAGCCGGATCATGTTGGTTGATTTTAACCGGTGAAAAGAATAAAACGACGATCAAGACCGCAGCTAAAATGACTGGCCCAAAAATACTAAAAAGTTGCTTTTTCATTATTCTTGTAAAGCTTTCACTTGTTGAATAATTTTATTCGGTGTACTCCAGTTGTCGCGGTCAAACTCAGACACCGGTACGTTGACGCCTAACTGTCCTTCTAATTCTACTAATAATTGTACGGTAGCCAGTGAATCCATCAAACCTTCAGCAAAAACATCCACATCTGGATTGTCTCTTACTTCGTCACTACCTGTTAAATCTTCTAAAATTGCAAATACTGTTTCTTCCATGTTCAATCGCTCCCTATTTTAAAAATGGTGGAAAAATAATTTATCTAAAAAGCCTGAGAAAATCAAAAAGCTAAAAATCACTGCATGAAAAGTTAATACTACTGCAAAAGCATGGGTAAACTTGTTTGATGGCAGCTTTTTCTTGTGCTTTTTCTTAAATCGCAACCATGCATCTGTCACACAGATTAAAGTCGCATGGTAAAAACCATACAAAATGTAATACCAAGTTAAGCCGTGCCAGATACCCATAATTAAAAACAAAGCAAAGTAACCGACATTTGAAGCGACGATTCGACTTTTGAAAACTTTCTTCTTAATCAAGGTGAACATCAAGCGCATATAAATATAATCACGAAACCAAAAAGACAAAGTCATGTGCCAACGATTCCAAAATTCTTTAATATTCCAAGATAGGAAAGGTTTATTAAAGTTAATTGGTGTATCATACCCCATAAGCTTACTGGTCCCAATTGCAAAATAACTATAACCTGCAAAATCAAAGAACAAATACATACTATAAACGTACATATAAGCAACTAAATACCAAGAGACACCGCCTTCAGCTAAAGCTCTAAAAGAAACTACTGGCAGCAATACCTGTCCAAAAAAATATCCAATTAAAAACTTATAAAGAAAACCCATAAAAATATCATGAATCCCTCGTTGTAAAAAAGGCAGGTAATCTTCTCGGGTAGGTGGATTCTTTAAATCTTTTTCAAAACGACGATAACGATCAATTGGTCCTGACGAAATAGTAGGAAAGAACAACAGAAATTTGATATACGTCAAAGGACTATATTCTTTGATCACACCATCTCGCATTTCCATAATGATTTGAACCGACTTAAAGGTCAGATATGAAATCCCTAAAAATCCAAAAATCGAATTATTGCCTGCTTCAAATAACGGCGTCACTTTCACAAAAATCAGAGGCACAATACTTAATAAAACTGCCCCGTAAAAAACCCATTGATGATTGGCTTTTTGACGATAGCGAAAATATAGTTCCACCAAAATACTTTGA
Organism: Enterococcus alishanensis; assembly: GCF_019218635.1. Lineage (GTDB taxonomy): Bacteria > Bacillota > Bacilli > Lactobacillales > Enterococcaceae > Enterococcus_A > Enterococcus_A alishanensis. The sequence continues at coordinate 283,485 of NZ_JAHUZB010000001.1, read as the reverse complement.
AAAATCACATAAAAAATTAAAGCCAAACCTTGACGATAATCTTTTCCGCCAAATGAAACAAATAAGAAAAACAAGGTTATCAGTGATTGGTATATATTTAAACGTCGCCCATTTAATAAGGCAATCATTATTGGTAATAAGGCCACCAGTAACATCACAAAGTAAATCGGTGAAGCATAAGGCACCATATGTGGAATAATCATGGGCGATTCACCTCGTTGATTAAGCCTTTACGGTCAATTTTTCCGTTGGTTGTTCGGGGGATTTGATCTACATAAATGAATTTCTGGGGAATCATGTAGTCCATCACTCCTTGGCTTAATTCAGCTTTGATAGCTTTGGTCAATTGATAATCTTTAGCAAAATCATTTGAATTTGCTACGACAAAGGCAACTAACTGTTGCACTTTGTGATCTTGATATTTTGGTACCACAGTTGCCTGTTTCACATAAGAAACTTTTTCTAAATGATGATCAATATCTTCCAGTTCAATTCGAAAACCATGTAATTTGACTTGAAAATCAATTCGGCCTTCATATTCCAGCAAGCCATCGACAGTTAATTTCCCGCTGTCTCCTGTTTTATAAGCGGGCACCCCATCAATCGTTAGAAAAGCCGCAGCTGTTTTCTCGGGATTATTTAAATATCCTTTGGAAACACTAGGACCTTTAATCACGATTTCACCAATTTGATCGGCTAGTTGTAACTCGTCTTCATCAATAATTAATAACTCCGTATCTTCTTTCACATAACCGATGGGTACACGGTCATATTTTGTCAAAATTTCTGGTGTAATCAACACTTGCGAAATAGCTACGGTAGCCTCAGTAGGTCCGTAAGTATTAAAAATTTTCGCATTAGGGAACCGACGTAACAGTTCTTCTGCCGTTTTCCGTGTCAGTTCTTCGCCACAAAATTGAAAAATTTCAAGGGACGGTACATGTTCTCCATCAAAGTCTTTTTCCATTAAACAAATATCCATGAAAGACGGCGTCGACACCCAAATATTCAAATCTAGACTAGGTAGAAATGAAAATAATTTAGGAAAATCATTGATAATTGTTTTATCCATCGGTACCAAAGTACCACCACTAGTTAAAGCGGGATAAATACTCATTACTGACAAATCAAATGAGTATGGTGCCTGTGACAAAAATCGTTTTCCCGAAGCAATACCAAAATCTTGTAGATCCCAATTTAGGAAACTGCTTAAATTATCATGACTAATCTGCACTCCTTTGGGCACACCAGTTGTACCGGAAGTGAAAATGATATAGTAATTTTCGTCACGAGTTACCGGTGTCGCTACAAAATTTTCTACTTTTGCTTGAAAGATTTGTTGCAAGTCTAAAGGAGTCACGATAGTTAACTCTGTCTCTAATGCACTAGGCCAATCATCAACTGCGATAATCAATTGCGGTTGTGCCACATTCAAAATTAATTCAACTCGTTCTTGTGGTGTATTGGCTTCAATAGGAATATAGGCTACTCCTGTTTTTGAAACGGCTAAAAAGGCTGCTAACATTTCAAATTCTAATTCACCGTAGACGACCACTGGTGCTTTTGTTTTCAAATGATGCTGTAAAAAACTTGCCAAACTGTCCGAAGATTGTCGTAGGGTTTGATAAGTAAAACTTTCTGTCTCTGATTGATAAACTAAATTATCGGGAAATTCTTCCGCTAGGGCATCAATCGTTGCCACAATATTCTTCATAATAAACCCCTCCCCTAAAATTCGTTATAGATAAAATTCCCACCTTGAATACTCTTGTAATGATATAAATAAATCAAAACTAGGAAGATGGCAAAATAGAAAAGCGTGCGACCAATAAAGCTCAGCCAATATTTCGTCTTGGGTTTATTTAGCCAGACTTTCATTTTATCTACCTCCTTATTGATACTTATTATAATCTCTTCAAAGAACAGCTCCATTGATTGTCCTTACACAATAAGCTGGTCAACGAACGTTTTTGTCACATCAAAAAAACGATCCGAAATAACTTCGAATCGCTTCAAAATATTTTTATTAAATAAACCGTTTTTGATATTGGCAAATCCCCCAGTAAAATATGAAGTAAATAATTAACAAAACACCACAGAAAAGATAAACAAACCAATAGCTAGCATTAGCCACCAATTGTTGAAAAACTAGGATAGCAAAGCAACTATGCAGTAAACCAATCGCCGCAGTTGGGAAAAATACCACAAAATTTTCACGATAAATTTGTTTAACTAAATAATTGTTAGGAATACCCATCTGTTTTAATAGCTTAATCCGATCGCGTTTTTGCGGTAAGTCAGATAATTGCCGCATACTTGCCGTACTAGCCATCGTCACAATAAAAGTCACCACCACAAAAGTCATCATAAATAGCAATAATCCCACTTGATTTCTAGTTGAACGATAGATTTCTGATTTTGAGACGTAATTAATCCGGTAAGCCGCATTTTCTTGATTTTCTTCCGTTCTGGATACTTCACCGCTTAATTTATTATTATGCCATTCTAAATTTTCTTTAATTGGATCAATCCATTTTGAAGTCAGTTTTTGATCAATGATTTTTTGTAAAACCATCATCTCATTATTAGCTACATTAACTGCAGCTAATTTGTACGAAACACCAGAAATAGCTTGGTAAGTTTCATCTGAAACAACAATAATCTCTTGCCCTAAGCGTAAACTCGTATCACCTAAGTAATTAGTCTCCACTCCTTTTATCTGCAATACCCGATCGGCTAAATGAATCTTACTACTATATTTTATATAATCCTTTAAAATTGATTGAACTGGTGTAAACATAATTGCTTGATTGCCAGACAAATCAACTCTTGCTAACTGTGGATTTATTTTTCTAAAACGAAGATAATTTGATTGACTGATTAAATCAAAAAGTTGTGGCTTTTCATCGGTTCCTTCACCAACAATCCGCAATGTTTGCTGACCACCCACTAGTTTAAGGCTTAAAGTAGTCGCCTGATAGCCACTTAACTGGCTGACTTCACTTTTTATTGTTTGATAATTTTCTTGATCAATCATTAAAGACACTGGTGCAAATTCCCGAATATTATTCATTGATAAAGAAACTACCGCCGTCGTCGCGCCTAAAAATGCCAATGCTAAACCCAATAAAATCGTCATTGTTCCAGCTAAACGCCAATTTTTATAGTAATAGGCGAGGTTCTCACTGCGAGTCAATATTTTTAAATCACGATAAACACTGTCTACTTTTCGTTTTTGGTAATAGGGTAAAGTACAAGCAAAAAATAAATAGGTTCCAATAATACAAATAACAAAAATAATCAGCATGATTACTAAAATCGATTCCACTAAATAAAATTTCCCAACCGCTATTTGAACAATTTTTAAAAAGAAGATGGCGCTCCCCCAACCAACAGCCAAGAAAACAATCCCTAAAATTGCAGTGATTTTCTGAAATCTTTTTTTTCGATTTAATTGAGGAAAAGAAATTTTCTGATTTTCCCAAGAAAATTTGAAACTAGAAACTAACCACAACGTTTGAATTGCTACTAGCAGTAATAAGAAAATTAAAACTGTAGCTGTTGAGGTGATGGCTTCAAATGAAACAAAAAAATCAACTGCAATATTTAATCCCATTGCAAAGACTAAGATCATACTTAATAACTTTGAAAAAAGCATTCCTAAAGCAATCCCAATAATAAAGGAAATCCCCCCTAAGAGTAGCAATTCAAAGGCAAACCATAGATAGATTTGATAAAATTTCAAACCAAACAAATGAAAGATTGAAATGTCTTTACGGCGATTTTCGATAAAAAAACGATTGGTCGTCAGCATGAAATAAACTAAGATAAAGACAATTGCCGCAATGCCCAAAGTTAAAACTGAAACTACCTGAGCATTGTTTCCCGCTGTTTGGATAATCGGCTGCTCTTTGGTAATCGTCACAAATGAATAATAAAGCATCACCGCAAAAATCATACTAACTAAAAACAATAAATAGTTGCTTAACTGTCGAACAAAACCACGCCACATTAATTTAATCAGCATTGGCGCGCCCTCCTCCTCCAATCGTTGCTTGCATATCAATCACTTTTTCAAAAAATTCTTTGCGAGAAGATCGTCGGACAATTTCAGAGAAAAAACGACCGTCTTTAATAAACAAAACCCGATTACAGTAACTAGCGGTGTAAGGATCATGAGTCACCATTAGTATAGTTGTGTTTTCCTGTAAGTTGATTTCGGCTAGGTAATTTAAAAACTCAGTAGCCATCTTAGAATCTAGCGCACCAGTAGGTTCATCCGCTAACAAGATCGGTTGTCGCGCCACTAAAGCTCGAGCCGCAGCAGTCCGCTGTCTTTGCCCCATCGAAACTTCTTCAGGATAATGATCTAAAATGTCATAAATTCCTAATATTTTCGCCAGTTCCTCAACTCTATTCATCATTTCAGCCGTAGATAGTTTTGAAACTGTCAAAGGCAAAACAATATTGTCTCTTAGTGTCAGACTATCAATCAAATGAAATTCTTGAAATATAAAACCTAGATTCTCCCGCCGAAAATCGGTTAATTTGTTTTCTCGCATACGAGTGATATCCTGCTGATTGATTCTCACTTGACCCATCGTTGGAGTGGCGATAGTGGCCAGTATATTCATTAAAGTAGTTTTACCGGCACCACTAGGACCCATGATGCCAACAAACTCACCTTTTTCAATTGAAAAATTCAAATCATCTAAAATAGTCATTTTATTTTTTCGATTACCAAAAGTTTTAGTAAGATGTTGCACTTCAATTAATTTTTCCATTGATTTATCCTTTAAATTTTTTCTTTATCGTATCACAGAATGGCATTGGTGGAATCTTTTTCGAATTTTAAAATAAAGATAGCAATAATTAATTAATCTTTCAAAAAAGCCTATGACTATCAGTTTTCATTGATTTTACAAGGAAATACAAACACAATATATAGTGTTTTATTTGGTACAATTAAAATATACACCACTATATCTAGTTGAATCTTTCTGAAGATTATTATAAGATATATTATGAATTATTTAGAAACGGAGTGGTTGGTATGATGGAAATTCGCAACAATGATACTTTTGTCGCAACTTTTCAATCTTCTTTGGGAGAGATGAAAGTCATCAAACGCGATGGTCGCCAAACAATATTTGATGACCAAAAAATTTATGACGCATTAATTAAAGCACAGGCAAAAATTCAAGGGAGTCTTGATCCTTTATCTCATGTAAAAATTCAATCAATTGTTGAAAAAGTAGATGCAGAAATCGCCCAACGTTTTAATCGGGATATCAAAATTTATGAAATTCAAAATATAGTGGAGCACGTCTTGTTGGAAAACAATCAGTATGACTTGGCGCAAGAATATATTAATTACCGCACCAATCGTGATTTCCAACGAAGTCAAGCCACTGATATTAACTTTACAATTAGCAAACTAATCAATAAAGATCAAACTGTCGTTAATGAAAATGCCAATAAAGACAGCGATGTTTTTAATACCCAACGAGATTTAACAGCTGGGATTGTCGGCAAATCAATCGGCTTAAAAATGTTGCCACCGCATGTTGCTAATGCCCATCAAAAAGGCGATATTCATTACCATGACTTAGACTATCATCCGTATACACCGATGACTAACTGCTGCTTGATTGACTTTAAAGGGATGTTAAATGACGGCTTTAAGATTGGGAATGCCGAAGTAGAAAGTCCAAAATCAATCCAGACAGCGACAGCACAAATTTCGCAAATTATCGCTAACGTAGCTTCTAGTCAATACGGCGGTTGTTCTGCTGATCGCACCGATGAATTACTAGCACCGTTTGCTGAATTAAATTATCAAAAACATTTAAAAGATGCGGAAGAATGGATTGAAACACCTAGTCGTCGTGAAGAATATGCCAAAGCAAAAACTAAAAAAGACATTTACGATGCGATGCAAAGTCTAGAATATGAAATCAATACTTTATTTACTTCTAATGGTCAAACACCTTTCACTTCGTTAGGTTTTGGTCTAGGAACTTCTTGGTTTGAAAAAGAAATTCAAAAAGCCATTTTGCAAATTCGAATTGAAGGCTTAGGTAGTGAAAAGCGCACAGCTATTTTCCCTAAACTAATCTTTACTTTAAGAGACGGTGTCAATTTAAAACCGACAGATCCAAATTATGAAGTTAAAGAATTAGCATTAGAATGTGCCACTAAACGGATGTATCCAGATATTTTAAATTACGATAAGATCGTTGAATTAACAGGCAGTTTTAAAGTACCAATGGGTTGTCGTTCTTTCCTACAAGGCTGGAAAGATGAAAGTGGCGAAGAAATTAATGTTGGGCGTATGAATTTAGGTGTTGTAACCTTGAACTTACCGCGAATTGCCATGGAAGCTGGCGGCGATCAAGATAAATTCTGGTCTTTATTAGAAGAACGCTTAGCTACAGTCAAAGATGCGATGGTTTTCCGTGTAGATCGGTGTAAAGAAGCAAGTCCAGCTAACGCGCCAATTCTTTACCAATACGGTGCTTTTGGTAAACGATTGAATCGCAATGAATCAGTTGATGAATTATTTAAAAATAAACGCGCAACTATTTCATTAGGGTATATCGGCTTATACGAAGCAGCTTCGGCTTTCTTTGGCGGTGAATGGGAAAATAATTCAGAAGCCAAAAAATTCACTTTGGATATCTTAAAAAATCTGAAATTGCATGCAGATGCTTGGGGTAACGAATATGGCTATCATTTTAGTGTTTATTCAACACCAAGTGAAAGTTTAACTGATCGTTTCTGTCGTTTAGATACCGAACGCTTTGGCGTTGTTGAAAATATTACCGATAAAGAATATTACACTAATAGCTTCCATTATGATGTACGGAAAAATCCAACACCATTTGAAAAGCTAGATTTTGAAAAAGATTATCCAAAATATTGTTCTGGTGGCTTCATTCATTATTGCGAATATCCCGTACTACAACAAAATCCAAAAGCATTAGAAGCAGTTTGGGATTATGCGTACGATAAAATTGGTTATTTAGGTACCAACACACCGATTGATCATTGCTATGAATGTGGATTTGAAGGAGATTTTACGCCAACTAAACGAGGATTTGAATGTCCATCATGCGGCAATCACGATCCTAAAACAGTCGATGTCGTGAAAAGAACTTGCGGCTACTTAGGAAATCCGCAAGCACGTCCAATGGTTCACGGCCGTCATCAAGAAATTGCTTCACGTGTCAAACATATGAAATAAATAAAAGACTGTGGGAGAAGCCAAATTTTCCCGCAGTTTTTTCAAGATAAGAGGGAAAATATGCGAAATCCAAAACCAAAAGAATGGCTAGCATCAGATTTAAGCCAAAATTATATTGCTGATTACAAATCATTTAATTTTGTCGATGGTGAAGGTGTCAGAAACAGTTTGTACCTTTCTGGTTGTCCGTTTGCTTGTGAAGGTTGTTTTAATGTGGCCGCTCAAAACTTTCGTTACGGCAAACCTTATACAAAAGAATTAGAAGATCAAATTATTGCAGATACGAGTCATGATTATGTGCAAGGAATTACTTTATTAGGCGGCGAACCTTTTTTGAATACGCAGGTGGCTTTGTCTTTAGTTAACCGGATGAAAGAAGAATTTGGGGATGATAAAGATATCTGGTCTTGGAGCGGTTATACCTTTGAAGAATTATTGCTAGAGAGCGATGATAAATTAGAACTGCTAAACAAAATTGACGTTTTAGTTGATGGTCGTTTTATGGAAGATCAAAAGAATCTCATGCTCCAATTTCGTGGTAGTAGTAATCAACGGATTATTGACGTTAAAAAATCTTTAGCTGAAGGCAGAGTTGTTTTATGGGAAAAGCTGCATGATTCTAAAAAGGCTTTTGAACAAATCAAAAAGAGCGAGTTGATTTAATTCAACCGCTCTTTTTCTTGCCATAAAGGCAACACAATATTCTCATAGGCAATTGGATCGAGATTAGTGACTGTCACACCTAGTAAGCGAATCTGTTTTTCGATTCCACCGACCTCTTCCCAAATAATTCGTGCTTGAGAAAAAATCTCTTCTTTTTTTTGCAGGTATTCTGGTAATGTTATTCGCTTCGTGACAGTAGTAAAATCAGCATAGCGGATTTTAACAACTACCGTTTTGCCATGGCGTTGGACACGCTTTAAGGCCCCCTCAACTTTTTCAGAAAGTTGTCGCAACTGACTTAAGACTTCTTCTTCAGTAGATAAAGGTCGACCATATGTATGTTCTTTCCCAACTGATTTCCGCTCTCGCGTAATATTGACAGGTGAATCATGAATGCCACGAACTTTCCGATACAAGGAATAACCCATCTTACCAAATTGCTGAATCAAAAACATTTCACTTTTTTGATACAAGTCTTCCCCAGTAAAAATGCCTAACTCATTCATTTTAGGAACTGTTTTTTTTCCGACACCATGAAATTTTTCAATCGGTAATTTTTTTAGAAATACTTCGGCTTCTTCTGGTGAAATTACAGTCAATCCCCGTGGCTTTTGATAATCAGAAGCCAATTTGGCCAAAAATTTATTGTAGCTAACCCCTGCCGAACAAGTTAGTTGAACTTCCCGCCAAATATCTTTTTGGATGGATGTGGCAATTTTGATCGCTGAAGTTTGATCAATCTTATTGTTGGTGACATCTAAATAGGCTTCATCAATTGACATCGGTTCAATCACATCAGTGTAACGTAAAAAAACTTCCCGCACTTGTTTTGATACCCGTGAATATTTTTCATGATCACCTGGTTTAAAAATAGCTTCTGGGCAAAGTTCATAAGCTTTTTGAGCACTCATGGCTGAATGAATGCCATATTGTCTGGCTTTATAATTGGCAGTGGTAACAACTCCTTTGCCACCGGTATCAGAGGGGTGACGGGCAATAACCAACGGGTGCTTAGCCAATTCAGGATCATCACGTTCTTCAACCGACGCAAAAAAAGCGTCCATGTCGATATGTATAATTTTTCTTGATGTATCTTTTTTTAAAGGAAAATATAATTCCGCCACCTTTATTCACCTCACCTCCATTATAACCGAACATTTGTTTGCTGGCAAAAAGCCAATTCTGAATCTACTATCTTCAGAATTGGCTTTTATCTTTCAATCAAATTTACTTGTCCAATGGTAATCATATCGCTGCTACGGTGACTCTCATATGCTTCACCAAAAATTTCGGCATAAATAACTTTATTATTTTCTCTTCGTCGTAATTGGTAAATAATCTTCCCGGTTTCGGACAGTTCTCTTAATAACTCCGTAACGCCACCAAATCCAGTTTTTTTCGTAATGAAACCAGCTTGGACCATCCACTCATCTAAATATTTAACAGATAAGTTGGCACCTTTAACTAGAACTTTTCGTAAAGCGATAGCTAACTCTTCTAATTCTTCTGGCACTTGGTTTTCTTTTTCAACAGGTTTATATTGTTTATCTCTGAATTCAGACAACTCTTCTAAAAGCTCTTCATATTGTTCTTGGGTTAACATGATCCCAGCTACTTTTTCCCGGTTAAAGACATAGACTCCGGTACCAGCTTTACGGGCTTGGCCAAAGACATCCATCGGTGATTTTTTTACGTCAGTGATTGAAGATGTCGGCACATCAAGTTTTTTCAATTCCATCTCGGTCCCCCCTAGTCTTTTTCATTATAGCATATTACTAAGCAGAACTTAGGTTGCCAAAAACTTAGCCTCAATTTCTTTCATCACTTCTTCTTGCCAAAAATGATTATGAAAGTCATCATTACTAAAAGTTGAATAGCGCTCAACATAAAATGAGCACAAATAAGCATCACGGACTGTTTTTTCCAATGTATAAGCCAAGTCAGTCACCGGACAATTATCTAGTACAACAACTAGTTCTTTCATTTTTTTACTAATTCGCCAAAGTTTAGGGCTACTAGAAAAATCGGCCAGTTGATTGATAAAACCAATCGGAAATCCTTGAGAAAGATCCAATAATAACCGAAATAATTTTAATTGAAGACGTGCTTGTACCCGTGGATCATCTATCTTTAAATATTTAATCAGCATATAACTACATAATCGTGCATCACGATATAAGATGCTTTCAACTTCTTGATGCTGTAAATAAAAGCTCAAAAATAAATCATAATATCTTTTCTGCTCTTCAAAATAAAGTAAATATGCAACGGTTTCCGGCATTAGACTACGAGCTAAAAATTGATTAAAATGATCTGGACTAGCTACAAAATACTCCCATCCCAAAGCGAAATCTAAATGACCAGCATCTATAAATTGGTAAAAACGAAACATCTTTTCTTCAATTACATGCTTTTGATTTCCCACTTCAAAATCCAGTAAATACTGCCAACGCAATTGAAATAAAACAGCGTCATTACCAATTAGTCCTTCCTTAGTTAAAGAAAGATTGAGTTTCAACAATTTTTCATTTAAATGACGATAGGTACCTCTTTTATAAGGAATTGGGTGCTTCCACAAAAAATGACGAAAAACATTAAAGGCTTCACTTTCTTGCAACAAATCAAAATACAATTGATGATATACTTCAGCATTTTCCCAAACAATGACCCCTTTAGTAAAAAAATGTCCCTTTGTCTTTTCTAATTCCGCTAAATCTCGACGAACCGTTTTAGTACTGACACCAATTTCTTCTGCAAATTGTTTAACCCGCATTGGTTGTTGCTTCAAGCAATTCAGCAGCTTAATTTTGCGATTAATCTTAGCCTCAGTCAGTTGCTCCCAGATCATTTTGATCACCTTCTCTCAAGTAAAATATAGCATTTAATTTTTAAAAAAAATAAAATTTTTTGAACTTCTAGATAAAAATAAACGCCTGAAATATTCAGACGTTTATCATTATATTTTTTTTCGATTTAAACTTAGTGAATTCAACAAGACACTGACTGAACTAAAAGCCATTGCTGCGCCAGCAATAATCGGGTTTAAGAACCCAAATGCCGCAAATGGAATACCAATGACATTGTATAAAAATGCCCAGAAAAGATTTTGTTTGATTTTATTTAAAGTAACTTTTGATAATTTAATGCTTTTGCTAACAGACACCAAATCACTATTCATTAAAGTGATATCTGCCGTTTCCATAGCAATATCAGCACCTGATCCCATAGCGATCCCGATATCAGCTAAAGCCAACGCAGGTGCATCATTGATGCCGTCGCCTACCATACCAACGGTTTCACCTTTTTGTTGAAGCTCGCGAACCACATCAGCTTTATCTTCTGGTAAAACTTCTGCAATAATATCTTGTTCAGTTAGACCAACTTGCTCACCAATATAATGAGCAGTTTGTAAATTATCACCCGTTAACATTTTAACGGTCAAACCTTGATTTTGTAAATTTGAGATTGCTTGTTTAGAGCTATCCTTGATTTGATCTGTCACTGAAATTGAAGCCAATATATTTTTCTCATCTGACAAGAACATCACGGTCTTACCTTCAGCTTCCAATTGCGTCACTTCTGCCAAATTATCTATCATCAGTCCACGTTCTGTAACACTACGTTTAGAACCGACATAATAAATGTTACCATCTACTTTACCAGTCACACCACGACCAGTTAAACTTTCAAAATCAGTAACTGGTTTTAAGTTGGTCCGTTCTTTGCCATAATTTACAATTGCTTTAGCCAAAGGATGTTCAGAATAATTTTCAATACTAGTTAAAATAGTCAATGCTTCTTCATTTTCTGTGAAGAAATCAGCGACTACTGGTTTACCTGCAGTAATAGTACCGGTTTTATCTAGTACAACAGTTGTCAGATGCGCCGTTTTTTCTAACGCTCCGCCACCTTTAATTAAAATACCATTCTTCGCACCTAAACCAGTTCCCACCATAATTGCAGTTGGTGTAGCCAAGCCTAATGCACAAGGACAAGCGATCACTAAAACCGAAACACTGTGAACAATCGCGGTTTCCCAATTACCTAAAGCAAAACTTGTCACAACAAATGTAATTGCAGCAATCACTAAAACAGTTGGCACAAAAATCCCTGAGATCCGATCAGCAATTTGTTGAATCGGCGCTTTTTCACCTTGGGCGTCTTCCACCATCCGAATAATTCTTGATAAAACAGTCATACTGCCGACCTGTGTTGCTAGTAATTGAATACTGCCAGTCGTATTTAAGGTTCCGCCAAAAACTTGGTCATCGACACTTTTATCAACAGGTAAGCTTTCACCTGTTAACATACTTTCATCCAGTGTTGTTTGCCCACTTTTGATAACTCCATCTACTGGAATTTGTTCACCTGGCCGTACCAATAATAAATCACCTACCAAAACATTTTCGATTGGGATTTTTAATTCTTCTCCTTCTCGCATTACAGTGGCAGTTTTAGCTTGTAAGGCCATCAACTGTTTAATGGCATCGCTAGTTTTAGTTTTGGCTTTTTGTTCTAAATATTTCCCTAATAAAATTAAGGTAATAATCATGCCACTACTTTCAAAATACAAATCACTATTATGAGGATTGAAAAATCCATTATAGACACTTAAGGCATAAGCCGCTGTCGTTCCCATCGCAACCAATACATCCATATTAGGGGCTTTCGTTTTAATGGCGTGATAAGCACCTGAATAAAAACGACGACCAATCCAGAACTGAACTGGCGTAGCTAAGATTAACTGCACCACTGGACGATGCAGTAAATGTACCCAAGCAGCTTGAGAACCTAAAAGCATGGCAATCATCGCTGCCATTAAAGGTAAGGTCAAAATCCCACTAATGATTAAATCTCTTTTCATCTTTGCTAAGTAACGTTGTTTTTCTTCAACAATCTTTTGTTTATGAGCTTCATCAAATAAAATTGCTCCATAACCAATATTTTCCACCCGTTTGATTAAATCATCCGCCGTAAGTCCTTGCTCAAAAGATACTGTGGCTTTTTCAGTCGCTAAGTTAACATTGACTTCCACCACGCCATCAGTCGCTTTTAATTCTTTTTCCACCCGAGCAGAACAATTGGCACAAGTCATACCGGTAATGGCAAAAGTCTCCACCGTTTGGCTCATTTAGATCACCTCTGTTTGATAACCTGCATCCGTTACTTTTGTAGCGATTTCAGCTGCGGTAACTTGTGCTTCGTCGAATTTTACAACACCATTATTTTTTTTCAAATTTATTTTTACTTTATCAATTCCTGGTAATTCGTTAACTGCATTTTCTACATTTTTCACACAATGTTGACAAGTCATACCTTCAATATTAAATGTTTGTTTCATGATAATCTCTCCTTATAATTTAAATTTAAGCACTGTGATGTTTACATTCACATTGTCCTGGAATACAATTGCAGACAACTTCTGCTACCGTTTCTTTTTTATTTAAAGTAGCCATAATTTTCGCCACATCTGCTTCGGTCAGTTCAGCTTCGTCAACTAATTCCGCGATTGTATTACCAATTTGCTTTGCACAAATATGTGAAAATAAATTTTCAGTAGCGCTTTTAACAGTTTTACTTTCACTGATTTTTGGATAATAAATATATTTTTTTCCAGCTTGTTTGGTGTAAACAGCATCTTTTTTTACTAGACGTCCCAACAAGGTTTTAATGGTTGCCGGCTTCCAATCCATTGTCTCGCCAAGTATCTCACTAATTTCTTGAGCTGTAGTTTCTTGCTTGGTCCAAATCACACGCATTATTTCCCATTCGGAATCACTAATTTTTATTGGTTCAGCTGTAATCGTCATCGTGCTTCTCCTTTCGTTTACATATGTAATTACAAATTAAGTTTACAATTGTAATCATAATAAGTCAAGTTTTTTCTACAAAAAAAATCTTTAGCTTTTTCTGCTAAAGACTTACATATGTTTATCGTAATATTTTATCCCTAAAGTTTCGACAAATTGCTCCAGACATATCAGAAAAAAGCCAAACATTAACACCCGACTTAACGAGAGCTGAACATTCCATTCTGGTTTATACAATAAAATTGTCGTTATTATTGCAATTAAAACCACTAAAACTTGATAATATTTTAAGCCAATTTGGTTAGCACGGTTGGAAATTGCTTGCCAGCGCTCATCATTTTTGTATTGTACTCTTTTTTTGGCTTGATAAAATCCCGAATAAAAAAAGAGACCCAAAATAATTACTTGAATAATAAAAATTATCACTTGACTCATTCAATCTCCTCCTCAGGATCAAAAACTTGATTAATATCTACCTCAAATGCCTTTGCCAACTTAAAAGCTAATTCTAACGATGGCGTATATTTATATTTTTCAATCGAAATCACCGCTTGTCGAGAAATACCAACTTTTTTTGCTAGTTCTTCTTGGGTCCAATTTTTTTTTGCCCGGAGAACTTTTAAATGATTTTTAATCAAAGTAATCACAACTTTCCATAAAGTAACGACTTGTTTACATTAATAATTGTAATCAGTTGTTTACATTTTGTCAATATAAGGTAAGCAATATTCTCTGTAAAAAAAAATGGAGTAGATTTCTCTACTCCAAAAAATCTTTTATATTGTCTGTGGTTAAATCTATTTATTTAAGCTGATCCATGACAAATTTAATTGCTCCGGCAGGGTTACGTGTAAGTTTAATATATTCTGCTCCTTTTGTGGCAATTAGTTTGATACCTAGCTTATCTGTATCTTCTTTAATATCATCATAATAGGAATTTACTTGCGGTGCCAAGACTACCATATCAAAATTCGGCATAATATCATAATGAGAACCATAAGCTCCAGCCTTAGCAATGACATGGGCCCCTGTTTCTTTAGCTCCTTCTTCTAGAGCATTAGCTAACATTGCACTTGTCCCCGCACCTGCACATAAAACTAAAACTTTTAACTCCTTTTCATCAGCCATAGTTGCTACACTAGAATGCTCTTCAACAACCACTGTTTCATTATTATCTACAATTGCCGTTGCACTTTCTGGTGATAATTGAGGGACTATTCCTTCGATTTCCTCAATTTCTTCAACTCTTTCTGCCTCTTGCGCTACCAATACTTTATCGTATGCCTTACAAAACGGGTAGTAAATAGCAAAATCAACTAATAGTAAAACTACTGACAGCAAAATTGAAATTGGCTGAAAGCCCGTATTCATCACTGTTCCAATCGGTCCCGGGGTCGCCCATGGCAAAACATACATAAAACCATTCATGCCTAATACGCTGATAAAAAATTTACCAATTAATACATTCGCTACCGGTGCAATACAGAAAGGAATAAAGAAATAAGGATTCAAAATAATTGGTGCTGCAAATAATAGTGGTTCATTTACGGCAAACATCACGGGAATGATTGATGCTTTCCCGACCGTTTTTAATTGCTTAGATCGCATAAAAAGAATAAAGATAATCGGTACTATAAATGTTGCACCCGTCCCACCTAACTCACCAATGAAATTCCCAAAATTTTCAGTTAGCGCATGAGTTGGATGACCACCTTCTGTAAAAACTCTTAAATTGGCTTCCGTATTTCCATACAAGGCAGCAGATAATCCAGGTTTTACAACTGATGGTCCATGAACCCCAACAAACCAGAATAATGGAATTAAGAACCAAATAATAGATAAACCAAAATAACTTTCAGCTCCAGCAAATAATGGTGACAACAGTTTGGAAAAAACTTCTCCAAAAGGAACATTAAGTACGGCTCTCGCTACAATATCAATCAGTGCACAAGCTAAAACAGAAAAAGAAAAAGGAAAAACATCTCTAAAATTTTGTGCGATGCTGCCAGGTACTTCCTTTGGCATCTTAATTGTGATGTCACGAATCACACAAAATTTATACATATTTACAGTGATAAAAGCTGAAATAAACGCTGATAAAATCCCTTTTGTTCCCATATAATCAGCTGCAAAAGAACCATCAGCTTTAGTAATTGCTAATAAAAGAAAACCACAAGTCGCTGCTAACATAACTGATGTCTCGTTAATTATTTTTCCATCGGGCATTTTTCGATTCATACTACCCGCCAAACAGCGAGCAGTCGTTCCAGCCACTAACATACCAACAACACCCATCGTGTAATCATAGATTTTCCATAACCATTCTTCTACCCCGCTTGGAATGGTTACGCCAAAAATCGGTGGAATTGCTGCACACAAAATGAAAATACTCGAAAACAAAATAACTGGCATGGCTGCTAAAAAACCATCTTTGATTGCCATTAAGTAAATATTCTTCGACACTTTTTGAAACAGAGCTTGTCTTTTTTCAATTTGTTGAATAATTACATTCATTTTTTTACCTCCTTCAATCCTTTTCAGCGATATTTTTCTTGGTATAGCTCAATAAAATCTTGGACTAAATCTCTTAATAATAAGGTTGTCATCAGATGATCTTGGCCATGAATGAAGATAAAACCTAATTCTAAGTCATCACCGCTAGCTTCATTGGCAAGAACTTGCGTTTGAGCATTATGAGCTAATTTTAAGTTCTCATCTGCATCTTGGAGTTTGCTTTCAACATTAGAAAAATCACCGCCGCGAATTTCTTTTAATAGGCCAAGTAATGAACTACGAGCGTCACCTGAATAAGCAACGATTTCAAAACCGAGCATTTGTAAGTCATTTTTATTCATTTCAAATCCTCCTCCCTCGTCTTAAATAATCGTTTTTGTTTCACTGACAAATTTATACCAATAGGCAGATTCTTTCGGGTAGCGCTTTTGCGTTTCAAAATCGACATAAAATAGTCCGTAACGTTTGTTATAACCATTAACCCAAGAAAAGACATCCATCAGAGACCAAATGAAGTAACCTTTAACATTAACACCAGCATCAATCGCCTTAGAAATATAATTAAAATAGCCTCTTAGATAATCAATTCGGTCATCATCTAAAATAACGCCGTCGTCAAACTTATCTTTATAACCTAAACCATTTTCCGTAATATAGATTTTTTTATAATTTGGGTAATCCTCTTTAATCCTAACCAATAAATCAAAGATTCCTTCAGGATAAATCAGCCAGTCCCAATCCGTTCGTGGTAAATCTGTCCGCTGAATACGTTCACCAATCCCTTTAATACGATAGACTTGCGTGCCTTTCTCACCAGTTGTGTTATAGAACATTTGGCTTTCGTCATTATAAGCTTTCACCCAATGGCTGACATAATTGTTAATCCCAAGATAGTCATTACGATTTGCAGCTTTTTTCATTTCAACAAAATCATTTTCATCAATGGTAATACTTGTATCATTTGCTGCTAAAATTTCATTAATACATTTCATAGTATGCTCAGAATAATAGCCTAAATAAGTCGCATCCATTAAAAATTTCACCGATAACGCGTCATCTAATTCGGCTGCATGAATATCTTCTGGTGTATCTGAAGCTGGATATTTAGGTTCTAATGAGTGAACTACACCAATCTCACCTTCATAATCGCCTTCTTTGAAGATATTGACTGCTTGTGCGTGAGCGTACATCATGTTATGCAATGCTGTAACTGTTTTTTGTAGATCGAAACGAATTTCAGGAGGAAAAGCACCCGTCAAATATTGATTTGTTGCAGCTGGGTAAATTTCATTAAAAGTACTCCAATAATAGACTTCTTTAAATTCATCAAAGCAGAATTTTGCGTAGTTCACGAAATGTTTGATATTCTCACGATTTAAAAAATCTCCGTCATCAAATAATGCTTTAGGTGTATCAAAATGATGAATTGTGACAAATGGTGTGATTCCTTGTTTTTTACATTCTGCAAAAACTTGATGATAATAATCGACACCTTTTTGATTAACTTCACCATAACCATTTGGAAAAATCCGACTCCAAGCAATCGACATCCTTAAGCTATCAATTTTAAATTTTTTACATAGTTCAATATCAACTGGATATTGATTATAAAAATCACTCGCTGGCTCAGCTGTATAACGTCCTTTTTCTACTAAAAATGTATCCCAGGCTACTGGCCCTTTACCATCTTTATCAATGGCCCCTTCGACTTGATAAGCTGCCGTTGCTCCTCCCATTAAAAAGTCCTCAGGTAGTTTTCTTAATTCAGTCATGATTATTTCTCCTTTTCTCTTTCAATATTTTTAAATGTATTTTTCTTGAATACTTGATTGTTTTATAACAGGCGTTGAATGTGGATTGTAAAATAAATTCGTTCATTTTCATTTAGCGTTTTCCCTAAATGATCTTCAATCAATCTATAAATACGATTGCCGATTTGATAGGCTTCAGGATAATCTTTCTTTAACGTTTCTTCAAAATTTAGTGAAAAAGATTCAGGATCAGCTACACCACTCATGATTCGTTCTAGAAAGTAATTTAAATGAATCATCAGTCGGTCATAATAATTTTGATTTTTATTCGTCCTACTGATTCCTGAAATCGACAACTCATTTTGGACTAATTCAATCATTTTTTTCTCAATTCGGTCATCAGTAGATACCGCAGTTGAAGTCCCCTTAGCATTAATAAAATGTAATGCAATGCGACTAACTTCTTCTTCAGGAAAATCAATAGCTAGTTTTTCCTTGATTAATAGGACAGCTGCCTGACCAATCTTAAATTCAATTGGATAATTGGTTTTGATATTCGGTAGAACGGTGCTTTCATATGTGCCTTTACTTAAATTTTGATAACTCAAATAAATATGATCAGTTAAAGTAACATATATATATTCTTGAACTGGGTATTGATACTGACTAATGGCTCGTTCAATAATCTCATAAGAAGTCGTGATAAAGTCCAGCGGGATATCCTTCAACAAAGTCGAAAAGTTATTTTGTGATTCTTCATTTCTTAAGGTAAAAATTCTTTCGACAACTTTTTCGCTTATCAGATCACCTTTCTTTTTTTGATAAGTTATTCCAGCTCCCATGACGACTGCTTGCTGACTGGACACATCTCTGACAATTGCAACATTATTATTTAAAACTTTAACGATTCGATACATTTCTATCCTCCTTTCAAACAAAAAGAGACTGCAAACAGTAGACAATCTCATAATGAAATTCTAATCTACTATTCGCAGTCTCGCCTAATCAAGTTAGTAACGATCCACTAAATATTCTGTTTTCGTTGACACAATAATAGCATGCGCTTACATAAAAGTAAACACAAAATTTATGAAAAACAAACAATTTCAAACTAAAATAAATATTAATCAACAATTCTAGTCTTCTTAAACGCCGTCTAATCACTCTTTCTATCCTATTATAGTTAGCTAAAAAAAACGACTAATCTTTCAATTAGTCGTTTCAACATTTATTTCACTCGTAAACAACGCATCGCATTAATGACTGCCAATACAGTTACCCCAACATCGGCAAAAACAGCTACGGGCATCGAAACAATCCCAACTGCACCTAAAGCTAGAACGATTATTTTGACTCCTAAAGCAAAAATGATATTTTCTTTAACGATTTTCATGGTTTTGCGAGCAACTTTGACTGCCGTAACGATTTTTTCTGGCTGGTCATTCATAATTACTACGTCGGCAGCTTCAATCGCTGCATCGCTACCCAAACCACCCATGGCGATACCTAGGTCCGCTCGAGCTAAAACTGGTGCATCATTCATGCCATCACCAACGAAAGCAACTTTATGATTCTCTTGCAACAATTCTTCTAAATGACTGACTTTATCTGCTGGTAATAATTCACTATAAACGTGATCGACACCAATTTTTTTACCGATCGCGTCAGCAATTTTTCGATTGTCACCAGTTAACATCACTGTTTGTTTGATCCCTAAAGCTTTTAATTCTTTCATAGTCTCACTAACACCGGCTTTTAAATCATCGGCAATTACTAAGTAACCCAAAAATTCCCTTGATTTTGCCAAATAAATGATAGTTCCAATTGCGTGTACTTCAGGTATGACAATATTTTCAGCAGCCATCAATTTATCATTTCCGGCAAAGTAATTAACCTTGTCAATTTGTCCACTAATCCCATAACCAGCCTTTTCGACAACATTTTCCACGGATGATAAATCTTTTTGATTGGCTTTTAAAATAGACTTGGCAATTGGATGATTTGAACCTTGTTCCAAACTAGCCACTATTTGTAAGAAATCAGCTTGAGGTAATTGGGTTTCAATCTCTTGTACCTCAAAGACTCCTTTTGTAAGAGTACCAGTTTTATCGAAAACAATTGTTTGCGTTTTGGCTAATGTTTCAATATAGTTACTTCCTTTGATTAAGACTCCTGCTTTACTAGCTCCGCCAATTCCGCCAAAGAAACTCAACGGAACAGAAATCACCAACGCACATGGACATGAAATAACTAAGAATGTTAAGGCTCGATAAATCCAAGGATAAAAGGCACTTGCCGTTACTAAAGGTGGCACAATAGCTAATAAAATTGCTAAGCCAACAACGATTGGCGTGTAATATCTAGCAAAGCTAGTGATAAATTTTTCAGCTGGTGCTTTTTTACTAGCTGCATTTTCTACTAAGTCGAGAATTTTGCTGACGGTTGATTCACCAAATACTGTCGTGACTTTGATAGTTAGTTGTCCTTCTTGATTAATAAAACCTGATAAAATTTCTTCGCCGGCTTCAATACTACGAGGGACCGATTCTCCAGTTAAAGCAGAGGTATCTACAAATGAACGTCCTTCAGTAATCACACCATCTAATGGCACCTTTTCGCCAGGCTTAACAACAATATAGTCTCCCACATGAATTTCTTCTGGTTTAACTTCAGTTAATTGACCATCTAATAGTAAGTTGGCTTTATCTGGCCGACTAGCTACTAAAGATTTAATTGATTTACGCGAACGATTGACTGCATAATCTTGGAAAAATTCACCGATTTGATAAAATAGCATTACAGCCACAGCTTCTGGATATTCGCCAATTGCTAAAGCACCTATCGTGGCAACCGTCATCAAAAAATTTTCATCAAAGATTTCTCCTTGAAAAATATTTAGGACCGCTGTTTTCAAAACATCAAAGCCAATCCATAAATATAATGCACTATAGGCGATAAGTGAAAGCGGCATAACGGGCTTAACTAATGCTAAGACCCCTAAAATAATTAAGGCACTTACAATTTGAATTACTTTAAAATGATTATTTTCCTCTTCTGATTCATCTTGCCAGTTTTTTATTTTTACATCTGGCTCAATTTTTTTAACAATTTGTTTGGCTTCGTTACAAACCTCACTTAAATCAGCATTTTCTGCTTCAATTGTTAATTTGGTTGTAGCAAAATCAACTTGTGCTCGTTCAACACCTTGAATTTCTTTAATTGATTTTTCAATTTTTGCAGCACAGTTTGCACAGTCTAAACCATCTAAACGATAAATTTTTTCCATGATGCATCCTTCTTTCTTGATTACACATGAATGTTTCCTCATGTATATTATATATGAATGAATCATCATGTGTCAACCAAAAACTGAACCGTTTCCAAAAATAAATAAAAAAACTGCCTTAGAAAATTTCTTCTAAGGCAGTTTCTTTTTATGGATAAATTCGGTTTAGCAAACGTGGGAACGGAATCGCTTCACGAACATGATCAATTCCGGCAATGAAAGTGATGGTTCTTTCTAAACCTAAACCAAAGCCAGCATGGGGTACAGCGCCATAACGGCTCAAATCTAAATACCATTCATAATCTTTTTCATCTTGACCAGCAGCTCTGATTTGTTCTACTAAATAGTCATAATCAGTTGCCCGTTCACTACCACCAATAATTTCACCATAACCTTCTGGCGCGATTAAGTCGGCACAGATCACCACATCATCTCTTGTTGGATGAGGTTTCATATAGAAAGGTTTAATCGCTTTTGGATAGTTTAAGATGAAGACGGGTTGATCGTATGAATTAGCGATAAAGGTTTCATGTGGAGAACCAAAATCATCTCCCCATGTAATATCATCAAAGCCATTTTTAATTAGCAATTCAACAGCATCATCATAAGAAATACGTGGGTAAGGTAGTTTTGTATATTTTTTCAAGATTTCTTTATCACGTCCTAAAACGTCCAGAGCATAATCACAATTGTCTAAAACACTTTGCACTAAATAAGCGACATATTGTTCTTGAATTTCTAAGCTATCTTCTTGATGCATGAAGGCCATCTCTAATTCAATCATCCAAAACTCAATTAGATGACGACGTGTTTTAGATTTTTCAGCACGGAAAGTTGGACCAAAAGAAAATACTTTACTGAAGGCCATCGCTGCAGCCTCTAAATATAATTGTCCACTTTGAGATAAATAAGCTGTTTGATCAAAATAATTTGTTTCAAATAAATCTGTCGTACCTTCAGGAGCTGAACCTGTCAAAATTGGCGGATCCATTTTCACAAAACCTTGTGCATTTAAAAATTCATAAGTCGCTCGAATGACTTCGTTACGAATGAGCATCAACGCATGTTGCTGTGATGAACGCAACCATAAATGACGATGATCCATTAAGAAATCGACTCCGTGTTCTTTTGGTGTAATTGGATAATCATGACTTTCTCCAACAACTTCGATTTCTTTCACACCTAGTTCATAACCAAATTTTGAGCGGGTGTCTTCGCGAATTTCACCAACGACCCAAATAGATGTTTCTTGGGTTAATTCTTTAGCTAATTGGAAAACTTCTTCAGGTACTTCACTTTTTACCACAACTGCTTGAAAATAAGCCGTTCCGTCTCTTAATTGTAAGAAAGAAATTTTTCCGCTTGAACGTTTATTAGCTACCCAAGCACCAATTTTTACGGTTTGTCCTACATAATCTTTTGCATCAATAATTGAAATTTGTTCCACTATCGTCTCTCCTAACTTATTTATCCCGAATTGCTTTTTCTTAATAAGTTACTTTTGATTCTTTTCAATAAAACGGCGAATCCGAACAACGGCTTCTTCTAAGTCTTCTAAACTAGCTGAATAACTGATCCGAACATTTTCCGGTGCGCCAAAACCTTCACCTGTTACTAGAGCAACTTGTTCTTGTTCCAATAAATCATTGACCCAAGTCGTTACATTTGTGTAGCCGCCTAAGTCCATAGCTTCTTTGATATTTGGGAACAGGTAAAAGGCTCCTTGTGGTTTAGTTAAATGAAATCCTGGTAAAGCTGCAACTTTTGGAAAAATCGTATTTAAACGTTCTTCAAAAGCTTGGCGCATTTCTTCAGCTGTATTTTGTTGTCCACTCAAAGCTTCAACTGCTGCTGCTTGACTGACAGCTGCTGGATTACTTGTCGCTTGAGAGGCGATTTTGGTCATTCCAGCAACAATATCAGCTTCTCCTATTGCGTATCCAATACGCCAGCCTGTCATTGCATAAGTTTTAGAAACACCATTAATGATAACCGTGTTTTTCCGAATAGCCTCTGAAAGCTCAGCAATATGAACTGCCTTATTACCATTATAAACCAAATGATCATAAATATCGTCTGCAATAATCAACACGTCATTAGCAACTGCCCACTCACCGATTCCTCTTAACTCTTCTTCAGTGTAAATCATCCCTGTTGGATTTGAAGGGGAATTGATAATAATAGCTTTAGTTTTTGAAGTTTTTGCTGCTGCTAATTGCGCTACTGAAATTTTATAGTCATTTTCTTGTGTTGCGTTCACAAAGACTGGTTGCCCTTCAGCTAATTTGACTTGTTCTCCATAGCTGACCCAATAAGGAACCGGAATAATGACTTCATCAGCTGGATCCAAAATTGTTTGAAATAAAGTATATAACGCAAATTTAGCACCACTTGTAACAATAATATTTTGGGGCTTAACTGTGAAACCATAATTTTCTTTAGTAAAGTGAATAATGGCTTCCTTTAGCGTTGGTGTCCCACCAGAAGCTGTATAAAAACTCACACTGCCACTTTTAATTGCTTCGATTGCTGCATCTTCAATATTTTTTGGCGTCGTGTAATCAGGTTCTCCAACTGTTAGACTAATGACATCTAGTCCTTGTGCTTTTAATGCTTTGGCTTTTGCAGTTGCTTCTAAGGTGACTGACGGTTCTAAGGTTTCCATGCGCTTTGCTAATTTCATCGTTATCACTCCTACCAAGATTAGATGTTATTCAATGTTTTTACTTTCTTCCCATCAGCAAAAGCAATCAAATAATAATTATAATTGCCTTCACTATTTTTTGCTGAAACTTCCCAAACTGTTTGCTTTTGATAGATGCCTAATTCGGCTTTTTCGACAGTCACATCTGGATAATCAGTTGAAATTTGTTTTTTTGCGGCTGCTTCCGTCAAGCCATCGCTTTGATCCAATACGCGAATTTTATTGCCTTTTTGTGGAACAATGACGACAATTTTTTTTCCAGAAGTATCTTCACCAGTGACAGTAAAATAAGTTTTTTTACGATTAAACCAATAAAATTTATCTACTGTATCTAAATCGCCGTATCTTCTAGCGACTTGAATCGTTTCTTCGCGTGCCTGATGTAACGGCCGATTAGAGCGAATAAAAATAATAGTAACTGTCACAACAATTGTTAATAAAACAATAATTGCTGCAATTAACCAGAGATTGATTTTCTCGCCGATCGTCTTTCTTTTCGACAAAATAATTGGCTCCTTTCAGATAAGCTACATTATACCAAAACTCGCGCGCTTCCTCATTACTTCTCTGAATTTTTGTCAGAATTTAAAAAATCATGGGCATCTGCTAAATTATCTGCAAAGGAATGATTAATAATCGGTAATTCTTTAGGTAGGGCTTTTTGCAGACGTTTCCCATAGCTTGCTTTAATGAACCGTTGATCTAACAAGAACATGACTCCCTTGTCTTCTTCCGATCGGATCAAACGACCTAAGGCTTGGCGCAACCGTAAAATCGTATGAGGAATTGCTTCTTCATAAAATGAATTCACCCCGAGACTAGTTAAATATTCATTTCTAGCTTTTACTAGCGGACGTTTAGGATTTTCAAAAGGTAAACGAGTAACAATCAAGACTTGCAGAATTTCTCCAGGTAAATCGATTCCTTCCCAAAAACTATCGGCTCCAAGCAAAATAGCATCCTCAGACAATAAAAAGCGTTTGAGTAATTTTTCACGGCTACCACCCGATCCTTGTGCTAAAATTTCTCTATTTTCTTGAAGCATCGGTAATCTCAAATAACGATAGACTCGATTCAAAATATCATGAGAAGTAAATAAAACCAATATTGGGCGAACTTCTTTTGCCGCAACTTGACCAATAATTTCTGCGATATATTGTCCGTACCTTTCAGGCGAGGCGGTTTGAATATCTAAACTGTCGTTTGGTACATAAAGTCTTGCTTGTTGGCTGTAATCATAAGGACTTGCAATCACTTTTAAATCCGCGTCAATTCCCCAACGTTTTGCAAAGTATCTACGATCACTTGTGATTTTCAACGTCCCACCTAAGTATAAAATTTGTTGATAGCGGCTATACCATCGCGTTTCTGGTAAAACTTGTGCTGCTAAATCTTCAACAGCAATTCGTTGGCTTTTTTCTTCTAACCAGTGGAGATAACGGGCCTCCCAGAAAGTCACAAATTGATCAAAAGTTTCCCCTTCAGAGTTTAACTTTTCTTTTAAAGCCAAAAAGTCATGGACATCACTTTGTTCTTCAATACCAAAGCTTGCTTGATGCAACTGAAAATAAGCTGCTATTTTTTCAGTCACGATCGAAATATCCCGGTATAAAATTTGGATACGACTAATCAAGTCTTGCCCATAGTTCGACACTTGATCAAATTGATCTTGGGACAACACCTTAATATCATCTTTCGTTAAGCGTATCATTTCTGGAAATAAATCCGTTAAATCAGCCACTAACTCACTATAAATATCAAATAACATTTCAATTAGATGACTGATCTGTTGATCATGATTAACTAAATTTTGCCATGTTAATATTTTATTGGTTTCCAGTAATTGTTGGTACCTTTTGCTAATGGCAGTCACACTCAATTGGTGACTACTAATACGGGTCAATGTTCGGCTCAAATGATGGGCTTCATCAATAATTAAGTAACTGCTGCTAGGTAATTGAGGCGTCTTTCGATAGCTTTCTTCCGCTAAAAAAGCATGATTAGTAATGACTAAATTACTTTGCTGCAATTTTTTATTACGCTGGACAAGAAAATCGACGGCGTAAAATGGATTACTAGGATTTAAACTTTCTAATCCTAAATGTCCAACCTCCTGCCAAAAAGTATGATTCAAACGAGTCATATTTAATTCATCAAAATCACCTGTCTCTGTCATAGTCAGCCATACCAAGACAGCCATTTGATAGAAAGTATATTGTTTTTGACCGATTTCTCCTTGTAAGGTTTGATAAAAACGAGCCAAATCAATGTAATGTCGACTACTTTTCATTACTACCGCTTGCAACTGCTGTTCTAACAATTCATTAAGTAAAGGTAAATCCTTATTCAACATCTGTTCTTGTAACAATAATGAAGCCGTACTGACCACTAAAGGATTTTCAGGGGTGGCCAAATAGCTCATGGGTAAAAGATAGCCTAAAGTTTTACCAATTCCAGTCGCTGCTTCAACAATTAAATCAGCTTTTTCTTGGCTATTGAAAAAATCATAGACCAAATTCATTAATCTTCCTTGCTCTTTACGGAAGCTCAATTTTTGACCATATAATTTTTCTTTGTTTTTTTTCATCCTAGGATAACTTCTTTGGTAGAGATTCTCTAAATAAAGTGGCGCCGTTTTTTTCTTTAAAGCCAGGCCAAAGATTATTTCAATCTCAGCTGAAGGTGTTTCTTGTTGCTGTTTTCGATCAGCCAATATTTCTGCTAGATAATCTTTCGTTTGAAAAGCCATATGATCGGCTAGTTTGACAATTTGTTCTAAAGTAATTAACGGTAATTGGCGAATTCTCTTCTCTAAATTAATCAAAAGCTCCGCTGTTACTTCTGCATCACTGTCTGCTTGATGAGGGTTCTTATGACTAAATGCCAATTCTTCTGCTAAATCTTTCAAACGAAAACTTAAAGCAGTTGGCATAAAGATTTGTGCTAATTCTACCGTATCAATTCCTGGGCTAGTTAATTCTGGTAAGCCACAACGAACCAATTCATTTGATAGAAAAGTATAATCAAAATAGATATTGTGGGCCACAAATATTGTGTCCGATAAAAAATTGGCAATAGTAACTGCCACATCTTCAAAATAAGGGGCTTTGGCTACTCGTTGATTGGATATTCCCGTCAAATGTTGAATCTGGCTTGAAATTCTCTGGTCTGGATTAATATCTGTCGCAAAACGAGAAACAATTTCCCCATTCTCTACTAGTACACAACCGAATTGAATAATACGATCAGTTTTAGGATCAGTTCCAGTTGTTTCGATATCAACGATGGCATAAGTATTTTTCACAGTCCGCCTCCTTCCTTTGAAATTATAGCTTTTTTTCGCTACAAAAAAAAGCCAGATGCAAAAATTGCACCTGGCAGAAATTGTTTAATTAAGCTTTTTCAACATTTGTAGCTTGAGGGCCACGTTGACCTTCTTCTACGTCAAATGTTACTGCTTGGCCTTCTTCTAAAGTTTTGAAGCCGTCGCCTTGGATAGCTGAAAAGTGAACGAATAAGTCGCTGCCGTTTTCTGCTGTGATAAAGCCATAACCTTTTTCTGCGTTAAACCATTTTACTGTACCGTGTTCCATGTAAAAAACATCTCCTGTTTTTAAATATTTTTTGTAATTCTTGAACGATAAAAATAGGAAGATGTTTCAAAAAACACTTGCCAATGATTAGCCGACAACAACTACGGTTTAAAGTATACCACAATCAATAACCAAACTAAAGAAAGAAGTAAGATTCCTCATATTTCTTTACCAATTGATAATGAAGACAATTAATAACGTAAAATCGCTAATAAACTCTTTTCATCTGGGATCGCTTTTTGATCCAGTACAAAGACTTGCCCACCACCTGAAATAACAAGTTCTGCAATTTGATTCAATACTTGACGACGATCATATTCGGTATCTGGGTCATCACCAAAGCCAGGTATTAAATTACTGGTAGCAATGAATAGGTGAGAAATACGAGCATCTTTTGCTGCTAGATCAATATCAACTAATTGATCGTTGAATTTTTTATCAGTTAGTTTTTGATAGCTAGTTGTTTCCAGTTCGGCCAATTCATCAGATAATTTTAAAGCGCCTAATTCAATATCCTTGATACTCAAATTAGCTGGTGATGCTGAAATTGCTGCTTTATCAGAATAGTAATTAATTTTTGCCACTTTTTTAAATTGGCTTTGATTTTCTGGTAAGGCAAATAAATACAATGGTAATTGTTCCGGGTTAGCTAAGCCTCGTAAGAAATTATCAACTGCTTGGTAATAATTCAACCAATCAACCTCAACTTCTTCATCTTTAGGACTCATTCCATGGAAGCTTAAACCATCTGCTGAGCCAGCGCCAGAAGTATTTACTCGGCTTTTATCAGCAAGCTCGTCACCTAATGCTTTAGTTGCGTCAGTTGGTGCTTCTTCAGGTAAGGTTACTTCACTTAATTGTTTATTCTTCATTTGATATAGCTTCATTGAATCGCGATTTAAAGCCAATAACAAATAGTTATAATTAAATTGTGCATTTTTAATAATCGCTAATAAATAAGGTAAGTCGGCAACATAATATTGATCATCAACTTCGATACTTAAGCGGTGAATATAGGTTTCATCTTTTGTTAAGATGATGGCAACACTGGCTGTTGGAGAACGCCAGAAAGATAAATCAGTTAATAAACGATCGATTTTTTCTTGGAATGGTGCAAATTTTTCATCAGGATAGCGTTTCTCAAAACGTTTTTTCGCTTCTTTTGCAAAATTTTTCAACATCAACTGATCTTTCTCAACTTCTTGATGAGACACATGGGTATTCAACATAAACGTGACGAACGGTCCGACTGCTTCTTCTGAAGTTAATTGAGAAAGCAAATTTTTACTGATAGATGACATAAAACCCCTCCTATTTTTAAAATCTACTTAACAAGTGTAACACAAAGACTTTTTTGTTAAAAACAAAAAGAAACGGCTAGAAAAAAAGTTAATCATCGCTTTCTCATAGATTTCTTAGCATAAAAATAAAAATTATTCATGAAAAAATAAAGCGTTTCCTTTATTATAAGATTATACCAATTATCCCGAATTGGTTTTTTCATACTTACTCCTACCAAGAGTAAATAACAACCTTCATTTCCACCATAGTGACGGCTATGGTGGTTTTTTTGTGCTATACTTGATAAAATTATTTCGTTTTAAAAGGAGCAATATGATGAAAACTGCCCAAGAAATGTACCAATATTGCAACCAACAGCATTTTTTTGGAGGTACCGATCCTAGTTTTTCCCTAAAACATTTTGAAGTATTAGCTAAAAACTTGAGAAATGATGAAACCGTACTTGTTTGCTTCTTAGGAATGCACAACCGTCAATCTGCCACTCGTAATGATGGTTTTTATGCCTACGCTTTAACAAATCAGCGCTTCATTATGGGACAAAAAAAGATGCTGGGAGAAACTTTCCGTGTTATCACTCGAAGTAACCTGCAAGAATTTCGCTTAATGAAAGAACACAGTTTAGACTATCTGATGGTACTTACTTCAGAAGACACCATTCCGATTGTTTTAACTGAAGGTGAGTCACAAGCTATTTTAATCGCCTTAACAGATGCTTTCGAAGATCCTTCAGCTGACGAACAACCAAAAGATACCTCCTTAACTATTGCGGAACAATTAATCAAAATGAAAGAACTATTGGACGCAGGTATTTTAAGCCCAGCTGAATTCGAGAAAATAAAAAAAGACTTGCTTCAATAAAAAAACGTCAAAAACCTTTCGGTATTTGACGTTTTTCGTTTATGAAATAGCTGCTTCTCCTCGTTCTCCTGTTCGAATTCGAATAGCTTCTTCAATTGGGTAAACAAATATTTTTCCAGTACCAAAATCCTCTGACTGACAAATATTTAAAATCAAATCAATCACGTGATTGACATCTTCATCTGCCAGAACAAAACTCACCGTTACTTTAGGCAATAAACTCGTTACAATTTCTTTCCCCCGCACATGAGTTGTTTGTCCTTTTTGCAAACCAATTCCTAGAACTTGTGAAACTGTCATACCATTTACCTCAAAATCTTTATCGATTGCTGCTTTAATTTCTTCTAATTTTTCCTGCCGAATAATCGCTTCAACTTTTTTCATGCTACTTTCCTCCTAAGAATCTAATCCCATAAACGTTGGGTAGGCACTTTCTTCATGTTCTCCTAAATCTAAACCAAGTGCTTCTTCCTGATCTGTTACACGAATTGGCATGAATAATTTAATAATTGAAATAATAATGAAGCTTGCTGCTCCGGCAAAAACTAACGTGAAAATAATTGATTCAAGTTGAGCAACAAATAAATCTACACCACCGTAAATCAAACCTGTACGGCCACCTACACTTGGATCTGCAAAAATACCTGTAACAATACCTCCAAAAATCCCGCCGATACCATGACAACCAAAAGCATCCAATGCATCATCAAATCCTAAACGCTGTTTAATCACTGCAATGAAGAAGTAACAGAAAGGACTTACTAAAAGACCAATCAATATACTAGACCATAGTGAGACAAAACCAGCCCCTGGAGTAATTGCAACTAAACCAACCACAGCACCTGTACATGCACCTACAACTGTCGGTTTACCATTTAAAACTTTCTCAATAAGCATCCAAGAAAGCATCGCTGCAGCTGCTGCAGTATTTGTTACTAACCCAGCGTGAATAGCTAAACCATCAGCCGCTAAAGCTGAACCGGCATTAAAACCAAACCAACCAAACCACAATAGACCTGCACCTAATACTACAAACGGTACGTTATGAGGACGATATTCTGCTAAGTGATATTCACGACGACGTCCTAAAACAACCGCTAGAACCAAACCAGAAATCCCTGAACTAATATGAACAACGTTCCCACCAGCAAAGTCAATTGAACCAATCTGGTCTAAGAAGCCTCCGCCCCAAACCATATGAGCCAACGGTGCATAAACAACAACTAACCAGATGGCGATGAATAAGAAAATTGCTGAAAATCTCATGCGTCCTGCTACCGAACCTGTTAAGATACCAGTGGTAATTAAAGCAAACATCATTTGGAAGAAAGCGAACAATCCATCAGGAATCCCGTCTCCTTCTGTCATTGACACTCCATTTAAAAAGACTTTATCGAGATTTCCGATAAATGAACCTGATCCACTAAATGATAATGAATAGCCGACTGCAATCCAAACAATTGAAGCCAAACCCATTACACAAATTACCATCATCATTGTGTTTAAAATATTTTTTCTTCTTTCTAGACCACCATAGAAAAACGCCAATGCTGGAGTCATTAAAAATACCAACCCCGAACAAATTAAAATAAATGCAATATTTGCTGCCATATAACCACTCCCATTTTTTATTATGTAACATATCCTAACATTAAAAATGAGAATTTGCAGTATATTTTTACGTTTATTTTCATAAACTTCTAATTTCGTCACTATTCATGTGAGGTTTTTTGACATAAAAAGGACAGAGTGTATTCTCCGTCCTTTTTTTAGCCTTCATGATAAGCTTTATAAACATCTTGTTTTTTCAAATTTTGTTGCTTAGCAACTAACTTAATAGCCTCTTTACTTGTTTCACCCGTCTGAATAATTTTTTCGACTTGTTCTTTTAGACTACCTTCAAAAACAGGTAATTCTTCGTCTACTTGATTATTACCAGCAATCATTAGACAAATTTCCCCTTTAAGCTGATGCTCAGTCAAATAAGTAATAATTTCACTTGCACTTCCACGTAAGTATTCTTCAAATAATTTAGTCAATTCACGACAAACTACAACCTGGCGATCACCAAAAACTTCTAATATATTCGTTAAGGTCGCCTTTAAGCGATAAGGTGACTCATAAAAAATCAGCGTCGCTGTTTGATCATTTAACGTAGTTAAGGTTTCTTTCTGAATATTTTTTTTTCGTGGTAAAAATCCATGAAAATAAAAAGGTTGTGGCAATAATCCAGAAGCAATTAAAGCTGTCATACCCGCCGTTGCTCCCGGCAATGAAACCACTGTTAGATCTGCCGCAATACAAGCCTCCACTAGCTCATGACCGGGATCACTAATTGAAGGCATTCCAGCATCTGAAACCTGTGCAATTTTTTTACCTTGCTTTAACAATGCAATTATTTCTGGAATACGTTCTTTATAATTATGCTCGTGTAAACTTTTTTGTGGTACTTTAATTTCAAAATGATTTAGTAATTTTTGGGTATTTCGAGTATCTTCACTAGCAATTAAATCAACTTCTTTTAAAGTTTCCACGCCGCGAAAAGTCATATCCGCTAAATTACCAATTGGTGTAGGTACTAAATAAAGAATCCCCTTTGGTTCTTTAGAAAAGCTTTTTTGGATTTTCATCATTATCAATCCTCTCAATTAAAAACGGAATTGAGCGATTACTCAATCCCGTCTGCTTACTTATTTACTTGGTTTACTTTCACTATAAATGACATCTAAACAAAAAGCACAAGGTTCATCATCTTCTCTTCTGGAACCATATAATAAATTGCAGACATGAAAACCATCTTCATATATTTTTTCCAAATTCATTTTTGATTGGGATAATCCTTGTTTTTCATCTGTGGTTTGAGGATGCGCTTTTTGATTCATCTCTAAAATACGCTCTCGTAATCGTTGGTTTTCAATTTCTAAGGTGGTATTTTTTTCGACTAATTCCAATAAAGTTTCTTTCATTGTTGTCAACTGTTCAAGATTTTCTTCCATCTTGAATTCTAATTGATTCAAACCATCATAAAGACTACGTCTATCCATGACCTTTGTCACCTGCTTTAACAAGTTCAGAAACATCATATTCTAGCGGTGTTTCACGACCTACTAAGCGAACTTTTACAATCCGACTCAATAGATTCAGACCAACTACACGTCCTTTACCTTCTGGTGTAATGACTTCTTTGCCGTAATCGGGCATTTCTTTTTTCGCTTGTTCGTATTCATCATTTTCATATTTTAAGCAGCACATCAAACGGCCACACAATCCAGAAATTTTGGCTGGATTTAATGATAGACCTTGATCCTTTGCCATTTTAATCGAGACAGGAATAAAGTCACCTAGGAATGTTGAACAACATAATTGCCGGCCACAAGGTCCAATCCCCCCTAAAATCTTAGCTTCATCACGAACACCAATTTGACGCAACTCAATCCGAGTACGAAATACAGCTGCTAAATCTTTCACCAATTCACGAAAATCAATCCGTCCATCTGCAGTAAAATAAAAAACCATTTTACTGCGGTCAAATGTGTATTCGACATTGGTTAATTTCATTTCCAACTCATGTTCACGAATTTTTTCTTTAGCTATTTTAAAAGCAGCTTTAGTATCTTTTTGATTTTGCGCTAATTTGTGTAATTCTTTTTCACTCGCTTTATGTAAAACAGTTTTTAAATCCTCTGATAAATCTTCCTTTGCCATTTCAACTTTAGGAAGTGCCACGGTGGCAATTTGTTGCGCTTGTTGTGACTCAACCAAAACTTTATCGTTATAATGAAATGTATTTTTGCCAGGAGCATAATAATAGATGTGTCCGGCTTCTCGAAAACGAACACCCACTACTTCAACCATTGGTCCACCTACTTTTCTATTTGAATATTACGTGGAGGGTTATTTGTTCGGCAATACTTTGAAAAGCGACGTTGGCTTCTAATTTTTGAATGGCTTTCAAACTTTCAGCTAATAACCGATTGTATTTTTCAGTCATCGCTCTATCATCATTCAACACTTGATTGCGTTGACTTTTAGAAAAATAACCTAACATTTCAAAAGCTAAACGTTGCTGGTTTTTTTCTTTAAAAATTTTGACTAATTTTTTTTGCACATAAACAAAGCCTTGAGGATCGTCTTTTTCAAGATATCGGAACCATTGCATAACCGTCTCTTTAGCCTCATTAAACCATTCATCATTTGATAATTCAACTGCTTTTTGATAACTATTCGTCAAATCCACTAACAAACTAGCACTTTCAACAGAAAAATTTTCTTGTGTTTGTAGTTGCTGGATTAAATGTTTTTTGGCTAAACCTTGAAAATGAATAATCTGACTACGAGATTGGATCGTCGGTAAGATCTTTCCTAATGCACTAGTCATTAAAATGATCATAAAATCTTTTGGTGGTTCCTCTAAAAATTTCAATAAACTATTGGCTGAATTAACGTTCATCTTTTCTGCTTGATGAATCAAGACAACCTTTTTATTTGATTCGAAACCACTTTTAGCTAGTTCTTTTTGCAATTCACGAATCTGGTCAACTTTGATTAGTTGCCCTTCTGGTAGCACCTCAATCACATCTGGGTGTTCCTTTTGACTGATTCGCAAGCAATTATTACATTTTTCACAAGGTTGATTATCCTTTAAATCTAGACAAAACAAATGTTTGATAAACCACAGGGCCATCATTTCTTTACCGGTACCGCTATCCCCTTCAAAAAGGTAAGCATGGGCCAAACGCCCATGCTCAAAACTGTTTTGTAATTGTCTAAACACAATCGGTTGCAAATTTCTTAATGTATCTTTTTCGTTCATCTTAATATTGGAAGAAGCTTTCGACTGGTAATACAAAAACAGTTGCGCCACCAACTTCAACTTCTACTGGATACGGTACTTGTCCGTCCAAAGAAATATCCAAAGTTACCGGTGTTGTCACATATTGCGTTCTTGCCTTAGAGGTTTCTTGAATCAGTTGCAGTGTTTCTTCTACACGTTCATCTTCAATCCCAATAATAAAAGTAGAATTGCCGGCCTTTAAAAAACCACCTGTGGATGATAATTTTGTTGCACGAATGTTAGCGTCAATGAACTCATTAGCTAAACGATTAGAATCTTTGTCTTGGATAATTGCTAAGATTAATTTCATAATCTAACTCCTCTCTATTATTGAAAATATTGGGGATAACGGGAAACTAAGACTTCAAAACAGTCTTCTACTACATCTTCCAGTCGTTGTTTGGCATCAATTTTGATGATTCGTTCAGGATTTGCCTCATAGAGTTTCAGGTACTCATGACGAACTCGCTGATGGAATTGTAGTCCTTCAGAATCTAGGCGGTCAATTTGATTGCGGCGTGACGCCATAATTCTTTGCAAACCGGTATCAGAATCAACATCCAAATACAAAGTCACATCTGGAATAGTTCCTTCAGTTGCAAATTGGTTAATGTCTGCCACTGGTTCAACGCCAATACGACGCCCTGCCCCTTGATAAGCCAACGAGCTATCAACAAAACGATCACATAAAACAATTTTACCACTTTCTAATGCCGGCCAAACTTTTTCAACTAAATGCTGACGTCTAGCAGCTGCATAAAGCAACGCTTCTGTCCGATCATCCATTCGATCATTTTGCGGATCTAAAATAACTTGTCGAATTTTTTCAGCGATGGGAATCCCACCAGGTTCTCTTGTTTTCATGATATCTGTTGCAGCGATCTGACGCAAACGCGGATACAAATATTCTACAACACTTGTTTTGCCAGCACCATCTGGACCTTCGATTGTAATAAATAAACCTTTCAATATCTTATCCTCCACTTAATATACTTTCAATTCTACACAAAAACGCTATGAAATGAAAATTTACAGTTCACGACGCCCTTCAACTGCTTTTAATAAAGTAATTTCATCTGCATATTCAATATCACTACCAACTGATAAACCATGGGCTAAGCGAGTAACCTTAATTCCAGCTGGCTTTATTAAGCGAGAAAGATACATCGCTGTTGCTTCGCCTTCAGTTGTTGCGTTAGTCGCAATTATTACTTCTTTCACTTCATCATCATGTAGCCGTTTAATCAACGGAGCGATATTGATATCTTCTGGTCCAGTACCTTCCATTGGTGACAATACGCCATGTAAAACATGATACAATCCATGATAATCTCTGACTTTTTCTAAAGCCATCACATCTTTTGGTTCTTCTACTACTAAAATTGTACTGCGATCTCGTGTCGTATCACTGCAAATTTCACAAGGATCATCTTCCGTGATATTGCCGCAAATACTACAAAAATGTAAATCTCGCTTTACTGAAATCAGCGAACGCGCAAACTCATTTACACTTTCATCTTTCATATCAATCGTAAAAAAAGCTAAACGAGTCGCCGTTTTTTGCCCGATCCCCGGCAACTTCATATAACTTTCAATTAATTTAGCAATTGGTTCAGGATATTGCATTCATTTCTCCTTTGGTATCAAATTAACAACTACCAGCATTTACTTTAAAATCCTGGTAATCCCTTAGTATATTTACCCATTGTACTTTCAGTTACTTGGTTAATTTTACTCATGGCATCATTGACTGCTAAAACTAGCATGTCTTGCAACATTTCTGGATCTTCTGGATCAATTAGTTCAGGATTAATTTCAATGCCTTGCATCTTTTTATCACCAGTGAAGGTCACCTTTACTAAATCATTAGTTGAAGAACCAGTAAAAATTGACGCATTCAACTCATCTTGAGCTTTTGTCATATCTTTTTGCATCTTTTGCATTTGTTTCATCATACCTTGCATGTTTCCCATTCCGCGCATATTATCTACTCCTTAATCTTCTTTAATCGTTACTAAATTACCAAATAAACTTTTGGCTTGCTCTACAACCGCATTTTCTTCTTCCACTGGTAAAGAAATTTCTTCAGGCATTTCGTCAGTGTTTTCCTGCGGTTCATCTTGATGCTGACTTAAATAAGCTTGGCGCAATCGCGGCCAATTTTCCTTTGGAATATACACAAAATCCGGTGTGTAATCTTTCACCATCATACTTAAGCTATTTTGTAAATTCAACTGAAGGTCACTATCTGCTTCTGCCCGCTGACATAAAATTTCATAATCAAAAACCAACAAGACTAAATTGGGTCCCGCCGCCTGAATTTCACTAGCTTTTAAAATTGCTCTTTGAGTAACTGGCAGAGCCATCAATAGATCTTCCCACACCCCTCTGACTTGTTGTAAGTCATTCTTAGTGGCTTCACTTAAGACTTGATAAACTTTTTCAGTTGGTAAGCGATAATTACTGCTCACTTTTTTATTGACAGTTTTTTCTTCTGTTGGTGCAGCCTGAGCTATTCCTTGATTCCTTAACTGTTGTAACTCATTTTTTAATTGCTGTACTTCTGTTTTTAATGCCGTTAGTTCTTGACTACTTACTGACGGCCCACTCTCTTTTTCGCTTTCAATATATGCTGATTGATTCTTCTCAGCAGTTGCTAGTTTTACAGTCGCCACTTCTAAGTAGACATTAGCATGATTGGTAAAACGAATTTCATTTTGTGTTTCACTGAGGATTTTTATCATTTGATAAAGTCGGACAGATACCGTGTTCTCAGCTAAATTCTTAAAGGCATCGGTTAATTGTTTAGTTTCGTCTAATAGTTCAGGTGCCTGTTGATACATTAATAAATCCCGGCAATAAAGTAATAAATCTTCGGTTAAGCGACGGGCTTCTTTACCTTCTGCCAAAATATTTTCTAAAGCCGACAACGCTCCAGATACATCTTCCGCTAAACAAGCTCCAATATATTCATCCATCATTTCGGTGGTTAAACTTCCCGTTACCGCCAAGGCATCTGATAATGTAATGGTTTCATTACTAAAGGAAATAGCCTGATCCAAAATACTTAAAGCATCCCGCATTCCGCCTTCTGCAGCTCTAGCTATGACTGGCAAAGCGGCTTCTTCATAAGAAATTTGACTTTCATCTAAAATAAAAGCCAAGCGCTTAATGATGACTTGGGTATCGATTCGTTTAAAATCAAATCGTTGCGTACGAGAAATAATTGTCGCCGGAATCTTGTGGGGTTCTGTCGTGGCTAAAATAAAAATGACATGTTCTTTCGGTTCTTCTAGCGTTTTTAACAAAGCATTGAAGGCACCGGTTGAAAGCATATGCACTTCATCAATAATATAAACTTTATAAGCAGCCGTGGTGGGCGCATAATTGGCCCGATCACGAATAAAACGAATCTCTTCGACACCATTATTACTAGCTGCATCGATTTCAATCACATCTTCTTGACGGCCTTCAGTAATAGCTTGGCACATCTCACAATGATTACAAGGTTCACCATCAACACTGTTAGGACAGTTAATTGCTTTAGCGAAAATTTTCGCCGCACTTGTTTTACCAGTTCCTCTCGGTCCCGTAAACAAATAGGCGTGCGATGTTTTGTGTTGAGCAATTGCATTTTTTAAAGTTCTAGTAATTGCCTCTTGTCCTACCAAATCATCAAAACGTTGAGAACGCCAGACCCGATACAGTGCTTGATACGCCATTTGTACTCCTCCTTGTAAAAAATCACTATCTATTATTATACGAAAATATTGTCAAAAAAGATAGTTGTTGCCTTAAAGCCGTAAAAAAATTAATCTCCTTTTAAATAAGACTTGCGACGGATTCTTAAAAAAATTCTTTCCATGGTATAATGAAAAAAAAGTTTTTACGGAGGGATTTTAATGGGTCTAATTAAAGCAGCAACAAGTTCAATCGGTGGCGGCTTAGCTGATCAATGGCTAGAAATCATCGAACCAGATAATATGGGCGCAACGACGGTCATGACTAAAGGTGTAGCAGTTAGAAAAAATGACAAACGTGGTGCCAATAAAAAAGCCACCCGCGATGTTTTAACCGACGGCTCAGTTGTTCATGTCTATCCTAATATGATGATGCTTTTAGTGGATGGCGGAAAAATTATTGATTACACCGCTGAAGAAGGCTATTACACAATCAATAATGAATTAGCCCCTTCTATGTTCAACGGCCAATTAAAAGACGCTGTCAAAGAAACTTTTGATCGTTTTAAATTCGGTGGCGTGGCACCACAATCACAACAAGTTTTTTATATTAATCTACAAGAAATTAAAGGCATTAAATTCGGTACGCCAACGCCTTTAAATTATTTCGATAACTTTTATAATGCTGAATTATTTTTACGGGCACATGGTACGTATTCTGTTCAAGTGACTGATCCTTTATTGTTCTTTGCCAATGGTATCCCACGGAATTTATCACAAGTTGATTTAAACGATATCAACGAACAATATTTGCAAGAATTTTTAACAGCTTTACAGACAGCCATCAACCAAATGTCACAAGCAGGTGAAAGAA
The DNA here is from genome assembly GCF_019218635.1 of Enterococcus alishanensis. Lineage (GTDB taxonomy): Bacteria > Bacillota > Bacilli > Lactobacillales > Enterococcaceae > Enterococcus_A > Enterococcus_A alishanensis. The sequence continues at coordinate 244,370 of NZ_JAHUZB010000001.1, read as the reverse complement.
TTTCTTATGTGCCATCAAAAAGCATGGAACTAAGTAAATATATGGCCGATGTGTTAGACGAGTCTTGGAGAAGTTTACGAGGAATTGAGATTGTTTCGGTTGCCGTAGCGAGTATTTCTTACACTGAGGATTCAACTAAATTAATTAATATGCGTAATCAAGGAGCGATGTTAGGCGATCCAAGTATCCGTGAAGGTTACGTTCAAGGAGCTGTAGCTCATGGAATCGAAGAAGCTGGCAAAAATCCTGGCGGCGCCGGACAAGGATTCTTCGGTGTTGGAATGGGTATGAATGCTGGTGGTAATTTTATGGGTCAAGCCAGTGATAATAACCAAAAACAAATGGCGCAAGAACAAGCAAAAGCTGACTCTTGGACCTGTCCAAAATGTGGGACCGAGAATACTGGAAAATTTTGTAGTAATTGTGGCGAACCAAAACCACAAGCAACGGTCAATAAAATTGAAATGAAATGTAGCGAATGCGGGGAAATCGTTGATCTATCTAATGGTGTACCCAAATTCTGTCCCCATTGCGGCAAACCATTCAAAGGCATTCCGCTAGATTAGGAGGCAATTTATGAATGATACAATTACCCATCATTGTCCCAATTGTGGCGGACCTTTAACTTTTAATCCCGATGATCAAAAATTTCATTGTGATTATTGCTTAAGTATTTTTACAATCGAAGCCGTTGATGCGGAAGATGAAGCTAGCATCGTAGAAAAAAATATTGAAGAAACGAGTGAAAATGAACTCTTTTTGTGCCCTAGTTGTGGTGCCCAAATTGTTACAGACGCAACCACGGCTGCAACTTATTGCTATTTCTGTCATAATCCAGTTGTTTTGCAAGGGCGCTTAAGTGGAGAATTTCTTCCCAATAAGGTTTTACCCTTTAAGATTGATCGCAAGAAAGCTGAAGCTGATTTTTTAGCTTGGGTGAAAAAGAAAAAATTTATTCCTAAAGATTTCTATGATACCCAGCAAATTGAAAAAATGACCGGTGTTTATTTTCCTTACTGGGTAGTAGATGCAAAAACACAGGGAGAATATCACGGTAAAGGAACCGCGGTTCGCGTTTGGATTGTTGGTGATTTGGAATACACTGAGACAAAAATTTACGATGTTTACCGCAAGGGAAAAGCAAAAATCAATGATTTAGTCAAAAATGCTTTGAGTAAAAATATCCAGCAAAAAATGGTTAATCAAGTGCAACCTTTTCCTATCAATAATGCTGTCAATTTTAAAACCGAATATTTGTCAGGTTTTCAAGCCGAAAAAAGAGACATCGAAATGCAAGATTTATCAGCTGATGTCTCCCGAGAATTAAATGAATATACCGATAATCTAATGCGTGATACCATTACTAGTTACACCACCTTTAATAAAAAAAGTAGCAGCATTGCAATTGATGAACAAAACAATCACTATATGCTCTTGCCTGTTTGGTTGGTTACTTATCACGATAAAAATGGTAAAGTTTATTACTATGCCATGAATGGGCAGACTGGAAAAACCAGTGGTATATTACCGATTAGTTATTCAAAACTAGGACTAACTTCTGCTGGAATTTTTGCGATTGTGGCAGCCGTTTTAATGATTGTGGGGTATTTCATATGAAAAAATATTTCTTACTTCTATTATTTTTCTGTGTTTTACTTCCTACGAAAGTTTTCGCTGCTGGTGATACGATCACCGATCAGGCCGGATTATTTAATGATTCAGAAATTCAAGAATTAAGCCAAAAAGCAGACGAATTGGATCAGCAGATCAAAGGGAGAGTCTTTATTTTAACCACCGATACAAATGAAGAAGAACCGCGAAAATTTGCCAATCAAAATTTGATGCAGCGCGTTGGAAAAGACAATAATGGCGCACTTTTATTAATTGATATGAATCAACGAAAAGTTTATCTAACTACCTCTGGTAATATGATTGATTATTTAACCGACAAACGCGTAGACGATATTTTAGATGATGTCCAAACAAATTTGCAAGACAGTGACTACTACAATGCCGGCAATGCCTTTTTAACAAAATCAGCTAAATTTATTTCTGATGGCGTACCTCGGGGCAGTTATCGGATTGATGAAAAAACTGGAAAAATTACCTATTACAAATCAATTACACCTCTAGAAGCCATCATCAGTTTGGTGGTGGCCGCAATAGCTGGTATTGCCTTTTTTATTTTCGTAAGACTTCGTTACCAGCTAAAGAGTGGCAATTTTCGTTATCAATATCGGCAAAATGCCCAATTGGATTTAACTGAAAAAAGTGATACTTTAGTGAATTCTTTTGTGACAACTCGAATTATTCCTAAACCGAAAAACAACAGTGGCGGTTTTGGTGGCGGAGGTGGCAGCACCACAAATTCAAGCGGCGGCGGTACTTTTGGTGGTGGCGGTCGAGGCTTCTAGAACAAGGCTTTAAGAATTTGATAATCTGCTATATTTAATAATCAGCTTCCGTTAGAATAAAACAGGAAGCTGATTTTTCCTTGTCGTCACGAATAATTTTTGGTAGACTTGGATAATTCATGAAAAATTACTGTTTGCTTTCTTTATTATTAAGCTTATTCAAATGATACCTTGCTTAATAATAAGTCAAACTTAATTTTCAAAACAATCTATTATTTTTATTTGAAAAAGGAGTCAAGCATGTCTATCAAGAAAAAAATATTGGCTTTACTGCCTATTGTTTTAGCGCTTTCATTTATTTTTGCGACACCTGCTCACGCCGATGATTTCTCTGTCGAAGCCAATGCAGGTTACGCAATTGATGCTGAATCAGGCAAAATTCTCTTTAACCAAAATGGTGACACACCCTTGGGAATTGCTTCAGTTACAAAAATTTTATCAGCTTACTTGGTTTTAGAAGCAGTTAAAAATAATCAAATCACTTGGGAAACACCTGTACCTATCTCAACCTACGCTGCTGATTTAAGTACAGTAGCTGGTCTTTCCAATGTGCCATTAAATACGACCGATACGTATACAGTAAAGGATTTATTCGATGGGATGTTGATAGAATCTGGCAATGCATGCGCCGTTGCCTTAGCTGAATTAATTAGCGGCAATGAACCACAATTTGTCAATCAGATGCGGGAACGATTAACGACTTGGGGCATCACCGATGCAAAAATTGTTACAGCTTCTGGCTTACCAGTATCTTTTTCTGGCGATAATCGTTATCCTGGAACCGCCGATGATGATGAAAACTTAATGTCTGCACGAGATGTGGCAATCGTCGCTCAAAAATTAGTGACTGATTATCCTGAAGTTTTACAAACTACTAGCATCACCGAAATGACTTTTGGTGCCAACACTTCTACTCCTACTGCAATCGAAACTTGGAATGAATTGTTGCCGGGACAAGATCATTATATGGAAGGTGTCGATGGCTTAAAAACCGGCACAACTGATTTGGCGGGTGCTTGTTTTGCTGGCACCATTACTCGTGATGGTCGTCGTGTGATTACGGTCATCTTAAATGCCACCAATGAAGAAAATGATTCCTCTGCTCGTTTTGTTGAAACAGCTAAATTAATGAACTATGCTCTTGATAATTGGCGGATTGAAACAATTGATACGAGCCAAATGAGTTTACCAGAAAATTCCCTTAATGTGATTGACGGCAAAGCTAAAGAAGTTAATTTAACATTGAGCGGTCAAGTCCAACTTTGGGTACGCAATGATATGGATATCAATGATTTAACAATTAATATGAATTACGATAATGAAAAACTAACAAACCAATCTTTAACTGCACCAGTTAGTAAAGATGAAACAATCGGGACAGCTGAAATTAGTTTGGCCCAAGATACTTTAGGTTATTTAGTTGAACCAGAAACGCCAACTGCTGATATTCTAACTACTCAAGCAGTTGCCAAAGAGAACATTTTTATTTTAACTTGGAACAAGATTCTGGCTTTTTTCAAATAGCAAAAAGACTTTAGACCTCAGAATGTTTCTTCTGGTATCTAAAGTCTTTTTTTATTGAACTGGAAAATACAAGGCCACTTCGCCTTCTGCAAAATTTGGTAAATAATGTTCTTGAACTGCTCCTGCTAAAGTTACTTTTTCTAAAGGTAGCACTTGCTCCAGCATAATTTCTGTTGCTCGATCAATTTTTTCTCCATCGGTCTTTAGGGTTAAATATGTTTGTGCGGGCAATACCCAAACACTCCAACCTTCTGGTGCAATTGTCCCTGGCTTCACTTGTACGCCGGCCAAATAACGACCAGTTTCTCCCCAAGGCGCCAACCAATTTTGTTGGTCACTCATTAAACCCCATAAATGTAAGTTTTCAATTTCTGTAGCATCTATAAATGGAATAACTTCGTCAAAATGCTGATTCATTTCATCCCACAGAGGTGCTACCCAAGAAGTTGCTGCGCTGCTTAAACCAATACCTTCTTTACCTAGTACGGTTATTTCTGGTAAGACTACTTTGTCTACTCCTTTTATTTTTGTCACGATCATCCCTCCTCACAAATATTCTACCCATTCTATTTTTAAAAAGCCAATCGATTGTCCGGCTTTCACAGTTTCGCTAGTTTTTGTTATACTAAATTTGAGGTGATGTTATGGGAGTTATTGGTGAAATTACGATTGGCAGTATTTATCTGATCTTATTAATTGGTTATTTTATTTGGCTGAGAAAAAAAGACAAAAGCAGAAAATCTTTATGGCTTTTTAGCGGTGCTTATTTCTTATTGTATTTAGTCTTAATAGAAATCTTAAATCACAGTTTTTATTTGATTATCCCAGCTTTGTTTTTTGGTTTGTTTTATTATTTTTATCAGCGAGATAAACCTCGCTTGCGAAACGGCTGGTTGTTCACTTTATTTTTAGTGGTTTTTGCCACTTATCTAGTCGCCATCAGCTTTTTAGGCCAATCTTATATTACGATTGGTCTGTTAGGAATCTTAGGAATTATATTTTTATTCGTTCTACTTTTTGGTCTTTATGCACTAATTATTTTTCTGATTGGCAATAGCTACATTGTTTTAAAAAAAGAATCTCATTCAATTGCTAATTTACTGACTTTAATTTTAGCCGTTGCTTTAATTGCTTGGTTGGTTATTCAGCAAATCGGACCAGAAATTTTACCCCAGTGGGCCTTAATTCTGTTATCAATTCCCAGCACAATTCTGGTCTATTTCTTTTTAATTTTCTGGAACTTTTTGCTTATTTCACTTATCTATCAATTAAATCAGCCAAAATTCAATCAAGATTATCTGATTGTTTTGGGTGCCGGCCTAATTGATGGTGAAAAAGTTTCTCCTATTTTGGCGAGTCGTATCAATCGGGGCATTGCTTTTTACCATCAACAATTTGCAAAAGCAAAACGCACGCCCATTTTACTAATGTCAGGTGGGAAAGGCAGTGATGAAAAAATCTCAGAAGCCGAAGCAATGAAAAACTATGCAGTAGAGCAAGGTATACCATCAGAGGATATTTTATTGGAAGCGACCTCCACTAATACGTACGAAAATATGCTATTTAGTAAAAAATTAATGGATCGTCTAACTCCTGCTGGTTACCAAGTGATTTTTACTTCAAATAATTTTCATATTTTTAGAGGTGCGATGTTTGCTGATCAAGTTGGTCTAAAAGCTGATGGTATTGGAGCCAAAACGGCAAAATACTATTTACCAAATGCTTTTTTACGAGAATTTGCTGCGATTATTTTAATGAACAAACGCCGACATTTGATAGTCTGTGCTGTCATTGTTTTACTATTTTTCTTAATTTCAATGCTTAATCTTATTTTTACTTAAAAAAGATACGCCCATATTGTAACGACCTCTAAAAAGTAGATTCCTGATCTAATTTTTGGAGGTCGATTCATTTTGGACGCATCTTTTTCTTTTAAAATTCTTGATAGGTACTTGGATCTTGATTCTTTAAGCGCCCGTCTGGCTTACTTAATTGATTAATTTTTTCCATTTCTGCTTCAGTCAATGCAAAATCAAAAATATCAATATTTCCTAACTGACGAACTTTTGACGATGCTTTAGGAATTGGTGCTGTACCTAATTGTACTTCCCAGCGTAAAATAACTTGACCAACATTTTTAGCATATTTTTCTGCAATCTCGCTAATAATCGGATTATTTAAAATTTCACTAGCCCTTCCTAAAGGACTCCAGTCTTGCGTTAATATACCTTTAGACTGATTATAAGCCCGTTGTTCGGCCTGATTAAAATGGGGATGTAATTCCACTTGGTTAATTACAGGTAACACACCAGTTTCTTTTTCTAAACGATCTAGATGCTCTGGTAAAAAGTTACAAACACCAATCGAGCGAATCAAACCAAATTTTTGTGCTTCAATCAAAGCTTGCCAAGCTTCCACATAATGATCTTCCAGTGGATTTGGCCAATGAATTAAGTATAAATCATAGTAATCTAATCCAGCCCGCAAAAGTGATTCTTGAATGGTCTGAATAGCCGCATCATGGGTTTGATGACGCCCTGGTAATTTTGAAGTGACAATAATTTCGCTGCGGGGTACTTCTGAACGACGAATTGCTTCACCGACTGCACCTTCATTTTCATAATTAAAAGCAGAGTCTAATAAACGATAGCCATTACTTAAAGCTTGCACCATTGTGTTGACCCCACCTAAACCATTTAACTTGTAAGTGCCAAAGCCAACTTTTGGAATAATTAAACCATCTCGTAATTGATATGTTTCCAATATTTTTGCCCCCTTTTACTATTTAAGTTAACTATACCTTTATTCTTATTTTTCTGCTAGTGAAAAGACTAAATGATAAAAACGATTTATTTTCATGTTAAATAGTGGTTAATTTGTTAAAATATGACAAAGGAGGGATTTTATGAAAAAAACACCCGTATTTTTGATTGCTTTAAGCAGTTTATTTTTCGTTGCTTGTTCGAATCAAAATAATAACGACAATGCGACACCAGCCAGCCCGTCAAGTAGTACAGTTGCTAGCTCTGGCGATAATACTAGTAGCACTGATAGTCAAGGAAATACCCCACTGTCAAATTTACCTATGACAACACAAGAAGCGATTGACCTGTATAATGAAAATTATCCTGACAGTGACATTACTCAAATCGAATTAGAAATGAGTCTGGGCAAACCGATTTATCAAGTATCTGGTCGAAATAATACTGAAGAATTTGAAATTCGTTTTGATGCAACTTCAAAAGAAATTATCTCACAACAAACAGAGCAGGTTGATCGGGATGAACAAAATGATTTAGATCGTCAACAAGATGCTATTGATGTTTCAAATATCATTACCGCTGACGAAGCAGCTAGCATTGCCAGTAATGCCGTAAGTGGAACTGTTGATGAAATTAAATTAGATAAAGACGATGGCGTTGTTTTTTGGGAAGTCAAACTTAAAGAAGGCCAGATGGAAAATGAAGTAAAAATTAATGCACAATCTGGTGATGTTTTAACCACCGAACAAGATGATTAAAAAAAGGAAATCCGACTTGGATTTCCTTTTTTCTTCATTCTGCTCGCAACGCAATCGCCGCATCTTTTTTTGCAGCCAGTCTAGCTGGAATGTGACCGCCTAACATAGTTAAAATAGTCGATACCACAATTAAAATGACGGCATGAATTGGATTTAATTGGGCTACATCTTTCAAATCAGTTAAATTATAGAGTAAAATATTTACCGGCACAGTTGCCCCCCAAGCAAATAAAACCCCTAAAATACCAGAACTAAGACCTAATATACAAGTTTCTGCGTCAAAAACACGGGTAATATCTTTTTTACGAGCCCCCAAAGCTTTCAAAACTCCGATTTCTTTCGTTCGTTCAATTACCGACGTATAGGTTATAATTCCAATCATAATCATACTAGTAACCAAAGAAATACCAGCAAAAGCGATTAACACATAAGTGATTGCTTTCATTAAGCCACCTGTTAATTCTGTCATCGTACCCGCCAAATCAGTATAAAGAATTCTCTCTTCTTTCGATTTACCAGTGTTATAAGCATCTAAGTAATTTAAAATTTCTTCTTTGTCTTGATAATTGTTAGGATAAACCATTATATTTGCTGGTAAACTATCTCCACCTAGTTGTGTTATCGTCGTCTCTTTTTGCTCATCCGTTAAAGGTTGGTTACTAATGACACTACTCTCACTATTTTTTTGTGCATCAACGATAGCCGAATGCTGATTTTCATTTACAATTTCTGTAGTTAATTCGTTACTATATGCAATCCCCGGTGCTAATAAATTCATCACGGCATTTGGTTTAACTCTTAAAATACCTGAAATTGTCACCGTACGATTGTTCGGGTTATCATATAACGCTTGATAATCATTATTAGGAACAAAATTACCTGCTGCGGTTTGCGTATAGTAGTCATTATTATGAATGAGTTTAAAAGTTGTTCCTACAATTTGATTGAAATCTAGTGCTTGATCTTCAACAATTTCAAAACCTATATTTTTCAATGAATTCAGATTCGTATTGTTATTCGCATCGACTATTAAAACAACATCCGTCGTCGCTTTCGGATAATTTCCACTTAATAATTGGTAATTATCTTTTAAAAAATTATCTCCAGTATTTTTAGTTAATTGAGTTGGAAAAGTAGACACGCCGACACCAGTCATATTAGAAATAAAACCATCTAAATCCATACTATTAGTATTTTGTTCATCGTTAATAGTTGTTGAAAAACTAACTGGTTCCACAGAATCCTTTAGATTGCCTAATAAATTCATTTCTACCATTCTAGTGTACCCAATATTATTACTTAGTTTTGGATCGATATTTTTGATGTAATCAAGATAGTTCTGATCAATTTTGTTTGTATGTTGCACCCGATCTTGTTCACTGATTTTTGCAGTAATTTGCTTGCGTTTTGAAAAGTCTCCTTTTTCACTCCCCAGTGCTTGTTGACTATTGTCACTTTGATCAGTCACCGTTTTTGAAATTGTGATTGGGAATTTCGCCAAAGTTTCTGTTTGGGTGCGATTAATTTGCACCTGAAAACCACTGGCAAGCGATAATACAATCCCAATGCTTATTATCCCGATACTAGAAGCAAAAGCTGTCAGAAATGTGCGACCTTTCTTCGTTTTTAAATTATGAAAAGAAAGCTTCAATGCTGTTGTAAAACGCATTTTAGTTCTCTTTAAAACAAACTGATGACCCTCTTCAACTTTTTTATGAGGATGAGAATCGTTTAAAATTTGTCCGTCTGAAAATTCAATGATACGGTCTGCATATTGATGGGCTAAATTAGGATTATGGGTCACCATGATGACTAATTTTTCTAGTGATAATTCTTGAATCAAGTTCATAATTTGAACGCTGGTTTCTGTATCTAATGCGCCAGTTGGTTCATCACATAGCAAAATATCCGGGTCATTGGCTAAAGCCCGTGCGATCGCTACCCGTTGCATTTGTCCACCAGAAAGTTGATTCGGTTTCTTATGCATATGATCTGCTAGACCTACGCGTCTTAGAGCCTCTTCGGCCTTTTGACGTTTTTCTTCTTTCGCAACACCACTTAAAGTCATGCCTAATTCAACATTGTCAATAATCCCTAGATGATTAATTAAATTATAGCTTTGGAAAACAAAACCAATCGAATTATTACGAAAAGCATCCCAATCATTTTCTTTAAATGTTTTGGTGGATTTCCCGTCGATAATCATATCGCCAGAATCATAGTTATCCAACCCGCCAATTACGTTTAACATCGTGGTTTTTCCCGAACCTGAAGGCCCTAAAATGGCAACAAATTCTTGCCTCCGAAAAGATACTGAAATCCCATCTAATGCTTTTGTAGTCATTTCGCCTAAGTGATAATATTTTTTTATCGTGTGTAACTCTAACATTTTCTCATTCCTTTTCTCTTTTCAACAGCTTGAAAAAACAATTAATATAACTAACTATTATAAAAAACGCGAGCTATATAACTATCATTATTAGTAATAAAAAGCTTTTTGTCAACAAAATAAAGGGATTGATAATTTTATCAAAAATAAAATAAAATAACTATATAAAAATTTATATCAGATTGTTTCATTTTTTTATTGATATCTTTATAAAAAAAATAACACTCCTCCTTTTAAAGCTATTATTCTATAAACAAATACATCAAAATTTACAATAAAAAAAGCAGACTAAATTCTCTAAAGAACCTAATCTGCTACTTGAAAATAATTATTCTGCTCGCAATGCTATCGCTGCATCTTTTTTAGCTGCCATTTTGGCTGGAATATGGCCACCTAACATAGTTAAAACAGTCGATACCACAATTAAAATGATGGCATGAACAGGATTTAACTGGGCTACATCTTTCAAATCAGTTAAATTATAAAGTAAAATGTTTATTGGGAAGGTTGCACCCCAAGCAATTAACACTCCTAATATTCCTGAACCAACACCTAAAATACAAGTTTCCGCGTCGAAAACGCGAGTAATATCTTTTTTACGAGCGCCTAATGCTTTTAAGACTCCGATTTCCTTCGTCCGTTCAATCACTGAAGTATACGTGATGATTCCAATCATAATCATGCTGGTTACTAAAGAAATACCGGCGAACGCCACTAGCACATAAGTAATTGCATCCATTAAACCACCGGTTAATTCAGTCATGGTTCCGGCCAAATCAGTATAAAGAATTTTATCTGCTTTTTTCTTACCGTCATTATAGTTATCTAGGTATGTCAAAATTTCTTCTTTGTTCTTAAAGTTATTAGGATAAATCATGATACTAGATGGAATACTGCTGCCGCCTAATTGTGCTAAAACAGCATCTTTTTGTTCACTAGTTAAGGCTTGATTCGTCATCACACTTGTATCACTATTTTTTTGCGCTTCAACAATGGCTGAATTTTGATTTTCTTCCACAATTTGCGATGTTAATTGATCACTATAAGCAATTCCTGGTGCCAATAAATTCATCGTAGAATCCGATTTGACACGTAAAATACCACTAATAGTCAAAGTATCATCATTTGCATTGTCATACATTGCTTGATAATCATTGTTTGGAATAAAGTTTCCAGTTGGCAATTCCGTATAGTAATCATTATTATGGATTAACTTGAAGCTCGTGCCAACAATTTGACTAAAGTCAATTTTTTCGCCATCTTTTACATCAAATCCTAAATTCTTCAATGAGTTGATGTTGGTATTATTATTAGCATCAACAATTAATACCACATCAGTAGCATTTTTAGGATAACTACCATCTAGCAATCGATAGTTATCTTGTAAAAAATTCTCACCTGATTTGTTGTCTAATTGCGTTGGAAAAGTTGAAACACCTACTCCAGTCATACTTGAAACAGCACTACTCATAGCTGCCCCACTGTCTTCACTGCTAGCTGCTGCCGAAAAAGTGACGGGTTTTACTTCGCCACCGACATTTCCTAATAAATTCATTCCGACTAAGCGAGTATAACCAATATTATTACTTAATTTAGGATCAATATTCTCAATGTAATCGATATAGTTTTGATCAATTTTATTGGTATGTTGAGCACGATCTTGGTCACTAATTTTGGCAGTAACAGTCTGGCTTTTCGGGAATGTCCCCTTTTCACTTCCTAATGCTCGGTCACTGTTAGCAGTAGCATCAGTAGCAACTTGAGAGATAGTGATAGGGAATTTTGCCATGGTTTCTGTTTGGGTCCGATCAATTTGTGCCTGAAAACCACTGGACAAAGATAATACAATCCCGATACTAATAATCCCAATACTTGAAGCAAACGCCGTCAGAAAGGTCCGACCTTTTTTCGTTTTTAAATTATTGAAGGATAATTTCAACGCCGTCACAAAACGCATCTTGGTTCTTTTCAAAATAAACTGATCGCTTTTTTCACTTTCTTTATGGGGATGAGAATCATTTAAAATCCGACCATCGGAAAATTCAATGATGCGATCTGCATATTGATTAGCTAAATTAGGATTATGAGTAACCATAATAACTAATTTTTCTTGCGATAATTCTTGAATTAAATTCATAATTTGGACGCTGGTTTCTGTATCTAACGCGCCAGTTGGCTCATCACATAATAAAATATCGGGATCATTGGCTAAAGCCCGTGCAATTGCTACCCGTTGCATTTGTCCACCGGAAAGCTGGTTTGGTTTCTTATGCATATGGTCAGCCAAACCAACTCTAGTCAAAGCTTCTTCGGCTTTTTGGCGTTTTTCTTCTTTCGCGACACCACTTAGCGTCATTCCTAATTCAACATTATCAATAATTCCTAAATGACTAATTAAATTATAGCTTTGGAAAACAAAGCCAATTGAATTATTACGATAAGCATCCCAGTCACTTTCTTTGAAAGTTTTGGTGGATTTCCCATCGATAATCATGTCCCCTGAATCATAATTATCTAAACCACCGATAACATTCAACATCGTCGTTTTTCCTGAACCTGAAGCTCCTAAAATGGCAACAAATTCTTGCCGTCGAAAAGATACTGAGACGCCGTCTAACGCTTTTGTCGTCGTATCTCCCACATGGTAATATTTTTTGATATCCTTTAGTTCTAACATGCCTTCATCCCTTTTCTTTTGAAGTTTGCCAAAGATAGCACGCCTTTGTTAACTCAAGTTGAACAAACTTCATCTTTAATTCATAGTTACTATGTACTATTATTTAACAACAAGGAGGGATTGGCAAATGAACCGATTACTAATTGTCGAAGATGACGAAAATTTAGCCTTACTTTATCAATCAGCTTTAAAACGTGCGTATTTTTCTACTGAAATTGCTAGAAATGGTTTAGAAGCTTTAGATATTTTAGATAAACAACACATTGACCTAATTATTTCCGATATTATGATGCCTGATATGGATGGCTATGAATTGGCGGACAGTCTCCGTTCAGCCGGATTTGATCTACCAATTTTATTTATTACCGCTAAGGACCGTTTTGAAGACAAGAAAAGAGGGTTTGACTTGGGAGTAGATGATTATATGGTGAAACCCATTGATGTTAAAGAAATGATTTTGCGAGTAGAAGCTTTATTGAGACGGGCCCAAATTGTTCATGAACAAGAACTAACTGTCGGACAAACAACTTTGAGTCAGGCAACTTATCAAGTTGAAAGCCCCACTTTAACCGAAAATTTACCTCAAAAAGAATTTTTACTTTTATACAAATTACTTTCTTATCCCAATAAAATTTTTACTAGACAGCAATTAATGGATGAAATTTGGGGCATGGACAGTGATTCAGATGAACGAACGATAGACGTCCATATCAAACGTCTACGAAATCGTTTTGCTAATAATTCAGATTTTTCAATTGAAACCATTCGGGGCCTTGGTTACAAAGCAGTGGTTCAAGCATGAGAAAAAAACTCTACTCACAACTATGGATTTATTTTGCCTGTATTATTTTTTTGATGATGTTACTTGTGTTAACAATTTTCATCTTCTTATTACTACTGATTAACCATTACGAATTTCTATCAGCTGAACGAAATAATCAATTCTTTCCTTTAGGTTTTATTTCTCTATTAAGCTTAGTGATTGGCGCTGGCGTTTCATTATTTGTGGGAAAACGGATTTTACAACCGATTGCTAATCTCCGAAAAGCCATGAATCAAGTTTCTCAAGGGGATTTTTCAATTGCTTTAGACGATCAACAAAAAGTCCATGAAGTTGCTCAACTCTACCATGATTTTAATTTAATGGTCCGGGGATTAAACAGCATCGAAATGCTACAGAATAATTTTGTTTCCGATGTTTCCCATGAGTTTAAAACGCCAATTGCAACTATTCAAGGCTACGTACAATTACTTCAAGCAGAAGATTTAAGTGAAGTTGAACGGCAAGATTATTTACGACGAATTCAAGATGGTACCCGACAATTAAGCCAACTTACAGAGAACATCTTAAAATTAACCAAATTGGAAAATCAAGAATTAGGCCTAGAAAAGCAACATTTTCGTTTAGATGAACAATTACGGCAGGTAATTTTATTTTTACAGCCTCGTTGGGAAAACCAAGGGATTAATTGGCAGCTTGATTTAATCAACACCGATTATTTTGGCAATGAAGAATTGCTGTATCAAGTTTGGTTAAACTTAATTGATAATGCTTTAAAATACAGTCAAGAAAATACCACAATCATAATTTCTATAAAAGTATTACCTGACACAGTAATTGTCGCAATTAGTGACCAAGGAGTTGGGATGGCTGAAAAAACAATCCCAAAAATTTTCGATAAATTTTATCAAAATGATACGAGTCGTCAATCAAAAGGCAATGGTCTTGGCCTAGCCCTTGTCCAAAAAATTGTGGCTTTACACGATGGAAAAGTCAAAGTCACTAGTCAACTGAATGTAGGCACCACATTTAAAGTTTATTTACCCTTAGACACAAAAAAGTCATAAATAAATGACAAAAGCTTCTCCTTTCACTTCACAATTAGTTAACAAAGTCAGGGTAAACTGATTGTATTAAGTAAAGGAGCTCAAAACTTATGGAAAAGAAAAGCGTTTATTTTATTGAAGAAACTCAAAAAATTGAAGGTTCTTACATTGAGATTGATACTCTAGGAATTTATGATAATCAAAATCAAGCAGAAGAAGCTTACGAAAATATGATAAAAGAACCAAAAAAATCTAGTGGGATCGTTTTAAACGAATATGTGATTCAAGCAGAAGATAATTTTTTCAAACGATTATTAAATTCTTGGAAAAAATTACCAGCCGAATTTTATCGCAAAATGACAATCTTGACCTTCCGTCCCTTAGCAGAATTTCAAGCCTAAAATAAAAGTGCCAGCAAAAAGTCTAACAGGACCTTTTTGCTGGCACTTTTTTAAATCAAGTTCAATAAAAAAATTGCTGCCAAACCTGTCAATACAGATATGGCCATCGAACGGCTTTTATAAGCAACCACAGCTACAATTAACATGGCAATAATTTTTACATTCCCAATCAGATCGATTGCATTATCAGTCAAAAAAACATCTTTAAAGACCAACGCGGCAAATAATGAAATCGGTACAAATTTCATCCATTCACTGAACCATTCCGGCACTTTATGCTTGGCAAAATACATCATTGGAAACAATCTTGGTAAATAAGATGCACCAAACAAACAAATGATAACTAGCAATAAATAATTACTCATAAAGAGGCTCCTTGCTGTTTTGTGGTTTTTCTTTTATGCTGACGTTCCAACAAATATCCCGCCAATGAAGCCAGTAAAGTAGCTACAATTAAACCAAATGTATTTTGAAAAAGCAGCATCAATAAAACAGATAATACACCCGATAGTAAGCCGGAAAAAAGCAATAGGCGATCCTTCAATTGCATCATAAACATAAAAATAAACATTGCTGTCAAAGCAAAATGGACCAATTCTGTATTGATATGGATGACCGAACCAAAAATCGTTCCTGCTACCGTACTGATTGTCCAAGCACTCAATGATAGCCAATTAACTGATAGCGCTTTTTTATAATTCCAGTTGGAATCCGTCGAATATTTTAAATAATTTACTGCATAATTTTCATCGTTCATCGATTGGGCAAACAAACCAATTCTTCCCCGCGACTCATCTTTAAAAAATTGTGATAAACTCGCCCCCAATAAGGCATAGCGCAACTCCAAGAAGAAAACCATCAAAACTGTCGTTGCCAATGATGCATGAACGGCTAACATTGAAACAACTAAAAATTGGGCGCCGCCAGAAAAAACTAAGATCGATATTAATGCTGTTAAGAAAACGTTAAAACCAACTTTTTGTAAAAGCATTCCGCACGCTAAACCAACAGGAATATAGCTTAAACAAAGGGGTGCTGCCGCGGATAACGTTTCTATCCAGACTGGCCTTTTAGGCATGGTGCTTCTTTCCCTTCACAGTTCACATGATAAAAAACATGTTTATTCTAACACAACTGGGTAAAAAAGATAGTTGCAACTTCATTTCTGTTGCTATAAATGAAAAATTTCAAGATAGAAATGCTGATAAAATGGAAATTATTTTTCAAGAAACTTTTCTTTGTGCTAAGATAAGACAGAAAAGAGATGATTTTTATGAAAAGCTTCCATGAAAATCCTTCAGTAGGACTGATGCTGACTTTTATTGGCGGCATGTTGGATAGCTATACTTATTTACGATACCAAGCTTTTGCTTCCGCTCAGACTGGTAATTTAGTCTTAGCCATTATTCAAGGATTTGACGGTCAATGGGCGTCCGTTGGTAAAAAGCTATTGTCGACTTTGTGTTTTTTTCTAGGAATCTTTTTGGCAAAATATTTAATTGACCTTGCCAATCAGAAAAAATGGTTCTTTTGGCGTTTAGGCGTGTTGTACTACGAAGCTGTAATTTTTCTTTTGTTAACGACACAATTTTTTCAACCGTTGCATACAATTGTGATTATGCTGATTGCTTTCACTGCAGCTATTCAATGGATTAGCTTTGACAAAATCAATGGCTTAACTTATACCAATTTGTTTACCACGGGTAATTTAAAAGGGATGGCCACCAATTTTTACGACTACCTTAAAAATCATGACCCGCTTGCTAAAAAAGGTTTTTTTCATTTTTCCAGTGTAGTTACCGCCTTTATTAGTGGTGTTGTTGTCGCGGTTTTTTGTTATCATTTGATTGGATACCAAACTACTTTTATCATTGCACTATGCTTTTTGGCATTAGCTTTAAGTCAAACTTTCTTCATTTGGAAATTTACCCGTGGAGCTAATTTATTCCATAAAAAAACAGGAAACGGCTAAAAACCGTTTCCTGTTTATTTTTGTTGTCGATGAAAACTAGCTTTGATTTCAATAAATTCTTGAAACAATTGAAAAAGCTGAAATAGTTGGGCTCGATTTTCAAATGCTTCCCGACTATCTGGTAAATCCTTTTGCCGATATTTTTGGTTTGTTTCGGCAATTTTTTCTTGAATCACCTTACCATCATTATCTTCAGCCAAAGTTTCACTAGTAAAGTTTAACAACTCCTGCAATTCGTGAGCCTCTTCTTCAGTCGCTGACAAATCTTGTAAAATAGTCAACATATTATTTAAGATACGTAACTGTAAACGCCGCATCGCAAAATATTCGAAATAATAATGATTGGCCCCTACAAAACGATTCTCTTCAAATTGGCGGGCATTATTTTGCGCCTCTTTAATAAAATCTGCTAAAGATTGGCACATTTGAAACAGCATGGCTTCTTTTGACGACTGATTCAAATAAGTCGCCATCTCTTGCAAAAGATCCCTCATAATGACTTCCACGACTAACTGATCTTCTTGAATTCTTTTTTCTGTGTCAGGCATGTACAAATTAACGGCTAACGCACAGCCAACACCAATAATCATCAACAAATATTCATTGGCAATGGCCGGCCAGCTAAAGCGACCATCACTGAGAAAATGAGTGATCAAAACGGAGCTGACGGCAATTCCTTCACTTAATTTAAATTTGACTGAAAAAGGAATAAAAATCAGCAAATACAAACCAAAAGCAATCGCGTGAAAACCTAATATAGAAAAACAAATCAATGCTACTGCTAAGGCCAAAGTCAGCGATAAAACTCTCCCTATGGCTGTTTTTGCGGTAGAGCGTTTCGTATTGGTGACGCTCAAAACGGTAATAATCGCCGCTGAGGTCGGATAAGCTAAACCAATCGCTTCAGCAATTAACAATGCAATTGCGGCACCAATGGCAGTTTTTATTGTTCTTAACCCTATTTTCATTTCAATCTCCTTAATTTATTCTCTAAAAAAAGACTACACCATAATGATGTAGTCTGAAAAGGATTATTTTATCTTTCTTGGTTTAAAGCTTTTTGACCTGCAACATTTAGTAAGTTCCAACGCATATCAAATTCTGGTTGGAAGAAGAAATCAGCATAAGCCAATTGTTCAATCGTGAAACCAGTTTGAATAGCGATCGACATAGCATTGATGTTTGCTGTCAAATCTTGTTTAGATAAAATTTGTGCGCCGACGATTTTTAAAGTTTCTGGATCGTAAGCTAATTTAAACAATACACGTTCTTTCATTTTTTCTGGTACGAAATCCATCAAAGTATCTTGTTCTACTAAGACAGATTTGATTTCAATCCCTAATTTACCAGCAGTTGCATCATTTAAACCGGTTGAAGCAAATTTATAATCAAAAACACGTAAGGCAGAAGAACCTTGAACCCCTGGGAATGGTTTTGTCGGTGCCATTAAGTTTTTCACAGCATAGCGACCTTGACGACTTGCATTAGTTGCAAGAGAAACATTCATCTCAGTTTGTCCTGGATTATATTGGATTAAAGTGGCATCACCGACTGCAAATACATCTGGTGCACTAGTTTGCATGAATTTGTCTGTTTTAATCATACCATTTGGTAATAATTCAACAGCGCCTTCTAACCATTTTGTATTTGGTCGAACACCGGCAGACATAACAACTAAGTCAGCTGAATATTCACCTTGATCAGTGATTGCTTTTTTGACTTTACCATCAACGCCCTCAAAAGCTTGCACTCGTTCGCCAGTGGCAAACCGAATATTGTTTGCTTCCATCGTTTCTTGTAAAACATCAGTCAATTCTTTATCCAAATAAACGCCTAATGGACGATCAATCACATCGATGACTGTTACATTTTTACCAGCTACAGCAAAACTTTCTGCTGCTTCGATACCGATATAGCCGCTACCGATAATCACCACATTTTCAATCTCTGGATCAACAGCCAACATTCTTAAATCAATCGTGTCTTGACGACCCCGCATAGTTTTAATGTTTGCCAAATCATTACCAGGAACTGGCACGATAAATGGATTTGCTCCAGGACTTAAAATTAATTTGTCATAACTTTCGACGCGGCTTTCACCTGTCACATGGTTCAATACTTCTACCTGATGTTTGTCAGGTTCTACTTTTGTAATTTCAGTGTTATCAAAGACGTGGACCCCACGTTCTCTCATCTTTTCTGGTGTCATATAGCGAATTGAATTCACATCTTTTACGACCCCTTCAAGATACATTTGCGTGCCTCAACCCATGAATGAGATGAAGTCACCTTTTTCATACCACTGAATCTCTGCATCAGGATGCAACAGCAATAGTTCTTCTACAGCTTCATATCCACCATGAGAAGAGCCTAAAACGATAGCCTTCATGAAAAATTCCTCCTATATTCATTTTTTTCTTACTATTCCATTGTACTTTATAATCATTCAAAACTGTAGAAAAAAGCTTAATTTTTTATTTTATCTCATTTTTTTCTGTTATTAGAATGAAAAATGCCGATTTATCTGATGGTTTATGTAAGAAAAATCATGTAATAGCTATGTTTTGGACTTATTCGACAATGGATGAAGAAATGAGAAGCTAAATTCTATCAGAAAAAATAGATTTATCTATTTATCTGTTTTAGAATTATTTTTGGGTTTTCAATAAAAAAATGCTATTCTTATTGAGAATCAAATGACATTTAGGAGGAAGAAAATGGAAAGCTGGCTTTTTCTTGGCTTAATTGTAGCAATTGCTTTCTTTGCTAAAAATCAGAGTTTGTTAATTGCTGTTTTGGCTGTTTGTCTATTAAAAATCTTGCCTAACGCCGATAAAATATTAACCACCTTGAATCAAAAGGGGATTAATTGGGGCGTTACTTTAATTTCTGCAACTATTTTAGTACCAATCGCAACAGGCGATATTGCTTTTCGTGATTTATTTAATACTTTGAAATCACCTTTAGGCTGGGTAGCAACTTTATGTGGTATTTTAGTCGCTATTTTGTCTGCTCGTGGTGTAAATTTAATTGCCCAATCACCCGAAGTAACGGTAGCTTTAGTCTTTGGAACGATTGTCGGGGTCGTCTTTTTAAAAGGTGTCGCTGCTGGTCCTGTAATCGCAGCGGGGATTACGTATATGATTATGCAGGCTGTTCAACTATTTGTAGCAAAATAAAAAATTCTGACGCATATTGCGCCAGAATTTTTTATTTAAAATCTTTTGCTGCCAAAAATGGTGCATAGCTTTCGGCCGCTTGAACACCCTCTAATATGGCTGCTCGCACTGCTCTCACTGTTAGAATTGACACAGCTTCAAAGCTTGCGGGAATTTCGTTAGCTGCCAAGATAAACATTGTATCGCCATCGTAAGTAGTATGGGCTGGTCGAACTGCTCGAGCAATCCCATTATGACTTAAATCCGCTAATTTATTGGCTTTATTTTTTGGCATCATGGCATTGGTCATAACACAACCAATCACTGTATTACCAGAATATAGATCTGAATCTGTTAGATATTTTTCCAAAAGAATTTCTTCTGCATGACCCATCGTTGTTCCCCGGCGAGTACCAGCGATAAATTGATTTTTTTCTTCATCATAAATATCTCCAACAGCATTGACTGCAATAACTGCTGTCACAAATAATTCTCCGTAAGTTAGTGTATGAATTCCAATACCGCCTTTCATGGCATTTTCTGATCCATTAATCGTACCAACTGTCGCGCCAGTTCCCGCACCAAAATTCCCTGATTGAAAAATTTCTTCGGAAAACGCCGCTTCACAAGCTAGACGGCCCGCCTCTGAATCTGGTCGCACCTCACTATTGGCAATTTTTAAATCAAATAAACTTGCGCCGCTGACATTAGGAACCACTGTGACACCAACATCACGACCAATTTTTTTCTTTTCCAAGAAGCCAACAACACCATCACTAGCTGACAAGCCAAAGCCGCTACCACCTGATAAGGTCACTGCATGAAGAAATTTCCGATTGTTTTCTGATTTCAAAGCGTCTGTGTCACGAGTATTGGGAGAACCTCCACGAACATAAACACCGCCCGTTGCACCATTTTCCGCAACAATTACGGTACAACCAGTCATATTTGTTTGGTCAGTATAATGACCAATTTTAAAAAATTTTTGCCATGGTTCCACTTTTTTCCCTCCTTGTAGCTTTAAATTCGATTAATGACTTCATCAACATTTTTAATCATTACCGAAATTGTGCCATCTGGTTGATTCACAAATTCGATTAAATCCGGATTACGATAAACTTCTAAGGGTACAATCAATTCGATTCCGTTGGAAAGCTTTAATTTTTGCTTGCCGTATTTTTTTTCTGTAATCGCTTTGGCTTCTTTCACTAAAGAAACTGAGCTCTCCACACCTTTTTCAGCAATTTCAGCTTCAAAAGCCATTTGGGCCGAGATATTTTCTTTGAAAACCTTTTGGGAAACTTCTTTAGGATTGATTTGACCAGTTTCTTCCACCTGCTCATAAATGGCTTCTTTGACATCTGCAACTAAATCATGTTTAGGATTTTCAAATTTACTGCCGATTTTTTCAGCTGCTCGTTTGATAACTTTAACATTTTCCTCCAATGAAGGAACCGGCACACTCTCAATCACTTTAGTCGAAAAATAGAATTGTTTTTCACCAGAAAAGACATATTTCTTTTCAATTAATTCATAGTTTAATTTTGCTAAGTTAACAGTGATGGCTTCATCAGCTTTTTGCGTCTTGTTTGATAACAAAGCTTGATGTAAAATCAATTCATTCTTCATACCTGTTTCGTCTGCCTCAACTAAATGAGTATAACCCTGATTGTAATTAATTTTTAGCAAAGCTAAATACATTTCAGTATCTTCTTCATATAAAGCCAATAAAATATCACAACTCGGTGCTTCTTCACTTTCTTTATATGCGTCATACCACAACTGCAATAATTTTTCACTGTTAGCAACAAAATGATCCGTTGTATCTTTGGCAATCATAGCAAATCTAGAGTCTTCTGCTAAAACTCCGGTTTTTGTTTGTGGCGATGAAATTTTTAAGATTTTCCTAGTTAAATAATCTCGCACATATTCCTTACTCAAATCTAGTTCTTGTTGACTAATTAGTGGATCACCACTGCTACGGTCAACGATATGTAAAATTGCTTTCTTTAAATAAATATCCACAAGTCTGCTCCTTTTCAATTAAAAAGACAGCAGTTGGTCCGCTGTCTCTTTAATATCATATACTTGATTTAATTTATTGTAAAACTAATTTCCCGTCCGTCATACGATAAATTTTATCGCTCCATTGGGTCATTCTTTCATCATGGGTGACCATCACGATGGCTTTTTTCCGTTCATGGGCTTCTTTAGCTAATAATTTCACCACATCAAAAGCATGATCAGAATCTAAGCTGGCAGTCGGTTCATCAGCCAAAATCAAACTGGGATCATTAAATAATGAACGGGCAATCGCGACACGTTGCCGTTCGCCACCAGATAAGGCTTTAGGATATTGGTTGCGTAAATCCCAAATATCTAAGGATTTTAGGAGTTCTTCCAATTTTGCTTGTTTGTTTTCATGTTCAATTTTTTCAACTAACTGAAATTGTTCTTGTACTTTTAAAAAAGGAATTAAATTGGAAGCTTGTAAAATAAAGCCAATTTCTTTAAAACGGGCTTTAGCGCGTTCTTTTTCTTTCAAATCAGTAAAATCAAAATTGTTTATCGTAATATTTCCACTAGTCGGACTTTGCAGACCGCCAGCAATGGTTAGAAAAGTGGTTTTCCCTGAACCAGAAGGCCCGATAACACTGACAAATTCTCCCGCTTCCACCGAGAAATCAATTCCCTTTAAGGCTGTGACTTCGGTATGCCCTTGACCAAATTTTTTTACAATATCTTTCATAACTAATATTTCTTCCATTTTATTCTCCTCCAATGGCGGTTATTGGATCAACTTTTGTCACGGTTCTAACTGAAAATAAACCGCCTAACATTGCTACAATGACTAATATCACACTATAAATTCCCCACTGCATCCAATTGACTGTAAAAGGCATCGCAGCTGGTAAGACTAAACTCGTCAGTCCACTTAAAACAATCGCTACTACTACACCAAAGACACCGACAATTAAGGCTTGAGCTAAAATAGAACGAACCAAATATTTAGTCCCAATTCCTTGCGCCTTCATCACGCCAAAAATCGCTGTTTTTTGTAGAGTCATGACATACATAAAAATTCCGATAATGGCAGCAACAACTACAAATAAGAAGTAAATCATCGTATTTAAAGTTAAACTTTCAGCTGAAAAACCAGGTAAATTCTCGATAAAAGTCGCCAAGCTTAGTTTTTGCAATTTGGTAGCACCATTCACTTGTTGTAAACTACTTTTTCCTTTAACGGCGATTAAATTAATTGGCTTAGTTGCATCACTAGTAAATGGTTGATTGCCGTATTTTAAATTAGTAAAAGCATTTAAATTCATATAAACAACTGGAACAACTGAATAGGTGGTCGCTTTACTTATCCCAACAATTTTAAAAGTTTGACTGCTGCCAATGTTTATTTGATCACCGATTTTATAGCCATCATCAGCTAAATTTTGGGAAATGATAATTTGATTATCTTGTTGATATTTTTTTCCTTTAATTACATCTGGGACTACAAAACTATTTTTTTCCGCAGCAAAGATTGAAATATTTGTTTTTTTGCTACTGCCCTTTTCTTCAATCGCACCAGAGGTCATTCCCACCGCAGCTTTTTGATCGGCTGTGACCCGTTCCAAGTCTCCTTGGGTTAATTGGGAGGCACTGGCAATTTTGTTACTGTCTTCTGATAAAATAATTGAAGTAGCATCCCAATCGACAATCGCTTTTTTGTGGCCATCAGCTAAACCATTCGCTAAGCCTGACAACATAAAAACCACGTAGCCCACCAAAATCATAATGCCAATAATTAAACTAAAGCGCAGTTTTGAATAGCGCATTTCTTTCCAAGCTAAAAACATAAATTTCCCTCCAATTTTTAAAATGACAATTTGTCACTCGTGTTTCAAAAAAATATTTTTCTTTGATTACTTGTGCATCTTACACGCTTAGTAACAATTTGTCACCAATTCTGCCTCATCATTTTTTTCATATGTTATAATGTTTTTGACAAAGCAAAACGAGGTGAAAATAATGCCCAAATCAACATTTAAAAATTTGCCAACAGAGCGACAGGAATACATTCGAGGAATTTTATTGGATATTTTTTATGCCAAACCTTTAGGCCAAGTAAAAGTCAGCGAAATTGTCTCAGCATTAAATATGTCACGGGGAATCTTTTATAAGTATTTTGAAGATTTGAATGAAGCATATGATTATTTAATCCATTATTATGCCGGGATTGTCCATGGCGAAATTATCGGTTATATTACCCACCAAAAAAGTGACTATTTTAAAGGAATTGAAAACTTTCTATTGTCTTATGTCGATTTAGAAGAAACAGAGCCAAAATATCGACAATTGGCTCTATTAACGCAAAATAGCTACTTGTTTTCTTATCGAAGTCCGATGGCTCACGGCATGGATGCTTGGACAGCTATCTTACAAGAAAATCATTTCAATATTCAAAGTGAAGCAGAGAGTGTCAGCTTTTTATATTTTTCCATGAAGCTAGTCATCGATTCTTTAACCGATATGCTAGCAAATGATTGGAGCAAAGAAGAACTGATTCATGATTATCGTTTTAAAGCCCGCTGGCTAACAGAGGGTTTACAACAAAAAAATTCCTTGAAATGATTTTATTCATCTCAAGGAATTTTTTTCCTGTTAATAGTTGCCGCTTTTTTCAGCTGCTTGTTTTTGAACCAATTGAATAAATTCCGCTTTCGACATTTCTTCTACATCATTATTGGCATGTCCATGGCGACGTACAGCAAATTTATCACCTGAAACCTCTTTATCACCGATAACTAAACTGTAAGGAATTTTCTTCATTTCCGCATCGCGGATTTTCTTACCAAGTTTTTCATTCCGAATATCTATATCTACCCGAATACCTAATTCTTTAAATTCAGTATATAGTTTTTCAACATATTCCTGATGGGCTTCAGAAACAGAAATTAATTCCACTTGTTTTGGTGCTAACCAAACTGGGAAGGCACCGGCAAAATGTTCAATCAAGATTCCTAGGTAACGATCCAATGAACCAAACACTGCTCGGTGAATCATTACTGGACGAGCTTTTTCATTATTTTCATCCACATAATTCAAATCGAATTTTTCTGGCATTTGGAAATCCAATTGAACAGTTGCACATTGATGACTACGATTTAAGGCATCTTTGATATGAATATCAATCTTCGGACCATAAAATGCGCCATCGCCTTCATTAATTGTATATTTATAGTCTAAATCACTTAGTACTTTTCCTAGAGACGCTTCCGCTTCATTCCATAGTTCAATGTCACCCATGAAATCATCTGGACGAGTTGAAAGTTCTACCGCATATTCAAAGCCAAAGATTTTATAAACTTCATCAATAATTTTTAAAGCTAACGCAATTTCTTGTTCGATTTGATCACGACGAACAAAGATATGGGCATCATCTTGACAGAAAGTCCGAACCCGTAATAGTCCATTTAAAGCCCCGCTAAATTCATGACGGTGAACTTGACCAAATTCTGACATCCGAATTGGCAAATCACGATAAGATTTCGCACTATTTTTGAAAATTAAACAGTGTCCTGGGCAGTTCATTGGTTTCAAAGCGTAATCTTGATCATCTACTTTTGTAAAGTACATATTGTCTTTATAATGATCCCAGTGACCTGATTGTTCCCATAAACGTTGATTCATAATCAATGGTGTTTTCACTTCACGATAATCATACTTGGCTTGCAATTCTCGCAAGAAACGCTCAAGTTCGTTACGAATAATTTGACCCTTTTCTAAATAAAATGGCATCCCAGGTGCTTCTTCTGAAAACATGAATAGTTCTAATTCTTTTCCTAATTTTTGATGACTACGTTTTTCAGACTCATCTAGGAACACCAAGTAGTCCTCTAATGGTTGCGCATCAGCATAGACTGCAGCTGAGATTCTTTGCAACATTTCATTGTCTGCATTGCCTTGCCAATAAGCCCCAGAAACTTTTACTAAAGCAAAGTTTTTAGCTGCTTGTAGGTTTAAAGCCAATGGTTTTAAACTAAATATCACTACGCCTGCTAAGTCATAAACAAATACCGGAATATCATCGGCAAATTTTGCTAAATAAAATAATTGAAACTCATTATCTTTGAAGACTTCACGAGCTTCAGCGGCACTCATTTGATTGCTTTCAATTTTTCGATCACTTTTAATGATTTTTTTCATTTCTACTTCAATATCTTTTAAAGCCAAAACGCTTAGTGGTTGGGCTAAACGCATATCTAGATAAAAACCATTTTCCACTAATTCTTCTGATGCAAATTGTACTTCAGGATATAGATTTTTAACTGCCCGGGCTAAGATTAAACTACTTAAACGACGAATCGCAGCCTCGCCTTCAGGACTATTTTTTTGATAAAAAGCCACTTCACTATTTTCAACGACTGGCTGAGCTAAGTCTACCAACTCACCATCGATGCTTCCAACAATTGCTTTTGCTTTTTGTTCACGATTTATCTCCATCAAGGTAGTATCATTCACCACCATTTGTTTTTTTCCATCTTGAAAGACGATTTCGATTTCTTTGTTTGACATACTACTCAACTCCAATCTGTTATTTGTTTAAATTTATAAAAAAATACGCCCCTTTAAAAGTAAAAGGGACGTAGTTTCACACGTGTTACCACCCAAATTCCCAAAAATAAAAATTTCTGGCTCATGGTGATGTGTTAACGAACATCAAGCGGGATTTTTTAAACCCGATTCAAAGGGAGTAAGTTAAAAAATATGTTAGAAGCTTCCAGCCTTGGCTTCTTTCTCTTGCAACAGGGAATACTTTAACTCATGACCTTTTTCAACCATATCAATATAAACAAAAAACGCCCCTTAAAATATAAGGGACGTGACTAAACGTGTTACCACCCAAGTTTTCAAAGAAAAAAATTTCTTTGACTCTTGCAATACGTAGCGAGTATCAATCGGATAGTTTTCTATCAGCTCAAAGGGAGTAATCTTATTTATTCCAGAAGAAGCTTTCAGCCTTGGCTTCTCTCTCTTAGCAGTAAATAAAATAAAATCATGACCTTTTTCTTAGCAGGTTTATTTTATAAGTAAAGAATAGCCTTAAAAAAATTGAATGTCAACCACTCTTTTGAGAAATTTTTCTGTTTAATTTTTAAAAGAATGAATCGGTGCTGGAATTCTACCGCCTCGCATCACAAAATCTGCTGAACTATTTTGATTGGTTTTAATGACTGGCGCTCGTCCTAGAAGACCACCAAATTCAACCATGTCACCAATTTTTTTGCCTTTCGCAGGAATAATTCTGACTGCTGTCGTTTTATGATTAATAACACCAATAGCCGATTCATCAGCAATCATCGCTGCAATACTTTCAGCCGGTGTATCGCCAGCAATCGCAATCATATCTAACCCGACTGAACAAATTGCCGTCATAGCTTCTAGTTTTTCAATCGTTAAAGCACCTTTATTAACCGCGTCTATCATTCCAGCATCTTCAGAAACAGGAATAAATGCGCCTGACAAACCACCGACATGATTACAAGCCATCACGCCGCCTTTTTTGACTGCATCATTTAATAAAGCTAACGCCGCAGTAGTTCCATGAGTCCCAACCGTTTCTAGACCCATTTCTTCTAAAACATGAGCAACAGAATCGCCAACAGCTGGTGTAGGTGCTAAAGATAAATCAACAATTCCAAAAGGAACATTTAATCTTTCGGAGGCTACTTTTCCAACTAATTGACCCATACGGGTAATCTTAAAGGCTGTCTGTTTAATGGTTTCAGCAACGACATCAAAAGATTCTCCTTTGACTTTTTCCAGCGCGCGTTTAACCACTCCAGGTCCACTGACACCAACATTGATGACACAGTCAGCCTCACCAACACCATGAAATGCGCCAGCCATAAAAGGATTGTCTTCCACCGCATTGGCAAAAACAACCAATTTAGCACAGCCTAAATCAGATAATTCTGCCGTTTCTTTAATGATTTCACCCATTTGTCTAACAGCATCCATATTAATCCCAGCTTTTGTTGAACCAACATTGACCGAGCCACAAACAAAATCAGTTTCTGCTAACGCTTGAGGAATGGAACGAATTAAAATATCATCCCCATGTTGATAACCTTTTTCTACTAATGCTGAAAAACCACCGATGAAATCAATTCCTAAAGTTTTCGCAGCACGATCTAAAGCATGAGCATATTTTACATAGCTCGTTTCTTGTGAAGCTGCCGCAACAATCGCAATTGGCGTCACTGAGACCCGTTTATTAATAATCGGAATGCCATATTCCGCTTCGATTGCCTCACCGACTTTAACCAAATCTTTCGCCTTAGTGACAATTTTTTGGTAGATTTTTTCGCAAGCTTTATCTCCATCACTGTCGATACAATCCAAAAGAGAAATCCCCATGGTAATTGTTCGAATATCAAGATTTTCTTCTTCAATCATACGAATTGTTTCTAATATTTGATTAGTTTCCAAAGTTCTTCCTCCTTATAATTTATGCATCGTGTCAAAAATTTCTTGGTTTTGAACACTAATTTTAACTCCTAAAGCTTTGCCTAATTCCCGCAACGTTTTAGCAGTTGTTTCAAAATCTTGTGCTGCATCTTTTAATTCCAACAACATCATCATGGTAAAATAATCTCCCATGATTGTTTGCGAAACATCTAAAATGTTTACATTTAATTCAGATAATTTTTGACTTACACCCGCAATGATACCCACTTTGTCTTTACCGATTACTGTTAAAACTGCTTGCATTGTCTTCACTCCTCTAAAAATGTTGTGAACAGTATAACATAAAGATTGCACTCAGATGAAAATAAGATGAAATTTTTCATATTATTTTTTTTGAGAGATTTCGCTAGCTAGATTATTCCATTTTATTTACACTAATTAAAAAGGAGTGATTCGATGGAATTATTTGAACAAATGATTCAGCATACTTCTGTGCGGAATTTTCTTACAAAAGAAATCCCAGAGGCTGTAAAAGAAAAATTAGTGACTGCAGCTAAAAGTCCCAGCAGTTCACATTTTATCCAAGCTTATTCATTAATTGAGGTTAAAGATCCAGAAAAGTTGGTGGCAATTGAAAATATTTCAAACGCTCGAGGCTATACAGATACCGGTGCATATTATGTTTTTGTGGCAGATTTAAATAAACATGCCCAAGTTTTAAATCAAGCCAAGCAAGATTTAACACCATTAAGAACCGTTGAATCCCTCGTAGTAGCAATTGTTGATGCCACCATCGCCGCCCAAACCATGGCAACTTATGCGGAATCAATTGATTTAGGTATTTGTTACATCGGTGGCTTACGTAATGATTTATTTCGGATCAAAGAATTATTAAACCTACCCGAATTGACGTACCCGATTTTTGGTCTAACGGTCGGTTATCCCGCGAAAAAAAATGAAGTGAAGCCAAGAATTCCTTTAGCAGGAACGCTTAATATCGACAGCTATCAAAAATTGACCCCAGAAACTTTGACAAAATACGATGAAATCATGGCATCTTATTATGCCAACCGCAGTTCTAATCAACAAAATGGCAATTGGTCAGACACCATCTTGCAACATTTTCATCAAATTTTACGTCCTGATACAAGCGAGTTTTTGAAAGAACAAGGTTTTCGACTATAAAAATCAGCGTTTCCTATCAAACAGGAAACGCTGATTTTAATCTTCGGTAGGTTGTTCTTTCTGGTTATTAGGAATACTGGTAGAAGCCGACCCAAGGTTGCCTAAGCTAATATCAATCGAGACAGTATAATTTAGGGGTAGAAAAATATTATGAACACTCATCCCAACAACCGTTCCTTTTGGTTGATCAGAATCTACTTGTCGAATTGTATAGTTAATATTGACACCTTTAGAGTTAAACTCATCATAAAAATACTTTTGCAAATCCCCTTCTACATAAGAACCTCTTAAATCTTTTAGATAGGGTTGACCAAGAGAGTACACAGCTTCAACCCTCAAATCATTTTTAGCATTTAAAACTGTACCTGCTGGAACACTCTGTGAAACTAACTGCCCATAAGGTAAATTATCTGTATAAATTCCTCTTGCCTGAACTTGCACTCCGTCTATTGCATTTGCAGCATCTTCCATACTAAAATCAGAAAAATTTGGTATCACATAGCCCTTACCTAAAGAAACTACCACTGTCATTTCATCTTTTTTAGCAATTTTTTCATCTTTAGCCAAACTTTGAGAAATAACACTATCTACAGGTAGATCATTAGAAGTTGTTTCTTCATAAGTCATATTAATCTCATTATTTTTCGCCCAAGTTTCTACTTCATTTCTAGTTTGTCTGACAAAATTCGGTACGGAGATATCTTTTTTATAAGTTTCTTTCCCCTTAGAATAAAACACTTTTGCTGCATCCTTACGGCGATATTTCTTTTCCGAAACGTCAGAGTTTGCAATTTCAAATTTGAGAAATTTTCCTTTTTCAGCTGTATCACTATACTCTTCAATTAACGAAAGGTTCGTTGCTTTGTTTTCCTCAATCCATTTTTCTGCCAACGGCTTACTTAATTTGGAAAAATCTGGTAATTCTAATTGTTGGTTTGGATTAGGGCCTTTACTAATGTTTAATCGAATAGTTGTGCCTTTCTTTACCCTTCTACCAGCTTGATTGGACTGAGACATAACTACGTTCGCTTCTTTTTTTAATGAAAATTCTTGTTTAGTAGAAACTTTCAATTTATTTTTTGTTGCCCATAAGCGGGCGTCTGACAAAGATTTATCTGTAAAATCAGGCATCTTCACATGACTCATCTGATAATAAATGACAAAACAACCTATCACAGCTAATAAGGCAGCAACAATTATTCTGCGTTTTTTTCTTTTTTGCTTATCTTGATAAGTATCGTCAATTTCAGTTATTTCATTTTTTGAACGTTTATTATCTTTTTTTTCTGGCACTTTTTTTTCTTCTATTTCCTTGGATTGTTCTTCGCTTTTTTTATAATTAGGGCCATTAAAATTTGAAAGGAAATCACTCATAATGAACCAACTCGCCTTGTTTTAAAAAGAAAGTTTTATCTGATTGCTGCGCGATTTCTTTCGAATGAGTTACTACGATTACGCATTTGTTATGAGTAACGGCCAAATCTTTAAAAATATTGACAATTTCTTGTTCCATTTCTTGATCTAAATTTCCAGTTGGTTCGTCAGCTAAAATAATGTCAACATTTGTTGATAAGGCTCGAGCAATTGCCACTCGTTGTTGCTCTCCCCCTGAAAGTTGTGTCACTACGCGATCAGCTTTATTTTTATTGATACCAATATAATCTAGTAAATTGTAAGCAACTTCTTGATGATTTTTTGGTAAGGAATTATCTGTAATCGTCATAGCTACTAACACATTTTCCAGCGCTGTTAAATAAGGAACTAAATTGTAATTTTGAAAAATTATGCTTACATCATCTCGTCGGTATTTTCCGTATCCAATTGTTTGAATATCAGTTCCTTGGTATAGAATTTCACCGGATTTTGGTTCATCTAAGGCACTTATCAATGACAGAAAAGTGGTCTTACCTGATCCAGAATCACCTAAAATTGTATAAAACTGGCCTTTTTCAAAGCTAACAGAAGTATCATTTAAAATAATTCGTTTTTGGTCACCATCTTGATAAAAATAATAAATATTTTTTGCTTTTAAGATTGTCATAAATTTCTCCTCCTACATCATAATTTTCTTAGGATTTAAGCGCATTACATAAGTCAACGGCAAAATCGCTGATAATAAGACCGTTGAAATTCCTGAAATTAAAAAAGTAACGATGTAAGACAACGAAAATTTGACTTGGTAGTTATTAATTACATCTTCTGTGCTAAGACTAGCACCTAGACTTGAACTCCCAGAAATGAATAATTGATTTCCTGCAGCTTGTTGTAATTCCGTTAATGCATCACTGGCGACTAATGACTCAGAAATTAATTTACCTAACATATTTCCGGTAATTAAAGACAAACACATGGCTACCAAACTAATGAATAAAAGCTCTAAAACAACCTGTTGCATGATGTGTTTTCTACGTTCCCCTAAGGATAAATAAATGCCCCATTCATGTTTTCGATCTCTCATAAAAAGTACAACGACTAAAGAAATAATCAATAAAGAAGCAATAATCGACAATATAACTACATAACCAGAAATTGTTGAAAGTTTTTGAACACTGCCACCAACCTTATCAAACTCATCAGTTGAAGCAGTTGCTTTATAACCTTCTGGTAACAAAGCTGTCATTTCTTCTTTGAAAGCTTCAACATCATCAGGCGATTTCAAATTATAGATTGGTGTGATCTGTTGCTGGACTTCCTCATCTTTATAAGCATCAGGATCAAGTTCTTTTCCTTTTTCAATTTCTTGTTGGTTAATTGAACGTACCAATTTATTAGACATATAAATTGTATTGAACTGATCCATTTCTAAAAACTGTTGCTGGATGCCACCTTTTTTTTCATCACTTTTCTTTTTATCTAAAGTGATTGGTTCAAACAAGCCCACAATTTCTATCGAATGTTTCAGCGCTTCTTGAGATTCACTTGTCCCGTCAGCATTCTGAGAAACCATTTTTGTATCAATCACCATTTGATCTCCGATACCCAAACCATTCTCATCAGCAACTTTTTTTGAAATAACCGCTACTGCTTTACCATTTTTGATTTCATCCTTAGACACTAACCGACCTTCAACTAACTTAATTTTTTTATTTTTGAAATCAGCAGCTTCACTTCTATTACTTCCTTTCAAGTTTAAAGAAGCAATATCGCCATTTACACTGACATTATCATTTTTCATTTGATATGTTTTAAATTTATCAACAGTTAAATAACCTGAATAACTATAATCATAGTCTTTCACATACGAAGAGGATCCAATTTGTTTGATTGTTTCTTCTTTCAAAGGAGCAGGACCAGTGAACGAAGCGGTACCATCACCTTCCTCCATTAATTTATCGATGTCCATTTCTGCACTCACTGTGGCTCCTAATTGTTGTTTCATTTTCTTTTCCACATTTCCAGTTGATTGTTGAATTGCAATTGCACCGGCAATGACATTTCCTAAGACAAAAACAACAGTAAATAGAATGAAAGATTTTCCTTTTCTGCGACTGACACTATACCATGCTCGTTTCAAATAGTTCATTTTTGATCCTTTCAATCAAAGAACAACGATTTTTCATCTCCCCGATTTATCTTGGCTGCTCTTTAATAAATAATAGTTTTCCCCCATTCAAGCCCCACAATTCATCGGCAAATTTTATTGCATTATTTGACTGACTAACTATCACCAGACATTTATCATTTCTTCGACAGAAATCTGCTATTTTACGCACTATCATTTCCTCGTCTAACTCTGAAAATAATTGGCTAGGATCATCTAATAAAATCAATTTAGCTCGACTGACTAAAATTTTGGCTAAATACACCATCTGTCGTTCTTTTTTTGTTAGCTTTTTAATGTTTGTTTTTATTTTTTTATCTGTTAATCCAGCAATTTGTAAACTATTGATTAATTCATCCGTTCGATTTGGTTGCTTGCTTAAGAGCATTTCAAGTTCTAAATTCGCTAACGCACTATCATTCACCAAGTTTCCATTTTGAAAAAGACAACAAATTTTTTCTGCTCGAAAATCATCCTGATTAGTCAAACTAAGATCTTCTCCATCGACTAGAATTTTCCCTTCAGTGCAACGGACTAGTCCGGCTAGAATTGATAATAATGTCGTTTTACCTGTCTGTTTCTTTCCCAAAATAAAATAGATTTTTCCTGTCAAAAATTCACCGTTTATTTGATCTAAAATTTTTTCTGTTGAATTTTTAGGGCAATAGCTTACATTTTCTAATACGAGTTGTTTCATGATTTCATCAGCCTCCTTGATTGATAAGAATAGCTGCTATATATATAACTTAAGCGTCCTGTTAAAGCTGAAGTAATTACCATGAAACCAATTAAATAAGGGACTAGAATAATTAAGCTTCCCACAAAAAGTTTTTGAACCACAGCTGAATTAAAAATCGGTTGTTTTAATGACAGCAAGGGCAGATAATCTCGGGTAGTTTGTTGTAAGCGACTAAACCAATCCTTTGTCACTTCAATCGTTAACAAATTGGTTAATATACACGCACTTAACCAGCAAATAATCACGATTAAAACAATCTCCAAAATATTGCTAAGGATCAAATAGCTTTGACGCAGCCCCATTAAATGTAGACTGAATAAATCGGATTGGCGCTTTTTAAAAAAGTAATAATAAAACAAACTAAGTAAAAATAAATTCAAAATACCGCTGGCAATCACACCATTTAGCAACATTTCTTTTTGATTCAGAAATACCTCGTAGACTTGAACAAAACTCTGATCCTTATATACCCGGTAATGATTAAACGAAGAAATTTTATGGAGCTCTTTTTTTAAAGCTCCTAGTTTCTTACTAGACGTTAGCTGGATGCTTATAGTACTAAAATTATTATCTTGAGGAACATTTAAAGACTGGTTGGTTATTGGGTTAATAAAAATTGAGCTGTAAAATGCTTGTGCTGCGCTGTTTTTTTTCGGGTTAGCAATTCCAACAATTTTTAATTTTTGCCTTTGATTCGTTTCTCCAACACTTAGTTCATCAAATAATTTTAGTTGATTTTCTTCGGCAAACTGTTTAGTGACTAAACACGTTTTTACCTCTGAAGGTAGACCACCCTTGATTGACCAGTTCTGACTAAAATATTTTTTTAGTGCCTCATCAGATAAAATAGTTACTCCCATGGTAGGAAATTCAGAAGTTTCAAATAAATCAGTATCAGATACAATAGCTCCTTCTGTTTTTGTGATCTTTTCACTAGTCTGCAGTCCATCCATTTCTAAAGAAATGTAACCAATCATATTGATTTCTTTCACATACGGAAGTGCTTTGATTGCTTGAAGATCTTCTGCCGTCAAATTTTCTACCTGCTCTTCTTTAAAACTGGGTTCTACAGTCACAACTGTTGCCGTTTGCTTTTGCATTTCGGATAAAGAATAATCAGCAACTTTATAGAGTTGCAATAAAAAACAAAACAAAAAAATTAAACAAAAAAATAGTGCAGCAATCATAGAATCATGCCATTTATTGCGCCTAAAATTCAATAACGCCTGTTTGATGATAATCATCATTTTTCCTCCTACAATAGGATAGTAGCAAATCAAATGTTAATTCTATGTTAACTCTCACTAGGGAATGTTAAATAAAAAACTGACCCTTGATTTTCTTCACTTTCTAGATAAACGAAGCCACGACATAAATTACAAACATGCATAACAACAGATAAACCAATGCCGTAACCGTCTTGTTTCAATCCCCGAACCCGATAATTATGAGAAAAAATTTCGGATTGTTTTCTCTCTGGAATACCGCAACCTTGGTCCTTAACTTTTACGATGATACTTTCTTTTAACTTTTCAACGACGACTTCGATTGGCTTACCTTGACCATACTTAATCGCATTATCAACTAAATTGGAAATAGCACGATAAATCCAACGGTCCTTACCATAAATCATCGTTGTAGCTTCTTCATCAAACCTAAAATATAATTGAGGGTAATGTTTTTGGTAAAGATCACACACTTCTGCACAAATTAATGCCACGTCTACTTTTTCCTCTGTTAAGTCTCCTTGATTATTTGACAGTGTTAAAATATCATCGATACTATCAGTTAAGCGGTCTAAAACCTGCAGATTCGTTTGTCCTGCACTTTCCAGTTCGATGTTATTCCTCAAAACAGCGATTGCATTTTTCTGTTCGTGAGTTAAATAGCTATTTAATCGTTTATAATCACTTAGATGACCGTCAAATTTTTGCTTTATTGTTCCGAATGCATTAGCTACGGCTTGATCTTTTATCGTTTCGATTGATAAGTCCTCAATGAAGTTCATGTCATGAGTAATTGCTAAAATTTGTTTATTATAGATTTTTCGCAAAACCGCCCACAAAAGAAAGGTCAAGAGTAAAATCACGCTACAAACCACTAAAGCAATCGATGGTAAATATTTAAAATACTCATTCATATAGATACTATCTAATCGATCACTGCTGACTGCAAATTGAGAAATATTTTGTCCTTCAGAAGCTGAAGTAATTTCAATTTTGGCATCTTGGATATTTTCTACAAAAAAATTGTCCCCTAAAGAATCAGCGACATTCATTTGTAAAATATTGGTTCGTACAAGAAAAAAACTGCTAATTAAAACAGCAGTAACTAACAACGAAAAAGTCACCATTACAACTGTCATTTTGAAATTTAGTCGCATATTTGATACCCCTTTGATCGAATATTTTTTAATAATTCTCTGTCAGCTGCATCTGCCAATTTTTTCTTCAAACGAGCCATGTGAACACGTAAAACTGATGAAGAAGGGTCGAAATCATCATCATAAACATGTTCAGCAATCTTTGCGATAGGGACAATCGCTGGATAGTTTTCAACAATGCACAATAAAATATCGTATTCTTTTGGCTTTAGTGAGATGACTTTTTGGTCATATATGACTTGGCGGCAGACTGGATTCACTACTAATTTTCCAATCGTAATTTGGGGTGTCGTTCGACCATGAAACCGACGAATAATTGCCCTTAATCTAGCATTCAATTCTAACAAGTCAAATGGTTTTACTAAATAATCATCTGCCCCAAAATCTAAACCTTTCGCCCGTTCTTGAATTTCATCTCGTGCGGTAATAATTATTATTGGTGTTTCAACTTTTGATTGTCTTAAAAAAGACAAAATCTCCAAGCCATCCTTATCTGGCAAATTTAAATCTAATAAAATTGCATCATATGAATTAACAAAAGCTTTTTCTTCCCCAGTTATTCCAGTGTATGCAAGATCGACTGAGATTTTTTCCTGCTCCAATCCAGCTTTCATGCTAGTTGACAATTCTTGATTATCTTCAATTATTAACACTCGCATAACAATATCTCCTTTTTTCTTATTCCTTTCTAAGATAGTATAAAAACTTTGGCTTTGTCTACGGCTATTTTTTGAAGAAATTATGAAGCTGAGCAAGCGTTTATTTTTTAAAATAAAAAAAGCAACCTCTCAAAAAAAGAGAGAGGTTGCTTTTTTTCTACTTCACAATGACAATTTTTCCTTTAGCATGATGGCTTTCACTCATCAAATGGGCTTCTCGTATCCCAGCCGCAGTTAATGGAAATTTTGCGCCAATTACACTGCGTACTTTGCCGGCAGTCATCAAATCAGCAATTTCTTGAAGTTGTTGTCCATTGGGATTCAACCAAATACTTTTTGCCAATAAAATGTCTTGCGCCAATGATAAATCCGGTTGGCTGACGATTGAAATCAGACGTCCTGTTTGATTTAAAACTTTAAAACTTTTTTCTTGAATTTCGCCACCCATTGTATCGAAAACCAAATCAACATTCTGCAATTCTTCAGAAAAATCAGTAGTTCGATAATCAATTACTTCATCGGCGCCTAATTCTTTTAATAAATTGATGTTACTGGCACTAGCAGTTGTGATTACTTTTGCGCCAGCATTTTTCGCTAATTGAATTGCATAAGTACCCACACCACCAGCACCGGCGTGAATCAAAACAGTTTCACCAGCTTTTAGATGTCCATGAGTAAATAATGCTTGATAAGCAGTTAATCCTGCCAAAGGAACAGCTGCCGCCTCATCAAAACCAACATTTTCAGGTTTTTTAGCCAATAGATGATCGTCAACAATAACATCTTCTGCGTAAGTGCCGAAGCGAGTCGTTTCTGGTCTAGCAAAAACGGCATCACCAATTTTCCAATCGGTTACTTCACTACCAACTGCTTCGATAATTCCAGCAACGTCCCAACCTAAAATAATTGGAAATTCCCATTCAAACATTTGAGCCAAAAATCCTTCACGTAATTTCCAATCGATGGGGTTGATCGATGTGGCTTTCGTTTTAATTAAAACTTGATGTTCTTTTAAATCTGGTAAAAGGACTTTTCCTTCCACCAGTTGATCTGCATGTCCATATTGATTAATTATGATTCCTCGTGTTTCCATCAGGCATCCCTCCAGAAAAGTATTATAATATTTTTAGCAAAAAGTCGTTACGATTTTGTCTCTTTTTTATTAAAAAGACTTAAATTTCTCGTCAATTAATGCTATGCTTGCTAGAAAAAATGGAGGGATTTTATGTCATTAGAAAAAGTTCAATCATATTTTTCCGAATTTGGTCGCGAAGAAGATATTATTGTCTTAAATGAATCTTCAGCTACCGTCGCTTTAGCAGCACAGGCATTAGGAACCAAACCGGAGCAAATTGCTAAGACCTTATCTTTTAAGCGAAAGAATCAAGACCGAGTGATTTTATTGGTCACTGCTGGTGATGCAAAGATCGACAATCAAAAATTTAAAAGCATTTTTCAAGAGAAAGCTTTTATGTTGAAGCCTGACGAGGTGGATACAAGAGTTGGTCATCCGGTCGGTGGTGTCTGTCCTTTTGCGGTTAATCCAGAGGTAGATATTTATTTAGATGAATCGTTGAAACGCTTTGATTATGTTTATCCTGCTTGTGGTAGTGGCAATAGCGCCATTAAGCTAACAGTTCCTGAGTTAGAAGAATATACCGATTTTCAAACTTGGATTGATGTTTGTAAAAATTGGTAAAAAAATGCGAGCTGGGAGAAAAACTCTCCCGCTCGTATTTTTTAAACTATTCCTTGTTCAATCACATGACCCTCAGTTAAATAAGCTTCTAAAACTTCTTTGATTTCTTTTTGTATGGTAGCGAAGTCATCCGCTAAAAAATGATAACCGATCACGATCGCTTCCGATGTATCTTCACCAATCATTCCCCGCGTTGAATCTGCTGTTGGACTGCCAAACGGTCCCGATTCGTCGGTTAATACCATTAAATTTTCAATATTGACTGAAGCTTTACCGATTCCTGGATAAGTTTCACCAGCTTCACCCACCGTTAAAGTAATTGGTGATTGGATTTTTGTTACATCGTAAGAACCAAAAGGGATTCTATATTTCAGTGAAAAAAAATTATTTAAATCTACTAAATCATTGATTTGATACAAGCCCTTTTGCTGGGCTACGCGACGCCACAAACTATCTGAAGACGGTCGAAAACGTGCCGGATCTTTCCCTAATGCGCGATAAACCTTTTTAGTGGCGATGATTTGCGGATCCTCTTTAATCTGACCAACGCCCCCAGTCTCTAATTGTTGAAACAGAGGATTTAATAGTTCTTGCCACAATTTTTCTTGGTGATCTTGATTTTTAAAAGAAACTAAGTGATAACTTAAAGTGACACCTAATTCCTTTAATGTTGGACTGACGATTAATTCCATAAAACACCTCTTCTTTTTAAAGGGATCTTAATAGTTTATTTTCCTATCTAAAAGTATAATAAAAAAAAGGAGGTTTTTCTATTGAAAATTACCTATCACGGACATTCGGTTTTATCAGTGGTTACTGACGACGGCACAAAACTATTATTTGACCCTTTTATTAACGGTAATTCCCTCACTGATTTGGAAGCCAGTAAAGTAGAGACAGATTATATTTTGATTACACATGGGCACAACGATCATATTGGTGACATGGTAGAAATTGCCAAAAATAATGATGCGACAATTATTGCTCAACCAGAAATTTTACATTTTGCAGCGACACAAGGTGCTGAAAAAGGGCATCCTATGAACCTTGGTGGGAAGTTCGATTTTCCTTTTGGTCGGGTGAAAATGATGCACGCTCAACATAGTTCTGGCTACGAATTTGAAGGTAAAATGCTTTATATGGGTGATCCAGCTGGTTTTATTTTGCAAAGTAATGGCAAAACGATTTATCATGCTGGCGATACTTCAAATTTTGGTGACATGGAATTATTTGGTAAAGCCTTTGAAATCGATGTAGCTTTCTTGCCAATCGGTGATAATTTCACGATGGGACCACAAGAAGCAGCTAGTGCAGCCAAACGACTAAAAGCTAAAAAAGTCGTCCCGATTCATTACAATACTTTTCCTTTAATCAAACAAGATCCCGACAAATTTGTAGAACTATTACCAGATGGTATTGGTCAAGTAATGGCGGTCGGTGAATCAATCCAACTATAAAGCTGAGGCATCTCTATTATGAGGTGTCTTTTTGTATCCAAACAAATAATGGGGCATTTCAAGCCCGCGATAATATTTGACCATTCTTTTTTTAATAATAAAACCACAGCGAATCGCGACGTTCATGGAGGCAATGTTGATATCTCTTGTGGTAATAATTAATTCCGTATAATTTGTTTCTAGCCACGTCCAATCTCGAACCGCTAGAGCGGCTTCTGTAGCGTAGCCTTGATGCCAAAATTTTTGTGCCAAATGATAACTAATTTCGGGGAAAAATTCTCCGTCAATTTCTTGTAAAATCAAACCGCATTCGCCAATAATTTCACCAGTTTCTTTCAATTCCAATGCCCATAAGCCAAAACCATTTTCAGCATAGGATTTTACATTCCAAGCTAACCAATTGGTTACTTCTTCATCAGAAAAAGCATGTTCATAAGCGGACATCACTTCAGCATCCTGCAAAAATTTATTCAAAAGGATTTGGTCTCCGTCACGCCACTCTCTAAATATTAATCGTTTTGTTTCCAAACTAAAAAACTCCCCTTGATAATAGATTTATTTATGGGATAATTTTATCAGAAAGATGCTTCATTAGACTAGGAGGAATTAGATGTTAAATTTTGAGAGCGATTACTTAGAAGGGGCCCATGAAAAAATCTTGGCTAACTTGGTGGCAACTAACGAGGAAAAATTAACTGGTTATGGAAATGATATTTATTGTCAAAATGCCCGTCAAAAAATTCAAGCAGCTTGTGAAAAACCAGATGCCCATATTTATTTTATTTCTGGTGGTACGCAAACCAATGCTTTAGTGATTGCTTCGATGCTAAATAAAACAGAAGGTGTGCTGGCAGCTGAAACCGGACATATCACTACTCACGAAACTGGAGCGATTGAATTTACCGGTCACAAAGTATTGACTTTACCGCAAAAAGTTGGCAAAATCTCAGCCACTGACGTGAAGCAATATATGAAAAATTATTGGAATGATGGCAACCGTGATTTTGCGGTGCAACCTGGCATGGTTTATATTTCTCAACCAACTGAATATGGGACGATTTATTCTAAAAAAGAATTAACGGACATCAGCGCCGTTTGTGATGAATATAAAATTCCTTTGTTTGTTGACGGGGCTCGTTTAGGTTACGCCTTGGCAAGTTCAGAAAATGATGTAACTTTAGCAGAATTAGCTGATTTAGTAGATGTTTTTTACATTGGCGGTACAAAAGTTGGTGCCTTATTAGGAGAAGCCATCGTCTTCACTAAGAATAATACCCCAGCTCATTTTGTTCCAAATATGAAACAGCAAGGCGCCTTATTAGCTAAAGGACGTGTATTAGGGATTCAATTTGATACTTTATTTACCGATAATCTATATTTTGAAATCAGTAAAAATGCAATTGAGTTAGCCGATTTATTAAAAGCTGGCCTAAAAGAAAAAGGCTATCAATTTTATCTAGATTCCCCAACAAATCAACAATTCATTATTTTGGAAAACAAGAAAATGGAAAAATTAAAAGAACAAGTTGCTTTTGGTTTCTGGGAAATCTTTGACGATAGTCACACAGTAATTCGTTTTGCTACGAGCTGGGCAACTAAAAGAGCAGATATTGAAGCCTTATTGGCGATTATGTAAAGAGTTTTTTATAAATTGGAGCAGCCTAGTCTGCTCCATTTTTTTTATTTAACAGTTGACCTTACGATTGTTTTCATGGGAAGATAAAGCGATTCGAATGAGAGGATGTTTCGACTTTGTTGCCATTAAATAAGCCTCCCTGTTTGCTGCTGAAAACTTAGATTAAAATTAAAGGAGCAACTTCATGGAAGAGAAAAAAAGTTTTATTTCATGGCCAGTTTTAGCCATGATGTCTTTTGTTACAGTTATCGGATTTGATGATATTATTTATAATTTTGCCAATCAAGGAATGGGCGTAATTACTTCTTGGGTGATTTTGCTGTTACTTTATGTAATCCCTTATTCATTGATGGTGGGACAATTAGGTTCAGTTTTTAATCATGAAGGTGGCGGCTTAACTTCATGGGTCAGAGGAACTAGCGGCGATCGGTTAGGCTATTTTACTGCTTGGACTTATTGGGCGGCCTCAATTCCTTACGTAGTAGACACAGCCAATGCGGTAGTGGTTGGTTTTGGTTGGGTCATTAACGGGAATGATTCGTTAGAAGAGCAATTGTCTAACTCAATGTTTGCGTTGTTAACTTTTGTCATTTTTTTAATATTTATTTTTTTACAACGTCATTTCAAAAAGTCTTTGGAAGTGTTAAGCACACTAGGTGGTGGGGCAATGTTTATTATGGCGATTTTATTTGTCGTGATGACCTTCACTTCCCTATTTATGCCCAATGGTCATATTGAAACGCAACCAATGAATTTTCAAACCATTTTGCCAAAGTTTAATTTACATTATTTAACAACAATTGGATTATTGATTTATGCCATTAACGGTGCCGAATTGGTCGCCCCTTTTGTGATTCGGATGAAAAAACCAAAAAGAGATTTTCCTAAAGCAATGATTATGTTAACAGTGATGACGATTTTCTTAACGGTCTTTGGTTCATTCTCATTAGGAGTTTTCTTTAATGCCCATAACTTGCCAAATAATTTAAAAATGAATGGTTCTTACTATGCCTTTCAACGTTTGGGAGAATTTTATCATCTAGGAAATACCTTAATGTATATCTTTGCCATTACCCAAATTATTTATATGTGTGCTTTACTGGCAGTTTTATTGGATGCAATGACTCGGATGTTGATCTCTGATACCGGTAAAAAGTATATGCCGCAAGCCTTAACCAAGTTAAATGAGGATGGTTTACCAATCAATGGCTATATTTTAACAACTGCCTTGAGTGCCTTCATTTTATTACTAGGGGTTTTCCTGCCAGAGATGAATGATATTTTCAACTGGCTGTTGAACTTAAACGGAATTATTTCTCCCGGTGTCACTTGTTGGATTTTTTACGCCTTTATCAAAATTCGACAAGATACACAAAAATTTCCTTCCGATTATGTCTTTATTAAAAATGATCGCTTCGCCGTATTTGTCGGTATGTGGTGTTTGATTATTACTGCAGTTGCAACAATTTTTGGGATTTTGCCACAAGATGCCCCTTATGGCTCTTCACTTTTCTGGCACGAATTAATTATTAATATTGTCGGAATTGTCGTTTTAATTGGATTAGGTTTTGTAATGCCGATCTTAGCAAAACGTGAACGTCTAAAAAAAGGTGAAATTTAAATGAGAAGTCCGAAAATTTTTCGGGCTTTTTTGCTATTGCTATGAGCGACAGCTTCATGTTAGTATTGATTTTAATTATTTTCTCATTTTAAAGAAATGAAGGTGTTGGGATGATTCTTTTGGGGTCTGTTGTAAATGGTTTAGCAATTATTGCCGGGAGTTTGTCAGGAGTGGTTTTACGAAATATTTCTGAACAGACGAAAGATACTGTAACAAAAGGAATTGCTTTAGGGGTGATTGCTTTAGCTGTCCAGATGGCGATTACCGCCAAGTCATTTATTCTAATTATTATTGCGATTTGTATTGGTGGCATGATTGGTGAAGGTTTAAAAATTGAAGATGCCATGACAAAATTGGGTCTGTTTTTAGAACGGCGTTTTGCTCGGGGAAATAGCAATTTTGCTGAAGGTTTTGTCACGGCTAGTCTGATTTATTTAATTGGTTCTATGGGGATTATCGGTGGGATTCAAAGTGGTGTGTCTAATGACCACACTACCCTATTTACCAAAGCAGTAATGGATGGTTTTATGTCGATTATGTTGACTGCTTCACTAGGGATTGGCGTATTATTTTCAGCTTTTCCGGTAATTATTTATCAAGGTTTAATCGCAATTTTTGCCAGCATTATCGTGAAATATCTACCACCTGAATTACTGACTCTCTTAATGGATGAAATCAGTGCGATTGGCGGACTGATGATTATGGCGATTGGCTTTAATGTTATGAAATTAACCAAAATCAGAGTCTCAAATTTTTTACCGGCTATTTTAGTTTTAGTCGCTATTTTAACTGTTCAATATTATTATTTTTAAGAAAGGCGTTTTAATAAATAATATTTAGTGATACCGCGAACTGGCACATCTGTTAGTTCTGCAAAAGTTTGATAGCCTTGTTTCAAATAAAAATCTAGCGCCTGATAGCTTTTAGTTGTTAAAGTTATAGTGGTTAATTTTTCTGTGAGTGCATAGGCTTCAACTTTTTCAATCAACTTAGCCCCAATCCCTTGATTTTGTTGCTGCGGCGATACCGCCAACAAGGAAATATGCAGGCTTTCACCAGTAATTTTAGCAGTAACACCGCCGACAATTTGATCGGCTATTTCTGCTGAAAAAGCGATGGTCTGAATAGGCATAGCTGAGACCGCTTTGTTCTGCTGATCAAGCGCTAATAAATCGGTCAAAATCGGTGTTAATTTTTGTGGGGAAATATTGTTTATAATCATTAGAACCTCCAAGAAAGGATAAAAAATGAACGAAAATTTTTGGGATGATTTCGCCGAAGAATACGACGAAATTCAAGCAGCTTCTTTTACAACAATTGAAAAA
Organism: Enterococcus alishanensis; assembly: GCF_019218635.1. GTDB lineage: Bacteria > Bacillota > Bacilli > Lactobacillales > Enterococcaceae > Enterococcus_A > Enterococcus_A alishanensis. The sequence goes on along the minus strand of NZ_JAHUZB010000001.1, from coordinate 199,777 downwards.
GATCTCACTGATTTTTTACTCCAAGCAAAAATTTTACCTCAGTCTAGTATACTTGATTTAGCTGGTGGCAGTGGTAGATATATGGCATTTTTTCAATCTTTTACAGAAAGATATCTACTAGTGGATTTCTCAAAAAAAATGATTGAGCTTGCAAAAAAGAAGGCCAACTCAAAGGTTGCCTTCCTGCAAATGGCACAAACGGAATTCTTTCAACAGCCACAACATTTTGATCTCGTTTTTTCAGCGATGAATCCGACTTTAAAAGCTGATGACTTGCCTGCTTTTAATCGTCTCAGTAAAGATTGGTGTTGTTTATTACGGGTCATTGAAGATTCTGACAGCTTATTTAGCCCATTTGAAGCTAAAAATCCCGATTTAGCAATCAATCAAAGTTATAAAAAAAAGCTCGATCAATTACAGATTAGCTATCAAACCAAACAATTTACTTATCAACATAAAGAAATATACGAAAAATCTTTTTTCCATGATTATTATCAAGACGAACTTTCCTCAGAAGATTTGGCGAAACGACTAAACACCGTATTTGGCGATCAATTAACTAAAGAAAATATTCACCAGATTACTTTTGAAATCATCTATTATCAAGTCAAGGGCACGAGTTAATTCTTAAGTGCCCTTTCTTTTTCCCATTTCAATAAGTATAAAGATAAAATAGCCGCAATCAAAGATAATCCAGTCATTAATAAAAAGACATGATGAAAAGCTGTCAAAAAGGTCGTCCCTAATTGAGGCGTGATATATCTTACACCTGGTAATTGAGCAAATAAAACCGTCGAAGCAATCGTAATCCCCAAACTCATTCCAATTGTTCTAAAAAACGAAGTCAAAGAACCTGCCACACCTGTTAAACTTTTATCTACATAGGAAATGGCCAAAGAATTATTAGGCGCCAAAAACATTCCCATACCCACACCATTCAATAAAATTGGCAATAAAACTAGCAGCCAATTAAATTTAAGAGGAAACATTGTATAGCCTATTTGAGAGACGGCTAAGACTAACAAACCGGCAATAATTAATTTTCCTGATCCTATCCGATCAGCTAAACGGCCTGAGATTGGTGAAACAAACAACATCACGCTAGATTGCAAAATCATAATTAAACCAGCAATCAATGGCGATATACCATTGAAACTTTGTAAATAAAACGGTAATAAAATATTCGAGGCAACATTCACCAACATGGCCAAGAATAAAGCGAACATTGAAAAAACAAAAGGTTTATTCCGTAAAATGGTTGGAGAAATCCAAGGTGTTTGACTGTGATCATCTTGCATAAAGGAATAAATTGTTAAAACGGCTCCTAGAATAAAAGCTGCTATACCGACTAAATAGCTTAACTTTGGGTTTTGAAAAAATAAACTACTTATGGACAAAACAATAATTCCCACTGAAAAAATAATTTGCCCGAACCAATTGGCACCAGCTAAAGATTTTTTTACAGTCGCTACCGATATTTTAGGGAAGGTAAAAACCTTCAAACCAATTAAAATAAATAAAATTCCCAAAGGTACATTGATCAAATAAATCAAGCGCCATGAAGTAAAGGATAAAATCAACCCACCGATAGCCGGACCAGAGATGGCTCCTACTGAAATAAACATCGAGGTAATTGCTAATAGTTCGCCACGGTTTTTAGGTGTGGACAATTCTGTCGTAATGCCAATTGAGTTTGCCATTATCATTGCCGAACCAATCGCTTGCACAACCCTCCCCAACAATAATATCGTTAATCCCGGTGCCAATCCGTTCACCAGTGATCCCAATGTAAAAAAAATGCCACCGATTAAGAAAACAAATTCTTTTGAAATCATATCTCCTAAATGACCAAAAGCCACTAACAAAATGGTTGTTGTAATTAAGCCTACTTGAACAATCCAAGTAGCTTGGTTATTGGTTATTTGTAACGCTTGACTAATATTTGGTAAGGCTAAATTGGTACTTTCTCCTGATAAAGATGATAGAAATGAAAACAGACCCAAAACAATAATTGGGCCTGATAGTAATTTGCTTTTGCTGGCCATAATCGAATCCCCACAATCTTTGTTTCCATATTTGATAATCCAAAGTATAGAACCAATCAAGTTTTTTTTCGATTATTTTTGACCCGTCAAATTACATTATTTTTTTATTATTTTTTAACCAACACTTTAAAACTTGTAAATAGCGCCCACTACCGATTTTTTTTAAAGCATAACCGATAATCAATAATAAAAGCAGTAAAGCAAACATATGTACAAAAACCGTTGGCCATCCGAGCAAATCTGCATCCAAATAACTGTATGGATAACACGAAAAACTATTTCTTAACGGTAAGTAAAATGTTGCTCGAACAACTATAAACAACCAATACAATAACGGAAAAATGATCCAGGTTAAAGGTTTTGTCTGTTTAATTTCCGCCTTTGGTACAAAGATAAACCAATCCAGCAACATTAGCAGTGGTAAAAAATGATGCAATAGAAAAATAACTCTTGGATCCACTGTGCTAGGTGTGGTAAAAAAATTATCAGCGACCGAGGAAAGGACAGCTAGCAAAGTTAACTTACCTAATAGATTAGCAGAGACGTCTTTTGAAATAAATTTCCGTTGATATAAGCTTTGAAAAAAACTAGTAAGAACTAAAAAAAGATACGTTAAAAAAATTAAAAAATCACTTTGAATCGTATAAAAAATCAACTGAAAACTATCAAAATCCCCACTTAACATCCCCAGCTGCCAACTCAATCCTACACCACAAATAATTAGTAAAAAAAAACGAAATATATTTTTTGTTATTTCTCTCATCAAATCCTCTTTCTTTTTCTTTATCCTTCTTATTATAACTAAATATTTAAAATAAGGAAGATTATCTAAGTCCTATCCAACCTTTAAAAAAAAGTTTATAATAATTTTGAAAGGGGCGTCATAAAAAATGGATGAAAAAGCATTTCAACGTATCAAAGAGTTAACTGAATTACAGGGAACCAGTGGATTTGAAGAAGACATTCGTAGCTATATGAGAAAAGCACTGACACCTTTAGTTGATGAAGTCGCACAAGATGGCTTGGGAGGTATTTTTGGCTTAAAACATGCTGCTGCCGAAAAACCACGGGTCATGGTTGCTGCTCACATGGATGAAGTTGGTTTTATGCTAACAGAAATTACGCCAAGAGGTTTGTTCAAAGTTACCCCATTAGGTGGCTGGAACCCTTATGTTGTTTCTGCTCAACGCTTTACGCTAAAAACAGCTAATGGAAATTATCCTTGTATCTCCTCTTCCGTTCCGCCGCATTTATTAAGAGGAACTAGCGGTCAAGGACAAATTAAAGTAGAGGATATTCTATTTGATGCTGGCTTTGAATCTCAAGCAGAAGCTGAAAGTTATGGCGTGCGACCTGGGGACACCATCGTACCTCTAGTAGAAACCATTAAAACGGCCAATGGAAAAAATATCATCAGTAAAGCTTGGGACAATCGTTATGGCTGTACAGTCGTCTTAGAAGCGCTAGAAGCTTTAGCCCAAGAAAAACTAGATTATACCTTAGTCGCCGGCGCAAATGTCCAAGAAGAAGTTGGCTTGCGGGGAGCAAAACCAGCAGTCACAAAATTTCAACCAGATTTATTCTTTGCGGTGGATTGTTCAGCAGCTGATGACACTGTCACAACCAAAGGAACTTTCGGACACTTAGGTGAAGGGACACTCTTACGGATTCAAGATCCTGGAATGATCTTATTGCCTCGCCTAAAAGAATATTTATTAGATATTGCGGCAACTCATCATATTCCTTATCAATACTTTGTTTCAAAAGGCGGTACTGATGCTGGCGCTGCCCACACATCAAATCAAGGAATTCCAAGCACAGTGATTGGTGTTTGTGGTCGCTATATCCATACCCACCAAACGATGTTTAGCATTGCGGATTTTGATGCTGCTAGAGAAATGTTGATTCAAGTGTTAAAAGGCTTAGATCAAAGTACCATCGAAACCATCATTGCTGGAAAATAATTAAGAACAAACAAAAACGTTGCGCTCTTAAAAAAATTCCTGTAGTATTCACTTTACGATAAAAGAAGATTCCTTAGGGGAGTAACCGACAACTCGAGTAGTTGTTATGATATCAACAGTAAGTTAACGCATCGCGTTCTCTGGTATCATATGAAATGGTGAGACCTAAGACAAGTAAACATCACTTGTCTTAGGTCTCTTTTTTTATTGAATTGGAGGAATATAATGGAAATTTATCAGAAAAATATCAAAGATTTACAACAGACACTGCAAACATCAGAAAATGGTTTGTCAGTTGCTGAAGCGACTAAAAGACTGGCAGAAAATGGTCCCAATCAGTTAAAAGAACAACCAAAAAAATCTAGTTGGCGACTATTTTTAGACACCTTTAAAGATGCCATGGTAGTAGTACTGTTAATTGTTGCGATTGTTCAAATGGTGATGGGCGCTCACGTTGAATCCTTAGTAATTTTTGCAGTATTATTACTGAACTCGGTAGTGAGTGTGATTCAAACTAAAAAAGCAGAAGGCTCGCTAGATGCACTGAAAAAATTATCGGCTCCTGATGCCGCTGTAATACGTGATCAACAAGAAATTCAAATCCCAGCTAAAGATTTAGTCGTAGGTGATTTAGTTATTTTAGAAGCCGGTGACTATGTGCCAGCTGATGGGCGATTGGTTGAAGCCGGCTCTTTAAAAGTAGACGAAGGGATGCTAACTGGTGAATCGACGCCAGCAGAAAAAGACTTAGCCGTTTTAACTGGCACTTTACCGGTGGGTGATCGTGATAATATGGTTTTTAGTGGCACAATTGTTACCTATGGTCGTGCTAAGTTTTTCGTTAGCGCAACTGGTAGCCAAACTGAAATTGGGCAAGTTGCCAATCTATTAGAGTCTACAACCGAAAGTAAAACCCCACTGCAACGTGGTTTGGATCGTTTCAGTAAAAAATTAAGTTTGGCTATTTTAGCCTTATCGATCTTAATTTTGGTGGTTCAGATTTCGCGTTTATTTATTGGCGGTGCGCCTACTAACTTAACGGAAGAAATTATCAACGCCTTTATGTTTGCAGTCGCGGTCGCAGTGGCGGCAATTCCTGAAGCTTTACAGTCAATTGTTACCATCGTCTTATCACTAGGAACGAAAAAAATGGCTAAACAACATGCGATTATTCGTAAGTTGCCAGCCGTTGAAACTTTAGGATCCACAAGTATTATTTGTACTGATAAGACTGGTACCTTAACCCAAAATAAAATGACTGTGATTGATTTTTATCTAGCCAATGGTCAATCAGGCGAATTTTCTAACGAACCAAAAAATTGGTCTTTTGATGAAAAACGCTTGATCGACATCAGTGTCTTAGCCAATGATGCGTCAATAGCTGAGGATGGTACCAAACTAGGTGATCCAACCGAAATTGCTTTAATTGATTACAGTCAAAAAAATAATCAAGCTTATCGAGAAATTCAAAAAAATTATCCCCGTTTAGCTGAGTTACCATTTGATTCTGATCGTAAACTAATGTCTACTCTTCATGAAATAGATGGACAAAAAATAATGGTGACAAAAGGTGGACCTGATATAGTCTTTCAAAGAGCTAGTAAAATTTTACTAGATGGTAAAGTAGTTCCATTTGATCAAGCTGCTCAGAAAAAAATGCAAGCGCAGAATGAAGCTTTTTCCAATCGGGCCTTGCGGGTATTGGCTTTCGCTTACAAAGAAATTAATCAAGACGAGCTGAACTTTGAAGCTGAAAATGATTTAATCTTAGTTGGTTTACTAGCCATGATTGATCCCCCTCGTAAAGAAGTTTTTGCTGCTGTCAAAGAAGCTCGAGCTGCCGGTATCAAAACAGTCATGATTACAGGTGATCACAAAACCACCGCCGTAGCAATCGCCAAAGAAATCGGGATTTTTACAAATGGTAATCAAGCTCTAACTGGTTCAGAATTAGATCAATTAACTGATGCTGAACTTACCGATCGTCTGGCTGATATTACTGTTTATGCGCGGGTTTCACCAGAAAATAAAATTCGGATTATTCGCGCTTGGCAAGCCCAAGGTCATATCTCTGCTATGACTGGTGACGGTGTCAATGATGCACCGGCTTTAAAACAAGCCGACATAGGGATTGCTATGGGAACTGGAACTGATGTGGCAAAAGATGCCGCTGCGATGGTTTTAACCGATGACAACTTTGCTTCAATTATTAGCGCTGTAGCTGTTGGTCGAAATGTTTTTGACAATATAAAAAAAGCAGTAGCCTATTTATTCGCAGGAAACTTAGGGGCGATTATCGCGATTGTTTTTGCCTTAATTATCGGTTGGGACAATCCTTTTACGGCACTACAATTGCTGTTCATTAATCTAGTCAACGACTCTTTACCAGCTATTGCTTTGGGAACTGAAAAAGCTGAACCAGATATTATGGCAAGAAATCCACGAGATCCTGATAAAGGAATTTTTACTGGCAAAACATTGATTTCAGTGACTTATCGTGGGATTTTGATTGCTGCAGCCGTCATCTTTTCACAATGGTTTGGTAACATGACCAGTCCAGAAATTGGTGTTGCGATGGCTTTTACCACTTTAATTTTTAGTCGTACATTGCAAACTTTTCCAGCACGCTCGAATACTGAGACAGCCATTCAAGCTGGCTTCTTTTCAAATAAAATTGTTTTAATTGCCGTACTGGCGAGTGGCTTATTATTTAGTTTGACATTATTGCCAGGAGTACGAGAAATTTTCGCTATTCCAGCTGATTTCTCCCTTGGAAATATTGGTCTTGCTCTAAGTCTAGCTTTATTAGCTGTTTTCTTAATGGAAATCACCAAGGTATTCTTGAATAAACGTCCGCAAAAAAATTATCAGGCGGCTAAAAATCAACAATAATAAAAAGAGTTGAGCAATGAAGCGCCCCTAGAAAGTTAGCCAAAAAACTAACTTTCAGAGGCGCTACAAAATTCCCAACTCTTTTTTTAGATATATTGCAATTCTTTACTTTCTTTATAAGCGTGGTCAATTAAGCCGCCGCCTAAACATTCCATTCCATCGTAAAAAACAACTGCTTGTCCAGGTGTAATGGCACGAATATGTTCGTCAAAAATAACTTCTGCCCGATTATCTTCCAATAAATGAACCGTCACAGGTAAATCTTCTTGGCGATAACGGAATTTTGCTGTACAACGGAATTCTTTTGGTTTTTCTTCATCCGTAGTAAAGTGAATTTCACTAGCATCCAAGCTAGTCGCATACAATGCTTCATTATGAAAGCCTTGTCCTACATATAATGTATTAGTGGTTAGATCTTTGCCGATTACAAACCATGGATCTTGCGTTTTTCCACCGCCGCCAATTCCTAAGCCTTGACGTTGACCAATCGTATAATACATTAAGCCATCATGTTGTCCTTTGACTTCTCCGTCTAAAGTAACCATGTTGCCTTTTTGAGCTGGCAAATAATGACTTAAAAATTGTTTGAAATTCTTTTCGCCAATAAAACAAACACCGGTAGAATCCTTCTTCTTAGCTGTAGCTAAATCAGCGCGTTCAGCGATTGCACGAACTTCTGATTTTTCCATTCCGCCTAAAGGAAACATTGTTTTAGCCAATTGTGCTTGAGATAATTGACTTAAGAAATAAGTTTGGTCTTTGTTATTGTCCACCCCGCGAAGCATGTGAACGACACCATTTTCATCAGTTTCTACTTGGGCATAGTGACCAGTAGCGACATAATCAGCGCCTAAATCCATTGCATAATCTAAAAATGCTTTGAATTTAATTTCTTTGTTACACATCACATCTGGATTTGGTGTGCGCCCAGCGCGATATTCTGCTAAGAAATATTCAAAAACCCGATCCCAATATTCCTTTTCAAAATTAACCGAATAATACGGTACACCAATTTGGGCAGCCACTTTAGCGACATCTTTGTAGTCTTCCGTTGCTGTACAGACACCATTTTCGTCAGTGTCATCCCAATTCTTCATAAAAATTCCCACCACGTCATAGCCTTGTTCTTTTAAAAGCAAAGCTGTCACGGATGAATCTACGCCGCCAGACATTCCTACGACGACGCGCGTGTTGCTGTTAGACACAGTATCACCATCATTTCATTTAAATTCCGAAAAAATTATCGATTTGAAGGTCGCAACTTTTCAGTAATCTGCATTATACAACAATTTAAAAATAAATTCGAGAGGAAAATTTTTTGACACTTTGTATTATTTGTATTAATATAAATAATACAAGGAGGCATGATTATGATTTTAGAAATCGATCCATTATCAGAAGAAGCGATTTATTCACAACTGAAGCGCCAAATCATTATCGGCATTGCAAAAGGCGAATTAAGTGTTGGCGAACAATTACCGACAGTTAGACAAATTGCTGATGAACTGGGCGTCAATACTATGACTGTTTCTAAAGGTTATCAGCAATTAAAAGAAGCGGGCTACTTAATTGCTGACCGCCGCAAAGGAACAGTTGTTGCACCATTACCAGTGATTACAAAAGAAAATCGTGACGAAAGCCTCACTTTGATTTTAGCGGAATTGGCGCTTTCCGGTATCACAGAAAAAGAATTGCTGGAAAAAGTTGCAACTATTCTATCCAGCTTTAAAAAAGGAGCTGATCAATCATGATGGGAATCATCATTTTTGTCATATTTGTTTTTTGTAGTTTTATCATGGCCTTTACCGGCGGTTTGGCAGCGAAACCTCACAATTATGTAGTGATTGAAAATACCTTTTCACCAGAACATGTAAATGATCCACAAGTCACTACCTTAGCGAAAAAATATCGGAAAAGATTATTTCAAGTGGCAACTATTTACTCATTGATTTCCTTAATCTTTTTTCTACCAATGAAAGACTCTATCTTTATGACCTTATTCTTTCTAGTATTGTATGCTTTAATTGCTAATTTTTACTTTTTACAAATTCGCTACATTCGAAAGATGCACAATTTAATTGTTCAAAATCATTGGGAATTAACCGAGGCACCCGTGCAGATGAATACCCAAACGATTATCGAGAAAAATCGGAAAATAGTTTCAATCTGGTGGTTTGTTGCTGCTCTAATATTAATTATTGCCGGTAATGTTGTTTTGCTTTCCTTTAACCAAGGTTTAGGTATCATTATGTTAATCACTATGTTGGTGACTTGGTTATTATTAATCGTGGGCTGGTACTATATTAAACGTTTACCAGTACGAGCGCTGACTGATGATCAAAAAATTAATCAGCAATATAATGATTTAACCAAATTTTACTGGTCCAGTATGATGGCCGGTATGAGCATCGGCATTACGTTAATGATATTTATTCCTATGTTTAGCATCTATATGAAACCTAGTACCTTCATGATTTTTATGATTGTGGAATTTATATTGATGTTCCTTTTAATTGGTTTTACTCTCTACTGGTTATTACGTTTACGAAAAAAACAAGATGCATTACTGAGTCAAACACCGACATTTCGTTATCGTGGCGATGATTATTATTGGCGCTTTGGACTTTACTATAATCCAAACGATCATCGCTTAATGATTCCAGATCGAGTTGGAATGAATATGGGTGTCAACATTGGCCGTTTGGGAGGTAAAGTCTCGATGGCTATCGTAGGAATTATTTTGGTAGTGGCGATGGTGGGTACCATTGGACCGATGTATTTTTTAGATTATCATCCTAATCCCATGACTTACCAAGTTGAAACCAACGAAATCATTTTAGATGCGCCTTTTTATCCTTCAAAAGAAATTGCCTACAATAATATTGAAAATGTTCGCCTAGTGAAGCAATTACCTGACCACTTTATAAAAACAAACGGTTTAGCAACTGACCACTATGCTATCGGCAATTTTCAAGACAAACAAACAAAAATTTCCATGTTTGTCATTAATAATGATCAACCGATTTTAGAAATTCAAACCAAACAACGCACCTATTATTACACCAATAAACAAGCAAAAAAAACCAGAGATGCCTATCAAGCTATTTTGGCTCATCTGCCCTAAAAAAAAAGCGCTGCGGAAATCCCGCGGCGCTTACTTTATTATCTTGGTTAATTCAGTTAATTGGTTAAAAATTTTCTCCGCCGACCAATCCCACCATTTTAGTTCTTCTAGTTGACTAATTTTTTCTGCTGAAAAACGCGGTTTAATTATTTTAGCCGGATTGCCACCTACAATATGATAAGCCGGCACATCCTTTGTCACGACAGAATTAGCAGCAACAATCGCGCCATTACCAATTTTGACACCTGGCATCACCGTCACGCTTTGCCCAATCCAGACATCATTACCGACAATGGTATCACCTTTAAAAGGTAAATCACTCAGTTCTGGCGTAGCTTTTTCCCAACCATGTCCCATAATGTTAAAAGGATACGTCGTAATACTATTCATCCGATGGTTGGCGCCATTCATGACAAATTCAATCCCACTAGCGATTGCACAAAATTTACCGATGATTAATTGATCCCCTAAAAATTCATAGTGATGAGTCACGTGTTGCTCAAAATTTTCTGGTCCATTCGCATCATCGTAATAAGTATAGTCACCCACAGTGATATTTTTTCGAGTAATTACATTTTTAATAAAGCAAACACTTTTAATCGCTTCATTAGGATAAATTGCTTTAGGATCTGGTCCGTAATTCATCAACTTCACTCCTTAAAAAAAGCACTGCAACCAACTTGCAATGCTTCAATTTATTTTAATTTCTTTATTTCTGCTTCTTTTTCAATAGCGATAACATCGATGAGATTTTCGGAAATTGGTGCCCCAAACGGTAATTTTTCAGGTAATAAATCCCGCTCCGGTGCATCGACACCAACGTTGATATCTTCAGCAATCGGCATACTGTAATGGTGAATGTGCCCATGCAAATTACGGATATTTACTGTTTTACCTAAAAGCATCGGATAATGGGTCAAATAATATTGATGGTGATTAAATTTTACAATCGCACCTACATCATGGAATTCAAATTTATTAGAACCATCTGGCATTAATGGATCGTTGGCTGCTAAAAAATTAAAGAACGCCCGTGAATCGTGATTGCCTTTAATAAAAATAATCCGACCATTTAATTTTAATATTTCCGCTAAAATTTCATCATTTCCCCGTTCATACAACGGATGCATCGCCACGTCGCCTAAATGATAAACCACGTCTTTATCCTTGACTACTTGATTCCAGCCGTCTACCAATGCTTGATTCATTTCTTTCACGGTATCAAAAATACGTGGAGCAAAATCATTGTCCCCCAATAGATTTTCATGGAAAAAATGCGTATCGGAAATAAAGTACTTCATCTCTCTCACCTACATTTTATGACTTAGGTAAGTTATACCCTTGTTTTTTTAATTTATCTTGGTATTTTAACTTCACAATTTCAATCAAGACCGCTACCTGCGATAAATCCTCGATATTATGTTCATCAAAGTCTGAAGTTCGTTGAAAGCCGCTACCAGTGTCTAACACGTGACTTTTTTTATTCCATTCTTCAAATTCCGCTAATGTGTTTAAATTACCAATCGGAAAAGCCATCCCATCCCAAATCTCAGACAATCTAAAGATAACAAATGCTGTATCAACAATCGGCTGCTTTTCATCGCTTGTTCCATGGTGAATTAATACTTTTTGAGGATGAAAAGTTAAATACCAATCCAATAAAACAAAAAAAGCTGGCCAACGATTTGGGTTATCAAACATTTTCTCTGTGTCTTTTGTACACCTAAATAACAAAGGAATCAAATATTTCTTCTTATATTGCCACATCGGTAAAAAATCAACGAAATAATCTAGGTAACGAGTTAAATAACTATTTCCTTGATATTTTCCAACTCGATAATCATCCACGCCATAGCTTTGCAGTTGTTTTGCTAAGCTGGCACAATCTTCTATTGAAATACTCAAGCCTGTTAACAGGCGATATTCAGAAATAATTTTATGATGGGGGACTGTCTTAATCTTATGTACCAAATTCTCACCTTCTCCTAAGATACAAAAGTACGTATCTAAATAACAACTTGAAAACGATTTTGTTATTAAGAGTGTACCATATTTATCTTGCCTTGCCTTCTGATAAACAAAAAGAAATAAATTTTATCCCCGTAAGAATAAAATTTATTTCTCTTATTTTTCACTTTTAGTAAATAAACCCCGATCAATCATGCCATCCATTAAAAAATAAAATTTCTCTTGCACCAATTGATTTTTTTCATCTTTAAAAATATTGAAGGTTTTTAAACCGTTGGCAGTCGTCACTGACATTTTAAAGCCGTTCAATTCTTTGTCGACTGTGATTTTTAATTTGAATCCTTCTTTACTTTGGGGTGTTGCATTCAGCGGCATAACCAATTGAAAATTGCCAGCTTTGGTTTCTTTAAATCCATTGTCTCGCAAAGTATAGCGTTTGGCTTCGGGAGCCAACTTATATTCAAATTTTGCGCCTTCAACAGTATCCATTTGACTGTATCCCATCATTTCACCTCATTTATATTCTTTCATTCTTATTATAGAGATGTTTATCTGGCATTTCAATCTACTTTGCCAGCTCTTGCAAACTAGTCACCAAAATTTTGGTTAAATCGCTCATTTGCGCTTCTGTATTTCCTTGACCAAAACTAAAACGAACCGATTCTTTGATTTCAGGTGCATTTTTGCCATAGATTGCTTCTAGTACGTGAGAAGGATCAACGGTTCCAGCTGTACAAGCAGAACCAGTGGAAACAGCGACACCTTTTAAGTCTAGTTTCATCAACAGTAAATCATTAACTACACCCTTAAAACGTAGATTCAAGATTTGCGGTAATTTATGATCAAGATCGCCATTAATCGCGTAAGGAATTTCAGCAACATCTAAGGCAGATAAAATCATTTGGCTAAAGCTTTGGTACATTTCTGTCCGTTTCTCGCGTTCTGCTGGCGTCAAAATTTCCACTGCTTTGGCTAAACCAGCAATGCCGGCGATATTTTCTGTTCCAGCCCGACGCTTTTCTTCTTGTTCGCCACCTCGTAGTAAAGCTGGCAATTTGATGGCATCATTTTTAAATAAAAAGCCCACGCCTTTTGGTCCGTTAATTTTATGGGCTGAAATATTTAATAAATCGATCCCTAATTCATGAGGACGAATGGTTTCGATCCCATAAGCTTGAACTGCGTCACTGTGGAAATAAGCTGGATGATCCGCTAATATTTCGCCAATTTCTTTTATTGGCATCAGATTACCAATTTCATTATTGCCATACATGACAGAAACTAAAATCGTATCCTCTCGCAACGCAGCTTGAAATTCATCCAAAGAGATACGGCCTTTTTTATCCACACCTAAATAAGTAACTTCAAAACCATTGTCTTCTAAATACTTCATAGTATTCATGACAGCTGGGTGCTCAATCGCAGTTGTGATAATGTGTTTACCTAACTCAGCTCGAGAAAAAGCCACACCTAAAATTGCCGTATTATCTCCTTCGGTACCACCACTATTAAAAATAATTTCATGAGGTTTCACCGCCAAACTTTTAGCTACAATATCTCGCGCAGCCATTAGTTTCTCAGCAGCTTCACGACCAATTCCGTGAATACTAGAAGGATTACCATAAATATTACTCATTACGTCAGTCATTTCTGCGATGACTTGTGGATTCATTGGGCTAGTCGCTGCATGATCTAAATAAATCTTTTCCAAAAAAATCGAACCTTTCTGCTATGTAAGTCGTTTTATTCTAACACACAAGAAAATAGACTGCCAAAAATTATGACAGCCTTAAATATAGCGTGGTAATAGCTGATTAAATTTCTCGGCTTCCTCCCATTGGGGAAAATGGCTGGAAACTTCAAACCATTCAATCTCTTTAGCTGATGAGATTCTTTGGTAATAGCGGGCCAATAAGTCTGCCGAGACATGTTGATCGTGACGTCCCATAAAAAATACTACTGGCACTTCAAAGTGCGTGACTTCAGAAAAATCAACTGTCATCAATTCTAGCCATAAGGTTTGAATCGCTTGTAAAGAGCCTTTTTCCCGATTCAATAAATCCTTCAAAGAATATTCGCGAGAGAAAATAAAGTCTTTCACCAGTTGATTATAATTAGATTTTCCATACAGAGACCGGCGATACTTCACAACTTTTTTCGTAACAAACAATAAATCTTTCAACCAATTTTCGTCATTTAACGCTTGATTGACTTGCAGAAGTTGGGTAGTTGTTTTCTTTTCTTGGCGTGCTTGGCTTTCGGTCAAAACAAATTGACACTGCCGCTGAAAATTTCCCTGCATATTCACTACTTGACCAATACCAAAATATTTTTCAATTAATTCAGGATGTTGCTGGATAAATTTCAGACCTAAGACACTGCCCCACGAATGTCCTACTAAATAAAGTTTTTTTCGTTTAAATGTGGTTAACAGAATTTTTACCAAAGCCAATAAATCGGCTTCAAAAGTCGCCATATCAGGCAGCTGGTCATCAAAAGGATAGTAGGATTTACCCGCCCCTCTTTGCTCCCAATTCACCACAATAAAATGCTTTTCTAATTGCTGATTATACTTTCTCATCAAAGGAAAAGCCGCATCCCCAGGCCCACCATGAAGATAGAGTAATAGTGGTAAATCTGGCTGTTTTCCTCTGATGGAAACAAACTGAGGTTGTCCATTTAATTCAATCATTTCTTCAATAATAATTGCCATAAAACACCTGCCAATCAATTAATAAAAAATGAGGTCTGCAATTAGACCTCATTTCGACATTCTTATTCGTAATTCTTCGGTTCCATCGTGAACAATGGACTCACACTTTGATTATTATAAATACGTTTGACCCCTAAACCTAACAATTCACCACAGCTGATGATAGAAAGTTTATCAGGATGACGTTCTTCTGGGACTGAGACTGAATCAGTCACACAAATATCTTTGATTTCAGTTTGATCTAACAATTCTTTTGCAGGTGTTGACAATAATCCATGAGAAGCGCAGGCGACTACTTCTTTAGCGCCTTCTTTCATTAATGTTTTAGAAGCTTCTACAAAAACGATACCGGTATTTAAAATATCGTCTACCATGATACAAGTTTTTCCTTTAACATCACCAATCACATAGCCTGTTTCGGGATTGTCGGCTTCTTCTTCATCAACAATAGCAATCGTGGTATCCAAATATTCTGCCAATGATCGGGCACGAGTCACACCACTATTTTTCGGTGAAACCACCACATAATCTTCTCCCACCATGCCACGTTTACGATAATAATGAGCAAAGAGCGGCATAGTAAATAAATTATCCACTGGAATATCAAAAAATCCTTGTACTTGCACTGTGTGTAAGTCTAACGTTAGTATCCGGTTGGCACCCGCATCCGTTAATAAATTGGCAATTAATTTTGCCGTGATTGGTTCATGGGGCTTAGCCGTACGATCTTGTCTTGCATAACCATAATAAGGTAACACTACATTGACCGTTTTCGCACTCGCTCGTTTCATGGCATCAATCATAATTAATAGTTCCATGTAGTTATCGTTGACTGGATCATTGGTTGATTGAACCAAGTAAACGTCATAACCACGGACAGTTTCTTCAATGTTGATCGCGATTTCACCATCGCTGAAGTGCTTAACTGTCGATTTCCCCAAACTCACGCCACATACTTCTGCAATCTTTTCAGCCAATGGTACATTGCCATTTAGACTGAAAATTTTAAACTTATTCTCAATAGATTCGTTAGACATGCTGTCCCTCCATTAATTTGTTACCACCAGTTTATCATATATTTTAGGATTTTCATTTAGTTTTTATTTCTTGTAATGAAATTGTCCCATTTCCCCAGCGGGCAGGAATAATTTTTTCAGTCGCACCCCAGTTGTCGTGGATTTTGTAATAGCGCTGACCGTCATTACTTTCGTAAAAACCATGCACCACTACCCAATGATTGCCATAGGTTGAACCGAAATATTTCGCTAAACCGATCATCACCGGTTCCCCCGCCAAAATCCGTTTTGTTACCCGTTGCCAAGAACCAATGCTTGTAGATCGTGCTCGAAAAGGTAGCTGATATTTATGAAAATACCAATTTAAACCAAAGCTAATTTGAAGCGGTACTGTCGGCAAATCGATTGGCTGCAAAATTGGTTGCAAGATATCAATCAATTTTTTCTGATTTTCAAAAGGTTGACGAGTCGTCACTGGAATCGTTGGTTTTGCCAAAACATCCTGATAATAAGCCAATAAAACACTGCTGGCATAGGTTCCGCATAAGAAGCCACTAGGTGTCTGCCAGTTTTTATAAAAAGAAAAAGCGTTAAGCTCAATCCATTGATTTTTAGGATACAAATAAATTCCTCCTTAACTGAAACGGATAAAGTCTTTTGTATGGTGTATTTACATAATATATATCATAATATAGGAGAAAGGGGCAGATAAAATGGATAAAAATTTATTAAAAGATGATTTATATCAAGCAGTAAATGGTGAATGGTTAGAAACCGCTGAAATCCCTGCCGACAAACCAGCGACTGGCGGCTTTATTGATTTAGTCGATCAAATCGATGATTTATTAATCAATGACACGAAAGAAATGGTTGAAAAGCCAGAATCAGTTCAAGATGACTTGCTAAAAGAATATCTGGCTTATTACCAATTAACAAAGGACTTTGCAAAAAGAGATGCCGACGGAGCAACCCCTCTTTTGCCATTACTAAAAAGAGTAACAGACTTACGCAACTTCTCTGATTTAAATAAACAGATTGATTCTTGGGTACTAGATGGGATGCCTTTACCCTTTGGCTTAGAAATCGATGCCGATATGAAAAATACGCAAATCAATGCTTTGTTTGCAGCAACTACCGGTACCATTCTACCAGATAAAACGTATTACGAAAAAGATCATCCTCAAGCTGAACAACTGTTGCAAATGTTTAAAGAAATGACTTTACAGTTATTTGCATTAGCCGGCTACGATTCAGAAACAGCTGAGAAAATAACCGATCAAGCCATTGCTTTTGATAAAGCGTTGGCACCTCATTTGAAAAGCTCGGAAGAAAATGCCGACTATAGTAAAATGTACAATCCGCAAACAGGAACTGAGTTTGTCAAACACTCTCATCACTTTGACTTAGAAAAATTAGTAACTGGTCTGATCGGTCAACTACCTGAAAAAATCATCGTGACTGAACCAGAGTATTTTGAGGCACTAGATCAAATAGTCAACGAAGAAACTTTTGAAAAATTAAAAAGCTGGATGCTAGTCATGACTTTAAATGCTTTAACTGGCTATTTAAGTGAAGAATTTCGTCAAATCGGTGGCAGCTACAATCGTGCTTTATCCGGTGCTGAAGAAGCCCGCCCACAAGAAAAAGCCGCTTACTATTTAGCTTCCGGTCGTTTTGATCAAGTCGTTGGTAATTATTACGGTGAAAAATATTTTGGTGCCACAGCCAAAGCAGATGTCAAAAAAATGGTGACCACCATGATTGGTGTCTATCAAGACCGTTTAAACAACAATGCTTGGTTAAGTCCAGCAACTAAAGAAAAAGCCATCTTAAAACTAAGTACCCTCGGTGTGCATGTGGGTTATCCTGATAGTATTCCGGAAATTTATCAACAATTTCGCGTCACAACAGCAGAAGATGGCGGTACTTTATTAACCAATGCCCTCCATTTTGCAAAACTAGTTCGGCTTGATAATTTCAGCAAATGGAATCAACCAGTCGATCGCGACGAATGGGAAATGAGCGCTTCAACAGTGAATGCGTATTACCATCCTTTTAGAAATATCATTGTTTTTCCAGCGGCGATCTTACAGGCGCCTTTTTACAGCCTAGAACAATCTGCCAGTCAAAACTTTGGTGGTATCGGAGCCGTGATTGCTCATGAAATTTCTCATGCCTTTGATAACAATGGCGCACTATTTGATGAATACGGCAATATGAATAACTGGTGGACTGAAGATGACACGACCCATTTCCAACAATTAGCAGATGACATGATTGCCCAATTTGATGGTTTAGAAATTGCTGGTGGCAAAGTCAACGGTAAATTAACTGTCTCAGAAAATATTGCCGATGCCGGCGGTTTGAGTTGTGCCTTAGAAGCTACTAAAAAAGAAGCTGAGGTAGATTTAGCTGCCTTCTTTATCAACTGGGCAACCATTTGGCGGATGAAAGCTCGAGAAGAATATAGTCAATTATTATTGGCTGTCGATGTTCATGCACCAAATAAATTAAGAGCCAACGTCCAAGTGAAAAATCTCCCTGAATTTTATGATACTTTCCATGTGACAGAATCAGACAATATGTATTTAGCACCAGAAAAACGAGTGAGTATTTGGTAAATAAAAAAAAGGTCTTCGCAGCAATTTGCGAAGACCTTTTATCTAATTATGCTTTTGGTTTACGAGAATCAATTGCGTATTGACGACGTCCGCCTGGTTTTGGTACTAAATCACCTAGCATAATGCCAAAGCCACCTTCAACGCGTAATTCGTGACCATTTGTATAGTCAGAACGTTTGCTGGCTAAGAATAAAGCACTGTTTGCAATATCTTGTACATCACCGATACGACGAGAAGCGACCATCCGACGACGACCTTCTTCTACTTCAACATCTTCATAGAATTTAGTTGAAAGAGGTGTTTTAACAAAACAAGGTAAAATACAGTTACTGCGGACACCATATTGTCCCCATTCAGCTGCGATTTGTTTCGACATCATGTTTACGCCAGCTTTAGATGGGCTGTAAGCACCTGAATAAGTTTCTGGTGAAATTGAGGCAATAGTTGAGATATGAACCATTCTTCCGCCTTGTTGTTCGATCATGACTTGACCCACTCGTTGTGAGATTAAGAAGTAACCATTCAAGTTGACATCGATTACTTGTTTCCATTCATCAAATGGTAGGTCTTCTAATGGACTAAATTTCAAGATGGCTGCTGTATTCACTAATACATCAATCCGACCAAAGTCAGCTTTTACATCTTTAATTAATGCTTCCACTTGTTCTTCAACTGTTGAGTTACATGCATAACCTTCAGCTTTTACATTGTAAGTATTTGCCAATTCTTTTGCATATGCTGCAGTGGCTTCTTTATTTAAGTCGACTAACGCCATGTTTGCGCCTTGTTCTGCGAAATCATTAGCAATTTTACGACCCATTCCACCTAATGCACCAGTAATTAAAACGACGTCGCCTGCTAAATTTAACCATGAATTTTCCATATTAATAAAAACGCTCCTTTTAAGTTTGTTATTACTATCACTATACTTTATCTATTCCCATGATACTAATTGGTATTTTCAATTAATCGATAGCTTGTGACAATAGTTTCAAAGTTGCTGGATTTGTCTGATAAATTGCCAGCTATAATCCTCATCGATTGGATATAACAACACCGGATTTAATAGTAAAACCGGATAATCCAACTGAAAAAAAACTTCCGCAAACCGATTAGCAGCAATCTCACTTAAAGCATGTATCCGCGCTTTTCGTTTGAAGGGTCCGGTTTTATAAGTCACGTGCTTTTCTTTCGTGAATAACTGATCTTGTTCCTCTAGAAAATGAAAAAGTTCGTGGGCTTGTAAAATTTCAGTCAAACTGGCTTTTCCCGTTAAGAAAGCCAAATTAGGCTCTGCTTGAAGCAATTCATTTCCTACATCAATTAAAGTTTGATTGACTCTGATCATATCCGGCTGTTGAAACTCGGCTAAGACATGATTGAAGCTAACCTTAGTCGTATCTTCAAATGTTTCCAGCTGTAATTGATAGTCCGTCAACCATTCAGCTAATTTTTCCCCTCGTAACTTTTCAGCGATTCCTTCACCACAAGCCTCTGCCTGAGAAATTAACTCAGAGCGTTGCGCCAGCGGTATTTTGTTGTACAAATGATCTTGTTGCAACAAATATGCTGCGAAAATATTTCGCGGTTCTTTTGCTAAAGTTAAGATAGTTGATGCAAATACTTCCATAATAGCTCCTAAATAAATCGGTTGGCAGCGATGATGATAACTTCTTCATCACCCATGATTTCACTCATTTCAATATCGATCAGCATTGTTAACTGTTGAAAATCTGTATTGGAAAAGTCTAATAAGCGTGGACCGACACAGAAGTAATAGTCAGGCCGTAAAATAATATCACTTTGATAGTTGGCCATGCTGTCCCATAATTTGCTGACTTGTTCTAAATAGCTAGACATCGTTGTGTGGACCACTTGGGCGTGTTCTCTTTGTACTCTGATAAAGCCTTTTTTATCGATTACGCGAATGCCATTTCCTTTATTATTAGAAGCGCCAAAGATAGTGAAGAAATCAGTCTTATCGATTAATTTCACTTCTTCCTTCGGCAAACGGAAATCTTGTACTGCTAAATCAAAAGCTTCTTCTTCATTTGGTGCACCGTCTAACTCGGCTGCTTGAGCGGCAGTCGCGCCACTAGCGCGAGCGGTAATTTTTTGTGTTTGCGGATCGATTTCGATATGGACTTCGATACTGGCTTCAGTCGCGCCACTTTCAATCGCTTTATTGGTTACTTCTTGTTTAATCGACTGAATATCTGCTTTAGTTGGACTAGGAACAATTCTTTCCACCACATCTTGCACCGCTGCCAAAGCCACCCCAATCGAGGATATTACTTCCGCATTTTCCGGAATTTTATAGCTTAGATCCATTTTTTGCGCTGCATATTTGATTAATGATGCGACACCGCCGCCAACTCCAACTAGGGTCATTTGATTTTTTTCAAGATGGTATTTTTTTGCTAGGTTTTCAATTTCAGGAACAATCTTTTCTACTGCTTTATCTAAGATCTGTTGCGCCACTTCTTCAACTGTTAAGTTTAAATATTCCGCTAAAGGCAACATCGCTTTTCTAGCAGAATTTGGATAACCAAAAGAGAAATCTTCTTCAGTAACATAGCCTAGAACATTAGCGGCACAGGAATTGGTAATAGTTACTCGTTTGCCTGAGGCTAATTTGATTGCTACATAGTCAGCAGGATCGCCTTCTTTTGGTGCAAATAATTCTAATTCAGGATCAACAATTTCTTCCTCAGGAGTGTAAACAGCATATTCTAAACCAGCAATATGGGCACTTCGAGGTCCTACGTCTTTAACGCCTGAATGACTGACCCGAATCATTGATCCGCCAGCGACTCCTAATACGCGGACATCTAAAGAGTTAACATAGGTTTTGTGACCAGAAATTTCTGAATAATCGATTACTGGACGACCATTTTTGATGACACCTAAATTTGTCGATGTTCCACCAACTTCAAAGTAAATCCCATTTGAGGTACGCAAATACATCAAGGCACCCATCACGCTTGCAGCAGGTCCTGATAACATAGTTAAAACAGGGCGTTTTTTCATTTCTACCACGTCCATTAAGCCACCATCGCCTCGCATAATCATCAAAGGGACATCAACGCCAGATGAACGCACACTAGATTCAGTAGAATTAGCAGTCTCTAACATTTTAGGCAAAATTGACGCATTGATAGTTGCTGTCCGGGTGCGGCGTGACAAGCCATAAAGCTTGGTCATTTCAGATGCCAGCGTAACTTGAACACCCTTTTCTTTAGCAATCTTAGCAATATGCTCTTCACAACTTAAATCATCTACCCCAAAAGCAGAACTAGCAACGATTACTTCGACGCCTTCTGCCACCAATTCATCGATCATTTTTCCAATCGCTTCATCAGTTAATTGTTTCGCAGGTAAATAACGGGATAAGATATGAATGCTTCTTCCCGTTCCTAAATCTATATCTTTTAAATTGGTTTGGAATTTGGCTAATAAGCCTTCCACCCCATTTTTCGCAGTCGAAATAATCCCAATTTTTGCCACATCACCTTCTAAAAGAGCATTAGTCGCTTGCGTCGTACTGTGGGCAACAAAAACTACTTCTTCAGGTTCAATCTTGTATTCAGCCAAAACTTTTAAAAAAGAATTGACGACCCCTTCAGCCACACCTTGCTCATGATCATGAGTGGTTTTCACTGAAGATTTCCCAATAATTTCTTGGCTATCATTATCAATTGCGACGGCTTTTGTATGGGTGCCTCCCACATCAATTCCAATTCGTACACGCCGACTCATAAAGCTTCTCCTCTTTCATATTAAGGTATTAATTTTTCCAAAATTAGTTTTATTTTCAAGCCGTATACCATTCAACTAGTTTGATACTTGGTTGAGTTGAACTGGCATCCTCTTTCATACTAAAGTAATAATTTTTTCCAAAAATTAGTTCTATTTTCAAACCGTATACCATTCAACTAGTTTGATACTTAGTTAAGTTGAACTGGCATCCTCTTTCATATTAAGGTATTAATTTTTCCAAGCAACTTAAAGTGGATTATTCATCAGAAAGTTACAGATTTCTAAAATTAAGGCAATGACTGTTCCAGGAATCAGTGCAACTTTCATATAAGAAACTGTATTGATCCGATTAAAGCCTAAGCCCCAGGCATTCCAAGAAATCGTAATATCAAAATGGGCCATCCCGATTAAGACTGCCGCAAACAACGGATATAAAAATGTGGTCGGATAGCCAGTGGTATTAATTACCACCGCTAGTAAAGCTGCACCAGAGCCGATTAACGACAGCGGTCCTTTGAACCAAGTTAATGGTGCCAAAATCCCGAAGATAATACATAAAATCAATGGAGATGTTGGAATAATTCCGCCAATAATTGTTTGGAAATATGGCGCTGCAAAAGCCGCCGACTGATTAAACATCGCTAAAGTAATCCAAAAAGCTACTAATGAAGACATGTCTTTCACACCTTCAGTAAATAAATAGGATATCGTCCGACAAGCTTCTCTAAAGCCATTATTCAATCGTCCACAGATAGCTAAGCCATAAATACTAGCTAGCACAAAACACAAGATGACTGGTAGTTGAAAAGCCACCACACCAACCACCGGAATAAATGGTGTAATCAAAGAAATACTTGGTGCATCTTTGACTTCAGCACTTTTGGTAGCTGCCCAAGAATAGGTCAAGTTCCCCATCTTTAAATAAATCATTGAAGCAATCGAAACAATTGCTAACATAATCACAAAAGCCAGCAAACCAAAAGGCAAATAATCATTATATGTATACTCAGGGCCGCCAACTGCATTACCAAAAAATGCTTGGTACTGACCAAAATTAATTGGATTTAAAAATATCCCAGCCGCAACTGAACCTGAAAATGAGAAGAAGGCAATTACTTTTGGCACACCGATTGAAAATAAGATTGGTAAGATAATCATTGCGATGGCAATTACTGAACCACCACCGGTCATCGAAGTAAAGATCAATCCGGTAATCAAATTGATCACTAACAAAATAATCGCTAAATTATCGCCACCTAGTTCGACACTTTTTCGAATAATCGTTGCAGCAATACCTGTTTCTAATAAAATCCGTCCAAAAAAAGCCCCTAGAAATATATTCATTAAACTAGGTCCGTAGCGTTCTGGTCCGGTTTGATAGACAGAAATTAGCATTTCATTGACACTCATCCCAGCAAAAGCAGCATTTGGATTTAGTAAATTACCAATAATCGGCAGCACTGTCCAAATCGTTGCCATAATAATGAAGCCAACCATTAAGTTGTAGCCTTTTATACAATAGATAACCATTCCCACAAAGGAAAGAATTAAAATGATCCCAATAATAATATCCATGGGTACCCCCTCTAAATTACCTCGTTATGAACAAACTTTTCTCATCATAACTATTAAATCATAGAAAAACAAGGAGGGAACGATTATTAAACCGTTTTCCCTCCATGATTCTTAATTAATCATGCATCTTATCAAAAGCACTGTAACCAAAAATTCGTTTGTGTTGCACTACTAAGTAACCCATCATCAAAATAGCTAGAATTGCAAATACCAATAATAGTGCCATCATAATGTAGACTGCTTGTGTTTCACCAACTGAGCTAGTCATTGAAGCAACAATGAATGGTAAGAAAGTACTAGCCAATCCCATCCAAGTATAATAAATCCCAGTATTTCGACCTTTTGGACCTGGAATAAACATTTGACGTAAGCTCAAACCAGCTTGTAAGGCACCACCTGCAGCAAAGAATCCTAAGCAAGCAATACTTACATAAACGATGGCTGGTGAACGGAAAACCAATACGATTGCCAAGGCAACAGCTGTGAAGATTGAATCAATTAATAATACTTTCAACGGATTCCATCTTAATTTACCCATCACTACTGCCCAGAAGATTACCGCAATAATTGAACCTAAAGTGTAAATTGAAGTTAAACCAGCGGCTTGTGTTTCAGATAAGCCAGCATTGTTTAAACCGAAAGCTTTTGTATATTGTTGTGCGCCATACATGATGAACATACAAACGAAACCGTAAAACATAGTAATGAAGTTTACTAAAAAGTTCGGTTTTACTAACATTTTTGCTTTTGCTTCGGCGATTTCTTTATTAATCACGTCTTTACTAGCGTTACTATTTTTATCTTTTTTGCTTTCTTTCATCTGATCGTCATACACGAATGGTGAAACGATCGCCATAATTAAACAAACCACCGACATTACTAACGGCAAGATAATGCTTAATTGTGGTTGACCACTAGCGGCAAAATTAACTACCAATAATGGATAAACGACACCTGAAATAGATACGAATAATTTAATTCCTAAAAGTGCTGAAGCTGAATATTTCGGTGCGCTTTCTTGAACTGCTGGATATAATGATGCATCCCAGAAACCTGATGTAGCAACCCCTGCGATAAAGGCACAAATACTGGCAATCACCATGCTGTTGGTAATTAGCAAGCCACTAAAGCATAGTACATATAAAATTGCGCCGCCGATCGCCATTTTTTTACGACCAACTTTATCAGAAATTTCTCCACCAATCCAAACAGAGATGAATTTACCAAAACCAGTTGCTGTGATAGCTAATGAAACTGCTGCAGCTCCGGCTGTTGCATCTACATAACCCCATTTTTCAGAAAAGTAGGGAATATTTTGACTTAAAATTAATGCTTGCATCCCATGTGTAAAATAGCACAAATACACCGTGATTAAAGAGGCAATATATTTTTTCGCTTTCATGTTGTTACTCCTTTTTAAAAGTAGCAGAGATGGCCATCTTTCATGCCATCTCGGCAATAATCAGATTATTTTGGTCGTACAGGTAATTCTTCCCCAGTAAAGATCTTAAAGGCTGCTTTTCCTTGTTCTAGTAACATGCCAGCACCAGTCACAGTTTTTAAGCCAGCTGCTTCTGCATCTTGGATTAGTTGTGTTTTTGGCGGATTGTAGATGGCATCTGCCACTGTTAAGTTTTCATGGAAGACACTTGTATCAGCAATCGGTGTTTTCGTGTTGCCTTCACCCATTCCAACAGTTGTACCATTAACTAAAATGTCAGCAGCGGCAATTTTTGATTTCAACAAATCAGCATCTAATAAGTCATAGATGGCGATATCTAAATCAGGATATTGTGCTTTGACTTTTTCAACTGTTTCTTCGCCTTTTGCAAAGAAATCATCTTTAATGTTAAAGATTGAAACTGAAGCGGCACCTTCAATTGCTACTTGTACTTGAATCGCTGTAGCCGCGCCACCAGTACCGATGATGACAAGATGTTTACCTTCAACTTCTACGCCATTGTTTTTTAAGTTATTCACAAAACCCATACCATCTGTGATATGACCGATTAATTTACCATCTTTATTTTGGAAAGTATTAATGGCACCAACCATTTGTGCTGCTGGAGATAATTCATCCATGTATTTAGACATTTCAACTTTACAAGGCATAGTCACATTTCCGCCTGGCATGTCAAAAGTTTTAATAGCATCAATTGCGTTTGGTACGTGCTCTACATCCACATCATAGGCCAAGTAGACAGCATCGATTTTTAATTGTTCAAAGGCATAATTGTACATTGCAGGTGAGCCAGAATGACCGACTGGGCTGCCAACTAAACCATACATTTTTGTTTTTCCTGAAATACTTTCTAGCATCTTATTTACTTCCTTTTTCAACGAATTTTTATCTGCGAGACTTATTATACTATAATCTCACCTTCATGAGTTTATCAGATTACAAATTAGCCTAATAATTCAGGCCAAGCTTGTTTAATCACATCAATACTTGTTTCGTAATTCATGTTTGCAGATTTTTGATAACCTAAAGCTAGGATTGGATCAGAAATAACTTCAGTACCAACAACCCGTGGTTTGATTCCGTGTTCCTTGATGGCTTTTAGGAAACCAACTGTATCGCCCCAACCAGTACCTGGGCAAAGACGATCATGCATACTTTCATCCCGTAAGATTGTATCTGGGTAGCGACGTTCTAATACGTCACAGATTTGAATAGAAACAACTTTTTCAGCTGGTACATCTTTCAAATCTTCTTTCATAGTATCAGCTCTTGCCCAATGCCAAGTATCTAAAATCAACATCCCGTTGTCGCAATCAGCTTTTTTCACAATGTTCCAAGCGCTTTTCAAATCTGGCACACCAGAATATGGCATGAATTCTAAACCAATCACTAATTCTTTTGCCCGTTCACATAATTCTTGGAAAGCTTTTACGTGAACTTCTTCAGGATAATGTTCCATTAAACCACAGTTGATATGACCAACTCCGAATAAACGAGCCATATGATAAACAGTTTGTTCTTTAAATTGTTGTAACAACGTTTCTGGTGTTTCAACTGTTTTATTTGGGTCGCACCATAAAGTAATATATTCTACTTCTGTTACTTTCATATCGTTTTCAGCTAAGATTTCTAACATTCTATCATCAGAATAACCTTGTTTCACTGCCAACATATAAGTTTCGGCACGTAAACCAATACCGTCAAAACCAGCTGCTTTAGCTGTTTTTACCCGTTCTTCAAAATCGATATCCACGCCTAATGTGTAAGAGCTGATAGTTAATGGTACTTTTGTCATGTTGATTTCCTCCTAAATTTTACGACTATCTGTCAATTTTTAATAAAGTTACTTGATTCACAAAAGAAAGTAAAAAAATCAGCGGGAGTGGAAATATTTTTCAAAAAAATTTTTTCCCTCATGCTTTAAATAATTGTAACTTTTTTCACAATCATTTCTTGGTTTCATTTTAACCGCTGAGGTTTTAAATTTCTAATTGGTTTTACCCAAAAAATCTATAGGTAAAAGATATAGATTTTTGTTATAATGATAAAAATGACTATTAGGAGCTTCATAATGAATTTACAACATTTAAAATACTTTGACGTTTTAGCAAACGAACAACATTATACCCGCTCTAGTAAAATCTTAAATGTCACCCAACCCAGCTTGAGTAATGCCATCTCTTCACTGGAAAGTGAGTTAGGTATTACGTTATTTGAAAAAAAAGGACGCAACGTTGTTTTAACAAAACCAGGAATGATTTTTCATGATTATGTCAAAAAAACTTTGCAGACCTTAGATACTGGGATTGAAACAGTTGAAAAAATCAGTCGTGGTAGCGGCTTTATTAGTTTTGCCTTTTTACCAGTATTGGGGACAACTTATGTACCTAATTTAACCAGACTTTTTTTAGCAGCCAATCAAAATCAGCAAATTCAATTTGATTTTCATACATCAGACGGTGTTTCTAAGCGGATCGTGGAAGGCGTCCGTAATATGAAATATGATATCGGCATCTGTTCGTATATCCCAAATGAGCCATCGATTGAATTTCTACCAGTTGCTAGCCAAGAATTGGTCGTGATTGCCCCACTAGATCATCCGTTGGCTAAATTTGATGAGATTTATTTAGAGCAGACGCAGCCTTTTGAACAAATTGTCTTTAGTAAAAATAGCGGTTTGCGGGATATTGTTGATGAATTATTTCAAAAAAATAATAGCACTTACAAAATCGGCTATGAGGTCACTGTTGATCAAGTGATTGCCGGCTTAGTCAGCCAAGGATTTGGCATTGCAGTAGTACCAAATATGTATATTCTGAAGCATTTACCATTGAAGACCATCCATTTAAAAAATATTACCCGCTCCCGCAGTTTTTACTTAGTTACCAATAAAGAAGCTTATTTAACCCCTGCCGTCATAAATTTTAAAGAGTTTGTCTTGGCACATTCCTCACCTGATGAGATTGTCTATTAACAAAAAACCTCTTAGGACACAAAAAGCGTCCTAAGAGGTTTTTTTTGATCTAAATTAGATTTTTTTCTGTTGGATCAATCGCTGGTTGAAAGGTTTTGATTTCCTCGATGATAGCCAACAATTCTTTGTGAGCCGTCATATAATCATCAATTTTATCTCCATAAGTTTCGTTGAAGCCTTCGATGTCACCTTTAACAAAGGCATACTCGTAATTGTAAACTTCGTTATATGCTGTTGCGAAACGTTTCAATAAATCCATTTTTTCAGCTAATTGTAGAGCCATTTGAATCGTACGAAAATCACTATAACCTAGTTCAAACTGAACTGCCCAAATTCGAATAAAAGGATGTCCTGCTTTAATATGCAAAAAGTGATGTTCTGTATTCCAAGCTAAATTTTCTAAAGAACCGCGTACATCTAACATAAAATCATCTTCTTTACTTTTTTTGTCACTTTACAGCTAATTTATTAAAATGCAAAGTGATAAGACTCAACTTATTCTGTTTCCATAATTTGAACAACCGTTTCATAAGGATAATACTTGCTTGCAAAATCTTTTTTGAAATTACCAGTTATATGATGGAAAACATCATAAGGAAATTCGTTTTCAGGATTTTCAATCACTGGCTTTAGCTCTGTTAATAATTCTTTTTTCTCTGTCAGCTGTTGAATAGCAGAAATCTCCATCAGACTGGCAACATATTCTACTAAATAGTTTTCGTAATAAATTTTTTCCAAGCTAATTCCTTTGGCATGGTTGCTACTAATCGATTCAGTTAACAAGTCTACTAACCTGTCTTCGTTTTCTGATTGTCCTACGACTTGATCTAGTTGCGCAATCAGATTTTCTTCCCTTAAAGCACTGTAATCATTTTTTGCGACACCTTTAGCAAAAGTATCCACCAAAAACAAAGAGCGGTCCATCATTTGTAATAATTTTTTGGCCATAAAAGTGATGGCTTCACTATCAACATCATTCAAGACGATTTCTTGTGCTTCTTTCGCAATTTTTTCAGCAACCGGTAAAATTCTTTGGGGTGTTTCTAAAGCATTAGTTAAAAAAGTATTGGTTAAATTACTTAAGATCATTTCAAATTTTTCTTGTGTATCCATCGGGACACCTCCTATTACTTATTATAAATAAGTAAATGATTTAGTCAAAAAAAGCTCCTCCCCAGATATTGAGGAGGAGCTTTTTATTAATGTCCTTTTTGATAAGATAAATAGTAAGCTAGTGAGACAAAACAAACGCCACCAACCACATTACCTAAATAAACCGGGATGATATTGTAGAAGAAAGCACCAATCCCGATATGCCCTTCAATAATGGCATTCGACAAGACAAACATATTCGCAACACTATGCTGAAAACCTAGTAAAACAAAGATCATGATCGGAAACCAAATTCCCAATATTTTTGATGTACCATCTTTTCCAGCATAAGACAGCCAAACACCTAGACCGACAAACCAGTTACAGCCAATCCCTGATATAAAAGCTTGTAAAGGCGTCGCTGCAACTTTTGCATCTGCGACAGAAGTTAACTCATGGAGAAAATCACCACTGCTTGTTAAGCCTACGATATGTCCAAAGAAATAAGCTACAAATATGGCCCCTAAAAAATTCGCAAAAGTAATAATTGCCCAATTATTCAAAACATCCACGGCTTTGATTTTTTTATTAATCCATGCGCTTGAGACAGCCACCATGTTCCCGGTAACTAATTCGCCACCGGCTAATAAAATGACGATTAAACCAATAGGGAAAACCGACGCACCTAATAAGTTTCCTAGAAAGACCAGTGTTTCAGGTGTTTGAGCGACAATTTTCATATAAGCCACGTAGCTCAACGAAATCATTGCCCCACCGATAAAGCCTAGAATTATTTTCGCAAGCAAATTTTTCTGTGTTTTTTCCAAACCTTTAGTCGCACAAATGTCCGCTGTTTCTTGCGGTGAATACATTTTTCCACATCCTCTATGATCATTTTTTCACATTTCAAGTTATTTTACACAATTTTCCCTAAGATAAAAAGGTGTTTTCGTGAAAAATTTCGCTAAAAAATAATAATCCGCTTAAATTTTAGAGTTATTTGATTGGGATAGCTATTTTGGTATCTTAAATTCTAATAAAAAAAGCACTAGAGGATTTATTTTGATCCTCTAGTGTTTCTGAATTTTAATATGATTGGTAATAAAATAAGAGTTGCTGCCGAGACAAAGAATGAAACTTTGTATAGTAAAGTCGCTTGATAAATCACTGTGACAAACTCATCTTTAGGAAACTTAGTTAGTCTTATTTTGCCATTTTTAGCTACTTTAAAGGACAAGTCTTTTCCGTCAGAATCTTTTACCGTCACGCCTTTGTAGCCAGCTAGTGGCAGCTCTACAGCGCTATTTGCGACAATCTTCTCAGTATTTACTTTGGCCCGATTGCCTGTCATGGTGTAGTCGATGGTCGTTTTCTCTTGATTGATTTTCCCTTGTTTATTCAAATATTCATATGGATCAGCAATTTTTGGCAAATAATCAAACATACTGAGACTGACTTCATTATAATAGCCATCTTTTTGCAAATCAGTCGCTGTCGTATATTTTTCCATAATCTTTTGACTTGTTAAATATTGAGAAACCACTAGCGGCGTAGCTAAATATAATAGCAAACTAACTGTAATTAACAAGCCACTGTGTTTACTAAAGGCCGTCAACACTTCGGCAAAAAAGAGACTGCCACAGACTGCTCCTAGTAAAGTCGCCAATAAATTTAAACGAAATGGAAACTGGATAATCTGGATGAAGCTACCTTCCAAGTAATCCCATGGAAATACATTGGTCGTCATAAAAATCAACAAGCCAGTCATAATCAGTAGCAAAAAACCAAACTTATTACGGAAAAGATTTTTCTTACCTGGTAAAAAGAAAAGCAACAAGCTACCTAAGTAAGGAATCAATATAAAAATACCGACTGTATAATAACT
Organism: Enterococcus alishanensis; assembly: GCF_019218635.1. Lineage (GTDB taxonomy): Bacteria > Bacillota > Bacilli > Lactobacillales > Enterococcaceae > Enterococcus_A > Enterococcus_A alishanensis. Next base: position 168,687 of record NZ_JAHUZB010000001.1, on the reverse strand, counting down.
ATATTTTTCCGGTGATACGAATGAAAAGAGATACGCCAAGGAACCAGTCATCTGGGCGCCTTCAACTAAACTGGCTTGATAAGCACCGGTAATATCCAGATGCTGCATCTGTTCAAGCATCGGAACCAAACAAAAAGCACTGAGTAAAGCCGCCATCGCGCCACTAAAAATTAATTGTTTCCAGACAGTCACTGACCATTTCGGAATGAGCAATAATAAACAAATCACTAAAAATAAAACTACTAGCAATGAACTAACAAAGTGAGTATAAATTAAGCCTGCCATTCCAAAAATCAGCCAGCTTTTCTTCTTACCTTGATCAAAAAAGAGACTGAAAAATCCTGCCATAATTAATGGTAAGAAGACAAAAGCCGCACCTTCACCAAGAGCCGTCCGCATAAAAATATTCACTAGGCGATACTGAGAAAAACTATAGACAACCGCAAAAATAAACGGCGCTATTTTCATCCCTTTATCTGATAATGGCAAAAGCTGTAGTTTTAAGAAATAGCGCATCCCATAATAAGCGCTGAGTAAAGTCAGAAAAGTTAAGAGCAATACATATAAATAATAGCCTTTAAAAATTTTTCCTACCGCCATGGTTAAAAGCGCCAATGGCAATACTGTCGTTTCATATGGATAAAATAAATTTACCCCATAGGCATATTGAAAAGGTGAAAAATTCCCTACTCCAGTCGGATAACCAATTTCCTTTAATTGATCAGTCATACTAAATGTACGCATGAAATGAAAGGCGAGGTCGTCTCCTTGCAACAACTGAAAATGTGGCGAAGTTAATCTTAACATTGGTAATGTATAAATAAAGCTGATAACTAGAAATAATCCTAGTAAGCTGATGGTTTTTTTGAACGTCATTTTATTTCCCCTAAAAATTTTTTCTCTCACCATTATACTAGAACAAATAAAAAAGAGTCAGCTTCTGCCAACTCTTTTAAAAATTTATTTACCAGCACGTTTTACATAAGTGCCTTCTTGAGTATTGATTTCTAATAATTCTTCTGCTTCTACAAAGTCTGGCACGTTAACTACTAAACCAGTTTCCATTGTTGCTGGTTTACCAGAACCAGTCACTGTTGCCCCTTTAATTGAAGGTTGAGTCTCAGTCACTCGTAGAACAACTGTTGTTGGTAATGTAACTCCGATAACTTCGTCGCCGAAGAATTGGATTTTTACTTCCATATTTTCTAGTAAATATTTCATTTCTTGTTCGATCGTATCTAATGGTAATTCATATTGTTCATAAGTTTCTAAGTCCATGAAGACAGCCACATCATCTTGGCTATATAAATATTGAACACTTTTTGTTTCAATGATGGCTTGTTCAAATTTTTCTTCAGGGCGGAAAGTTGTGTCATAAGTTGAACCAGAGCGAACATCTCTCAGTTTCATCCGCATTACAGTATTTCCTTTACCTGGTTTGTGGTGGCTTGCTTCTAATACACGGATTAATTTGCCATCTTGGACAAAAGTCATACCGGCTTTTAAATCACTTGCTGAAATCATATATCTCTCTCCTTTAAGATTAGTCGACTCCTCATTTTAACAAATCCCATAGGCAGTGACTAGCTAAACTTACTAGAATCAAATAAACCTAAAATAAATCTCGCATTTGATTTGGATTTCCTCTAAAATAATAAGCAAAGGGGTGAGTTTTATGTTAGACACAATTGAGCTGGTCACAGACAAATGGTGGACTTTTACCAACCTAGAAGATCCAAAACACAAAACGGCTGAATTCACCAAACAATACGGCCTTGAAGGCGTCATCAATGAATTTATCAGTGATTTATACGGTATTATGAAACACACGATGGATCCACTAGAGGCAGAAATGATTTTTTCCGAAGTCAAATTTTGGGATGATTTTAAAAAGAGCAATCGTTTCTTTGAATTTGAAAATGAAGACAACGAGCATGAAATGTTGTTAGAGTTACTGCAACAAATTGCTCATCATTTAGATTTTGTACAAACAACCTTACGTTTAGCCAAATAAAAAAGCTTCGAAAAAATGACAGTCATTTTTTCGAAGCTTTATTTTTAAATACGTTTTAGACGTTCTTTGTAAGAATTCCAGCGAGCACTTAATGGTGCAGCCGCTTCTTTGATGGCACAATATTTATCTACCAAAGTAACGATGTAGCTCTCTTTATATTTAGGTGGTGTGATCGTTGCACCCCACATATGCTTAATAATAATGTCACGTTCAAGTGTTGATAATTCAGTAATTTTTTCGGCATTTTTCACGGCGATTCTTGGATGCATGTAAGCATGAGAACCTTCGTCAAATTTCGTTGTATGCCAATCATAATAAAATAAATCATGTAATAAGCCAGCGCGAGCTGTTGCTTTTGCATCTCCGTTAAAACGTTTGGCTAATTTATAACTATTGTATGAAACGCTAATTGAATGCTCCAGACGAGTGGAATTCATATGTTGCGTATAGTTTGCTAATTTTTGTACTTCTTCAGTTGCTAATAAATCTTCTATGTAAGAAAGATATTCTGCATCTTCACGCCAATTTTCCGTCATTGATTAAAAGCTCCTTTTCTGCTGCTACAAAAAAGTATAACACGGCTTTGGTACGAGTAGGGCGCTGACAAAAAAAAGTTGTTTAATTTTAAATCTTTCTTTACACTTTTTAAGCTTGGTTTATTAAATGAAACATTAATATGCCCCCAGCAATCGCTACATTTAATGACTCTGCTTGGCCTTTCATTTCAATGTAAGTTGTCACATCTACTTGCCCCAACACTTCCTCTGAAACACCTTGTCCTTCATTTCCTAGCACCAATGCAAAGTTTTCTGGTGGTGTCACTGTGCGATAATCCTTGGCTTGTTTGTCTAACGCCGTCCCGATAATTAAACCAGTCTCTTTAAAATCAGCCATCACGGTCATTAAATTTTGACTGACTACCGACAAATGATACAAACTGCCTTGGGTACTCCGCAAAGTTTTAGGATTATATAAGTCTGCTGAGCCGTCACCTAAAACCACACCTGAAAAACCTGCCGCATCAGCTGTTCGAATCAAGGTCCCAACATTTCCAGGATCTTGAACATTATCTAAAAGCAGCCAGGCACCACGATAATCAATAGTCGTTTCTTCAGTTGTTTTTGCCACCGCAATAATCCCTTGAGGCGTTGGCTGACTAGCCAAACTTTTCAAGATGTCATCAGAAACCAACGTCATCTCAGGCAATTCAGCAGTAAACCATTTGTCCCATTCCTGCAAGCCCCGTTGACTGACAAAGACTGCTGAAAAAGTAATTCCAGCCTTGTGAGCTTCCTGCACCAAGTGAAAGCCTTCCAATAAATAGCTCCCGGTTTTGTCACGATATTTTTTTTGCTGTAACTTTTTCATCTCTTTAATTAATGGATTTTTTAATGATCCTATTTCTTTCACGAAATCACCTCTTGGACATTATAGCATGAGATTTGTCAGCACTAAAAAAACTCGTTATGATAGATACAACTAGATTTTATTAGGAGGAATTCATATGAAAATGCGCATGAATGTCACTGGTCGCGTCCAAGGAGTTGGCTTTCGTTATACAACGCATCAAATTGCCAACGAAATCGGTTTGACTGGTACCGTTAAAAACGAAGCAGATGGCAGTGTCTCCATCCAAGCTGTCGGCAGTCAGACACAAATAGCCAATTTTATTGATCAACTGAAAAATCCCAAAAATCCCTTTTCCAAAGTAGAGCATATTCAACAAACAATCGACGATACACTGCCTGATTTTAAAACCTTTGATGTGATTTATTAAGAATCTCCTAACCTTAACTAAATTTTCTGATACAATTGAAATAGCCAAAAATCTTTAGTATAGTTATCTTTGTCTGATATTATTTAGTGAAGGAAGAAGTAAATGAATAAATTAAAAAACTGGCTATTAGGGTCAGGTATGTTAGGTCTCGTTATCTTTTTATCCGGCTGTGTCCGCACAACAAGTGACGGTTCACCCGATACTTCAGGAATTGTCTATCGCTTTTTAGTGGTTCCGCTAGAAACATTTTTAGATTGGATGGTTAATAGTTTTGGCTGGGGTTACGGACTAGCCATTATCATTTTAACTGTTATTGTTCGATTGATTATTTTGCCATTAGGTGTTTACCAATCAAAAAAATCACTGGTCCAATCAGAAAAAATGCAAGCCATCAAGCCACAGCTTGATGCCGCTCAAGCAAGACTAAAAGAAGCAACAACACAAGAAGAACAAATGCAAGCACAACAAGATTTACAAGCTGTCTACAAAGAAAATAATATGAGTATGATGGGCGGTATGGGTTGTCTACCATTATTAGTCCAAATGCCAATCTTCTCAGCTTTATATTTCACAGCTCGCTTTTCTGAAGGTATCCAAAGTTCACCATTCTTGTCTCAACGAAGTTATTTATTAGTTGCGATTGTCGCAGGAGCTTACTTCTTACAAAGTTTCATTTCATTAATTGGCATTCCAGAAGAACAGAAAAAAACCATGAAATCAATGATGATTGCCTCACCTTTGATGATCACGGTGATGTCCTTCACGTCTCCAGCTGGTGTGGCTTTATACTGGGTGGTCGGTGGTATCTTTAGTTGTATTCAAACCTTTATTACTAACGTGATTATGCGCCCAAGAATCAAAGCGCAAATCCAAGAAGAATTACGCAAAAACCCACCAAAACAAGTAATTTCTAAAAAACCAATCAAAAAAGCTGAGCCAATTAAGTCCCAAAAAAATGTACCAACCAACAAGAAAAATAACAAATCTGGCCAAGGTAGAAACGCCGGAAAACAACAAAAAAAATAATTTAATTATTGTATTTAGCACCTTTCCTTAAATGGGAAGGTGTTTTTTTCTGAAAATGAATAGTTTTTAGATACTTTATTCTCGATTTTTTTGCAATTCAGCCAGCTTTCAAAGAGTATTTTTCATATTCTTTTTGATTTCCGGTACATTTTTCATAACATGTAGCCTTATTTTCAGCAATTATTAAAAAAAGACAACCATTTCTGGCTGTCTCCTTCTATAATCGTATTTTTATTTATTCCAGTCTATTGTTGGAGCAGTAACTAATTTACTTTCTAACTCAGAAGCATCTTTTAATAATGGGGCAGATACTGTAACTGATTCACCTTTGCCATCTGTAATAGTATAAGTTTCATTTTCAATGAAATTATTTTTTATAAAATCTTCTGTTTTAACAATGTCTGCTGGGCTAATATCAGACAGAAAAGCTGCAAAATCAACACCATCACCATTCGTTACGAAATATCCATTATAAGCTGATTGTACATAGTTTTGAACGTAAGCCAATACAGTGGTTTCCTTACCATTGTCATTGACTTCTTTTTTCATTTCATCACTAATCGCGCTGCTATTGATTGTTAACGATTTACCATAAGCAAACATGGTATTGAGGTTTTTAATGAATTGCAATTGATTAAATGCTGTTTGTAAATCAGTATTAACTTTTTCTGCAGAATCATTAGTAACGGCACCAGTTTTTGATGCGTTAATTAAATTTTGAGCTGCTGTTAAGGCGGCACTATATTTATTCCATGACGATACGGTATAACTAGAAGCAACAAAACTGCTATTTGGTTGATTGCTCAAATCAGTTAGTTTAGAAATGGTTGTATTCACAGGTACTATAGCAGGATCCAACGGTTTTTCTGCCAATTGATCAATCGCTGTTTGCAGAGCAGTGACTTGTTCATTCACTTCTGCTTGAGTCGCATCACTTTTATTTAAAATAGTTTCACTAGCATCAATTTTAGCTTGTAATGCGGCGTAACTTGCATCAGTATAGTCATCACCTTTAATTGCTTTCGCAGCGGTAATTTTAGCCGATAATTCAGCTTTATCAACGACAGCTACTTTTTCCAAATTGTTAAAAGTATTTTGTAAATTTGTGGTAGCTGCATCTACTTCTACTTGTGTTGCTTTCTCCTCAGCTGATACTTTTTTTGCTGCCGCTAAAGCTGTTTGAAAATCTGCAAAACTAGCAGCAGTATAATTTGATGATTCCGTATTTTCAACTTTTTTAATTAAAGTATTTAATATATCCTTGTTCACCACAGTTTCTGATGAACTATTGGATGCCGCATAAAAAGCCACCTCTTCATTTACCCAGCCTAATTTATCCAGACCAGTATGTTCAGATAATGAAGTAGTATAAAAGTGGGCGCCACTTGTAGCATTGGGATTGTAATCACGATAAACAGGAACCTTCTTAACTGTATCACTCAAAAATGCTTGTCCTTCTTGTGTCCAACCTTGTTTGCCTAACCAGTTATACTCGCTTTCACTTTTGGTATAAAAATGATCACCCGCATTTGAATTATACAAGCGATAGACTATATCACCTTTAACAGGCACTTGCCATGCGTCATTTTCATTTGTCCAGCCTTGTTTCACCAAATTGTCTCTTTCACTAGCACTTTCTGTATAAAAATGTTCACCACTATTTGGATTATAAACACGATATAACGTAGTATTGCTATCATTTGAAGCTGCTAAAACTTGTTGACCGCCATAAGCGACGATACTTAGACCAAATAAAACGCCTAAACTAACCAAAATTGTTCTTTTCATCTGACTCACTCCTATCATTTCAAACGCTAGATAACATTTGTGATGTCAGAATACTCTTGCTTAAAACTTTAGTCAAAATATTAATTATTAGAAATACAAATTAAACAAAGGCTACACAGCTTAAAAATATCAAATAAATTACTTTTATACATAATAATTAAAGATAAAGTATCTAATATTAGATACACTAGTAAGATTGAGCTAAATTTCATTCTAAATCATTCAAATTAACTACTTAATAATGAGTGGAAATTCTAGGGGATTTTGAACTTTTAGCAACAAAAAAAGCCAAACGATTTACATCGTTTGACTTTAAAATCATGTTAGTGATTATTATTCAGCAACTGTTAATGGAGTTTTACCAGTAAACACATCATCACCAGTGATATTAGTGTGCATAGTGTTATCAGTTAAAGCTTCTTTAACTGCCGCTTTCAAAGCATTTACAGCATCGACTAAATCTGCATTATCATTGTCAATATTTGTATCGTTAACAAGTGAATTTAATGTTGCTTGATATTGTTCTACAAGAGCAAGAACGTTAGTTTGAGCACCAGCTTTGAAATCTCCAACTGGAATAGCTTTAATCATTGGAATGATCGCTTCTAAATCATTAAGGTAAATTAAGCCTTCGTAAGAATTAGTCACAGCATTTACGATTGAATTAATTTCTTGTTGAGTTACCGTTAAATTATTAACATCAACACGTTCGTTAGCAATTGCTAATCTATCTTGGAAAGTTTTCCAAGCATCTGCATTACGGTTAGCCCCTAAATATCCAGCTTTTGCAAAATCAGCTTGTTGAGGGTTGATTTCTTCAATTCTATCTAATAAAGCTTGTAAAGTAGCTTTATTATATTTATTTGCATCATCTTGTAACCATTCAACTGAAGAATTTAAGTTATCAGTAGCTGTCTTCACATCTGCTTCGCTAACTTGGTTAACTAAAGCATCTTTAGCTACTTTTAATCTTGCTTGGTAATCAGCCCAGCTTGCTGCAGGATAGTCAGTTTCAACTAAGTTCGCTTCTTCAGCATTTGTGATTGCAGCACGTAATTCTGATTTAAAGCTTTTATCTGAAGCTACTAATAATTGATAAGCAGCATCTACAGCAGTTTGATCAGCATCATCATTAGCTAATACACTTGCAGCATTAGATAAAGCAGTTGAGAATGAAGCAAAGTCAGCATCGCTAACAAAGTCCATACGTCCAAAGTCTCTAACTAAATCATATAAACCTTGTAAGTTAGTTTTATCAACGTTTGATGGATCTTCTGGATCAGTAGTAGGGTTCACACCGTAGAATGCGATTCCTTCATTTGTCCAACCTTGGCCAGTTAACCAGTTTTGTTCCACTGAACTTTGTGTAAAGTTATGAGAACCTACTACAGCATTTGGATTGTAAGCACGGTAGATTGCTACATCTTCAGTAGTTGAAGAGTAGAATGAAGTTCCTTCTTTAGCCCAACCTTGAGCTGCTAACCAGTTGTACTCGTCAACACTCTTAGTATAGTGGTGGTCACCTGCATTTGAGTTATAAACACGATATACAGTATCACCTGAAGTTGGTGTGTTCCAACCAATTCCTTCGTCTGTCCAACCAGACGCGATTAATCCGTCTCTTTCGCTAGCACTTTCAGTGTAAAAATGTTCTCCTGAGTTTGGGTTATACACGCGGTATAATTCGTTAGATGCAGCTGATGCATCAGTCCCTCCGTATACTGCTAAACCTAAACCAATTACTGCTCCAAGACTAAGTAATACAGTCTTCTTCATAAAATTTCTCCTCCTAAAAAATAAAAAGTTGTTTCGTTACAAGAACAACGATACCATAGTTAAAAAAAAAAGCAAAGTAAATTCTTCATTTTTTCTATATTTTTTTCGCATTTATCACAAACAATAGTTATCTATTTAACACTTTATTCTGAAAAAGTTTTCATTTTTTCTTTTTTTGTAATAAAAAACGGTGAAAATAATTATTTCGCAATCCCTAAAATAAGAATTGAAATCCAGCAATTTCCTATTAATAGCAGGTATATTCTTCACCTCAAATATTGAATTAAATTACCCTAAAATTTCCTCTGCATCAAAATAACTATTGGTATTTTTTGAAAATATTTTCAAAACCTTTTCACTAAAAATAGTTCAAATGTTTTTCTTCCAAAAAATTTCACAAATAAAAAAATTCATTTTTTTAGTAAAAACAATTAATAACAATCGTTCTATTTTTTCGCACAAAAAAAGTCAAACAATTTTCATCGTTTGACTTTAAAAATTAAGTTAATGATTATTAAGCTTCAACTAATGGAGTTTTACCAGTTAAAGAAGAGAAATCAGGTTCAGTAACACCATCTTTTAATTTGCCAGTAATTAATGATTTAATAGAATTTACAGCACCATCAATATTACCTTGAGTAGTTGATGCACTACCATCTTTCACTGCTGCAAGAGTATTAGTATACTCTGTGTACTTAGCATTGAATGCTTGAGCATCCGTATCTAATTTAAATGATGAAGCTGAAACTCCTGAAGTAAGGTCTAAAACTGAATCTAAATCTTTAATATAAACTAAACTGTTGTAAGCATTTGTTAAATCAGTTACTGACCAGCTTACATCACCTTGTCCATTTTCAAGATCAACTTTATTAACATCTGCACGTTCTGTAGCAGTAGCTAATGCAGTTTGGAAAGTTTTCCAAGCGTCTTTTGTTCCATCAGCATAATTTGCAGCAAAATCAGCTTCTTGAGGATCAATTTCATTAACACGAGCAACTAGTGCTTGTAAAGCTGTTTTGTCAAATTTAGCACTTTCTAAGTTAGCTACAGCAGTATTCACAGCAGCAGCAGCATTTTTCACTTGACCTGAAGTCATTTGTTTTGTTAATAAAGCTTCAGCATCTGAAATTGATGTTTGATAATCGGCCCATGCTTTTGCTGGGAAATCAGTTTCTACAAAACCTTTTGCTGCAGCTTCTTGTAACGCTGTACGTAAAGCAGTTTTAACACTTACTGATTCTGCATTAGATAATAAAGCTAAAGCAGCATCAATTGTACCTTGTTCAGCATTTGCATCTGCTAACACACTTTGAGCGTGAGTTAATGCTGATGAGAAAGTATCGAAAGCAGCTTGGTCAGCAAAATCATAGGCAGTATAATCTTGTACTAAGTTAACTAAACGATTTAATTCCACTTTTCCATTTTCTTCTAAACCAGCAATCGCTGTGTCTAAAGCTGCTACTTGTGCATCTACTTGTACTTGAGTCGCATTAGCATTATTGAAAACAGTTTCTGCTGCTGTAATTGCATCTTGTAATGCTTGATAGCTTTCGGCAGTGTAATCAGTGCCTTCGATTGCTTTTGCTTCAGTGATTTTAGCTTCTAAAGCTATTTTATCAGTTTCTGCTGGAGCTACTGCTTCTAAAGCTGAAACCGCAACTTGTACTGCATTCACTTGTGCATTTACTTCTGCTTGAGTTGCTTCTGCATTTTCTAAAACAGCTTGTGCTTCATTTAGGACAATTACTAATTGTGAGTAGCTTTCTGCTGTGTAATCAGCTTCGTTTAACGCTAACGCTGAAGTAATTGCTGCTCTTAAAGCATCTTTGTTCACTTCTACTGTATCAGCATTCACGCCATAAAATGCAACACCTTCATTAGTCCAACCTTGTTCATTAACTAACCAATTTTGTTCTGATGAAGATTTTGTAAAGTTATGAGATCCTACAACAGCATTTGGATTATAAGCACGGTGAATCGCTACTTCTTCATTAGTTGATGAGAAGAATGATCTTCCTTCTCTAGTCCAACCTTGACTAGCTAACCAGTTATACTCATCAACACTCTTAGTATAGTGGTGATCACCTGCATTAGAATTATAAATCCGGTAAACAGTATCACCAGAAGTTGGTGTATTCCAACCAAGTCCTTCATCAGTCCAACCTTGGCTTATCAATCCATCTCTTTCGCTGGCACTTTCAGTATAAAAATGCTCACCAGAATTTGGATTATAGACACGATACAATTCATTTGATGCTGCTGAAGCATCAGTACCTCCGTATACAGCTAATCCAAGTCCGATGACTGCACTCAAACTTAATAAAATCGTCTTTTTCATAAAATTCTCCTTCCAATTTGAAAAAAATATCCCTTACAAAATATAGAATAACATATAAAATAATTATTTCAATGCTATTTTCATTCTTTTTCGATTTTATTTTTTTATTATATATTTATGTAAACACTGTCATATAAGCTTTAATTCCGGATTTTACGAAAAGTAACGGTAAGCTATAAATAAATTATAAAACAACATTAAATAACAAATAAAATGTGTTTTTCAGGCGTGATTATTCGTCATAAAAAATGAAATAAAGATTTTTTTTGCTAAAAATCACCAATATACAAATAGTAAATGACATCTTCAGAAAAAATTTCCCTACGATATTTACTTTTTCTGAGATCTCATTTCCCCCCAAATAAAGGTTTTTTTGGATTCTCTCCTTATTATGCGTTTATATATTTTATTTATGTTGTTTATATGCGTATCCAGTGTATAATATGTATTGTATAAAATGATTTAATGGAGGACCTTTATGAATTTATCAGAACGGCAAGAGAAAATTATTGCTATCGTAAAAAAGGAACAGCCTTTAAGTGGGGAGAAAATTGCTGAGCATTTAGGTATTTCTCATGCAACTCTTCGGACAGACCTTTCTTTTCTTACTATGGCAGGAATTTTAGAAGCTAGCCCAAAAGTTGGCTACACGTATACGGGAGTTGGAATTGAACAATTTTTATTTGATAAGATTTTTTCAGTAAAAGTTGGTGAGATTATGTTGTCTCCTTTATTAACACCACAAGATACTTCGATTCACGATGCTATCACCAATATGTTTATGTATGATGTCGGCTCAATCTATGTGACTGACGAAAATAAAAAATTAGTGGGTTTACTTTCCCGCAAGGATTTATTACGGGCGGCATTAAATAGCAATTTACAAAGCACACCCGTGGCAGTTGTTATGACTCGGGCGCCACACGTCAGAACTTGCACCAAGGATTTCACTATTTTAGAAGCTGGTGCTGTTTTATTAGACTATCAAGTCGATTCTTTACCAGTAGTAGATGAAACAGATTCGAAACAAATTGTCGGAAAAATTACGAAATCACGAATTTTTAACTATATCATGCAACAAGCACGACAAACTGAAACCAACCGATAGGAGAGTAAACCATGAAAAAGAGCGTACCATTGTATATGATTTCAGATTCAGTAGGAGAAACATCTTTAAAACTAGTAAATGCCGTCATCGCCCAATTTCCTTCCGTCGATTTTGACACGACGTATCGTTTTCCTTTTACAAAAGACGAAGAAGAGTTACAGGGAATTTTACGAGATGCCTTAAAAGATGGCGCTATCGTCGTGACGACTTTAGTTAGCGATAATTTAACCAACATTGTGACTGCATTCGCTAAGAAAACCGGCCTACAACACATCGACTTCATGACACCTTTTATGGAAATTATTCATCAAAAAACCGGCGTCTCACCTTTACAAGAAGCCGGCGTTGTTCATAAATTAAATCAAGAATACTTTGATCGCGTAGCAGCAATTGAATTTGCTGTGAAATATGACGATGGAAAAGATGCCAAAGGATTCTTAGATGCTGACATCGTTTTATTAGGGATCTCCCGTACCTCTAAAACACCTTTAAGTATGTATTTGGCAAATCATCGCTTAAAAGTAGCCAACTTACCACTGATTCCGGAAGTTCCAATTCCTGAACAAATTCGCCAAGTACCGAAAGAAAAAATTATTGGCTTAATCATTGATCCTGAAGTACAACAAAAAATTCGAACGAGTCGTTTACATTCTTTAGGCTTGGCTGAAAATTCTCGCTATGCAGATTTAGGTCGGATCAAAGAAGAAGTCGACTATGCATTTTCAATTTATGACGAATTAGGTGCTTACGTATTGGACGTAACCACTAAATCAATCGAAGAAGCAGCGACTTTAATTAATGAACACATGGATAATTACATGGAATAATTTACTATATAGTAGAAGAACTTGATGACTAGACTGACGAATATGACGGAAATAATCTTTATTTAGGAGGAAGGAAATGCTATCCACTCGTGAAAAGTATTATCAGATGTTAGAAAAAGAGTTCCATTCAAAAGAAGATGTTGTGACTGAATTAATTAATTTAGAAGCCATTATGAATTTACCTAAAGGAACGGAACTTTATATTAGTGACATCCATGGAGAATTTGGCGCTTTTGACCATATCTTACGGACCGGTGCTGGCAATATTAAAGAAAAGATCAGTGATTTATTTCAAGATCGCTTAACTGAACGAGAAAAGGATCAATTGACTATTTTAGTTGCCTATCCTGTTGAATCTTTAGCTAGTGACTCGCTTTTCTCCCATAAAGATATTTCTTGGTATCGCACGAAAATTCGCCAATTGCTAGAACTTTTAACTTTTTCTTCTACTAAATACACCCGTTCAAAGGTGCGAAAAGCTTTACCAAAACAATTTGCTTATATTATTGAAGAATTAATGTATACAAATACTGCCTATGTTGACAAAGCGGCTTACTATGACGAAATTCTGTCACATCTTTTAGAATTGGAACAAGGCGACGCTTTTATCTCAGCTTTATGTCAAAGTATTCAACGCTTAGTGGTGGATCATTTACATGTGGTTGGCGATATTTATGATCGTGGGCCGGAAGCCGATAAAATTATGGACAAACTTTGCCAGCATCCTTCGATTGATGTGCAATGGGGCAATCATGATATTTTATGGATGGGTGCTTACGCTGGCTCTCGCGCTTGTTTGATGACTTTATTACGGATTGCTGCTCGTTATAATTATTTGTATGAAATCGAAAAAGCATATGCCTTGAATTTACGTCCATTATTTATGTATGCTGAAGAACATTATCAAAAAAATCCTGTTTTTACACCGAAAGAAAAATGTAGCAACGTAAATTATTCGATTGAAAGCCTGGACACACTGGAAAAAGTGCATCAAGCTTTAGCTATCTTACAATTTAAATTAGAAGGTCAGTTGATTAAACGTCATCCAGAATTTGATATGACGGATCGTTTATTATTTGACCAAATTAATTTTGATCAAGACACAATTACTTTGAAAAATAAAACCTATCCGCTACAAGGTAGCTGTTTTCAGACGCTACAAAAAGATTTGTACGCCCTTACGGAGCAAGAAGAATATGTGGTGGATATGTTAATGGCTTCTTTCCAGCAATCTACTAAGATGCAAGAGCACATGAATCTTTTATTGGAAAAGGGCTCGATGTATTTAGTTTATAACCAACATTTATTATTCCATGGGTGTTTACCATTGACTGATAAAGGTGATTTCCTGCCACTTAAAGTCAATGGGATCAATTATCGGGGAAAAGATTTACTACGCTTTTTTGAAGATCAATTGCGGCAAGGTTGTGACTTGCAGATATCAGATAATCCTCATGCTGATTGGTCTTGGTATTGTTGGACAGGAAATATTTCCCCGCAATTTGGTAAGAGTGCCATGACGACTTTTGAACGTTACTTTATTGCTGACAAGAAGACTCATGTGGAGATCAAAAATAGCTACTATAAATTCCGTGACACAAAGAAAACTTGTGAAATGATTTTACAGGAATTTGGTTTGTATTCACCTCATTCAAGAATTATCAATGGGCATACGCCAGTTAAAGTTAAAGGCGGCGAATCTCCCATTAAAGGTGAAGGCATGTTGTTTGTGATTGATGGCGGTTTATCAAAAGCCTATCAAAAAACAACTGGGATTGCCGGCTATTCCTTATTAAATAACTCTTATGGTTTTCAAATTGTGACCCATGATCCTTTTTATTCAATTGAAGACTTAATTGAAACTCAAACGGATGATACTTCATTGAAACGGGTAATCGATCATGATATTTCCCGCACCATGATCCGTGACACCACAATTGGTGAAAGTATTGAGGAGCAAATTGAAACCTTAAAGGGCTTTTTACATTACCAAATGAACTAAACAAGCAAAAAAATTCCTGCTTCGACTTTATGAAGCAGGTTTTTTTGTGTATAGTATTTTTGAGGTGTATAACATGTTGTCTGCATATATAAATATTTTAATGATTTTTGCTTTAATGTTCTTAGGTTATTTCTTAACCTACAAACAATGGTTCTCTAATCAAATTGGCGATGTTTTTTCAAAATTGGTTTTAACGATTGCGTTGCCTACCAATATGTTTTTGACGATTACCCGTAATTTTACCCACGATCAATTTTTAGCTTTGATCCATGGCGCAATTATTCCTTTGATCTCGATGCTGATCACCTTTTTCATCAGTTGGATCTACATCAAGCTTTTTAAAATTACTCCTAGTCGACAAGGATCTTTTGCTACAATGTTTACTTGTTCCAACACAATTTTTATTGGCTTACCGATTAACTTAGCGATCTTTGGAGAAAAAGCGGTACCGAATGTTTTGATATATTATATTGTTAATACAACCATCTTTTGGACGATTGGCATTTATTGTATTGCCCGCGATAATCCCAACATCCAACAGGCTAAAGTCAATTTTCATTTTCTGCCGGTATTAAAAAAGATTTTTTCTCCTGCGCTATTAGGCTTTGGGATTGGTTTGGTTTGGGTATTATTAAGCTGGCAAGTACCTGCTTCAGCTGAAATCTTCTTGACTTATTTAGGAAATTTAACTACGCCTTTATCGATGTTTATCATTGGTATCATTGTTTATAATGTTGGCATTAAGAATTTAACCATCAATAAAGATATTATCGGCGTCTTGATCGGTCGCTTTATTCTTTCTCCTTTGATTGTTTGGGGGCTGGGTCAGTTTATTGAAGTACCTACTTTAATGCTACAAGTTTTTATCGTACAATCGGCGATGCCGGTACAAAATTCGGTACCGATCCTGACTCGTTCTTATGGTGGCGATCAAGAATATGCTGCTTCGGCACTGGGTTATTCAGTGTTACTTTATCTTGCTTATATTCCACTATTATTGAAATTACTTTTATAAAAGATAAAGGTCCGGCAAAATTTAATTTGCCGGACCTTTCGTTTATTTATTTTTGGCTTTTTTAGCAATGATGCGAATCACCGCCATTGAAACTATTGCAGCGGCAGTCATACCATAACCCATGCCATTAACAAAATCAGCTAAATGGCTATTGTAATTACTACCGATTAAATAGTTTCCAATAATTAAGATGACCCCTAAAATACCAAATAATAAAAATTTCATCTGCGCCTTATTGCTACGTTTTTCTGTTTTAATACTGTTCATCACTTGAACGTCCCCCTTGATTAATTCATCTAAGGACAAGTCATAAACTTCGCTTAAAGTAACAAGGCTATAAATATCTGGCAGACTCTTTCCGGTTTCCCAGTTAGAAATAGTTTGACGGGAAACCTTTAATTTTTCAGCAATTGCTTCTTGGGTCAAGCCAATATTTTTTCGATGCTGCTTTAGTTTTTCATGAAGTTCCATGTCTCGCTCCTTACATATACTTTAATCAAGATTTTCAAACTATTCAGCCAAAAGTCTTGTACATCAAGCTTTGTCAAAGTTTTTTGACAGCTTAATAAGAATCTTTTTCAACTAAATAAGAGATTGTCAAAGCAGTTTGACAGTCAATTTTATTTAGTAATGATTTTTTCGATACTAGCTAGTGCTTTTGCCATATCAGCGATTTTACTTAATTGTAGTAGACGATTATTACGAACTTTTTCATCTTCTACCATTACCATAGTGTCATTGAAATAACGTTCGATTACTGGTCGTAAACCAATCAAGGTCTGATAATTTTCAGCCATATTTTGGTTACCAAATTCATCTTCCACTTCTTTGATCGCTGCGTACAACTCACGTTCACTATCATTTTCAAAGAGACTTGGATCAATTTTTCCTGTTAAAGGCTGATCGGTTTTCTTCGTTAAATTAATGACACGGGTCAAAGCTTCCATCGCTTCTTTGAAGAATTCATCTTTAGTATGTTGGCTAAAAATTTGCGCAATGTCAAAAATTCGAGTGAAATCATCTTGATTAGAATCCACCACAGCATCAATAACATCATGACGAATATTTTCTAATTGTAGTCGTTGACGTAAACGACCTTTAAAGAAATCGATCAATTCTTTTTGATCTTTGTTAAAGTGAATCCCGAATAAGCCTTCATCTGCATTAATCGCATCCACCACAGCGCCTTGTAGTTGACCAAATGGAAAAGTCCAACTTTTATCTTCAATGATGCGGACGATCCCATATGTTTGACGACGTAACGCGTAAGGATCATTTGAGCCACTTGGAATCATCCCAACTGCAAAGAAACTCAAGACAGAATCTAACTTATCGGCAATCGCTAAAACTGCCCCAATATTTGATTCTGGCAAGGCACCTTCAGCAGAAATTGGTAAATAATGTTCTCGAATAGCTTGTGCCACAGCAGGATTTTCGCCTTGTAACAAAGCATATTTTTCTCCCATGATGCCTTGTAATTCTGGAAATTCTCCCACCATATTCGTGACTAAATCAAATTTGTAAATGCCAGACGCTCGTTTTAAGTCAGTTAATTCAGTTTCAGATAAACCAACTTGTTTGCCAATAATTTGCGCAATTACAGTCACCCGTTGCATTTTTTCATAAATACTACCGATTTTTTCGTGGAAAGTCACATTTTTTAATTTTTCTACCAATTGATCAATCGTTAATTTCTTATCTTCTTGATAGAAAAATTCACCATCTTCTAAACGAGCGGTTAAGACTTTTTGATTACCTTTTATGACATTGTCTAATTTCACATTGTTACCGTTACGAACTGAAATAAAATGTGGTAATAGTTGACCGGCTTCATTACGAACTTCAAAATAGCGTTGGTGTTCCTTCATAGAAGTTACCAGCACTTCTTCGGGAATTGATAAGAAACGCTCTTCAAAATCCCCCACAAAAGCCGTTGGATACTCCACCAAATTGGTGACTTCTTCTAATAAACCAGCATCTAAATCCAATGTCCATTTATTTTCTGCAGCTAACTCTTCGATTTGCGCCACAATCACCGCTTGACGTTTTTGTCCGTCAGCAATTACAAATTGTTCTGCTAATTTTTCTTCATATTCATTAGCATTAGCCAATTCCACGCTGTCACCTAAGAAACGATGGCCTTCAGTGGTGCGTCCAGATGTTACATCAAGTAACTCCATCTCAATCACTTCATCATTTAATAAAGCGACAATCCAGTGAATAGGACGAATGTATTCAAATTCAGTAGTTCCCCAATGCATCATCGTTGGGAAAGTCAAACTTTTAATAACTTCGACCAAATCAGCCAAGACTTCTTTACTTTCTTTACCGTGAATATATTTGGTCACGTAAACATATTCTACCCCTTTGATTTCTCTAAAAGTAATCGCATCAGTCGTCAGACCTTGTCCGCGGACAAAACCTTCTGCTGCTTTACTCCAATTACCCTCAGCATCTTGAGCGATTTTTTTAGCGGGTCCTTTCACTTCTTCTTGCACATCTTCTTGCCGGTCAGGAATGTTCGTGACTCTGACAGCCAAACGACGTGGCGTCGAAAAAGTTTCAATTGTGTCATAAGTTAGACTGTGCTCTTCTAAAAATTTTGCCACTTTGGTTTGAAATTGCTTAATAGCAGGCCAAACAACGTGAGCCGGCATTTCTTCTAATCCAATTTCTAATAGTAAGTTTTTCGCCATTTTATTTGACCTCCTGATGATTTAATAATGGGAATCCTAGTTTTTCTCGTTCTGCAACGAAAATTTTAGCGACCGACTTCGCCATATTTCTGATACGGGCCAAGTAACCAGCTCGTTCAGTTACAGAAACAGCGCCCCGAGCGTCTAATAAGTTAAAAGTGTGGCTACATTTTAAAATATAATCATAAGCTGGATGAACCAAATCTTCATCAATACAACGTTTTGCTTCTTTTTCAAATTTATCAAAGTTTTCTAGCAACATTTCTTGATTGCTTTCTTCAAAAGAATATTTTGAATGTTCATATTCAGGTTGTTTGAAGATTTCACCGTATTTCACATCATTTGACCAAATCAAATCATAAACACTTTCAACTTCTTGGATATATGAAGCCAAGCGTTCAATACCGTAAGTAATTTCTGAAGTGACTGGATGACAAGGTAGTCCACCAACTTGTTGGAAATAAGTAAATTGGGTAATTTCCATACCATCTAACCAAACTTCCCAACCAACACCGGCACAACCCATCGAAGGATTTTCCCAGTTGTCTTCAACAAAACGAATATCATGCTCTAAAGGATCAATCCCAAGTAAACGCAGGCTATCCAAATAAAGTTCTTGAATATTTTTTGGTGAAGGCTTCATCACCACTTGAAATTGATGATGTTGGTATAAACGATTGGGATTTTCACCGTAACGTCCATCTGCTGGACGACGAGATGGTTCTACGTACGCGGCATTCCAAGGTTCTGGTCCAATTGCCCGTAAAAAAGTATAGGGACTCATGGTTCCCGCACCTTTTTCAGTGTCGTAAGCTTGCATCAATAGACAGCCATTGTCTGACCAAAATTTTTGCAAAGTTAAAATCATTTCTTGTACTGTTAGTTTACTCATGTTTTTCCTCCTTCTAAAACAACAAAAAGTCCCTATGTCTCGACGACATAGGGACGTATCAACGCGGTTCCACCCTACTTCCAAGAAAAATCTTGGCAGCTTTTAAAGTTGTGCTCACAAATGCCTGCGACAAAAAGTTTTCTTATCTGGCTTCCACTTTTCCAGACTCGCTTAAAAGATTAAACTCTATTCTTTTTTTGCTCAACGCACGATTTAATTGTATTTATCATAGCGGTTTGGCTATTTTTTGTCAATCGCTAAAAAGCAATCGGTTGGAAAATACCGTCTTTTAATTGATAGCTTTCTTTAAAGCCGATATCTGCTAAAATCTGCTTTGTTTCTGGAAAGAAACAAGTTAACGTATCAGTCGCATGAGAATCACTCGTAATAATAATCGGCACTTTGCGATCTAGTAAAATTTTCATTAGAAAATCTTGCGGATAAGGACCACTACGCCAGTTACGAGAAATCGCACCAGTGTTAACCTCTACCAAGCCATCATAGGTTTGAATCACATCAATCACTTGATTTAAAGCAGTACTGGCAATTTTTTGATATTCCTCAGAAGTTGCATCAAACCATGGATTCTTTTCGTTGAATTTAGTGATTAAATCAAAATGTCCCACAATTTTATTTTGATTTTTGCTAATGTGCTTCACTACATTGTTATAAAAATCTTGAATCATTTTGTAGGCATCACCCTGATAAAAAGTTTGCAAAGTTTCAGCCAAGCTTTCTGGTGATTCATCAACACTGCGAAAAATACCATCTTGCGGCGGAAAATAATGAACTGAACCGATCGTATAATCATAATTTTGCAAAATCGCTGGACTATAATAATCTTGTTCAATCCCTGTGCTTAATTGAATCTGACCCGCAAATTTATCCTGGACTTCAGCGATGGCTTTTTGATAACCGAACTCATCTTCAACTCCTAAACAACTTGGATCAAAAGGAGCATATGAGTGGGAAGTAAAACCTAAATCAGTAAAACCTAAGTCGATCGCTGCTTGGGCCATTTCAGTGAGGGTATTTTTTCCATCACACCAAGTACAGTGAGTATGGGCATTCGAAATAAACATCCGGCACCATCCTTTTTTATTTCATGGTTTCTTGTTTGTTTTTTTTGTCAACAACATGACGATTCGCCAATTCATCTTTGACTTGATTCAATTCTATCCCAGTTTCCGCCAACAAAACAAGTAGATGATAAATTAAATCGGCACTTTCATAAATAGTTTCTTCAGTATCAGCTTTCATGGCACCAATCACCACTTCAGTTGACTCTTCACCGATTTTTTTGAGAATTTTTTCAATTCCTTTATCAAATAAATAAGTTGTGTAACTACCTTCTTTAGGATTTTCTTTGCGATCTTTTAATAAAGCAAATAAATCAGCTAATTGGTCACCGGATTTTTCTCCATATAAACTTTCATTGAAGCAACTTTCTGCACCAGTATGACAAGCCGGACCATCTTTTTTAACCTGTGCCACTAAAGCATCTTGATCACAGTCTAAAGTCAAAGAAACCAAATGTTGATAGTTACCACTAGTTTCTCCTTTACGCCATAGTTCTTTTCTGGAACGAGAGTAATAAGTCATCGACTTGTCTTTTAGCGTTAATTGATAGCTTTCTTGATTCATATAAGCCAAAGTCAACACTTCATGGGTATAATAATCCTGTACAACCACGGGAATCAAACCGTGGTGATTAAATTTTAACTCTGCCATATTTGTCTCTCCTTAAATAATTCGTACGGGAATTTGTTTTTTAGCTAAAGATTCCTTCAAATCAGGAATCTTTACTTCGCCAAAATGGAAAATCGAAGCGGCCAAGCCGGCTTCAATCTTGTCTAACTGAAACAATTCCACAAAATCTTCAGCATTGCCAGCACCACCAGAAGCTACAATTGGTAGACTAGATATTTCACTAATAGCGGTCAGTAATGGCAAATCAAAACCACTCTTCGCACCATCAGTGTCAATACTATTGACTACTAGTTCACCGGCGCCTAAAGCTTCTCCTTTTTTAATCCATTCTAACGCATCCATTCCAGTGTCTTCACGACCACCTTTAGCAAAGACATGCCAGCTGTCGCCAACTCTCTTAATATCAATCGACAAAACGACACATTGGCTACCATAACGCTGAGCGCCTTCTTGTATTAATTCCGGTCGTTTAATCGCGCCAGAATTAACCGAAACTTTATCTGCACCGGAATTTAATACTCGTTCAAAATCAGCTAACGTATTAATCCCACCACCGACAGTCAACGGAATAAATACTTCAGAGGCGACTCCTTGCAAAATATCGGTAAATAATTCCCGTTCTTCAAATGACGCCGTAATATCATAAAAAACCAGCTCATCTGCGCCTTGTTGATTGTAAAACTTTGCCAAAGTAACTGGATCATTCACATCTTTTAAGCCAGCAAAATTGACGCCTTTGACTACTCGACCGTCCCGCACATCTAAGCAAGGAATAATTCTTTTAGCAATCATTTTACGTCCTCCTTTGCAGCGTTTAACACATCGATCAAATCCAAGCTACCACTGTATAATGCTTTACCGACGATACAGCTGCTGACACCGATCTCTTTTAGCGCGGTAATATCAGCTAAGCTTGCTACACCACCAGATGCCACAATTTCACAATTTAATTGATTTAGTTTTTGATATAAAGGAATGTTCAAACCTTCTCCAGTACCATCGCGGGAAATTTCCGTAAAGATAATTGTTTTTGTTCCCCAACTGACGACTTCTTCACAAAAAGCAAAAGCTTCTGCATCCGTTTTTTCCAGCCAACCCTCAACTGCAACTTGACCATCTTTGGCATCGACACCGATCGCAATTTTTTCTTGATATTTTTCCACCATTGCTTTAGCAAAATCAGGTTGTTTCTGAGCAATCGTACCTAAAATCACCCGATCCACACCGGCTGCTAAACAATTTTTGATGGTTTCTTCATCCCGAATACCGCCGCCAACTTCAACAAATAAATTGGTTTGTTCAGCAATTTGTTGGGCAATATCAAAGTAATGGAGATTTCCGGCCTTGGCACCATCTAAATCCACTAAATGTAAATACTCTGCGCCCTTTGCTTCAAAACCTTTGGCAAAAGCTACCGGATCATCGCCGAAAATTTCCTGTTGCTCGTAGTCCCCTTGATATAAACGGACCACTTTTTTATCTAATAAATCAATCGCTGGGAAAATTTTCATGCTGACACCTCCGCAAAAGCTTTTAAAATATTTAGACCGACGTCACCACTTTTTTCAGGATGAAATTGTGTGCCGTAAACATTATCCTTTTGAACCATTCCAGGAATCTCGATCCCATATTCGCTAGAAGCGACTAAAGAAGCTTCGCAATCTGCTGCATGAAAGCTGTGGACATAATAGACATGTTGACCTGGTTGAAAATCTTTTAACAATGCAGATTCTTTTTGAATATCTAGTTGATTCCAACCAATATGCGGCACTTTTAAATCAATTTTCTCTTTATTAAAAGCCTCTCGCATAGAAACAATTTTACCGGGAATCAAACCCAATCCTTGATGCTCACCAAATTCTTCGCTGGTTTCAAATAATAATTGCATGCCTAGACAAATTCCTAATAAGGGTTTGCCACTGGCAGCAAAATCTAAGATCGGTTGAACTAAACTTAATTCATCCAATTTATTTTTTGCATCGCCAAAAGCACCTACGCCTGGCAAAATCATCCGGTCAGCTTGTGCAAACTCAGCCACATCTCGTGTGATTTTATTTTCAATTCCTAAAAATTCTAACGAACGAGACAAACTAAATAAATTACCTACGCCATAATCAACAATTGCTAACATTTAGTGCCTCCTTTATACGATTGTTCCTTTAGTTGAAGGAATTTCATCTGGTGCTGCCTGATTGATAGCGACTGCTTCGCCTAACGCACGACCAAAACCTTTAAAACACGCCTCCACAATATGGTGGCTATTTTTTCCAGCAATTTGATGGAGATGCACACTCGCACCTAATTCTCTAGCAAAAGCAATAAAAAATTCTTCTACCAATTCGGTATCAAACTGAGAACCAATTTTTTCACTAGGAATTTCTAGTTCGACTACCGCCATACCACGACCACTAATATCGATTGCCGTCATTACTAAAGCTTCATCCATCGGTAGTAACATACTGCCGTAGCGTTTAATCCCACGTCGTTCGCCTAAAGCATCTGAAAAAGCCCGAGCAATCGCAATTCCCACATCTTCAGTCGTGTGATGCGCATCTACTTCAGTATCGCCATTACAAATCAATTCCAAATCAAAGCGACCATGGCGGACAAACAATTCCAACATATGATTTAAAAAACCGACTCCAGTCTCAATCGATTGTTTTCCGCTGCCATCTAGATTTAAGCTTAATTGAATTTTTGTTTCGGTCGTATCTCGTTTGACTGTTGCTGTTCTCATCAGGCCACTTCCTTTAAAATGTCTTTACAAGCTGTTATTAACGCTGCCATTTGTTCGGTTGTTCCAATCGAAATTCTCAAATAATCTTTGGTTCTAGGTTGATTAAACCAGCGGACAAATATCTTACGGGCTTTTAATTGGTTTAATAAAACTTCGCCCGAAATATTTGGATGTTTAGCAAATAAGAAATTGCCATAGCTATCAGTTACTTCAAAGCCCAATTTTTCCAAAGCTGCTTTTGTTTCTGTACGATTATCAATAATTGTTTGAATTTTTTCTGCCACATAAGCCGGTTCACTTAAGACAGCCGCAGCCACTGCTTGAGTCATAGAATTGATATTATAGGGATTGGTAGAAAACTTTAATTTATTTAAATCCGCAATCAAATCCGAATTACCCACCGCATAACCTAGTCTTGCACCAGCCATTTGACGAGATTTAGAAAACGTACCAATCACCAACAAATTCGGCAATTGATCGACAAATTGAGTCATTGATTCTGCCCCAAAATCAACATAAGCTTCATCAACAATCAATAAGCGTTCTGGATTGCGCTGTGCAAAAGCTACTAATTCATCTGTGGCTAAAAAAATACCCGTCGGTGCATTGGGATTCGTAATAATCACTGCACCAGTTAAATCATCATAGGCTGTTAAATCAATCGAAAAATCCTCATTAAGAGGTATGATCGTTGCGGGCGTTTGATAATAATTGGCATAGATTTGATAAAAACCGTAAGTAATATCTGGAAATGCTACACCATCTTCAGTGAAGGCTTGAAAAAGATAAGCTAAAACTTCATCAGAACCATTACCTAAAAAAATCTGATTTTCTTTTACTTGAAAATGTTTAGCCAATGGTTTGATGACTGATTGACAACTGGTATCACAGTAACGATTCAAATTTACTGCTGCTGTTACCGCTGCTTGTTTAACTGCTGGTGCCGGCTCAAAAGGACTTTCGTTGGTGTTTAATTTAATAAATTCAGTATCATCGACTTGTTCTCCCGGTGTGTACGGCACTAAATCGGCATATTTTCGATTTAAAAATGACATTTAGTCCGCCTCCAATCGTAGCTGCATCGATCTAGCATGCCCCACTAAATCTTCTGTTTCAGCAAAATACGCCACCGCTGCGCCAACTTCTTTCAAAGCAGCTTCATCATAATACAAATAGCTACTTTTCTTCACAAAATCATCCACAGACAATGGCGAATAAAAGCGAGCAGTACCTTCTGTCGGTAAAGTATGATTCGGTCCTGCAAGATAATCTCCTAATACTTCTGGTGTATGGTGACCTAAAAAGACACTTCCGGCATTTTTCACTTGGCTTAATAATGCAAAAGGTTCTTTAACAGCTAATTCTAAATGCTCTGGTGCAACTAAATTAGCAATTTCCACGGCTTCTTTTAAATCCTTAACTAAAATAATTTTACCATTTTGATTCAATGAAGCTTCAGCAATTTTTTGGCGGGGTAAAGCAGCCAATTGTTTACTGACCTCAGCTTCAACAGCCTCCGCTAAATCAGCATCGGTCGTCACTAAAATGGCTTGAGCCAACGTATCGTGTTCAGCTTGCGCAATCATATCTGCGGCTAACCAATTAGCTTTGCCACTTTCATCCGCTACGATTAAGACATCACTTGGTCCAGCGATCATATCAATATCGACTTTGCCATAAACCATTTTTTTAGCTGTCGCAACATAAATATTTCCCGGTCCGACTATTTTATCGACTTGCGGAATCGTTTCCGTTCCATAAGCCAAAGCTGCGACTGCTTGTGCACCACCAACTTTATAAACTTCATCAACACCAGCAATTTTTGCCGCTGCTAAAATAGCCGGTTCAACTTTTCCTGCTTGATTTGGTGGTGTCACCATCACAATTTTAGCTACGCCAGCGATTTTTGCCGGAATCGTATCCATTAAAACCGTGCTAGGATAACTAGCTGTCCCGCCAGGAACATAGACGCCAACTTTTTCTAAGGGTAAGATTCTTTGCCCCATCACGACACCGGGCTCGTCAGTCGCAACAAATCCTTGACGAACTTGCTTTTGATGGAATGAGGTGATTTTTTCTTTGGCTAATTTTAAAACGGTCAATAATTTCTCCGGTACTTTTTCTAACGCTTCTACCATCTCAGCTTCACTGACTTTTAGGGCAGTTAATTCAATCCCATCAATTTTCTTGGTTAATTGAAATAAGGCTTGATCCCCGTTTTTTTCAACATCTGCCAAAATATTTGTTACAACTTGGGAAACATCGGCGGTTTCGTTTGCTTGTCTTTGTAAAATTCGACTGTATTCATCTTTTTTTGTATCAAATTTTCTCATAGCTGTTTCCTCACATTTTCAATTACTTTTTGAATCCGTTCCTGTTTAAAACGCCAAGCAGCTTGATTGATAATTAATCGGGCAGATGATTGGGCTATATCAGCGGTCACTTCTAAATCATTTTCCTTCAAAGTCGTTCCTGTCTCTACAATATCGACAATCACATCTGATAAGTTTAGCAATGGCGCTAACTCGATTGATCCATGTAATTGAATCAATTCTACTGAACGTCCGATGCTTTCAAAATATTTTCGGGTAATCTTAGGATATTTTGTGGACACTCTCAATGGTCGTGAAAAATCCTCTTGATAATCTTTATGCGCTGCCACCGCTAATTTACAAACACCCATTTTTAAATCTAAAAATTCAATCACATCGGCTTCTGATTCTAATAAGATATCTTTGCCTACCACACCAATGTCAGCAGCACCATGCTCTACATAAATCGCGACATCACTAGGTTTCACTAAAAAGAAGCGCAACTGATTCAACTGGTCTTCAAATATCAGTTTACGATTGTCCTCAAAAATATTCTCTGCTGCAATTCCTGCTTGGGTCAGCAATTGATAAATAGCATCTCCCATTCGACCTTTTGGCAAAGCAATATTTAAAAACTCTGTTTGTTCGGTGGTCTCATGAGCTGTTTTTCCCACGTGATTTAGATTCATGCCATAACCAACAGCGCCTTGATTCTTATGTTCCTTTTCTAATAAGCGATCATAGCGACCCCCGTAAAGGATCGTTTCTTTTGCTTCTTTAATGAACCCTTGAAACAATAAACCACTATAATAATCCGCATCATTCACAACTGAAAAATCCAAGCGCATCCGAATATTTGATGATAAGTCATCCATCTGACTTAAAGTGTCAAATAAATTTTTTAATTCTTTTAAGCTAGCTAAGCTTTCAGGAAAGTTTGCCAACAATTCTTCGGCTCGACAAATTTTCTTTTCAAAATGACCAGCTACTCGGACAAGTTTTCCAAGATTTTCGCTTTCTTCTTTCGTCAATCCATTCTTTTCAGCCAGTTCTGTCATGGCGTGGGAGCTCTTCATTCGCATGGCAACGACTACTTTTTCATGCTCAGACTCAGGAAATTTCTGACAAATGCCCGCTAAAATACCGATGTGAGAAACATCTAATGTCCCTTCGCCAACCAAAGATAGACTTTGCCAAGCCAATTTCAAAACTTCTACTTCGTCTTTTGGTTGGATTTTATCGATTAGTTCGATCCCGATTTGATTGATTTTTTGATATTCACCTGCTTGCGAGTCATGACGATAAACATCTTCCACATAATACACTCGTTGCGGTTGATTATTGGGTAAATTTTTAACGATGGATAAAGTGACATCCGGTTTTAAAGCCATTGTACGCCCATCATTTCCGGTAAAGGTAATTACACCAGTATTTCTTAGGAAATTCAGATTCCGTTGATATAGTTGATATTCTTCAAAATTATTTAAGTGATATGGACGAAACCCATGCTCTCGGTATAACTTTCTAAGCTGTAATTCAATTTTTTCTTTTGGAAGTAAAATATCCCACAATTGATCCATTTATTTCGCCCCTTAAATTAGAATATAATTAGTTTTTGTTTAAACTATATTAATCATTTATGCAGAAAAGGTCAATCTTTTTCAGTAAAATAAGCATTTTTTCCAAAAAAAAGAAACCTAATTTTCAGGTTTCTCTGGTCGTTTTAAAACATCTTCCCATTCAGTCATTTGGTCGATAAATTTTTTACTCTTTAAATGCAATCCCACATACTCATCATATAATTGATCCAGTATCTTGCGAATTTCTTTTTTTGTTTCTGCTTTTAGTTTGATTTCACCGATTTTGTCATAAGATAAATTGGCAAACATCCGTAAAAAATAAATACCCCGAGGATCCGCATGATAACGATGAAGATCATGATCAAAATGCTGCTGACATAAGATGCCATGATATTTTGAAGAAAAATCAAAAATCCCTGTCGTCTTACCGCAAACACCACACGCCCGCCAATTCAAGCCAACACCAAAGCGAGCCATCATTTGAACCTCAAAAATATTAAGGATGGTTTCACCGTCATAACCCTCATCTAATAATTTCAAAGCCGAATGAGTGAAATGATACAAAGCTGGATCATAGACATGGTCGTCGATTGCCGCATCCACCAAACCTAAGATATAAGTGCCATAAGCATTTAGAAAAATATCTGCTTGTAACTGACGAAACGGGTGTACCTCTTTCGCACTGTTTAAAAAAGACAAGCCTTCTTGTTTCAAGCTGCCAATATAAATAGCTTCCGTAAAAGGCTGAGTCGCACTTCTCAAAGGATTATTGGGTCGATGTAATCCTTTTGCATAAAACATCACCTTACCGGCCGATTCAGTAAATATTTTCACTAGCTGGTCTTTTTCTTTATAGTCGCGGGTAAATAAAATCATTCCTTTTGTTTCTGCTAGATTGGCCATCCTTTCACCTCCCCATCAAAAAAAGACAGAAATTCTCTGTCTTTTAATAGTCATCGTTGCGATAACCATAATCTTGTAAATAAGTTTTCTTATCACGCCAGTCTTTTTGTACCTTAACCCAAAGTTCTAAAAAGACTCTATCGCCCAAAAGATTCTCAATATCTTTACGGGCCTGCGTACCGATATTTTTCAGCATTTTACCGCCTTTTCCGATAATAATGCCTTTTTGACTATCTCGTTCCACGATAATAGTCGCTTGAATATGAATTTTACCAGTATCAGCCCGTTTCATCGTATCGGTAACCACCGCAACTGAATGAGGCACTTCATCCCGCGTTAATTTTAAGACTTTTTCACGAACCAATTCAGAGACAATAAAATATTCTGGATGATCAGTGATTTGATCATCAGGGAAATATTGCGGACCTTCTGGCATTTGGTCCACTAAGACTGACAACATCCGATCGACATTGTTTCCTTCTGTCGCAGAAATAGGAATGACTTCTTTAAAATCCATTTGAGTTCGATAGTCGTCAATAATATGCAACAACTGGTCTGGATGAACCTTATCGATCTTATTAATGATCAAATAAACTGGCACGTTTTGATGGGACAATCTTTCTAAGATGAAATCATCTCCGCGACCTCTTTTTTGATCAGCGCTAATCATAAACATGATGGCATCCACTTCCCGTAACGCACTATAAGCAGCTTCCACCATATAATCACCTAAACGTGATTTAGGTTTATGAATTCCCGGTGTATCGATAAAAATAATTTGGGCATCGTCTGTTGTATAGACCCCTTGAATTTTATTTCTTGTTGTTTGCGCTTTGTCACTCATAATCGCAATTTTTTGACCAATTAAACGATTAAGTAAAGTTGATTTACCCACATTAGGACGACCAACAATCGCTACAAAGCCTGATTTATGTTCTGTCATAAATTGTTCCTTTCTTAACTAAATAATAGTGCCCAGATTTTGGGAATAAAGATCATCGCACCAATCAATGCGGCAAATAATGATGTAACTAACACAGCGCCTGCCGCCATATCCTTAATTTTCTTTCCGATTGGATGAAAATGAAAGTCAGTCACCATATCGACGACATTTTCAAAAATAGTATTGATGATTTCTACAATCCAAACAATGAAAACCGCTAATATAATCCAAAGCCATTCTTGATGGGATAAACGAAACAAGAAGCTGGCAATAAAAACCAAAACACCAAATAGGACATGTTTACGCATATTACGTTCTTCTTCAAACACAGTTCGAATACCAACTAGCGCAAACTCCAGTGAATTAATGAAGTGTTTATTTTTTTTTACGTTCTTATCTTTTGAGTCCATAGGCATCCAAAATCTCTTTCTGTAAACCAAACATTTCTTTTTCGTCTTCAGGTGTCATGTGGTCATATCCATTAATGTGTAGGAAGCCATGGAGCGCCAAAAAACCAATTTCACGATCAAAACTATGACCATATTCTTCCGCTTGCTCACGGGCTCTTTCTGTGGAAATCATGATATCGCCTAATTCTCGCGGCATCTCTGCCAACTCTTCATCATTCATGATGACGGCAATTTCCCCTTCGCCTTCTTCTTCCAAGGCAAAGCTTATGACATCAGTCGGCGCATCTTTTCCACGGTAGTCACGATTGATCACTTGAATCGCCGCATTATCCATAAAAGTTACTGACATTTCGGTATCTTTAGGCAATTTCAAAAAATCAGCAGCAAATTGCAACAATTCGTCGATTTCTTTGATTTTTTCAGGTGTCACTTCGCCTGTTTCATCAATAAAAGTAATCTCCATTATTCTGCTCCTTGTTCTTCTTTCATTTTCTCTGCTTCAGACTTCATCTTAGGATATTTAATCCGAGAATGGAAGGTTGAGCTCAAACTAGACACTAGCGACTTTTCAACAATCCGAATTTCTTGTAGTGTTAGTCCCGATTCATCTAATTGGCCATCTGAGATTCTTTCTTCAATTAAGTCATGAACAAAAATTTTAATTTTATCAAAGCTAGGCTGGTCCATCGCTCGAACTGCAGCTTCACAGCTATCGGCAATATTAACGACACCAGCTTCGCGGGTTTGCGGTTTTGGTCCCGGATAACGAAAATCAGCTTCTGTTATTTCTGGGTTACGTTCTTTGGCTTTCACATAAAAGTATTTCATTAACGTTGTACCATGATGTTGCCAGCAAATATCAATCACCATTTGTGGCATCT
This sequence comes from Enterococcus alishanensis, assembly GCF_019218635.1. GTDB lineage: Bacteria > Bacillota > Bacilli > Lactobacillales > Enterococcaceae > Enterococcus_A > Enterococcus_A alishanensis. The sequence goes on along the minus strand of NZ_JAHUZB010000001.1, from coordinate 137,952 downwards.
TATATTCTTCTAAAATTTCTGCACCTTCAGTTACATGACCAAATATAATTTGCTTACTGTCTTCTGGTAATAAGAAATTATGAGGATTTTCTGCACCTGGCGGCAGATTTTCCACGAAGAAATTAGCATGACGTATCTTACCAATATCATGGTAATAACAAGCCACTCGTGTTAACAAACTGCGGCCGCCAATTTCAGCAACGGCGTTGGCACTTAGATTCGCGACCATCATTGAATGATGATACGTTCCCGGTGCCTCTTCTAACAATCTTTTTAATAAAGGATTGTTCGGATTACTTAACTCATTCAAGGTAATGACACTGCTATCTGTCACTAATAATTCAATATACGGCTGTAATCCCATGCCCAAAAGAATCGAAAACATTGAGCCGGCAAACGAACTAATTAATGTGGTCCATGTTCGACTGTCAAAAGCCGACAAGCCTTGATAAATATTCAACACAATTGTCCATAAAACCGGAAATAGCACAACCCAAAGCAATGCTTGTTTTGCTTGATCGGCAATGCGTTTTTGTTTCACCATAATCGCCAATGTTCCAGCAAATAGATAACTCATTAATATAATCGTTAAATTATTGGTTCCAATCGCGCTATAAAAAACAAACAAGGCAAAGATAGTTTGAAAGACTGCTGCCAAGGCTCCTGCTCGTCGATTTACAAAGACTGTAAGAATCAATGGCACAAACGCTGCTGGGAAAAATAAAGACAGCGTACTGGTATTACTACTTTGGAAAATCTGTAGGAATTTCATCAGCAAAATACCGACACTCAAACTAGCTGCATAAAACAAGATAAAGCGAACTCGTTGAAAATTCCCTTCGATTTGATGAGAATAAAAATACAACAACAATAATTGTAATAATACAGCACAAATCATCGCTACTAACGGAAAGATTGAACCAGTTGAATTGGTCATTCCTAGTAAATCCAATTTATTTAAAGCAGTTGCATCAATCTGACTGCCCTCGCGGACAACTACTTCCCCTTGATAAATCATGACCGGTTGAACTGATTGTCGCGCCTGTCTTTTTAATTCTGCTGTTCTTGTTTCATTTAATACATCATTGATGACGATGCCATCTTCAATCAAATAACGAATGACTTGGACTTGGACTTCTGTGTGATTGGTCATATCAATCTTATCCAACGCCAATTGTTTATCATCACTTAAATCCGTTTCACGAATCCTTTTTTCCATTTGTTCATCGATTAAAGCCAAACTTTCCGTTTTCACTGCTTCTAATTGACTTGATGACAATTGCACCGCATCACTATAAAAATCATTAGGCAACTGTTGATAAAAATTCACAGTATCTTGATCTAGAGTTTCGAAGCTTTTTTTAACGGCGGCAACACGTTCATCCACAGTGGGCTGAGAAATGACTTCACCGCTATCTGCATCAGCAACCTTATCTTGATAGCTTTTATCAATTTCATTATTTGTTTTAACAATCAAATCGATCAGCTGACTGATTCTATCGTGCTGAGTATCCGCTGTATCTGCTTGGTAGGTATATTCAGGCGTAACTGCCTCAGCCGCTAATTTTCTACGCTGTTTTGTCTCAGTCGTGTTCTCAATCGTTTTATTTGCTCGAACACTTTCAGTCGCTACTTGACCCTCTTGGTAGTTTACGCCCTTTTGCTTCACACTACTAAAGAGCGTCAAAAATAAAATCAAACCAAAGACGAATAAAATCAATGGAATGAAGTATTTTCCTAGCTTTTTGCGTAATTGATTGATTGGCTGGTTAAACATAGATTTCCTCCAATCTATTCGTTGGTACGTTTCAAGCTTTCTTTTTCGTAAGCTTCAATAATTTCAGCAACTACAGGGTGCCGAACAACGTCGCTAGACTCAAAATTAACAAAGCGAATTTTTTTTATGCCTTTTAATGTTCTTTCTGCATGAATTAATCCACTCAATTGACCTTTAGGTAGATCGACTTGGCTAGTATCACCATTGACAATCATTTTAGAATTAAAACCTAGTCTAGTTAAAAACATTTTCATTTGCGCAATCGTTGTATTTTGTGCTTCGTCTAAAATTACAAAGGCATCATCTAAAGTTCGCCCCCGCATGTAAGCTAACGGTGCTATTTCAATCACACCGCGTTCCATCAAACGATTGGTATGTTCTAAACCAAAAATTTGGTGTAACGCATCGTACATTGGTCGTAAATATGGATCGACTTTTTCCTTTAAATCACCTGGTAAAAATCCCAAGCTTTCCCCGGCTTCCACCGCTGGACGAGTTAAAATAATTCTCTGGACTTCACCTTTTTTCAAAGCCGCAATCGCCATAACGATCGCTAAATAAGTTTTTCCTGTTCCGGCCGGTCCAACACCAAAGACAACGTCAGACTTGTTGACGGCTGCAATGTAACGACTCTGACCGATATTTTTTGGTCGGATTGGTTGACCATTGCGATCCTTTAAAATTTCTTGTTCATACATTTGAATAAATTCATCCAGATGTTGTTCTCTTGCCAATCGTAAAGCAGACATAATATCAGGTGTCGTAATCTTGATGCCACGATCAATCAAGACTTGCAACGCCCGAATAATTTCCACAACTAACTTGGCTTCTTCTGACTCGCCGATGACCTGAATCGTTTCTCCGCGAGTGTTAATCGTCGTTCCAGTATTTTCTTCTAAAAATTTAATATGTTTATCGTGAGCACCTAACAGCATACTCACATCGTCTTTAGCATCTAATTTTATCTCTAACGACTCAAAATCGTTGTTTACCAAAAATCCTTCATCTCCTCGTTTTTTTGTTCATCTTATCATACCACATCACCCTTAAAAGCAAAATTTTCAGGGCTAATTTCTTATCTTGCGCTGCTATGTAAAGTAACAAAAAAGCCACCGACTAAACGATGGCTTACTAATCTTATTGTAACAGTTCTTTGACGATGGCGTTAACTGCATTACCATCGGCTTTGCCTTTGACTTGCGGCATCACCACACCCATCACCTTACCAAATTCTTTAGCTGATGTTGCGCCTGTTTTTGCAATTGCCGCCTTCACAATTTCTGTAATTTCTTCGTTAGAAAGTTGTGCTGGTGAATACTTTTCGACAATCACCATTTCTTTTTTTACCTTGTCAACTAAATCTTGACGGTCAGCTTTTTCAAATTCAGCTAAAGAATCACGCCGTTGTTTCATCTCACGAGATAAAACCGTTAATTCTTCGTCTTCATTTAAATCACGACCTAGTTTGATTTGCTCATTTTGAACTGACGCTTTCAACATTCGAATCACTTGCAAAGACTCTTTATCTTTTGCTCGCATCGCTGTTTTCATGTCATCGTTCAAAGTCGTAAGTAGTGACATCTGAATCACTCCATTTGCTAACTAGAATTTTTTACGTTTTCTAGCTGCTTCTGATTTTTTCTTACGTTTCACGCTTGGTTTTTCATAAAACTCACGTTTACGAGATTCCTGCAAAGTCCCAGCTTTTGATACGGAACGTTTGAAGCGACGAAGAGCATCGTCAAGGGATTCATTTTTACGAACCACTGTTTTTGACATATTTAATTCCCTCCCTCCGAGCTTTAAAAGTAACCGTTTTTGTATTTGAAATTAAAATTCCAAAAACTAGACTGTCCATCTGATATTATAGCTAAAGGTCAAATAACAGTCAAGTTGTCTTGCGTTTTTTTATTTTCGTTGACAATCTGGACAGCGTCCATATAATTCAAAACGGTGTCCTTCAATCTCACAACCATTTAATTGTTCTTTAAAGAAATCCATCGGACACATATGAATTTCTTCTGTTTTCCCACAAACATTACAAATAAAATGATGATGATGGCCAAAATCTTCATTACAGCTAAAACGGAATTTCATTTCTCCATGAAGTTCGGTATCTTCAATAATTCCGATCTCACAAAACTCCCTTAGATTACGATAGACTGTGTCATAACTTAAACCTGGAAATAAATCATTCATATAGTCATAAACTTCTTTAGCCGCCACATAACGATTATTTTTAATTAAAAAATCAATTAGGGTCTCTCTTTTTTTTGTATATTTAAAGCCATTATCTTTTACCGTCACCAATGCTTTTTCTAAAAGTGTTGCCACAGGTATCCCTCCATCAAAGTGTAATCATTCTGATTAAAAATATGGTATAATAAAATTACTATCAATGCAAGGAGTTATCAAACATGGAGAATCAAAACCCCGATTTAGTTTCAATTTTTATTCTGTCAGATTCAGCCGGCGAAACTGCTTCAAAATTGGCACAAGCGTCTATGGCGCAATTTCCAACGACTGAATTTTGTTTATTCCGCCGTACTTTTATTAATACCGAAGAAATGTTAAATAAAGCTTTAAATGATGCAAAAAGCGAGGATGGTATGGTTTTTCATACCATTATTGACCCACATCTTTCACAGCTTGCCCGTGATTTTTGTGAACGTGAAGGTATTTTCCAGCTAGATGTCCTTCATCCTGCGGTAGATGAGATTTCTCGCCGAGCACATGTTGATCCCACTGGTGAACGTGGTGCCTTACATCATTTGAATGAAAATTATTTCAAACGGATCAAGGCAATGGAATTTGCTGTAAAATATGATGATGGAAAAGATCCTAAAGGCTTTTTAGAGGCCGATGTCGTTTTACTTGGTGTTTCTCGTACATCAAAGACGCCTTTAAGTTTGTATTTAGCAAATAAAAACTTAAAAGTCGCCAATTTGCCGTTGATTCCACAAGCGCATATTCCTAAACAACTTTGGGAAATTGATCCGAAAAAAATTGTCGGTTTAACAAATGATCCAGAAGTTTTAATCGGTATCCGCAAAGAACGGATGCGGGCCTACGGTTTAAACCCCGAGACAGCCTACTCAGACGCTTCTAAGATCCAAGCCGAACTAGACTTCGCTAATGACCTATATCAAAAGCTAGGTTGTGTCATCATCAATGTCGCGACTCTTTCAATCGAAGAAACCGCAGCAATGATCATGAGTGCCCTAGATTTAGAGGATCACAGTTATTTCTTTACCGAAGAAGAAAAAGCCTGATAAAAATAAAGCCAGTGAATCTGAGATATTTTTCTCGATTCACTAGCTTTTTTGTTTAATCTTTTGGTTCATCCTCAGTCTTAGTTTCTTCGGTTTTTTCAACTGACGATGTATCAGCTACTTTATTTTCTACTTCATTGTTTTCATTACTTGTTTCGCTAGTTGATTCACTAGCTACTGATTGTTCTTCTGTGATTTGTTTCAGACTATCAGGAGTATTCTGACTTTCTTCTAAAGCTTTTAATTTGGCTTTTTGTTGTTTATTCTTACGGATTAAGAAAATTGCTGCTAAAGCAAAAATTGCTACTAAGACCCCTAAAATAATCACCATCGTGTAATCTTCTGGTTCCACATCTGGATCGGCCTCATTAAACTTATCCGCTTCCTCGCGAGTGATAGTAAAGCTTTCTTCGATAGGCCATTCATTCTCTCCTGATGTAACCGAACCAGTTAAAACATAATCTCCTGCTTCAAAACGTCGGCCATCCATCGGCAAGAACAAATCAAAAATAGTATTTGGCGCAAACTGCATATTCTCCTGATCCGTTTCAACGATCACTTCATCCGATCCTTCTCGCTTAAGTTCAGCTTTGTAATGAGCTTTATTAATGTATGTAGCTGAAGTATTCCGAACTTTTAAAGAAATCGCATTTCTTACATTTTGTTGGTTGGCTACAGCGCCGTCAAAAACAACTTCTGGCGTAACTATTGTTTCATTATTTCGTAATAAGATGGCAATTTCATAGCCAAATAAATTTTTAATATTTGTTCCGGAAGCTTCTTCATTAGTAGAATCATCTTGTTGACTTAAATAAATACCACCGGCGATTACACCATCATATTCTTCCGCGGGCATCGTAATCGTCATCGCTAATTCTCGCTCTTCTTCTGGCGCTAAAGTGACAGTCTCTTCATTTAATTTCACTATGTCTTCTATATTATATTTCAAGCTATCGTCGTAAATTCGTTCTTTATTTTCAAAATTAGAGTATTCAACTACCCCACCAGAATTGGTCATTGCAGAATTAATTTTAGGAACTACTGTAACATCACTGTCTGAAGTATTTCTTAAAGTAACGGTGATTTCCTGTGATTGACCTGGCGACATCATTAAATCATAATAAGTAACCTCTTTATTATGTTGATTATCTGGAATATTAGGTTTCACACTAAATCGTAGTCCACCTGCTGCTTCCACTTGCTCCACGAAAAAAAAGGCACTAGTTATAAAAAAAAGACTACATAGTACAGTAACTAACTTTTTGAATTTCATCTTCTTCCCTCACTTCTCATTTAACTTTGCTATAAAAAAGCTCAAACATTAACTTTAAGAAAATGTTTGAGCTATTCTTTTAAATAATCTTATGGAGCTGGAGCTGCTGTAACTGTCCAATTGATAGTAGATTCATACTTTCCGACAGCTTTAGATGCTTCTTTAGGAACTTCCAAAGTAAACTGAGTTAGATCTAGTTCAGTTGTTCCTTTTGCACTATCAGAAGTCACTGCATTTAAAACTGTTCTATCTGATCCTGGTACTAATTCTAGTTTATTTTCAATTGGATCAAAATCATTGGAACCAGTGATATTAGTTAATGCTCTAGGATTACCGTAAGTTGATAATACTGCACCATTTAGCTCATCTGTTCCTAATTTAAATTGTTCAGCTTGTTGAACTTTTACAACCCAACCATTTGTTGCACTACTACGATTATCCGTTACAATAACTTTACCAGTCGTGATATTAGAAGCTGAACCATTCTCATTATCTGTGCCATCATCAGTGGCATAGTAAACTTTGTCTGCATCATATTGAATTTCATGAGAACCAAACAATAAATTATCTGGCAAAGCAGCATCACTATCATCCAAATCTAAGGTCCCGTCAGTGTAAGTAACTTCTCCTTTAGTAGTTTTTGTTTGAACCGCTTCTACACTCTGTAACCCCGCTGTAACACATACTGCTGATAAACCAATAATACTCAATACGTATCCTAATGCTTTTTTCTTCATAATCTTCTCTCCTTAATTTTTTTTATAATAAAACATTAAATGTTTTACTAGCTTTGTTAGGTAAATCATCATACAAAATATCACTACACCAATTCCCAAACCCACCAATGACCATTTAATCAACATACCGGTTTGAGGTAGACGACCATTAGGTTTAGTCCCACCGGTTGATGGTACAGTTGATCTGTTTTGTTCGGACGTGGAGCTTTCAGTAGGCGGGGGATCAGATTTTTCATAAAAACCAACTTGTGCATTTGAACCATTTCCCTCATTATCTACCGTTTGTGCCCCAAACCCAGCAGAGGCCATGCTCAAAAGTATCAAGATACTTAAGAACAGACTGGAAAAAAATTTAATTAAACACTTTTTCATTGTTTTTCCCCTCTCCTCTGTCTATGGCACATTTGACAATAACCACTCTACTTCTGTGGTGCTTTGTCCTACATGCTTTGCACCCGTTTTTGGAATTTTTAACGTGAAGCGTTCGATTGGCAGTGTCACTGTTCCTTTTCCCTGTCCATTGGAAGCTCGCAATAATTCTGTTGCATTGCCGGGAATTAGAGTGATCTCTTCATCATCGACACCGCTCGGAATACCTCCTGTACTTTGACTTGTATCTAATGGTCCTACTTTAAAACCTAATTCAGCTGAAGATAATTCTTGATTAGTACTTGTCTTAAACTGAGCCAATTGCTTAACTGTTAAACTCCAACCTTCCGTTCCCAATCGAGTATCTAGCATACCTATTTCACCGGTTGTCAAATTGTTGGCTGAACCATTTTCAGTATTTGTTCCATCATCTGTCGCATAAAAAGTTTTATCCGTGTCGTATTGAATCTCATGAGTGCCAAAGTTTAAATGACTCGGTATCTTTCCATCGATTAAAGATAACTCTTCGACAACACTATTCGAACGCCACTGTGCAGTGAACGTCACATCTGATTTTCCCATTTTATAAGTCGTCGGTGAGCTAGCAATTTGCGGATTTTGATAAACCTGACCATCGGCACTATTCAGCCAGCCAACAAAGGTGTGATCCGTTAGCGTTAAGTTCCCTTGTGATGCGACATTTACTGAATCATTTTCAGAATAAAGATTACTATCAGTTGGAACATCTCCACCATCTGCACCGTTACCGTCATAAGTTACTTTATATTGTTCTTCACGGCGAACAATCATGTTGATTTGATGGAGGATTTTTTTATCATCTCCAGAAACATCCGCATTAAAGATTCTTTCGTCAGTAAGATATTTTTCACGACTTGCAGTTAATTTAGCTTCCGTATATGAAATATCGTTAGTTGAAAGTTGATTATTAGCAATTTGACTTTCATCAATTACTACATCTCCACCTGTATCAGTTCTCGTTGCAGACCATTGATAGTTTCCATATTTTTCAACATTGAAAGGATTCGTAGTTTTATATGGAGAACTCGGAGTAGTGTTGAAAGGCTGTGAGACGGCTGTTTGGTAGTTTTCAATGAATTGAACCCCTTCGTTATTGTTCATCTCAACATTATAGTTTTCAACATAAAGCGCTGGATAATCAGCTTTATCTGGTACTAAATTACGCGAGGTCGCAATAAAAGAAAATGTATTTCCTAGAGGATCTCCCGTTTCTTCATGGTTACCTGAGTCGTTACTGATATTTACCATCTCGCTACCACTAACCCAAATCGGATATTGGTCTGCAGTAACTTTAATTGGGCTATCCGTTGCTGTCGTTCCTCCGTCTACATAACTAGAAAAATTAATATTATATAGTTGATTTAATTTCAACCCATAAGTACCACTATCAATGTCCACTGTTGTATTTTCTATAGATCCATATCCATAACCACTTCCGCCTTCTTCATCAAATACTAGCCCATCCTCAGAACTATTAATCTTAATTGTAGAATCACGCAAACTATAATTTTCCTGTTTGATCGCAGAAAAACCCAAACGAGCATTGTCAATCACTAAACCAACATTAAAAATATTAATCCCTGACTGATAATAGGAGGCACTTCCAGAAGCAGCAGGATCTGGTGCAGAAATCCCCGTATCAGTTGCTGTGATATTAACAGGTAAACGCCATTTTTGATCGTATGTCATTATATCCCACTGTAATCCATATGGTACGTTAATGCCGTTTCCTTCAGATGCTTCGATATTTATCTGCATGTCTTCGCTAGTGCTATTATATCCATTAAAAGAAATTATAAATCGGGGAGCATTGATACCCGCCGTACGACCATCTACATCAACCGAGAAAACTGGACTTGCATCACTTGTTTCATCTGAGCGTCCCATAGATAAAGCTCCGGTCTGCATACCGATATCACCAGCAATTACAATATTGGTATATTTTATTCCTTGGATGTTTACTCCCGATTCAGATCCTTCTGGACTGTACACACCATAAGAATTATCTTCATTAATTGGCGCAGTTGCAGTAAAATTAGTATCAAAGCCCATTCCCCCTTGAGAATCGACCTCCAATCCTTCAAGAGCAACTACCCCTACTGAACTTGGAAATTTATCAAGACTTATGCCAGACTCTTGACTTTGAGTTGCTAAAATTTTTTTTACCATTGACATTGTCGCTGTAGAACTACCATTTGAAGTAGCAGTAAAATCAAGTTTCGGTGCACCTGATTGTACTTGATTAGATAAAGTGAGTTGACTACCAATGATTCCTTGCCCTATTGTGGCCGTTCCAGAAACTTCAATATCAGCAAGATTAAATAACTGTCCGCTAATACTAGACATAATCCCTGTACCATCCTGTGTATGACCGTTAATTTTTCCACTTGTCACATTAATGCTTCCGATAGATAGACTATCACTATAAGAATCATAAGTTCGTGTCAAGATACCAAAACCAGTCCCCGTCATGCCGTTGACTTCAGGAGCATTCCCTGTCTCATTTTGATCCGTCATAGTAATATTATATGCCTCAAGTCCTATTCCGTTAGTTGTTTTTCCAGTAACTATTCCCGCATCATTCCGAAAATCCATAAACGAAAAAAAGCCAATCCCATCAGTACTTGTTCCTGAAATATTGGAAATGTAAGTAGGAGATGGTGATGCGTAATCGTCATTTGCTGTATCTAAAACTGTTATACCACCATCAAAAAGACCGTATTTTTCTCCAGTGGCATTTAAAGTAGCACCTTTTAAATTCACAAATTTTAATAATGCACCTGTACTATCAGGATCAGTTGCTGTGGCAGTCATACTTGTATCAAAACGACCCTCATAAGATGGCTGCGCCTCGCCAAATGCACCCAAATCCATATTTTCTACAAATGTGTTAACTTCTACATATTCTTCCCGATCAGGCGCCAGATCATCCACAACACTAATTCCTGCTTTAGTAGCCCTTGCTGTAGCACTCCCTGTATAATTCGTAATTCCTGCAGGTGTATATATACCAATCTGATTAGCATTAACGTTTAAAGTTACAGGCAATCTAACAAGTTCCGTTGGTTCACCAATATTTAAGTGGTCCACATAAATGCCATAATCTAAAGTTGTCGTTACATCTAGTGTTGAGTTTCGACAAATAGTTAAATTACTTTGTGTTCCTTCAGTTCTGATAATTTGTTGCACTTTATTATTTCCATCACCTGTTCGTGGCTCAGAATAAATTCTATTTTCTAAGTATGAGTTGCTATTCGTAAATTCGATAATTGTGTTTTCATCATATTCTCCCTCTCCTTTGATTTCTCCGGATATAGGAAATTGCGATGGATCTTCATAATACATTTCTGGCGAATCTGTTAGAATATATGTCCCATCATTTTTTAAAATTATCCCTGTATCAACAATCGTGATTTTACTCTCCGCCGCCTGAGTCAGATCAGCGGAACTATCAACTTTTTTTTCAGGTTCCACATTTTCTGGTACTAAAGAAGTGACTCCCCTTGCTGGTTCTTTTTCTTTGACTGTTTCATTTGATTTTGTAATGCTTGGTAATTCATTTTCTACAATGTTACTTCTGATTGTTTGCAGCGAAGATTCTCCGACAGCTGCTTTTGCCTCAATAAAAGTAAGTCCAGGAAAAATTGGTGCGAGTGTACTAGATATCAAACAAATCGTTACCAATAGTTTCAATTTTTTTGTGTGTTTTACTTTCCTTTTCCCAAAATGCCCCTTCAAAGATTACACACCCCCTTTTCTTTTTCACTTGTTACTAACTACACAAAATCAAGTGTTAAAAATAACTTTATATAAATAAATATTTAAAAATATGTATATGAAAAAAGCGTTATATTAAATGTTTATTCAAAAATAATTATAATATCCTTACAATCATTCTATTTAATTAACAATAAAAAGTCAATTTTTTTCCAAAAATAACTTATTTTATAATTATATTTGCTCTTTTATTTTTAAAAATGGATATTTTTTATTTATTCAAGTGATATTTATACCATCTTTTTTATTTTATAATTATTTAATTTTATTTTATATCTAAAAAAAGAATAATAAATATTTTTATCAAAAAAAGCTCTAATAATTAGTAGTCTCCCTACTAATTATTAGAGCTGAAATACATCTTATTTAAAAAACTTGTACGCCTTCTTGTTCAATCGCCAAAACTTCTATTTTACTAGTTGATTTTATTTTCATTAATTGTTTTACAATTTGTTTGGTTTTATCATAGGGACTTAAAATTAATACAGTTGGACCGGCACCACTTAAAAAACTACCATAGCCATCATTTATTTTGGCAGTTTTGCGAACTTCAGCAAAATTTGGAATTAAATTTTTACGATGAATTTCATGAAATAGATCTTTTTCCATCATTTTTCCCGCTAATGATAGATTGCCATTCAAAATTGCAGCAATCATGACATTACTGATAGCGCTGGCTTTTACTGCTTCACCATAAAGCATTTCTTCAGGTAGAACGCCGCGGCTGCTGCTAGTCAGCAATTGCGTTTCAGGAATCACCGCGATTATATCACAGTCAGGAAAATGATGCTTCACATAGCTGACTTTTTCATCAATATAGCTAGCAACCACAAATCCTCCGCAAATTGCTGGCGCAACATTGTCAGGATGGCCTTCGATTTTTGTTGCTATCTCTATTTTTCTTTCTTGTGTTAAACCTAAATTACCCAATCGATTCGCCAACTCAATTCCTGCAACAATCACCGAAGAACTGGAACCTAATCCTCTAGCAACTGGAATATTAGAAATCATTTTTATCTTATGAGGCGTTAAATTTGGTGCCAATCTTAATGCTGTTTGAATCAATAAATTTTTTTTATTAGTGGGAATTTCAGCTGTAAGATTATGTTCAATCTCCCAGTCCAAACTTTCTGCACCGACTTCAATCTCTAAATAAAGCGAGACTGCCAAGCCACAAGAATCGAAGCCTGGTCCTAAATTAGCACTAGTTGCAGGCACACGAATTCTCATAGCTTTGCCACGCCTTCCCGCAAATGATTACGCATATCTTCTAGATCACTCATTTTTGAAATATTCACATTTGATTCATTAATTGCAGTATCTGGATCTTTTAAGCCATTACCAGTGAAGATCGATACAACTGTTTCGCCTGGTTTAATACGTCCATTTTTAACATGTTGAATGACACCGGCTAAAGAAGCTGCTGAACCTGGTTCTACAAATACACCATCTTGGGCAGCAATTTTTCGATAAGCATTTAAAATTTCTTCATCAGTTACCGCATCGATAAAACCGTTTGATTCGTCGCGGGCTGCTTCTGCTAATTTCCAGCTGGCAGGATTTCCGATACGGATAGCTGTCGCGACTGTTTCTGGTTGTTCAATTACTTCATTGCGCACAATCGCAGCTGCACCTTCTGCTTCAAATCCATGCATTCTTGGTAGAGCTGTTCCTTTAACTTCATGCCATTCCTTAAAGCCTTTCCAGTAAGCTGAAATATTTCCAGCATTTCCCACCGGAATCGCTAAAACATCTGGTGCTTTTTCTAATTGTTCACATATTTCAAAGGCAGCAGTTTTTTGTCCCTCTAAACGATAAGGATTGACTGAGTTTACTAGTGCCACTGCTTCAGTTTTGGCGATGTCACGTACAGCTTTTAAAGCCTCATCAAAATTACCTGGAATCGAAATAATGTCAGCGCCATACATAATTGCTTGGGCTAATTTTCCCATGGCAATTTTTCCATCTGGAATCACCACATAGGCTTTAATTCCCGCTCTAGTCGCATAAGCCGCAGCTGCTGCCGAAGTATTTCCAGTAGAGGCACAAATAATTGCTTTGGCGCCATCTTCTACCGCTTTTGCCACTGCCATCACCATCCCACGATCTTTAAATGAGCCAGTTGGATTTAATCCTTCATACTTTCCATATAAGGTAATGCCTAATTCTTTGGATAAATTTGGTAAAGGAATCAGTGGTGTATTTCCTTCTGCTAGAGAAATCATTGGTGTGTTTTCAGTGATTGGTAGATACGCTTTATATTGTTCTAATAGGCCTTGATACATTTATTTTTCCTCCATAACTTTCATTGACGAGATAAATTTGAATTTGGTTTTTAATTGGATTTGATTTTGAATTTCGGCATACGTTGTTTCTGATATAGGATGAGTAATAATCACTACTCTAGCTTTTTCACCATCACCTTTAGCTTGAGAGACTTGTTCGAATCCAGCATCTAGTTTAGTAAAAATTTCAGCCAACTTTAAAAATTGACCTGAATGATCCGGCATTTCTAAAGAGAAGAAATAAGAATTAATGATTTGATCTTTCGGAGTCAATTTTAATTCTTGCTGATACGGACTAAATGGTCTTCCTGTAGTACCGTTTTCTATTTCTTGAGCAATTGCTGCAAGGTCCGCTACGATACTTGTGCCAGTCGGCCGTCCACCAGCTCCGGGACCATAATACATTGACTCACCGATACCGGAACTTTCTACAAAAACAGCATTATACTCGTTTTGAACAGCTGCCAGTGGATGATTTTTCGGTACTAAAACCGGTCCGACTTCAGTATGGATGCTGTCGTTAATTTTAATTGCTGAACCGATTAGTTTTACTGCATAGCCTAGTTTTCCAGCAACTGCAACATCTTCAGCCGATAATCCACGAATGCCACGAATCGTCATCTGATCCATCGTAATCGTCATGCCAAAAGCAAATTTACTTAAAATGACCATCTTGTAAGCCGCATCTATTCCATCAACATCATTAGTAGGATCACTTTCAGCAAAACCTAAAGCAGTTGCTTCATCCAATGTATCTTGATAGGTTCGTTGTTCTTGAACCATTTTCGTCAGCATAAAATTAGTGGTGCCATTGACGATTCCTAAAACTTTTGAAATATTGTCTCCAGCAAAACTAGTGGCTAAAGTACGTAAAATCGGAATCCCACCCGCAACACTAGCTTCATAATAAAGATTGACTTGATTTTCTGCTGCTAATTCAATTAATTCGGTGCCATGTGTCGCCAATAAATCTTTATTAGCAGTTACAACATGCTTGCCAGCTTTTAAACTAGCCGAAATGTAAGCTTTCGCAGGCTCAATGGTTCCCATCGTCTCAATGACAATAGCTATTTCTGAATCTTGTAAAATTTCTTCAACCTCATAAACCAAAGTTAAATCAAATTTTTCAGCTAGTCTTTCTTTTTCTTTGGAAGGGCGGACGAAAGCTTTCGTCACCGTTAAGGAGCGCCCGATTTGGTTGGTTAATTTCTCTTGGTTTTCAGCCAAATTCTCTAAGACGCCTGTGCCGACAACCCCCATACCTAGTAAGCCAATCTTGATTGGTTCTGCCATAATGTCCCTCCATCATTAAAATGTTAATTTTATTTCATCGTTTTCTAATGTTTAACTTTCAGTATAGCGAAATCTAACAAAAAAAACTAGTGATTTTCCAAATAAAATCGGAAATCACTAGTTGAATTATTGATGTAAAATATGTTGGAAAGTTTGATCTAAAATATCTAGGACATGATGATCATCTAGACTATACAGCATGGCTTTACCATCGCGGCGCGCTTTAACTAGTCGGTTATCCCGTAATAATTTTAGTTGATGAGAGACTGCGCTTTGTTCCATGGCTAATTTTTCTGAAATAGAAGAAACATTGCGTTCGCCATCTTTCAAAAACATCAATATTTTTAGACGAGTGGGATCACTTAGTACTTTATAAAAGCGGCTGACGGTTAAAATTTCTTCATGTTCCTTCATCTTGTAGCTCCTTTATTCAGTCAATTGTTTAATAGCTGTTTCAAAAGTTTCAAGCTTATTGACTGCATCAGCTTGGCTTTCACCTTTCACGCCGATATAAAACTTAATTTTTGGTTCTGTCCCTGAAGGACGGATGGCGATCCAAGTTTCATCTGCTAAAACATATTTTAAAACATTTGATGGTGGCATTTCGATCAGACTTATTTTACCACTTTCGTCTGTTGTTTCTCTTTTTAAGAAATCTTCGGTTAAGACAACATTTATACCAGCAAAATCTTTAGGCGCTTCTTGGCGTAAATTACCTAAAATTTCTTCAATTTTTGCAGCTCCAGCTTCCCCATCCAAAGTAATAGAAATTGTTTTTTCAGCAAAATAGCCATATTCAGCTAAGATATCTTGTAAACCATCATATAAAGTCTTACCAGCTTTTTTATAATAAGCTGCTACTTCTGCTAATAAAATCAATGCTTGAATCGCATCTTTATCTCGTACGAATGGTTTGATCAAATAGCCATAGCTTTCTTCAAAGCCAAACATAAAGGTATGAGAACCATCATCTTCATATTGTTGAATTTTTTCAGCGATAAATTTGAAACCAGTTAAGACACTAATCATTTCTGCGCCGTAGCTTTTAGCGATTGCAGTCGGTAGCTCACTAGAAACAATTGATTTTAAAACAGCGGCATTTTTAGCTAAGGTTCCTGCATCTTGATGGGCTTGTAATATATAGCGAATCAATATTGCACCAATTTGATTTCCAGTTAACACTTGATAACTGCCATCTGGTAAACGAACTGCTGCACCTAATCGATCGGCATCTGGATCGGTGGCAATCAATAAATCAGCATCTTCTTTTTCACCCAACTTCATAGCGTATTCAAAAGCGCCTGGCTCTTCTGGATTTGGTGACTTCACAGTTGAGAAATCTGGATCAGCAATAGCTTGTTCTGGCACTAACATATAAGATTTAAAGCCGGCTTGTTGTAAAGCTTTCTCACCTAACATGCCACCAGTACCGTGTAATGGTGTATAAACTAGTTTTAGTTCTTCGCCCATTTCATTGATTAGCTCTTGATTGATCGTGACAGTTTTCATTTCTTTTAAATAAGCGGTGTCGATTTCTTCACCGATGATATGGATTAAATCAGCCTGTTTCGCTGCTTCTTCAGATAGAATTTCAACTTCCAAAGGATTTTCTACTTGGCGCACAAAAGCTGTTAAAGCATCCGCGTGCTCAGGTGGCATTTGACCACCATCTTCGCCGTAGATTTTGTAGCCGTTATAAGCGGCAGGGTTGTGGGATGCAGTAATCATAATCCCCGCAAAAGCTTCTTCAAAACGAACCGCGTATGACAATTCTGGTGTTGGCCGTAAGCTTTCAAAAACAAAAGATGGAATATCATGTTTAGCTAATGTTTTTGCTGCCTCCATTGCAAATTCTGGTGACATGTGACGAGAATCGTAGGCGATTGCTACCCCGCGTTTTTTAGTTGCCAAATCTTGTGTATCCATGAAACGTGCTAAGCCTTCTGTTGCTTGTCGTACCGTAAAAATATTCATCCGATTAATACCAGGTCCAATAATTCCCCGCATTCCGGCAGTTCCAAATTCTAAAGGTTTATAAAAAGCGTCTTTTTTCATTGCCTGATCGTTCGCTAAATCTGCCAATTGTTTTTTTAAGGTATCATCTAATTTATCAGAATCGGCCCATTGTTCGTAAACTTTTTCCCAAGACATATCTTGCACCTCTTTTTAATTTTTATTCTTAATAAGTATACCATTGTCGTTATTCTACGCAAAGCCAAAGTCCAGCAAAAAAAAGCAAGAAAAACTCAAAAAAGTTCATCTTGCTTTAGATTATTAGGCATTTTCTTCAATATATTTATAGACTTGTTGACCAGCAATACCGCCTTCACCAACAGCAGTTGTAATTTGACGCAAATCTTTGTTACGCACATCACCAATAGCAAAGACACCAGGAATACTTGTTTTCATTTCAGTATCGGTTTCTACCCAGCCTGCTGGATTGGTAATACCACTATTGATAAATGGTTCAGTTAATGGTTCTAAACCAACATAAATAAAGATTCCACCAGCTGCTTCTTCAGTCACTTCGCCAGTTTTTAGATTTTTAATTTGGACTCCTGTAACAGCCATATCATTACCATGAATTTCTTCAACAACACTATCCCAAATGAAAGACATTTTTTCATTGGCAAAAGCGCGGTCTTGAATAATTTTTTGCGCCCGTAATTGGTCACGACGATGAACAACAACTACTTCAGCAGCAAAATTAGTTAAATAAATCGCTTCTTCAACTGCAGAATCACCACCACCAACAACGATTAATCGTTTGTTACGGAAAAAGGCACCGTCACACACGGCACAATAAGAGACACCGCGACCAGCATATTCTTCTTCACCTGGCACACCTAGTTTACGATGGTTACATCCAGTTGCAATGACAACTGTTTTCGCTTCGAAGGTTTGGTCTTCAGTAATGACTTCTTTATGTGTGCCTAAATCTTTAATATCTTGCACAATGCCATAAGCATTTTCTGTCCCAAATTTTTCGACGCTGTCAAACATTTTTTGTGATAATTCTGGTCCCATGATTGATTCGAAACCAGGATAATTTTCCACTTCAGCTGTATTATTCATTTGTCCGCCAGGGGCACCACGTTCCAACAATAATACTTTCAAATTAGAACGGGAAGCATATAAGGCAGCGGTCATCCCTGCAGGACCGGCACCGATTACGATTACATCATACATTTGTTTTCCCTCCGTTTGTTCTTACAATACATCCATAATCATTTTCTGTCGATTAATTTGCTTACTAAAGATTAGTAAGTTAACGATAAAAAAGAGCAACCTCTTAAGATTGCTCTCATGAATCCTTATTGTTGATTTTTCATTTGTTGCATCATTTGACGAATCTTTTTCTCAGATGGTTTTTGGCCCATAGACATCATCATTTGACGTAGCATATCTTCGTTAATTGGTGGATTTTTTTTGAAATAATCCATCATATATTTACGAGCTAAGAAGAACCCGCCGACTGCCCCAATGGCAATTCCGATCACAATAAATAATACGATCATCCCGACACTCATGTTCACCGCTCCTTTCTGGTAACATTCCCATCATATTTTACTAGACTTCTCTGTAAAAGAAAAGTTTATTTTTTAAAACTTCTATGCTTCTAATTCAGGAAAAGCAGTTGGATCAAAAGTACCTGCTCTGAACATCGCAATCTCTTTGCCATATGGTGCATAAGCAGTCTTTTTATCTGGACCAACATAAGGTGTTTCCAAAATTTTTGAGACATGGCTAAAACGTTCATCATGGACAATTTTATTAAGTGCTTCAAAACCGATTGTGCCGTGACCAATATTGGCATGACGATCTTTGTGAGCACCAATCGGATTTTTTGAATCATTAATGTGTAAGACTTTTAAACGATCTAAACCGATAATTCGATCAAAATCCGCCATCACACCATCAAAGTCTTCCTTGACATTGTAGCCGGCATCATTGGTATGACAAGTGTCGAAAGTGACTGACAATTTTTCATTTAATGTCACGCCATCAATCATATAAGCCAATTCTTCAAAAGTTTTACCAACTTCGGTTCCTTTACCAGCCATTGTTTCTAAAGCGATTTGAGCCTTTTGATCTTTGGTTAGGACTTCATTTAACCCTTTTATAATTTGATCCATCGCAGCTTTTTCACCTGCACCTACGTGAGCACCAGGATGTAAAGTTATTTGAGTCGCACCTAAGGCTTCTGCACGCATAATTTCTTCTCTTAAAAATTGTACGGCAAAAGGAAACATTTCTGGTTTGGTCGTATTCCCTAAATTAATAATGTAGGGAGCGTGCATCACAATATTACTAAGACCGTGTTCCTTCATATAAGCTTCACCAGCAGGAATATTCATCTCCTCAACTGGTTTTCTTTTGGTATTTTGCGGCGCGCCACTATAAATCATAAATGTTGTGGCACCATAACTAGCCGCTTCTTTAGCAGAGCCCAACAACATTTCTTTGCCTTTCATTCCAACATGAGATCCTATTAACATAATTTCCTCCAATTTCTTTTATAACATAAATAGTAACATAGCTGTCATGAGGGGCAAACTAATTAAAAAACTTAAGCTAGAACTAAAACCAATTACTTCTTGTGGCATGCCGGCTTTCGCACTATTCACAACACCAAACATGGGAATGGGGCCAACAGAAACTAGACACAACACAACTTTTACTAAATTAGGCAAAGGTAATAAGAAAAAAATCACCGCAATAATAATTCCGAAAAAATATTTGATACTTAATAAACGAACAACGACCGAAAAATCTTTTTTTGGCAGACGTAATTCTAGATACAAGCCAATCACAAACATCGATAAAAAGGCATTGGCGTTAGCAATTGGTTGCATAATTTGAAAAAAGCTCGCCGGTAAATCAATGGAAAAACTCCGCAGAATGAACATCACCAAGTAACACATAAAAGGAACCGACGTCCCTAATCGCTTAACAATCGAAAATAAATTAGGTTTTTCTCTTTCATCGCCAACTAAATTATCAACAGCAACATTCGTACCTCCGGCTAGCATAATGGAATTACCAATATCAAAAAAAGAAAGAAACGGAATCGCTTGTGGCAAAAAACTTTGCAGAAAAGGCAAAGCAAAATTACCAATATTGTAACCTGAGCCGCAATACATGATAAATTCCCGTTCAGTAGTGGTTTGTTTTTTCGATAATAAATTGCCAACTACCACCATCAATAGATTTAGTAAAAAACCTGCCAATATCAAAAACAATAAATTGACATGGACGGTTAATTTTTGTAAGTTTACCAGCACAGCTGCGGGTAAGGTAACATTGATGATGATTCTGGATAAAGTATCTCCGTCTACTTTTGATAGCAGACCGACTCTTTTAACTAAAAAACCAAAAAAGATAATTACAAATAATCCAAAAGAATTAATTAAAATTGTACCCATTTTCTTCTCCTCGCTAATTCACACAAAAAAGGCGAGACTGTTGCCTCGCCCCATTTTTAAAATTCTAAAACAAAATACTTTTTCTTACCACGACGAACGACTGTATAGCCACCAGCTAATTTATCAGCATCAGATAATGTGTAAGCCGTATCTTGTATCCGTTCCCCATTCAGATAGATGGCACCATTAGTAATATCTTCACGGGCTTGACGTTTTGAGTTTTCAATGCCAGCTGTAATTAAGATTTCTACTAGATTCAAATCATCTTCGCCCTTAACTTGATAACTTGGCACGTCTTTAAAGGCTTGTTGGATTTCTTCAGCGGCTAGATTTTTCACATCGCCAGAAAACAATGCCTCTGAAATACGAACCGCTTGTTGGTAAGCTTCTTTTCCGTGAACGATCGTAACTACTTCCTCAGCTAAACGTTTCTGTGCCAAACGTTGTTCTGGTGCTTTAGCAAATTCAGCTTCAATCTCAGAAATTTCTGCTAAGCTTAAGAATGTGAAATATTTTAAGAATTTCACAGCATCACGGTCATCAGTATTAATCCAAAATTGGTAAAATTCATATGGAGAAGTTTTTTCTGGATCCAACCAGACTGCGTTTCCTTCTGTTTTACCAAATTTCGTGCCGTCTGCTTTAGTAATTAACGGCATCGTAATACCAAAAGCTTGAACACCTTTTTCACGGCGGATTAATTCTATTCCTGAAGTAATATTGCCCCACTGATCGCTACCACCTAGTTGTAATAGACAACCGTAACGTTCATATAATTGTTGGAAATCATAAGCTTGTAACAATTGGTAAGCAAATTCAGTATAAGAAATCCCCGTTTCAATCCGGCGCTTCACACTTTCTTTACTCATCATGTAATTAATCGTAAAGTTTTTACCAATATCCCGTAAAAAGTCAATCATTGAAAGTTCGCTCAACCAAGTATAGTTGTTCGCCACAATCGCGGGGTTTTCTTTATTTTCAAAATCAATAATGCCAGAAAGCTGGTTTTTAATACTTTCTGACCAATTTTTAACTGTGTCTAATGTGTTCAATTGACGTTCCGCATCTTTAAATGATGGATCACCAATCATGCCTGTCCCGCCACCAACTAAGGCAATTGGCACATGACCATTTTGTTGGAAACGACGCAACGTTAGAATTGGTAACAAATGTCCAATATGTAAACTGTCAGCCGTTGGGTCAAATCCGATATATAATTTGACAGACTCTTCATTTAATTGTTTTTCTAAAGCTTCTTCGTCTGTTACTTGGTAGACTAATCCGCGGTTTTTTAATTCTTGAAAAAAGTCCGAATGCATCTCATTTTCCTCCTAAAATATGGTATATCACCCATCTTAACTGAAAAAAAACGCAAATAAAAGCTTAAAATTTCATTTTGACTGGATTTATTTGAAGTTTGTGTTACAAAACTGTCAAGCGCTTGTGAAACATGTAAAGACTTTGCTATAATTCACTGGTGATTGAAATGAATTTAACGAGGTGAAATCTTTGGTTTCAAAGAAAAATCCAAAAAAGATAAAAAAGAAAAATCCGCAAAGATTAGGTGGCAGTTTTTTTCTTAACGTATCGATAAGCGTTGTGAAATCTTTGCTGCTAGGTTTTACTACCGTCCTTTTCTTAGCTGGCATGCTGGCTTTGGGAATTGGCGTCGGTTATTTCGCTAATTTAGTCGAAGGCACCTCCTCATTAACCAAGACCGATGTCCGACAAGACATCTCGAATGTAAATGAAGGCTCTCTTTTAAAATATGATGACGGTCAAAACATTGCTACCATAAATACTGATCCTATCCGGCAAAAAGTCGACGGAGACGAAATTTCTCCATGGGTCAAGAAAGCCATTGTAGCGACTGAAGATGAATACTTTTACAAGCATAAAGGAGTCGTTCCAAAAGCAGTTATTCGTGCACTATTAGGTGAAGTTACTGGTCTAGGCTCAGGGTCTGGTGGCTCAACTTTGACACAACAGTTAGTAAAACAGCAAGTGTTAACCAGCGAAACATCTTTTAAACGAAAAGCCAATGAAATTTTATTAGCCATGGATGTTGAAAAATATTTAAGCAAAGATGAAATCTTAACGGCTTACCTAAACATTTCTCCATTTGGTCGTAATAATAAAGGACAAAATATTGCTGGCGTAGAAGAGGCTGCCCAAGGAATTTTTGGTGTCGATGCCAAAGATTTATCGTTAGCCCAATCTGCTTTTATTGCTGGCCTGCCTCAAAGTCCAATCGTATACAGTCCCTACACCAATACCGGTGAACTAAAAGATGACTATTCATTGGGTATCGAGCGACAAAGAAATGTCTTATTCAATATGTATCGCGAAGGTGCGATTAGTAAAGACCGCTATGAAAAAGCTGTGAATTATGACATCTCCAATGATTTCTTGCCACAAGGAGAATTAACTGTTGATGAACATGGCTTCTTATATTACACCGTCTATAATGAAGCAATTAACTTATTGGCAAAAGAAGCAGCTAAAAAAGATGGCGTCAGTGATGCTGATTTTGAAAATGAATCTGTCAGCAATCGCTATGTTGAACAAGCAACTTTAAGTATTCAAAATCAAGGTTTAACCATTAATTCCACGATTAACCGAAATATTTATGATGCGATGCAACAAAGTGTTACTTCTTACGGTTCTTATTTAGATGATGGCTCAGGAGTCACTGTCGAGACTGGCTCAGTTTTGATGGATAATAAAACCGGAAAAATCTATGGCTTTATTGGCAGTCGGGATTATAGCACTAATCAACTAAATCATGCTTTCGATACTTCTCGTCAAGCTGCTTCTTCCATCAAACCTTTATTAGTTTACGGACCAGCAATTGATCAAGGCTTAATTGGTTCAGAAAGTCGTATTTCTGATTATCCAACGACTTATCAAGAAGGCAAAAACAATGGCAAGCGATTAAAAAATGCGACTAACAACGGGACAAGAACTTTCTTAACAGCCCGAGACGCTATTGTACAATCTTCAAATATTTCAGCCTATCATTTATATCAAGATATATTGACGCAAAAAGGTTCAACTAGCTACGTCTACGATACGTATTTATCTAAAATGAACTTCCCAGAAGCTAGCAGCTGGGGCTTAGAATCTGCGGCCCTAGGAACGACCGGTGTTTCTACTTTAACCGAGGTCAACGGCTTCCAAACCTTAGCCAATGAAGGGGTTTATCAAGAAGGTTACCTGATTGATTCGATTACCAATGCAAATGGTAAAACTTTATATGAACATGAATCAAAAGGAACCGAAGTATTTTCAAAAGCAACGGCTTCAATTATGAATGACATGATGCGTTCCGTTATTGATGAACAAGAAACAACACCATTTAAATCTATTTTATATAGTACAAATAATACTTTGGCTTCCGTCGATTGGGTGGGTAAAACCGGTACAGCAGATGATTCTGCGGATAATTGGCTAATTGTTTCATCTCCTTCATTAACTTTAGGTAGCTGGACAGGAAAAGATGATAACTCAGCGATGGCTGATGGTACTGGAAATAGAACAGCCACTTATATGGCTTATCTGGCTAACCAGATTTACTCTGTCGCGCCGTCATTATTTGATCCGAAGGAAAAATTTGAATTAGATGACAGTGTTAAAAAAGAGAAAGTCAGTGAATTTACTGGTTTGAAAGAAGGTAAAGTTGCCTTTGAAGGGAAAAATATTTCTGTTCCCGGCGGTGACACTACCTCCCTTTGGGCAACTGGTGGTCCCGCAGACAATACTTATAAATTTGGGATTGGCGGCACCGATGCCAATTATAAAAATTATTGGGACAATAAAGGTAACAATTCCTCTGACGATGAAGATGATGATGAATAAAAATAAGCAAAAAAACTGGGAAGTAAGGTCATTTCAAACCTTACTCCCCAGCTTTTTTTATTGTTTCTGCGCAACCATTGCTAAACCTGATAATGGATGTCCACCTGGCAATTGGAAAGAAGTATCCCAATCATAGCCTGGTGCGATATTGGCAGTTCCATGAATTCTGAAACTTGGTTTGTATAATTTTGCGTCATTTGTCGTAAAGGCGTCATTACTATTATGAACTGTCCCTTCTTTAATCAAATCAGCTCGTAAACCAAAGAAATTAAAATCATCATTGTTCCAGCCGTCTTTAGCTGCTTTGATAATACCTAAATGATTAACGTCATTCGGATTACCTGCCTTGACTGTGACATCTTTCAAATAGGCGTCAACACTTTCATCACGTTTTCTAACACTAGCTTCTGCACCAAAGGTAAATGGTCCAGTTAAATTGGCTTTAGTTTCAACTATTTGAACATCATTGACATAGCCTTTCAAAGTTTGATCTGGATACCATGACAAACGAACTTTAATATCTTGATTTAAAGCTGCTTGTTGAATAAATAAATATTCTTTTCCTACAGGACCGGCTTCAGCTGCATTACTTTTTATATTTTCCAACAAATAGGCTGGCTGATTGGGAAAACGAGCATTATCTGGATCAACTTGAATCCCAAATGAAGCTACTGTCCCGCCACCTTTTGAATTAATCATCACTTTAGAATGATAACCGCCGGTACCAGACAAATTCATAACCGCTTCAATGGAAACATATCCATCATCTTGTGTGATTGGTACAGAAGGTTCACTTCCTGTGGCACTGATTGCATACCAACCATGACCTTCATCTTTCCAACCAACCGAGACAATATGATTTTGTTCACTGCTGCTAGTTGTATAGTTATGAGATCCTGCTACTGCATTAGGATTATAAGCCCGATAAACGGGGGCTGTTTTCGCATCATCAGAATACCAATTGACTCCTTCAGCTTTCCAGCCTGCGTTAACTAAACCATCTCGTTCACTGGCGCTCAACGTATAATGATGATCCCCTGCATTCTGATTATACAAACGGTAAACCGGGGAATCACTTTTTTCTGGTGCTACCCAGCCGATTCCTTCATTATGCCAGCCCGCTCGAACTAATCCCCATCTTTCACTGGTGTTTGAAGTATAGAAATGTTCGCCACTGTTAGGATTGTACAAACGATAAATATTTTGTTGTCCACTACTGGCAGCATCTGCTTGATTCGTTAAACTAATCGCAAATATTCCTAAAAAAACCGGTAAAACCAACCATAATAACTTCTTAAAACCCTTGTTCATTCTCTCATCTCCTTTATAAATTTTAGATAAGCCGTAGCTGATTAAGCGCTACCATTATAATTATACAATATTTGTTTTAAAAAGATTAATTATTTATTCCAAAATCTCTGCTTGTTGTTTCTTTGTTAATTTCTTTAACACCAAATCATAAGAACGGGCGATCATTGCTTCGATTTCAGAATCGCTTATCTCTTCCACAGCTAACTTGATTGAATTCCAATGTTTTTTATTAGCGTAATAGCCAGGAATAATCATTCCAGGATAAAGTTCCCGCAATTCTTCATTTTTTTCAGGTAAGTTTTTTAAGGTAATCAATGCTTCAGGACTTGCTTCAGGACTCATCATACCAAACTGTTTTCCTAATAAATCAAAATAAATGGTACCCCAATCTTCTCGAAAATAAACCTTCGCTCCTTTTAGCTGATTGCCGTAAGCTTGAAAATGATCAATTCTTTTTTGAATAGATATGTTGTCCATCTTTATTCTCCTTATCTAAAAAAAGACCGATTCAAAAAGAACCGGTCTAAAATTTTTATTTTGTTGAACCTTTTTCATAAATACTGTGAGGTAAGATAATTGTTTTTTCTTCTAAATCTTCTTTATTCATCATTTTAGTTAATAAACGCATAGCAACCGCACCGATATCATAAAGTGGTTGAGTCACACTAGTTAAACGAGGGCGAGCCACGTCAGTTAATAATGAATCGTTCGAAGTCACAATTTCAAATTCTTCTGGTACTTTGATACCTTTGTCGATTAAACCATCTAATAAGCCAATCGCTAATTCATCATCGGTTAAATATGCCGCTGTTGCACCACTGTTTAAAATACGGTCTGTTAAAGCTAAACCTTCTTTAAAGCTGTACGGCGCTTCAAAAATTAAACCTTCGCTGTATTTTAATTTGTGGTTTTCTAAAGCTTCTTTATATCCGCTCATCCGGTCTTGTCCGTTAATTGGATCAATTAAAGCGCCACTGACAAAAGCGATTTTTTCATTGCCATGACTTGCTAAAAGATCAACGGCTTCTTTTGTCGCTTGACGATAATCAATATTAACACTACCTACTTGTACATCTGGATCAATCGAACCAGCTAAAACAATCGGTGTTTTTGAGCGAGAAAATTCAGCTCTGATTTCATCAGTGATACGGTGTCCCATGAAAATCACACCATCTACTTGTTTTGCTAATAAATTGTTTAATACATTGACTTCTTTTTGGGTTTCGCCATCTGAATTAGCTAAAATAATATTGTATTTGTACATGGTCGCAATATCATCGATTCCGCGTGCTAATGAAGCAAAGAACATGTTGCTCACATCAGGAATAATGACGCCGACTGTAGTTGTCTTTTTACTTGCTAAACCACGCGCAACGGCATTTGGTCGATAATCTAAACGATCAATCACCTCTAAAACTTTTTTTCTAGTGGTTGGTTTTACATTTGGGTTGCCATTTACGACCCGAGAGACGGTCGCCATTGAGACATTGGCTTCACGAGCAACGTCGTAAATTGTAATTGTTTGTTTTTCCATTTATATTTCTCCTGTTCTGTTTCGTGTTTTCTGAAAATATCATTTACATTTCTAAAAGATAATAGCACGCTGTCATGATTATTGCAACCGTTTTACACTAGATTCTTTTTAAAAATGTAAGCGTTTTATCATTTTTATTTTTCAATAAAATGAACAAGTGATACAATAGCTTTAAGCTTAACAGAAAGAAGGATATGTAATGAATCAAGAAAAAGTTTCAGAATTACGCAAATGGATGGCCGCCAATCAAGTTGATTTAGCCTATATTTCAGATCCAGCCCATATTGGCTATTTCTCAGGATTTGAAAGCAATCCGATGGAACGGGTGCTTGCTCTTTTCATTCCGCTGGAAAAAGATCCTTTCTTATTTGCTCCGGGATTAGAAGTTGAAAGTGCTAAGGCAAGTAGCTGGCCCTTTGATGTAGTAGGATATTTAGACAGTGAAGACCCTTGGAAGATTATTATCGCAGAGATCAAAAAACGCTATGGCGATGTAAAAAAAGTGGCTTTGGAAAAAGGCCAACTA
Organism: Enterococcus alishanensis; assembly: GCF_019218635.1. Classification (GTDB taxonomy): domain Bacteria; phylum Bacillota; class Bacilli; order Lactobacillales; family Enterococcaceae; genus Enterococcus_A; species Enterococcus_A alishanensis. The sequence goes on along the minus strand of NZ_JAHUZB010000001.1, from coordinate 110,475 downwards.
GTTTTAGATCGGTATTTAATTTTAGTTGAAGCTTTTGGCAATGCTGATTTTTCAGCTGATTTAACGCCGATGATTCAACAATTACAACTTTATAAAACTAAAGAAGAATGCGACAAATTAGTCGAAGCTGGTCGCAGTGCGGATTTAGCTTTTGAAATTGGTTTTAAGATGGTCAAGGCTGGTGCAACGGAAGAATCAATCGTAGCCGAAATCGAATACGAGTTGAAAAAACAAGGAATCAAGCAAATGTCCTTTCCAACTGAAGTTTTAGCGGGAGCAAATGCTGCAAATCCTCATGGTTCACCAGGTAAAAATACAGTGAAACAAAATGAATTAGTTTTATTTGATCTTGGAACTATCGTTAACGGTTATTGTAGCGATGCCACTAGAACAGTTGCTTGTGGCGAACCAACCGATCATATTAAGAAAATTTATGACCTTGTTTTAGAAGCACAATTAAAAGCGCAAGCTGCCGTAAAACCAGGGATTACTGCCGCTCAATTAGATAAAATTGCCCGCGATGTGATTGAAGACGCTGGTTATGGCGAATACTTTAATCACCGTTTAGGTCATGGCATTGGTACGACGATCCATGAATTCCCATCAATTGTTGGCGGCAATGATATGGAAATCAAAGAAGGTATGTGCTTCTCTCTAGAACCGGGCATTTATTTACCTGATGATGTCGGCGTGCGGATTGAAGACTGCGTTTATGTTACTAAAGATGGTTGTATTCCATTTACCCAAACTTCTAAAGAATTAATCATTCTTTAAAAAAATTGGTAGACCTAGTTTGTTTACCAATCCAAGTACTAAAAAAGAGGTTGAGAAATTTTTTCTCGACCTCTTTTTCTTTAGAAAAATTATTCTGGATTGTTTTCTTCCAAATCTTCTTTTAATTCTTTTAAATCTTCTAGCGGTGCTGGATCTTCATCACTCAATACTTCATCTTCTTCAGCAACTTCTCGTTCCATTTCATCAGCATTAATCACAATATCGGCGGTATCTGCTGCTTCACTAGCTGCTTTGCGAAAACGATCTGACAAGTCTTCACTTTGTTGTTTCAAGCTGTCAGATAAGTCATCAGCTGCATCTTGCATGTCATCAGCAGTATCGCTTACTTTATCTTTTAAATTGCTGGCTTGTTCTTTTACGACTTCACCAAATTCATTTGTTTTCAAAACAAAATCATCTGTATAATCACTCGCTAAGTCCATAAAATCATCAGCTTTTTTCGCTAAATCATCTCTTAATTCACGCCCTGATTTTGGTGCTAATAAAAGAGCAACGGCTGCAGCGGCTGCACCACCAAGAATCGCACCTGCCCAAAAATGTCCTTTTTTTGCCATAGTAAATCCCTCCAATTTTTATTTAACTGTTTGATTACGTTTTTTGAAAAATTTTAAAGTCGCACTACCCACTTTTCCAGCAACAGTTGCTTTAGCGGTTGTTTTTCCTACATCTGCAAATTTATCTACTAAATGACGACTAGATAAATTCAAATCAGAAACGGTCTCACTTAAATCTGCGACTGCGGTAAATAATGGATCAATCGTTTCAACCTTACCGTTGATATCGTTTAACAACGTATTACTTTTCACCAAAAGCCCTTCAACTTGAACCATCAGCAAATCAACATCTTTTGTTAATACGTCGATCGTATTATTGGCTTCCTTGACGGTGTCGTCAACTTTAGACACGGTACCGGCTACTTGATTTAAGACCTTCACTAAATAAATCACCAATACAACAAACGCCAAAGCTGCGATGATTGCTGCAATTCCTCCTAGACTCATGACATCACCCCTTACTTATTATCCATTATTATACCATTTACTTTAAGATATAAACAAAAAATCCCCCTTTCATTATTTAGAAAAGGAGACTTCAATTGTTTTACTCTGATTTTTTATTTTCGTTAGGCGCTAATTCTTGACCAAGTTCAATAATGTATTCTCTCAACTTGTCTTTGATTTCTGGATGTTTCAAACCATATTCGATACTAGTAGTCATGAAACCAAATTTATCACCAACATCAAAACGTTTGCCGGTAAATTCTCTAGCAAAAACCCGTTGTGTTTTATTCAAATTATCAATGGCATCAGTTAATTGAATTTCATCACCAGCACCAGGTGCTTGATTTTCTAAAACTTCAAAGATTTCTGGTGTTAACAAATAACGTCCGATTATCGCTAAGTTACTTGGAGCTTCATCAGCTTTTGGTTTTTCTACAAAATTCTTAACATTGTACAAGCCTTTTTCCACTTGTCCTTCAGGATTAATGATTCCATATTTTGAAGTCTCTTCTTGAGGAACCTGCATCACTGCAATTGTTGAAGCATGAGTTGTTTCATAATCATTCATCAACTGTTTGGTTAAAGGAACCTCACTTTCCATCAAGTCATCACCTAACATCACAACAAATGGTTCATTGCCGACAAAAGCTTTGGCTTGCAAGACTGCATGACCTAAACCTTTAGGATGAGATTGACGAATAAAATGTAGATTCACATCGGTAGTTTCTTCCACCAATTTTAAAAGATCTGTTTTGCCTTTTGATTTTAGATTGGTTTCCAATTCGATGTTGGCATCAAAATGATCCTCAATCGGACGTTTGGCTTTTCCTGTAACGATTAAAATGTCTTCAATTCCAGAGCTTAAAGCTTCTTCTACGATAAATTGAATCGTTGGTTTATCAACAATCGGCAACATTTCTTTAGCCATTGCTTTAGTTGCTGGTAAGAATCTTGTTCCTAAACCCGCAGCAGGGATAACTGCTTTTTTTACTTGCATAATGGGGCCTCCTGATAAATTATAGTGTAAATTCATTTTCGAAAGTGCCCTCCCGTGTCATTAAATCGTTACAAGCTTGGCGCACTTCTTTTCCATTGTATAAAACATCATAAATTGTTTCAGTGATAGGCATATCAACGCCTAAGCTTTCTGATAATTCCTTGGCAGCTTTCGTTGTCGAAACACCTTCAACCACCATACCCATATTTTCTAATACTTCATCCAATTTATGGCCTTTACCTAATAGATTACCAGCTCGCCAGTTTCTCGAGTGAACCGATGTTCCAGTCACAATCAAATCACCAACACCGCTTAAACCGATAAAAGTTAATGGATTAGCACCCATTGCCACGCCTAAACGACTGATTTCTGCTAAGCCACGAGTCATAATTGCGGCTTTGGCATTATCGCCATAATTTAAACCAGCTAAAGCACCAGCACCGATGGCAATAATATTTTTTAATGCCGCGCCAGTTTCAACGCCAACCACATCTGTATTAGTATAAATTCGGAAATAATCATTCATAAATAATTTTTGGACGTATTTCGCTAAGTTTTCCTCGTCACTCGCAGCTGTAATTGTCGTAATATCATGAACCGCTACTTCTTCAGCATGACTTGGTCCAGATAAAACAACTATTCCTTGACGATTTTCTGGAGCGATTTCTTCTGCTAAAACCTCTGAAATTCGTTTATGACTGCCTTGTTCCAAGCCTTTACTGGCATGGATAATCACTGGTTGATTTTTCACCACTTGATTAAATTCACGAGCAACAACACGAATGGCTTTAGTTGGTACTACAAATAAAACTGCATCCACATCTTTGACGGCATCAGCTAAACTCTTCTCAGCGACAATGCTGTCAGGAATTTTTAGATCTGGTAAATAATGACGGTTCGTGTGATACGTGTTAATCTCATCCATTTGTGCTTGGTTGTCACCCCAAATATGCACATCATGACCATTCTCAGCTAATACTTGCGCCAAGGCAGTCCCCCATGAACCAGGGCCTAAAACGGCAACTTTTTGTTTCACACAAGTTTCCTCCATTCATAATTTTTCTACCCTTATTTTAACATAATCAACTATTTTTATATGAAAGATTGATTAGTCCCTAAGTTTCTGAGATAGGTTTTAGGCTGCATTTTTTTCCTACGATAAATGACTAAAGCAATGCCGCCAACAAATAAAACTAATGATAAAATTTGCGATACTCGTAGTTGTGTATCAAAGAAATACAGACTATCTGTGCGTAAACCTTCTACAAAGAAACGTTCGAAACTATACCAGATAACATAACTCAAAAAGATTTCCCCAACCTTAAAAATGTTGGTTTTCTTTCGGATAATAATGATTAAAATAAACCCTAAGAAACACCACAGCGATTCATAAAGAAAAGTTGGTTGACGATATGCACCATCAATGTACATATTATTAATGATAAATTCTGGCAGATGGAGACCTTCTAAAAAACTGCGGGTGGTCTCTCCACCATAGGCTTCATGGTTTAAAAAGTTTCCCCAGCGGCCAATCCCCTGTGCCAAAATCACACCAGGTGCCACCACATCTAAAAAGAGCCAAGAGTTAATAAAATGATGGCGTGTATAAAAGATTAAAAATATCCCCGCAGCTAATAAGCCCCCGTAAACTGCTAGTCCTCCGCCGCGAGTATTAAAAATCTGAATCGGATCCGCCAAATACATCGGTAAATCAAACAACACATAATAAAGACGGGCACCAATAATCGCAATCGGTAATGCAAACAATAAAAAGTTTGAAAAATCATCTGATTTCAAACCGACTCGCGGTGCTTCTCTAGTGGATAACCATAAAGCAATCGCAATTCCCGAAACGATTAAAATTGCATACCAATAAATCGGTAAACCAAATATAGTAAACGCTGTCCGATTTAAATAGCCGTCCATTATTTCTCACCCGAATTTTCATCAATTAATCTTGATAAACGATCTTCAAAGGTTTTGGTTGCATCATAACCCATATTTTTCGCTCGGAAATTCATCGCAGCTACTTCAATAATAATCGCCACATTTCGTCCAGTTTTTACCGGAATTTTAATTCGTGGTACTTTAACATCAGCAATCTCAACTTCAGTATTATCTGAGCCTAAGCGATCATAAGTTTTGTCTTTTGACCAATTTTCTAAATAAACTACTAATTGAACCGGCATTTCACCACGAACGGCACTTGCACCAAACAAATCCATCACATCAATAATGCCGATGCCACGAATTTCGATTAAATGCTGCAAAATCCCTGGTGGTTCACCGATTAAGTTTAATTCATCTTGTTGATAAACATCCACTCGATCATCAGCAATTAAACGATGACCACGTTTGACTAATTCTAAGGCAGTTTCACTTTTTCCGATACCGCTATCTCCTTGAATCAATACACCTAGACCATAAACATCGACTAATACGCCGTGAACACTGGTTCTAGCAGCCAAGCGACCACTTAAAAAGCTAGCGATTTCTCCAAGTAGCCGGGAAGTACCTATTTTTGATTTTAAAACGGGAATATTATGTTCATCGGCTGCTTGAATCATTTCTTTTGATGCTGTTAAATCCCGAGAAATAATAAATGCGGGTGTATCATCTGTACACAGACGACGCATCACCATCAAGCGTTCTTCAGGAATCATTCGCTCAGCGAAAGTAATTTCTTTATTTCCAAATAATTGCAGACGATCATGAGAATAATAACTAAAGTACCCTGTCAACTCCAGACCGGGTCGCGAAATATCACTATTGGTTACGATTCGTTCCAAACTAGCAGCATTACCGGTGACCACTTCTAATGACAAATTGTCTACCAATTCTTTTACTTTTACAATTTCAGACATTGTTTACCTCTTTTCTACGACTTACTGCTATATTTTATCATTTTATCTTACTCCTTACTAGATTTTGACTGTTTCTAGTGAAAATCTCTAAATAAGTACTCTTTACTACTGTTTTTTAATATTTTCCATTGAAGTTATACTACTATATTTTTCTTTTGGACAATTTTTATTTTAAAACAACAAAACATCCGAATTATCTAGAAAGAAGTGATACTTGTAAATTTAAGCACTTCGACCATAAATAATTCGGATATTCTGTTTTTAATCTTTATATTGTTAAACACTTAAAAAGCCCTAGTTAAAATTAAATTATTTAGTCACCATAAACTGTGGGACCATTAATGGCGAACTCCAAAAATCCGTCAACATTATGCCCATCACTTCTGGCGATTGTCGACAGCCTCTTTTAAGCCACTCTTCAAAAATGGTTACGTAAGCGTTAGCTAAAATTTTTCTACGGTAGACTTCCAAATCATCATAATTTGTCTCTACTCCCCAAGCACTAATAGTTCCTTGGCGAGTTTCATTAATTTTATTTGCTAAAAGTTCTTGAAAATTAGTTGCTGAGGTTCCCGGCAGTAAAGCAGTAAAATAAAACTTATGTTTATTCAAGTAAATAAAGTAATCAATATATGGCTCACAATAGTGATTAGTTATTTCTTCAAAAAAAACTCTTTCTCCACGTTTTCTTAGGCGCAACATGATATCAATAAAGCCCGCAATCAATTCATTCGAGATTGTCTCCAGCACATCAAATTTATCCTCAAAATGATTATAAAATGTTGACCGACTGATTTCAGCAATATCAATAATTTGTGGCACTCGAATCTCATAAAAATTTTTTTGATACAACAAACTAATAAAAGCGTATTGAATCTTCTTTTTGGTTTTATTCATTTTTTGATCCCCCAAAATTTTCTCACTCTGGACAAAACGACAAAAATTGTGTACTTCTGGACACTTGCACGAAAAGTGTTCTAAGCAATTGGAAGCGCTTACGTTACTATTGAATAAAGAAAAAGAAAAGACCCTACAGTAATCATAGCACATTTTGTCCATTTTTTTTAATTTTTAAAAAAAGAAAGGAGATTTTTGACATTTTGGAAAGGAAGGAAAAATAATGAAAAAAAGCATTTATCATGGATGGTTCATCGTTTTAACTTGTATGGTTATCATGGCTTTTGTTTTTGCTCCAAGAATTAATTTAGTCGGCGTTTTTGTACAACCACTTTCAGAGAGTTTTGGTGTCAGTCGAACCGCTGTAACTTTAATGATGACAATTGGAACAATCGTCACTATGCTAGGCGCGTTATTTGTCGCAGGAAAACTATTTCAAAAAGTAAAAATTAAAAAAGTCATGACTGTCGCTATCGTCTTAGAAATTATCGCTTTTATCGGATATGCCTTAGCACCAAATATTTATGTAATTTATTTCTTTGCTGTAATTGGTGGTTTTAATGGTGTCTGTTTAACTAGTATCCCTATCTCAATTTTAATCAATAGTTGGTTTGGGCCAAAGTTACGAGGTCGTGCAATGGGAATTGCTATGTTAGGTAGTGGTTTGGGATCAATGATTTTAAATCCAGTCATGGGTTTCATCATTCAAGAATTTTCTTGGCGTTGGGGTTATGCATTAATTGCTGTTTTAAACTTAATCGTTACGCTACCGTTAATATTATTTACCATCGCTAACAGCCCAGCTGAAAAAAATCTTGAACAAATTGGACAAGTTGAAAATACAGGCACCTCAGCTGTAAATGGTTTAAGTTTCAAACAAGCTAGACATACCTCAATATTTTGGATTATGGCCTTTGCATTTATTCTTTATAGCGCTGTTTCTACTATCTTTAATGCAAATGGTGCGGCTTATTATACAGACATTGGTTTCACGCCAATTTTTGCAGCTTCGCTAATTTCTTTTTCTTCAGCTGCATTATTAGTCGGAAAACTTATCTTAGGCGAAATTTGCGACCGAACAAATGCTTTTACGGGTGCAGCCATTGCTTCAATGGTCATGTTTTTCGGGGTTGTCTTAATTTTGGTAACCTCCAATATTCCATCAATGGGTATTCCGTCAGCAATTGTGTTTGGCTTAGGAAATGCATTGCCAACTGTTACCATCCCTTTATTAACGGCTGAAATGTTTGGTAATCTCGATTACGGTCAAATTGTCAGCAAGTTAAATGTTGCTAGCTCATTTGGTGCTGCTCTGGGCCCTATCCTAGGTTCTTCATTTTATGACATGACTGGTAGCTATAGTTCTGCATGGTATATCGTATTATTTTTGATGGCTGGTATGACAATTATCACCTTAATTGGCAAAACAATGACAAAACAATTACACAACAAAATGGAAGGAGTCGAACGAATTGAGTAAGATTATGCGCGCAATAGATGCTGTTCAAGTTGTTAAAGATGGCGACACTGTTGCCATTGGAGGATTTGGTCCCTTAGGTTGTCCCGTTCAACTGATTAAATTTCTCTTTGCTAGAAGTGATGCTAAAGATTTACACATCGCTTTAAATGCCCCTAATGGAATGGTTTTACGTCATTTGGAGCGTCTAATCAAAGAAAGAAGCAAAAAACTGACTACTACCTTTATGAGAGGCAGCCAATCTGCGGAAATATTTTTTGATCATCAGCAATTAGACTTGGTCCCCCAAGGAACTTTTGCCGAAAGACTCCGTAGTGCTGGTGCTGGAATTCCAGCTTTTTATACTCCAGTTGGCGTAGGAACAATCGTTGCAGAAGGAAAAGAAACAAAAATATTTGATGGAAAAGAATATTTAATGGAGTATTCGCTACCGGTTGATGTTGGTTTTGTTCGAGCCACTAAAGTCGACCGAGACGGTAACTGCTTTTTAGAAGGCTCCACTAAAAATTTCACCCAGTTGATACCACCTGCGGCTAAATATACGATTGTTGAAGCTGAAAGTATTGTTGAAGTTGGTGAAATTGATCCTGAATTAGTTACTATTTCAGGTATTCATATTGATGCAATCGTAAAGGTAGGTGCTAGAAATGAATAGTAGAACGTTTATTGCATATCGTGTTGCTCAAGGTCTTAAAGATGGAGACATTGTGAACTTAGGCATCGGGATTCCAACCTTAGTACCAAAGTTTATCAGTCAAGATAAAAAAGTCGTTTTCCAAGCTGAAAATGGCATTATCGGCATTGCTGCTGCCACAAATCCACCAACACCCAATGTCTTCGATGCTGGCGGTTCCAGTGCTTCGGTAGCTCCTGGAGGACAACTGATTAATTCAGCAGAATCTTTCGGATTAATACGCTCAGGAAAAGTTGATGTGACCGTTTTAGGTGCTTTGCAAGTAGACTCAAAAGGAAACTTAGCCAATTGGCAGATTCCCGGAAAAATGGTGGTTGGCTATGGTGGAGCAATGGATCTAGTTACGTGTGCAAAAAAAGTAATCATTGCTATGGAACATACAGCGAAAGGGACACCAAAAATTTTAGAAGAATGTGAATTTCCTCTAACTGGTGTTGGCTGTGTCAGCGAAATTATTACAGAATTAGGTGTTTTTGAAGTCACACCAACCGGTCTTGTTTTGACAGAGATGTCCAGTACTACCACCTTGGATGAAATTAAAGAAAAAACTAAAGCAAATTATCAGGTCGCTGAAGATTTGAAGATTAATCAAATTAATTAGGAGGGTATAATAATGACAAGAGAAGCAGTAATCGTTGGATATGGACGTTCACCTGTGGGTAAAGCAGTAAGAGGAACACTCGCTGATGAGCATCCAGTTGAATATGCAGCAGAAGTTTTAAATGGTGTACTAAAAAAAGTTGAAAATTTAGATCCTAGTGAAATTGATGATATTATTGTTGGCTGTGCAATGCCACAAGAATCTCAAGGAATGAATATGGCCCGAGTAATTTCACAAAGAGCTGGTATTCCTGATAGCGTTTCCGCTCAAACAGTCAATCGTTTCTGTTCTTCAGGTCTACAAACAATTGCTACGGGAGCCAATGCTATCATTGCCAATCAGTCAGATATCATCGTGGCTGGTGGTGTAGAGTCTATGTCTTTAGTACCGATGGGCTTTGAATTTGCGGGTATTGATCCCTGGGTAATGGATAACAAACCTGGTGTGTACGCTTCTATGGGCTTAACCGCTGAAAATGTTGCCGTGAAAGATGATGTTAATCGCGAAGATATGGATCAGTTTGCTTTAGAAAGTCATCATAAAGCACAAAAAGCACAGGAAGCTGGTCTATTCAAAAAGGAAATTATTCCTGTTACTTATGGTGATATCGAAGGAAATCCACATATTTTCTCTGATGATGAGTCGATTCGGTATAATTTAACCTTGGATGACTTAGCTGGTTTGGGCCCTGCATTCCAAGAAGATGGTGGTACAGTGACTGCAGGTACTTCATCGCCGTTAAATGACGGTGCTGCATTTGTCATCTTAATGGAACGTTCGGTAGCAGAAGAAAAAGGAATTAAACCAATTGCTAAGTTCGTTGGTTTTCAAGTTGCAGGATTAGATGCACTACTGATGGGTGAAGGACCAATCTATGCCATTCCTAAAGTAATGGAACGGACTGGCTTATCTCTAGATGATATGGATATTATTGAATTAAACGAAGCCTTTGGTTCACAATCTTTAGCCTGTATTCGTGAATTAGAATTAGATGTAAATAAAGTGAATCCTCGCGGTGGTGCAATTGCTTTAGGTCACCCGCTAGGAGCAACCGGCGCAATCCTGACCTGTAAAGCATTAAGTTATTTAGAAGACACTGATGGAAAATATGGACTGGTTTCTATGTGCATCGGTGGAGGCATGGGCGCTGCAGGTATTTTCGAAATGATTTAAAGAAGATGAGGTGAATAATGTGAAACGAATTGCAGTAATGGGTACTGGGTCATTAGGTACAATTTTAGGCGCCTTTATCTCTTTGCATAGACAAGTTGACTTAATTGATGTAAACGAAGCTCATGTTAAAGCTTTAAATGAGCATGGTGCAAAAATCACTGGAACGATGGAATTTACTGTTCCTGTCAAAGCTTTCTTACCAGAAGAGCTCACCGGTGAATATGACTTGATTATATTTTTAGTGAAACAAGTATACAATGATTCAGCAATTGCTTCTATTAAAAATCATATCAATGAAAATACGATTATTTTAACTTTACAAAATGGTTTTCCAGAGCCTGCGTTAATTGAAGTATTTGGTGAAAATAGAGTTATTGGGTGTACAGTTGGCTGGGGCGCGACTTGGATTGAACCAGGTGTTTCCGAATTAACTACACCAGAATCAGCTTTAAGCTTTTCGATGGGTCGTTTAAATGGCGAAGTTGATCAGAAAGTCTTAGACTGTAAAACAATTTTAGAAAATATGTGCGAAGTCCATTTGGAGGATAACTTTGCAGGCATGCGTTGGGCAAAATTGTTAGTTAATGCTACTTATAGCGGCTTATCCGCTGCTTTAGGTTGTACTTTTGGTGATGTACTAGATGATCCGATTGCCAGTGTTTATGCTATGTACGTTTGTAATGAATGTATTCGTGTGGGAGATGCCTGGGGAGTTACTAAATATTCAACTGCTCAAGGTGAAAACATGCGTGACACTTTAGGCTTTAAAGATAATCAGGAAAGGTTATTAAAAGCCAATACTTATGAGACTGGTTTCAGACCAGCACAGCTATTAAAAGCTAGCATGTTGCAGGACTTAGAAAAAGGCCGTCCAACTGAAATTCATGCAATCAATGGCATTGTGACATTCTTTGGTAAAAAAGAAAAAATAGCAACCCCTTTTAATGATGAAATCATTCGAATCGTCACTACCGCCGAAGCCAACAAAACAGTTCCAACTATGGAGAATCTTCCAGCTTTAGAAAAAATCTTAGCAAAATATCGCTATTAAAAGAAAAAACTGATGGATAACATAATGATCAATAACGTAAAGTTAATGATCATTATATCCGTCAGTTTTTATTTCTAGCTAAAAAAACGGATAGCTATTACTAGCCATCCGTATATTTATCGATATTTCGTTCTGAGACAATCGCATTGACAATCGCCATCACGACTGCGACTAAAATCGAGGCCCAGAAACTTGAGAAACCGAAGCGAGCTGCTCCTAAAATACTAGAAGTCAGTTGTAACATTCCAGCGCTAATCACAAAACTAAATAATCCAAGAGTTAAAATATTTAGTGGCAGTGATAATAAAACTAACACCGGCTTAACTAAGGCATTTAACAAGGATAGCACGAAACTCGCTATAAGTGCGGTGGTTAAACTAGCCACAAAAACGTGGCTAGGAAATAACACCGTCAGCGAAATAAAGATTAACGTGTTTACGATTAAGCGCTGCAAGTAGGTCATTAAAAGTCGCTCCAGTCATCATCATCAATTTTTTCTGCTTGTTTAGGTTGTTTCTTTTGGTTTGCACCATAATATTGGTTTTGGTGACCATAAGATTGCCCACCGCGTGGTGCTGCTGGGATAATGATCGCCAATAAAATATATAATAAAATTGGTGAACCAATTAATACTAAACTTAAAAATACATAAATGACACGCACAATCGTAGGATCAATCCCGAAAAATTCAGCAATCCCAGCTAAAGTCCCGGTTAATACTACATTATTACGAGATTTGCGTAATTTCTTATCCATAAAAATCTTCTCCTTCTATCAGTAAACTAAGCGTCATAATCTTTTAAGAAAATGCTCCCAGTTGTCGTTGTTAAATCAATTTGAGTCATCGCATCATCTAAGCGACGGAATTGGAATAGGCGGTTGGTTTTATCTTTTTTCTCCCGCACAACTTCAACTTCACTTAAGCGTTGATTGATATTCCCAAAGCTTGTTTTAGCGATTCCTTCTAAACCGATGTTTGTTGGTAAAGAAACTTTGATGGTTCCGTTCACCGCACTAGCTTTAACTTTGCGCAATGAATCATTTTTAGCGGTTAATTTAATATCGCCGTTGATTAATGAGATGCCGTAATTTTGTACATCTGCTTTCCCAACAATCGTACCATTTACTGTTTCAATAATCGAGTCTAAAATTTCACCATTTTGAATTTCAATGTTGCCGTTAACTCCTTCAATTTCCAACATTGTTGCATTGATTTGTTTGAAGGTGATGTTCCCGTTGGTTGATTTTGCGTAAACATCTTTTGCATTTAATTCTTCTACTGTAAAGTTCCCATTTAATAGTTTGACTGCCACATGATCGTAAGTCCGATTTGGTAAATAGAAAGTTAATTCAGCATGGACCCGTTTGTTTGGTACTTGGAATGAAATGTGATCATTATCCACTTCAATCTGACTACGTTCCATGAATGATTGAATTGGTGATGCTTCATTCATCTTACCATATAGTTTAATTTTGGCATCAATTTTGATGTCATTATCGTCCCATGATTTAAAGATTACTTTACCGTTGGCTAACTTCACGTCAATCAAGGTTGGTTCAACCTCAGTATATAAAAATTGATGTTCAAATTTTGTTGAAGCGACACCTGGAACTTTGACGTTGAAATCTTTCCAGTCAACATTATCTTCTACTGTGTCAGAAATCGTTTTGAAAGTTTTCTTCATTAAACGACCTAATTGTAAACCAGCATCCCCTAGTTTTTCACCGACTTGAGTAAAGGTTTCAGTCGCTTGTTCTTTCAAATCTTCTGGAATATCAAAATGACTACGACGAGAACGACGATTTTCTTGTTGGTCTTCGTGAATGCTGTTAAGCATTTCTTTTTGGGCTATTTCTTGATTGTCCAAGAGAATTAATTGTTCTTCCAACTCTTTAATTTCAGCTTCCAATTCAGCCATCAAACCTTCATCACCTTCGATTAAAATTTCGAAGTCCTGTTTTGTGTGAAGTTCTGATAAAGCTTCCTGTTTGTCAGCTAATAATGATTTTACTTCGCCTTTTTCTTGATTGATTTCATCAATTTTGGCAGAAATTTGGTTGGCTTCAGTCGCTAACTCATCGTAGTATGCTTCTAAATCTGCTTGAGATTCCTCTTCAAATTCATCCATCAAATCATCGACTTGATCTTTATGATAAGAATCTACTTGATCGGCTTCTTTTTGAACTTGTGCTTCATCTTTATCTTTTGCGATATTTTCTAATAATACTAAACCTTCTTCAGTTGTAATGATCCCTTTTTTAACTAAGTCTAAAATACGTTGTCTTTCATTCATAAAAATTGCCTCCTTCAGCAATGTTAAAGTCATTTTGTTTACATCCTTATTATGCAACGCTTCGCAAATTTTGTCATAGGACTTAAGGCCGAACTTTGACTAAGACTTTAATAAATTAAACAAAAAAAAGAAACTCAAGATAATTATCTCAAGTTTCTTCTATTATATACTTAAAAAATTAGTCTCCTCCGGCAGCAATTTTTGCACGGTTATAAATCGCATCTTTTTCCTTTAAGTCGGCTAAATCTGCGATATCTTCGCCTTTGGAATGGAATTTATCAGTAATTCCCAATGCTTGAAATACTGCTTGTTTATAAGCTATTTCCGCATTCCACTCGACAGTGTCTAATATTGATAAAGCTTTATGAATTGCCATCATTCCAGTATCACCAGTCGCATTAATTAATACACCATGGCTGTCCAACAACAACATATGTGGAACTGGTAAATCATTTTCTTTGATATAAGAGCTAGTAATTTCAGCTAGTTCTTCCGAACAGTTCGGTGCAAACTTCATTACAGGAACTGGTCCCACTTTTTGAGTAGCTTCAGTCAGATTAGGCATAGGTAAGCCACTTGTTGCCCAAAACATTGCATTTGGTGCATGAGAATGTAAAACAGCTTTAATCTTTGGATTAGAGTCATAAACTGCCTGATGCATATTGATTTCTCTCGTCAAGCTACCAACACCACTGACTACTTCTCTTGTATCAGGATCCACAACTAAGATTTGAGCCGCTGATAATTCTCCTAAGTAAGCTTCTGACATCATTGTTGGTGTCATAATAATAAAATCTTTTCTATTATCATCTGTAGCTAAAAAAGAGAAATTTCCACCAGCCACATTTGTATTTTTTCTAGTAAAAATTAATTTAACGATTTTTGCCAAATCTTCTCTTTCTCTTTCAAACAACATACGTCCATCTGACATTTATAATTCCTCCATTATTTTTTTCTAAGTAGATTACCTGATTGAAGTGCTGTTTTTGCAGCTTCTCGCACAGCTTCAGATTCTTCCAATTTTTTCTTACGTTTTTCATCGTATTCTTTAAATAAAATCGGACTCCCATATTTATAGATATACACTGCTAGTCCAATCACAATAAGATTTAATAGCACTTGTTTAGTAGCCATTGCAGTAAGGAAAAGAACAACTGCTAAAAAAAGCAATCCATACCACTTCATTTTTTCTCTTTCAATTTGCTTCACAATTCTCTCTCCTTACTTCAATCCTGATTATTCTGTTGTGGTACTGACATTTAATTTGGTATCTTTTCCACTTTCTTCGTAGCGTTTACTTGGGATGGCAACTTTATTCATATATTTATAAAGAAGTACAAACAATCCTAGGAAGATGATTACACCCGCTATAGCGATTGGATTTAAATTAAATGCTTCTGCAAAAAAGATTCTAAACTCTGGACCTTCTATTGATGACCAAGTAATCGATTGTCCTTCACGGAATCCTTCTACCGCTCCAGTTGATTCAGCCAAACCAGTAAGTATTGGTGCAAGATACGTCGCTGCATATAAATAGATCGGTAATGAAATAACACCTAAAACCAACATCCGTAAAAGATTACCACCAGTTAATAAAAGACCACCGACAGCAATTGCATAGTTAATAATACCTGCCAATGGTAATACTTCATTTCCAGGAAGAATGATGGCGTAACCGATAAATACAGGAACTAACAAGATTGCTGTTACCCAAATTTCAGAACGACCTGCCAAAATTGGCCAATCCAATCCGATATACACTTCTCTATCTTTAAATTTACGTTTCATAAATTCCGACATTGCATCTGCTAAAGGAGACAAAGATTGCATAAACATTTTTGAAATCATTGGAAATAGCGCCATTGCTGTAGCGACTTGAATCGCCAAATTTAATGAACCAGATACACCGTAAGCAGCCGCTAAACCAAGACCTAAACCAATGATGAATCCCATAACAGAGTTCTCAGAAAAAATACCCAACTTAGATTTTAAAGCATTGGTATCTGAACGTTTATTAAAGAAAGGAATTTTATCCATCAGCATATTAAAAGGCAACAATAAGACTGCTGAAGAAGTCATAAAATGTGTCACTGTTACTAAAGGAATACCAGTTAAATCTTGAATATGACGTTGGAACATATCTCCTAACTTCAACTCTAAAACAACTTGAACAATCGCTGTAATAAATCCAGCTACTAAGTTTCCTGACACATAATAAACTAAATAAGCAGTTAAGGCTTTACCCCAAACGTTCCACATATCTACGTTCAAAGTTTTTGTAAGATTTAACACCAATAGTAAAAAATTTACACCAATCGTCACTGCAAAAAAGACAAAAGCATAAGTCCAAGACCAAGTAATACTTGCAGCTCCCGTCCAACCTAAGTCAAGTGCCGGTAGGCTAATACCAGTATTTGTAGCTAGTGCTTCTGATGCAGGACTTACCGCATTTGACATAAAAGCAATTACCATCGACATCCCAGTAAAAGCGATACCCAATGTAATAGCTGACATAAAGGCTTTTTTGATTTTCATTCCAGCCAGTAAACCTAATACTAAAATAATCAGTGGGACAAAAATTGCCGAACCTAATCCTAAAATGTAATTAATAATATCTTGAAATATCTGCACATTCGTTACCCCCTTATTTTTTTATTTAATTAGAGCTAGTATTTCATTGTAGACATCCGCATCACCCATACCTGTTAAGAAAGGAATACCAGGGAAAACTTTTACGCCTAATTCCTCTGCTTTTGTCAATACATCTTCATCTGGTTGGGCAACATACACATAAATCCCGGCAGAAGGTAGTTCATTTTGAATCGATTTGTAATCCACTGCTTCCACTGGGAAATCAATACCATCATCCTCAAATTTGCTAGCAATTTTACTAGCAATTGTTTGACTTGTTGCTACTCCACTACCACATGCTACGATTAATTTTCTCTTCATTGTTTCTTCCTCCTATATATTATTAAATATTTTCTACAAATAATTGATAAACCGATTCTGGACAATTTGTATTTTGGTAAGCTTCAACAAAAGTCTCATCCATAAATAAATTCATAAAGGCTTGAAGCAAGCCAACTTGATTTTTGCCATCTTTGATACCCAAGAAAAATAAATTTTTGACCTTCATTTCTTGGCTGTCTCCCATTTGACGACATTGAACATCTTCATTTAATCGACAAATAAATACAAAAGGCTTTTTTACATACTCAGGATCAGCATGTGGTAAACCAATATTTAAATGCTGTGTAATTAAACCTGTGGGAAATTTTTGTTCACGTTTGGTAATGCCTGTTAAGTAATCATCATTAACCATTCCGTTTTCTTTAAGCAGATCTGCTACTTGACTAAAAGCTTCTTCTTCAGATGCTGCAGAAATCTCCAAATCAATGAGAGCCGGATCAAACATTTCTTTATAGTCCATTACAATACCTCCATTTTGAAATAATTTGAAAAACATTGTTAATTTTTTGTGATATAATGTTTAACTTTGTTTGCAAAACAATCATATTACAAAAAAAGCCTTATGTCAACGCTTTCTTAAAACAAAGTTTAACAATTTTACAAGTGATAACGCTTGAAAATAATAATAATAGCGACTATAATGAACTTGAACATTAATGTTGAACAAACATAAACAACATAAAACAAATAAAGGAGGTACTTGTTCTATGCTAAAACAAGAACGACAAGAAAAACTCTTAGATCTAATTCAAAAACACACTTATCTTTCAATAGTTGAAATCGCTTCACGTTTAGATGTTTCCGAAATGACGATTCGTCGTGATATCACTGAATTGGCAAAACAGAAAAAACTGACTAAATTATATGGAGGTGCTCAAAAGCTAGATATTCTTGATAAAGAATTGTCTACTGATGAAAAGATCCAAACCAATGTAGCGCAAAAAAAATACATTGGAAAAATCATTAATAGTTTAATCCCAGATCATTCGATTATATTTGTTGGTGCTGGTACAACCATTTACTATGCCTTACCAGAAATTCAGCGAAAAGATTTATTCGTTATTACAAATAGCCTAATCGCCTTTACTTATTTGAAAGAAAATACAAATTATCGGATTTTGTTAACTGGAGGAGAATTTTCCCATACAACTGAGGAATTCATAGGTGAAGTAGCTGTCCGTTCCTTTGATAATTTAAATATTGACTTAGCTTTTGCTGCTACTAATGGTATCTTTGACAACAATGTCACAACCGCTCAATTTGATGAAGGAAATGTCCAAAATGCTGCGTTTAAAAAAGCAAAAACAACCTGTATTGTTGCTGACAGTTCAAAGCTAGGTGTGTCAGATATTTATACCTTCACACGCTTAAGTGATCACGACTACTTAATTACGGATGATGGTATTTCCGATGAATTAGTAGCGCATTATAGTGATTACACGAAAGTTTTGAAGGAGGAAATTCAATGATTTTAACTATTACCATGAATCCTTCAATGGATTTTGCTTATTTTATTGACCACTTTAATGTGGGTAAAATGAATCGTTTTGAATCCCCTACAAAATCAGTTGGCGGAAAAGGTGTTAATGCAGGGCGAACAGCAGCAATTTCAGGTTCAAAGGTTTTATTAACTGGTTTTTTAGGTGGCGATTTTGGCTCCTTAGTGAACAAATATTTACTCCAAGAAAATCTGTTTGAATTGGATATGCTACAAGCTAAAGGAGAAACACGCAACGCCATAACAATCATGCATGATAACCATACCCACACAGAAATTGTCGAAAGTGGACCAAAAATTTCTGATGATGAAACTTCGATCTTAATGGAAAAAATTATGCAAAAAAATAAGCAAAAAAAAATCAATCTAGTTTGTATTTCTGGGTCGGTCAATTCAGACAATCCACAACTTTACTTACAAATGCTAAACTATATCCGAGAAAATATTGATGCTGATATCCCAGTTTTTATGGATGTTTCAGGAGTTCAGCTAACGTCTTTATTGAAAAGTGAAAACTATAAGCCAAATTTTATCAAACCCAATGTTCATGAATTAAGTGAAATTTTGGATAAAAAAATCGAGACAAAAGAACAGGCACGAGGTGAATTAAACCACCCTTATTTTGCTGGTATTCAATACATTATGATTTCTTGTGGCAGTGAGGGTGCCCTTTGTAAAGTGAATAACGATTTTTATGATATTGAAATTCCTAAAATCGATATTACCAATACAACCGGATCAGGAGATGCTTCAGTAGGTGGTTTTGCTCACGCAATCGAGCAAAATTTTAAATTGGAGGATGCTTTAAAATATTCGATGGCTTGTGGCATGTCTAATGCGCAACATGGCGAAGTTGGCGTAATCGATGTTAATGATGTTAAAAAGTTCATCAAAATGATTACAGTAAAAAAACTATAATTATTATTTTTTTAGTAAACATAGAGCGACCCTCAAAAAGTTAGCACTTTGGTCTAACTTTTTGAGGGTCGCTTCAGTAGAAGCATATTGTGAAACTCTCGATACAAAAAAATCTAGTGCTACAACATTTAAAACTGATAAAAACTTTCTTGTATCTGAGACTTTTTATTGTGGCTTTCGTGATTCTCAGAATATGATAACTAAAATTCTTCTATTGAATCATTTAATTCAATACATTAAAAAAAACAAGAACGATTTGAAATCCGTTCTTGTCATAGGTCTGATTTAAAAAAGTTACTGAAAAAAATTCAGCAGTTTTTTTCAGGATGTTTAGTGATTTTCGGCTTTTCGTCGATAGATAATCATTACGACACCTACTAGTAACATAATTCCGACTATCGATAAAATACTAGATATTTTTTTATTTTCTCCCGTTTTTGGTAAAGTTTTTGCTGTATTAGTAGCAACATAGTTAGTTGGTGCTAGTCCATTACCACCTGAACCAATGTAATTTGAAGTATTTTTGCCCCCCGTTGTTGGGATGGTCGGTTCATTTTTACTATAAACATAGATGATAGTAATTACTTCATCACTATATTTCCCTTTAGTATTTCCTTTTGTCTCTTTGAAGGTAAATCCATCAATTGTTTTTTGTTTTGTTTCATAAGCAGTATTAATGGCTCCAATTGAAAAATCTGGCATGGCAATATCTTCACCTTGTTCATCTTGATATCTAGTAATGACTAAGCCATTTTTTACTGCTTGTTTTGCATAAATTAAAGTAACTGTTTGTGGTTGTGCTTGATAAATACCAAACAAATTACCCTTCACTTCTGTTAAATAATAGTCTGGAATTGTTTTAATGACATCAGTATTTGTCCCTGGATAAACGTCACCGACATTTCCAGTTATTTCTTTGGCATCAGCTAGCTCTTTTCCTTGTTCATCTTGATAATAATAGGTAACTTTACCAGTTTCGACAGGCGTTGGTATCTTTTGATAAACATAGGTCACAGTTATTAAATCTTTGCTATAGGTCCCTTTGGCATTATCTGGAATTTTCGGTCCCGTATAACCATTAATTTTTTTAGCTTCCGTGTCGTAAGCTTCATCAATTTCCCCTGTTTTTACTTCGCTTAATGCAATTGGCAAACCTGTTTCATCAACATAATGCACTAAAACAGTTCCAAGATCTTGACCCTGTTTGATTTTTTGGTAAACTAACACCACTTCTTGTGGTTCATCTGTAACAAGCCCTGAAAGTTGTCCTTTAACTGCTTTTAACGTGTAACCCTCAAAAGATTTTATTTCAGTATTATAAACGGTCCCTATATCTTGATTGATTACAATATCTGGACTAAACAGAGGATTGCCCTCTTCATCTTGATATTTAATAGTGACTTGACCACCAGCAATAGTATCTTTTTTATAAATATATTTTACGTAAGTAATATCTTCAGCATAATTTCCGTTAGCATTTGTCGGTGTAGCGACTAAACTATAACCACTAATTGTTTCGGCAGAAGTTGTGTAAGCTGAATTTATTTTACCTGTTAAAATCTTAGTGTCTGCTAAAGGATTTCCTGCTTCATCTTGGTGACTTACTACAACCGTACTAACATCTGGTTTATATTCAAAAATAATGGTTTGTGCTTGATCAGTAAAGGTACCACTCATGCTGGTTAAAGGATTTCCTGCACCATCTTTAACATTTACCAGACCATAGTTTTCAAACATTTTTACTTCTGCTTCGAAAGAATCGCCAACAAAGCCAGTCAGAGTTATCTGATCTAATTCCTTTACTTCATTTCCTGCACTATCAATTTCGATGTAACGAACTTTTACGTCAGCTGCTTTTTCTTGATATATAGCGTATAAAGTTTGATTGCCTTTAACAATATTGATGGCTTTTCCGACCTCTAAACCAACATCTGGTTTTGTAGCAGCTTTATTTTCTGACCAGCCTAAAAATTTAGCATTGGCTTTAGTTGCCTTCAATGTATTTGCGCCATCAACAATTGTTGTTGCCAACTGATCGTAGCCAACTTGATAATACGCTGTAGGATTTTCACCTTCATAATAAATTTTTCCATCATATGTTGTTAAGGCCTTATTTAGTTCAAAGGTTCCTCCGTTAGCATCATATTTAAGCCAATTGATTTCCACTGAACCAGGATCAGACTTCAAGCCATTAGTATTTAAATCCGTTTCATCTGGTCGTGGTCTCCCTCTCTGATCCAAGACAGAATCAATACCATCAACATAATTGTCAATTTTATCATCTGCCACTTTTTCAGGAGCAATCGGTACAGTCGGAATAATAGTAGTCGAACCATCTACTGCGGCACCGGCGGAAATCTTTCCGTAATTTTCCAACAAATCCATCGTATCTAAACCAAAAACATCCGCCATGGTAACATCCTCTTCAAGTCCGATATTGGAATTCTTTTTAGAGATTGTTTTTGCGCCACCAACGTTGTTAGTCTTCGCATCTGACTGTGAAATATTACCAACAAATAAATTATTATAAAATTTCCCAGCACCACCGATGCCCCAAGAACCGCTGTTTCCAATTGCTCCACCACTATAAGTAGCAAAATTATTAATAAAGCTATTATTAATGTAGTCAATGTTAATCGTACGAAGTCCTACGGCAAAAACCTGAATGGCACCACCGCTATTTGAACCCTTATCATTTCCTAAAGCTTGATTGCCATAAAAAGTATTATTCTTAAAAGTAATACCACTAGGAATACTTTCATTTGATTGCAGTAAGATAGCGCCACCATCATCACCGGCAATATTATTGGCAAAAGTATTTCCTGTTAATTGAATGGTGACTCCTTTTTTAACATTCCAAAAAGAAAGTGCCCCACCATCAGCCAATAAAGAATATTGATTCGTTTCTTGGACATTTTTTGCTGCAGAGTTTCCTTCAAAATAATTGTTCTTTAATTCAATGACTGCTGTTGCTGCAGGCTGATGAAAATGAATGGCGCCACCCTCACCGCCAACCACCGGACCGGTAACATCTGTTGTACTATTATTATTAAAGCGTGTATTCATAATTGATAACTTTTTGCTGAAGCCATCAGCCGTGCCAATCGCTCCACCAGAATAACCACCATTGTAATTTACATTATCAGAGAAATTCGAGTTTTTGATGGCTGTATTGCTAGCGATATACATCGCACCACCATGACCCCCACCATTAAAGTGACTAATTGATAAATTGTCCAAGATCAATGTTCCAGTGTAACCACCAGCATCAATACCTTTACTTTTATCTGTCGTACCATTCCCTGCCAGTTTCAGATTTTGCAAAGTCAACTCAGAATTGGTATCTCCAGTACCAGCCCCATAAGAAAAAATTTGCACACTTTTTCCAACTGCTGCCTGTAAGGTTTTTCCACCACCATCAATAACTGTCTGATAAGCTGTCTCTTTTAATTTGATCGTTTGATCAATCTCTGTCGGAAAAGTATCCCCTAAAGTAATTGTCTGATTGCTGCTAGCTTGATTGACTGCATTTTCTAAATCCGCAATCGTATTTACCTCAGTCCCAAACACTGGAGTAGAAAACCCTACTAAAAACAGACCACTTAAAAGAAACCCTAATAAATATAGCCTTTTTTTCATTTACCTCTCACCGCTCTTTTCTTGATTAATAAGCTAACTATAGCCTCATAATGAGCAGTCGAAGTTTTTTTGAAACCGTTTACAATACTTTTTGGCAAAAAAATATTATTTTTATGTTTTTTTCCCTTTTTTTATAGGTCAATAGCAATATATTATGAATTTTTTTCATAAAAAAAAGCAGTTCTTAACAATTACTAATTAAGAACTACTGTTTTTATATTAAAAATTTTCATTTCGATTCGAATTTAATTCAGTAATTTTTCCAGTTGCTAAGTAAACAATCCACTCACAGATATTGGTCACATAGTCGCCAACCCGTTCCAAGTAACCAGCCACGTGTAAATAATCTGTTCCACTAATAATCGTTTCTGAATCTTTTTCCATTGTATTGGTGGTCATGTCATAGATTTTTTGGAAGTAATCATTGATAGTTTCGTCCATCTTCGCAATCATCCGAGCATCTTTTTCGTCAGTTTTTACGTAAGCAACTAGCACGTTGTCTACCATTTTTTTCACGTAATCAGACATTTCGTTGATTTCTTTTTCGACTTCTAAAATTCGTGGCAAGCCTTTTAGTCGGATCGTTGATTTGGCGATTGACACCGCGTGATCAGCCATTCTTTCTAAGTCAGAACTCGCTTTCATAATCGTAATAATCGTTCTCAAATCCGTGGTAACCGGTTGTTGTAAGGCAATCATTTCGAAGCTTTTCTTTTCTAATTTGACTTCCATCTCATTGATTTCAATATCATGATCAATGACTTCTTGGGCCAATGCTTTGTTATGATCAATATAAGATCGCACCGATTTATGGACGGCACTAGAAACCATCATCCCCATCTCGTAAAATTGGTTATGCAAGTTTAATAAATCTTCTTCAAATTGTGTTCGTAACATTTTTTTCCCTCCACTAAGGTGCTCTCTGTCTCGTCTTTAGCCAAATTTACCAGAAATATAATCCTCTGTTTCTTGTTTTGCTGGATCTAAAAAGATTTTTTTCGTTTTATCAAATTCAATTAACTCACCTTGCAAGAAAAAGGCAGTCTTGTCAGAAATACGTGAAGCCTGACTCATATTGTGGGTCACAATAATAATTGTATAGTTTTCTTTTAATTCTAACAGCATATTTTCGATTTTCCCAGTCGAAACTGGATCTAGCGCACTAGTAGGCTCATCTAATAAAATGATCTCAGGATTTACTGCCAAAACACGGGCGATACATACCCGTTGTTGCTGCCCACCAGATAAAGACAAAGCACTCTCATGAAGTTTGTCTTTCACATCTTCCCAAACCGAGGCTGCTCGCAAACTTTCTTCGACTTTTTGATCTAAGACTTGTTTATCCTTTTCCCCTTTTAATTTCAATCCGTAAATAACATTTTCATAAATTGAGAAAGGAAATGGATTAGGCTGTTGGAAAACCATTCCGATTTCTTTTCGCAACTCAACGGTATCTGTCTTTGGACTGTAAATATCGCGGTTTTTATAATCAACGCTTCCTGTGATTGTCACACCCGGAATTAAATCATTCATCCGATTTAAACAACGTAGATAAGTTGATTTACCACAACCTGATGGACCAATCATAGCAGTAATTTCATTTTTATTAAAGGCTAAATCAATGCCTTTCAAGGCTTCTTTTTCACCATAATAAAGGTGCAAATCTTTTGAAGTAATAATTTTGTCAGCCATATTTTGTCGTCTACTCCATTTCAAGGTATTAAATTTCTTGCCAGAAATTTAGTTTTATTTTCCGTACGACTACCATTCTACTAAAGCAAAAAGCGCTAAGTAGAACTGGCAACTCCATTTCAAGGTATTAAATTTCTCAGCACACTCTTCTAACCAAAATGGCCAGATACATAATCTTCGGTGGCTTGAATTTTTGGTCGGGTAAAGATTTTAGTCGTCTTGTCATACTCGATGGCATGTCCCAAGTAAAAGAAAGAAGTGTAGTCACTGATCCGTGCGGCTTGTTGCATATTGTGGGTCACGATAATGATGGTGTAATCTTCTTTTAATTGTACCAAAGTTTCTTCCACTGTCCCGGTCGAGATCGGGTCTAAGGCCGAAGCTGGTTCATCTAATAGTAAGATGTCGGGTTTCATGGCAATTGCTCTGGCGATACATAATCTTTGCTGTTGTCCGCCAGACAAGGCTAAGGCACTTTTATCCAAGTTATCTTTGACTTGTTCCCACAATGCTGCTTGTTTTAAGCTGGTTTCGACCATTTCTTCTAATTTATGTTTATCTTTTTCACCGTGTTGTTTCAAAGCAAAAGTAATGTTGTCACGGATCGATTTACTAAATGGATTTGGTCGTTGAAAAACCATGCCGATTCTTTTGCGCATTTCGTAAACATCAATGTTATCGGCATTGATATTGACATCTTTGTACATAATTTTTCCAGTTACATGAGCTGCGGCAATGCCATCATTCATCCGATTTAAAGAACGTAAATAAGTTGATTTACCACAACCGGAAGGACCGATTAGCGCGGTAATCTTATTTTTTTCAAATTCCAGATCAATTCCTTTAATCGCTTCGTTGTTACCGTAAAACACATGTAAATCTTCTGTATGCAAAGCAATTTCACCAGGCATGCTGATAATATTGCGTTCATCCCAATTATAATCTTTCATTATGTTGCTCCTTATGCTGAAGTCATCTTTTTGTGAAGTCGTTTGCCGATTGCGCGGGCACCAAAGTTGAATAATAAAACAGCGATAATCAATACAGCAGAAGCTCCGGCTGAAACAGCTGATCCATCTGGCATTGTACCTTCTGTATTAATTTTCCAAATGTGTACCGCCAATGTTTCCGCTTGACGGAAAATACTAATCGGACTAGAAACACTTAATGGGTTCCAGTTTGAAAAGTCTAAAGCTGGTGCACTTTGTCCAGCAGTATAAATCAAAGCCGCCGCTTCCCCAAATATCCGACCAGAACTTAAAATAATCCCAGTTAGAATCCCTGGTGAAGCATCAGGTACGACAATCTTTGTTACGGTTTCCCAACGTGACAAACCTAAAGCCAAGCCTGCTTCTCGTTGAGTATAGTGAATCGCCCGCAAAGATTCTTCGATATTTCTAGTCAATAACGGTAGGTTGAACAGCGTTAACGCTAAAGCCCCTGATAAAATCGAGAAGCCATAGCCAAATTGAATAACAAAAATCAAGAAACCGAACAAACCAACTACTACTGAAGGCAACGAACTTAAAATTTCAATCGATGTCCGAATGACATTCGTGATCCAGTTTTTCTTGGCGTACTCAGATAAATAAATCCCAGCACCTAAAGAAATTGGAAAACTAATCACCATGGTAACCAATAATAAATAGATTGAGTTAAATAATTGAATCCCAATCCCGCCACCGGCTTCATAAGCTTTTGACGGTGAAGTCAAGAAGCTTAGTGAGATATTCGGTAAGCCTCGAACTAAGATATATAATAGTAGGAAAGCCAAAATACAAACGATTAGGCCAGAAATAAAATAAAGGACTCCCGTCGCAATTTTGTCTGCGCGTTTTGCTTTATCCATTTGTTATTTCCCCCTTTTTCCCAATGTAGCGAATCAAAATATTAAAGACTAATGACATGAATAATAGAATCAATGCCAATGACCATAAGACATTATTTTCAACAGTACCCATAATAGTATTTCCGATACCCATAGTTAAGATTGAAGTTAAAGTTGAAGCTGGGGTAATTAAACTTGTTGGCATCAATGCGGCATTCCCGATGACCATTTGAATAGCCAAAGCTTCACCGAAAGCTCGCGCCATACCGAAAACAACAGCTGTTAAAATCCCAGGAATCGCTGCCCGCAACACCACTTTATAAATGGTTTGCCAACGTGTCGCTCCTAAAGCTAGAGAAGCTTCACGATAATATCGTGGCACTGATTTTAACGTATCGACGGTCATTGTGGTAACTGTTGGTAAAATCATTACAAACAAGACGAAGGTTCCAGATAAAATCCCAAAACCAGTCCCACCAAATACTGAACGAATCATTGGAACAATTACTGATAAACCAATAAAACCGTATACTACTGAAGGAATTCCTACTAATAGTTCAATGACTGGTTGTAAAAAGCGTTGACCTTTATTAGGTGAAATCTCAGTCATAAATACAGCCGCACCAATCGCAAATGGTGTTGCCACAATCGCCGACATGAAAGTAACGACAAAAGAGCCGACAATCATGGGTAAAGCCCCTACCATTGGTTTGCCATCAGGACCAGTGGCACTTGGATTCCAATCAGTTCCAAATAAGAAATCCATTACGTTTATTTTATCTACAAAAAATGTTGCTAAACCTTTGCTGGCAACAAAATAAAAAATCGCTGCTACCACAAAAACAATTAGTGCAATACAAGCAAAACTAATCAGGCGCCCCCGTTGTTCAATTCTTGCACGTTTAGATTTTGTTGTGAGTGCTTTTTTCACATCTTCATTATTCATTTCTTTACTCCCTCAAAAAAAATAATCTAACACCGCTATTTTACAAGGCGAAAATCAATTTCTCTTTAACCTTCTATGTTGTTTTTGTAACAATTGTAAATTTTGTGTAAATATGTAAATAAATAAAAAATCCAGTGAAATTTCATTCACTGGAAATCATTTTTATAATTCAGTTGTATCGCCGGCGGCATTGCGTTCGACTTTCATTTGAGAAATCGGAATATAACCTAATTTTGAAACAATCGTTTCTTGAACATGCTCAGAAACCATATAATCAAGAAATTCTTTGGTTAATTTTGTTGGTTCACCTTTAGTATACATATGTTCATACGCCCAGATTTTCCAAGCATTATTCGCCACATTTTCATCCGTTGGTTCAACATTATCAATACTTAATGTTTGCACATCATCTGTCACATAAGAAAAAGCAGTATAGCTGATTGCGCCTGGTGTATCTGTAACAATTTGTCGCACCATGCCGCTGGAATCTTGTTCTTGTGCTTGAATCGCAGTTTGTCCATCCAATACCCATTTTTCAAAAGTCGAACGGGTTCCACTTCCAGATGCACGGTTTAAAATGACAATCTCTTGATCCTTGCCGCCAACATCCTTCCAGTTCGTGATTTCACCTAAAAAGATTTTACGTAAATTATCTAGACTGATATTTTTTACGCCAACTTTTTTATTTACAATGGGTGTGATACCTACTACCGCTACCCGATGATCAACTAATTTAGAGGCATCGATGCCATCTTTTTCTTCAGCAAACAAATCTGAATTCCCAATATCGACCGCACCAGATTGGACTTGGCTCAGACCAGTCCCACTTCCTCCCCCTTGAACATTGATAAATTCGCCGGGATGATCGTTTTGATATTCATCAGCAACTGTTTCTACAAGCGGTTGTAACGCCGAAGATCCCACCGCTGTAATCGATTCTCCGCGGTCAATCCATTTTGCACAACCAGATAATATAAGGACTGTACCTAATAAAATAGGCAGTAACCATTTTTTCATAATATTCTCCTTTGACAAAAAAATAAGCTAGTTCATTTTAACATGAACCAGCCAAACTGAAAATTAAAAGTTTTATAACAATGGTGAAATCAGACGAGCGATTCCTTCTTTGAATTTTATCAACAGTCCTCGCTCTTGATAAATCTTTTTTGTCAGCAAGTGAGATTTCTCTGAATCCTCAAAAAATGCATCTCGAACTTGCTTAGCAAAACCACTATCGTAAATAATCGTATTAACTTCAAAGTCCAATCTAAAAGAACGAACATCGATATTGGCTGAGCCAACAGAGGCGATCCCTTCATCAATAATCATTGTTTTAGCATGAATAAATCCTGCTTCATAAGTCTCAATAATTGCCCCATAATCCAATAATTCTGCCGCAAAAGAATAGGTCGCCCAATAGACCAAAATATGATCTGGCTTATTAGGAATCTGCAAACGAACTTTTACACCTGACAATAATGCCAACTTAAGCGCCTCATGAATCGAAGCATCTGGAATATAATACGGCGTCTGAATCAAAATTTCTTTTTTTGCCAAATTAATCATTTTTAAATAAGTCATCTTAATCTGTTCATGTTCACTATCAGGACCACTAGAGACGACTTGACTAGCATAATGACCAATCGAATAGTTTTCCGGGAAATATTTTACATCATAAGCTACTTCATGCTTATGCTGAGAGTTCCAATCCATCATAAAACGATTTTGCAAAGTGTAAACCGCATCACCGACTATCCGCAAATGATTGTCCCGCCAATAGCCAAAAGTCGAAACCAAACCTAAATATTCATTTCCTACGTTAAAACCGCCAGTGTAGCCTATCGTTCCATCAATCACAACAATCTTGCGGTGATTGCGATAATTCATCCGCGGATTTAAGTAAGGGACAAATAATGGGAAGAAAAACTCCACCAAACCACCAGCTTCAATCAGCGGCGCAAAAAACTTATTATTTACTTGAGTGGATCCCCATGCATCTAAGAGTAATAAGACTTTCACACCACGTTTAGCAGCTTCAGTCAAGGCATCCCGCACTTCAATCCCCAGTGCATCACTCCGATATATATAATATTCCATATGAATATGAGATTTTGCTTGATGGATATCAGCGATCAGAGCGTCAAACTTTTCACGTCCATCCGTATACAGCTTGATATCATTATTCATCGTATAAAGAGAGCTTTCAAACATCGTTAACATATAAATCAATTGCTGAGAATCTACCAAATTCGTATTCGGCTTCGGAAAAAGTCCCCGCTCTAGCGCACGTTGCTGATCAGCAATCTCAATATTTAACCCTAATTTATTTTGCATCCGCAAATCAAAAATCTTTTCTTTGGAAATCCCCTTACCAATAAATATATATAAAACAAATCCCAAAACAGGAATAAAGGTCAAAATTAATAACCAAGCCCACGTGTGGACCGTATCTTTACGTTCACGAAACACAATAATCAACGATAAGATTGTATTAATCACTAAAAAAATTGTCCCAATATTGTTCCACACAAACCCCACACGCCTCACCCCTTAGAGTTAAGCATAGCAAAAAGTCGCCACTGGGTAAATATAAAAAACAATTAATGCCCGCTAGTCACCTTAATTCCGATGATGCCTATAATCAATAAAGCCACAAAAAATTCTGTCCACAAAGATAAATGATCCTTGAAAAAAAAGATCCCAATCAAAATCGAACCCACGGCTCCTATCCCTGTCCAAATAGGGTAAGCCAAGCTCATGGGCATAACCTTAATAGCTTTCGCCAAAAAATAAAAACTGGCGATCATTCCGACAATTGTTAAGACCGAAAAGCTTAACTTACTAAAACCATGACTCAACTTCATCGTCGTCGCCCAAAAAACTTCAAACACACCTGCAATAATTAATTCAATCCACGCCATCAAAAATCCCTCCTAAAAAAATACAAAAAGAGAGCCACCAATTTCTTCATCGACCTAACGAAATTGGCACTCTCTTAACTACTCGGTAGCAGTTTTTTATTTACTTAGCTATTTTAGTCCTAGATTTTTTTAAAGGCAAGCTCTGTAAAAAAATTCTTACAATTTACACCAGCATTTCTTACAAAAAAAGACTGGAACAAAAGATTCCAGTCTAAAACTTTTATATTTTTAAGAAACGGCGCATCGACATCACTGAGCCTAATGAACCAATCAAATAGCCTGTCGCTACCATCGCGACATCTAACTGCCAGACAATCTGACTTGGTCGCAATAAATCTAAACCAGATTGCACCAAGTATTGAGCAGCTAATTGATAGACTTGTTCGTAACCATAAGTGACAATCAGAACTGGGATAATGGCACCGATTAAGCCAATCCAACCACCTTCTAAGAAGAATGGCCAACGGATGTAACCATTTTTAGCCCCTACTAAACGCATAATTTGAATTTCTTGTTTACGGGATAAAATCGTAATTCGAATCGTGTTGGAAATCAGGAAGACTGCTACAAAGACCAGCAATAATGCTGCTCCTAAGCCCCACGTTCGCACGACTCTTGCGATACGAATTAATTGATCTGCCGAGGCACCGCCATAATCGGCTCGATAGACATTGGCTAAATCACCTGCATCATTGGCAACTGAGCGCACATATTCGGCATCGGTTGTTTGTACCACATATACATCAAATAATGGGTTGTCATCGCCACTGAATAGGCTCCAAGCATCACCATATTGTTTCTTGATATTTTCTAGCTGGTCTTCTTTACTAGAGAAGGTTACTTTGTCTACATGATTTAAATCACGTAATTGGCTGGCTAGCTCATCACGATCATCCTTACTGGTTTCAACGTCAACAAATACTGTTACATCAACATCGCCTTCTGCATCTTGTGCCAGTTTGGCTGCATTTAAGATAACTGCTAAAAAGACACCTGCTAAGGTTAAAGTAATGGTAACTGCTGAAACAGAAGCAATCGTCATCCAACCATTGCGTTTAATATTCTTAATACTTTCCCACCAATGTCGGAAAAAATTTCTAATCATCAAACTCGTATTCTCCTTCCGCTTCGTCACGTACAATCAAGCCATTTTCAATACCAATAACCCGATGACGCATCGTATCTACGATGGTTTTATTATGGGTTGCCATAACGATTGTCGTGCCTTGTTGATTAATACGATCTAACAATTTCATAATTTCCCAAGAAGTATCAGGATCTAAGTTACCAGTTGGTTCATCAGCGATTAAAACTTTAGGCGTGTTCACAATTGCTCGGGCAATCGACACCCGTTGTTGTTCCCCACCAGATAGTTGATTAGGAAAAACTCGGACTTTGTGTTTTAAGCCAACTAAGTCTAGCACTTCCATCACTCGTTTTTTGATATCTCGCGGTTTACGACCAATAACTTGCATGGCATAAGCGACATTTTCGTAGACTGTCTTACGAGGCAACAATTTAAAATCTTGGAAAACGACACCGACATCGCGGCGCAAATAAGGGACTTCTTTGTTTTTGATTTTCAATAAATTATGACCAGCAACTTCTAATTTATTACCAGAAGTAGCTTTTTCTTCACGATACATCAATTTGATAAAAGTTGATTTCCCACTACCAGAAGGACCGACAACATAAACAAATTCACCGCGGTCGATGTTTACTGAAATACCACGAACAGCGGTTGTTTTATTAGGATATTTCTTTACTACATCCTGCATTTCAATCATGGTTATCTCTCCAAATTCTCTATAAAATTCTTTGCTATTATAACACGCTAACATTGCAAGTGGCTTTCATAAGGTTACATTTTCATTTCATTTTTAATTGTTGCCTTGAGCTAAGTGCCATTTTAAGTAGGCATCAATGAATGGATCTAGGTCTCCGTCCATCACTGCTTGAACATTTCCGGTTTCATAATTGGTTCGGTGATCTTTCACCATTGAATAAGGATGGAAGACATAAGAACGAATTTGTGAACCCCAACCGATGTCCATTTGATCTCCACGTAAAGCCGCCGCTTCTTGTTCTTTTTTCTCTAATTCTAACTGATACAGTTTTGCCTTTAACATATTCATAGCTGTTTCACGGTTATGAAATTGGGAACGTTGGGCTTGGCTAGCCACGACTGTTCCAGTGGGTAAATGAGTAATCCGTACTGCCGAAGAAGTCTTATTAATATGCTGACCACCAGCACCACTTGCCCGATATACATCCACCTTTAAATCATCTGGATTAATTTCAATATCAATATTATCATCCAGCTCTGGCATGACATCTAAAGAACAAAAAGAAGTATGGCGACGGTTAGCCGAATCAAATGGAGAAATTCGTACCAAGCGGTGAACGCCTTTTTCAGATCGCAAGTAGCCGTATGCATTAAGACCTTTAATCATTAAAGTCACACTTTTAATTCCAGCTTCATCGCCCGCTTGATAATCAATCGTTTCAACAGAAAATTGATGTTGCTCTGCCCAGCGAGTATACATTCTTAGTAGCATCGAACCCCAATCTTGCGACTCGGTACCACCAGCACCAGGATGAATTTCGATAATAGCATTGTTTTTGTCATAGGGACCATCCAATAAGAGCGCCAATTCAAAACTTGCCACTTGGCTGTTGATTTCTTTTAGCCGTTCTTCTAATTCAGTCTGCATCAAAGGATCAAATTCTTCCTGCTGCATGTCCATCATTAGATTTAATTCTTCTACTTCCTCACTCAAATGAGTGAATTGGTCGTAGGTAGCTTTATCGGAATTATTTTGATTGATTAAGGTTTGGGCTGATTCTTGATCATCCCAAAAATCTGGTTCAGACATCTTTTGTTCCGCTTCAGCAATTGCTTCTTCTAGCTGATCGAGGTCAAAGGGACCCCCTAAAGCTGACTACTTGTTCCTGCAGTTGGTCAAGCATGTTACGAATTTCTGCATTTTCCAAAAGGTTTCCTTCTTTCTTTAAAAAAGAACCGGAACACCGTTATTCACAGTGCGCCGGGTTCTAGAGCTTCTTTAGCTTATACTTCTTTGCCGTGGCAATTTTTGAATTTTTTACCGCTGCCGCAAGGACATGGATCATTTCTGCCAGCATGTTTGAATTGTTCAATCATTTCTGGTGTTAGATTTGTTGGTGGCACGCCACGCGTTTGGCTGTTTGCAGGTGGTACTTGATCACCGTCTGCTTCAACTGGATGCGTTTCTTGGGTTTCACCGACTTGTTCCCGTTGGACATTTTGGCGGATTTCAGCTTTCATGAATAAACGAGTTACTTCATATTCAATCGCGCCGACCATGTCTTCAAACATTTTGTAGCCTTCTGTTTGATATTCAACCAATGGATTATTTTGACCATATGCCCGCAAACCAACTGATTGACGTAATTGATCCATCGCATCGATGTGATCCGTCCATTTAGTATCTACAACTCGTAGAATAACTACTTTTTGAAATTCCAATAATTGTTCTGGACTTTGTAGCTGTTCGACTTTCATATCAAAAATTTCTTTTGCTCGTTCCAACAAGTAATCTTTGATTTCTTGAGGTTTCTTACCTTCTAAGTCACTAACGGCAATCTTGTCTTCATGGACTAACGCATTACCAGCAAAATCTTTAATTCCTTCAAGATTCCAATCTTTTTGTTCCCCTTGGGTATGTCCATCAACTACCCGTGAGATTGAACGGCGAACCATATTTAATAATTGTGGCGATAAATCTTGTTCCGCCATAATGACATCTTGTCTTTGTTTGTAAATAACTTCCCGTTGTTCCCGCATTACATCATCGTATTGCAAGACATTTTTACGTGTATCGTAGTTATTACCTTCTACCCGTTTTTGTGCTGATTCAACTTGACGAGTTAACATTTTACTTTGAATAACTGCATCTTCATCTTCAACATTTAAGCGATCTAAGAAAGCTTTGATTCGTTCTGAACCAAAACGTTTCATCAAGTCATCTTCCAATGATAGATAAAATTGTGAAACCCCTGGGTCACCTTGACGACCAGAACGTCCACGTAGCTGATTATCAATCCGGCGTGATTCGTGACGTTCAGTACCAATAACGGCTAAACCGCCAACTTCGATAACACCTAAGCCTAATTTAATATCGGTTCCCCGACCAGCCATATTGGTAGCGATGGTTACCGCGCCTTTTTGACCAGCATTCATAATAATTTCAGCTTCTTTAAAGTGATTCTTCGCATTTAACACTTCATGAGGAATGCCATCTTCATTTAACATGTTAGAAAGTAATTCAGAAGTTTCAACGGCAACAGTACCGACTAGTAATGGTTGACCTTTGCGGTGGCGTTCTTTGATATCTTGTACCACAGCATGAAATTTACTTTCCAAAGTTGGGTAAAGTAAATCTGGATGGTCTTCCCGAATAACTGGTTTGTTGGTTGGGATTTGAATAACTTCGATATTATAAATTTCACGGAATTCTTCTTCTTCGGTTTTCGCTGTACCGGTCATCCCAGATAATTTCTTGTACATCCGGAAGTAGTTCTGGAAAGTGATGGTCGCCATCGTTTTGGTTTCATCTTCAATTTCCACGCCTTCTTTGGCTTCAATCGCTTGGTGTAAACCGTCAGAATAACGACGACCATCCATGATCCGACCAGTAAATTGGTCAACGATTAAAACTTTGCCTTCTTGAACCACATAATCAATGTCTCGCAACATAATGTAGTTTGCCCGTAAAGCCTGATCCATATGGTGAGTCAAGGCAGTATTTTCGATATCATATAAGTTTTCTAAGTTAAAATTCTTTTCAGCTTTGGCAATTCCTTGTTCCGTTAAGCCAATTGTTTTTGATTGGACATCGATCTTATAATCATCTTCTTCTACCAATCGTTTGACAAAGTTATCTGTCCGATTGTATAGCGCTGTTGATTTTTCAGCTGCACCAGAAATAATCAATGGTGTCCGAGCTTCATCGATTAAGATTGAGTCGGTTTCATCAACGATGGCATAATTTAATGGCCGTTGTACCATTTGGTTACGGTAAACTACCATGTTGTCCCGCAAGTAGTCAAAGCCTAATTCATTATTGGTACTATAAGTAATATCACAGTTGTAAGCTTCACGCTTTTCATCACTGCTCTTAGAGTTAATATTTAAACCAACTGTTAAACCTAAGAAATTATACAGTTCACCCATCTCAGTTGAGTCACGGGTTGCTAAATATTCATTCACGGTAACTACGTGAACCCCTTGACCAGTGATCGCATTTAAATAAACTGGCATAGTCGCTGTTAAAGTCTTACCTTCACCTGTTTTCATTTCAGGGATATTGCCATCATGCAATACGATCCCACCCATTAATTGGACGTGGTAAGGGTATAAGCCTAAAACGCGTTTTGCTGCTTCACGAACTGTCGCAAAAGCTTCGGGTAATAACTCATCTAAAGTTTCTCCCGCTTGATAGCGTTGTTTGAATTCGTCAGTTTTTCCTCGCAGTTGTTCATCTGATAATTTTGCCATGTCTTCGGAAAATTCTTCAATCTTGTTTGCAATGCCATCTAAACGTTTTAATTCTTTTTTATCATTTTCGATTAATCTTTTAAGCACGTTCGCCATTTTTTACAGTACTCCTTTAGCCTCATTCGTTTATACGTATAAACTCGCTAGTATATTCTATCATTAGTTCCCTTGAAAAGAAACTTTTGATTCATAAAATCAGCTATCTTTTAGAAATACTAAGGATTTTTTCTTGAAAATAAAAAAAGACCTGTCAAAAAATCAAAAGATTTTCTAACAGGCCCAATTTTTTAGTCTACATCTGTTTCAATTAATCCGTATTTGCCATCTTTACGACGGTATACGATGCTAGTGCCATTTGTTTCAGCATCTTCAAAGATAAAGAAGTTATGACCTAACATATTCATTTGTAATACGGCTTCTTCGCTACCCATTGGTTTTAAAGAAAGTCGTTTTGTACGAACGATTTCTAATTCAGCATCGTCAGTTTCTTCTTCCATCAAAACAGCAACTTCGCGATCTGGTAATGATGTTTCTCGTGCTTTGCGGTTAATTTTTGTTTTGAACTTGCGGATTTGACGTTCTAATTTATCCAC
Source organism: Enterococcus alishanensis (assembly GCF_019218635.1). Lineage (GTDB taxonomy): Bacteria > Bacillota > Bacilli > Lactobacillales > Enterococcaceae > Enterococcus_A > Enterococcus_A alishanensis. The sequence goes on along the minus strand of NZ_JAHUZB010000001.1, from coordinate 74,084 downwards.
AACCAAATCAATACTTGCATATAAATCTGGTGAAGTTTCTTCGGCACGAAGCACTAAGTATGGAAGTGGGATTGTCACTTCTACTTTTGCAGTTTTTTCAGTGTAAACCTTCAAGTTTACATGCGCTGTTGCATCCGGCACATCAGTAAAGTAGCGTTCTAATTTACCTACTTTTTTTTCTACATAGTCACGGATTGCTTCAGTAACTTCGATGTTTTCTCCTCGAACGTTATATCTAAACATACAAATTGCCCCTTTCATCTAACCAACTGAAGATTTCGGAAAGGACCACTCTTTCCATCTCTTCTTAATTTCATTATACCTAATTCTAATCTCTTTGGAAAGTGAATCGCTAACAAAATTCAATAAATGTAACCCTTTTCCTAGCGAGCGAAAGTGAAACTTGTCACGCTTTTTGCACCGTTTTTCAGTAATAATTCCGCCCCATGATACAGGGTTCTGCCGGTAGTATAGACATCATCGATGAGAATAATTTTTTTGTTTTTTATTTTTTCTGAGGAAACTCTCATAACAAAGGGTTGTGGTAATTTTAACCGAGCTAATCGTTTTTTATTGGCTTGCGGCAAATCATTGGTTGGCCGCAGTAACAATTCTTGATAGTCTATTTTTGCTGCTGCGAGACAGCCACTCACTTGATTAAACCCTCTTGATTCAAAACGTTCGGGACTGATTGGCAAAGGACAGATGATGGTCTGTTTGACCTGTTTCAACTGGTAATGAATTTCTCTAGCAAAGGCACTTTTCAAACGATAATCACCTTTATATTTATAATCTTCAATCCACTGGGCAAAACCGTCATCATAATGAAACAATGCTCGATTTCCAATTAAAAAGCCTAATTGTGCTTGCCATTGTTGACAGTCTTTACAAATTTTTTCGGAAGTTTCTCGACCACAACCAAGGCAGCATTGACGATTTTTAATTGGTCGAAACAATTGCTGACAACGAAAACAGCGTCCCCTAAATGAACTAAAAAAATCTATTAAGGTCAAAGTCTCACAATATTCCTCATGGCAGCAGCTACATTTCATTTAACAGTCCTCGTGTAAAAGCCAATTGATTATTTTCTTTAATTTCTGCCAATGCTTTTTTTATCGTCAGAGTCATTTCGCTAGTAACAAACACAACCTCTGCCTCATGAAAATCCCCTTTACGATCTGCCCGTCCAGCAATTTGCACCAAAGCAGCTTGATTAAATACCCGATGGCTGGCTTCTAAGACAACGACGGAGACTTTTTCAAAGGTGACTCCCCGTTCTAAAATCGTAGTCGTTAACAGCAGTTGATATTTTGCTTGGCGCATCCCGTCTACTTTCATTGCCCGCTCTTGATCTTGTGCATGAACGGTGGTCATTTGACAATCTGGAAATTCCTTTTGTAAGAATTGTGCAACGGCTAATAAGCTGCTGACACTAGGACAAAACAACAAGACATCATTTTTTCCCAACAGCGCCAATAATCGGCTTAAAACTTTTTGCGACAACCGCCCACGATACATTTTTTTTGCTAAAGTAACAGCAAGTAAAATTTCTGGAACCGGTAATGGACGACGATGAAATCGCGCAGGCAAGCGATAGCAAAAATCAACGGCTTTTTTCAATTCAGCATTCGGTGTGGCACTTAAATAGACCCGCTTGCCAGATCTAACTTGTGCTTTTTCGACCGTTGCTTGCAATAAAGGATTATTCGCATAGGGAAAAGCATCTACTTCATCGACTATCATCAAATCGAAATAATCTCGGTAACGTAACAATTGATGGACGGTACAAATAACGAATTGACCCGCGCCTTCGATTCTTTTTTGTCCATGATATAAATTAATTTCTTCTTGAGGAAAAGCCTGAAGCATTCGTAGATGGAGCTCATTACAGACATCCACACGCGGACTTGTTAAACAAACTCGGTTGCCGACGGCTAGATTTCTTTGAATCAGTTGAAACAACATTTCGGTTTTGCCTGCTCCTGTTACTGCCCACAGTAAAAAGGATGCGCCTTTTTTTTGGTCTGCTTGTAATTGATCCGCTATTTCTTGTTGACTTATCGACAGAGTTTTATCCCAGTTTAAAAAAATTTCTCGTGGCTTTTTTTCAGGAACAGGAAAAAAATAAAGATCTTTTTGGCTGGTCATTCGCCCTAAAGTTATGCACTGATAACAATAAAAAAAGCCCGCTGGTACTTGTTTCTGACAAATGGAGCCGCAACGGTTACATCGATAAGAATCAACTGAAATCTGATTCATCGCTGGCAGTTGATGCGCCTGTTCCAGTGAGACTTTCGGATAAAAAGTTTGCCATTCTTCCAATGCTAAATACTGACCCCACATTTTGTTCACCTCATTAAATAAATACGTAAAAAAAAGACCACGTCATTTTGACGCAGTCACTAAAATCAACGAAATATTTTTTCATGCATGTTTATATCAACCAACTGGATTTGACTAATTTATTGAAAACAATGAATTCTTTTGCTAAGTTTATAGAAACGACTTCATAACTGGCATTCAGCCAACCGTAGGCGCCTTTTTCGGGATGACGATAATCATTGGCCCACCAATCTTTTTCTGTTCGTGCCGTCTTAGGTAAGCCAGAGCTGGGAAACAATAGCTCGTCAATCTGAGTAAAAGTCAAGGTCACTTGTGAGCCACCGTTGGTTTTTAAATAATGGGTGATTACGTCATATTTTTTAGTTTGTGCCATGTGCCATCTACTCCTATCCTAACAATGAGGTGAAACGATGTTAGCTACTTATCGAACGATTCAATCAGACAGTATTCATGAAACGGAGATCAAAAAATCTCGCTTTATTTGCCATTTAAAACGGATCACTTCTGAAGCAGAAGCCAAAGAATTTATCAATCAAATTAAAAAGGAACATTGGAAAGCCAATCACAATTGCAGTGCCTTCGTTTTAGGCGAGCAAAACGAGATTCAACGCAGCTCTGATGATGGTGAGCCTAGCGGAACCGCTGGTGTTCCAATGTTGGAAGTCTTAAAAAAAAATACTTTAATTAATGTTTGTGCTGTTGTTACTCGCTATTTTGGTGGCACAAAACTAGGTGCCGGCGGTTTGATTCGCGCTTATTCTGGAGCTGTCGCTAATAGCATCGCCGAGACTGGCATCGTTGAAGGCCGTCTGCAACAAGAAATTTCAGTGACGATTCCTTACAATCATTGGGGGAAACTCGAAAAATTTCTGGAGACCCAAAAAATTGTAGTAAAAGATACCTTGTTTACCCATGAGGTCACTGCGATATGCTTTGTTGATGAAGATCAGGTCGCCAATTTCGAAGCCCAAGTCACCGATTTATTAAGCGGTCAAGCGACTTTTGTTGCAGGAGAAACCAGTTATTCCGAACAACTAATCGAAGAATAATTATTTCTCTAAATAAAACTCGAAACGACTGCCGACGTATTGAGTCCGGACATATTCAAAAGGACGCTCGTCAACCAAATAAGAAAGTTGACGTAGCCGCAAGATTGCTTCGCCACGTTTGATTTCTAAATAATCAGCAATTTGTTCAGAAGCCAACACTGCAGAAACCGTTTGATTGGCATGACCGATCTCCATACCTCGCTCTTGTAGAGAATGATAAAAAGATTCGGTAATCTCTTCTTTACTGAAGCCTTCTACCAATTTTGCCGGAATACTAGCGACTTCAAAGCAAATAGGTACATTGTCAGCATAACGAATCCGTTCCATTCTTAAGACTCGTTCTCCTTTAGTCAAGTTTAAATTTTCAATCTCACTTGAGCTGGCGGGGGAATTAAAATAAGAAATAGTTTTGCTGGAAGGGACTTTGTTTAAAGATTCCATAATATCAGTGAAACTGGTGGTTCCAGTCATTTTTTCTTGGACTTTTTCATTGGCGACATAGGTTCCTGAGCCGATTTTTCTTTCTAAAATCCCTTCATCTGCTAAAGTCTGGATGGCTTGTCGTAAAGTCATCCGACTCACGCCAAAGGTCACCGCTAATTCTCTTTCAGAAGGCAAGCGGTCGCCCACTTTCCAGACGCCTGTTTCGATTTGATTTTTTATTTGGTCATGAATCTGAATATACACGGGCACTTGATTTGCCATCTTGAATGCCTACTTTCTTATAATCTAAAAAAAGCTCTTGTTTTCTTTCCATTATAACTGGTATATACCTCCGCGACAATCAAAAAGTAGACCATTTCGGAAAAAATGGTCTACTTACTTGTGTTTACTTGTTTAATTTGTTCTTACCTCTTCATCCAACATTTTATTGGCTGTTGCCATCATTAGTCGGATTCGGTTTAATTGATTGACAATGGAAACACCTGGATCATAATCAATCGCTGCAATATTGGCTTTCGGATATTGATGGCGTAATTCTTTGATCACGCCTTTACCCACCACGTGATTTGGCAGACAGCCAAACGGTTGCATGCAGACAATATTGTTTACGTCACTCTTCAATAAATCAATCATTTCACCAGTTAAGAACCAGCCTTCACCTGTATGATTACCGATGGAAAGAACTTTGCTGGCATCCTCAGCCAATTGATAAATTGAATGAATGCCGTCAAACCGATCAGAAGCCCGTAGTGCTTTATCCATCGGTTTTTCAACCATTTCGATTAGTTTAATCACAAATTCTGCCATGGTTTTATTTTTCTTCGGCATCCCCAAATTATCATATTTCCAAATTTGGTTATACAAGGAATAATTCATAAAACCGATTAAATCTGGCACAACAGCTTCTGCACCTTCTTCTTCTAATAAACGAACGATGTCATTGTTGGCAGTTGGTGAATATTTCACCAAAATCTCGCCTACTACCCCAACTTTGGGTTTGACTTCATCAGATAATGGCACCGTATCGAAATCTTTAACGATTTTTTTCATGTTGCGATTAAATTGCGTCAATGAACCATTACGCACATTATTAGCAACTTTTGCCAACCAATCTTGGTGCATTTGATCAATCTGACCTTTTTCTAATTCATAAGGTCGCGTCCGATAGACTAAACGTTCAAATAAATCACCATACAGAACTGCTACAACAATCCGTTTCACCATTGGCAAAGTAAATTTAAACCCAGGATTACTTTCGACCCCTTTATTTCCCAGTGACACTGAAACGACTGGAACTTGCGGGAAGCCAGCATCATTTAAGGCTTTGCGCAACAGTGGAATATAGTTGGTTGCCCGACAGCCACCACCAGTTTGACTCATCATAACACTGACATTGTTTAAATCATATTTGCCACTTTGTAAAGCTTCCACAAGCTGTCCAATTGAAATAATCGCTGGATAACAAGAGTCGTTATTCACATATTTCAAACCAACATTAGTGGCTTCTTTATCCATCGCTGGTAAGCAGACAACATTGTAGCCAGAAGCTTCTAAAGCTAAATCGAACAAACCCGATTGGTGAATTGGACTCAACATTGGTAACAATAAAGTGTGAGTCTTTTTCATTTCTTTAGTGAAAACAATTTTTTCTGGTTCTTCAAATTTTTGGGTTGGTACATAATTAACTTTTTGTCGCTCTTGAACAGCTGCTTTTAAGGAACGTAAACGAATCCGAACTGCTCCTAAGTTTGATCCTTCATCAATTTTCAAAACGGTATAAATTTTTCCATATTGATCCATGATTTCTTCCACTTGGTCAGTGGTTACCGCATCTAAACCACAGCCAAAGGAATTTAATTGCACCAATTCAAGATTTTTTGATTTAGCAACCACTCGTGCAGCTGCATATAATCGAGAATGATAAACCCATTGATTGACTACTCGTAAATTACCTACATCTCCTAGATGAGAAATCGAGTCTTCTGTTAATACATGGAAGCCTTCTTGCGTGATAACGTCAGCAATCCCGTGATTAATTTCTGGGTCAACATGATAAGGACGACCAGAAAGAACGACGCCCCGTTGACCTTTCATATTTAACATCATTAGGGTTTCTTCGCCTTTTTGTCGAATATCTTCTTTAAAGGCTTCTAACTCTTCGTAACCATGATGTAAAGCTTTAGTAATTTCTTCTTTAGTAATACCTAAATCTTTAAAAGTTCGGTACAACACTTCTGCCACCGATGCTTCATTGGCAAGATTTAAGTAAGGATTGCGATAATCGACTTTCCCTTCACGAATATCATCCACATTATTACGAATCACATCGGGATAACTTTGCACAATCGGGCAATTAAAATGATTGTCGGCCTCTGCTGATTCTTGTCGTTCAAAAACCACACCAGGATAAAAAATCATCGGTACACCTTGATCGATTAAGGCTTGAATATGTCCATGAGCAATTTTTGCTGGATAACAAGCCGTATCGCTAGGAATAGTTTCCATACCTTGTTCATACAAATCTTTATTCGACCGAGGAGAGAGTTTGACTCTAAAGCCTAAATCAGTGAACAATGTATGCCACAAAGGATAATTTTCATACATATTTAAAACTCGTGGAATCCCAATCTCACCATGGACCACTTCTTTTTTCCGTAATGGTCGGTAATGGAATAAACGACGATATTTATAATCCACCATATTGACTTTGCGGTCTTCTTTTTTGACTTTAATTTGTGCGCCTCGTTCACAGCGGTTACCGGTCACAAATTTACGTCCATCAGAGAAAACCGTCACCGTCATCATACAATTATTTTCGCATAAGCCACAGTGGGTAAACTCTTTGTCAGCAGAAAAATTGTTTAATTCGTCTAGACTTAAAGTCTCTGTCAGTTCACCGATTTGATAGTTTTCTGAGGCAATCAATGCTGCTCCAAAAGCACCCATCAAGCCAGCAATCGAAGGTCTGACTACTTCACGACCTGAAACCAATTCAAAGGCCCGTAAAACTGCTTCATTATAGAAAGTTCCCCCTTGGCAGACAATTTTTTCGCCAAGTTCTTCTGGACGACGAATCTTAATCACTTTATAAATCGCATTTTTAATCACTGAATAAGACAAACCAGCGGAAATATCACCAACTGAAGCCCCTTCTTTTTGGACTTGTTTGACTTTCGAATTCATAAAGACGGTACAACGAGAACCTAAATCAACTGGCTGACGAGAATGAACTGCCGCTTCTGCAAAATCTTGCACAGAATATTTCAATGATTTAGCAAAAGTTTCAATAAATGAGCCACAACCAGAGGAGCAAGCTTCATTTAGCTGAATCGAAGATAGGGCGCCATCTTTTATAGTCATGGCCTTCATATCTTGCCCACCAATATCTAAGATAAAATCGACACCTGGTAGGAAATGATTGGAAGCTTTGTAATGGGCCATCGTTTCTACTTGACCGATATCCACTTTCAAGGCATTTTTTATTAATTGTTCGCCGTAACCAGTCACTGCTGCTTTACCGATATAGACATCATCCGGTAATTTTTCGTATAAATCTCGCAATACAGACATGGTTGTTTCTAGCGGCTGTCCTTGATTATTGCCGTAAAAAGAGAACATCAAACGACCAGTTTCATCGATTAAAGCAACTTTTGTTGTAGTAGAGCCGGCATCGATTCCCAGAAAAGCTGGTCCTGAATGATCTGCCAAATCTTTGGTTTCAACAGTTGCTTGTTTATGACGGTCACGAAAATCCGCTAGTTCTTGATCGTCTTTAAATAAAGGCGCCAATGTATCAGAAGGCGACAAGCTATTTTTATTGGCTGTATTTAATTTATTTAATAGTTCTGCTAAGGTATGCTCACCAGTCTTTTCTGAATAGAAAGCGGCACCCATCGCGACAAATAATTGCGGGTTTTCTGGAAAAACGACATCCTCTGGTGCGATATCTAGAGTTTCAATAAATCTTTTCCGCAATTCTGACATGAAAAATAATGGTCCACCTAAAAAGGCAATTTTACCGACAATTTTTCGACCAGCTGCTAAACCGGCAATCGTTTGATTGACAACTGCCTGAAAGACACTGGCTGCAATATCTTCTTTGGCCGCTCCTTCATTAATTAACGGTTGCACATCTGTTTTAGCAAACACACCACAACGAGAAGCGATAGGATAAATTGTTTGATAACCTTTCGCCAGTTCGTTTACACCATTGGCGTCAGTTTTCAACAAAGCTGCCATTTGATCAATAAAGGCGCCGGTTCCGCCTGCGCAACTACCATTCATCCGTTGCTCTAAGGCACCTTCAAAGAAAGTAATTTTCGCATCTTCTCCGCCTAGTTCAATCACGACATCGGTTTCGGGAATAATTTCTTCAACTGTTTTGGTACAAGCAATCACTTCCTGAACAAATGGAATCTCCAACACGTCTGCTAGGCCCATTCCTCCTGAGCCTGTAATATTAATCGTAATCACTTGATCTCTAATAATTTCTTGCGCTTCTGCTAATATTCTTTTTGTGGCGGCTTTCACATCTGAAAAATGACGTTCGTATTTCGAAAATAAACTCTCGTTATTCTCATTTAGAATCACTAATTTCACAGTGGTAGAGCCGACATCGATCCCTGCTTTTAATGTCATACTTGATACCCACCTTTTCTTTTTTACAACATGTGTTGATTATCTGACAGTGTGTTTGTTATACTACTCACGTATATTTTAGAAAGATTTTAAATAATATGCAACAACCAAAAGTGAGAAAAGTGTGAGATAAACAACAGCTATCTTAATAATGTTGTCAAAAGAAGGGAAAAAAATGACAAAAAAAACTGATTTACGTGTAAAACGTACCCATAAAATGATAATTGAAGCATTTATTCGTTTAGTCGAAGAAAAAGGCTACGATAATTTAACCGTCCAAGAGATTGCTGACGAAGCGATGATTAATCGTGCAACTTTCTATGCTCATTTTAAAGACAAGCAAGATTTATATGACTTCATTTTTCATAACGCTATCGATGCTTTCGTCTCGGTTTTAGATCCTGATCAGATTGTCCAAGGCAATCGACTAAAAGTGAAACAAGTCGAGGTGGTATTAACAAACATCTACAAGCAAATCCATAACAATAAACAATTCTTTTTAACGGTCATGGATTCTTCCGGAAATGAAATGATGCGCAAAGAAATTGCGGACATTTTAGATGAAAAATACGCCCATGTCTTTCAACGGCTAAAAATTACCGAAAATGATATTGAGGTTCCGATGGATTTTATTATTGAATACATGACCTCAATCTTCGTTGGGACACTTCATTGGTGGATTACTAGCGAGACAACGATGGATGCCAACAGCTTGGCGAAGTTAGTTATCAAGTTGGTGGGAAATGGTCATTTGACGATTTTAGGCATTGAGATTGATCATTAAAAAAAGCCTGCTGAAGAAATTCAGTAGGCTTTTGCTTTAATGATTTTTAGCTTTCCATTTGATTGTGTGGCGAGTAGGGCGCTTTTTGTTTAGTTTTACGCCTTTGTTCTTATTAGTCAGCTCTACCATTACGTCATATTTATCATCTTTTACAATGTCATATACACGTTCTGCTGCATCGCTAATGATTTCAGTCATTTTCTTTTTCATTTGTTTCCCTCCTATTTAACCATCTTGTTCCTTTAAATTTAGCGCAAATCTGGTTTGGCATCAAGCAAAAAGAAAAAGAGATGCCGATCCGAAGACCTGCATCTCTTAAAATGACTGGGGTAGCTGGATTCGAACCAACGCATGAGGGAGTCAAAGTCCCTTGCCTTACCGCTTGGCTATACCCCAATGGTGGAGGAGAGTGGATTCGAACCACTGAACCCTAAGGAACGGATTTACAGTCCGTCGCGTTTAGCCACTTCGCTACTCCTCCAAAAATCAAGTTTTCTGAAAAACCCGACTCAGTTATAATACCCAACTTTAAAATAAAATGCAAGACTTTTCTTTCAATTTATTGATGCAAATTATAGTTGGCAATGACTGCTTCAAAAGCATCATCAATTTTTTTGAAATTTCCTAATAAAGTTCCTTCAGCATAGGCTTGAAATCCCTTTATTTCTCTAATTTCGCCAATTTGTTTCTTGCCTGCAAAAAGCTCAGTGACACTGACTTTTTGTCCATCTAGCATAACTTCTTTTTCATTTCCTTTAATTTCAATATCTTTATTTTTTTTCGACATGTTATCCCTCCGCAGAAAACATTTTACCATAGCTGTAGGCAAAAAGAAAAAAATCCGAGACAAAAGATCGCCTCGGATCAAATATTATGGATTGGTCACAACTGCTCGTTGAACATTGAAGCCGGCGTCTGTTAAGACTTGAGAAATAGCTTCAGCATCTTTAGAAGATATTTGAAATTCCATCACAGTCCCAGTTTTTGCATGATCGATAATGACCGTTAAAATATCGTAGTCATGGTCGGCTAAAACTTTTGCTACTTCAGCTAATAAGCCTTTACGGTCTTCCTTTACAGCAATCTGAATCCGACTGCCACCTTCGTGATAACCAGTTATTTTTAAGAAGGCATCAAAAATATCGTTGTTGGTAATAATTCCCACCAATTGATCGTCTTTTAATACCGGTAGAACATTAACATTTTTTTGGCGCATCTTATAAATCGCGTCTTCTAATTGGGCATCTGGATCAATCGTTGCTACTTTTTCGATCATCACATCTGCCACCACAGTTTTATTTAATAAATAATTGGTTTCATAAACACTTAAACTAGTTGTCGTTGAAGGTAATGCTTCTTGAATCGTTCCTTCTGTAATTAAACCAACCAATTTATCCGCCTTAACGACTGGTAAACGATGAATATCGTGTTTTTTCATTAAATCTACCGCATCAAAAATTTTCGTTTGGGGATCAACTGTTACTAGCTCAGCTGCCATAAAATCTTTTACACTCATTTTTTATCCTCCTAAATATGCTTTGCGCACTTCATCACTCGCCAGTAACTCTTCACCAGTTCCGCTTAAAACAACTTCACCAGTTTCTAAGACGTAGCCGCGATCAGCAATTGATAAAGCCATTTTGGCATTTTGTTCAATCAATAAAACCGTCGTTCCTTGTGCTTGAATGGCTTGAATAATATTGAAAATCTCTTTGATAAAAATTGGCGCTAGACCCATTGATGGCTCATCTAATAATAGTAAACGAGGTTTAGACATTAATGCCCGACCCATTGCTAGCATTTGTTGTTCCCCACCAGATAGTGTTGAAGCATCTTGACTTAAACGTTCCTTTAAAATCGGGAAACGCTGATAAATCGTTTCGTACTCTTCACTTAGATTTTTTTCTTTCCGTAAATAGGCACCCATCTCTAAATTTTCCTGAACAGTTAGACCAGAAAAAACATGACGACCTTCTGGTACTTGCGAAATCCCTTTGGCAACAATTTTTCGTGGAGCTCTTTTTTGGATTTCTTCACCTTCAAAGGTAATTTTACCTGCAGAAGGCTGAATTAGTCCTGAGATTGTATGAAGAATCGTCGTTTTTCCAGCACCATTTGCACCGATCAAAGAAACAATTTCCCCTTGATTGACTTCAAAATTTACATCGCGAACAGCTTGGATGACACCATAATGGACGGCTAAATTTTCAACCTTTAACATCTTACAGGTCACCTCCTAGATACGCTTTGATTACTGCCGGATTACCTTTGATTTCTTCAGGTGTTCCTTCCGCTAATACACGACCATATTCCAGTACATAGATTCTTTCACAGACATCCATGACTAAACTCATATCGTGTTCGATTAAGAGAATCGTAATCTTAAATTCAGCCTGGATTTTACGAATTAATTCTGTCAAATCAGCCGTTTCTTGCGGATTCATCCCAGCAGCTGGCTCATCTAAAAATAAAATTTTAGGATTCGTTGCTAACGCCCGGACGATTTCCAGTCTACGTTGTTCACCATAAGGAAGGTTCTTTGCCAAATTTTGAGCTTTTTTCTCTAAACCAAAAATCGCTAATAATCGAAATGCTTCTTCTTCTAGTAACGCTTCTTTTTTATAAAAGCTTGGTAATCTTAAGACACTTGAAAGAAAACTTTCTTTATTTTTACTATTCATAGCAATTAGAACATTTTCCATCACTGTTAAATCTTTAAATAGACGAATATTTTGAAAGGTTCGGCTCAATCCTAAATCAGCAATCGTATAAGGCTTCTTGCCATTTAAACGTTGATTGTTTAGTAATACATCCCCTTCACTAGGTTCGTATACGCCAGTGATTAAGTTAAACAATGTCGTTTTACCGGCACCATTGGGTCCGATTAAACCAACTAATTGATTTTCGCCTAATTCCATGTTGACATTAGAGACTGCCGCAAGTCCCCCGAAATTTTTAGTTAACTCTTTAATTTCCAACAGAGGCATTTTGGTCATCTCCTTTTTTAAATTTATTGACAATTTTCTTCACAGAGAATTCTCTCGTACCTAGAATCCCACCTGGACGGAAAATCATTAATAAGATTAAGGCCAAGGCATAAATGATCATCCGTAATGCACCAAAATCTTGTAAATACATATTGATAATTCCTAAAACAATTGCTGCAACAAAACTACCAGTCACACTACCGATCCCACCTAATACTACCATGATTAAGACATCCACTGATTTAGTGAAGGCAAAATCTTTTGGTGCAATTGATTGAAGATAGCCGGCATATAACGAACCAGCAATCGCTGCGGTCATAGCTCCTAAAGCAAAAGCAACCACTTTAAATTTCGTCGTGTTAACCCCCATCGACTCGGCAGCAATTTCATCTTCACGAATAGCCATCGTCGCACGACCAGCACCTGAACGAATATAGTTCACTAAGATTAACGTAGTAATCGCCATAAAGCCGTAGACCATCTGCCAATTAACAAAAGGTAAGATTCCAAAGATACCAGAAGGTCCGTTAGTGATTTCATCAAAATTAATTAATAAAATTCGGATAATTTCGGCTACCCCTAGTGTAGCAATTGCTAAATAATCTCCACTCAAACGTAAAGTTGGTATTCCTACGGCTACAGCCACGATACCAGCAATCACAACACCAGCTGCCATCCCTAAGAAGAAGCCACCATAAGTTGGCAGTTGCATTGAAATTAAGGCTGCTGCGTATGCACCAATCGCCATAAAACCAGCGTGACCTAGTGAGAACTGACCAGAAAAACCGATAATTAAGTTTAAACCCACCGCTAAAATAACGTTAATGCCAATTTGAACCAAGACATTGTCTAAAAATAGATTGACCATCCCCGCTGAATAAGCTGCATACAAAGCAAAATATCCAAGAACAATGATGGCTAACCAGATAATATTATAAGTTAAATTCTTTTTCATAGAAGCCACCTACACTTTCTCTTTAATATTTTTGCCTAAGATACCAGCTGGACGAATCAATAGAATAATAATCAAGACAGCATAGACCGCTGCATCTTTGAAATCTGAAAAACCTAATGCAGTCGTAATTGTTTCAATCAAGCCAATCGCGAAACCACCGATTGCTGCCCCTGGAATAATCCCAATACCACCTAAAACGGCTGCGATAAATGATTTCAAGCCAGGAATATAACCCATCATTGGTTCGATTGAGTTATAGTACAAACCAATCATCATCCCGCCGGCAGCTGCTAAAGCTGAACCTAAAGCAAAAGTAAATGAAATCGTCCGATTCACATCAATACCCATTAATTGAGCTGCTGAAGCATCCACACTAACTGCCCGCATGGCTTTCCCCATTTTGGTCCGTTGAACAATTAAATTTAATAAGATCATTAAGAATAAAGAAACAAATAAAATCATTAATTGAATATTTGAGACTTGTAAAAAGCCTAAACGATAGGTATGCATTTCAATCACTTGCGGGAAAGGCCGCGTATTTGAGCTGAAAAAATAAATCATAGTATTTTGTAGCAAATATGAAACCCCAATTGCAGTAATTAAAGCGGCAATCCGCGTAGAATTTCGTAATGGTCGATAAGCTAAAAATTCGATCACGACACCTAAGGCCGCACTACCAATCATCGATAAAATCATCGCTGGGAAAAAGCCCATATTAAATTGATTAATTAAAAAGTAACCGATGAAGGCACCGATCATATATATTTCCCCATGGGCAAAGTTAATCAGCTTAATAATGCCGTAAACCATCGTGTAGCCTAATGCCATCAAAGCATAAACACTACCTAGGAATAAGCCGTTAACTAGTTGTTGTATGATAACTTCCATTGTCTTCCTCCAAATTTTTGTCTAAAAAACGGCAAGACAAGCAAACTTGCCTTGCCGTACAGGATTCTTCTAAGGGTTCACAGTTTCTGCTGAACTTTCTTTTCCATCTGTTAAGCCTAACACTACTGCTTGTTTTTCAGGGTTATGATCTTTATCCATAGTCATAGTACCTGTTACACCAACGAAATCTTTCAAGTTAGCCAAGCCTTCTTGAATCGCTGTTGAGCTTGCTTCACCTTGATCTTCGATAGCTTGTTTAATCATGTAAACTGAATCGTAAGCTAAAGCATTGAAGGCAGATGGTTCTTTGCTGTATTTCGCTTTGAAAGCATCAATAAATGGTTGAACTTTATCATTTGAAGGAGCATTCACTGAGAAATGACCAGTGTAATAAACATTGTTTACATTTGCTGCACCAGCTGTTTCAACTAATTTTTCATCACCGAAACCATCTGCACCGATGATTGGTTTGTCGATACCCATCTCACGCGCTTGTTTGATGATTAAGCCAGCTTCAGTATAATAAGCTGGGATATAAAGTACATCGTAGTCTAAATCTTTTACTTTTGTTAACATCGCTTGGAAATCTTTGTCTCCAGCAGTAAAGTTTTCTTCAGCAACAATTTCACCTTTATAAGTATCTTTGAAGGCTTTGGTTAAACCAATTGCATAGTCACTAGAGTTATCACCCAAGATGACTGCTTTAGTCGCACTTAAGTTTTCTTCAGCGTATTTCGCTAATACAACCCCTTGGAAACTATCTTGGAAACAAGCCCGGAAGATATAGTCTTGTACTTTATCCTTTTGTACTGTGATTGAATCATCTGTACCAGAAGGTGTTACTGCTGGTACTTGTGCTTTTGTAATATTAGGTAAAGTAGCTTTAGTCGCTCCTGATGTTGCTGGTCCGACGATAGCAACCACACCATCATTAGTAGTTAAATTAGCTGCTACTGATGCTGCTTCATTGTTATCAGATTTGTTATCTTTTGAAACATACTCGATTTTTTTACCGTCAATTCCGCCAGCGTCATTAATTTCTTCAATCGCTAACTTGACCCCTTCATTTTCAGCTTCACCATAGGCTGCTACTGCACCTGATAATTCAAAGTTACCACCGATCTTGATTGTGTCGCCGTCTGACTTGTTGCCGCCGCCTGAATTGTCATTTGTCGCTGAAGGTGAGCCACAAGCACCGAATAAGAATAAGCCGGCTGCTAGGGCCGCTACCAATGTACTTTTTTTCATCTTTTTTCCCCCTAATTGAATTATGATAATTGGATAAGATAATTAAAAATATATAAGAAATCAGAAGTAATGTCAATTGAATTTTCTGAATTTTTTTACAATTTGTCGGAAATTTTCCGATTATTCAATCAAATTGAATAAAAAGCAGATTTTTGCACAAAAAAAGCTATAACTCATTATTTTTTGAGTTATAGCTCTTTTCGTAAAATAATTTGATCTCTTAATTGTTTTCCGTCTTCAATAATTGGTTCTTCGTAATGAAGCACAAAATAATCTTTTTGAACTTCGACAATTTCAAAACCAAATTTTTGATACAGTGCCAATGGTATCGGCGGATAATCACCAGTTTTTACTATGGCACTTTGATAGTTTCCTCGCACTTCTTTAAAAAATGCAGTCAAAAGTTGACTAGCAATTTTTTTATTTTGATAGGCTGGTGCGACTGCCAAATTTTTTATCTCTACTTCATTTTCACTAATCCCTTGATAAACTAAGACCCCAACGATTTCTTCTAAACGATAAACTAGTAGCTGGCTCTCTGATAAATAGTTTTGGATCATTTCTTTACTAGGATCAGCTAATAATAATAAATCCCACGGCACAGGTTCTTTCGGATCTAGTAGTTGAATTTTATTTTTTTCCATAATCAGGCTCCTCTTCATCAATTTTATTTTTGTGAAGAGAAAATTTCACAGGAACATAATCGATTCCACCTTTTGCAAAGGGCTGACATCTTAAGATACGCGAAATACCCATTAATAATCCTTTGAAGGCTCCATGGACTTGAATGGCCTTAATCATATAGCTTGAGCAGGAAGGATAATAACGGCAGCTAGGAGCAAATAACGGTGAAATAAATTTCTGATAGCCTCTAACCAAACCAACCATTGCTTTTGATAGTATATTCATTGCCTTTCCCTTTCTAACAAAAAAGCCGAGACAATTGCGTCTCAGCTAAAATTTATTGCATGAATTCTAAAATGTGACGCCATACCCCGGGTAATAGGACACTAAATGGATTGCCATCGCCCACAACACCAAAACCAATCATACTACCAATAATAAATAGCAAGACACCCGCTAATAAAATGGCGACAATTTTGATTAAATTTCGTAAGATATGTTCACTTGCACTCATTTTCTAACTCCTTACGCCATTACTTTAGAAACTTCTTTAACGACGTTTCCTTCAGCATCTACTCGTTCAATATCAGCACCTAAAGCAGCCAATTTAAGATGGAATTGATAGTAACCACGGTCTAAATATTTTAAGTTGCGGACTTGTGTTACACCATCTGCCCGTAATCCAGCTAAAACTAAAGCGGCAGCAGCTCTTAAATCAGTTGCGTAAACTTGCGCACCTTGTAAGTTTGTATTGCCAGAAATAATCGCAATATTATTGTCAATCTTAACTTGTGCGTTCATCCGACGCATTTCTTCCAAATGTTGGAAACGATTTTCAAATACCGTTTCAACTGTTCGGCTGTTTCCTTCAGCTACTAATTGAATCGCAGTCATTTGCGCTTGCATGTCTGTTGGGAAACCAGGATGTGGCATTGTTTTAATATCTGTTGCTTTCAAATGTTTTGGTCCAATAATCCGAACCCCATCATTTTCATCAATGATATCAACGCCCATTTCAGATAATTTAGAAATCAAAGGACGATTATGCTCAGAAATTGCATCTTCGATCAAGACGTTTCCTTGTGTCATAGCAGCGGCAACCATAAAGGTACCAGCTTCAATCCGGTCTTGCACGATTGAGTGAGTTACAGCATGTAACTGTTCCACTCCTTCAATCCGCATAGTTTCAGTACCCGCACCATAAATGTGGGCACCCATTTTATTTAAAAAGTTGGCTAAGTCAACGATTTCTGGTTCTCTTGCCACGTTTTCAATGTAAGTTGTTCCTTTGGCTTTAACAGCTGCCATCATAATGTTTTGTGTGGCACCCACACTTGGAAAATCCAAATAAATTCTTGCGCCGATTAATTGATCTGCAACAGCCTCAATATAGCCGTTCTTTTGAACAATTTTCGCGCCTAGAGCTTGAAAACCTTTCAAGTGAAGATCCACCGGGCGTTCACCAATGGCACAGCCGCCTGGCATAGCAACTTTAGCATGACCATTACGTGCTAATAATGGGCCCATCACAACGATTGAAGCCCGCATTTGACTAACATATTCATAAGGTGCTTCAACAGCTAAATCCTTTGTCGCATCAATTGTTACTGAGCGATTAGCTTGATCAAAAGCAACTTCAGTGTTTAAGTGACGAATCACTTGGTTCATTGTAAATACATCTGATAAAATTGGTACATTATTTAAAGTAGTTATGCCTTCTTCGGCTAATAAGCTTGCTGCTAAAATTGGTAATACTGCATTTTTCGCGCCTTCAATTTTGACTGTTCCTTTTAGTTGTCTGCCGCCACGAACAATAATCTCTTCCATTGTGGTCCCTCCAAAAAATCTCGCTAACGAGTCCTTTTTATGTACTTAACGATAAGTTAAAAAAATGTTGCGACACAGTGCGATAATTTCTAAAAAGAAATTACTACAAGTAAAGCCTAAAGCAATCGCAATCATCATGATGCCCATCCGTACTTGCTGCACGTGATAAGCCTTAAATAAGTTTTCAACTCGCAATGATTTTAATGCCCAAAATGCCAAATAAATAAAAGCAAAATGTGACACAATCCGAATCATTGCATCTATCCCAAAAACCTGCATCTGTTGTCTTCCTTTCGTGAAAATCAACATAATGGATTATAGCATAAAATGTTTTAGGTGAGTATGTTTTGCAGACTATTAAGGTTGTTTAAAGTTTTTTAAAAATCTTTTGAGAAAAAATTACAAAAAAGTCAGGTTTACAATAAATGTCAACCTGACTGTTAATATTAATTATGTTTTGATACTTTCAAACGATTCATCGCACGGTGCAAGGCAACTTCCGCTCTTCGTAAAGAATCGGCATCTTGCGTTGCTTTGGCTTCTTCAATCGTTCTTTCAGCTCTTTGTTTTGCACGTTCAGCCCGTGAAACATCGATATCCCGTTCCCGTTCAGCTGTATCGGCAATAATTGTCACTACGTTGTTTCTCACTTCTAAAATACCACCATTGACAGCAATCCAATCGACATGAGTTTCATCGTCTACACGACGCACTCGTACTTCATCGATGGCTAAAGGCACAATAATCGGTGCATGGTTAAGTAGAATTCCGAGCTCGCCACTAACAGTTCGCGCAACCACTATTTGTGCATTGTGGTCGTAGATTAAACCATCTGGCGTCACAACGTTAACAGTCAAAGCCTGTTTTTTCTCTTCCATTGGGCACCTCTTTCTAGTTGCCTAAAGTTTTTGCTTTTTCAATCACTTCATCGATGGTTCCGACACTTCTAAAAGCATCTTCTGGCAGATCATCGTATTTACCTTCAAGAATTTCTTTGAAACCTTTGACAGTTGATTCAACTGGAACATAAGAACCTGGTTGTCCGGTAAATTGTTCTGCAACGTGGAAGTTTTGTGATAAGAAGAATTGAATTCGACGTGCCCGCGAAACAATCACTTTTTCACGGTCAGATAATTCATCCATCCCTAAAATAGCGATAATATCTTGTAACTCACGGTAACGTTGTAAAATTCTTTGGACTTCGGTTGCTACTTGATAATGTTCTTCTCCAACAATTTCTGGTGCCAAAGCACTAGAAGAAGACGCTAACGGATCTACCGCAGGATAAATCCCTTGTTCGGTTAATTTACGTTCCAAGTTAGTCGTTGCATCCAAATGGGCAAAAGCAGTTGCTGGTGCCGGATCGGTATAGTCATCGGCTGGTACATAAATCGCTTGGATTGATGTAATAGAACCTTTTTTGGTTGAAGTAATCCGTTCTTGTAATTGACCCATTTCAGTCGCTAAGGTTGGTTGGTACCCAACGGCAGAAGGCATCCGACCTAATAAGGCAGAAACTTCTGAACCAGCTTGAGTAAAACGGAAAATATTATCGATAAATAATAATACGTCTTGACCAGCTTCATCACGGAAGTATTCCGCTAAAGTTAAACCAGTTAAAGCAACCCGCATCCGCGCACCTGGTGGCTCGTTCATTTGACCGAAGACCATCGCAGTTTTTTCAATAACGCCAGAATCTTTCATTTCAAAATAAAGGTCATTTCCTTCACGCGTCCGTTCACCAACACCGGTAAACACTGAAATCCCACCATGTTCTTGGGCGATATTATGAATTAATTCTTGAATCAAAACGGTTTTACCAACACCGGCACCACCGAACAATCCAACTTTCCCCCCACGTAAGTAAGGAGCTAATAAATCAATAACTTTAATCCCAGTTTCTAAAATTTCATTACTGGTACTTAAATCTTCGAAGGCAGGAGCTTTTTTATGGATACTTGAACGTTCTGTATCTTCTGGGAAAGGTTCCAACGTATCAATTGTTTCACCTAAAACATTAAACACACGTCCTAATGTTTTTTCTCCCACAGGAACAGAAATGGCTTTTTCCGTATCAATTACTTCCATTCCACGCTGCAAACCGTCAGTGGATTCCATCGAAATCGTCCGAATCACACCGTCTCCAAGTTCTAACGCTGCTTCTAAAACAACTTTCGTTTTATCATTTTTATAAACAACTAAGGCATTGTTAATATCTGGTAAGGATTGATCTAAAGAAAATTCCACATCGACAACGGGACCAATAACCTGAACAATCTTGCCTGAACTCATATTTTTTCCTCCAATCTCGAAATTATTCTAATGCGGAAGCTCCGCCGACAATTTCGGTAATTTCTTGAGTGATCGCCGCTTGTCGTGCGCGGTTATAAGAAATTGTTAAATCACCAATAATATTTTTGGCATTATCTGTTGCTGTCTTCATAGCAGTCATTCCAGCAGCGTGTTCAGCTGTTTTGGCGTCAATAATAGCACCATAAATCAAACTTTCTGCATACTGTGGTAATAACTGATCCAAAATGGCTTCTTTGGAAGGTTCAAAAATATATTCTTCTTGATATTCTTTGGCTTCGGTTGGATCCAAATCAGAAATCGGCAGCATTTTTTCTACGCGATATTGACTAGA
This sequence comes from Enterococcus alishanensis, assembly GCF_019218635.1. Classification (GTDB taxonomy): domain Bacteria; phylum Bacillota; class Bacilli; order Lactobacillales; family Enterococcaceae; genus Enterococcus_A; species Enterococcus_A alishanensis. The sequence goes on along the minus strand of NZ_JAHUZB010000001.1, from coordinate 53,653 downwards.
CAATGAATTTACATGATGGTTGTAACAAACATACAATTCATCAAACACCTGGTTTTCATACATACTAGTCGTCATAGAAACAATCTTACGAACTTCATCAAAACTCGGGTTATCCGATAAATTTCTTAATTCATAAGCTACTTTCATGTCCCGAGTCTTAAAGAAATCAGCACCTGTTCCACCAATTGCTAATAAAACATATTCATCGGAAGCATCATGATCGCTTTCCAACATACTCATTGTTTGTTTCAAGATCGAACTATTATAACCGCCGACTAAACCACCATCAGAAGTGATGACGATATAGCCAGTCTTTTTAACTGGTCGACTTTGCAACATACTATGATAATTAATATCACTGTTGGGACTATCAGAATTTGCTAATTCTGCCAATTCATTGGCGGTCAAATGAGTTAATACTTCCCGAACTTTTGATGCATAAATTTGAAAGCGCGCGGAATATCCTTCAGATTTAGTTAGTTTAGCAGCTGAAACCATCTGCATAGCACTGGTGATTTGACTAGTTTTTTTAGTCGATGCAATCCGTGTTTTTATTTCATTTAAGGATGCCATTTACTTTCACCTCACTTATGCTTTTGGCACATTTTGGCTGGCTGTATCAAAAATATCTTTAAATTCTTGAATGGCCGCGTCGAATTTTTCTGTATCTGGTAAGTCTTTGGTTTCTTTTATGATGTTAAATAGATCAACATGATTGGTATCAAAGTAATCAAACAGTTGACTTTCAAAATCTAAAATACTGTTGACTGGCACACTATCTAAAAATCCATGGGTCAACGCGTAAAGAATTGTTACTTGTTTTTCCACAGCTAAAGGAGCATGTAATTTTTGTTTCAACACTTCAACTGTTCGACGTCCACGATTTAATTTTGCTTGCGTTGCAGCATCTAAATCTGAACCAAACTGAGTAAAAGCTTCTAATTCACGGTAACTTGCCAAATCTAAACGCAAGGTACCAGCAACTTTTTTCATGGCTTTAATTTGCGCATCGCCACCTACTCGTGAAACCGATAAACCGGCATCCACGGCTGGACGATTCCCTGCATAGAACAAATCACTTTCTAAGAAAATCTGTCCATCAGTGATAGAGATTACGTTCGTTGGAATATAAGCTGAAATATCTCCAGCTTGTGTTTCAACAAATGGTAAAGCTGTTAATGAACCGCCACCTAACTCATCAGAAAGTTTAGCTGCCCGTTCTAACAAACGAGAATGCAAATAGAAAACATCCCCTGGATAAGCTTCACGACCTGGTGGCCGACGTAATAGTAAAGACAGTTCACGATAAGCAACCGCTTGTTTTGATAAATCATCGAAAACAACTAACACGTGTTTACCGTTATACATAAATTCTTCACCAATCGCTGTACCAGCATAAGGTGCAATGTATAATAACGGCGCTGGTTGAGACGCCCCGGCATTAACCACGATGGTATAATCCATTGCGCCATAACTTCTTAAAGTTTCAACTTGTGAGCGGACAGTTGATTCTTTTTGACCAATCGCCACATAAATACAAATTAAATCTTGGCCCTTCTGATTAATAATTGTATCGATTGCAATCGATGTTTTCCCTGTTTTACGGTCACCAATAACTAATTCCCGTTGGCCACGACCAATTGGTACCAACGCGTCAATCGCTTTTAAACCAGTTTGCATTGGTTCAGAAACTGATTTTCTTTGCATAACGCCAGGAGCAACTGCTTCAACTGGACGAGTATTAGTCGTTTCGATTGGACCTAAACCATCGATTGGTTGTCCTAAAGGATTTACAACCCGACCAATCATTTTTTCACCGACTGGCACTTCCATAATCCGGCCAGTTCGTTTTACTTTATCGCCTTCACGAATGGTTTCAAATTCTCCAAGGATAATAATCCCTACATCATTGCTTTCCAAGTTTTGTGCCATACCGTAGGAACCGTTGGTAAATTCCAAAAGTTCGCCACTCATGGCATTTTCTAACCCGTGAGCGCGGGCGATACCATCACCGACATAAGTGACTGTTCCGATTTCTTCAACAGAAAGTTTATTGTCGTAGTTTTGAATCTGTTCTTTGATTAAAGCACTGATTTCTTCTGCTTTGATGGCCATTTCTTTCACCTCTTCTTTATTTACCTAGTGCTGCCCGCAATCCTGCCAGTTGACTTGCTAAGCTGCCGTCTAATACGCGATGGTTGGCTTCAACCACGACACCACCTAAGATGCTTTCATCAATTAACGGTTTTAGCAAAGCTTTTTGATAGCCAAAAACCTCCGCCACTTTCGCTTCAATTTCTGCTTTTTTTTCTGGTGTAATTGCAACAGCTGTTGTAATCGTACCTTCTGCAATTTTATTTTTGATATCGTAACGACGATTAAATTCTTCAATCATAAAAGGCACATCATCTATTCGATTATAGTCAAAAACAACTTTTAAAAAGTTTTTAACTAGACCATCAAAATTTTGCAATAAACGATTCATAATGGCTTCTTTTTCGTCTCCCGTTAAGCGCACATCAGTTAAAATATTGCCTAAATCAGGAATCTCATCAAAGACACCATCAAGAATTATTAAGCTTTGGTAGACTGCATCGGTTTCACTGCCTTCTTCCGCCAATTCGAATAAGGCTTTGCCGTAACGTTTACCAACTGTATATTTATCAAGCTTCATGTTTTGTTTTTCCTAATTGATCAAGATATTGATTAATCAAGTTTTCATGCGCATCAGCAGATAATTCTTTTGATAAGATTTTTTCTGCGATTTCTAAAGAAAGGCTAGCCACATCATCTTTCACTGAAGTAAGCGCGTTTTCGCGTTCATCATTGATTTCCGCTTTTGCCCGTGCTTTTCGAGCAGCTACTTCAGTGTCAGTATCATTTAAGATACTTTGACGGGTCAATTCGCCATTTTCTTTGGCATTTTTGATAATTTCTGCTGCATCACTGCGAGAATTTGCCAGCTGGTCTTCTCGTTCTTTTTCAAGCTGGGTTGCTTTTAGCCGTGATTGTTCAGCAGAATCTAAATCATTGGCGATTTTATCTTCTCGTTGTTGCAGAATATTTTGGACTGCGCCCCAAGCAAATTTTTTCAATAGTATTAGTAGGATGATGAAGGCAATTGTGACAGCCATCAAATTCCCTAAGGTCGTATTGACTTGGGCAACTACTAGATGATTCAGCATACTGGTCTTCCTTTCTTTTGGTTTCTCCTACATAAAAAACAGCAACGACCTCCCGTTGCTTGAATTTTATTGGAATACCATCAATAGACCTAAAACGACACCTAGAATGGGCACAGCTTCAATTAAACCAACCCCGATAAACATTGTTGTTCTTAATTGTCCAGCCATTTCTGGTTGACGTGCCATAGATTCGATTGTTTTACTGATAACTTGTCCGTTACCAATACCAGCACCGATAGCTGCTCCTAAAATTGCAATCCCTGCACCGATAAAGTTCATAATAAATTTCCTCCTAATTGGATAATAGTTAATCTTCTAACTCAATTTTGTGACTAATATAAACCATTGACAAAGTAGTAAAGACAAACGCCTGGATACTACCGATAAATAATGAAAATGCAATCCAAATCATTTCAAGCGGAATCGCCAATGGTAAGGCAATCCAACCTGCACTGGTTACCATGCTGGCAATTACTGTCAGCAAAACTTCACCAGCATAAATATTACCGTATAGCCGTAGACCTAATGTAATAACATTGGTAAATTCTTCCAAAATCTTAATTGGAAACAGTGCTGGCATCGGTGCAAAAAATGAATTTTTCACATATCCTTTAAAACCAAAACGATCTGCTCCTAAGAAGTTGGCTAAGACCAAGACAAGTAAAGCTAAGCCCATCGTCACTAGCGGATCAGCTGTTGGACTCTTCCAATACGAGATCTCACTAGGCGAAACGATTTTTGTTACCAAACCAATTTGATTTGAGACAAAAATAAATAAAAATAAAGTGAATGAAAAAAAGCTAAAATTGCGAACCTCTTTTTTAGGCATGTTATCTCCGACAATGTTCGCCGTGAAATCAACCACCCATTCTATTGCGTTTTGTTTCCCAGTGGGTTTCATTTTTAAATTTCTGGTAAAAATAAAAACAATCAGAAAGACAATTAACACCGTCAACGCTAACATTGTCGTTACTGTACCATCAAACCATACCGGACCGATATGGAAAACCCAAGACTTTTCATCCAATCCATTTCACCTCTTTTCCCATTGACGTGCGTCTAAGTTAATGTGGCATTTGGCTATCAGTCAAAATACTACGCTATGTTACCACCACAAAAGGAAAATTTCAAAGAATTTTCGTGAAAATAGTTAAATAATCTTAAAGTATTATTCTAAGAAATATTTAATCTTTTTTTTATAGCGTTTTCTTACAATTTTACTTAAAACAGCCATCCTAAATTCTAAACAATCCTATCAAAATTCAAAGTGAAGTAAAGAAATTTTCATCAAATATGCGAAAAAGAATATTCTGTTAACGGCTGTAGTTTTTTAATGTTCGGCTGATTTGTCGATCAACGTCTTTACGTTTTAAAGCTTCCCGCTTATCATATTGATGTTTCCCCTTAGCAACCCCGATAAGTACTTTGGCAAAGCCATTTTTCATGTAAACTTTCAGGGGTACTAATGTGACACCAGGACTTTTCACTTCACCAGTTAAACGAGCAATTTGCTTTTTGTGTAGCAGTAGTTTCCTAGTTCTTAACGGATCGTGATTAAAAATATTGCCTTGCTCATACGGGCTGATGTGAACATTGTATAAGAAGGCCTCACCATTTCTAATACGGGCAAAGCCATCTTTTAAATTAATTCGGCTATTGCGAATCGACTTTATTTCTGTTCCTTGTAACACCATTCCTGCTTCAACGGTGTCAGTGATGGTGTAATCATGGCGGGCTTTTTTATTTTGGGCAATTAATTTCCCTTCGCCTTTTGGCATACTATCCCTTCTTTCGACCTTTTTTCTTTGGTTTTTTAGCTACGCTTTGATAAAAGGCTTTTTTATTTTTCGGTTTTTTCTTTTTACCTGAACCAGATTCTCGGTTGGGTTTCTTTGAATTAGATTGCTTTTTGTTAGTTGGTTTATCACGGCGACGACGGCGGTTTTGTGGTTGGTGACTTAGTTCCACCTCTGCCACTTCTTCTGCCGATAACAACTCAAAATCAATTTCTCTGGTTTCAGGATCAGCTTTAGTTACTTTAATGCGAACTTTTTGACCAATTTTAAAGGTTTGACGGGTTCTTTCCCCCACTAAAGCCAGTTGGTTTTCGATAAATTGGAAATAGTCTTGTTTCAACTCATTAACGTGTATCAGCCCTTCAACAGTGTTAGGTAATTCAATGAACAAACCAAATTTGGTCACTGAGCTAACAATACCGTCATATTCTTCACCGATTTTATCTGCCATGTATTCGGCTTTTTTCAGGCTATCTACATCCCGTTCAGCTTCTACTGCTCGGCGCTCCATTTGCGAGCTATGATCGGCAATTTCTGGCAAAGCCTCAGCCCAAACAGCTTTGGTTGTTTCACTTTGATCTTGACTATACGTCCGAATCAAACGATGAACAATCAAATCTGGATAACGTCGAATCGGCGACGTGAAATGAGTATAGTATTCTGCTGCTAAGCCATAATGTCCATAATTATCTTCAGAATAGCGCGCTTGTTGCATACTACGTAACAACATCGTGTTAATCACTGGTGCCTCAGGTTTATCTGCTACTTGATCAATCACTTTTTGTAAATCTTTTGGCGTAATGTTTTCTTTTGTTCCTTTGACTAAAATACCCAGTGCAGAGGCAAAATCAAAAAAGCGCTGCATTTTTTCTTCTTTTGGTTGTTCGTGGATTCGATAGATAAATGGAACTTTCAAGCGATTAAAATGTTCGGCAATCGTTTCGTTGGCTGCTAACATGAAAGATTCAATTAAGCGTTCACCCACACCACGTTCTCTTAATTGAATTTCTAACGGTGTCCCTTCAGGATCAACTAAGATTCGCGCCTCTTGATCATCAAAATTAATGGCGCCACGCTTGGTGCGCATCGCTTCTAAAATTTGGTGTAATTCCTTCATTAATTCAAACATCGGCACTAATTCTTGATATTGTGTCATCAACTCAGAATCTTGCTCCTCTAAAATGCCATTAACAGCACTGTAAGTCATCCGCTCTGTCGTTTGAATCACACTTGGGAAAATCTCATGTGCTACGACTTGACCGTTAGGTGTAATCTCCATCTCACAACTCATTGCCAAACGAGGTACTTTAGGATTTAACGAGCAGATCCCGTTTGATAAGCGTTGCGGAATCATCGGAATTACACGGTCCGTCAAATAAACGCTAGTGCCTCGTTCAAAAGCTTCTTGATCTAATAAACTGTCTTTTTCAACATAATAAGAAACGTCAGCGATATGGACACCTAGAAAATAATTACCATTGTCTAATTTTCTAACCGTCACAGCATCATCTAAATCTTTTGCATCAGCACCATCTATCGTCACAATTTGCTGATCCCGCAAATCTCTGCGACCAACTAAATCAGCTTCACTAATTTCATCTGGGACTTCATCAGCTGCTGCCATTACTTCGTCAGGAAAGCTAGTGGGAATCCCCAATGCAATAACAACTGATAAAATATCCATGCCGGGATCATTTTTATGACCAATCACTTTTGTGACTAATCCTTCTAAGCTAGTTGCGTAACCTTCTTCGGGAAAATGAGTAACTTCCACAATCACAATACTGCCATCCACCGGTTGAATTCCTTCAGCAGGAATATAGACTTTAAATTGACTGCTTTTTTTATCTTTAGGGATGACGAAACCATAAAGATCGGACTCTTTCATTTCATCTACATCAAAAGCGACAAACTCTCCGACGATTTGAGTGATTGCTCGTTGTTTAATCTTTAGGACTCGGCCTTCAGCACCACGCTCTGAAAAAGGATCGGCTGTCTTGATAATCTCGATTTCAACAGTATCACCGTTCATGGCGTAATGTGTTTCTTCTTTAGCGATATAGACATCCGGCTCTTCTGGGTCAATCGTAACAAAGCCAAAGCCTCGTTCGTTACTGCGGAAAATCCCCTCTATCGTGACTGCTTGCAGCGGCAATTTAATTTTCCCTTTTTGATTCAATGCGACTGATTTTTCTCTTTCCATCGCAGCAATTGTTTGGACCAATAATTTATAGTCCGCACTTTTTTGCATCTTTAAGGCTTCCGCAAGTTCTTCCATCGAAAAACTTTTCTTATTGGCCGTTTGCAAAAAAGTTAAAATTTCTTGTTTCATTGTTTTTCTTTCCATTATTCTCTCCATTCAAGTGTTGCTAAAAAATCAGCAACATCTCTTTCTAACTGATGGCGATCTACGCCGACAGTAATCACATGCCCGCTTTTCGGGTACCATTTCAATGTGAATTTAGTATTGGTTAATTTTTCAGCTGTCTTTAAAGCGCCTTTAGGATCAATCATCTCATCTTTTCCTGCTTGTGCTAAAAAGAAAGGTTGGCTTACTTGCTCTAATTGTTCATGGGTTATTTCTGCCTGCTTTTCAATCAGACTTAATTGTTTCTCAACTAAAGGCCGATAATCGATTAATAGTTGTTCCGTTGGTTGTTGATTTTTTTCCAAAACTTTCTGGGTATATAATAGGAAGTTTTCGACAACAGTATTTTTTACCGGCGTAATTGGTGAACAGAAAAAACCGCCACCTACCAGATCATTACCATATTCTGTCAAAGCTCGTGTAGCAAACACGCCACCCATCGACAAGCCAAAGACCGCCACTTGGTGACCTTTTTCTTGTAAAAAACTGATCGCTAAGCGAGTTTCTTGCCACCACTGCTCAGGATCTTTTTTCAAAATATCTAAAGGGTCTGCTGTTCCATGCCCTTGAAAAAGCGGTGCATAAACAGTGTAATCATATTTTTCTAAAGCTCGTGCCAGCATTCTTACGTCATTAGGACTGCCTGAATAAGCATGTAATAATAAAACGGCTTTATTTCCATGGGGAAAATAAAGCGCTTGTCTTGTTTGCGCCATAAAACAATTCCTTTCTGCGTCTTTACCTTTATACTATTGATAATCATACTTGATTTTTGCTAGAAAACAAAATAAAAAAAAGCCTCTCATCATGAGAAGCTTAGTTACTTGAAATATACATTAGGGCAAAAAGTAAAATCATCCAGACAGCACCTAAAATAGCTGTTGATCGCTGCATGACTGCTTCAAATCCGCGGGCTTTTTGTTTGCCGCCGAAAAGTTGATCTGCACCGCCAGTAAATGCACTAGCTGCACTATTCTGTTTACTTGGTTGCATCATAATCGTAATCACAATGATAACTGACAAAACCAAAATAGTTCCTAAAATAATATTATACAAAAAAAGAGACCTCCTTTTTCCAAACTTTCTCAATGATACTTTAGCATAAATCAATAAGTTTGGCTAGAGGACTCTTTTTGATTATTTTCTTAAGACGTCGTCGTATTCAGGTTTTTCAGCAAATTCTTTTTTTGCAAATGGGCATAATGGAATAATTTTTTTGTTGTCACGACGAGCTTTTTCTACACCAGCAGCAACAAGTTTTTCTGCTAATTTTTGACCACGGTAAGTTGGATCTACGAAAGTATGGTCAATAATCATAATTTCTGGGCCTGCATCAGACCAAGTCATTTCACCCGCTTCAATACCATCATCATTAATTAAGGCAAAACGATTTTTTTCTTCTTTGATTTCCATCTTGTTTCCTACTTTCTAATATATTTTAGCGCACCACTGGGACAAGTATTTACTACTTGAACCGCATTTTCTGCTGGACCATTGTCGGCAATAATCCAAGGACGGCGGCCTACTTCAAAAATTTCGGGATTTCCCCGTACACAATTACCAATGTGGGCACAGATATCTTTATTGTAATAAATGTCGACATCTTTACCAACATATTTACGGTAGCCATTTTCTAGCAAACTTTCTTCTGTAACTGGTTCTTGATCAAATTTACTTGCATCCATTCAGGCTCACTCCTTTTTTTTCATTATAGCAGACCCAAAAAAAAATGAATAACAAACGTCCTCATAATCTGAATCAATTTTAGGAATCTTTTTTCAGAAAATCTGAAGAAAAATAAGGATATTTCACTCATTGATTCTGATATTTTGGATAATTTCCATTTTTATAAGCTTCACCAGCCTCATAATAATGTTGGGCATTTTCTCGATTTTTGGTTATTTCTTCTGGCGTGAGTGGACGAATGACTTTAGCTGGCCGACCAAAAGCCAAGACGTTTGGTGGAATCACTTTGCCTTCCGTTACTAAAGAGCCTGCACCAATCAAACTATTCTCACCAATTACCGCCTCATTTAAAATGGTCGACCCCATGCCGATTAGCGCACCTGATTGAATTTCACAACCATGAATAATGCAACCATGGCCAATTGTTACGTAATCATCAATTTTAACCGGTGCATGATGATCGACATGAATAACTGTCCCATCTTGGACATTTGTCATTTCACCAATTTCAACTTTATTACTGTCACCGCGTATCACACTTTGAAACCACACTGTGCTTCCCCGGCCAATAGTTACGTCACCATAGATACTCGCATTCTCAGAAATATAATTTTTCATGTCTTCACCTCATTCTTATCATACAGCTTTCTAGTGATAAACAAAACGGTTAGCTTAATCCCAAAAACTTTAGGAGAAATTAAATTCCCCTCCTCAATCTAACCAAAAAAGCCACCGACAAAATCTTTTACAATTTTGCCAGTGGTTTATCAATTAACTTTAAGCCCAGTTTCCGTTACGGAAAATCGGTACTTTTGTTCCATCGTGACGAATACCGTCAACATCCATCTTATCTGAACCAATCATAAAGTCTACGTGGTTTTTCGAACGATTCAAACCTTTGGCATCTAATTCTTCTTCAGTCATGTCAACGCCGCCTTGTAAGTTAAAGGCATAAGCATTTCCAATCGCTAAGTGATTCGAAGCATTTTCATCAAATAAGGTACTAAAGAATGTAATACCTGATTGCGAAATTGGGGACGGATCTGGTACTAAGGCTACTTCACCTAAATGTTTTGAGCCTTCATCCATTTTCACTAAGTTTTTCAGAACTTCTTCCCCTTGATCAGCTTTTACATCGACAATTTCACCATCTTTAAAGGTTAATTTAATACCGGTAATGACTTGCCCTGCGTAAGCTAACGGTTTTGTTGAAGAAACGACACCATCAGCCACACGCGCATCAGGAGCAGTGAATATTTCTTCTGTTGGCATATTTGCCATAAATTCAAAACCTTTTTCATTAATACTACGGGCGCTATCCCAAAGATGGCCTTCTGGTAAGCCAACCGTCATATCCGTCCCAGGTGCTGTATAATGTAACGCTTTGAATTGTTCTTTGTTCATCATATCAGCTTTTTCCCGCAATAATTTTTCATGGGCAACCCAAGCTGCGATTGGATCGTCTTCATAAACTTTCGTCGCTTTAAAAATTGCGTCCCATAAGGCATCTACTTGTTGATCTTCTGGTAAATCTGGAAAAACTTTTTTTGCCCAGCCAGCTTCAGAAGCTGCTACGACTGTCCAAGAAATTTTATTAGCAGCTGCAACTTGGCGCAAACCAAACAATAATTTACGATCATAATCTTGATAAGCCGCAATTTTGTCAGTATCAACTCCGGCAAAAACACCCGGGTCTTGTGAGACTACACTGATACGCGTCATTCTTTGGTCAACTAATTGATCCATTTCATCCATCTTATATTGGGGAACTGCTCGTAAATCTTCAATGTCCATACTTTCTACTTGGGCTTTCAAGATCACATCATCATTCCAACGAATAATCACTTCTTTGGCACCTAATTCATAAGCTTTTTTGACAATTAAACGTGCCAGTGGTGCTTGATTTACAGAAATATCCAGTTGAATCAAATCACCTTTTTGAATGTTGACCCCTGTTTTAACAATTAGATTCGCATATTTTTCTAAATTCTTTTGAAAATTTTCCATTCTTTACACCTCTAGTTTTGGCTAGCTTGTTTTTTTTCATAGCGACTAAACATGACTAAGGCAATCACACCAAAGATTACCGGGCCGGCAATTGACCAGATTGTATCTGAAATCATTCCTTGAGTAGCTGGTTGAATGATTGTAAATACATTGGCAAAACCTACCACGAAAGTAACCACTACTACAGCCAGCGTCGTCATACTCTTCGTTTTATAAATTTCAAATGGCTTATGAATTTCTGTTTTCTTCTTAAATCCTAAGAAAGCAATTGATAAGAACATATAAGGAATTGTCATCGACACGTTAGTCATCGAAACCAATACTTGGAAGAAGGCTTGCGCGCCACGTCCCCCAAATGATACTAATGCGATCATTGCGATTACAATACCTGCTTGTACTCGCATAGCGTTAATTGGCATATCATTTTTAGATTTGGTTAAGAATTTAGGCCAAACTTCTTTTGGTGTTCCTTCGATCAACTGTTTTAATGGAGAGAAGATCAATGTGAAGAAGGCACCAGTTAGAGATAGGAACATTGAAAGACCCATGTAACGAGATACCCAGAGACCAATTTGTACAGCCGCAGCTTCAGATACGCCTAATGCGTGACCTAATTGGTAACCCATATTGTTCATCATGATATACGCTACGTTTCCTAACGTTACTTCTGTATCACCAGGAAATTGGGTAAAAGTAAATTGCCAGTTAGTAAATGTACCAACCATGAAAATACCGACTGCGTAACCTACCGCAATAACGATTGCCGAAATAGTTACCCCTTTAGGGAAAGTCTTTTCTGCATTTTCAGTTTCATCAACTAAACCACCAACAACTTCTAGTCCCCCATAGGCGAAGATAGCAAATACCAAGAAACTAAAGACAGAAATCATACTAGTGTAGTTGGCATTTGGTGAAGTCACGAAAGCTTGCGCTGAAACAGGCTCAGCCATTTGACCATTTAAAACTAAGATAACCAATCCACCAACAAATAATACAACGTTAATCAATGCTACGGCAGTTCCGCCGATTGAGGTTACCTTTTTGATACTATCCAAACCTTTTGAGGATACAACTGTAATTAAAATAATCCATAAAATACCTAAAACACCTAATGTTTGCACCCCAGATAGACCCAGTGGTGACCAAGTTTGGGTTTGGTCAGTTCCGAAAATAGCATTAGATAATGGAATCCAAATCCCTGTACCAACGTTTACCATCCAAACGATATAAGATGCATACCACATGAATGTTCCAACGAAAGCGAATTTTGGATTAAAAGATTCTGCCATCCAAACATAAATACCACCTTTACTGTCTTTAAAAGCAGCACCATACTCAGACAACATAAAAGCAAATGGCAAGAAGAAAGTGATGGCCGCTAAAATGTACCAAAGAATTGATGCGTAGCCCATTAAATAAAAGGCCCGTGTAATATTAGTGAAACCAAATACTGAAGTAAAAATCATTAAGATTAGAGAAATCAGAGTCAGTTTCTTTTTCGTTCCATTCGACATAATTAACCCTCCAAATTATCATAATTATTGCATGAGTCTTTTTAAATAAAATCCTCCTTTTTAAAAAATTTGACTCATTTTATTGCTGATTTAATACTAAATAAATTTTACCCTTTAATTGTAAGGGCTTTCAAGGTTATCCGCTGACTTTTTAGCAAAGCATAATCGAAGTAAATAAAGCGATTATAGTTTTCTTTAAATTGAACTTGTTATCATTCGCTTTTTCTATCTTAAGGTATTTTTAAATCTTTCAAAAATCCCGAATTGATGAGCTTTTCAGAATACCGAAAAATATTTAGAAAATTTTGGAAATAGAGAACGGAAAACTTAAAAAAAAATGAAACCTTATCACGAAATACTCATAAAAAAAAGAGTTAACCATATTTTCTTATGATTAACTCTAAAAATAATTAAAATATTTTTATTTTTTAAAACTCCTGGTTAGAATCGCTTATTTTTTTAATCTTCCGCAAACTGGCTGTTATAAAGTTTTTCATAGAAGCCACCCTTTGCTAATAAACTTTCATGTGTCCCATGTTCTATGATAGAGCCCTCTTGCATCACTAAAATTAAGTCTGCATCACGAATCGTTGATAAACGGTGGGCAATCACGAAGCTTGTCCGCCCCTGCATCACTTTTTCCATCGCTCTTTGAATCAGACCTTCTAGTCGTGTATCAACTGAACTAGTAGCCTCATCTAAAATCAAAATTTTCGGATCAGAAATAATCGCTCGTGCAATCGTTAATAGTTGCTTTTGCCCCAAGGAAACATTGTCACCTTCAGAATTGATTTCCATTTCATAGCCACCTGGCATTGTACGAATAAAATGGTCAACGTTAGCCGTTTTTGCTGCATCAACAACTTCATAATCAGTTGCGTCTAAACGACCAAAACGAATATTATCAGCAATCGTTCCTTCATACAGCCAAGCATCTTGCAACACCATACCAAAGATAGATCGAACATCAGAACGATTCATTTCTTGAGAATTCACGCCATCAATTAATATTTGACCACTGTCGATATCGTAAAAACGCATTAATAAATTAATTAAGGTTGTTTTACCAGCACCAGTCGGACCAACAATCGCGACCGTTTCACCGGCTTTTACTTCAAAACTCAAGTCCTCAATCAATGGTTTTTTCGGATCATAACTAAATTGCACGTGATCAAAAACAACATTCCCAGAAATTTTTTCTGGTAGCGGCAAATCATGGGCATTTTCAATTTCTTCTGGTTCATCCAAAATGTCAAAGACCCGTTTGGCAGAAGCGGAAGCACCTTGGATCATTGATGACAATTGCGTAATTTCACCCATTGGTTGGCTGACTTGCCAAATATATTGGATAAAAGCTTGTAACTGACCTACTAAGATCACACCACTAATAACATTCCAGCTACCTAAGACAGCCATGGCAATATAAGTGCCGTAAGCTGTTAATTGAACTAGCGGCTGCATAATAGAAGAGACAAAGTTTGCTCTGAATCCATATTTACGCAGACGGTGATTGACTGTATTAAAACCTTGCAAGGCTTCTTTTTCACGACCATAAACCTTCAATACATTAAATCCAGTCATATTTTCTTGAACATAGCCATTCATATCCCCAAGTGAGTTTTGCATTTCTTGGAAATCTTTTTGAGAAATTTTCACAATAAAGGTTGAAATTACTAATGATGCTGGAATCATAATCATTGAGATTAGAGCCATCGTCGGATTGATGTAAAACATCATCGCCAGCCCAAAAATGATTCCTAGAACAGCATTGATACTTCGGATAGTTGCTTGTTGCATCGCGTTACTTACTGCATCTACGTCATTAGTTACCCGTGACAAAATATTTCCTTGTTGATTGCGATCAAAATAAGAAACTGGCAAGCGATTGATTTTTTCTTCAATTTCTTCCCGTAAATCTCGCATCGCACTTTGGACAATATTTGCCATCAGCCAGTTAGAACCCAACTGAGTGCCACTGTAAATGAGACCGACAACGATGATCCAAACGATAATTCTAAAAATATAATCGAAGTTAACACTTTCACCTTCACTAATATTTTTAGCAATTTCAGTTGTTGGCAAGCCAGATAAATAAGGACTTAATGTTCCTAAAACTAAAGCTATCACGGTTAAAATTAAAACGATAATAAACGTAAATTTGTAAGGATTCAAATAGCTGAAGAGTCGTTTTAGTGAATGAATTGATTTTCTCATGCCAATTCCTCCTCTGATAATTGTGAAGAAGCAATGTCATAATAAATTTCACAAGATTTCAATAATTCTTGATGGGTCCCTTCCCCCACTACAACACCTTCGTTTAACACAATAATTTTATCTGAATGCATAATTGTTCCGACCCTTTGCGCCACAATCAGAACAGTTGATTCAGTGGTTTCTTTTTTCAAGCGGGCTCTTAAATTCGCATCAGTTTGATAATCTAAAGCAGAAAAACTATCATCAAAGATATAAATTTCTGGTTGGCGAATCACTGCTCGGGCAATCGCTAGCCGTTGCTTTTGACCACCAGAGAAATTGCTACCGCCTTCAGATAATTTTTCATCAAAGCCTTTTGGTTTTTTACTGATGAAGTCTGTTGCTTGGGCAATATCGGCTGCTCTTTGCATCTCTGCTTTAGTAGCATCGTCTTTCCCAAAGCGTAAATTATCTGCAATGGTTCCAGTAAATAACTGGGCCTTCTGTGGAATATAACCAATTTTTTGCCGTAAATCTTTTAATTTATAATCTCGCACATCGATGCCATCTACTAAAACTTGACCATCTGTAACATCATAAAAACGTGGAATCAATTGGATTAATGTAGATTTCCCAGAGCCTGTACTCCCAATAAATGCTACTGTTTCCCCTGGTTTGGCTGTAAAGCTGACATTTCTAATCATCGGACTTTCTGCATGTCCAGGATAAGCAAAGGTAACATTTTTAAACTCTAAATATCCTTTTTCAGTTGACTGAGTAATTCCTTCAGGATTGTCTTGCACATCTGGAATCATATCAAAAGCTTCTTGAATCCGTCCGGCAGAAACATTTGCACGAGGGTACATCATGAATACTGAGGCAAACAACATAAATGAAAACAGTGCGTGGAAGATATATTCAATAAAAGCGATCAAGGTTCCGACTTCTAGTGAACCGACATTGATTTGAATTGATCCATTCCAAATAATCAAGACCATCACGATATTAAATAGGAAGTAAAATCCCGGTTGTGCCACAGCCATTAAATGGAAGAGACTTTTTGAGCTATTAGCATAATCATCATTTACTTTTCTGAAACGTTTTTCTTCGAATTTTTCGTTTACAAATGCACGAATTACTCGTAAGCCTGACAAGTTCTCCCGTAAAATACCGTTAATGTTATCTAGGTTTTTTTGTTGCTTGGTTGATAAAGGTTCAGAGTATTTCGCAATTAGCACTACAGCTAAAAGTAAAATTGGCAGAGCTCCTAAAACGAAAATCCCTAGACTCGGACTAGTTCGAACAATTAAATACAAGCTGGCACCAAACATCATCGGCGTCATGAATCCTGTATTTAGAATATTTTGCATAAACAACATAATTTGATACGCATCATTTGTCGTTCTTGTAATTAATGAAGAAACACCTAATTTTTCAAATTCACTATGAGAAAAAGTTTGAATTTTTTCAAATAGGTCATCTCGAATATCCGCTACTATATTAGAAGTGATTCGAGAACTAAAATAGCGTAATCCAATATTCATTAATACGCCAAGAATAGTAATGGCGATCATCCAAAGGCCCATTTTTTGAACATAGTTAAAATCATTTTGATTGATCCCTTTATCAATCATCATCGCCAAAATTGTTGGCAAACCTAATTCAATTAAAATGAAACCAAACACACAAATAAAATCAAACAACAGCAACTTCTTATAACGCCAAGTATAGCGCCACATTAATTTCATCAAATTCCTCCTTTTTCGATCAAATAAATCTTTTCCATTGATTTATTCTCTTTTTTAAGGCGGGAATACCCCAATTATTTGAGATGAAAAATCAAAAATTGAAGCCAAAAAATCTTTTCTACCGCAATATTTCCAATATATCACAAAAAATATCGGAATGCTCACAATTTTCCCAAATGAAATTATTTCTGAAAATTTTCTTAAATTCCATTTGACCCGCCTTGTTTCTATACATCTAACAACTTCTATGCTAAAATACACTTACTTGTTGTATCAAACAGACAACACAACGGTGAAAATATTTTTACAAATAAGAAGCAAAGACGAGGCTTCTTCTCAACTCTTTAGTCTACTAAAAGTCTGAGTATAAAAAATTAGGTGGCCGACGCCCCTCATTTTGTCGTGGATAAATTTATTTAAAAGGAGATTTTCAAATGATTTACAAAGTTTATTACCAAAAAACCAAGGATCGTAATCCAAAAAGAGAACAAACTTTATCACTTTATATTGAAGCTGATAACGAAGAACGCGTGCACGATTTAATGCGCGAAAATACCCCATTTAACGTGGAATACATCCAACTTTTAGAAGGCAATCATTTAACTTACGAGCAAGAAAATGCCGACTTTAAGCTAACGGAGTTTTAATAATGAAACTCTCGCTTAAAAATAATGAAACTGGGGTTTTTGCCCTAGGTGGACTTGGCGAGATTGGGAAAAATATGTATGGGGTTCAATTTCAAGATGAAATTATCATCATTGATGCTGGAATAAAATTTCCGGAAGATGATCTTTTAGGAATTGATTATGTCATTCCCGATTACAGCTATGTCGTACAAAATATTAACAAAGTTAAAGCTTTAGTCATTACTCACGGACATGAAGATCATATCGGTGGTGTACCTTACTTATTAAAACAAGTAAATATTCCAATTTACGCAGGTGCTTTGGCATTAGCATTAATCAAAAATAAATTAGATGAACATGGTCTATTACGGGATGCTGAATTACATGAAATTGATGAAGATACGGTGATTCGTTTCCGTAAAACTTCAGTCAGCTTCTTTAGAACCACTCATAGTATTCCAGATCCATTAGGCGTAGTTGTTAAAACACCTTCAGGAAACATCGTCGAAACCGGTGACTTCAAATTTGATTTCACGCCGGTTGGACAACCTGCCAACTTACACAAAATGGCTCGTTTAGGTGAAGAAGGCGTCTTATGTTTAATGTCTGATAGTACCAACGCGGAAGTGCCAACCTTTACAAAATCAGAACAAACCATTGGTCATTCGATTTTGCGAATCGTTGAAAAAGTTCCTGGCAGAATCATATTTGCCACTTTTGCTTCAAATATCAATCGTTTGCAACAAGCCGCTGAAGCTGCTGTTGCGACAGGTAGAAAAATTGCCGTCTTTGGACGGAGTATGGAAAATGCGATTGTTAATGGTCGAAACTTAGGCTATATTACAGTGCCAGAAAATACTTTCGTTGATGCTTCCGAGATTAATCGGATGCCAGCCAATGAATTATTAATTTTATGTACTGGCTCACAAGGAGAACCGATGGCTGCTTTGTCACGAATCGCTAACGGTACCCACCGACAAATTCATATTCAACCTGATGATACAGTAATTTTTTCTAGCTCACCGATTCCAGGAAATACGACAAGTGTCAATCATCTGATCAATTTACTATCAGAGGCTGGCGCTGAAGTGATTCACGGAAAAGTCAACAATATTCATACCTCTGGTCATGGGAGTCAGCAAGAGCAAAAATTAATGTTACGTTTAATGAAACCAAAATACTTCATGCCAATTCACGGTGAATTCCGGATGTTAAAAATTCATACTGGCTTAGCCCAAGATACTGGTGTTCCAGAAGAAAATTGTTTCATGATGGAAAACGGCGATATGTTGGCATTAACAGCTGATTCCGCTAGAAAAGCTGGTCATTTTAATGCTAGTGATGTTTATGTTGACGGTAGCGGAATTGGCGATATCGGTAATGTCGTTTTACGTGACCGCCGAATCTTATCTGAAGAAGGATTAGTTTTAACTGTGGCGACCATCGATTTAGAAAAACGTGAAATTTTAGCTGGACCGGATATTTTGTCTCGCGGATTTGTTTATATGCGTGAATCAGGTGATATGATCAATGAAGGTCAAAGAATTTTATTCCGCGCATTAGTAGATGCTTTAAATGATCCAAATTGTACGGAAGCAAAATTAAAAGAGGCAATGGTAGGTGCCATTCAACCATTCTTATTTGAACAAACTGAGCGTCATCCGATGATTTTACCAATGATTATGACTCCAGATTAATAATAATTCTAAAAAACACTGATTGCTATCAAGCACTAGTGTTTTTTATTTGTTTTTTGATATTTTTAAAAAACTCTGATCTACTACGCGATCCTTTATTTTATTGTAGGATATCTGCTGATTAATCAGTAAATTAACTACACTACGCAATTTTTATCTTTAATTCATTGAAAACTTTATTGACAAATTGCAAAAAAAATTAGAGAATAAAAAATAAGAATGAGATAGATTTCATAATCTTGTTATTTTTTTGAATTATTCTAGAAAAGTTTAGGAGATGATTGTTCATGGTAAGGACCAAACGTGTGCAACGAAATCATATTATTGATGGCGCATACAAATTAATTATCAAAGATGGTTTCAAAAAGTTTCATGCTCGTAATATTGCTCAGCAGATTCCTTGCTCCACACAACCAATTTATCGCGAGTTTGAAAATTTATCCGAATTAAAAACAGTGCTAACCAGTCGTGTTTTAGCTAAATACACTGATTTTTTAGATGATCACCTACCAAATTCTTTAGATCAACTAACAAATGTAATTGTTGATTACAGCCTTGATTATCCTGAGGAATTTCAACGTTTCTTTTTACAAGATAATGAAACAATGATTCAAATCAAAGAGGCCACTAAAAAATACTTTGATCAGCTAGATTTAAAGCATTCTTATGATAATACGCAAGCATTTGATTTATATTGGCAATATATCATTGGTAAAGCTGCTTTAGCTGGCCAAGACAGATATTATGCCAACTGCGACGAACGTAGCCAAGAATTGATCAAACTTTTATTGAGCAATTAAAAAAACCTTAGGAAAATTCCTAAGGTTTTTTGATTGCATTAAATTATGCTTTGTTAACGTTAGTTGCTTGAGGTCCGCGATCGCTATCTTCAACGTCGAATGTTACTGCTTGACCTTCTTCTAAAGTTTTGAAACCGTCGCCTTGGATAGCTGAGAAATGTACGAATACATCGCTACCGTCTTCGCGAGTGATAAAACCAAAACCTTTTTCTGCGTTAAACCATTTTACTGTACCTTGTTCCATGAATAATATCCTCCTCGTGCTAAAGCACTAATGATTGTAAAGTTTGCCCGTGTACGATAGAGGTAATACCTGTATACCAACTCTCATCCAAACCAAACAAAAAATTACATTTATAGTTTAACATTTTCTATTATGACATTGCAAGGGCTGTCATCAATCATTCCCAATAATTTTCTTCACGTAAACTAAAATATTTTAAGTCTCCTACAATAATATGATCCAAAATCTCAATCCCAATCAGTTCTCCACATTGCCGAACCCGTTTAGTAAATGCCAAATCATTCTGAGATGGTGTAGGATTTCCAGAGGGATGATTGTGAGCCAAACAAATTTTTGCTGCACTTATTTTGACTGCTTCACGAAATATTTCTCTTGGATGGGCAATCGATTGATTCAACGAACCAATAAAAATAGTTTTTTGACAAATGATTTCATTTTTAGTATTGAGATACAACGCCATTAAGTGTTCTTGCTGGAAATCTTTTAACTCATTAATAAAAAGCTGACCCATTGCAAAACTCGATTGGGCTTTACCTAGTTTAGGCTGTAAGGAGCGATTGATCCGAAAACCAAATTCCATAACAGCCTTTAATTCCACCGCTTTAGCCTTTCCGACCCCTTTAAATTTCATTAATTCCGTAATACTTGCTTGTTTTAGCTGATATAAGTCTGGGATTTCTCGTAAAATTTCGCCTGCCAAATCCATCACATTTTGATCTCTTGAGCCACTTCGCAAAATAATTGCTAATAATTCTTGATCCGTTAAATAGCGTTCGCCCACTTCAATCAAACGTTCTCTCGGCCATGAGCTTTCTGGTAGTTCTTTCAGTAAAAATTTTGCCATCAAAAAACCTCCTCTACGTCTTTAATAAAGTACGCAGAAGAGGAACTGTTTAATTTTTCAAATAGGTGATCACTTCATGCAAACTTGGTAAGACTTCTAAGGTCTTTTCAGCTAATTCTTCCGTTGGTGGAATTAAATCTGGCACCATAATTACTGGAATATTGGCGCTATTGGCTGCTAAGATTCCATTTTTTGAATCTTCCAAAACTAAGGTCTTAGCTGCATCTGTCCCTAATTTTCCCAAGGCATTCAAGAAAATTTCAGGATCTGGTTTAGCATAACTAACATCATCTGCTGACACAATATCAACAAAATAATCGCGAATCTGCGCATGCTCTAGCAGAGATTCAATCACTGATCGTACATTGCTGGAAGCCACAATCTTAGGAATTTCTTGTTCTGTTAAATAATCCAACAATTCAATTACACCTGGCTTTAATTCAACTTTTCCAGCAAAGAAAAGTTCTTTGGCATCGCCCCAACTTTTTTCGATGAAAGCATTGACCACTTCTTTGCCATGTTGGGCATAGACTTTATGCAAATCTTCCCAGACTTCTTCATCGCTAATACCGATATAACGATTATAGATATTCTTATCAAAAGGCAAACCAAATTGATCAGCAGCAACTTGTTGCGTCTCATAATAAATCGTCTCCGTATCAAACAATAAACCGTCCATATCAAATATTACTCCGTTAAATTTCTTCATCTGCGCCTCCTAAATTTATTAATAATTCCCGCACTTGCGAGATAAAATACAATGATCCAGTGACTAGCAATAAGTCGCCTTCTTCCATATCCTCCAACAATTCAGCTAAACCAAATTGCCACAATGAAACGACTGAGAAATTCTTGTTGTTAAATTTGGCATAACGACTCAAATCTAAGGCTTTTGGATATTCAAAAGTAGTTAGATACACTCTGGAACGAGGAATTTTCGCTAGTAAATTTAACATTTCATCAACATCTTTGGTTTCTAAAGCTGAAAATAAAATTTTTATATTAAAGCCTCGAAATTCAGTTTGAATATTTTCCACTAATCGTTCAATCGCGTGACTATTATGGGCACCGTCCAAAATGACTAGTGGTTCATCGCTGATCTTTTCCATCCGACCAGGCCAGCTAGTTTGCGCCAAACCAGTTTGGATATTTTTTTCTATAAAAGGGAGATTCTTTAGCTGGCAATATAAATGATAAAGTTGAATCGCTAAACCAGCATTTTCCACTTGGTGCCGACCTAACAAGGGAACCTTCAAACGGTTTATTTTTCCTGCACCATCAAGATAATTAAATTGTTCACCCCATTGGTTATCTGGTCGTAAATATTCCACTTGATATTCTTTTTGATACTGATAAAGGGGGGCTTGATTCTTTTTAGCAAACTCTTCAATCACAGTTAACGCTTCGGTTGGAATATTTCCAGTCACGACTGGAATCTGAGATTTAATAATTCCCGCTTTTTGGGCAGCGATTTTTTCCAAAGTATTTCCTAGAACATCCATATGGTCATAACCAATCGTTGTAATTGCGGTTAAAATCGGAGACACCACATTAGTAGAATCTAACAAACCACCTAAACCGACTTCTACAATCGCCACATCGACTTGTTTTTCCAAAAAATAATCCAACATCATTGCGGTAATTACTTCAAACTCGGTGATTCCTTGGATCTCTGGCTGCACATCCAATTCAGCGACTAGTGGTTGATATTTTTCGACTAAAGTAATCAAATCCTCATTGACAATCGGCTGATTATCAATCGCAATCCGTTCGTTGAAACTAGTAATATAAGGAGATGTAAAACTCCCCACGGTAACCCCTGTTGCCCCTAACATATTCCGTAAATAAGTAACAGTAGAACCTTTGCCATTTGTACCGGCGATATGAATCACGGGAACTTTTTTTTCAGGATTTCCTACCTTATCTAATAAAGCTTGCACTCTTTCTAACCCAGGTCGTTGTCCAAATTTTACCCGATTATGAATCCAAGCAATCGCTTCTTCTATTGTCAATCTGACTCACCTCATCTTCAGTATAGCAGAAATGTTCAATAGAAAAAGGATTTGCTTTACGCAAATCCTTCGCTTATTTATCCAATTGTTCGTAAACTTTCGATTCGTTCACTTACAGCTGCTTGTTTTTCTAAATAATCTTTTTCTTTGGCTTTTTCTTCAGCCACAACTTTTTCTGGCGCATTAGCAACAAAGCGTTCATTGGCTAGTTTACCTTGCACCCGTTTCACTTCACTGGTCCATTTTGCCAATTCTTTTTCTAAACGTTTGATTTCTTCATCAATATTAATCAAACCAGCTAAAGGAAGATAGATTTCCGCACCGGTTAACACCGCAGACATCGCCAAATCTGGCGCAATAATATCGGCCGAAATCGTCAATTCTTCTGGATTACAGAAGCGTTCGATATAATTAGTATTTTCCACTAAGAATGTATCAATTGCTGGGTCATTAGTTTTAATTAACAAAGTAATTGGTTTTGATAAAGGTGTATTTACTTCAGCTCGAATATTCCGTACTGAACGAATCACTTCTTTTAAGACTTCCATTCCTTTGGCCGCATCGGCATCATCGTATTCTGGATGAACCACAGGATATTCAGCGACTACTAATGATTCACCTGAATGCGGAATCTTGCCCCAAATTTCTTCTGTCACAAATGGCATAATTGGGTGTAAAAGACGTAATGTTTGATCTAAGACATAAACTAAAATGCTCTTGTTGGTTTTCTTAGAAGCATCATCTTCACCATATAAAACTTCTTTACTCATTTCAATGTACCAGTCACAAAAATCGTCCCACACAAAATTGTACAATTGACGACCTGCTTCACCAAATTCAAATTGGTCAAACAAATTCGTTACTTTTTCAACTGTTTGGTTCAAACGAGTTAAAATCCAACGATCAGCTACTGTTTTTTCACCGGTTAAATCAATTTCTTCAACAGTCATGCCTTCTACATTCATCAGGACAAAACGAGAAGCATTCCAAATTTTATTAATGAAATTCCAAGCCGCATCCATTTTTTCATAACTAAAACGCACATCTTGTCCAGGCGCTGAACCATTAGATAAGAACCAACGTAAAGCGTCAGCACCATATTTTTCAATCACGTCCATCGGATCAATTCCGTTACCTAGTGACTTACTCATTTTGCGGCCTTGTTCATCACGAATCAAACCATGAATCAAAACATTTTCAAAGGGGCGTTCTTCAGTAAATGCCAAACTTTGGAAAATCATGCGACTTACCCAGAAGAAAATAATATCGTAACCAGTCACCAATGTATTGGTTGGGAAATAGCGTTTGAAATCAGCAGCCTCAGTATCAGGCCAACCCATTGTTGAAAATGGCCATAAAGCCGAAGAAAACCAAGTATCTAATACATCTGGATCCTGTTCCCAGTTTTCAGCATCTTTGGGTGCTTCCATCCCAACATACATTTCACCAGTTTCTTTATGATACCAAGCTGGAATCCGATGTCCCCACCAAAGCTGACGAGAAATTACCCAGTCATGGACATTGTCCATCCAAGATAGGAAGGTTTGATTGAAACGTTCAGGGAAAAATTTAACTGCATCTTCTGTTTTTTGATTGTCGATGGCTTCCTTTGCTAAAGGCTCCATTTTTACAAACCATTGTGTCGATAATCTTGGTTCAACTACCGCACCACTACGTTCAGAATGACCAACACTATGAGTCATTTTTTCAACTTTGATTAGTCGACCCATTTCCTTCAAGTCAGCAACAATCATTTTTCGGGCAGCAAAACGATCCATGCCAGCATATTTGCCAGCTAAATCATTCATACTACCATCGTCATTCATTACATTTACTCGTGGTAAATCATGACGGTTACCAATCTCAAAGTCATTCGGATCATGAGCAGGAGTGATTTTTACTGCCCCAGTACCAAAATCCATATCCACATAGCTATCGGCAATAATTGGAATTTCTTTATCTACTAACGGTAGGATTGCTGTTTTACCAATTAAATTTTTGTATCTGTCATCGTCAGGATGAACTGCAATCGCAGTATCCCCTAACATTGTTTCTGGTCGAGTTGTCGCAATTTCTAATACACCGCTGCCGTCAGTTAACGGATACGATACATGATAAAACGCACCTTCTAAATCTTTATGAATAACTTCAATATCAGATAAAGCTGTCCGCGCTTGTGGGTCCCAGTTAATAATATATTCTCCGCGATAGATTAAATCTTTTTCGTACAGTGAAACGAAAACTTTTTTAACGGCGTCAGATAAGCCATCATCAAGAGTAAAACGTTCCCGTTTATAATCCAATGATAAACCAAGCTTGGCCCATTGTTCCCGAATATGGCCGGCATATTCTTCTTTCCAATCCCAGACTTGTTCCACAAATTTTTCCCGACCTAAGTCATAACGAGAGACACCTTGTTCTTTAAGTTTTTCTTCTACTTTGGCTTGGGTTGCAATCCCGGCATGGTCCATCCCAGGAAGCCATAAAGTATCAAAGCCTTGCATTCTTTTTTGACGAATAATCATATCTTGTAAGGTTGTATCCCAAGCGTGTCCTAAATGTAATTTCCCGGTTACGTTTGGCGGTGGAATCACAATTGAATAAGGTTTTGCATCGGGGTTTTCTGATGGTTTAAATAAATCTTGGTCTAGCCATTTTTGATAACGACCCGCTTCCACTGCTTGTGGATCAAACTTTGTCGCTAAATTATTTTCTTCTGTCATATTAATCGCTCCTTTTTTTCTGATCAAACAAAAAAGCCCTAAAACATCGAAATGTTTTAGGACGTAATTTACGCGGTACCACCTAATTTGCAGACTTGCTGCCTCTTTGACATGAGTTAACGGTCATGACGCGAATCAGCCTACTAATTTCAGCCAATTTACTCACAAGCTACCTTCCAACTGTCTTTGAAAATGTTTCAGCCAGGCATTTTCTCTCTGAAAAGCGTACAGTCGTACTCCTCTTGATCATCGTATGACCAATTCTACAATGAAGTATACAACTTGTAAAGACCAAGCTAGCTGGGATTGACCATTTCATCGAAATAAATTAACGACTGTAGCTCCGAAGTCAAATCAATATAGCGAATATTAACATTTTCTGGCACATTTAAAGGATCAGGAGCAAAATTTAAAATTGCTGTTACACCGTTTTTAACAACAATATCAATCGCTTCTTGCGCATACCGACTTGGCACGGTTGAAATTGCCACTTGAATATTTTCTTTGACAAAAACTTCCGGTAACTCTGATAAATCATGGACCAAAAAACCATCAATAATTTGACCGATTTTATTAGGGTCGTTATCAAATGCACAAACAATATTCAAATTATCATTTCTGCGGAAATTATTTTTTAGCAATGCTTGACCAAGATTACCCACACCAATCAATGCAATCTTTTTTTCTTCTTTCGTATCTAAAATACCACTAAAAACGGTGATCAAATCTTTTACATTATAACCATAACCACTGCGACCTAACTCACCAAAATGGGAAAAATCTCGTCGAATTGTTGCAGAGCCCACTTGCGTCAGATTTGCCAATTCAGAGGATTTTATTCGGGTAATATTTTTTGCATTTAATTCCTTTAAGCAACGTAAATATAAAGAGAGTCTTTTCGTAGTGGCTTTTGAAATTGCAGGTTTTTCCTTCATTTTTTCCATTTCAATCCACTCCTTGTTATTGTTTTCACATATTATCATAACATGTATCAAGAATCGTTACAAATAAGATTTCAAATAAAAAAACCATCAAATTACGAAAATTTGATGGCAAAAACTTTTTATAATAAATCAGCAAAGGCATCAACCATTTCTTGCTGACTCTTCTCTGGTGTGATGGCTTCTATTTTTAAACCAGTTAACGCACGAGCTATCATTCCTTCAATATCTAAGCGGGTCTCTAATGCTTGGACTTTATCAAGTTTTGGTCGGGTTTTTGGTTGTGGCGGTGCAAAAATCGTACAGCAATCTTCAAAAGGTTGGATTGCTAACTCAAAAGTATCGATTTTTTCGGCTAATTCGATAATTTCTGTTTTATCCATTGTTACCACTGGACGAATAATCGGTGTCGTCGTCACTTCATTAATTGCCAACATGCTGTGTAATGTCTGAGAAGCTACTTGACCTAGCGATTCACCGTTGATAATTACTAAACCTTTTCGCATTTCACGAATGGCATCCGTTATTCGCAACATCATACGACGGGTAATGGTCATCCAGTAACCTTTGGGTGTATGTTTTTTAATTTCTTCTTGAATTTCTGTAAAAGGAACTTCAATAAATTGGATGCTACCAACATATGGTGTTAGTTTTTCTGTTAAATCTTTGGCCTTTTGTAAAGCTTGTTCGCTGGTATACGGTGGCGATGCAAAATGGACTGCTTCAATTTCGACACCACGTTTCATTGCTAAATATCCTGCCACTGGCGAATCAATTCCACCTGACAACATCAACATTCCACGACCGCTAGTTCCTACTGGCAACCCGCCTGCACCTTTAATTGTTGCAAAAGATAAAAAGGCTGCATCTCGACGAATTTCCACACGTAAATTAATATCTGGTCGTTTCATTTGAGCTTTGATATCTGGAAAAACATCTACGACTGCTTGACCTAAAAATTGTTGTAAATCATGGGTATTCATTTCAAACCCATGATCACTTCTTTTAGCTGTGATTTTAAAAGTTTCTTCACCAGTATAAATTTCTCGCATAATATCTTCTGCTACTGCTCTTAATGCTTCCGGTGTTTTTTCAACCCGGATACTAGGAGAAAAATTTTGAATTCCAAAAACTTTTTGTAGCTTTGGAATCACCAAGTTAGAATCTTCTCCATTTAAAATTAAATGCATCCGATCACGGTCGGCATGAATTTTTAAAGCAGGAAACTCAATAAGCGCACCGCGAACATTTTGTGCCAATTGCATAATAAAACTCCGGCGATTTTTTCCTTTTGTTGATAGTTCACCGTAACGAACCATAATTTCTGTATATTGCAAGAGAATCCTCCTAATTAATTTTGTTGAATTTTTCGTAGATATGATTGAAAACCACCATAAATTGTTCTATTTCAGCCATCGTATTGCTTTCATCTAAGCTGACGCGAATTGCTGTTGTCGCCAATTCATGAGGAATCTTCATGGCGCCTAAGGTTGAACTATCAGCTTTTTTCTTGCTAGAACAAGCACTGGTAGTCGAAACAAAAATTTGTTTTTCCTCCAAAGCATGAACCAATACTTCCCCACGAATATCTTTAATCCCAAAAGTTAAGATATGGGGCGCGGCATGTTCATCTCCCGAGAAAACGGTGACTTTATCATAGCGCTTCAATGCAGCTTTCAAAGCTTGACGCAAGCTATTCAAATGATCTGGATACACTTTTTCTAAATGAATCCGTAGCGCTTTACTCATGGCAACAATTCCCGGTGTATTTTCGGTACCACTGCGTTGCCCATTTTCTTGTCCGCCGCCATTAATTAAAGGCATTAATTTTCGGCCAGTTTTCCAATAATTAAAACCAACACCACGAGGACCATGAAACTTATGGGCTGAAAAAGTAGCAAAATCTACCCGTGGTGTTAGCCACAAGCTTTGATCAACTTTCCCAATAGCTTGCACAGCATCAACATGAAAGTGAATGGTTGGAAAATCTGCCAATAGCTCACTAATTTCTTGAATCGGCTGTAACGCGCCCATTTCATTATTCACGGCCATCACTGATACTAGAATAGTTTCTGGACGAATCAATTTTTTCAATTCAGCAATCTCCACGCGGCCAGATGAATCTACCGGCACAACACTGACATCAAATCCTTGCGTTGCTAATTGTTCCGCCGTATTTCTAACAGCCGAATGTTCAACACTGGAGATGATCAAATGATTACCAAAATCTTTTTTGGCCCACGCAGTACCTTTGAGGACCCAGTTGTCCCCTTCTGTCCCACCACTAGTAAAGAAAATTTCTTGTGGCTTGACTTGAATTAATTCAGCAATTTGTTTACGAGCTTGTTGCAGTAAACGATGCGCTTGACTCCCCAAGTCATGTAAACTTGAGGGATTTCCTATGATACGTTGACTCGTTTTTACATATGTATCTAAAGCTTGCGGATAAATCGGCGTGGTAGCACTATTATCAAAATAAATCATTTATTTACCTTCCTTCAAAAATTCTTTCTCATTATAACGGGTAATTCACTCAACGTAAAGCGCAGATGTCTTCATAAATTAAGGACAAAAAAAGCAGTTTAACCAAATAAAATAAAAAATTCTGTTTATTCCCGTTCCTGCCAATAGATTAATTCCTCCGGTGAAAAATAGAATTGCTGATCTGAACCAAAACGTACCAAGATTTGATTTTTCTCTTGATAGAAATTGACAATTGTCCCATACTCATTTTTCATTGATCCGGTTACTGGTGTAACGCCATCGCCAATTTTAAAACTTTTCATCAATATTTCTCCTCATTATTTTTATTGTTAAAAAAAGAAGCTGGAATGAAATCATTCCAGCTCCCTGATTTTTAAGCTAAATCACGATTATTAAAATAGAAATCCTCAATTCGTTTAAATGCACCTGGTTCAACTCTTTCTAAAGCTGTGCCAATTTCATCTAAAGCATCTTGATAGCGGAATTCCTTATTAAATAAATCGTAGCTAATTTCGATCGCTTCTTTCACATCCGCATGGGTGTGGCGGTAACGATTCGCATATTGCATCATTTGTTCAGTCAGCGCAGCTGCGTCCACCAAATCATTGGTTTTTTCATCCAATGAAATCATATCTTCATCACACAGAGCAACAAGTTTGTTGATGTCTGTCATGTTGATACGGATTTGGTTAAGCGAACGGCTTAACTCTTCCACCCGATCAGTCGCAATGAAGAAAAATTCTAGATAATCTGAAGGTAACCCTGGCAAACGTTGGTGTTCAACATAACGTTTAAAACCTCGAAGACGGAATTCATATTCCTCAATCCGGTCTTGTGCCACTTTTTCCCCTTTACGCAACTCCTGTAAGTCATTACCAATCTCAACTTGCTTCGCTTCAATATCTTCCAACACTTTGTAAGCATCTTGATAGAAAACTTCCACTTCAGAAAAAGCGATTTGATGTTTATCAATCATTGGTTCTAAGTTACGATTGCGACGTTCAAGTTCTTCGATTTCTGTTTGGAAACCGCGTGCCCGACCTAACTCATTGTTGTTTAAGGTATAGCTTTGGGAAGTGTGATCCAGTTCCACCATCAATTGATGATTGTTAGCTGCTGCATGTTGGATAAATTCAGCAATTAATTTGCGATTTTTTTCAACATATTGGCGAGCATTGAATTCTTTTTCAAGAATACTATATAACTCGTCGATTTTTTCAGCAGTTTCTTTGTTGGCTGTTTCCACTGTTTCCAGTTCAACTTTTTCTAAATCTTCTAACGCATGAGTGACTCTTCTGCGAATCTGCTCAAGTCGTTCTTCAAAGTCTTCTTCTGGTAAAACAACATCTTCATCCATCATCGTTTGATAGGTTTCTTCGAGTTCGTCAATTTGTCCTGGGAATGTTGCACTTAATTCTTCAAATATACTAGGAATTTTTTGGATCGTGGCTTGCACTTTGTACGTGTTGGCCTCAGCATCGTCTAGTACTTCACGGGCTTCAACTGGGTCACCTGATGTATTTAAGGTAACAAATTGGGTGAATTCAAGTTCGACATTTTTGACTTGTTTTTGAATCTCAGGTAAAGCTGGACCAAATTGATCATTGTTTTCCTGTAATTCTTTTTTCAATTCTTCAAAAATATCTAAGGCTTGTTGGACCGCCAATGAATTGCGCTCTTCAGTTTCACGGAGTTCTTTCAAACCCAGCTGCACTTCTTCAGCACTGGCTTCCATCTCATCCATTGTTTTTTCAGCAGCTTCAATTGCTGCTTTACTTTGGAATAAGCGGAAAGTTTCATTTTGGCTTTCGACTTCAAAGATTTGGCTTTCTAATTCAGCAAAATCATTGATGTAAACGTCGTTCCATTTTTGATTCCATTCGCGAAAGGTATTTTGACTTTGGCCTACAAGATGCATCTTTCTGACCTCATCAATTTCTTCCACGATCGGTAAATCAAACCAAGCTTCTTTGCGTTCCTCCAACTTTTTCAGTCGTTCTTGGTTTTTCTTGCGCATAAAATACCCAACCAAGTATAAAGCGGCCGCTATGATAGCTAAACCAATGATGATACCAATAATCAAATTGCTTCCCATGAATGATTTTCCTTTCAACTCATAATAAAAAGATTATTGTTTAGTATAATTGATTCCTATGTTTTTTTGACGAAAACATCTAGCTTAGATTATAGCATAAACTTTGCAAGCCTACACTAATACTTTTCAAATATTCTTCATTTTTTTATGTGAAATCTTTTGAGGTAACGATTCTTTTCTGAAATTTTTTAGTCTATTCGATTAAATAAACAAATATTTTTTCATTTTTCCTTTAAAAAGAACCTTGAAGTCATCGGGCTTTTCGGCTATGATTAAGCTTACATTAAAATAAGAGGTGATTAAAGTGAAAGTAATCAAATTTGGTGGAAGCTCGGTCGCTTCAGCCACACAATTAAAAAAAGTCTTAGCTATTGTGAAGAGTGATGTCACGCGACGTTTCGTTGTTGTTTCAGCACCAGGCAAAAGAAATAATGAAGACCAGAAAGTCACCGATTTATTAATCGCCTATTATGAAGCTGTAAAAGTCAAAACAGATACAACTGAAATCACCCAAGCTATCTTACGTCGCTACGGTGTGATGGCGGAAGAATTGGGAATATCAGAAGAATTGTGCCAACAATTTCAAGCTGAATTAGCTGAGTTGAAAAATAATTTTGATGAAAGCAATCCTTATATGCTAGATGCTTTCTTGGCAACTGGTGAAAACTTAAATGCGCAATTAATTGCTAACTTTTTTAAAAATAGCGGCCTAGATGCCCGCTACATTAATCCTAAAGAATTAGGCATACAAGTTTCTGCACAACCTCATAATGCCAGAATATTAGAAAAATCCTATGAAAAAATCTACCAATGGCGCGACAGTAATGATATTTTAGTCATTCCCGGATTTTTTGGTTTTACCGAAGAAGGTCAGATCTGCACCTTTTCTCGAGGTGGTTCCGACATTACCGGTTCGATTGTTGCCGCGGGCTTAAAAGCGGATTGCTATGAAAACTTTACCGATGTCGATGGGATATTTGCCGCAAATCCCAAGTATATCCATGACCCAGAATTAATCGACGTTTTAACTTACCGGGAAATGCGCGAATTAAGTTATGCAGGCTTTAAAGTTTTCCACGATGAAGCCTTAATGCCTTCTTATCATGCAAAAATTCCGGTTGTGATTAAAAATACCAATAATCCTAATTGTACTGGAACAATTATTACTGAATCTTACAACAAAGCGAAACACCATAATGAAGTAGTCGGTGTTGCTAGTGATGGCGGTTTTTGTAGTATTACCATTGCTAAATATTTATTAAACCGAGAAATTGGGATTGTTCGTAAAATCCTCCAGGTTTTTGAAGATTTAGATATCAGCTTTGAGCATATGCCATCAGGAATAGATGATATTTCGATTGTTTTACGAGAAGAACAATTGACTCCTGAAATTGAAAAAGCATTATTAGAAAATATCGAGAATGCTATTTCGCCAGACCTAATGGAAATAGAACATGACTTGTCCGTGCTTGCGCTAGTAGGTGAAGGCATGCGAGATCGTCCAGGTACTACAGCAGAAAGTGCAGCTGCTTTAGCTAGAAAAAATATTAGCTTGCGAATGATCAGTCAGGGCGCTGACGAGCGGAGTATCATTTTTGTTATCCGGGGAGATCAGGAAAGACAAGCTGTACGATCTATTTATTACACTTTTTTTGATTAAAAAAAGACTTGGCAGCTGATTAGCTAGTCAAGTCTTTTTGTCTGTCTAATTCTTTAGAAATAAGTGGCTCCGGTGCAAAATCTTCAGCCCAATTTTCAGGCTTCATGACTTTATGAGTCACTGGATGATAATGTGCTTTACCATCTGGAAATAATTTCCCCATGTTTGCTCGATGAACAATTTCAAAAATTGGTTGTGGGTCAACGCCCATCAAAGCAAAAGAACCATAAGTAAAATACAACAAATCAGTTAAGGCATCCACTTCTGCAACCAGTGGATCTGGTACGGCTTCAGCTTTGTTTAAGATTTTAGTTTTAGCTGTCTCAATACTTTGATGAAGCTCCTCGGTTAAGGCTGAAAAAAGCTGTTCCTCTCCAGCTGCCGCGCCATATAAATATTCAACGATTTCTTCTACTTTAAAACCTGCCCGAAAACTTGCAGCACTACTTTGATAAGCTTGCGGCTTGTTAGGCGGATGAGGTTCAAATTGCTGATGAAATTCTTGGGCCATTTCGTAAGGTGTTTTCATACTTTCTCCTTCATCAAATAATATCAAAATGTTTTAACGCTTTTGCAATACCATCTGCTTCATTGGTGTCCGTTACATAATCTGCACTAGCTTTCGTTTCTGCCTGACCATTTCCCATAGCAACACCGATTCCAACATGGGTGAGCATTTCTATATCATTAAAATGATCGCCAAAAGCCATCACTTCTTCCGGTTGAATATCAAAAGCGGTTAAAAATTTTTCAATCCCATGATATTTTGAGCCATTCTTAGGAATAATGTCTATCGAATAAGGATTGGAACGCTGAAAGGAACAGTTAGGCAATAATTCAGCCAATTTTTGATTTTCTGATTCGGCAGCGAACAAGACACATTGATAAATCGGTTCCTTTAAAATTCCTAGTTTGGCAAAACGTTCTTTTTTGCGATTCGAGCTGAACTTTTGCATGAATTTCCTCGTCATTCTTACTGGAAACCAAGAAGGTATAAAACCTGCAATTTTTTTCACAGCAGCTGACTGAGAGAATTTCATAATACTACTGCCTTCAACATGATGGCGCCCGCCAAAAATAATCTGTCGCCGTTCACGATCAGCAAAATCAACGATTTCATCCAATACCTCTTGGGAAAAAGGCTCGGCAAAAATTGTTTTTTCTTTGCTAAATACAATTTGTCCATTATAGGTCACAAACATATCCATCGGTAAGTGATCAATGCGTTCTTCAATATCTACCGGTCCACGTCCAGTCGCAATCCCGCATAAAATACCTTTTGCTTGAGCTGCGGCAATCGCTTTTCTAGTACTATCCAAAGCTTTTGATTCAGTTGTTACTAATGTCCCATCAATATCAAAAAAAATTGCTTTAATCATGTTCATCCCTTTTTCTAAAATAAGCCTAACTGACTAGGATTTAAGGCTTGATAATCTAAATTTAGTATCTCTTTTAATGTTAAAGCATTTCCGGCCGCATCGCCACCAGAATTATTATTAAAAATAATTGCTACTTCATCCACTTCGGCTGCAACTTGTTGAATTTTCTTTGCCAAGTCATTTAATTCTGTTTGATTATAGCGATAAAGGGTTCTTTTTTTACGCCATTCAGGACTATTATCTTTCCAAAAAGTTTGATTTCTGCCATGAAAACGAAACAGTACAAATTCTGGATTGGTAATCGTCAGATCCAACGGAACTGTATCTAATAATTTCGGTTCATCCACCATTACTAGACTATATTCTAATTTCTTCATGAGCGCCATAGTTTTGTCATGAAAGCCTTCTGCATACCAGCTAGCGTCTCTTAATTCTACTGCTATTGGTAACTCCTGAAACATTTCTCGCAATTCTTCCAGATAACGCACATTTTCTTTTGTTAATTTAAACTGCGCTGGAAATTGTGCCAAAAAACAATAAAGTTGCCCATTTTTTATGATAGGTGCCATCACTTTTAAAAATTGCTGGTAAATCTCTTGCAGGCTTTCTTCTGGCGCCAAATCTTTTTGTTTGGTTAATGGACTAGGTAATTTTATAATAAAGCGAAAAGTCTGAGGTACTTGCGTCAGCCAATTTTCAACGGTTTTTGCTGCGGGAATCCCATAAAAACTGGTATCTAATTCCACCAAAGGTAAAAAACCAGCGTATTCAAATAGGCTGCTTTTCTTTTTACCAGTTAAAGTATCATGTTCACTAAAAGAAGTTAAGCCAATTCTAATCATATCTCTCTCCAATTATTTTTTTACTAGTATACAATATCTTTAGAAGATAGAAAAATTTATAAGAAGGTGATCAATTGAAAAAGATTTTGATTTTACATACTGGCGGGACAATCTCCATGAGCCAAGATGACCATGGTACCGTTCGTCCAGATGAAAAGAATCCTTTAGTCGCTGCCGGTCATGAGATGAATGTTCCTAATAATATTGAGATTGTGGTGGAAGAGTTCTCTAACTTACCCTCTCCCCACATTACTTTAGAAATTATGTTGCAGCTAAAAGAAAAAATTAAAGAAGCTAAAAAAAATGGTTTTGACAGTGTAGTCATTACTCATGGCACTGATACATTAGAAGAAACCGGCTACTTTTTAGATCAAACTATCGGCAAATTAATGCCGGTCATTATCACTGGTGCGATGCGTTCAATTAATGAATTAGGTTCAGATGGTTTGTATAATTTTGCTAGCGCTATTCGAGTGGCTGCTAGTGACGACGCACAAGGCAAAGGTGTGATGGTGGTAATGAATGATGAAATTCACTCTGCTCGTCACGTAACCAAGACCCACACAACGAATGTGGCGACATTTCGGACACCAACTTTGGGACCCATTGGTTTAGTCACCAAGACCCACATTTTATTTTTACAAGAATTACCAGATACCACCCATTATGATATTCAAAGTGTCGACAACATGATTCCAATTATCAAAGCTTATGCTGGGATGCAAGGTAAATTTTTTGAAATATTAACCCAAACTGATTGGGTGGACGGCTTAGTAATCGAAGCTTTAGGTGCTGGTAATCTACCACCACAAACTTTAGGCGCACTGGATACCTTGATTCAAAAAAAACTACCGGTGGTTTTAGTTTCTCGTTGTTTCAACGGCATTGCAGAGCCAGTCTATGATTATCATGGCGGCGGTGTGGAACTTGCCGAAAAAGGTGTAATATTCTGTCCTGGAATCAATGGCCAAAAAGCCCGCATCAAATTATTAATTGCTTTGAATGCTGGCTTAAACTTTGAAGAATTAAAAGCTTATTTAGAAGAATAAGAAAAAAGCCTTCTGAAATTCAGAAGGTTTTATCTTTTTTCCCATAAAAAGTTCGCTTCACAAGCTAATTGATCGCCAAAACGAATTGCATGACGGCTTCGCAATGCCTCTTCTTCTAGTAAATCATAATAACTATCGATATCTACACCGTATAAAACTTCTTTATCAAACTTCAGATTAGCATAAGTCGGACGATATGTTTCCATAAATTCTCTACCTAACACATCAATTAACCAATTAAAATAAATAGCATTATTCACATGATGATTACTATCCAAATCATAATAGCGAACATGATAAGGACGGCTGGTTTCTGATTCAACCTGTTCAATCTTTTCCCAGCGATGAATTTTCTTAATTTGTTCTGATTCGAAAGGTGCCATCAATTCTGCGGAGACACTGGTGATTTTCCGTGCCTTCACGTCCATTAAGGCAAAAGCCATGTTAATTTGCACCAATTCTTCACCGGCTTCATTGTAGATCCAAAAAGAACGATAACAGAAAAATTTATTAAAAGCCGTCGGTTCAGTCACAATCTTGATGGTTTGATCGACTTTCGGCAATTGTTGAATGATCACTTCAGTCTGGGTAATCACCCAAGTAATTCCTAGCGTATTGATGTAATCTGAGCCTACTCCTAGAATATCGCTTTGTTCTGATGATACTTTTATCGCTACACTAATCATCATTGGAAAAGTCATTTCTCCGTTGAGATCACATTCATAATAACTGACTTGATGCATGGTTTCGTGTTTCTTACCCACCTAAATTTCCTCCTAAAATTTTATCTACAGCTCCGCCATAGCTTTCGCCAAACATATTTAAGTGAGCCAATAAATAGTACAGTTGATATAATGGCAAGCGTTCTTCAAAACCTGTCGTCAACAAATATCCTGCTTGATAAGTTTCCAAAAATTCATTGCGAAAGCCACCAAATAGTTGCGACATGGCGATATCTAATTCTCGATGTCCAAAATATACTGCTGGGTCAACAAAAATAGGTTGTCCCGCTTGATCAAAGAAAGTATTGCCACTCCAAAAATCCCCATGTAACAAGGATGGTTTGAAGGTTAAATCGCCCCAATTTTTATAGGCAACTGCCTTTAAATGTGCATAATCTGCCGCTCTTTCCGGTGTCCAATGATTACGGTTTTTAGCAATTTCAATCTGGACTTCTAAACGATTTTTAAAATAAAAATCCCACCAGTTTGCTTCTGGATGATTGATTTGCGGTAATAAACCAATAAAATTATCCTCTGACAAACCGAACAAATCTGATTTGACTTGGTGAATTTTGATTAAATCTTTTGCCAAGTCTTGTTGATCACCATTTCCAGGTTCAATCCATTCCAATAAAAGAAAGGCATTCCCTTCAAAATCGCCAACTTGAAAAACTTTTGGAACCCGCACGACTTGTCCTAGCTGTTCAAGACCAAAAACTTCCGCTTGAAAAAAGGCAGCATCAACATGGGGATGATATTTTAAAAAATAATCGGTTTTTCCATCGGTAACACGATAGGCTTGATTAATATCACCACCAACAATTGGTAACGATTTTTCTTTTAACCCTAATTGCTTTAAAATCGGATCCATTTCAAGCCACCTCTTATTCTAAATATAATCGCTGTAAATCTTTCAGATCTGCTGCATGTAAGCCAATACCATCGATTAAGAAATTGTCTACTGTACCATAATTTTCATCAATCAAATTTAGGCTTTTTGTTAAATATTCCTTGCGAGCCATTGTCATATCTTTAACGCTGGCTAATAAAGCGTCAGGCACACCATTTTCTTTTGCATGTTGCAACATATTATCAGTGAAGCCCTTTAAAAATTCATTGGTAGCTAAATAATCGGTCATGGCAGTAACACGGTCTACACCTAAGCCACTCAATAACAATAACGCTGCAAAACCAGTCCGGTCTTTTCCAGCAGTACAATGAAATAAGACACTTTCATTAGGATTTTCATTGGCTAACACAATCTCAAAAAATTTGTGGTATTGTTTTCTAACATAGTCATCTAATACAAAACTTTCATAGGCATCCATCATTTGTCCAAAGGCTGATTCACCGTTTTCCATGCGCTTCAATAAGGCTTGCGGAGAGGCGGTTAATTCTTCCTTCTTCTCTTGTTTTTCTGGAAAAATTGGCAGAAAAATATTTTCCGCTAAAGTAACGTCTTTGTCTGGTTGAGAAGAACGTTCATCCGTTGAACGAAAATCGACAATCTTACGAATACCATATTTTTCTAAATAATTTTGGTCAGTTTCATCTAATAAATTAATCGCAGCTGAGCGAATCAACTTTTGACTGGCCACTTTTTTTCCATCTTTATTGGTATAGCCACCCAGTTCTCGCATATTTTCAGCATGTTTTACAGCTAAGGGTTTTCCCATTTTTATTCCCCCTCGGTCAAATTTATTTTCTTTAAGTATAGCATAGAAAATTATTTTCGCTGGTGAAAACAAAAAGACCGACTCTTCTAGAGAAGTCGATCTAGTATTTTTAGGCTAAGGCACCCATCGGATCCCACGGTGCTAAAACTTTTGGCTCTGCTTCAAAAGCAGCCCGTTGTTCTGGTGATAAGAATTCTTTTCTCACAACGATTTGATAGGTGTATTCGCTCATCCAGTCATCACTCATGACAAAATAACCTTTTTCACCGACTTTTTCGCCCCAGCTATTTTCTACTTTCCATTTCGCTGATTCACCGTTAATTACATCCACACCGGTTAGAACCATCGCATGAGTCATCATACTTTCACCATAATCTAAGCGTTCTGCTTTCGTCATAGCAAAATCTGTATCAAATAGATCATCCATGTCAAAAATGTCCAATGCCATGATACCATCTTTGCTGACAGAAGACTGACCCACATCACAACCAAACCAAACTGTTTCGCCTTGTTCCAATTGTTGTAAGGCTAATTTTTTCAATTCAGGCATTTCCAAGTTAAGATACTTCACTTGTTTACCACCGACTACATTACCCAGCATGTCGACAGTGTAAGATTGGTTAAATGGTTTATCGTCAGTTGGTGCATGGATAATGCTGACATATTCATCTAAATCCACATCAACATATTTCTTATAAAAACTTTGTGGCGTCATGCCTTGGTCAATATGGTAATTTTTTTCTTCATCCCGATATTCAAAATCAAATTCCTCTGGTGGTGTACCTAGAGAAATGGCCAAGAAATTATAAACTTCTTGTAACATCGCTTGGCGATTGTCTTCAATTTGTTCTGGAGAAGCATTTTCAGCCACCAGTTGACGTAAGATTACAGCGTGTTTCCGCAATAATTTATTTAAGTAATTATTTAAATTGCGTGAATTGATACTGTTTTTACTTTCTGGCATCACAGCTTTTGGTACAACACCGTATTTTTGGAAAATAGAAACAATCATGTCCCATTGCCCGCCATCTTGTTGCGGTGTTTGCATCAAAAATGCAACTTCTCTGCTTGCTGTTGGTTCTTTGGCAGTATTTAAAATATTTTGATAGAAATAATTAGCCTTCTCATATTTGTCCCAAAAGAAAGTATAATTCTGTGACAATTCAAAATCCTTCAGTTGATAACTAGTAATCATTTTGTGGCGGAAAGTATTCAAAGCGGCAAACATCCAGCAACGACCTGATTGTTTTTGGTCAGATACTTTTCCGGTAGTTAAATCAATGGAGAAGACCGGTGCATTTTTTACGTGAGCGCTGACATTTTCAGCTGACTCCACAATCCCATTTTTAACTACACCCCGTTGTAACGCGACTTGTTTACGATTCATTAAAAATTCTTCACGAAATGTTTTTGTAAGTTCTTGATTAATTTCTGTCATGTCAAAAACCTCCTTGCTCTTATTCTACGACTAAAATGCTTGTGAAACAATCCTAACACTCTTGCTTTAATGCCCACAAAAAAACAGTTGAAAAAGTTTCTTCCAACTGTCTCATTTGTTCTATAATCCATTTTCTACAAAATCTATCATTTCATCGACGCTGTCTTCTGCTTGTGCCCAAACGCCAATTTTATCTGCAAAGCCATGACCTAATCCACGATATTCGATGATTTTCACTGGTACATTGGCTTTGTTTAATTTTCTAGCAAAGGCTTCATCTTCAATGCGTAAATAATCAAATTCTCCGACTATCAAAAGAGTCGCCGGCAAATCTTGTAGCTCGCCTAAATAAGGACTTAAATAAGGATCTTCCAAATTTTCTGCTTTTAACATATAACCTAAATTGTCCGATGCCGTTAAACGCAAAGCTTCCAGAGATACTTCAATCAAATCTTTTTGTTCAGTAGCTGGTTTAAAATCAAAAGCTTGGTAATTTAGATTTTCATCTTCTTTAGTGGACATATTAACACTAGGATAATACAGAACTTGTTGATGGACCATTTTTGTTTGCTGGTCGCGATCCATCATGCTACAAACCGCTGCCAAATTTCCGCCAGCTGAGTCACCAGCAATAGTAATTTTTTGGGGATCGCCTTGATATGTTTGAATATTTTGATAGACCCAAGTTAAGCCTTCAAAGCAATCTTGTAAACCCGTCGGAAATGGATTTTCCGGCGCCAAACGATAATCGATTTGCACTGCTAAAAATCCAGTCTTCTCAACGAACAATTTACACAATTCTTCCACCACTTCTGGTTGCCCCGCAGAAAAACTACCACCGTGAATATAATATAAAACCGGTGCATTTAGTTTCGTATTTTTTCGATACAAACGTAAGGGGATCTGATTATCGGTGGTTAAGTGAATCGTCTCAACACCATCAGTAATCGGCAGACTCTTAACCCCATTATTCACCATGCGAGTCAAAGTACCGTCGGGTTCACCACTGCGTTGCCCTAATTGACTCATAAATGCTAAAGTTTCTGCGCCACCGTCCTTTTCAAAGCCAGGCAAAATTTCCGCGTAGTATTTAGGATCCAAAACGCCTTTCGCTGAAACATTGGGAATCGGCTTAATTATTTTTTCTAGTCCGTCTTCTACGATTATTTCCGTTTCTTTTTTTAAAGTAGCTAAATTTAAATTTGTATATTCTCTTTTCAAAAAAATCACCTCATTAAGCTTGTTCGCGTTTTTCTAAGTCAGACATAACTTGTGGATAAATTTTATCTAATTTGTAGAATAGATAAATGATTGGAATAACAATCAATACTGGCAATGGTAAATATAAATATAAAAAGTTAATCGCGTCGATTGCTTTTGTTGCCTGTTCAGCTGCTACACCATTGTAGCCAGCTGCGCCTAAAATTCCTAAAGCAACCGCTGGCGCCAAACCCGCGCCCACTTTTGCACCAAAAGTAGTAGTAGAATACAACATTCCTTCAACTCGCGTACCGGTTTTCCACTCACCGTATTCAATCGTATCGGCTACCATGGCAAAAATAGTTCCCATCAAAGTGGATAATGCCAGACCACGAACGACTGAACAAACAAGTAACCAAGTGATATTGGTTGGATTGATAATCATTAAAACTTGTACGACAACTAAACCAACGCCACCGATTAATGAAAGATTCCTTTTACCAATTTTACGGACAAAGATTGGTAATAAGACCATCGCTAAAATGGCTGGTAATAAAGTTGCAGATAGTAATAATCCACCTAAGTTTTCGTCGCCTAAGATCCATTTGCCATAATATGAAGCCGTCAACATTGATAAATTAATAAAGAAAGATAAAAATACCCAAACAACGACTAACAATAACCAATAGTTATTTTTGATAATAATTTTGAAAGAAGCGATAAACGATAAATTCGTTTTTTGTTCTTCAGAAACGGTCACGCGTTCTTTGGTATTACTGTAACAAAATAGGAAAATAACTGCTGCTAGCACACCATAAATGGCGCCAACGATAATCCAGCTTTTTTGATAGCCAGAACCACCTACAAAATTAACTAATGGCAAAGTAACACCAGAAATGACCAACTGACCAATCTGTGCCATAAACATTCGAAAAACATTAATCACCATACGTTCGTCTTGGTCGCGAGTCATTAATGAATTCAACGTTCCATAAGGCACATTAATCATGGTATAAAAGAACGTACTCACTAGGTTATAAGTAATCGCAACATAGATATATTTGCCGATAGTTCCCAAATTCGGTACGGCAAACATCATAACTGTGGCAATCCCAATCGGAATCGCTAACCACAAAATCCAAGAGCGCGCCTTACCGTGTTTGGAATGCACGCGATCCATCACAAAGCCCATCAAAATATCACTGGTACCATCTAAAAGTTTTGATGCTAATAAAATACCGCCAATAATTCCGGGATTCAAACCTAATGCATCGGTATAAAAGAATGTTGCATACGTAGTAGTTAAAACTAAAACCAAATTACTGGCTAAATCCCCACTACCATAAGCAAGTTTCTCGAGAAAACTAATCTTCCCTGGTTGTTTTGTTTGTTTTTGACTTAATTGCATTTTTTTCACTCCTCCTGATTTAATTGCTTCAATAATTGCGTCAGATCATCTTCACTTACTGCGCCTGCCAATTTAAAACTGCGTAAAGGCATGGTTTCAATACTGGCCATCAACATCTGATAAAGTGCTGGATCTCCTCCAATGGCTTGTTCTAAATTACTAATTAAACTTTGGTAAATCATTTCACCGCCGACTGTTTTCACATCAGCTAATGTGCTATCCACTGTCAATTTTTGACTAGCCGCCATGGTTGGCATTTTTTCAGCTGGAAATAATTCCGCAAAATCTTTTTCCGTAATCGCAAAAGGATGCTCATTTGAATGATTGCTAGGATGAATTTTTTCACCGGGAATTTTTACATCAGTAACGCCTGAAAGAGCTAACTGCATTTCGGCTAAAATATTTCGACTAGAATTCGCTAGATAAATCGTATATTGATCTTCTACTACCTGCCATTTTTTCGTTGAAACATCGTAATAAGCAAAATCATCTCGCTGCAATTCAAAATGAACCATTTTTTTCTCGCCAGCATCTAAATGAACTTTTTGGAAAGCTTTTAAGGTTTTTTCGGCAGTTGGAATTTTTTTGCTGCCAACAACATAAACCTGTAGAACCTCTGCACCGGCAATCGAGCTTGTGTTTTCAATTTCTACGGTGACTTGAATATTGTTATTTCCTTTTTCTATTTCTGGTGTGGCGACTTTAAATTGACTATAGGAAAGGCCAAAACCAAAAGGATACGCCACTTCCCGTTTATTCGTGTCATAAAAACGATAACCGACATAAATGCTTTCTCGATACTGAGTATTTTTAACATCTTTGACAAAGGTCAGTGCACTAGGCGCATCGCTATATTTTTTAGGCCAAGTTTCCGCTAATTTTCCTGAGGGATTTGCTTTACCTGTCAATAAATTTGCAACGGCTGAACCGACTGCTTGACCGGCAAGGTAAGTTAATAAAATACTTTTGACTTTTTCAGCCCACGGTAAAATGACTGGTCCGCCACCCATTAAAATTACTGTGATATTTGAATTTACTTCCGCAATTTTTTCAATTAAATAATTTTGATTCTGCGGTAAATCTAAATGTTGGCGGTCATAACCTTCCCCTTCAAAACTATCTGGTAACCCGGCAAAAATTACTATATTGTCAGCTTTTCCAGCATTTTTTAAAGCTTCAGCTAATAATTCTTCTTCAAATAATTCCTCTGAATCTAGTTGATAGCCTTGACTATAAGTCACATCATTTCCAGTAATAAAATCAATCGGACAATCTAAACGAGTTGGGTTAATTTTACTTGAACCTGAACCTTGAAAACGTGGTGTTTTTGCTAAAGCACCGATCACGGCGGTCTGATTAAAATTAGTTAGTGGTAAATGATTGTCTTGATTTTTTAACAAGACTGCTGATTCTTCAGCAATTTTTCTAGCAATTTGATGTTGTTGTCCCTCAGTAAAAGTTGATTGATGGATATTTTGTTGCGTTTTTTTGACAAAAGTTAAAATAGCGGTTACTGCTGTATCTAATTTTTCGATAGGTAGGTCACCAGATTCGGCTGCAGTGATTATTTTTTCAGCATTGGCTTCATCTTGGTAAGGCATTTCTAAATCCATGCCAGCTAACAAAGTCGCTACTCGATCACTGGTACCTCCCCAATCTGAAACGACCATGCCTTGATAATTCCAATTTTTTCGTAATTTTTCTTGCAATAATTCTTGGCTTTCGCTGGTATAAATCCCGTTCAATCGGTTGTAACTAGTCATCACACCCCACGGTTGACTTTCTTTGATGACCGCTTCAAATTGTGGCAAATAAATTTCTGCCAAAGCCCGCTCATCAATCACAGAATTATTAATCAAGCGTGCCGTTTCTTGACTATTGGCAGCAAAATGTTTGATACAAGCGCCAACACCCTTTGCTTGCAACGCTTTAACTAAAGGAATCGTCAGTTGACTCGTTAAGTAAGGATCTTCACTTAAATATTCAAAATTTCGTCCGCCTAATGGATTCCGTTTAATATTTATTCCGGGACCTAATAATAAGCCGACTTTTTCTGCCAGTGCTTCATTAGCAATCGTGTCGCCTAATAATGCGGTTAATTCTGGATCAAAACTACAGCTATAACTAGCTGCAGTCGGAAAACAAGTCGCCGCTTTACTATCATTAATACCTAGATGATCCGTCGCATCTTCTTGAATCCGCAAACCATTTGGTCCATCTGCCAGCAATACCGCAGGCACTTCTGCTATTGGCAAACTTTTCGTATGCCAAAAATCTTGCCCACAGACAAAATCAGCTTTTTCTTTTAAACTCATTTGTGGGATAATGTCTTTAATCTTTTTTTCCAAAACAAAAACTCCTTTAA
The DNA here is from genome assembly GCF_019218635.1 of Enterococcus alishanensis. Lineage (GTDB taxonomy): Bacteria > Bacillota > Bacilli > Lactobacillales > Enterococcaceae > Enterococcus_A > Enterococcus_A alishanensis. The sequence goes on along the minus strand of NZ_JAHUZB010000001.1, from coordinate 8,951 downwards.
AAAATAATCGAGGTAAATTCATGGCGAATATCAATCACGAGGAAGATTTTTCCCTCACTTTAAAACGTGTTGCTAAAAATTTTCAGTTCCAACCAATCACACTAGATAAGCAACCTTCTGATCAGTTTTTCTTTGAACAGCGGGAAAATTTGAACACCCACGACTATTCAGAAAGTTTCAATCTCTTACTAAAATTAATCAAAAACGGCGATACGGAAAAAATTGCTGAAGTTTTAAGTAATCCAGATCCTTCACTACGAGTAGGAAAAATGTCTGCCGATCCTTTACGTCAAGCCCGCTATTCTTTTGTCGTTTTAGTGACATTAATTTCACGGTTGGCGATTGAAGGGGGTATCGATAGCGAAAGCGCATACAATTTGAGCGATTTATACATTCAAAAAATGGATTTACTGACGACTTCTCAAGAAATTGCTGAAATCACCTATAGTATGATTTACGATTACACTTCTCGCATCAATCTCTTACGTTATCCGGCAGAATATACCCAGCTGACGCGTATGACGATTGATTATATTTTAGGTCATTTGCATTATCCGATTCGGATTGAAGAGCTGGCTAATTACGCTTCTGTCAGTAAAAATTATTTGTCGACAAAATTCCATCAAAATACTGGCATCACCATCACTGATTTTATTTTAGAAGCCCGTTTGAAAGAGGCTGCTGAGTTATTGCGTTTTACCCAACAAACGATTCAGGAAATCAGTATGAGTGTTGGTTTTTCGTCGCCCAGTTATTTTGCCAGTCGCTTTAAAAAAATCTATCAAATCAGTCCCAAAAAATATCGTGAACGTTTTCAATAATTATCTTGTCTAAAAATTATCAAATTATCTACGCAAATTATATAAATATTTTACGATTGCTATCATTATTCTATTTTAATAACGCAAAAAAAAAGCTGTGATGTTTTTAAACATCACAACTTTTTTAATCATCATAAGCTTCATCATCAACATCGACACCAACCACATCGCCAGTCAACGCATTAATTGTTACTTCTGTTTCATAAGTACCATCAATAACTTTGACTTCCCAAGTCGTACCGTCAGTAGACGTTTGATCTAGCGCCCATTCTTTTGCTTCACCACGCTTGGCTTGGTCTTCGGCGATTTTACTTGCTTCATCACGGGTGATAATGCCGTCTAAATTCAACGTATATTCAGCTTCTAGCATATCTTCTTGATCTTTCGGATCGGTTTCATGACCTACAACACTTCCTGTTTGTGCATCAATTTTCAACGTGTAATCAGTCGTGTCGTCAAAACCTTCCACTGTATAAACATATCCTGCGCGAGAAACTTCTAATTCCACTTGATTTAATTCTTTGCCTTCAAATTGTTGATTGAATTGTTCAATTGCTTCTTCTTGAGTTACTTTAATTTGACTCGTATTTACAGTTGCCATTTGTTTTGTTTCACTTGCATTACTGTTTGCGTAAACCAAACCTCCTGCAATTCCTGCTACTGCGACTGCTGCAACACCTGCGATAATTTTTTTCGTATGTTTAATCATTTTAAATTCCTCCATCTCTTTGATGACTTTATCTTATCAAGTTCCGAAAAGATAAAAACCAAGATTTAAGTGAAGGTAAATGAAGAATTCTTCATTTTAGAAAATAATCGTAAAAATCGTTCCCTGTGGCTGATTATCCGTCACAGTAATCTCCCCTTGATACTTTTTAACTAACGCATCAACAATCGATAAACCAATTCCTGAACCTTCAATCACACTAGAATGGGCATCATCTACCCGATAAAAACGTTCAAAAATTTTAGTCTTCTGATCATCTGAAATCCCAATTCCTTGATCAATCACCGCTAATTTAATTTTCCCATCAACATTTTTTAAAGTTACTTCTATAGGTTGTTTGTCTGGCGAATATTTCACAGCATTTTCCAATAAGTTTTGCAAAATTTGATTTAAATCATTTTTGACAAAGGTACCTGTAACATCCGGTGCGATTTGGTAACTAATCACGTGATCACTAATCGTTTGGATTTTTTCGATTGATTCCTTAACTAACTGAGATAAATTAACAGTCTCGGTGGCTTCGTCTTTTTGGCTACGACCTAATGTTAATAATTGATTACTCATGACTTCCATCCGTTTTGATTCTTGGTCAATAAAGGCCAATGATTTTTCCACTACTTCTGGATGTTCTTGACCACGACGTTTAATTAGATTAACATGCCCACGAATTGCTGCAATCGGCGTCCGCAATTCATGGGAAGCATCAGTAACAAACTGACTTTCTCTTTCCATAGCTGCTTTTTGTTTGATTAACAACTGATTAAAACTTTGGGTCACCGCCTGCATCTCCATTGGTTCATTAATTTCGGTCACTTGGGGTAAATCTTCGGTTTCTACTAAATGAATTTCATTTGCTAAACGACTTAATTTTTGGCTCCATTTACCCACCACGTAATAAATTAAGGTTGCACCAACAACAATCGTCACGACATTAAGAAAAATATTTAGCATCACCATGCTACTGGTAATATCTAAAATCGTTTCACTATTGACAGCGACCTCAATTTGTCCACCGTTATATTTCTCACTCTGATAAAGATAAATCCCTTCTTCGCTGGATAATAAATCACTAAAGAAAGGCAAATAGCGGCCTCGTGACAATTCGGAAAAAATTTCTTCAGCATCGTCAGAATAGTAAGTCGTGCCATCAGTTAAAATCACCCGCACCGCATCCTCATCGTCACTGGAAACTGTCGCATCTAAAATTTGCTGCAAATTATCTTGGCTGCCCTTTTGAATCGCTTCAATCATATTGTCGCTACGATCTTCTAAATATTCATAAGCCGAAAAAAAAGAAAGGAGGACAAAAAGTAAATTGCCAATAATTAGCAGTAGTAATAACACACCTGTTAAATTTCGGGTTAATTGTTTTTTAGCAGTAATTTCTTTCTTCTTTTTCATTCTCCCACCCTCAAAACATAGCCAACACCACGAACCGTCTGTAAATAGTTCTCATCGTCGACTGCTTTCAATTTATTTCGCAATGTTCGAATATAAACGTCTACAACATTGGTTTGACCAAAATAATCATAGCCCCAAACTTCATTTAATAATTCATCACGGGTTTTCACGGCTTCGGGTTCTTTCATTAATTCATATAAAATACCAAATTCTTTGGGCGTCAAATCAATTATTTGCTCATTCAATAAAACTTGGTGTTTCGCCACATCCATCGTAATGCCATGATATATTAAATGTTGCTCCACTTGTTTTTGCTTTTCCACTCGTCGCTCAATTACCCGAATCCGAGCAAATAATTCTTCAATTTCAAATGGTTTGGTTAAGTAATCATCCAATCCTGTGTCTAAACCTTGGACAATATCTGTGGTTTGGTCTCTTGCCGTCATCATAATAATCGGCACTTCTGATTGTTTGCGGATTCTTCTGGCAACAGTAATCCCATCAGTTTTTGGTAGCATCCAATCTAATAAAATTAAATCGATCGCTTCAGGGTTTTCAAAAAAGATTGTTAGCGCCTCTTGCCCATCGCTAGCCCAAACAGTTTCATAACCCTCAAATTTTAATTCTGTCTCAATAAAATTAGCCAAACTTTCTTCGTCTTCCACGATTAAAATTTTCATACTAACCCAACCTCCTTAGTTCCTCTCACTTATAGCATACTAGATTTTCACAAATAATCCGTCTTTTTTTTAATAAACAAGATGAAGATTTCTTCATTTAAGCAAAAAAAGACAATCCATTAAGGACTGTCTTTAAAAAAAGCAATTAATTTTCTTCTTGTTTCACTTTCTTTTTCTGCCGGTCGGTGTAAATTTTTCTAAATAAGACGATTAATGCCGATAAAGCAAATAAAATCATTAACGCACTCACCAACATACCAGCACCGCCAGTTAACATGCCGCCCACATAAGAATAAATAATCGTCGCCGGTAACTGCCCTAGTCCTGTCGCAATTAAAAAGCTCCCAAAGGACATCGCTGTCAAGCCTGCTGCATAACTAACAATGTCAAAAGAAATAAAAGGTAGTAGTCGCGCAATCAAAATACTCAGTCGACCGTATTTTTCAAAAAAGGTGTCAATTTGTTGCAAGCCACCCTTACTGGTTAATTTCTCAACCACATCCCGACCTAAAATGCGGGCAATCCAAAAACACAAAGCGGCTCCAGCCATCGAGGACACCCAAGACAGGATCGCACCTTGCCACCAACCAAAAAGATTGGCATTGGCAAAGGTGATCAAAAATGCCGGTAAAGGTGCTGCCACTGACTGAAAAATCATTAAGAAAAATGAAATCAGCACGGCATAGCCACCATAAGAAGCTATAAATTGCCGTACCACGGTAAAATCTCCACTGGCAAACATACCGACAATTTGGCGTACTATTTGATTCACACTAGGTACAAGAAAATAGATCAGTACCAAAATAACGACAACACCAACAACAATCAATTTACTAACTAAGCTTTTTTTTGTTTCCTTTTTCATAGGCTCTCCTTTTGTAAACGTATTTCAAACGCCACAAAAAAACCATCCATCCACTACCTATTACTACAAATATACTTACAACAATTCGCAAAGGGATTTTTTGTGGAAAAACTTAGAAACTCTAAGTGTATGGTAACTCAATTTTTTCTCATAAAAATCCCTCCCAATCTAAAATAAAGCGCTTTTTTCTTATTATAAGTATAGCAAAACAAAAAACAGCTATCAATGAATCTTTCTATTTGAAGTCAACTAAAAATAACTAATTTATAAGCCTTTGAAAACTTCCAATTAGGACCAAATTTTTTAAATTTAAATTTGATTGACTTTTAAAAAAAGCTTTTATATAATTATCTGTGCAGCTTAATAAGATAACAAATGCCGCCTTAGCTCAGCTGGTAGAGCGCCACCATGGTAAGGTGGAGGTCGACGGTTCAAGCCCGTCAGGTGGCTTTACAAAAACCAATCCTTTACAGATTGGTTTTTTTGTATCCAAGCAAATTATTTTTTTCTACCTGGCATTTCTCGTATACTGAAATAAAAAAAGCAGGAGATTCCTATGGACTTACAAGTATCCATCGAAAAAAACGAGATTAACATTATTCATCAAAATATAATGATTAGCATCAGCTCAAACCCTAGCAATATACCTCTCAACCATCTATTGCTTTACACTAAAAATCGTCAATTAAACGGAATTGGTATCGACAATCATCAGCCAAGTGTAGATTTTGATACGCTGATTACGATTAGCTGTGACTTTGATTTTCCATTAGCCGACTATGGTGAGTTTTTCTATCAACAGTTAACTGATGCAAAATTAACGATTGCCCGCGAGTTTCCAGCGAAAAAGATTCCACAAAATTATATCAATCAATTAGACGACTTTTACGAATCGGTTGCAACAATTTTAACGGCTTTTGGTTATCCTATGAAAAAAATCAAAAAAGCACCCGCAAAGGCGCAACATCGCTGGCGTAAAGAAATCAGTACCGTTGAATTTTTTATTGATTATAATGAAGCAAAAGGCACTGCCATTTGGCAAAAGCGCAACGAGTTAAAACTTTTAGCCGGCGCAACATTAAAAAAAGAACCCCCTTTAAACAAAGACGGTTCTCTTGGTTTTGCTGCCAAATTCACTCAGAGCTTGCGAGCAGAGCATGCTAAACAAATAAAAAATTTTACTACTACCGAAGATATTATTTTCAAAAGCGTCAATGAGATAGGAAACTTCTTATATTTTGCCGGTACCAACAGCTGGCTCATCTTAAAAGATGTTAACGGTAAAACGATTGATGACTACACATTAGTTAAATAATCTTTCGGCTTAAACCAGTCCTTCAAAAAATGACTGGTTTTTTATTTGATTTTTTTTATCGCAAAAGGTAATTCAGTGACAGACTCGATGATTTCATCAGCTCCGGCAGCCGTTAGCTCTGTACGATCACCAAAACCATATAATACACCAATTGTTTTTAAATGGTTTTCCCTTCCACCAAGGATATCAAATTCACGATCACCCACCATTATTCCCTCTGTCGTGTCCAGCTGATCCAACGCATACTCGATGACTGCTGTTTTACTTGATAATTTCCCGTCCATATCGGCACCAAAAACACCTTCAAATTGATTTAATCCTAGGTTTTTAATAATTTGTTTCGCATATTTTTCAGGTTTTGAAGTGGCTACAGCCAATCTATTTTCTTTTGCCAAACTAGTCAATGTCTCAGCAATATTGGGGTACATCGTTAATTCCTTCAAACCAGCAACCGCAAAATGCTCACGATAAGTGGCAATCGCTTGGTCGATTTCCAGCGGATCAGTCACTTCTAAATATGTTGATAAAGAATCTTTCAAAGGTGGTCCGATAAACAAACGTAAAGTTGCTTGATCTAATTTTTTTAAGCCTAACCGATCAATCATATAGTTTAAACTATTAATGATTCCTTCACTGGAGTCTACCAAGGTGCCATCCAGATCAAATAATATTGTATTTTTCATAAGAGCGCCTCCTTATTTTCATCCTAGCGATTTTTACTTGAATTATCAAGCGGAGTTGAAATTCTTGCTTTAAAAAATTAATCCTGTATACTTACTTTTAGTAAGAGTTAATCAGACAATCAAGGAGGATTTTTCAATGGATACACAAATTAGAGGATTACACCACGTTACTGCAATGACTTCCAGCGCCGAAAAAAATTATCGTTTTTTCACTGATGTACTAGGTTTACGCATGATTAAAAAAACAGTCAATCAAGATGACATCAGTGCTTATCATTTATATTTTACTGATGATGTCGGCGGTGCCGGTACAGACATGACTTTCTTTGACTTCCAAGGACTACCAAAAGGCCAAAAAGGAACGAATACGATTGCTCGAACTGGCTTCCGTGTAGCAACTGATGCTAGTTTAGCTTATTGGGTAGAACGTTTTGATCGTTTAAATGTTGAGCATGGTGAAATTAAAGAACGTTTCGGTAAAAAGTATTTGGAATTCAGTGATTTTGATGATCAATTAATGCAATTGGTTTCCGATGAACATAACAAAGGGGTTGCAGCAGGTATTCCTTGGAAAAATTCCAATGTTCCCGCTGAACACTCAATTATCGGCTTAGGCCCAACCATTGTAGTTGTTTCAAACTTTGATCATATGAAACTTGTCTTGAAAAATGTTTTAGGCTTTGAAGAAACAGCTTCAGACGGCACGATGCATTTATTTGAAGTTGGCGAAGGCGGTAACGGGGCTACTATCATCGTAGATCATCGTGAAGATTTGCCACCAGCAATGCAAGGCTTTGGTAACGTTCATCACCTAGCTTTACGGGTTGCTGACGATGAAGCTTTACGTTTTTGGATTAAAAAAATCAATGAATTAGAATTCCCAAATTCAGGTTTTGTTGACCGTTTCTATTTCCAATCTGAATATTTCCAAGCAGCACCTGGGGTTTTATTTGAATTAGCAACAGATGGTCCTGGCTTCTTACAAGATGAAACTTACGAACACGCAGGTGAAATCTTATCATTACCTCCACACTTACAAAGTGAACGGGAAGAAATCGAAGCATATGTGAGACCATTTGATACATCCGATGCCAATACAAAACGTCAATAAAATAAAGGCTGGACCATTTATACTGGCCCAGCCTTTTTTTAGGAGGAAAAAGATGATTGAATATGAAGCAAATAACTTAACTACACAACAGCATTATAAATTTTTAACTGGTAGTATTATCCCACGCCCGATTGCTTGGGTCACAACATTTAATAAAGCAAAAGAGGTAATAAATGCTGCCCCTTTTAGTTATTTCAGTGTCATCGCCAAAGATCTACCTTTGGTCAGCCTGTCAATTAATCGACAACCCAATCAACAAATGAAAGATACTGCCAAAAATTTATCTGAAACAAATGAAGCAGTTATTCAAATTGTAAACGATGACGTCCTAGTATTGATGAATGCAACAGCTGCGACCTTATCAGAAACAGAAAGTGAATTATCAAACCTACCCGTCACTATGATCGACAGCAAAAAAATAGCCGTTCCAGGCATCCAAGAAGCACCAATTCGTCTAGAAGTAAAAGTCCATCAATACATTCCTATCACTAATAATCAAATAATTATCAGCGACTTATTCATCTTAGAAGTATTGCACTATTCATTTTCAGAAGATGTTTTCGATGCTGACAAAGAATACATTTTACCTGAAAAATTATCTCCAGTTGCCCGATTAGCCGGCGAAACATATAGCCATATCTCAAATCTTATCGATATCAAAAGACCTAAATAAATATAAAAACAACGCTTTGCATTGACAAAGCGTTGTTTACTATAATTATTTAATTTAGTTGCTAATTTTTTCTCTCAAATCAACAATCTGTACGTTTCCATCAATCATACCACTTGGGCCTTTTAACTTAATTAATGACATTCTTGGATCATAATCTAAAATTAAATTGTCTTCCAAATACATTTCAGAGTGTTTTTTTATTGGCATTTCACCAATATCACTAGAAATTACTTCAGTATAATCAGATTGATCTTGATCTTTTCCTAATACCAACAATCTGAAACTTATATTTATAGCACAAGTTCCAAACTTAGAGTATTTGCCCACACCATCATCTAAATCGAGAACAATCGTCCCGTTTTTTTGATAATCTTTCAACTGGTCTATTAATGATTCAGAAATTTTCATGTACATAATTTCATCCCCTTTATGTAAGAAGAATAACATCAAATCAATTTAAACCACAGAAATTTGCTCACAAAAAAAACAATTCAATTTATGAATTGTTTTAATGACTCCGGCAGTAGGACTCGAACCTACGACATCATGATTAACAGTCATGCGCTACTACCAACTGAGCTATGCCGGAATAAATTACGCGTGGCGACGTCCTACTCTCACAAGGGGCAACCCCTCACTACGATCGGCGCTAAAAAGCTTAACTTCTGTGTTCGA
>NZ_JAHUZB010000019.1 GCF_019218635.1 Enterococcus alishanensis | reverse complement strand
AAGTTTTTGACTTGTGCTTTATCTGCATAGGTTGTTCCTGATCCTTTTGCCTCAGTATTCCAACCTGTAAAGGTATATCCAGGTCGTGTGAAAGTATTCTCAGATAATTCTTTTTGTTCATCATATGCAAAAGCTTGATTACTCATAGAACCAATCGCATCTGATGCATTCTTATCAAAGGCAACTTCGTAATTGATTGCTTCCCAATGGGCATAGTAAGTTGTATTTCCGTTAGGAATGACTAATGAAGCTGGCATCTTAGTGGAGCCTGTTGCTTCTGTATACCAACCTGTAAATTTATACCCTGTGCGACTGGCATCTTTGATGCCTGTAGAAAGATCATAACTTGACCCTGTTGCTAAGTTCAGAATATTTTTTTGATCTGTTGTTGCGTTAGGATCATTGTTTGCATTTAGATCAAATAGAATATTGTTACTTTCATTACCAGACCATTGAGCATACAACGTGATGGTACTTCCATCTTTAGCTAACAAGTTTTTGACTTGTGCTTTATCTGCATAGGTTGTTCCTGATCCTTTTGCCTCAGTATTCCAACCTGTAAAGGTATATCCAGGTCGTGTGAAAGTATTCTCAGATAATTCTTTTTGTTCATCATATGCAAAAGCTTGATTACTCATAGAACCAATTGCATCTGATGCATTCTTATCAAAAGCAACTTCGTAATTGATTGCTTCCCAATGGGCATAGTAAGTTGTATTTCCGTTAGGAATGACTAATGAAGCTGGCATCTTAGTGGAGCCTGTTGCGTCTGTATACCAACCTGTAAATTTATACCCTGTACGACTAGCATCTTTGATGCCTGTAGAAAGATCATAACTTGATCCTGTTGCTAGGTTCAGAATATTTTTTTGATCTGTTGTTGCATTAGGATCATTGTTTGCATTTAGATCAAATAGAATATTGTTGCTTTCATTACCAGACCATTGAGCATATAACGTGATGGTACTTCCATCTTTAGCTAACAAGTTTTTGACTTGTGCTTTATCTGCATAGGTTGTTCCTGATCCCTTTGCCTCAGTATTCCAACCTGTAAAGGTATATCCAGGTCGTGTGAAAGTATTCTCAGATAATTCTTTTTGTTCATCATATGCAAAAGCTTGATTACTCATAGAACCAATTGCATCTGATGCATTCTTATCAAAAGCAACTTCGTAATTGATTGCTTCCCAATGGGCATAGTAAGTTGTATTTCCGTTAGGAATGACTAACGAAGCTGGCATCTTAGTGGAGCCTGTTGCTTCTGTATACCAACCTGTAAATTTATACCCTGTACGACTAGCATCTTTGATGTCTGTAGAAAGATCATAGTTTGACCCTGTTGCTAAGTTCAGAATATCCTTTTGATCTGTTGTTGCATTAGGATCATTGTCTGCATTTAAATCAAATAGAATACTATTTTCTTTATTACCAGACCATTGAGCATATAATGTGATGCTTTCATCTACTTCTGCCAAATTTTTGATGCTAACTTTATCTTCATAGGTATCGCCTGAACCATCTGATTTAGTAGTCCAACCAGTAAAAGAGTAGCCTGGTCGTTTATACTGATTCATATTTAGATTTGTATCTTTATCGTAGGTGACTGTTTGGTTATTCATGGTTTCAGTAGCATCTGCAGCATTTTTATCAAAAATAATTTGATATGTTCCTGGCACCCAAACGGCATACAAATCTAAACTAGTAGTATTCATATTAATAACTTGTTCAGATGAATACATTGCCTTAGTAGCTTTAGGGTCTGTAGACCAACCAGCAAAAGCGTAATTTGTTCTATTAGGAAGTCCCGTAGTAGAATAAGAAGCCACAGTATAATCTTCACCTAAATATACGCCACCATTTATTTCTTGTGCGACAACTTTATGTCCATGAAGAATATTAGTCCCATCAACAGTAGCCGTGCTGTCTACAGATCCTTTTACATTGTAAGTATCTGAGACTCCATTATAGTTAGGATGATAGGTAACTTCAGATGGGGTCGCTATATAGTTCCCATCCTCTGCCCAAATCGCATATAAAATAGTATTTTCATTAAAGGTATACGATTGACCAGCAACATATTGTGTTCCTGTTCCTGCAATATTTTTTGACCACCCTGCAAACATATAACCAGTTTTTTTCAATCCTAGTGCAGTAACATCTGCAGAACTTGCAAGAGTAACGTTGGATCCTTTAGGCCCATTAAATGAATCTGGAAGGCTGCCTGAAGTATTACCATTTCCATTATAGATAACATTTATTCCACTGGCTGCTTTTTCCCATTGAGCATACAAAACTAAACTCGTGTGATCACTTGTCGTAATAGATTCTCCGGAATTGTAGCTAGTTCCTGTGCCATCAGCTTTTGTATTCCATCCAGTAAATATATGTTCACTTTTTGCCATGTTTCCTGCACCCTTGATTGTATAACTACTAGCAGAAGTGTCATCATATCGAATAAAATCTCCAGAGGTCTGACCATTACCAAGATAGATAATTCGAGCTAAAGAAGTTGATTTTATTGGCACCCATTTAGCATAAAGTGTTGTATCTTGAGGAAAATTGAACAATGAACCTGAGTAATAATCAGTTCCTGTACCATCAGCTTTCGTATTCCATCCAGCAAATACATAAGTTGTTAGTTCCCCAGATACTACAACAGATTTTGTGAGTGTTGAACCTTGATTTGAACTATCAATTTTTCCTTCTGTATAACGTTTCTCAGTCACACTGGCTGGAGGTGTTCCACCAGTATTCCCATTTCCATCATATGTTAAAGTTATATCTTTCACTTTTAAATCCCAAATTGCATAATAAACTTCATCAGAAGTTGGCGTAATAGATGTTCCTGCAAGAAGAACATCTGAATCATTTGCTTTGGCATCCTTATTTTTACTCCAGCCTACGAAAATATAAGGGTTTGTTTCAATAGTTCCAGTAGAGGCATTATTATCCTTAAATTCGTCCCTGACTAAAGTATTAGAACTTGGTAGTTTTGTACTACTACCTTTTAGTACGTATTGACTATCCGGAACCAGTCCTGATGTATTTTTATTTCCATTAAACTCTACTTTATAAGAGTTTTCAGGAACTGGTACTTCTTTTGTCCATGCCGCATAAAAAATTAAATTAGTATTTCCAACAACAAAAGACGACCCTGGGGAATAAAATATCTTTTGACCCGTAGAATCTAATAAATACCAACCAGAAAAGGTATATCCTGGATAAGAGAAATTACTTTTTGGATTAGCTACAGTATAACTAGTAGTATAATTTCCCACTACATTTACAGAATCTGGCAGATCACCCGTCACACCACTTTCCAATGCAACATACATAATATTGACATTTCCAATAGTTCCTCCGCCTCCGCCACCACTAGGATTTTTTTTCCAAGCAGGTTTCAAGACTATATCCTTTGTTGGAGAAAGGTTCTGACCAGGTGTGTAAATATTTGTTCCATCAGTCCAACCTATAAAGGTATATCCGTCTTTTACTAAGGAATTCGTGTTTTTAAGAACTGTATAGGATTTATTATAATTTACAGTGATCGTGTCAGTAGTTGGAACTGCACCACCAGTGGCGTCTCCTTTATCATAGGTTATTTTATATGTGATAGGATCCCATTTAGCTGTTAATGTTCCAGGATTTTTAGTTTCTGCAATGTTTGCTAAACTTATAGTATCACCTGGTTGGTATGTCTTTGCATCCTTACTATAGTACCATCCAGTTAATGTGTATCCTGTTTTTGTTATTGTAGGTACAGTAAACAGATGGGTGTCAGTAGCGCTAGTAAGTTCATAAAAATTATTTGATTTTATACCTTCTGGTAAACTTCCATCTGCTCCATCAACATTCACCTTGATTTGTGTCCAATATTCAGATAGTGAACCTGTCCACACACCGTAAAGTGTAGTTATTCCTGTTGATAGGGTATAAGATTTCCCAGCATAATAGTCGGGAACTGTTGCATTTTTGTCTTTAGCCCATCCCCAAAAAACGTATCCTTCTTGCGGAGGAGTATTATCTACAGGAATATCGGGTAACTTAATTTGATCTCCCGCAGTTCCAGTTTGAGCAGAAGGGTTACTTCCACTTTTAGATTGTGTAATGAACTTTATGGTTCCCTGTGTACTATTCTCCATCCATTCAGCAGTAAGGGTTATATTACCTGTAGGAGTATAACTATCACCTGCAGAATATACAGTAGTGCCATCTGACCATCCGACAAAAGTGAATCCACTTTTAACCATACTTCCTCTACCAGGAATAATTAATGCTTTTCCTTTATCAACATAAGTATACTCATATGGTTTGGCTCCCCCAGTTGCGCTATTAGAATTTAACGAAACAGTCCATTGAGATGTTGGATTAAATGAAGACCATATCGCGACAAAATGCCATGTTGCAACTTGTTTGTTAGTGCTCCATTGACCACCTGGTGCGATATTCTGAGTATTATCTAATCTCCAATATTCAAATTTATATATAGTCCCACTTCCATCATTAGAAGTCCTTGTAGGTACATTGTTGGGTACTGTATATTTTGCGCCATTCGCAGGAACTTGTGTATTAGATGGCATCCCTGCCACAGTATCACTAGATCCTGAAGGCAAGCCATTTTCATATAAAACATATTGTATCGGTGTCCATAACGCTTTTGCGACAGTAGAGTATGTTAAAGTAACTTCAGATGAAGCAGCATAAGTCTTGTTATTAATGGACCATCCTGCAAAAGTATAGTTTGTTTTGGTCGGCGTAGCGGAAGGCAGACTTACTTTATAGTCATTACTGACATTAGTTTTAATTCCATTTGTGAGATCTGTATCTGTAGTAGTACCTCCATCTAAGTTGAAGGTCAAAGTTGCATCTGCATCAAAAGGATTAGCAACAATTTTTAAATACAGAATAGTATTGCTATCCGTTAAAGTATAAGAGCTACCTGGCGAATACTCAGTTCCCGTTCCATCGGCGTTAGTCGTCCATGTCCCCGCTGCACTAGTATTTTCTTTCATTACCAAATCTGTAGGTATACTAGGTACCGTAACAGTGGTCCCAGATTTTCCAAATTGACTTGCAGGTGTCGACTGACTAGTTGCACCGTTCAAATTGTACGATACTGTAGAAGCAGTTGCCCATTGAGCATATAGAATAGTATCCGTACTGTATGGCCAAGAATCAACCACTTCACCTGACGAATAGCTATCTCCTCCACCATTAGGATCTGTATTCCATCCATCAAAAATTTGTTTAGATGGACTTGGAGCTGTGAAATTTAATTGATCCGCTCCTGTTCCAACAGTACCTACAGTATATGCACCGTTTAGAGCGATTTGATCGTTTTTAACTACACCAGAGTTTGATCCACCGTTTGCATTATAAGTTATTCTTGGGTTTGTCACCTCTCCTTCATAACTTACAGGGTCTTCTGTATCAATTTTACTAGATGTTGTTGCTGAACTTTCTAAACTACTAGAATCTGCCGAGGGAATCGTTGACTCTTCCAAAGTGCCTGACGTATTACTTCCCGCTGGTTCTTCAGTAGACGTTGTTAACTCCTCAGCTAAAACAACTCCGGGTTGTAAAAAAGAATTGAATAGCAAGGCAAACAAAGACAAATAAACTGCTATCTTTTTCTTACTCATAAAAATTTACTCCTATCTAATTTAATTTATATTTGCATAGAAAAGTTCTTTGAAATAGTAACCTTTACCCCATAATGTTTGGATAGCAGATTCCACACCATATTCATTAAAAATTCGTTTATTAATTTTGCCTATTCGTAATGAGAGTTGACTTAAAGTAGCATTTGTACATTTATGCCACAATATATTTGACAATTCTTTTCTAGTAATGGGTCTATCGGTAGCTTTTAGTAATACGGAAATAATTTGTTGATCTTTTGGAGCCAGTTGCTCTTGAAAATTTTTAAAAGTAACTGTTAACTGTTTTTTTTGAATATCTATCCCTTTTTTTTCTTTTGTCGAACAATTAAATATTGTTTCTCTAAGTTCTGAAAAGGATCCTTGAGTTGAAATACAAGCATCAAAGCCGCCATCACATAGAATTCCTTCTTCCTCAATAGTTAATACTTCATCTGTTTTTAATAAACAGATAGTTTCCCAACTAATAATGTACTCAAGAATTTCCAGAGCTTCCTTTTGTGAAATTGTTTCACTGATAATAATAATTGGAAAATTACTTGTCCAACGTGGGAATTTCCCACTTTGCAACCAATTTACATATAAATCACGAGTTATATATATCTCATGATTTAATCGGCATAGTTGCTCATGGAGCGTCATTTCATTTTCTATATTATTTGTTACAATAAGAACTCTCACTTTTACACCTCCTTTCATTTTTTTCTTTCTTAAAAAAAGATAATCAACATATTCGTTTATATTAATTTGTACTTGGTATAGTGAATACCAAGCACAAGACTATAAACCTTGATATCAATAGTTTTTGAATAGGCTCATTGACGACCATTGACGGCTATTACGGAATAACGAGGTACTTTTTATCTTGAAAGCTAGCGATAACATAAACGGAAAATGTCACAGCTTTAAAAGAGGAAGAATCTGAAAAAAAAACAAAAAAAGCCCCCCTCAGTTTTCTCATTTCATTTTTTAAATGAATATTGAAGAAAAATGACGTTAGGCGATTTGTTCTCTTTTTAAGATTGCTTGTTGGCGACTTTTTAAATTTGCATCAGTATAGACATCAAGGGTCATTTGAGTAGATGCATGGCCAAGAATTGCACTTACTGCTGTGATGCTAGCATTAGCTTCAATACATCTCGTGGCAAAAGTATGACGCAATTGGTGAAAGTGAATATTTTTCAAGTCACATTTCGTTAAAATTTGGTGGAAATAGTAAGTAATTTGCCTAGGCTCTTGAGGTAGTTC
>NZ_JAHUZB010000018.1 GCF_019218635.1 Enterococcus alishanensis | reverse complement strand
GTTGAAAGTACGACAGATACGAATCAGTCGCCAACAACAGACACAACTACACAAAAATTAGTTATCACACAAGAACGGCAAGGTCGCTATCCGCAAACTGCAGATTTAACGAATATGTATTGGATATTTTTAGGTATACTATTATGTTTGATTGTAATAGTCATTAGGAATATTATAAAAAATTAAATACTCTCATCATCTCGATGAAGTGGATTTAGAAAAATGATGTGCCTTGAAAGCCGTATGTTTTTCACAGGAAGTTAATTTTTAATACATTCATAGAATTTATTAATCATTCTATTGATACTTAAATTAGTCAAAAAAAAGACCTAAAAAAATATTTTTTTGGGTCTTTTTTAGGTTCTGTTGCAAAGTTTCCGATAAGTTTCTTTTAGAGTAAGATGAATAAAAAAGATAGCTTGGAGGAATAAAGATGAATCATTTTAAAGGAAAACAATTTCAAAAAGATGTGATCATCGTAGCCGTAGGCTACTACCTGCGTTATAAACTCAAATATCGAGAATTTCAAGAAATTATGTATGACCACGGAATTAATGTTAGCAATACAACCATTTATCAATGGGTTCAAGAGTACGGTCAGATTCCTTACCATATTTGGTAAAAGAAAAACAAACAGTCTTTTTATTCGCGGAAAATGGACGAAACCTATATCAAAATTAAAGGTAAATGAAATTATTTTTATCGTGCTATTGATGCGAATGGTTTAACATTAGATATTTGGCTACGCAAAAAAACGGGATACACAAGCTGCGTATGCCTTACTCAAAAGGTTAAGAAAACACTTCGGAGAACCAAAAGTTCTGGTGATGGACAAAGCACCATCCATTGGAAGTGCTTTTAAAAAGTTACAAAGAAACAGACTTTATATCAAGACAGAGCATCGAGTAGTCAAATATCTCAATAATTTGATTGAACAAGATCATCGACCAATCAAACGAAGAAGTAAATTTTATCAATTAATTTGTTACAGATAATTTTAGTTGACCCACAAAAAGTCTATCAAGTTAGCATCTCTTTTAATTGGCTCGGGCTATCTGCTATAAAAGTGGGAGAGCTTTTTTTTAGCTCTTTTAAATTATGACTTCCCCAAGTGACTGCTACGGTTGTAATTTCAGCAGATTTACCCATCTCTATATCGAAAGTAGCATCCCCTATCATAACTGCAGTATTCTTCTCGAAATTATATTTTTTTAGAATTTGTAAAATTCCATATGGATGTGGTTTGTATTCTTTTACTCTATCTGAACCATAAATTTCTTCGAAATAGTCTCGAATGTTCAATTGTTTTAAATTTCGATCTAAAACATCAGTTTTTTTACTCGAGAGGACAAAACATTTTATTTCCTTGCCATGAAGGGCATCAAGCACTCCAGGAAAATATGGGAAAACTTGTAAAGTAGATCGCTCATTATTTTTATAGCAATCTCGAAAAGTAGTTATTAATTCAGCTAATGTATTGTCATCAAGTGTTTCTTCAGACATATCTAAGAAAGATTGTTCTATAGGGATTCCCATATAGTGTTCAATCAATTGATGACTTGGGACACTAAATCCCATCATAGAGAACGCTTGTTGTGTAGAACGGACACTGCATTCTTTCGAGTCCGCTAAAGTCCCATCAAAATCAAATATTACACATTTAAATGACATGTTGACTACCCCTTTTTATCTTATTTTATCATACGCAGTTTTAGAATATTTTTTCGCTTCTAAATGTGTCTATTAACTTTACAAATTTATACCAAGTTGCTGCTTTGGAGCATTTATTTTCTTTTGTAAACTAGTTACTTCTTATACAATATAAACAGCTAATTAAATCCGAATAGTTTGTCTAAAATAGTAGAACTACCTGGTAGGAAAAGAAATAAACTCATCATAATTAATAAAATACCAAATACAAGGCTAATGATTACAAGCTTCGTCGATTTAGGTACACTTTTGGCCTTTGCTCCAATAACAACCATACTAACACCTAAAATTAAAATAAGAAAATACCATAATCCCATAAAATTCCCCCTTTCTTGAATGCATTTTAAATATTATATCGTAAAACATCAATTAAAGACCCCCTCCATTCATGTCACAAAGAATGTAGTTCTTCTTAGTTATTTAACTCCTAGGTTTCCATAATCGCAAATATTAAAAGCAGACCTAATTAGGTCTGCTTTTTTATCTACATAAATCGCATTATACAAAGTTAACAAATCAATTCGAGTGTACTCGTTAAATCATTTTTTTCTTAAGATGAAATTAGTTTGTTTTATTTCCTAAATTTGATTGGTCATTGTGAATCAATAAATATAATGATAGACTGTAAGTGATAACTATTCTCATTTAGATAATTAATAATAAGGAGCATGGATATGGAAAAAATGGTAGGTCACAATTTTTTAGCTAAGTTAGGAAAAACACGACTTCGTCCTGGAGGAGTGACAGCTACCAAGTGGTTAATTCATCAAGGCCACTTTTCAAGTAAAATGAAGGTGTTAGACGTTGCATGTAATATGTGTACTACGTCTATAGAGTTAGCTAAATCTTTTCATTGTCATATAACAGCTTTAGATTTGGAAAAGAAAAATCTTGAAAAAGCTAAAATAAATATAGCTAATAATAATGTCGAAAATTTCATTGATTTAATTCAAGGAAATGCTCTAAAACTCCCCTTTGAAGACAATTGTTTTGATATTGTTATAAATGAAGCTATGCTTACAATGCTCAACAACAAGGCAAAAGAGAAAGCATTGAAAGAGTATTATCGAGTATTGAAGCCAGGAGGAAAGCTTTTAACTCACGATATTACCTTCTATGACGAGAATTTAGTTACACCTATTGACAAGTTAAAGGAAACTATTAACATCAACGTATGCCCACTACCCATTGATGAGTGGGAAAAATTGATCAAACAAAGTGGATTTTCCTCTGTAAAATATGATACCGGAGACATGACACTCATGTCTTTCCAAGGTATGATAAAAGATGAAGGTCTTTTGAATACTATAAGGATAATTAAGAATGGACAAAAAAAAGAAAATAAAATTATGTTTAAAAAAATGCATAAATTTTTCACAACCGAAGGGAAACAACTAAAATATATAGCATTATGTAGTGAAAAATAAAATAAAAGGAATGGTGTATATGATTGGCAATGTACAAAATAAATTAGGCAAGGTAATAGAGAAACGAAATTTTAAAACTGTAAAAAAAGTTATACCTAAAGGCGATACTATTCCTAAACATAATCATGAAAAACAAGAAATTTTATTTACTGTGGTTTTGGGTAAAATAACAATCAATTTGGATAATGATGAAGACCATACTTTGACTCCAGGAGAAATATTATCTTTCAATGGTAAACACTACATTCAAGGAACAGCATTAGAAGACACAACTATTTTTGTTACCCTTATCGACGAATGAGAATTTTTAAGAGAAAAGGTAGCTAACAGTAAAAGCTAGTTCATTTGCTGAATTGGCTTTTACTGTAAGTAATTCTTCTAATACTAAGAAGTCAAAAGACTATTAAATTAAGGAATGAAATATCTTTCTAATGACTTTTTGTCCAATATACAATACATTAGAAAGATGAATTTGGGTCAATATCTTGGGAACATTTTAGTAGTGACAATCACACTATTTTTTCTTTCACCAACTTATCAATTTCCTTTGAGGTATGATAGTTAATAGAGCCATGGATTCGATTTCGGTTAAACATCCTTCGATGTAGCTAAATAGGGCTCGATTCGCTTCTTCAAAATCTAAATAATTAGTCGTGTAAACTTCTTCCTTTTTCAATGGAGCGTGGAAAGATTCGATTCCAGCATTATCATAAGGTGTTCCTTTTCTACTATAAGAATACTTTATTTTGTTAGTTTCAAGACATTATTCCACTCCTCTCGTTGTGTATTGGCTGCCCATTTCTCACAAATAGTTTTAGAAACAAAATCCTGATTTAAGAGATTTTCTTTTGAAATAATCGGTTTGTTAAATCTTTGAGAGATATATTTTTAACTACAATCGACCTCAAATTTAATTGTTTCATTAGCTTTTGGACATAGTTAAGAGGTACTGAAACACCTTCTTTTAATAGAACGTGATAGATTTTTGTTCCACCATAGCATTGTTTATTTATGAAAAAAATTGTTGAAATATCTTTTTCAACGTATTATATCTGATTTCTTTAGCTGCCAATGTTTTTTTATAAAAATAATAGACACTTATAGGGATTTCTAATAAACGGCACAACAAAGAATCAGTGTTATCCTTGCACCATTTTTCAATGAATTGAAAAAGCGAATTTAGGTTTTCCAAGAGAAAAGGGCTGCGGCTTTTTTTAAGATTTCAAGTTCCTCTTTCAAACGAGCATTTTCTTTTCTCAACTCAGCCACTTCTTTTCCAGTCGGTCCTTTGGACTGATTAGGTAAATATAAATTCTTCCATTTGTAAATCGTTGTTTCAGATAAGCCATATTCTTTCGCCGACCCTCGAACAAAACGTCCAGTTTGATTCAGTTCAACAATCATTTGTTTAAAATTTTCTTCATATCGAGCCATAATATCCATCCTCTCGTAGATAAGTTTAGTTTATTCTCGTCTCTACGAAAAGCTGTTTAAGATTTGATACTAACACCAAAAAAATATGATATAATTATCGTTTAATATGTCTCAATTTTTTGAATCGTGGAAAAAATATTTAGGTTCGTGTGTAATGATATCTATAGAAATAGGGGGGATTTTTTGAACAACAGTAAGCAGGTGCTTTATCAGAAGTTTATAGTAGTTCAATTCCACACGTGAATATTCTGTCAATAGAACACAATCCGCATATTGGTGAGCTTTTTTTACGTGAGCATAGAACATGAATTAGAGTTTTTTAATTGATTAATTTCAGTTTAGTAATGCACATTTATATTCTCTTGATTTATAAATTAATAAGAAGGAGATTTTTATGAAAAAAATATTATTCATTGTTTTGTCTTGTTTTTTCATGCTTCCTAGTACATTAAGCTTTGCAAAGATAGACAATAGTTACCGCCATTCAAATAGAAATCATATCGAAACTTTTACTTTGTCTAACTCATCTGAACAAGACGATAATTTGGCTATTAATTTTCAAAATGAAATAAAAAAAAATACAACAAAACAATCAAATGATAATATGGTCACTGGAATATGGGGTTCGGTTAGTTGGGAATTTGATTTGGATACTAAAACCCTAAAATTTACAAGTAGTGGTACGCTAGGAGAATATGCAAGTTCTCCATGGAATACAGGTATTGAGAACATAGACGATATTTCGTATATTATTTTCTCCGAAAAAGTATTCGCACCGGAAGATAGTACTAATTTGTTTTCCCAATTACAATACTTGGTATCAATTAATGCCACAGAAATTGATACTACAAATGTTAAAATTATGACTAATATGTTCTCAGAAAATTTTAGACTGCAAAAATTAGATTTAAAAAATTTCGATACATCAAGTGTTACAGATATGTCAGGTATGTTTTTTCAGACTTTTGCTTTAGAGGAATTAGATGTTTCAAGTTTTGATACCTCAAATGTAACTAGTATGTCTAACATGTTTAATTTCTCAGTAGGATTATTCAATATTAATTTATCGAATTTTGATACTTCAAGTGTCACTGATATGAGTTATATGTTTTATGGGTTGTCAGTCTCAGAAATAAATCTCTCTAATTTCGACACATCCAATGTAACTGACATGAGTTTTATGTTTGCAGGGAATAATAATCTGAAGTCTTTAAATATTTCTAATTTTATTACAGCTAAAGTTACGAGCATGGAGTCTATGTTTGAAGGTCTTTCAAGTATGGAAGAGCTTGATGTATCCAGTTTTAGTACAAATAGAGTTGAAAATATGACAGCTATGTTTGCACGGATGGAAAACCTAAAACATTTAGAAATTCTAAATTTTGATACATCCAGTGTTATAGAAATGAGCAGTATGTTCGATTCTTGTATGAGTTTGGAAGAACTAGATCTGTCTAGCTTCCGAACACCTAATGTAAAAAATATGAATGGCCTGTTCTATTTTACAGCTTATTTGAAAAAATTGAATATTTCAAATTTCATCACTAATGAGGATACTGAGATAAATGAAATGTTTACTTCAGACTTTTATTTAGAAGAGATTGTAATGAGTCCGTTCTTTAGAATGGACAATTCAGCAGGTTTGGAAGAATTAGTAGCAGATGAAACTTACACGGGGAACTGGCAAAATATAGGTAGTGGAAATAATGAAATGCCAACTGGAAAAAATATCTGGACATCTGCCGAGTTTATGAAAAATTACCGTGGGGAAACTGATGCGGACACCTATATTTGGCAAAAAAAACGAGATGAAGCAGCACATTTAATCATAAAATATCAAGATACTAAAGGAAATGAAATAAGCCCTGCTCAAAGTGTTTCTGGTAAAATTGGTGATCCGTATACTATATCAATTGAAGACTACAATATTTCTATTGCTGGTTATACTTTTAAAAATACTGATGGCCCACTGTCAGGATTTTTAGGCTATTCAGAACAATCGGTCACTTTTATTTACGAGAAAACTCCTATAAAAGGTGCAGACGTAAACGTGCATTATACAGACACAGATGGGAATACAATAGCTCCTGACGTTGTGAAATCTGGAAACGTTGGGGACTCTTATACAACAGAACAATTAGCAATAGATGGTTATACTTTCAAAGAAGTACAAGGTAATGCGACAGGTACATTTACTGCGGATCCTCAAGAAGTAACCTACATCTATCAAAAGGATATTAAAGTTGGTGGAAATGTTACAGTTGAATACTGGGAATATGATTCCAGCGGAACACCAGTTAAAAAAATCCATGATGATACTATAATTACCGGAAATGTTGGAGAACGTTACCATGCAGAGGCCTATTATGTGACAGGATATGGATTTAGTGGTGTAAATACCGAAACAGGACTAAGTCCTATTAGTGGATTAATTACTGATGCTACTCAAACAGTCAAATTAATTTACAACAAATTAACTGCTGCTGTATCTGACGGTCTCGTTTTGATTCAGTACCAAGATGACCAAGGAAATGTTATCTCAGAAAATGACTTATCTCAAGGAAAAATAAATACGGCTTACGAAATACAACCAAAAACTATTGAGGGATACACGCTGAAAGATACCATTGGAAATACTAAAGGAATTTACAATGAGAACGTGCAAGTGGTGACATACATCTACACAAGTAATGATGTTCCTGATGAAGTATTGGTTCCAGTATGGCGTGCATATAACTTAAATGATGGAGACCATTTATATACAACTAGTAAAGACGAATACGATTGGATTGTAGGTCTTAAGTGGCAAGCCGAAGGGGTGGCATTCCAAAGTGTATTATCTTCTTATGAGCAAGCAGTTCCTGTTTTCCGATTGTACAATCCTAATTCTGGAGAACATTTTTATACTGTAAGTCAATCAGAATATCATAATGTCGCTTCAAAAGGATGGAAGAAAGAGGGGACGGGCTTTTATATGGTACCAAAGGAAAAAGGCCATCCAATCTATAGAGTCTTCAATCCAAACGCTACGGGACCAGGTTCACATTTATTTACAAGAAGTAAAACAGAAGCAGACTGGTTAATCGGATTAGGTTGGAATGATGAAGGGATTGCATTCTATAGTCCTAGATAATAATTGAAAAATATAAAAAAGGAGTACATTTTGCATGAAAAAAAATATAATCAAATTTCTAACTTTTATAGGAATTCTTTTTCTGGGTGTTATTGGCACCCTTAATGCGCAGGCCGCTGAAGAAACAGGTGGGAATATAACCGTTGAGTATTGGCATTATGATATTGATGGAAATACTGTTGAAAAGATTCATGATGATGTTAGTTTAAGCGGGAATATAGGAGATCGTTACCACGCAGAAGCCTTTTATGTACCAGGATATGGATTTAGTGGTGTAAATACTGAGACAAATTATAGTCCTATTAGTGGCTTAATTACTGCTGAGGCTCAAACTGTTAAATTAATTTATCATAAATTAAATGATGAAAGTACTGAAGGATTAGTATT
>NZ_JAHUZB010000017.1 GCF_019218635.1 Enterococcus alishanensis | reverse complement strand
TGACGAATTTTCATCAAATCATTTTAAGCGAATTTTTACTAATTAACCGTTATTTAACTGGCAAGGCAACATAATCTAGCTTAACCCAAGGAGCAAGCCCACCAAGCCTTTGGTGGGCTTCTTTTGTGAATTTTAATTGGTCTAGCTAAAATGACTGATCAGAATCCCAATTTTTCAACATTCCTCATTTGTCCTAGTTTGTGATTTTTGGAGAGTTCTATTATCACTTTTAATTATTTTATCAAACACTCTAAATGTTTTTGAGATATTGATTTTAACGAGTTTTTTCTATTTTCTCAAAGTATTAAACGATACATATTATATTTATGTAACGTTAATACAAGCTGATAAAAATAAAGACTGTTTCACCTATTCGAGATAAAAAAATAGAAGATATGTTAAAAATTTTGTTTAGTACCTTATATAGAGAAAGAAATCTTTTAATATTTTCTATAGGCATAAATACTGCGTGTATAATTTATGATTTACGTCAATTAAAATTATCTGATGTTAAGGATTCTGTAGAATAAAATTATTAGTCAACTCTCATTTTAGACGAGAGTTTTTTTGCTCATAAAAAATATTACTAGCATACCCACAGGTGACACTTTTTATTCACAATTAAAAAAATACACAATGTTATACCAAGTAATTTTCTATATATTGAAGCCAAACTCAAAACAGGAATCTAACGAAAAACAGATTACTGTTTTAATATTTTTCTGAAAAGACATTTGTCTAACAATTACATAAAACGCTTTCATATAATGCAACCATTTATAGACTAGTGACGTTGATTCAGTACGAAAATTACTTTAAAATCATATAAAAAGAGGGGATAACTACTATGGATATAGATAATTTGATTAAAAGATACTCAACTGCAACTCAACTATTAGAGTATTGTCCTTATAAAATTCTTCGAGAAATTATAATTGTAGAATTTTCAAAAGGAGATTTTTTTCTAACTCGTGGTAACATCTATGATCATGTTTTTTATATAGTAAATGGAACTGTAGATATTTTTATTGATAATTTTAAGGACAAACAAATTATTTTAGATTCTTATGAATCCGGAAATTTTATTGGTGAGCATGAAATATTTAATAGTCAGCCTTTTAGTTCTTCAGTAGTTTCAACGAGTAAAATCATTTTGTTGAAAATACCAAGAAAACAATTTCTTGAATGGTTATCCTTAGATAATCATCTGAATAATATTCTTATAAATTCTTTATGCAACCAAATATATAAACTAAGCAATTTGGTGGAAACATACTCTTTATTGACTACAAAGGAACAAGTCTGTTTGATACTTTCTCAACTTTCACCAGATAACAGTATTATTTCAAGAAATAGCTTGTTAAAAAAAATTTCTTCGACTACTAGAAGCGTCGATAGAGTTTTGTTAGAACTAAAGTCAAAACAAATAATTATGAATAGCAATGGAAATATACAAGTTAATGATTTTGATTTATTAGAAAAATTTGGAGGTAGTATATGACAAATATTGAAGAGGTAGAAGCTCATATTCAGTTAGGAAATTCGATTAATGTTAAAAAAGCAATAATCGCAGGTGATCCAGCTAGAGTTTCCAAGATAGCAAAATTTTTAGATAATCCGTCAGAACTGAAGTTTAATAGAGAATTCAAATCAATTGTAGGTTACTATCGTGGAGAAAAAATTTTAATTTTATCAACAGGTATTGGAGCCCCTTCAACTGCAATAGCGATTGAAGAATTATTTAATATTGGTGTAAGCCAAATTGTACGAGTAGGTAGTTGTGGATCTCTTAATGATAATTTGGGTATTGGAGATGTCGTCGTTGCTACAGGAGTGGTTCGCGAGGACGGCTTGTCTAAAGAATATTTACCTTTGTCATTTCCCGCATGTCCAAACAATACTTTTCTAGAATCTTCTTTTAGAATTTCTACAAAAGATATTAAATATGGGATAATAAGAAGTCATGATGGATTTTACATGAAAACTAATTATCAAAAAGAATCCTTTTGGTCTGAATACAATGTGCTTGCATCAGATATGGAAACAAGTATTTTGTATGTCATTGCAGCTGTACGCGGAATTAAAGCGCTGTCTATTTTAAATACAGTAGTAGAATTCAATGAATCGTTAGAAGAGGGGGTTAATGACTTGGTGAACGGTAATGCAAAAATGCTGAAGGGAGAAAAAACATCTATACAATTAGCTTTAAAAATTCTAACAGAAGGAGATTAATTATGAAGAAAGTACATTCACTTTTAAACAGCAAACAATGGGACATCGGTTGGATCTCTCTAGGAATAATTTTAGTTATTATAAGTACTATTATAAGTAGCAACGGAAATATTACTTTAACAACGGTTACCTCTTTTTTAGGCAGTATCATAGGAATGACAGTTGTATTATTAGCTAACCAATCAGGTAAATTCGCTACAGGGTTAGGAGTAGTTGGTGCCTTATTTGATACTTTTAACAATTATATGTTTGGCTTATCTGGAATGATGTTTGTGGGAATTTATGCATTTTTTATTTATTTGAAAGGTTTCTTTTCGCTAGGTAAACAAATAGCAGTTACTAAAGTTACTAAATCTAACTTAATCGTATCACTATGCATTGCAGTTGCAGGAGGCATCTTATTACTTACTTATGGCTCAACAATACTTCCTAATAATGCGCCACAATGGGTCATATACTGTAACGCACTTGTATTCATCATACAAGTAGTTTCCCAATATTTGATGGTTGAAGGTAAAGCAATCGGTTGGGTAGGGTTTACAGTGATTAATGTAATTAATTTATGCTTACAATCATATGTTTATATAAGTGGCGCCAATCCAGCAGCTCTAGTATATTTAGCTATGACATTTATGTTTTTACTAAACTCAGTAAAAGCACTTGTCTTATGGTATGGGTTTGGAGAATAGAGAGGAGAACTAAAATGAAAACTACTTTAATAATCGATCATCCTTGGGATAAGAGTTTTAATCATGCACTAAAGAATAATTTAGTTAATCAACTAAAGGAAAATCATGTCGATTACCATCTTGTTGACCTATATAAAGACGGATTCAACCCTATACTTGAAACAAAAGATTTAGCAACTTATCAAGCAGGTCTTTCAAGTGATCCCATAGTCAATAAATATATTAACATATTGAGAGATACTAATAAACTTATCATTATTTTTCCAATATGGTGGTATAGTTGTCCGGCAGGATTTAAAGGATTCATGGACAAGGTTTTTCTAGATGGGGTAGCTTTTCACGATGATGGGTCCGGACTTAAACCTTTATTAAATATTAAATCTGCACATATTTTTACAACTTCTGAACAGCCAACAGATAGTTTACGTGAAAGATGTGAGAATTCATTTGAAGGTCAAATTATTACTACTTTAAAGGATATTGGTATTGAAAATGTGTATTGGGACAATTTAGGGACTATTAGTACCTTAACTGATAGTGAAAGACAGAATTTTATAACCTCAGCCAGTAAAATAATACGTACGTGTAATGAATGAAAATTCTTTTTATATTTTTCAAAAGTGTTGCTTGTGGACATACCCAAAGGTGACGCTTTTTATTTTGTCATTAATATTGCTATAAAGGCTTATATCGAATTTTTTTAATGTAACTTTTGAGTGTATATTAATTATGATTGAAACTGTCCGTTATAGGTATACTTATAATGGACTTTTTGTTTTTTTGACAATATACGAACTACACCTGCCTATTTTAGATGTCCATTAAATATATGAGTTACAAATATTTACAATTTATTTGTGCAAAACTCTTAGATTCACATAAAAAACTATAAAAATTCAATAATATTTCATAATTAAAAAAACTTATGGTATTATAAAACAATAAGAAAGCGTTATTAAAAATAAAGGGGTATATCTCATGAAAAAAATTGTTTTAAGTATAGGCTTGTTGGCTGGATTAGGTTTCGGTTTATGCTCTGGGATAGAAGCAAAAGCTGAAAACTTGGGGTTAGAGAATCTCTTGTTCAGGTCGTATAATCCGAATTCTGGAGAACATTTTTTTACTACTGATTATGCGGAAGCAAGTTGGTTAGCTAGTCAAGGTTGGATTGGGGAACAAACTGCTTGGAGTGTCCCAGAAAAAGGTGATATTGTTTATCGTCTATACAATCCGAATGCAGGAGACCATATCTATACTAAAAGTATCGTAGAATACGACTGGTTAGCTGAACAAGGTTGGACTCAAGAAGGGAAATCTTTCTTAAGTGATACTAGAGATGATATACCAGTTTATCGTAGTTATAACAAGAATGCTTTAAAAGCAGGTGCTCACATGTTTACTACTAATAAAAGTGAACATGATGGTCTTATTAATATAGGATGGAATAATGAAGATATATCATTTTATGCAGAATCTTCTTATTCTAAACTAGAAAAAGAAGTTACCTATTGCGAATCCACATTCAAAGAAGAAGACTATCCCACTACTGATTTTGCAGAATTCGAAGCTGCTTTAACTACTGTTAAAGCGACTTTAGAAAATCCAAATTCAACTAAAAATGACTTGTTGCAAGCTTCCATTGATTTGCATAATGCTGCTTCAAAACTTCTATCGACAGTCGAATAATATCAGATAAGAAACTTAAGGAGGTTCACTATGAAAAAATTAATAAAAGTTTCTATGCTAGTTGGTTTGTCTATCATTGGTTTAAATATTTATTCAATTAATAGTTTTGCAGAGGAAATTCCTAGTAATGAAGTTGACAAAAGTATATTAAGTGAACAAGAAAACAGTCAGATACAAGCAGTGACTGATTCTGAAATATCAACCTCTACGATTCAAGATGATTCTTACGAATTAGAAAAACAAAAAGCTTTAGATGCAGGGTATACTTTATAACAGTTTGAAGCAATTATGTCTATGCCCAAATATGATGCTGTTACCTCGAAACCTGAAACTAGTACGTCGATGACTGTAGATCAACAGAAAGTTGTTAATTTAGCAATAGATTTGGCAAAGAGAAATATTCCATATGTTTGGGGAGGAAAAACTCCCTCAGGGTTTGATTGTTCAGGATTAACACGATATATATACTTGAATACAGTTGGAGTAAATATAGGAGATTGGACAGTACCTCAAGAATCCAGCGGAAAAGAAGTTAGTTTATCTTCATTGAAACCAGGCGATTTGTTATTTTGGGGATCTAGAGGTAATACGTATAACGTGGCCCTCTATATTGGAAATGGACAGTACGTCCATGCGCCTCAACCGGGTGAATATGTTAAAGTCGCAAATATTGACTGGACATACTTTGCACCGAGCTTTGCTAGACGGGTGCTGAGTGATGCTCCAGTAAATAGACCTAGTACCAATGGACAACGGAATAATGAACAATTTGTATTCAGAATGTACAATGCTAATGGTGGCAGCCATCATTATACTACGGAAGTTAGTGAAGCCTCTGGCCTACAAGATGTTGGTTGGAAATATGAAGGAGTTGGATGGGCGGCACCAAAAACTGGCAACAATGTTTATCGATTATACAATTCTAATAATGGACGTCATATGTACACATTAAGTGCAGGTGAAAGAGATAGTTTAGTACAAGCCGGTTGGAAATACGAAACAATTTCTTGGAAATCTGGTGGAAACATAAAAGTCTACCGTGTCTATAACCCGAATGCAAAAGGTTCTCAAGAAAGTCATGTGTATACGACAAGTACGCCTGAATATAAAAATTTAGTGAACGCTGGTTGGAAATATGAAGGAATAGCGTGGTATGCTCTCCGTGAAATGCAATAAATCTAGATTTATTGCATTGGATTTACGATAATTTATATTAATTTTATTGAAAAGTCAAAAAGGTTTCTTCTTTTTGACTTTTTTTAAATAAGAATCAAAGAGCGCAAAATGAAATAAGGAGTGTTAAAAAAATGAATGATTCAAGCGTAGTTAAAATAAAATACTGTAGCATACCTATATTACTTTTCCTCTCATTTTTACTGGTTTTTCCTACCACTACTAATGCGGAAGAAAAACCTCCAACTCCACTGTTAATTGGTATTAAAAATCAAATGAATTCCGTAATCTCCGGACAAACAGGAGAATTAGAATATTATTTCACAACAGTTCCGGAAATTTCCGCAAAAGGAAACGTACAATTTACTTCTTCCAATCCAGATGTTTTATCCATAGACAATGACGGGAAATGGATTGCTCTCAAACCTGGTGAAACAATTATATATTTCAAGGTCAAATTAAATGAAGAATCAGAAAGAAAATTTTTGGAAAAATATAGTTATGCAGATGTACCAGAAACGTATTCTTCATTTTTTCATGTCGCTGTTACTTCAGAGTTTAGTTATGTGTATAGACTTTATAATATGAATAGCGGAGAACACTTTTATACAACTGACATTCTTGAAAAAGATTCACTAACTAAATTAAGTTGGGTTGATGAAGGAGTTGCTTGGAACTCTTACAAAGGTCAAGAACGTGTGTATCGACTATATAACCCCAATACAGGCGATCACCATTTTACTACAGACAGACCTGAAGTGGATTTTCTAATTTCAAAGGGTTGGGTTGATGAAGGAGTTGCTTTTTATTCATTAAAAAGTGGGACTGAATCAATATACCGCTTGTATAATCCAAATGCGAGTGTAGGGACACATCATCTTACAAAATCAAATGATGAACGACAACAATTAATAAGTAGTGGGTGGATTGATGAAGGGATAGCCTGGTATGAAAAATAAAGAAATACCATTAATAAAAAAATATAAGCATAAGGGTCAAAAACTTAAAAGTTTTCGACCCTTATCTTTTTCTTGATATAATTGATTTTACAAAGTGTCAAAAACTTATGTCCAGAAAAGAGCGTGATTTTATGTCAGTTTTTGGTTATTCCAGAGTGAGTACTAGTAGCCAAGATTATAAAACCCAGATTAAAAAACTAGAAGATGCTGGGGCTGAAAAAATATTCAGCGAAAAATATACTGGTACAAAAAAAGAAGGTAGGAAAGAATTAGCAGAATTAATTTCTATTACAAAAACAGGAGATAAAGTGCTGGTCACAAAAATCGATCGACTAGCAAGAAGTATCGTCGATTTAAATTCAATTATTTCTTCACTAAATGAAAAAGGTGTCACAATATCATTCTTAGAAAAGGCTTTAACCTTTGAACCTCAGAAAAATGATTCAATGCAAACATTAATGATGAATATGCTAGGGAGCTTTGCTCAATTTGAAAGGGACCTAATTGTGACACGTACGCAAGAAGGGAAACAGTGGCAATGAGCAAATAATAAAAACTATAAAGAAGGGCGTCCAAAACGAGTGATAAATGAATGTTATAAACACGCCTTAGAATTAATAGAAACAATAAGTATGAGAGAGGTAGAAAAGAAGACGAATATTTCATTATCTACGCTGAAGAGGATAAAAAAGCAAGCACGCGAAGAAAATATTTTAAATACCAAACATTGATTTCCAGTATTAAATAGTAAACAAGGGATATATAAGATTTGTTCCAGCAAATTAAAAATAAAGATACCCACTAGATTGGCTACGAGATAAATAATTCATGGAGTATTTGAGAGAGGTAATATACACTGGTGGAAACTTCAATGATCGAAATGTTCTGCTATTTTCAATTGGTATAAATACAGTCTATCGCATTTATGATTTACAGCTGCTAAAGTTATGGCTTGGTAACCTATCCCTATTGAGGGACATTTCAATAGGAATAAATAGCTGGTTGTATATTCATTTACCATCAGAAATACTGATAAAGTAGCAAAAGAGTTAGGATTATAAATATGATATACTGAACGACGTAGTAAGTTTATGGCGGTTGGCTATTTCAGGGGGTGGTGCTTATGAGCATTTTCCTACTTCATAGAAGGGAATAGCATTTTTGTCTGTTGCTGAAGCAATCAGTTTAATGTTCCAGTTTGGAACACTGCTTGTTGCACTGGTTGCCTTGATGGTGACTCTTAGCAAAAACAACAAAAAATAGACCGCTGTAACTTTGGCAGGTTACGGTCTATTTTTGACTAAATAATCTAAGCCACCGTCTTAAACGGGCTACATTTTAGGGAGTTACGTATCGAGCGTAGCTCCTTTTTACGTATTAAGTATATCATGGACGATTCTTTTTTTCTAGTTTGGAAATTTTATCAATATAAAAAGATCACGAGCTTAAAATTTTCACACTATAATTTGAGTGCATTTTAATTCCTTATCTAAACATATGTTACTTCATTGATTTTATACTTATATTTACCTA
>NZ_JAHUZB010000016.1 GCF_019218635.1 Enterococcus alishanensis | reverse complement strand
GAACTACCTCAAGAGCCTAGGCAAATTACTTACTATTTCCACCAAATTTTAACGAAATGTGACTTGAAAAATATTCATTTTCACCAATTGCGTCATACTTTTGCCACGAGGTGTATTGAGGCTAATGCTAGTATCACAGCAGTAAGTGCAATTCTTGGTCATGCATCTACTCAAATGACCCTGGATGTCTATACTGATGCAAATTTAAAAAGTCGCCAACAAGCAATCTTAAAAAGAGAACAAATCGCTTAACGTCATTTTTCTTCAATATTCATTTAAAAAATGAAATTAGAAAACTGAGGGAGGGGCTTTTTTTGCTTTTTTCAGATTTTTCCTCTTTTAAGACTGTGACATTTTCCGTTTATATTATCGCTAGCTTTCAAGATAAAAAGTACCTCATTATTCCGTAATAGCCGTCAATGGTCGTCAATGAGCTTATTCAAAAACTATTGATATCAAGGTTTATAGTCTTGTGCTTGGTATTCACTATACCAAGCACAAGACTATAAACGAATATGTTGATTATCTTTTTTAAGAATGAAAAAAATTGGAAAGGGGGGTGCAAAGGTGAGAGTCCTTATTATAACAAATAATATAGAAAATGAGATGACTCTTCATGAGCAATTAAATTGATTGAATCATGAGATATATATAACTCGTGATTTGTATGTAAATTTGTTGCAGAGTGGAAGATTTCCACATTGGAACAGTAATTTTCCAATGATTGTTATTAGTGAAACAACTTCAAAAAAGGAAGCTCTGGAAATTCTTGAGTACATTATTAGTTGGGAAACTATCTGTTTATTAAAAACAGATGAAGTATTAACTATTGAGGAAGAAGGAATTCTATGTGATGGCGGCTTTGATGCTTGTATTTCAACTCAAGGATCTTTTTCAGAACTTAGAGAAACAATATTTAATTATTCGACAAAAGAAAAAAAGAGATAAATATTCAAAAAAAGCAGTTAATATTACCTTTTAAAAATTTCCAAGAGCAATTGGCTCCCAAATATCAACAAATTATTTCTGTATTATTAAAAGCTAGCGGTAGACCTATTAGTAAAAAAAAGTTGTCGAATGTATTGTGGCATAAATGTACAAATGCTGCTTTAAGTCAACTTTCATTACGAATAGGTAAAATCAATCAAAAGATTTCTAACGAATACGGTATTGAAATTGCTATCCAAACATTATGGGGTAAAGGTTATTACTTTAACGATTTATTCTACAACACTATAGTTAAAAATTGATACTTATAGTAGACATACTTGTATTTGATAGATTTTATATTGACAGTTATATTACTCGTCAAGAATATAAAAAAGGAGATTTTAAAATGAAGAAACAAATATTTTTATTTTCTACATTAGCATTCTTAGGAATCGCTGGTTCGCTTCCTGCAACAGCCTTAGAAACAAATCCCAATGAACAAACAAATACTGAAACAGTATCTTCATCCAGCAATCGGGTATCAACAAATTTAGAAAGTTCTGACGACTCATCTATTCAACCTATGGAAGAAACAGAATCAAATTCTATAAAAGATTACACATCTGTTAATATGTTTTCAGAAAATATCAGTACTTTGGATAGTCCTTTTAGGCCTAATGATTCTAATAATAACATGTTAACTTACAAAACAGTATTGATTAATTCGAGTAATTCTGGAGAAGTGATTCCTGCAGGAACTAAAGTATCTATAAATTTTTCTTCTCCATCTGACAGTATAGCCCCTGTATCGTTTAGAGGTATTCAATCTAGTGAGTCTCTGAAGGGCTATTTCTCTATGTCAGGCAGCGGAAATTCCTATGAATTAACTATTAATCAAGACTTGTTGCCTGGTGAGTATAATATTTTTAGTTATTTCGCAATAAATAATCCAGGATGGAATTGGGATGGTCTGAATAATTCTTCCGATCCCGCAATTTTTACATCAGATGTTACCTCCAATTTAATCGACTCGCAAAACTCTATTGTTGCTAACGTTCCTATCACCCCAGCCACAATATATATAAAGCCTGTACCAAATTCTCCTGTGGGTGGTCTAGCAGGTTTTATGAATGGTGGATATAATAATACCAATGTAAACAGTGATGGAACTATAGGTGTTGAGAATGGTTACCCAACAAATTTCATAACTTATAATAATGGTGTAGAGTGGTTTAATCCATCTGTCGATAAGGTCAATGGTAAATATTATCAAACTTTTGTTGGAGCGTATTTACCTGCTCAATTAGGAGTAGGTAATCCAATCGGATTGAGTCAAGGACAAATAAGTTTTACCTTTGACAAACCTGTAGATGAAAATAGTATCAGGGTCACTCTAGGAGGCACATCTAGTTCGGCAGAACGTGCTACCGATATAACTGATAAACCTGGTGTAAATTTATCAATTAGTAAGGATAAAAAAACTGTGACTGCAGAGTTCAGTCAATATATGCAAAATAGTGCATCATTTTTAATTAATCAATGGAGAACAGTGAATTTAATGGTTGCTGTACCAGTCGATGATATTAATACTATAGTAAATGGAACTTTTAATTTACAATATCCAAATATTAATTGGAATTCCAACTTTAAAGGTGCTTTTACTAATCCAGATAGTAATGACTCTAGTTATCCTTACTTTAGAGGAAATGATGCTACCGTCTATACTACAGATAATCCTTATAATCCATTGACTGATGTTAATTCTTACGTTGGATATACAAATAACAATGATAACATGACAATCACAAATTTAAACGGATATCCCATTGATGGAGTAAACCCTGATCCCGGAGTATATACGATTGAATATAAATCAACTAATAAGGATACTTCTGGAAAAGAATTCGACACTACTTTTTCACGAAAGATAACAGTTATAGAAGATAAATCGTCTATTTCGGGAGAAAATTATACAATGTTTATTGGAGATAAAGATGCCACTGTATATGATTTTAAGGCTTCAGCTACTGATAAAGACGGTAATGCTATTGATGTTACTGCGGATCTTTCTTCAATTGATTTTTCTAAAACAGGTTCATATGATATCATTCTTACAGCTTCAGATGGACAGACAAAGACTGTTAAATTGATTATTGAAGAAAAGGAGAATCAATTAGTCCCAATTTATAGGGCATACAATCCAAACGACGGTGATCACTTATATACTATTAGTGAAAAGGAATATGACTGGATTACAGGGCTAAAATGGTCTGCAGAAGGTATTGCCTTTAAGAGTGTCCTTTCTGACTATAAAGATGCTGTTACAATATATCGCTTATATAATTCAAATAGTGGCGAACATTTTTACACTTTAAGCGAAAAAGAATATAACAATGTTGCTTCTAAAGGATGGACAAAAGAAGGTATTGGATTCTATATGGTTCCTAAAGAAAAAGGAGAAGCTGTCTATCGAGTCTTCAATCCAAATGCAACGGGTCCGGGCTCTCACCTCTTTACTAGTAGTAAAGAAGAAGCTGCTTGGTTAGTTGGACTTGGTTGGAAAGATGAAAAAATTGCTTTTTATAGTCCTAAATAACCTCTATAAGTGATGTGATCTCGATTAATACTAAAAGCCCTGGATGCGTTTGCTACCAGGACTTTTCTTGTAAGTGCCAATTAGTCTAACAGATACTGAATCCATAAATCTTGAATTCTAAGGAATTGTAAATAGCTATATTTTGTGAAATGAAAATTTTGCAAGTAAGTCTTATTGTCAAGATCAACAAATTATTGCTGTGAAAAAAGCTATACTAATAAAAATATGTAGTGAAGCGTCAGAAACTTAAAAGTTTTTGACGCTTTTAATTTACGCTAAATTTATTAGTTTTAAGCAGTGTCTAAAATTTATGTTCATCAAATAGAGAGTTTATATGCATAAAGTGATTTTACTATGAAGTATTGTTATGTTAGCGTGCCTAAAAAAGAAACAAGATTATTTACCTTCTATTTTATAGGATCCATTCTTCACAATGAGTAGAAGCATACATTTATTTTCTTATTGAAAGATAATGAAAAAAAACAAAAGATATGTAAAATAATTAAATACAGTAAAGGAGTTACTGTACCAAATGATAACGAAAACATCCCTATCATAAAACCTTATACTATAATCGTATTCGATTAAATAACCCGAAAAATATGGTAAACAAAACAATGATAAAAAACCAAATAGTGTAGTTAAAATATCAGATAAATAGATTTGTACAATCAAACTAAATTTTTTGTATTTCTTAAAAATACACTTGTAAGATACATAGTTGAAAAAATAACAATACCATAAGAAATAAAAGTAAAATAATTAAATAAAAACGCGGATTTACCATCTTTCCTGACACCTTTCTCTCTTATTTTTCATTGGAAAATATCTTTTAAGTAACTTTACTAATTATTTTATAGTGTTTCACAAGATTAGATTTGAGTAAACATTTTGGAACCATTTTAGTAAGTGAATGACACAAGTGTTTCATTTAACCAATATTCAAATTTCTCTATGTTAGATAGTCTACCAAACTACGAATTCAATCTCAGTAATAAAATTTTTCAATCTAGATAAATAGCACTTTATTTGTTTCAACAAAATCTGAGTAACTAGTTATGAGTACTCTATCATTCTTAATATGGCCTTAAAAAATTTATTATGTACATTGTACTTTTCTACTACAGAAATGCTGGATTTTATCGGATTCGGTTCAGTATCATAATAGTAATAGATAGAACAAACTATTTTTACATTTTAATACATAAACAATCATAGTCAATATTTTATGCTACCGATAGTTAGCGCTGGTCATAAAATATGAATAGCCAGAACAAGCTCCTATAGTAAGATTACAGACAATATGCTTGATTTTTTTTTAGAAACTACATTTAATCGGTTCTATAATCAAAACGAATAAAACGAGGATTTGAGTCAATATCCTAAAAGATTTAAATGCTGACAAATAAGGAATTATTGGAAGAACTGAGAAAAATTGAGACTGGTTAATGGACAAAAACGTATAAAGATGGTTATGACAATGATGGGAATAGGATTTCTATCCATTATTTTCAAAGTAAATCAGGTAGAGTTTTCAATGTGAAAGTTAAAAATAATTGGAGTAACAAATAAGGAGCCGAATGATGCGGAAAGTACTAAAATTATCTGTTAATAAAAAAGAGGACGCTAACATATTATTTCTGGTATGCATTATTGGATTACTAGATTCTTTAAAAAATGGAATACTAGCAATAGATGAGTGTGAACTGTACCT
The DNA here is from genome assembly GCF_019218635.1 of Enterococcus alishanensis. GTDB lineage: Bacteria > Bacillota > Bacilli > Lactobacillales > Enterococcaceae > Enterococcus_A > Enterococcus_A alishanensis. The sequence goes on along the minus strand of NZ_JAHUZB010000016.1, from coordinate 5,831 downwards.
ATTTAGTCCCTACACTTTAGATATTTTACAACAAGAGAACGTAGATCAAAGAATTATTGATATTGTACATTTGGGTACCGAACTAGAAGATATAGAATCTTTGTTACCCGATAAGCTTGATGATAATATAAATGAATTATATGAGTCGGCAACAGAACTATTGAAGGAAATTAAACCTAGCTGAATTTATTATGATGAAAAAATGGTTAGATAGAAAATGAACAACATCGTATCAAAGACTACGGCGAAAAGTTTGTATGTCATTAAAAGTAAACAAACTTTACGATTAAGTTTTTTGTAATGTTGTGTCAAGATTTATGTTTAAATGGAAAATCGATACCATTCCCTAAGAGTTAAAATATTGATTCTAATGTATCTTGAAATTCCTTAAACCTTTTGTGAACCCAACTAAAAAAATTCTGATTATAGGGATTGAATTGAGAAACTAGCATTCTTTCAAGATATTCATCATTAGAAAATGGTTATTTTTTTAATTATTTGTTAAGTACTTCAATTTAATTAGTTTGAGTAAAGGGTTCTTCTTAAGTTTCCTAAACGATTCTCTCTAAATTTTAATCTAAAATATTTTTTAATTTGAAGAAACTATAACTAAGTGTACAGAAAATGATCTTTTTATGTACACCATATTTGTTTGTTATCACTTTTAATGTTGTATCACACAAAATATTTTACGCTATAAAAATTTTTGGGGGTGTTGCAAGGTTTTTTTATTCATAAAATAGAAAATTAAAGAAAAAAATATTTTGTGAATAGTTACAAAAGAAATCGTTGTTTCCCCAATTAACAAATTATTTTTCTAAATCTATAATGAAAACGTAAACAAAAAAGAAAAGAGGAATTAGAAATGGACACATTAACGATACCCTGGTACGCGGCAATTATTGGTTTACTATTAGCTATCATTTTAATTTTAAAAAAATTTAATCCAGTTTATTCATTGTTTTTAGGGGCAATTGTCGGCTGCTTGATAGGTGGGGCATCGCTGTCTGGAACTGTCGATGTCCTAGTTAAAGGCACACAAAGTATTATGGGCACGGCTATACGAGTGATGGCCGCCGGTGTTCTGGCCGGCGTCATGATGGAATCTGGGGCAGCGGAATCAATTGCCAATGCGATTGTTAATAAATTAGGTGAGAAGAAAGCTATTTTATCTTTGGCTTTATCCACGATGATCATTACCGCAGTGGGAGTTTTTATTCCGGTTGCGGTTTTGATTGTGGCACCAATTGCTCTATCGGTTGGGAAACAAACTGGTATTGGGAAAATTGCATTATTAACCGCGATGTCTGGTGGCGGGAAGGCCGGCAATATTATTTCGCCAAATCCTAATACGATTGCGGCGGCGAATGGTTTTAATTTAAGTTTGAGTGACGTGATGATCGCCGGCTTTGTTCCAGCAATTTGTGGCTTAATAGCGACGGTTATTATTGCCAACTTGATTCGCCACAAGGGTGGGAAAATCAGTGAGTTGGATATTAAACAAGACAATGATCAAAAAATTTTAATGCCGTTAAATAAAGCATTGATTGCTCCAGTGTTGTCGATTGTTCTATTATTAATTAATCCGATTGGTAGTTTGTTAAATATTGAAGCAATTGCCAATTTAAAAATTGATGCCTTATATATTTTACCTTTTGCTTCAATCGTCGGCACAATTGCGATGGGACATGCTAGTAAAATTAAATTTTATACTACGGCCGGATTGAAGAAAATTACCGATACTGTTTTAATCCTGATGGGTGCTGGCGCAATCGCTGGCTTAATTTCTTCATCTGATTTGTCGGAGCAAGTGGTGCATTTAATTTCAGTTGCTGGAATTTCTGGTACATTTTTAGCACCGATTTCTGGGATTTTGATGGGCTTAGCTGTGGGTTCGACTTCTACCGCGGTAATTTTAGCCACCGGTTCATTTGGGAATGCAATTTTACAAACCGGAACCAGTCCTTTGGCAGCTGCTGTGATGGTTCACACCGGTGCAACGGTGATTGATAGTGTGCCGCAAGGAAACTATTTCCACATAACCGCCGACAGCGTTCATATGACAATTAAAGAAAGAATTTCAGTTATTCCTTATGAATTTTGTGTCGGTGGTGTGATGACAATTGTTGCGACTATTTTGTACGGATTCATTTTAAAATAAAAATAATCGAGGAGATTTAGTTATGACCTTAAAAATTGTATTGGCCCCGGATTCATTTAAAGAGAGCATGTCAGCGAAAGAAGTTTGTATGGCGATGGAAGTAGGTATCAAAAAAGCCTTAACCGATGTGGAAATTATTCACGTGCCGATGGCTGACGGTGGCGAAGGAACGGTGGATGCTTTAGTTGATGCAACTGCTGGAGAAAAAATTGAAGAGACAGTTTCAGGCCCCTTTCCTGAAAAAAAAGTCACGACTTATTTTGGCATTCTAGGAGACAAAAAAACTGCCGTGATTGAAATGGCCAAGGCTAACGGGATTGAATTAATTGCCACAGAGGACCGCAACCCGTTGAAAACTTCAACTTATGGAACCGGCGAATTAATTCTAGCAGCGATTGAACAAGGCGTAGAAAAAATTATTATTGGTATCGGTGGCAGTGTCACAAATGATGGCGGTGCAGGCATGGCAGCCGCGCTAGGGATAAAATTTTTAAACCAGGAAAAAGAAGAAATTCCTTTAGGCGGTGGTTCATTAGATAAGCTAGCTCATTTAGATATTTCTCAAGTTGACCCTCGTTTGAAAAAAGTTAAAATTCTAATTGCTTCTGATGTCACCAATCCGTTAACAGGAGAATCAGGTGCTTCAGCGGTTTTCGGTCCACAAAAAGGTGCTACTGAAGAAATGGTGCAGCAATTAGATCAAAACTTGGCCCATTATGCCCAAGTGATTCGTCAAGATTTAGGAATTGAGATTGAACATGTTCCTGGCGCTGGTGCTGCAGGTGGTTTAGGTGCTGGATTATTAGCCTTTACCAATTCTAAATTACGAGCAGGAATTGATGTTGTGACGGAAGTTACCGGATTAGAAGAATATATCAAAACTGCTAACTTTGTTTTTACCGGTGAAGGTGGGATGGATTATCAAACGAAATTTGGAAAGGCACCTTATGGGGTAGCTAAAGTCGGGAAAAAATATCACAAACCTGTTTTTGCTTGCGCCGGTTATATCGGTGAAAATGTGGAGGTCTTATATGATGAAGGCATGACTGCCATCTTTAGCATTTTGCCCAAGGCAACAACCTTAAGTGAGGCACTTTCAACTGGGAAGGAAAATTTAGCACGAACGACAGAAAATATTGCCAGAGTTTTAGCTTTGTATAACTAAAGGTTATACTTTTAAAATTTTATTTGATCACAAGGACCAGAAATTAGGATTGGACAATTAATAGAGCCGATGATGTTGAAAAACAATCAAAAAGTAGTATTTTTCTCAGGCCAACAACAAATTATAGATAATAAAATTCCGATTGATTATCAAAATATCTTGGAATATATCGAAATTGGCGATTCTTTTTTATTGATGATGGCAAGTTAAAATTTGTGGTTTGTGATAAAAAGGAAGATGAACTGGTAGTCAAAGTTATTAAAGGCGGTCTACTGCTCAATAAAAAGAATTAAATATTCCCACCCGGTTTTTGCCCAAGGCTATTTTATCTGAGCCGGACAAAACCAACTTAAAACTACTGGCGGATCGTGAATTTAAAATCGACAAATTAGCTGCTAGCTTTGTGCGTAATCCGCAAGATATTTTATTTATCAAGGATTATTTAAAAAATAAATCTTGAATGCCAGGTAATAGCCAAAATCGAAAGTAAGCAAGCCGTCCAGCATTTTGATGAAATCTTGTTGCTCGTTGACGGGATTATGGTAGCTAGAGGGGACTTTTCAGTTGAGGTTGGGGTTTTAAAAGTGCCTTACATTCAAAAGATTTTGCTAGAAAGAGCCCGGTTAAATAATAAATATTCAATTGTGGCGACTCAAATCATGGATTCAATGGAGCATAATCCAACGCCAACACGAGCTGAAGTCAGTGATGCCACCAATGCTTTAATAGATGGAGCAAAGGCCCCTATGTTGTCAGGAGAAACCGCAATTGGTCAATATTTGGTGGAAACAATTCAAATGTTAAGTGATATTATTCACTACAATAGTGCTTTTGAAATATAATTAGTTGTAAATAAATGACTCCTTAAACAATTTTTAGTTAAGGAGTCATTTTTAAAAAAAAATCAGTTTCCTACATAGTTAATGATTGTACTAGAAACTATTTACGGAGGTTAGATCATGGAAGTGTTAAACGAATTTCAAGCACAATTGATCGTGGCAAGATTAATGGAAGATATTCCTTACAATATTAACATTATGAATCAACAGGGAGAAATTATTGCCAGTGGAGATAAGACGCGGATTGGTAAGATTCATAAATTAGCTAAACAAGCCATCCAGGAAAAAAAGCGAATTGATGTCTTTGAAAATACCAATTCAGAAAAACAAGGAACTAACGAACCAATTATCTACAATGATCAAGTCATTGGGGTGGTGGGAATTACTGGCGAACCAAAAGAAGTGTTGCCTTTTACTAAATTAGTTAGCACTATCGTTCGACTAATTTTAGAAGAACATACTAATTATCAGCGATTGGAAATGAAGAAAAATCAAAAAAATGAGTTTCTCAAAAAAATTCTTGCTAGTGGGGGTTCTTATTCAGAAAAAACTATTACTGAAGGAATCAAATACTACAACTTAAATCTTTTAGAAGAAAAAATTTGTGTGCTAAGTAAAAAGAAGGACCCTTTAAAAAAAATTAATCATGGAAATGAAATCTTTGCTTATGAAGGTTTTTATTTATTTTTCACCGAAGAATTAGTTGGGAATTTTGATTCTGTAAGTCTAATTACTTATAGTAGCTCCCGGTGTAACTTAAAGAAGATTGTCCAAAAAAACATCGACTGCTGGTATTTTATTAATTTTTTTAAGCTAGAACACGGCTTGATTAACACAAGTGAATTTCATTATAGTGCGCTGTTCTCATTCCCTATAGAGCCACAACCAGAATTATTAAAGAAGGTTATTTCAGTTTATACAGATTACTTAGACACCTTGGTTGTTTTTGCTCGGGAAGAATGTAATTATGGACGAACAGCGCAGGCTTTGCACATTCACCGCAATACTTTAACTTATCGCTTAAATAGAATAAAAGAGGCAACAGATTTAAATCCTAATGTCTGGTATCAATTGGCGACGCTAGTTTATTATTTTGCCTATTTGTATGCCAATGATTTAGAAAATTAATACCTCAAAAAAAAAAAACCGCAATCGAGGGATTTACCAGAATAAATATTAATAAATCACTGTTCTGTTGGTAATAAGGATACAGAAATAATATTAGTGGGTATATTTAGACAGTCGGTACCATCCAGAAACCCGAAGGGTTATTGCGCATAAAGTTGGCGCAAATATGACAAAAGAACTAGCAACGAGCGTAAACTAGAACGATTTCTATACTATAAATTGAAAAAGGTGATTGTTCTCTTTTACAGACCCTCCACTATTCTTTTAAAGGCTCCTATAATATGACTAAGAATAAGATATTTAATATAATCTATTAAAAGAGCTTTTCTTTAAAATTAATAAATGAATAAACTCTGTTTACTTGTCATTTTTGCAGATGAGTTGCAGACAGAAATAATTAAAAAAACTACGTACCTAATTCATGGCTGCGTAGTCTTTTTGGATTCGATAAACTGTTTGACGTGTATCACCATAATCTTTAGCAATTTCGAGATTGCCGTCCCTTTTTCTAATTCGTCTACAATATTTCGATAAACTG
>NZ_JAHUZB010000015.1 GCF_019218635.1 Enterococcus alishanensis | reverse complement strand
CTGATTGGTGCAAAACTGCAGACGCAGACTACTTGTTTACCAATAAGTTCTTCTGCCTCATAATTAGTTAGTTGTGCTGAACTGTTTTTACTACCGAATTCTCCTAAATCAACTGTAACTTTATACGCAGGCTTTCTTGCTCTCTTATTTAAAGAAACATTTGTAACTGTACCAACTCTCATTTCAACTTCGTCAAATTGTTCCATTGTAATCATAATATATTTCCTCCAGTATTAGTTTTCTATTGTAAAAAGTCACTAGAAATCCTATGGGAAATTATTCTGGATGAAAGTATTCGTCTTTTGTCAGACGATAAAAAACATCGGTGACATTTTTTTGTGGGTCAATAAAGTCTTTTCTCGAATAAGGATCTTCGAAAAGATATTTTAAGCCACTTTTTAAGATAACTTTGCGTGATGCTATATTATTTTTATCGAAAACAGCCATCAAGCTATTAAATTCAAATTTTTCAAAGCCATATTCAAGCATAGTTTTTAAAGTTTCAGTCATGTATCCTTTATTCCAGTAATGGCGATTAAGCATGTAGCCAATCTCAGCAGTTTTCATGAGGGAGTCAATGCGATTATAACTTACACTGCCAATCATTTTACCAGTTAATTTTTCTTCAATAGCAAATTGACCCAAAGGTGCATTCAAAAATTTGGTTACGATATAATCAGCTGCATCGTTTAAGCTTCTGTGGATATTGGACACGTATTTTGCTGTTTCTAAATCTGAAGTGAGCTCAAATAATGCATTCGTATCATCTAAGGTCATCGGTCTTAAAATTAAGCGTTCCGAATTGATTACTGGATGTTGTGCAAGCTTTATATATAAGTCACTCATTAGAATCAAACCTTTCAAAATATTAAAGGAAATTATCCCATATACTATTCATAAAATCAATTTATTTTGAATATAAAAAGGTGTTTTAACGGAATGGAAGTTCATGTAGTTGAGACAATTGTGTAACTAATGACTAAAAATAAAGATGCTTTTTTAATTTACCCAAATAGGACACTCGAATAATCTAAAATTGCATGGATTAAAATTGGAACAAACAAGGTTCCACTCTTTTTATAAGCCAAAGCAAATAGTCCGCCACCAACAATCCCTTGACCTAATAAATTACTTGAAATGTTGGTAAATAAATCTGCAAGTGAACCATTTCCAATAATTGTTGGTAAAAGTCCATGCATAGCACCAAATAGCAAACCACTAACGATTATTCCTATTCGAAAACCATATTCTTGATCTATTATTGTGAATAAGTAGCCTCTGAAAATAAATTCCTCAGAGAAGGCGACAATAACTAAGTAAAAGAAAGCTAAATAAACCCCTTTTACTGTGAAATCTCCGTTAGACAAAAACATAATTAAATAAACTACTAGTAGCAGCACACTTATCAACCGAGAGTTTTTCGTGAGGCCCACTTCACTTAATGGTCTTTTTTTCAAAAAGATCAGGGCAAAAATTAGGATGACAAATAATAGATTAGTTATAATGTCTGATAAAAACTTAATCCAAATATTTTGTGAGGTGATATCTTTTAGCGAGATTAACCAGCCTTTGTTCCATAAAAATGAAGTAGAGAAGTAAAAAAATATCCCATATAGAAAAGTCAGGATTACAGCCACTAATACAGGCTTACTAATTTTCGTCATTTTTTTACCCGTCATATACTTATTCAATAGGTCGCTCCATATTTTTTATTTAATTGTACCAAAAAAAATTAATATAGTTAATTCCGCTAATGACTGAGATTGCATAAAGGTATTTTTGGTATGTTGTTTAGGATAATTTCCACCATGCGGTTTCAGATTGTTTGTATTTAACAAAACCGCAGCTTTTTAATATGTTTTGCGATTGAGAATTGTCAATTTCAGTTTCAGCGATAACAAAGGAAACGTTGGTTTGATTGATTGCCCAGTCGCACATTATTTGCACAGCTTCAGTCATAAAGCCTTGATGTCTAAAGTTTTCCCCTAAACCATAACCAATTTCTATTTCATGATTTAGATTTGGAATATCTTTAAAGTCTGCTAAACCAACTACGACATTATCTGATTTACGTATTAAAAACCAAAACGTATGATATAAGTAATTTTTTTCATCTTTTTTAGTTTTTTTCAATTGTTCAGCAACAATTTCTAGAAAAAAGCCTTGTAAAGGTTCAGCAAAATACTGACAATTTAAATCTTTTTCTAGTCTTGGGAGATCATTTATCCATAATTCAAGTTGTTTAGCGGTTAAGGGGATTAAGTATAATCTTTTAGTTTCAAGCATCATAATACAGTGGTCCTTTCTGATATTTTTTTGAAAATGTTCAATTATGGTTAGAAAATTAATATACGGATTAACGACTGTCATATAAAAAAGTAAGCATGATAAGTCTACCAACCCTCAATATTACCAAATTAAGAAAGGGATTGTGAATGATGAAATGAATCAGATAGCTGACCAAAAAAGAGAAAACCAAATTTTAGAAAGTTCAGCAATCGCACATACTAGTATAAAAGTTGGAAGGATTGAAGAACATATAGAATTTGTTAAAAAGACGGTTTCAGATTTGCATAAGGAGAAAAATCTTATTTACTTTATGAAAAATTTAAAGGCAAGGAGTATCTTAGTAATATCGAGACAACATGCATACCAACAGATTAAGTGGTATCGCTCTCAAAAATATGGTTTACTTTTCTATCAGAATTTTTCTCTTTTTGACTTGCCAGATATTGTAGATATAGTATGGAAGAGTTGAAAAGAAACCAACTGCAATAATGATTAGAACAGTTATTAAGAAGAAGACAATCGATAAGATTTTGACTAGTCTAGATTGCTTTTTGATGAATCGAATGAATTGTAAAATACCAGATAGGATGGAACAAATTAAATATCCACCTAGAAGCGTAGACAAAATAAAATTAATAATTTTGGTTTTCATAGGAAGATCAAGAGAAGAATCAATGAATGGAAAAAAAGCCAAGCAACCATAGAGAAAAGACCCTACTAAAAAAGCTATTGAAACATAAAACAAATAATCTTTTCTTTCTTTGTAATTCATATAAATCCTCCTAAGTGATGAATTATTTAATTGAATATTAATAATAAATCAAATATTAAGAGAAGTAAATGGGAGTAATATTCCGTAAACGACCGAGATAAATGAGTGAGGAAATGGATACTTTTTTAATTTGGTAAACAAGCGGGGAACAAAATGAAAAGATACCTCGACTCATAACGGCCATTAGCAAAGGAGATGTAAAAAACCGTTTTGAAGAGATTGTAAGTGACTGGAATGAAATTCTATCGGTTGAGGTTCATTACATTTAAAAAGACAGAAATAAAGAGACGAATAAGTATAGATGTGTTCATGGGTAACAAACGATATAAATATCGCGATTGAAATAAATGGTAGCTTCGACCTATGCATTTACTCGGGATTACCTTTTAATTATATTTATAGGAATTGACTATGAAAAAGAAAAAAATCAATAACGACTTATTAGGTGTATTGATCCCAATATCTGTTGGATTGTTTGCATGGGAGATACGGAACAGACAGCAAAAGACTAGACAAATACAACGATCACCTCTGAGATCACTAATTCAACAATGAACCAAGATGTCGATAATTTAGACTATGAAGGCACGAACAAAGTCGTAACTATCAATAATAATCAATCGAATTTTTAATCAGGAAGATTTGTCACCGGCTAATGGCTCATGGCAAATCTTCTCAGACTTAGACAATTTGAATCGTGTTGGTGTCGCCAATGCGTTGTTAGGTCATGATTTAATGCCGAAAGAAGAAAGAGGCGATATTTCGTCCGTCTATCCGACAGGTCGGAAGCAGAAAACTATCTAATGGGAAATGATTATATAATCGTAGTCATTTACTGGGCTACCAACTGACAGGAGAAAATGACAACTGGAAGAACCTTTTTACAGGGACAGAACAAATGAACCAAGGAACCATGGTACAATATGAGCATCAAGTAGCAGACTATCTGAGACAGACGAAAAATCATGTGTGTTACTGTGTGACCTTTTTTCAAAGAAACCGAGTTACTTTGTCGTGGGGTGCAAATGGAAGCGTAGAGCGTGGAAGATACCACGATCAGTTACAATGTATTTATTTACAATGTGGAAGATGGTTATACGTTGGACTACGTTACTGGAAAAGTAGGGAGTTGAGATTTGTTTTATGAAGAATATAAATGATATGGCATTAATGAAGGTAAAAGATGAGAGAAAAAGACAGAATTTACTTTTTTTACTAGATGATATAGATTCTGCTTATAAAAGAGAAGCTTATGGGGCCGCTTTTATCTGTTGTTTGATACTTCCAGATATATGCTCTTCAATAGACAGGAATGATGGTAAACAATCTGCTGATACAGATTATATTGACTGGTGGAATGAAAATATTTCTCCTTTATTTAAAGCCGATTTGGTAATAACGAAAAAAAATACGCCTATCATCTATCTGGTGCAGTTGGGTATGCTCTTAGATGTCATGTTTTGCATGCAGCAAACCCAAAAGGATCTAGAATTTTGAAAGAATTAAAAAAATATTACAGTCAAATTGAAGGGAAAAATGTTAACATAAAATTTCATCCTACTGCTTCACATTTTATTCTTCTTTGCTCTGAAATAGATGAATACACTATTGATATAGAAATTTCGATAAATCGACAAATCTTTACAAAAAAAATATTGGATATGGTTTTGGAAAAATATTTGGATATTGATTGGTATAAAAATCGAGTAATAACGTACTCTAAATGACATAGATATTTTTAAAATTTGTAAATACACCAGTATAATTTTAATAGTGTTATATTCCGTAGAGAAAAATTTTGAAAGTAAACTCTTAATACTAAAATTCACTGATATAACAGAAACAGAACATTGAATGTGTTACTTATGGGTATACTTATAATGGACTTTTTGATTTGTTGATTCTATGTTACTTTTTATTGTCAATTTTGTGTGACTATTAAATAGTTCTTAATGGTCAGAAACTTAAAAATTTTTGACTCTTTTAATTTACTCAAAATTAATTAGTCTACACTAGTGTCCAATGATTTACTACTATAAGTGTTATTTTTGGGTATATCCATAGGTAACACTTTCTACTTTCCAAAGAATCCTATATTAAAGTATTTTCCGTTAAACTGAAAAATAGCACATTAATATGATTACTATATAGATATTTCTAGCATTTAAAATTGTTTAGGCGTATTATAGGGCTATAAAAAATGGTCATAAATAGTATTACTGATACAACAGTGAAATTATATAGTGACTTGAGCAAACTAAGTTTACATGATTAAGGTGCAACCAAGAAATATGGGCTATGGTTAATTTAATAAATTATTTTAAGATGGAGGTTTTTTTATGTGTACAGGAACAACTATTTCATCAAACCAAGGTAATTATTATTGGGCAAGAACTATGGACTTTGCTTTTGATTTTTTTAACAGTGGTGGAGAATTGCTTTATTTTCCAGGCGGTAAAGAATTTTCAATGATTTCAGGTAACATACATTCTAAATATTCTTTTTTTGGAATGGGTATGCCAGATACCTTCTTGATGACTGACGGTATAAATAGTGAAGGTTTAACTGGAGGTTGCTTTTATTTCGAAGAAGCCACTTGTACTAGTGAAGAAAGTTTAATTAAAAAGGACAAAAAACCTGTTGTAATGGATGAGCTAGTAGCTTTATTTTTATCGCAGTGCGCTAATGTCGAAGAAGTGGCATTTCTTGCTTCAAAATTAGCAGTTATAAACAAGTCTACAAGAAATAAAATGTTAGACTTAGAAACTTTTTTACCATTACATCAGATGTTTACAGATGCATCTGGAAAATCTATTATATTAGAAGCTGTAGACAATGGGGAACTAAAAGTTTATGAAAATACTTCAGGTTCTATTGCAAATAGTCCAACATATGATTGGCACTTAACTAATTTAAGGAATTATGTAAATTTGAGTGACTACACTAAGCCTCTTCTTGAGTTAGGAGACTTAACTATTAAAGACATTGAGAGCGGATCGGGTCTCCATGGATTGCCAGGTGATTACACTAGCCCCTCAAGATATATTAAAATTACTCTTTTATCTAAAATGATGGATAAACCTGACGATTCACATGCACTAAATGATTTATATAATGTTTTTTGTTCAGTTATTATTCCAAAAGGTATAGAAAAAGATTCTCCTACAAAATCAGATTATACTGCCTATTGGGCAGGATATGATATTAATAATAAAGAATTGCAATTAAAACCTACTGCTTCAGAGACATTTACAAAAGTGACATTAGATTCTTTGATGAATAAATTTGGTGATCAACCGGGATCTATAAAAATTAATTTAGAAAAAAATTTGTATCATGAAGTTTAAAACATATAAATAATCTAGGAAAAGAATAATAGAATATATACTTCAGCTTAATTCTATAATTACTTTTTTAGAGCCAGAAACATGTTTCTGGCTCTTTTTATTTGTATTTTTAAATCGAACATAGGTATATCTTTTTGTTTAGATATATAATTCAAAAATAAGATTGTCCATTATAGGTATACTTATAATGGACTTTTTGAGTTGTCGAAATTACACCCCTCTCAATTGTCTGTTTTACGTATCTATTAAATATAAAGCTTAAACTTCGCTTTTCGTGTAGAATAATAATAAAGATACCTTTATATAAAAATTTTTTAACGATAGGATTGAATATGTGAATTATGATTACTTTAACCAATCAGCAAAAAGAAGTCCTTGAATTAATGATCCGTTTATTAAAAAATTCGGGTGTAGTCCCGATACAAGCCTTGTATAAGTATAAATATTTAAATGTTATGAGTAAATCTGATTTTGAAACTGTTAGTAAAGTTTTCGTCAAAATTTATTTAAACTCTGATTGATATGAATTTTAATATGAGTAGTAATAAAAATGAACTTAAGTAAGAGACTATTTAAACATATAAGCCTTTGTATAATCTTTTTATGCTTATAATTTTATTTGAGGAGAAGTAAAAATGAATTTAAAGGAAAGACAAAAATATATTTTAAAAAAATTGAAACAGCAAGGAACAGCTACAACAAACGAGTTGGTTAATGAATTGAAAGTTTCAAAAATGACTATAAATAGAGACTTTAGTGAGTTGGAAAAGTTAGGTGTTGTAGAATTATTCCATGGCGGTGCTATGTACATTGATACTGATATAGTCGAATATCCTATTCATGTAAAAAATGATATCTTTGTTAATGAAAAGAAAAAAATTGCAAAAAAAGTAAGCTCGTTGATAGATGATGGACACACTATCTTTTTAGAAACAGGAACAACTGTTTCTTACGCTGCAAAGGAGCTAAAAGGTAAACGTAGTTCTAATTTTTTTACTAATTCTTTATCAATTATGAAATATTTTTCAACAATTGAGGACTTAAAGCTTAATATTATTCCAGGAACATATAGACCACTTTCAGATGGGTTTTTAGGGGTAGACACCTTAGACTATATTGACAATTTATTTTTTGATTATTGTATTCTAGGTGTCGAAGGTATCTCTGAAAACGGCAGATTGAGTGTTCAATCTAAAGAAGATGCCTTTGTCAAGCAAAAAATAATTACACATTCGAAAAATAAAATACTACTTTTTGACAAAAGTAAAATCAATAAAAATTTTACATATTCATTTGGTACAATTAATCAATTTGATAAAATAATTACTGATTATCAGAATGCACAAAATTTATTAGAAAATTACTTAGTCAAGAAAGATAGTTTAATAATTGCAGGCACGTGACAAAACATAAACTAAAATATTGTATACAAGTTAAAAAAACTACTTCCATGTTTACTTTAGGAAGTAGTTTTTTTTGATAACCTAAAAAATTTAAATTTTCGCTGTTACTTTCGTTGACTTTTTTTGTTGCATAAAGTTACTATATGGTACAAATAGTTACTTTGAGGGTTTTCAGTAAGAAAGGATGATGAAATAGTAAATGAAAAAATTACCGCTATTTTAGGGACAAATGCAGAGTTTTCATATAATCGAATTCTTTTGCATTTTATAAAGGAGCACTTTTCTCAGAAAGCTGAAATTAACATTGTTGAATTAAGTAGATTTCCAATATTTCGCGTTTCTAAAAATGTAAAAAACCTAAATGTGTAATGAAGTTAAGTGAATAAATTGAAAATAGTGATGGAGTTATTTTTAGTTCTCCTGAATATGATCACTCTATTACCTCAGCTTTAAAAAGTATACTAGAATGGTTATTCTTTCAAGTTCATCCTTTAGATGGTAAACCAACAATGATTGTTGGAACTTCTTATGGAGTAAAAGGAACAGTGAGAGCTCAAAGTCATTTAAGAGATATTTTAGACTCTCCTAAGGTAAACGCTCATGTTATGTTTAGGAATGAGTTCATGCTTGGCAATGCAAAAGAAAACTTAAACCAAATGTCTGGTTTGACATGCGATGAAAGCATAAAATTTTTAGAAAAGTGCTTTGATAATTTTTCTATCTTCATAGATATGCACAATAAAAAAGATAATAGGAGAGATTTAAATGAAAATTAAATTAGTAGAATTAGCCGAACCGATACTATCCAACAACGTTATCCCAGTTGACTTAACTCAAAATACAATGGACAACAGAAAAAACAATCTGCTGAAAAAAATGATGGAGAAAGACTTAGATACTGTTCTAATTTATGCCGATAGAGAACATGGTTCTAATTTCGAGTACTTCACAGGTTTTATTCCTAGATTTGAAGAAGCTTTGTTAGTTGTTCATGTAAATGGTGATAGCTTTTTACTATTGGGTAATGAGAATACTAAAATGGTAGAATATTCAAGAATAAATGCACACTTAATTCACGTACCATACTTTTCTCTACCTAATCAACCGATGGAGCATGATGCAAAGTTCATTTCTTTTTTAAAAAATGCTCAAATAAAAGAAGATACTAAAGTAGCTGTTATTGGTTGGAAAAATTTTACTTCTAAATGTGAAAAAAACGAATATCTTTTTGACATACCATACTATATTATTGATAATATTAAAAAGTTAGTGAATAATGATCAAAAAATTACTAACGGAAGTGATTTATTAATATCACCACGTTCTGGTTTGAGAATATATAATAATTCGAATGAAATAGCACATTATGAATATGGTGCTACGCTTTCCGGTATAGGAATTTTAAATACGCTTAATCATATAAATGTAGGAAAGACAGAGCTTGAAATAGCAAATTATTTAACATTGTTTGGACAACCCAACAATGTGACAACTATCTGTTCCACAGGAGACCGATTTTCAAATGCAACATTGTATCCTAGAAATAAAGAATTAGCTCTAGGGGATAAATTCTCTGCTTCCGTTGGATACAAAGGAGGTCTTTCTAGTAGAGCAGCATATGTTGCAAGTAGCAAAGATGAATTGTCCGATCCAGAAAAAAATTACGAAGCTATTTTGGCTAAGCCATATTACTCTGCATTAGTAACCTGGTTAGAAAGCATTCATGTTGGTTGCAAGGCAGGAGAAATCTTTAGAAAAATTGAAGAAGTACTTCCACAAAAAAAATATCACTGGGAACTAAATCCAGGACATTTCGTTGCCGATGAGGAGTGGATGTCCTCACCTTTTTATGATAAATCTCCTATTGAAATAAAAAGTGGCCAACTTTTTCAAATAGATATAATACCAAAAATAGATTAATTAGGTGGCGTAGGCTGTGAAGACGGAGTTGCTATTGCTGATGAATCTTTAAGGAAAGAGTTAGAAAATGATTACCCGGAATTATGGACACGAATAATCAGACGTAGAGAGTACTTGAAGAAAGAATTAAATATTAATATCTCAGAAGATGTTCTACCTTTAAATGATATAGTTGGGTATTACAGACCCTATTTATTAAATCACAAGACTGCTTTCAAAGTTGAAGAAATGTAAATTAAGGAGATAGAGAAATGACATTTAAAGAAGAATTTCCAATGAGGAGAACCAAGGATCAAGTAACTGATGTTTCGGAAATAATTAAAATATTTGAAACAGCTCATTATATTCACTGGGGGATTAATGATAAAAAAAGCGTCTATCCGTATGTAGTTACTACAGATTATGGTTATGAATACGTCAATGATGTACTAACTATATATATTCACGGTGCTCCTGCTGGACGAAAAATTGATTTAATTAAGGAAAATCCTCACGTAGGCTTTAATATCGAAACAGAAACAAGTCTATGGTCTCCTGTAGAAAAAAATGATTATAATTTTACAACTAATTACAAGTCTATTATAGGAACGGCTATTGGAGAGGTTTTAGAAAACCCTACAGACAAAGCACATGGACTAACCCTATTGATTAATAGAGAAACAGAAGGCGGATTTTCAGATTCAGACTACAAAAAACATGATTTAGATTATGTAAAAGTAGTTAAATTTACTGTGCAACATTTAAGTGCCAAGCACCATTTTAGAACCAAAAATACTTGATAAAAATAAAGATAACCATTTAGTGTTGGAGAATAGTGTATAAAAGAATTATCCTGTTTCTTAGGATAGTTCTTTTATTATCAATAATATTCTATTTTGAAAATGTATATTATTTTTTTCAGACATGGGACATAGTATGGGCATTACTCGATCTAAGTTGTATAACATTAGATACATTTAAAATTATCCATTATAGCTGTACTTATGGTGGACTTTTTGATTTGTTGCTTTTAAGTCATACTACTTGACTGATAAATATTATTTAAAGGGTCAGAAACTTAAAATTTTTTTACCTTTTTAATTTACTCTGGACTTACTAGTTTAAACTAATGTCTAAAATTTATGTTCAATTAATATATCAAATTAAGGTATAATGACTAATAAAAGAATGGTGATATTTTTGAAAATAAGGCACAACAGTTTTTTCAGAGTTTATATTTACAAGAGAACAGTTAAAAAAATTTATCTCCACTGATTATATAAGCGGTAATAAGTACCCGATACGGGTTAGAAACTACACTTTATTTTTCTAGTTCAGGAGATATTTTGAATGTACGGCTATTAGATTTACTAAAAAAAGTAAAACAAGATTATTTATTAAAATTAGAGGAACAACAAATCGTTGATCTGCTAATTATAGCTGAGTCAAATAAGGTATGACTATTAATCATTTAATCTATTATTTAACATAAAGATTGAAAATATATACTTAGATTTGGAAATTTCAGAGTTCTTAACTTTTTAATGTTTTTACTAACTTGACAATGTAATCTAAATTTATATCCATTAAAAGAAGAGATGTACATATGAAAAAAATAGTTAAAACAATCCCTTTAATTCTTTTATTATTAATTGGATTAGCTTTAATTTTTAATAACCAGATAAAAAATCTTATCATTAGTCAAACAAGTGAAAATTATCAAGTTTCCAATGTAACAAAAAAAGAAATACATAAGAATCAAAATAAGAAAGAAACATTTGATTTTGATGGAGTGCAACCTATTAGTAGTGAAGCTGTGTTAAGAGCTAAATTACCTAACAAACGTTTACCAGCTATTGGTGGAGCAGCGATACCTAGCGTAGCTATTAATTTACCTATATTTAAGGGACTATCCAACGAAGCATTGCTGTGGGGTGCAGGCACGACCAAAGAAGATCAACAAATGGGAGTGGATAACTATGGATTAGCAAGTCACCATGCTTATGAGGATGACTTATTATTTTCACCTCTAGGAAAAGTTAGTTTGGGCGTAACTGTCTACTTGACTGACTTAGAAAATATTTATGAATACAAAGTCACTTCAAAAGAAAAAGTTGATCCGACAGCAGTTCAATGGCTAGATGAAGTACCCGATAAGTCACTCGTTACTTTAATTACATGTGGAGATGTTAGCGGAGTAAACAGAGTAATAGTTCAAGGAGAGCTACAACAAATAGTTCCTGTATCAAATGCTTTTAACTTGGAAGAAAAGGCCTGTTAAAATTATATAAATCACATTATACTAAGTAAAAATTTAACTATCCGGTGTATTATATGCATAGAGCATTAAAAAGCAATTGAAGTTTACTCCATGGTTAATAAAAGTATGAGAATATTTTATTAAATTTCAGTGAATGAATTTCTTTATATTGGAGGAAAATAATGAACAATAATTTTATTCACATTGTCAACGCTACACAAAATAATTTAAAGAATATATCGGTAAAGATCCCTAAACATAAACTGACTGTAGTAACCGGTGTATCTGGATCGGGAAAGTCTTCTTTAGTTTTTGATACATTAGCTGCAGAATCGCGAAGAGAATTGAATGATACTTTTTCTAGTTATATTCAACACATGTTGCCTAAATATGGTCGGCCAACTGTTGAAAGAATTGACAATTTGCCGGTAGCAATTCCTATAGAGCAAAAAAAATTATCAGCGAATTCTCGTTCCACCGTTGGAACATACACAGAAATTTATACTTTTTTGCGATTATTATTTTCTAGGGTTGGAAAACCATTTATTGGATATTCGGATTCCTTTTCATTTAATCATCCAGATGGTAAATGTCCTAAATGTGATGGATTAGGTTATGTAACAGAAATGGATATCCACAAGTTGATTGATTTCAATAAGTCGTTAAACGAGAGTCCAATTGATTTTCCAACTTTTGGCTTTGATGCTTGGCGTTGGAAACGGTATGCATACAGTGGTTTATTCGATTTAAACAAAAAGATTAAGGACTATACACCAGAAGAACTGGAGCTATTATTATATGCACCTCAGCAAAAACTAAAAAGTCCGCCTAGCCGCTGGCCAAAAACAGCTTTATACGAGGGTATTATTCCTAGAATGAATCGTAGTATTTTGCACAAAGATGATGCTAAACGTCATAAAAAAAAGATTGATTCTTTTGTTACAACTAAATTCTGTCCTGCATGTCATGGTAGTCGGGTTAATGAAAAAGTTAGAAGCTGTAAAATAAACGGTAAAAATATTGCTGATACGGTTAGTTTTCCCTTAGAAACTTTAATTGATTTCCTAAATTCGATTCAGGATGAATTAGCCAAAGAAATTAAAGTAGAAATAATTAGCCGTTTAAGATCGCTTAATAATCTGGGATTAAGTTATTTAACACTGGATCGCTCAACGGGGAGTTTATCTGGAGGAGAGGCTCAACGAATTCGTATTGCAAAATATATTACTAATGCATTGAATGATGTGTTATATGTTTTAGATGAACCAAGTGCAGGTTTACATCCAAAAGATATTGATCGAATTAAGCTGGCCTTAGGTACTTTAAGAGATAAAGGAAACACGATTGTTTTAGTAGAACATAATCCGCAATTAATTGAAATTGCTGATTACATCATTGATGTAGGGCCTGGGGCAGGAGAATTCGGTGGGCAAATTCAGTTTGCTGGACCTTATACTGAGTTTGTAAAACAAGATACAGCTACAAGTGTGGCACTAAGAACCAAGGTTGCTTTAAAAACAAAACCACGTAGAGCAAAAGATTATTTAGTAGTCAACAGTGCAAAGGAACATAATTTAAGAGGATTTTCGACAAGCATTCCTTTACAAACTTTGACTGTTTTATGTGGTGTAGCTGGTTCAGGTAAATCATCATTGGGGGAAATAATCCGCAAAACTGCGATTGATAAACAATTAGAAGTAGTTGCTATATCACAGAAGAGTATAGGCGTTAACTTACGATCGACTCCATTAACTTATCTGGATATTTTTGGTAAAATTCGTCAATTATTCGCGAATGCAAACAATGTTAGCTCAACTTTGTTCAGTTATAATTCTCAAGGAGCCTGTCCCCATTGTAAAGGAAAAGGGGTTGTTACATCAAATATGGCTTTTATGGATGATGTTGTCACTACTTGTGAAGTTTGTAAAGGTTCACGATACAAATCCGAGGTATTGAACTACACTTATCGAAAAAAAACTATTGTAGATATTTTAGATATGACAGTCATGGAAAGCTGTACTTTCTTTCAAGATGCTTCATTTGAATCAGATCTACAAACACTTATTGAAGTTGGCTTAGGGTACTTAAGACTGCATCAATCTCTTACTACCCTTTCCGGAGGTGAGCTACAACGATTAAAGCTAGCTAATCAGTTACACAAAAAAGGGGCTTTTTATTTACTAGATGAGCCTACTGATGGACTACATTTAAAAGATATTGAATACTTAATGGAATTATTCAATCGATTAGTTGAAAAAGGTAATACTGTCGTTTTATTGGAGCATCATCTAGATGTTATTAAGCAGGCAGATTGGATAATTGAGCTAGGTCCCGAAGGTGGTACCAAAGGTGGTGCATTAATATTTGAAGGTACTCCATTAAAATTAGCCGGTTCGAATGACAAGATTACAGGTGTTTATATGTAAAAAATGACTCAAAAAATCTAATGCCCACTAATCCAAGTTTATTTTGTTTAAAATAGCCTGTCGACTATAAAGAATATTTATTTTAGTAATAGTGATATACTTAACATAACTTTGAATATTAAAAGCAGACCCATCTGGGTCTGCTCTTTTCTGTTTATTTACGTAAATCACATTATTCTAAGTTAAAAAAGTGATAAAATCGTACTCTATGATTTGTAGAGTACGATTTTCACTTACTTCTACAATCAATAGGTAGG
>NZ_JAHUZB010000014.1 GCF_019218635.1 Enterococcus alishanensis | reverse complement strand
AATACTAATCCTTCAGTACTTTCATCATTTAATTTATGATAAATTAATTTAACAGTTTGAGCCTCAGCAGTAATTAATCCACTAATAGGACTTAGTCCTGTTTTGGTATTTACACCACTAAATCCATATCCTGTCACATAATATGCCTCTGCATGGTAACGTTC
This sequence comes from Enterococcus alishanensis, assembly GCF_019218635.1. GTDB lineage: Bacteria > Bacillota > Bacilli > Lactobacillales > Enterococcaceae > Enterococcus_A > Enterococcus_A alishanensis. Next base: position 22,422 of record NZ_JAHUZB010000014.1, on the reverse strand, counting down.
TCCAACATTTCCCGTAATTATAGTATCATCATGGATTTTTTTAACTGGTGTTCCGTTGGAATCATATTCCCAGTATTCAACTGTAACATTTCCACCAACTTTAATATCTTTTTGATAGATGTAAGTTACTTCTTGAGGATCCGCAGTAAACATACCTGTCGCATTACCTTGTACTTCTTTGAAAGTATAACCATCTATTGCTAATTGTTCTGTTGTATAGGAATCCCCAATGTTTCCAGATTCCACAACGTCAGGAGCTATTGTATTCCCATCTGTGTCTGTATAATGTACGGTTACATCTGCACCTGCTACTGTTTCTTGCCATACTGCATACAAAACTCTGCTTTTCTCGGATAAAGATAAATCTTTACCTTCTGCATAATCAGTATCTGGGAGAGTTGCATTTTTATCTGTGGACCACCCTAGAAAAGTACTATTTGATTTTTCTGCACCTAAAGCTGAAACGCCTTCTGTAATAGTTTTAGTTATATCTTTAGTTCCTACTTGGTAATAAGCTGTAGTTTTTGTATTATCATAATAAGTAAGTCCATCATATTGGTTCGGCAATGTAGAAAAATTAAAAGTCCCGCCATTACTATCATATTTTATCCAGTAGATTTCTACAGCTCCTATATCAGAAGGTGCTGTTCTTGAGTAACCTCTCTGATCAGTAGTTAAAGTATCTTCAGTAGACACTTTTCTATTAGCATTTTTCTCTGGAGCAATAGGAATTGTTGGTATATAAACTTGAGTGTCAATACTTCCTGCCTGTATTTCAGTTTGATTAGAAACAAGTCCGTAATTTAAAGCCCCAAAGACATACTCTGATGATACAGCATTGGCCACACCATTATCGTACCCAACATTATTGTAATCAGTTGATCTACCAGAGGATGAAATACTAGCTGTATTAAGATCATTACTTTTATTATCAACAAAAATATTATTTTTGAAAATGCCACTTGTTGTATTTGTTTCATAATTAGCCAGTCCCACAGCTCCACCTTCTGTCAAGGCCTCATTAGAAGCAAACGTATTATTTTCAAAATTTACGGTAGCAGCATAATTATTATTTGGAGAACCATTTCCGTAAATCTGTATAGCACCTCCACTTTGTGTTTGAACTAATGTAGAATCACTTTTGGCTATATTTTTATAAAATGTATTGTTTACAAATGATATTCCTTCATTTATGTTCGAATTGGTTTGTATTAATACAGCACCACCATTATCACCCGCAATGTTAGAATCAAAAGTGTTGCCTTCGAATAGAACTTCTGTCCCTGAAATCACATTGAAAAGAGCTACAGCACCACCATCTGCTAAAGTTTTCTTACCAGTAGTCAAATCATTCGCATTTTCAACCGCTTTATTCCCGTAAAAATAATTGTTCTTAAATGTAAATTTTGCACTATTAGAAGGTGAATAGAAATACAATGCACCTCCTTCTCCACCAACAGGTCCCGTTCCAAGAGCTAAAGTTTCATTATTATAAAATTTAGAATTTTCAATGTTTAAGAACCCAGAATAACCTTTAGAGCCGCTAATAGCACCCCCAGAATAACCCTGTTGATTCGAACTATTGTTTGATATTGTACTATTCTTTATGTTGGCATTATATGCAAAATACAATGCACCACCGTCATCCCCTTTATGGAAGTCATTAACCAAAATATTTTCCAAGGTTACTTGTCCTTTGTAGGAGCTGAAGTTAGCTGCTCGATTAGAAGAGCCTTCTCCTTGAAAATTGATGTTTTTAATTATCAAATTTCCTCCCATAGATGTGCCACTTTGATAATTAATAATTTCATTATCAGAACTAGGCTTTAACGTTCTAGAATTCCCATCTATAGTTACGGGGTATGAACTATTTTCTTTTAACTCTATTTTCGAAGAAATAATTTCAGGAAAACTATCTGACAATACGATAGTTCTTTCTTCTGTCGCTAGATTCACACTTGTGGCCAGTTCTTCGGGACTACTGACAGTCACAGTGTCAGCATGCACCTTTTCTCCTGTAAAGATCACTCCCATTGTAATTAAAATAATAAAAAATCCCCATTTTTTTTTCATAAAATTCTCCTCCTATATAATATACTTCATATTATATACTTTTTATTTGTATAACGTAAAATATTTTATGTAAACGGAATTTTTTTATAATAAAATAAATTACATTATGTGAAATTAAAGTTACGACAACCAAATTTTTATAGGAAAACTTTCTTATGACTAATTTTACAACAGAAATTATGGGAAAACTAATCACCAAAGGTGACTTGGACAATTTATTTCGTCACCGTATTTAGAGTTAGCTGTACATTCATTATTACAAGTTGAACTAACATCGTTTCTTGATACAAAAATATGATAGAGCCGGATTTAATTCAGAAAATTCTTGTAGCGGAAATTATTCGCGTTCGTTTAAAATAAAATACGGAGAATTGAATCTAGGTAATACCTAGAGATCATGAGGGTAAATTTACACAACAAACAGTACCTGCTTATAAGCGAGCGAAGGATTCTTTGGAGACGACAATTATTCAATTGTTTCAAAAGGACATTACCATGTCAGTAATCTCTGACTTGATTGAAAAAATGTATGGTCATTACTATACGCACAGATTATTTCTAACATGAGCAAATTAATATCTGAAGATATTCTAGCTTTCAAAGAAAGAAGGATTGAATCGAACTATTCAGTGATTTTTATGGGTGCCACTCACATTCCAGTAAAGAAACGGACAGTCTCAAAAGAAGCTGGCTACATAGTGATTGGTACTCATATAGGTGAACCAAAGAAGGTACTTGGATTTAATATTCCCCAATCGAATCAGCTTATATCTGGAAAGAACTACTTCAAGATCTTAAAATTCGTGGATTAGAAGAGATTCTATTAGGCAACTGGAATTTATGATAGATAAATGGAAAAAACAGTACCCACAAGTGATTAAATTACTCATGAATCCTGCGATATTAACGTTCTATAATTTTCCAAGTTCAATCAGAAGGATGATTTATTCGACTAATTTAATTGAAGGATTCAATAAACAACTAAAAAATATATAAAATGAAAAGAGCAATTTCCTAATGAAGAATCTCTGGAGAGATTCCTCGTTTCGCAATTTAATCAATATGACCAAACATTTTTATCTAGAGTACACAAAGGGTTTAAAGAAATTAAGCATACTCTAGAATCAATGTTTTAACTTGAGTGATCAGAGTGGATATTTCATTTACACATAATTCTTGACGCTACCATTACATTACCCGTTAACTACAACAAATATATCTTATTCAGATATAAGTGACTATTACTAGTGTTATTATGCTAATTTGTAGTTTCAGGCATCAACAGTGATGAATATAAAAATACTGCAAAGAGCCAATCACAGAACTTTCCTAACAGAGATAAAACCTTTGGTAATTTGGATATTCAATGGACTATCGATAACTAGTTACCATTTCTTGATAGTCTACGCTATCATTTGTTTTTAAACCTGTTTTAGCAGTAAATAAATTTTTTTGAAATTTCTCTTTACAATCTAAAGATATGTAATTTATTTTTTCCATTTGATAAATCCTCTTTTCACTTTTGTATATCGCGTGTTATATTAATAAAAATATTATCTGGGAGTTTGATAAACATGAAGGGCCTTGTTTGTAGATACTGTGGTGGAAATAGTTTTGACAAAACAGAAAAAGGTTATGAGTGTAAGTATTGTCACGCACTGTACGAATTTGATGAATCAACTCATAAGAATACATATGCCCATTTGAAAAGAAAAAAATTAAAAACTAACAATATCAAATTTATATATTTAGGAAGTATAATCGTTATTCTATTTAGTAGTTTGCTATTGTCAATGTTACCATTAAAAAAAATATTCCCTCAAAAAATTAGTGCATCGACAAGTCAGCAATTTAGTAGTTCAACTGAAAAAAAATACACTACCAGTCAATTAAGTAATCCTGAGCGTAATGTTCGTATTGCGGAGCTTTCCCTTAATCAAGAAGAAATAGATCTGGCCAAAGCTTCAATAGCAGAATATGGTGGAGAAAATACGACTGAATACGAAAATCGTATCGCTGATGCTCAGAAGGATCATGATTACTATGAAAAGGAGAGGCTGACAGAACCCGTCCAAAAGGATATGTTGATAGAAAATCCAGATTCGGATTTTTCTATGACCATGTATTATCGAGAAGGTGGTTTTTTTGTTGCATACGGACCGGAATTTAATCAATACAATAGTCAAGATATCTTAGATAAATGGGGACAACCAGATGAAATTATTACTGATAAGGAGAGAATTAGTAAAAGCCTGAAGGTCAACTTTGAGGATGAAAATCAGACAGAGATATATGAGGTAAAAAAAATTAGAGAAGAGTGGGTGAGTGGTAAATTAACATGGAGGGAAGTCAGAGCACTTTTAATGGTTGCTTATGATAATTCTTATGGAGACTATTCAAAACAATTCGTTTATGAAAAACAAGGAAAGCCCAACGTTTATTTTGATGGAGATCATGTCGCTTACGTGACACCGTTAGTAAAATATATCGCTTTCAATCGATTGCCAGAAAAGTATCCACGTTCAGGTTTAGGTAAATATCCTGATGACTTCCCGGAAAATTATGGTTCGGATGGGTATTATCATGAAAAATAAAGAATGTATGAATTGCGGAAGTACTAACTTTCATCGAATTACTAATGGTTGTAAATGTGATTACTGCGGAACTTTTTATCCAGATTTTGAAAGTTCAAGACAAGAGAAACCCTCCATTGACTACACTAATCGTAAAAATATTAAACCAAACATTATAATAATGATAAGTATAACCTTGTCCGTCATTATGTTATTAATAGTTTTTCTGGTTCTTAAAAGCAATGAAGAATCAACGCCCCAGTCAATTTCGACTGATATCACACAGTTGAAAGCAAATGATAAATTTCCTGGAAAATGGACGAAGGGTATCTATGAGAATGTAGTGGTCGCAACCAAATATTATGATGCAAATAATGAAAAATACTCTTTTGAAAATGGTGCCAGTTATGAAGAACTGGAGAAACTAGTTGGAAAGCCCGATTCAGTTACTACTTGGGAAGAGGAAGACTACGGAATGCCTCCAAGAGCTACTGCGACATGGAATAAAAACAAAGATAATGAATACGCCGGTAACTCTGTAACTATTACTTATAATAAGAATACTTTGATGATTACGGATAAAAGTCACTATTAATTTTTGGAAATTAAGCTCAAAAAACTCATAGCAATTTTAGCTGCATAAAAAATTTCTCGCCAAAAGTGTCTCATCTATTGACTCTGATCCAAAGCAACTGCTTTTAGTTATCAACTAATCGCCTAGCCAACGATCAACTAAAAAAATTACTAGTTCCACGAATAGTGGTGCAATAACCAACGATATAAGTTTTTCAAACAATTAAAGCACCCCTAACGGGGCAGTTGCCACCAGCTATTATACCATTTGAATTTCACAAATAAGGCCCCTATACCGCTTGGTACAGGGGCTACTTTGTAGTAGCGACATTATGTGCACTTAGTAAATACATAACAAATAAAAATTCTCTACAGAATAAAAAAATTTGAAATTTTGCTTTTAGATTTAAGTTTGATGAAATTTGATGGGAGTAACATAATGATAATATTAATTACACAAAGAGTTAGTCCAATAATGGGAGCAAGCAAGTTACCCTTACTAAAAAACATATGATTATTTTGAATATTAATTATAGACTGCACAATAAACAAATTGCTTGAGACGAACAAAACAAAGAAACTTACTCCTGTAAAACCTACATCCTTGAACCGACGTACACACAAAGAAATACAGGGAATAATTAACAGAAGGACACTTATAAACAAAACTGACAGCGGTAATTTTTCATGAGAAATGACACTCATAATTATTGCTTTTGCTGAGCTAGTACCTCCTGAAATACTCATTGAGGTACCAATAAATAAATACATAAGATAGCCTGTTGGAATTATTGAAAGAATATATAAGGTTGAAATAACCCACCAAAAATTTTTACGGTTTTCTTTACCCGTGAAATTAAAATAATTCTTGAAAAATGCTTTAAATGCGCCAATAAACCAAAAATTACTCAAACTATTATTCATGTTCATGACCTCTTTTCTAAAGTCTAAATTCCTATTCGAATTATTATACTTTATATTACCTTTTAGACAAACAGATTAAAACCGTCTTAAGAACGATTAAATCTATTACTACTTGGAATAATCGGTATTATGAAAACAAGTGGTTTAAATAACTATTTCTTTGTTTAGATTATTGACGTACAATCAAGATTTGATTGTTATGTTTAGAGTGATAAATAAAGAAAACGGGAGAAAATTTGAATGAATAATGATATAAAAAAATGTATCTATGCAATATTATATAGTTTACTTATTGGAATAGTTGGAATGGGAGTTCCATTAGTTAGTAGTTTTTTATTATTTGGATTGTCAGGCATAAATACAAATATGGTATATGCTAACAACATGTTAATGGGAGTCATTGGTGGGCCAGCAATCTATCTACTGACAAAAAAGTATTTCAATAAAAAGTCTAAAAGTTCAGAAATATTAGACGTATTTACACAGAAAGGTATAAAAAGAAGTATATCTGGAATTATAGTTGGTATTGCTTTACCGACTTTGCTATTCATCATTATTATTGTATGTGGAGGTAATGTGGTACTTAACATATCAATTCATTGGATTTCCATTATTACTAGTATCTCAACATTTATAGGTATGTCAATCTTAGAAGAATGTATATTTAGAGGGATATTACAATCAACTTTTGAAATTTATGGAAAGTTCTTATCAATTATTATCCCAACAACTTTATTTACCCTTATGCATATTAATTTATGGATAGAATTTAATTTATTAAGCTTAATTGAGTTATTTTGCGCTGGGATTTTATTTGTATTTATTATGTTTGCATATAAAAATTTAACTTGCGTTATAATTGCACACTTACTTTATAATATCCTGAGTAGTGTTTTTTTCGGAATTGAATCAACAGAAGGAATATTAAAAACAATAATGCCTAGTACTACTTTTAATTTACCTGGAGAGAAAGTAATTCAAAGTATCTTTATCGTTGTTCAAATTATATTGATATCTATCTTTATCTTAAAAAATAAAAAATCGAACTTAGCATAATGTGACTTAGGTGAAGTAACCCAATCGTGATACATTGTGAGTGTCAACATTGAACAGAAAGATCACCCTACGCACATAGGGTGGTCTTTTGGTATTAAAACAGTTTTAGCTACTTTCATTTCGCAAAGTAATCGTAGCGTATTTTACTTCAAATCTCAATTTGTAGAGTCTAGCTTTAAATAATCGCCATTATATCAAATTCATATTTAAATAACAAACTACACAACAGGTCCTAGAAAAAAGCATCGAACTAGTGATCCAAATAAAGATATCAATAGGTTTTTCTATCAATTGATATTAAAAAAATTGATACTAGTGACACAAAATAGTTTTCAAAATAACGGAAATCATTTATAATGTTATGAATAATATTATTTAAAAAGGAGTTTTTTATGAAAAAAAATATTTTTTTCTCTATTTTATTGTTTTCTGTTTTTTTTGGACTTTTTAGTTTTTTGGTGGACGATAATGTTCAAGCCGAATCTATAGAATCTACTTGGGGAACATCTCCAGTCACATTTGATACAGATACGGGAACATTAACGGTACAATCTGGAACCATTGGGGGTAACAACTATATTCCTGTCGCAAACGTAGATACGCACAAAATCAAACATATAATTTTTTCTGGAGAAGTATATGCTCCCGAGTACTCTGAAAATTTATTTAGCGGCGCTGCCTACTACAGTACTTTTATTAACTTAGAATCCCTTAAAGGAAACTTAGATGTTTCTAATGTGACATCCATGTCTGCAATGTTTTCCAATTCACCTGCAACTTCAATAGATATTGGAATGTCAGATTGGGATACATCTAAAGTAACCACTATGACAAATATGTTTGCTAACAGTAAAGCTGGCAAGCTTGATATAAGTAATTGGAATGTCTCTAATGTCGAAACATTTACAAACATGTTTCTGGGCAGCGCGGTCACTGAACTGCCCATAAACAATTGGAATGTTTCAAATGCCACTGACATGAATTATATGTTTGAATCAACTAAGTTAACAACATTAGATTTGAACAATTGGAATGTCAGTAAACTAGCAACTGCAGTATATATGTTCTCCGATAGTCTTCTATCATCCATAAATGTATCTAAATGGGATATTTCAAATCTACAGTATATTGATAAAATGTTTTCTAATACAAAACTTAAGCAATTAGATTTAAGTTCATGGGATACCTCTTCGATAGTTAGTATGAATGGTCTATTTGCCCAGTCTTTCTATATAAATTCATTAACTTTAGGTGAGAAAAGCATACTCAATTCTTCTGTGGATCTCAACGATACAGCAATACCTGATGGAAATTTAAATTACACTCCAAGATGGATACAAAGTAATCCAGAATTTTTGGATAATTATTATTTAAATAGTTTGAGTTTTATGGCCAACTATGATGGGTCATACCCGGGTAGATATACCAGAGAATACTCTAAAACTCAAGGAGGAAATATCACCGTTAGATATCAGGATGTAGATGGAAATTTACTTGCTTCTGAACAGATTATAACTGGATATATAAATGATTCTTACAAAACGCAAAAGATTAACATTGCTGGTTATACTCTTAAAGATATTCAAGGATCTGAATCGGGTACTTTTTCTTATAACCCTCGTACAATCACATATATCTATAAAAAAGATATGAATAGTAATCTTGTTCCTATTTGGAGAGCCTATAATTTAAACGATGGAGACCATTTATATACCACTAGTATGGATGAATACAGTTGGATAGTCGGACTCAAATGGCAGGCTGAAGGAATAGCTTTCCAGAGTGTATTGTCCTCATATGAAGGTGCTGTTCCAGTCTATCGTCTATATAACCCTAACTCAGGGGAACATTTTTACACCATCAGCGAAAAAGAATACAATGGTGTTGCTGAAAAAGGATGGTCAAAAGAACAAGTAGGTTTCTATATGGTTCCTAAAAATGCGGGGAACCCAATATATCGTGTCTTCAATCCAAATGCTAATGGTCCTGGATCACACTTATTTACAGAAAGTAAAGATGAAGCCAACTGGCTTATTAATCAAGGTTGGAGTAATGAAGGAGTCAGTTTTTACTGTCCAAAATGATTTAAAACGACTATATAATACGTTCTTATTGTTTTGATGTGAAAATAAAGATTATCCACAAAAAGCAGACCTAACATATGTGCTTTTTTGTGGATTTTTTTGATTCTCTTATTAAGGATGTGTGGAATGGCAACCCTTATTTTGACAAAAATTATGTAGTGTATGTTTAACTACTTAGTGCCTAGCCCGATTGCCCTTGACAACGTGCCTCCCTGGATGTGATTACCCTGGTGCGTGGCCGAATCTTGCCCCTACCCAGCGCTAACACATCCAGCCTCATTATCAAGGGGAGGCTGCGCCAATCTCAGATTTTGGTAGCCGACGGGCGTTTCATAACCAAGTGCCCCATGGATTCGTAAATGATTCCACCAATTCACATAATCAAATATTTGCAATTGCAGCTCAGCTAATGGCTCGAATTTAGTTGGATAAACAAATTCTACTTTAAATGATTTGTAGGTAGATTCGGCAATGGCAGTATCGTAGGGACAATTCTTCCTGATTGAAATTTGGTTGATTATTATTGATAGTTACGACTTTAGTTGAGCCATCATAGTCTAAATTAACGGCGTCTTGATTCATTGTTGAATGGCTGATCTCAGTAGTTGTTGCTGTATTTGATTGATTTGATTGTTCTTGGTTCGTATTTAGGTAATTGCTACCCCAGGCAAACAGGGCAACAAGAATAGGAACTGCAGCACCTAAAAAGCCTTTATTTTTCTTTTTCATAAAATTACTCCTTATGAAATGACTTACTTACGACAAAATTCTTTAAAATATGCTATAATGAAATAGAAAAGAGACGTTGCTTCAACAACGTCCCTTTAGTAGCACCGTTTAAGACGGTGACCAGTATTAATAATTGATTAAAAATAATCGTCGCCTGGCTATGAACCACTCCCTGTCAAGTAGACAGTGGAAATAAAAAAATGATTTTTACTCTCGTTGATCTATGACGAGAGTTTTTTGATTTACGCATGTTTTTCTCGATATTCAAATGGTGTTAATCCATCAAATTTAGGCACATATCTTTTAGTGTGGTAAAAGTCTATATATTCGGTAATACCGTCTTTTAAACTTTCAAAGGTATCAAAATCCTTTCGATAGTAATACTCGGATTTGAGTACACCCCAAAAAGATTCGATTGGCTGATTATCCAAACATTTTCCAGCTTCTGACATGCTAACTTCGAATTGATAGTGCTTTTTTAATTGATGATATTCATTTGATGTGTATTGAAAACCTCTGTCACTGTGAATTATCGGTTGAGCCGCTGGATTGTTATCCAAAGCTTGCTTAATTGTTCCCATAACTAGCTCATTATCATTCTTTTCACTAATAACATAAGAAACAATGCTCATATCAAAGCGGTCAATAATTGCACTGATATAAGCTCTTTGGTGATCTCCATAAAATAAATAGCTTACATCGGTAAACCATTTTTGATTGGGTGCACTTGTTTCAAACTCTCTCTTAATAATATTATCTGCCGTATACATTGGAGTGATTCGTTGCCATACAGGTCTCTTTCGTCGAATTTGAGGAAATAAACCCATCAATCGCATCAGTCTTCGGATCTTTTTGACATCGATGGTTAGCTTCAGCTCTCGTTTCAATGCACACTGAATACGCACAACACCAAAGGTACTATCAGAATTAGTGAAAATTCTCCGAATTTGTTGGGCTAGTTTTTCATTATTCAATTCTGACTGAGAGGGAACTTTATTCTTCCACTTATAATAGCCGCTGCGGCTGACACTAGCTAGTTCGCAAAGCTTTTCTATACTATATCCTTTTGAGGAGTTTAGCTCAGTAATAGCCACATAATAGAATTCATTTCTACTTAGTGAAAATGGGTGTATCTTTGTCTGAGCTCCTGTAACTTTTTTACAAAATCTGTTTCCATTTCTAAATAATCATTTCGTTGTTTTAAACGTTTATTTTCTAACTTTAATTGCTCCAATTCAGACAATTCGTCAATAGTTTGGTTTCTTCCACGTTTATCTTGCAAGCCTTGTGTTCCACAGGCTTCATATTTCTTTACCCATGTATAAACTTGTTGGTAAGAAATACCATACTTCTTCATTGCCGCTTGATAATCCTTTTCATGAGCTAATGTAAAATGAACAATTTCAATTCTTTCTTTAATAGATGTCTTGGTTGCCTTGCTTCTAGGTTTCATTTGAGAAAGTCCTCTCCCAGTTGGTTTATTGACTTTCTCTTTATTATAATTGGCTATCCATGCTCTGAGAACGGCAGATATAGAAATATTATATTTTTTTAGAACACTTCGTATCCCCATACCTCCGTATAGAACTTCTTCCACGGCTAGTTGCTTAATTTTTGCTGAATACTGAATTCTCGTCTTATAGAGCCGTAAGGCATCTTCTCCAAGCTGTTCGTACCTTCGTACCCAATCTTGAAGAGTCCCCTTTGGAACATCGTATTTCTTAGAAATATAGTTAATTGATTTCTTTTCATTAACAACTTCTTTGACCAAGAATAACCGTTTCTCAAATTTGATTTTACTAATTGTCATACAAAAACACTCCCTGAATAAAGTAACTAGAATTTTTGTTTTTCTAGTGTCTACTTTATAGGGAGTGTATCAAAGTGAACTGGTTTTATTTTTTATTAATTTAAACAGCGTCTTTCCAAAAAGCACAACTATGAGCTGGTGTTACAGATTTTTTAGCATCTGGACTCTTAGTATTGCCACATTCAGCAACTTCGTTTGGATTAATTAACGACATACCTGACACTGAATCAACTAAACGAAGACCTTCCCAATATGCGCAGTTGGCACAAGTTTTTTCAGCAACTTCATGTTTTGCAACTTCATGATTATTTTGTTTCATATTATTGACCTCCAAATTTAAACTATTCATATACAATCATTAGTATTACCTCTGAGTAAATTAAAATCAACAAAGAACACTTAAATGAAATTGGGAATCATTATTCATTATAAGTGATATCGAAATTCAATTTTTTGAAAACAGGAATTTAAGTAGTAATTAATTACTTAAATAAAATCTAAAAAATTGTTCGGGGTAGATCAACTTGGAATAGTTTGATTTATGACGAATTAAGAGCCAACTCTTTTCTAAAGTTGGCTCTTAAAAATTTTCATTATGTCTACTTACCCGTTAAATAACTAACGAATATATTTTGATATATTTTTGCTTTTAATGTTGACAGGGAACGCGTTTCATACGTTATGCTCAGGATAATGTATAAGTAAAAGGAGTATTAGATATGGAAAAAAAATTTATTAAATACGATTATCGAAACAACGAAACTCTCACAATAGAATCAGATCGTCACACTGACTTTTATTTCAGTGAAACAGACAGGCATTTATCAGGTGAATTTATCTATCAAAACTGTGAAAAAAATTTCACAATAATAGCAGAAGTGTGTCCAAACTGTAGTCAAATATATGATGCTGCTGGAATAATGGTGTGGGGAACAGATAATACTTGGACAAAATTTGTAATTGAAAAGATAGATGAAGAAAGTTTGAATGTTGTATCAATGGTGACAAATGAATTTTCAGATGATGTAGTAGGGGAACGATTCAAGGGAAAAGCTATTTTTTTGAAGATAGAGGCAAAGAACAATTTCTTCCAATTTAGTTACTCGCATGATGATAAACTTTATATTAAACATCGAAAATTTTATTTAAAGCTCCCAGACGTTTTAAAACTAGGTTTCATTTCTCAATCCCCAAATGGTGATGGAACGAGAGCTGAGATTAAAATTATTGGTTTCAGTCATAATAAGATTTAACTAAAAAAAGCAGACCCGTAAAGATCTGCTTTTTATAAGTTAAATCATGCCCTCTTAAAGGTCTTTTTTATACACTGGGTTTTCTTTATCACTTATTCAATTGTTAAATTTAGAGAAAGGCTCCTTTAATAGATAATAACGAATATCTCGCCCGTATTCCTATTAAAGGAGCCACTTTCTATTTTTTGGGCGGCCAAAGGCCGCTTCCAGTCTATTCAACTTTGATCTCTTACATTTTATAGAACATTTCTTTTTGTCCGAATACCTTATAAACTTACACTCTGTATTAACTCATTACTCTTTTGTCGGTTATCATTCCTGTTTTTGTATCATACGTAATAAAAACTGAAATACTCCAATTTTTCATGGAATTATGCTTTCCATGGTAATGAAAAATAGCTTCTTTACGCCCTTGGCCATAATTTTCTAGTTCATCTGGAGCGCCAATCTTTTTTATCAAATCAGAATATAACATTCCGTCGCTGTATGTTGGATTGGTAGATCCAACTTCAAAATTCATTTGAGCAACTTTGATGGAATTAAAATACTCTGTCGTCCAAGATTTTGTTAGGTCTAAATGTTCTAATCCCCATCTAGCATTATCTTTAATCTCTGCAAACATGCGATCTGATTTTTCTTTTTCTTTTTGGTTTTTATATGCCTTTCCTAATCCTACATCGTTGTACCATGACTTTGGATGTTCAATCTTTTTTTCCATTGTAGTGGTTCGAGGTGCTATAACAAAGGCGACTACTAACAAAGTAATTAAAATTATTACACTAGTATAAATCCAAAATAGTTTTGAGTGACGATAAATCAACTTTTTTTTAAAATCAGTCTTTTTGTAAATGGAGTGGCAGTTTTGACATTTAAAATATTCACCCATCTCTTTTAAATTATGTCCACCACAATTTTTACAAATGATTTCAATATATTTTTTTTTTTCCATGTTTTTAAAATTCTTTCAATATTTTTTTGTTGCTATATTTTTGCATTACGGATCCATAGGCCAGCCTTCAATATTTTTCTTGATAATCATACCAGTTTGTTTATCGTATTTGACATTAACCCAAAGAACATGCCGGCTTGTTGGATTTTGAGTCCAAATAGCCGTAATTTCATTTTCATCTTCATGCAATGAACTAGGTTCTCCAACTTGCTGGACGAGGTCACTATATAACGAGCCATCATAAAATTCTCCCCATTTTCCATCATCAGTTAACTGATGTTTTGCTGTTTTAATACCATCATAAACTTGCTCATTCCATTCACCAGCATCCTTAATATATTTATAGCCATATTCTTCATGGCTTAGTTTATTATCTGCCGATACTTTTTGGACTTCGATTACATGTTGTCCTTTCATACTGCTAAATACAAAAATTCCAATTAAGAATATAAAGACTATTCCAAAGATTATCATCAAATTTGCTTTTATTGAAAGTTTCTCTCGGATAACTAAAGTTTCTATTTTTTTTTCTTCTTCGATGTATGGCGTACCACAGTATAAACAGATAATAGGGTTTGAATCTGTCTTAAATTCATTTGAACCGCAGTTTTTACACTCAATATTTTTCATAATTTAAGTATAACAAATAGAGGTTTATCTTGTCTCTTACTTTTCAATACTACCTCTTCTGTATAGTGGATTTTCAATCATGCTATAGGTGGTCCAACTCTAGCCCAGAATACTTCATAATAAGAGCAAATTAAGCATACCTCTATTGCATACGTGTGTAAGTTGATTTGGTCACAACTTAACCTCATGCACAAAACTATTAATTTATGCATATAGATTTTTATTATTCAAAATTCAAAAAATTATAATGAAACAAGAATCCTCCATTTTACGAACATAAATTTTAGACACTGCTAAAAACTAATAAATTTAGCGTAAATTAAAAGGGTCAAAAAATTTTAAGTTTCTGACCCTTTTGTACATATTTCTATTAATATAGCTCTTTACGAAAACTGTCTCAAAAATGATTTTATTATTTCTTTTATAAGTAGTAAAAATTTTTTAAAAAATACTAACTTAATCTTAATAGCAAGAAAAACCTTGGAAGCGTTCAGCACCACAGATAATCGTATTAACTATGTTACTTGAGACGTTAAATAATTATTCATCTGGCTTGTACTCTAAAAGTATCTCCAGTCTGGCAGTTTAATACCTTAAAACTTTTATTGAAAGAAGGTAATGAAAAAATTTTTTAAATTAGCTTTTGGTTACCAACCACCAGGTTCCATCACCGAGTCATTTGGAGCAGGGAAACCCATAATTCCTTCGAAAGTAGAATAGAATCCAGTCCCTTCTGATTTCCAACCAGCTTTAACTAGGTCATCACGTTCATTAGAACTTAAAGTATAATGATGAGATCCCGTTTTAGCATTAGGATTATACAATCTATAAACCGGTGTAGAACCTCCAGACTGCCAAGAGACCCCTTCATACTTCCAACCTGAGTTTTCCAAGAAAGTTTTCTCGTTGTCATCTAAGGTATAATGATGATCACCTGCATTTGGGTTGTATAGTCTGTAAACGGGTGTTCCTTGATCAGGAACTATCCATGCCTTACCTTCATTTTTCCAACCAACTTGAACCAAGCTATTGCGCTCATCAAAACTTAATGTATAGTGGTGTTCACCTGAATTAGGATTATACACTCTTAAAAGAGTTGAAGCGTCAGCACTTACTGATTGAAATGTCAAAGTCCCAGCGATTCCAACAATTCCAAATAAAAAAAATTTCTTTAACTTACTCATTTTACTCTCCTATCTTTTTTACTGTTACAAACAATATATTATCAAATGTTTGTTTCAAATACCATGTAATATTAAAAAATTGATTTTTAAGGAAAATAGTCTAATTGATATGTAAAACGGACACTCACTATGAGTGCAATATTAATAAATTCAAAAGTCCATTATAAGTATACCTATAACGGACAATTTCAATATGAACTGATACTTGATTAAGTATTAGATTTTCCACATTAAAAAGAAAGTATGCAGAATGGGGTCCTTTTTCTGCATACTTTCTTTTTTTGAATAATACATTACCAAAATTTCGAGTGTATAAAACTAAGATCTCTTATCAAAGATAGTAGATCCTAATAATTTATCATGAATGAATAAATTATTTTTCAACGGTCTCTGTTGCGGCCCAAGTATAATATGAACCATCATAATTTTTCACATTTTTATATCCAGTCATATCCATTATTAATTCCATAAAAGCAGATCTAATTCCCGCGGTACAATAAACTACTATCTGATCGTCAGGTGAAAGTCCAGCATCAATAAATATTTTTTTTATTGTATTATTACTTTTTAACGTACCATCACTATTAAATAGACTTGTAAATTCTATATTGATTGCATCAGGCAAGTGTCCCCCTTTTTGTTCTCCATACAGAATAGCACCTTTATACTCTTTTTTTGAACGAGTATCAACAATTTTATAATTCTGATAATCTTCTTCTAACTCGGTAGTCAAAATTCTATGATTATTATTAATTGAATCTATAGAAACTTCTACGGGTTTTAAATCAGTACCACCTTTTTGAGTTTCTAAACCAGAATCTTTCAATGCAGAAAAACCTCCATCAACCATTTTTACATTTTGATACCCTGCAGCAAGTAACTCCCAAGCGATTCTTCCATCTTCTCCCCAACCTTTTTTAGTTGATGAAAATAAAATAATCTCTTTTTCTTTAGAGATACCCTTTTCACCTAGTCTTTCAGCTAATTCAGAAGGTGATAAAATCAGTCCCCATTCAGCATCCCCAGATTCACCTTCTTCAACATTAGCCAAGTATTGCCAACTCATTGCAGTAGCACCTTTAATAGTTGATTGTTCAGCTTCTTCTCCTCGAGCATCCACTAAAATAATGTCTTTTAAATTATTTTTAACATAGTTAGCATTTACGATATATTCACCTGTAAAATCATTTTCACCTTTTAAACTGGAAGAAATCGCCGTTTCTTTTTCCTCAGTCTTCTTTTGACTTGAACTACAAGCAGATAGCATCGTTAATGAGATAATGGGTAGTAACAAAGCAACAAATTTTTTCATAAAAATCCTCCATAAATTTTTTGTAAAATAGATAAGTGAATTATATCACAATATCCGAACCTACATAGTAACCATATTAAAGTTCCACTGTTCAATTTAAAAGAAAAGGCAGCAAAATAGGATTTTTGAAAAAAACAAAAAGTGTTACTTTTGGGTATACCCAAAAGTAACACTTTCGTAAAAATATTTCACTATAATTATTAATAAATTCCTGTTTCACGAATCCGCATTTCAATTGTAAAAGCTTTTCATCAGATAAGTATCATTACAGAAAATAACTGCTATAACATTTATAGTCCATACCAAGATATTCCTTCATATTTCCAACCTATTTTTTCCAAATAACTTTTTTCAGAAATGTCTGATGTATAATGATGAGTGCCAGAGATTGCATTGGGATTGTATAGTCGATAGAGGGGTTCTGTTTCATTAGAATCTGAATAGAATACTATTTCTTCATACTCCCAACCTACTGTAACTAAATACTCGCGTTCTTGTAAGCTTTTAGTATAATGATGGTCGCCGGCATTAGGATTATATAATCGATAAATTGGTATTTCACTTTTAGGTGCTAACCATGATATACCTTCATGTGACCAACCAAAGTTTTGTAATTGGTACATTTCTTCTGGATGAGTAGTATAAAAGTGTTCACCTGTATTCTTATTATACAAGCGGTAGACAGAACTTATGTTATCTACTTGATTTTTTATAAGTTCATAATTATCTTCAGTAATGCGAGTACCTACGTTTAAAGGTGTCTGATCTTTGAATGCAGAAGTATGTACTCCTATAACATTATTTTGAGTGTCATAGATAGGGCTCCCACTTTGACCACCAGTCGTATCTAATTGATAGTACAAATTATTTTCTGTTAGTTCATTAATATATCCTGAGGAAGTCCACATGGTTGGATAGATATTATTAACATATTTATCGCCCGGATATCCTGAAGTTATGATTTGCATGTTATCAGTTACATTCGTTGAGACATTTAACCAACCTGAATATATGCCTAATGGTTCATTTAAGCGAATCATCCCTATGTCATATTCTTCTAAATCACTGTCACTTGTTGCGTTTACCCAGCCATCATGTGCGGATAATGCATACGATGTAGTAGATCCATAAGGTTTTATTTGTTCATTTCGCCCTGGAGAAACTATAATCTCAGATGCCCATTTTTTTGTATCATTATCATATACAACATGTCCCGCTGTTAAAACAATGTTAGGCGATACGAGTACCCCTGAACCAACGTACCAATCATTGGTGCCAAAACGCATTTCAATCTGTACTATTGATGAGTAGGGAGGGCTTTGAGTATTAAGTATTTTAGTTCTATCATCGTTACCAATTATTTTCTCAATTGAAGTAGTTTCTATTGAATTTATTAATAAAGGTTGTTTATGACTCTCAGCATAATGATCTTCAGAGAAGCTATCTTCCTGTTTTTTGGTATTATCGTACGCATAGGTTTTTTGACTAAAGGAAAACAAGTTTGCTGCTATTGAAACATATGCTACGCAATTGATAATCTTTCTGTACTTATTTATTTTATTCAAATTGTATACTCCTTTTTTATTAAATTACTCAATTAAAAGGCTCCCATTTCAAAACTTCCGCGAAGAAAGTGTTACTTTTTGGTATACTCAAAAGTAACACTTTTCCTGATATATTATTCAACATTTTTTATTATACTATCCAAATTCTGAGTATTGCTCAAATCTGCATTTGTAAAACTGTTACTGTCTAAAGGAAATTTTTGAGTAAAGGATTCAAACTTTTGGTAGCAAGTTTCAACACTACCTATATTTGCTGAAATGACGTGTCCTCCCATTGATTTATCGTCAGAGATGAAGTGGCTATGAAATCCAGCTACTGCTACTCCTTGATAGATAATTGGGGTATAATAACTAATCAAGGTTCCATATATATTTTCTGCGTAAAATTCAATTTGATTTTTTGCAATTTCTTCTAAAGAAGGATAAGGTTTAGAATATTTTCTTGTAGACCTAGTCTTAACTTTTGTAAATAGACCATGTAGTTTAATAGAGAAAAAATAATTCTCACCGTTTATGTTTTTCTTCACTTGCTCCATTAAATGAGATAAATCAATATTTTCAAAATTATCGAAGTACTCGTAATTACTTTGATGAATATCAGCAAATACGACATTAAAATTTTTATCTAGTTCTTTTGCAGTACCATTTTCATCTATCTTATAGCCGGTATTGTCTAATATCACTAACTCTCCGTCTATGCCTTCGCCCGTACCTATGCCTGTGTCGCCATATTTAAGCAATTCTTGTAAGGTGATTGTCCCATCAAGCAATCCCTCACTTAACATTTGCATAGTTCCATTTTGAAAAAGTCTCATTTTATCCAAAAATATTCCTCCATAATCATTTTTTGTATTTCCAGTAGCATAATCCAAGGTATAACCATCTTCTACATTGTAAATAAATACATTATAGCTGATTGTGCTATCTTCCACGTTTTGCGCTTCCATTTGCACCCCACGACAAAGTAACTCATTGTCTTTGTAATAAGGCGTCACACGGTATCGCACATGATTTTTCGTCAGTCTCAGATAGTCTGCTACTTGATTCTCATATTGTACCATGGTTTCTTGGTTCATTTATTCTGTACCAGTAAAAAGGTTCTTCCAGTTGTCATTTTCTCCTGTCAATTGGTAGCCCAGCAAATGACTACGATTATATAACCATTTCCCATTAGATAGCTTTTTCTGCTTCCAACCTGTAGGATAGACGAAATATCACCTCTTTCTCCTGTCGGCATTAAATCGTAGCCCAACAAGGCATTTGCAACACCAACACGATTCAAGTTGTCTAAATCTGAAAAAGTCTGCCATGATCCATTAGCTAGTGAGATATCTTCTTGAGAAAAATTCGGTTGATTATTATTGATAATGACGACTTTGTTCGTGCCGTCATAGTTTAAATTAACAACGTCTTGGTTCACTGTTGAATTGCTGATCTCAGTAGTTGTTGTATTTGAATGATTTGTTTGTTCATGGTTCGTATCTAGGTAATTGATACCCCAGGCAAACAGGGCAACAAGAATAGGAACCGCAGCACCTAAAAAGCCTTTATTTTTCTTTTTCATAAAATTACTCCTTATGAAGTGACTTACTTACGACAAATTTTTAAAAATATGCTATAATAAAATTGAAAAGAGACGTTGCGCTAACAACGTCCCTTTAGTAGCACCGTTTAAGACGGTGACCGAGAAAAATTATTTACAAAAAATAATCGTCGACCGGCGTGATACACTCCCTATAAAGTAGACACTAGAAAAACAAAAATTCTAGTTACTTTATTCAGGGAGTGTTTTTGTATGACAATTAGTAAAATCAAATTTGAGAACCGGTTATTCTTGGTCAAAGAAATTGTTAATGAAAAGAAATCAATTAACTATATTTCTAAGAAATACGATGTTCCAAAGGGGACTCTTCAAGATTGGGTACGAAGGTACGAACAACTTGGAGAAGATGCCTTACGTCCCTATAAGACGAGAATTCAGTATTCAGCAAAAATTAAGCAACTAGCTGTGGAAGAAGTTCTATATGGAGGTATTGGGATACGGAGTGTTCTATAAAAATATAATATTTCTACAACTGCCGTTCTCAGAGCATGGATAGCCAATTATAATAAAGAGAAAGTCAATAACCCAACTGGGAGAGGGCTTTCTCAAATGAAACCTAGAAGCAAGGTAACCAAGACATCTATGGGGAAATCCAGAACAACCATAGAAGGTACCATAGTGACCTTGTCGTTCGATCAATGGCTTTCCACATTTAGGACAGATAGTGTGTCCTGACCTTTTTTCAATCTGATGTTGTGCTAAATAGGGTTCGCAATAACTTAATCTAAAAATAGGACTACATTTTTTACAAGTCCACACATCATTGATTGAATTTTTACTAATAATCTCGCCACAATCGCAAGTCATATAATAGGGCGGCCAAGACCATTTTTATTAAAGTCATTTATATGCCCCATGTTGCTATTAAAATATTTTCTTTTTTCCAAACTTTTACCCTCTATTCATGGATCGAAAATGGTAGAAATAAAAAACTATTTAATATACACCCAAAAGTAACATAACAAGACCTAAAAGAAAAAGCTCTAGAAAAGGATTCTTTTAAATAAAGTGTCTCCTGTGGGTATCCTTGTAAAATAATAGTTTTTTAGTTTCGGAATAATTAGTCATCTGATTCATTTTTTTATCTTCGATCATCATTTTATTGAGATATCGGTAAATTGTGGTTCTGGAGACATGCCATTTTTCGGCAATTGTTTTTATTGGTGTGCCATTGTCAATCAATGTTTTTAGTAAATCCAAATCACTGGAAGTTAATTTTTCTGGTCGTCCTCCGAAACGTCCTCTTGCTCTTGCGGCTGCTCGACAAGCTGCTGAACGTTCTAATATTAAGTTACGTTCA
This sequence comes from Enterococcus alishanensis, assembly GCF_019218635.1. GTDB lineage: Bacteria > Bacillota > Bacilli > Lactobacillales > Enterococcaceae > Enterococcus_A > Enterococcus_A alishanensis. The sequence goes on along the minus strand of NZ_JAHUZB010000014.1, from coordinate 804 downwards.
AACTCTGCAAATGCTGCGAACAGATGAAACATCAATTGCCCAGTAGAACTGGATTTATCCATAGTAATATTTTCTTGTAGACTATGGAAACTGAGGCCACGTTCATTTAATCGATTAACAATTGAAATAAAATCTTCCATATTTCTTCCTAGTCGGTCTAATCACCAAACAACCAAAGTGTCACCTGAACGAACAAAATCAATTGCAGTGTCTAATTCAGGTCGATTACTTTTTGTTCCACTCATGTGGTCAGTGAAAATTTTCTCGCAGCCAAATTTATTTAAACTATCTTCTTGTAAATCTAAATTTTGCAAACCGGTTGAAACCCGGGCGTATCCTATTTTCAAAAAATCACCTCTTTTTAATAAAAATTGTACCATAACTTTATTTATACAGATTAATTGGACATAGATTTTGATACGGGTTAATGAACATAAAAGAGAATCATTCTAATAAAAAATGAGTGAAAAAATAAAGTGTACAGAAAAGGGTCATTTTCTGTACACTTTGCTTTTCTGTATCATTGTTTCATTTACTAATTTAAAAAAAATCTGTGACTCAGATTATCCGAAATATGTTATTTTATTTTATTCAGCATTACTTAGGACTAAATAATTGTGATTCCTCAAAAAAAGCAAACATCTTGCACATATTGATATGGTTAAATGATTGGTTTTTGAAAAAACGAAAACCAGCTAGCAAAAACTAGCTGGTTTATGACTTAAAGTTTATACAGTTTGTTCCTTATCAACGCTCTTTGACGAATCCCCTTTTTAAATACATCTTTATCTAGGACTATAGAAT
>NZ_JAHUZB010000013.1 GCF_019218635.1 Enterococcus alishanensis | reverse complement strand
GGGAAGCAATCAATTACGAAGTTTCCTTTGATAAGAATGCATCAGATGCGATTGGTTCTATGAGTAATCAAGCTTTTTCATATGATGAACAAAAAGAATTATCTGAAAATGCTTTTACACGACCTGGATATACCTTTACAGGTTGGAATACAGAGGCAAAAGGATCAGGAACAACCTATGCAGATAAAGCACAAGTTAAAAACTTGTTAGCTAAAGATGGTAATACCATCACGTTGTATGCTCAATGGTCTGGTAATAAAGAAAATAGTATTCTATTTGATTTAAATGCAGATAATGACCCTAACGCAACAACGGAACAAGAGAATATTCTGAACTTAGCAACAGGGTCAAGTTATGATCTTTCTACAGGCATCAAAGATGCCAGTCGCACAGGGTATAAATTTACAGGTTGGTATACAGAAGCAACAAGCTCCACTAAGATGCCAGCTTCGTTAGTCATTCCTAACGGAAATACAACTTACTATGCCCATTGGGAAGCAATCAATTACGAAGTTGCTTTTGATAAGAATGCATCAGATGCAATTGGTGCTATGAAAAATCAAAAATTTGCTTACGATGTTTCTCAAGACCTATCAGAAAATGAATTTAAGCGTGCTGGTTATACATTTGTAGGATGGAGTATTACCCCACAAACATCATCAACACCTACTTATGGTAATAAGCAAAATGTTAAAAACTTAACTACCAAAAATGATGGGTTAATTACACTATTTGCTATATGGAGTGCCAATCAAAATAATATCTATTTTGATCCTAATGGTGGAGCAACTGAGCAAAACACAATAAGTCAGCCTACTGATGCTCAAGTTGATTTAACAAATATTAAACTTGCTACAAGAGAGGGTTATAATTTTGAGGGTTGGTATACAAGTAAAGATGGTAATGAAAAAATGCCGGATACTGTAAAAATGCCTTCAAATGACATCACGTATTATGCCAAATGGACAGCCAAACAATCAAATGGATTAGGTTCTAATAATGCTATTAATGGCGGAACAAATGGAACTAGTGGAACAACAGGGAAAAGTCTTCCCCGTACAGGTGATAACTTCTCAATTTTATCAATTTTTTCAGGTTTTATCATTGTGATAACTTCTCTAATAATTTTTATAAGAAGAAAATATAAAGATCAATTAGAAAAATAAACTTTGCAAAAGGAATGGATATCAGTCCATTCCTTTTGTTTCTTTTTGATGAAACTAGTAGTTTATTATTTAAAACAAAAACCGATTACCTTGAAAATTCCACATTACGCTTTTTAAGTCAAATAAAATCAATGTATAATCTTTATCTGGTAAAACATCAGGAGGTAATAATGAAAAAGAAAATATCAATTTTTTTTATTACGGTTTTCAGTATCGTAATTAGTAGTATTTATTTCAACACTCATTCCCATGCACAAGATTTTCAAGTTCCTAATCCTGACTACTCTATAACAAATACAGATGTCACCAAGTATCCATATTCATCTATTGTTTATTTTAGCAAAAGGTATGAAAATGGCGGATTATCGAGAGGAACGGGAGTGGTTGTAGGTAAAGATTATGTACTTACAGCTGGTCACGTAAATAACGGATGGGAGTCAGCTAATATAATCCCGGCTCTAAAAAGTAATAATACCTATCCTCTAGGGAACTGGAGTGGTGATCGAGCATTATCAATAACAAGTCCTAATTATGTGGGGGGATATCCTGGAGATGATTATGGTTTAACTAAAGTGAACCCCAGAAAAGAATCAGATGGTTCATATACTCATATAGGCGATGTTGTGAAGCCGTTAACAGTAATGCCTGATACTCAAAATAGAACGTTCTTTGTTGGATCTAAACTAGCAACTCTAGGATATCCTAGTTTTAACGGTCATACACAATACTTTTCAACTTATACGATTACCGGATTTCGAGGAAATTATCGAATAGATGGAAACTTAAAAAGTAGTGGAGGTAATTCAGGAGCTCCTTTATTAAATGATTCAGCACAAGTAGTTGGAATATACCATGGAGGGGGAGGGGTGGCTGCCATGAACAGTCAAACTAAAATCCCTTTACTTCTATCATGGGGCTTAAAAGAAGAAACTTCTCGAATCTATTTTGCTAAAGACAAATCTGAATGGAATATAAAAAGAAAATTAATAAATCCAGAGGGGATTTATATAGAAAGGAAGAATGGACAGGAAATTACTGAAAATGAATTTTCAACAATGGCCAATCAGGAAGTTTCTAAAGTAGGCTATCATGTAACTAAATTAACAGATGGTGTTAATGTTTACGAGACCAATAAAAAATATACAATGTTCATTGGTGGATTAACTTTATATCCTGCAGAATACTCAACCAATAACTACAGTGTAACATTCGATAAAAATGCAGAAGATGTTGGGGGAGAAATGATGGGACAAGTTTTCACTTATGATAAAGTGCAAAAATTAAGTGAAAATAAATTTGTACGAGAGGGCTACACATTTTCAGGTTGGAATACCTCTGCTGATGGGACAGGGGACCCTTATGATGATTTAGCTGAGGTATCTGATTTGTCTGCTGAACAGGATGGAAAAGTAACTTTATATGCACAATGGGTTCTAAATGTTGATCATACAGCTTTAGGAGTTCATGACTCAACTATTGCAGTTGGAGATATCTGGTCTCCAGAAGACAACTTTGACTATGCAAAAGATTCTTCAGGTAACAATATTAATTTTTCATCAATAAATGTTAATGGAACAGTCAACACGAACATTCCAGGAAACTATCAAGTAAATTATTCTTATAGTGGAATTAAAAAAATTGCTACAATTACAGTTAGCGATAAAAAAGCTACAACAATTCCTATTTTTAGGATTTATAATCTAAATGACGGAGATCATTTATACACTACAAGTGAAAAAGAATATAAATGGTTAACTAGTCTTAAATGGTCTGCTGAAGATGTAGCTTTTCACAGTGTGCTCTCAGACTATGAAGATGCTATCCCAGTCTATCGTTTATACAATCCTAACTCAGGTGAGCACTTCTATACTATAAGTGAAAGTGAGTATAACAATGTAGCGAATGCTGGATGGAAAAGGGAACAAGTTGGTTTCTATATGGTTCCTAAAGATAAGGGCGTGAATGTGTATCGTATATTTAATCCCAATGCTACAGGACCGGGTTCTCACGTCTACACATCAAATAAAAGTGAAGCAGATGAATTAGTCAATCAAGGTTGGAAAGATGAGGATATTGCTTTCTACAGTGCTCAATAACTAACTTAAAAATGAAATGCAACATAGGATATAAATATTGTAAAAAAATATTAACTTGAATCCGTTACTCCAATAAGAGAGCCTATCTTTTAACATGGCTACCTATGATTGATTAATACAAAGCGTTACTTTTGGGTATGCCCTAAATAGACAATAATAGGATTTATGAAAGGAGATAAAATTATGACAAAGGAAACTTTTTTTGTATTTGTGCAATTTAGTAGTTGAAAAAATTACAATATAATTTCAAAAGTGACAGGTATTCTGATAAGCGATTCTAGCTAGACCAATTCAAATTCACAAAAGCAGCCCACCAAAAGCTTGGTGGGCTTGTTGCTTAGGTTAATCGACATAATCCCACGAGTGTTACTTGGGATTAAATCCAAGCTAATCACTATATTATGCACTACCTTAATTGGATATTATGGACTACCTTAATAAGCAATTTTACTTATATTACATACTACCTTAATTGATAATTACATACTACTATAAATAAGTTTTTGGGAGGAATATGTACTACCTTAAATATAATTACAAACTACCATTATTGAAAAGAAAGAGGAATTACAAACTACCTAAAAGAGTGTTTAAGGTAGTTCGCAATTCCTCAATTTTATAATAAAAAACTACCCTAATTATTACGATAGTAACGTTATCTAGGTTCAATACCCCATCTTGAGCGAAGCTCGTTTTCAGTTTCTAATTCAATTTCTTCAGCAGTTTTTAAAACTGTTCCATCTTCATCTATCATTTCAATTGTAGGATTTTTCTCGCGAAAGATATTTAAATCACGTGTGACATCCCTTAGCAAATCTATTTTGTCTTCCTTTGTCAAATTTTGCTTTATATAAGCATCTAAAGCCTTGCGTAATAACTCATCTTTATTTAACTTGGTCTCATATTTTTCCACCATAGAACGAGATGTAGAATTGAGAATTGCTGAAAGTTTGATTGGTTGTTTTGAAGCATGGGTCCTATCCAAATTTTTAACGGGTGCACCAACAGTTCTTTTGATAGTTCTCTTTGTTTTTTCTTTAGTAACAACCATTTGACGTTTTATTTCATTTGTTTTTTCGATAGAAGGGGAGGGAGTAATTTCGTTTTTGTTATTACTTGCTTTTTTGATTGCCTCCATACCGTTTGCTGTGTTGCTGAAAATACTCATGTTTTTAATATCAGCCATTTAATCAAACCTCCTTTCTATTCGTACCAGGTTTTGTGAATTTCTAATTCATTATAAATGTCTTTGAATATTTTATGAGTTCTACGATCCCAATATTCAATTTTACCAGTTTTCGTTTTTTCTAAAGTAATGCCTGATCCATCATATCTTTTTAATCGTGCATTTTTTAAAACTACAGTATTGAGTAAGTGTTCTTGATAAATTGGTTGGGCTTGTGCATACATTTCTTTATCGACAGCATCTGAAGATTCCAACATAAAAGGAATCACCCCTACAACTTTAAGATTCGTATTAAATTCATCAACGAAATATTCCATATATTCCATGTATTGCATTCCATTCCATTTCTCATGGATTTAACTTGAGTTTGCAAAATTACAATTACCCAGTCAGCCATATACATTGCTGCTTTTGTATATACTGAGATAGAAGGAGGGGCATCAAAATATATCCGGTCATACTTTTCAAAAAGAGGGGATAAGCGTTCTTGAATATACTTGAATTGATCAGTAGATTCTGGGTATTGTTTCTTAACCCAATCGTCAAACATTTTGAACGCTATATTAGCAGGTAAAACATCCAAATTAGTTATAATCGGATAAATGGCGTCTTCTACTGGAATACCATACATAAGAACATCATTAAGTGTATATTCAAAATTGGACATAGTGCCAGCACCTCAGCCTTCATCTAATCCGTAGTTCATTCGAGTGAGATTTAAGACATCAGAAGTATTTCCTTGCATATCTAAATCTACGACTAGGGTTTTTAGTCCGCGGTCGTGTGCAGATTCAAAACTTAGCATCTGTACTGTAGTAGATTTACCGACACCACCTTTAAAATTTCCCACAACGTATTTCTCAGCTTTTTTTTTCTGTATATTTGCAACCATAATTAACCTCCAATACTTTTATTTTGTACTACCATAATAAAGACAACAACATACTACCTAAAAAAAGAAACAAAACATATAACGTACTACCTTAATTATTTGCTGTATTCATGGGTTTATTAGGAATTTTAATTAAATTGTTTATTACGAACTACCTTAATTTAATGGTTTATACAATCTTGTCTATAGTATTGAATTATTACTTAAATGACTTAATTAAGTTAATCGAAGTGTGATTGATTTTTTAGTCGAAAGAATTTCAAAAGTACATGAACGAGAAAAATATAATATAAAAACCATGTCAGTAAAGACACGGTTTTTACAAATATTATTATCGCATATGAGATTTTCAAACACCAAAAAAAGTTGGCTAGATACGTGTTTCTTTTATTCCTGATTGTGAGCGAATGGACTGATGAAATAATTATGTTGTTCCGTAGTTTCTGATGTCACCCATAAATGATAAGTTAAAGCTTCTTCACCTTCAGCAATCAATAGCTGCTGTCCGGATCCCCGTAGTAGTTCTGTGAATTCTTCCAAACTGATCAATCCAAATTCATACTCTCGAATAATGTTCATTGGGTGAGGGTGCTCCACTTTTTTTCTCCACGAACTCTACATTCCTAATCTCGTCATAATGTACTTTCTGTCCACCGATAAAAATACCTAATTCATCATAACCAACAACAGCACCGACAACATCATCAGAATATCTACCATCCTGGTCAACTTCCTGTTTTTGAATTGCTACTAATTTATTGTGCAGCTGTGCCTCAGAAAGGATCTGTCCGATTTCATCAGTATCCATTTGCTATTATCTTTCGATTTTTTTCTTTTGTTAACTGCAATTGCTTCAGTTTGTTCTGAAAGGTAAAAACCTTTGAGTTTCAATACTCCTCTGTCATGATATTCAATTGTCATAATTGTTCAAACCTTTGTTTCCACCGGCATGTACACCAACTAATGTAGTACGTTTCACTGACCGAGCATTTTCTAGCTTAGAAGAGGTATGAATAATCGACTCAAATCCATATTGATTTCGAATTTTATCAATAATTTTATCGATTTTTTCTTGTTTAATCTGTTTATCGGGATCTTCAAAGAGATTTGTAGGTTTTTATGAAATCTTAATTAAAAACTACCCTAATTCTTTATTAAGAACTACCTTAATCTATAATTTAATAATACCATTCCAAAAAAATAAGATACTACCAAAATAAATTTATTCTAGTAGTATCTTATTAATTTATGAGAGAGAATATTTGAGAAAAATTTTTAATTAAAATCTAAACTAGGATAGCATTAAAATTGTTTATTAATCTTTTAAGTAAAGGTACGACTTTACAAAGTAGTGAATTTCTGCTGTTTCTAACGTTGTCATCCATAAATAATAAGTTAAAGCTTCTTCATCTTGAGAAATCAATAGTTGTTGCCCAGAACCTTAAAATAATTCTGAAAACTCTTCAAAAGAGAGAAGACCAAATTCATATTGTCTAATTATATCCATAAAGAAAAAAATTTTTTGGAACAAAAAAATTTGCATATTATGGTTTTTTTTTTGCAAAAAAAGACTTTTAGTTTGTCTATCTATTGTTCATAAAAATTCATGGTGGTAATTTATGGGTATAATAAATCCGCAAAGAAAGGAGGATGGATCATGAAAAAACCAATTGAACTTCCTTTTCGAAGACCTACTATCTTTCATACACCTCGTGACACTGCTCTTCTGGGTATATTAACTTTAGACCCAAATTCATATGATTGGTTATACTCCAATTTCATCGATATATATTTTAATAAAATTACAGGAATTGATAATTATTATCCCAAAACAATTTGGGAGTATTGTCCTTTTTTATACGTTTTTTATTTACCATACGAATATATCTTAACTTCATACAATAACTTTAGTGATTTCATAGAAACAGCTATCAGTACGGGTTATTACGTTTGTCCTTTAATAAATAGAAAATTCATTAAAGAATATTCTGTACATGATGAATCAGATCATAATCCATTTATTACAGGTTTTAATCCATTACAAAGAACGATAACAACATATGATTTTTTTGAAGAAGGCACCTATAGCAAAGAAAATATTAGCTATTCTAGTGTTAATGAGGCTTTTTTAGAATTACCAAGAACTAAAGAATTTAATGAGGATTATTCAGGATTGCAAGGCCGAGTTTTTTTAATTAAATACAATAATAATGCTAATTATCAATTTAATAAAAAAGAAGTCCTTACTAAATTAAAAAGTTTTCTAACTAGTGAAAATTTAATTATCAAGAATATATATTCAGTTGATATCGAAAAGGAATGTTCTGAGGATTATGTTTTTGGATTAGAATGCTATAACTATTTAAAAAACGGATGGTTATTGAGAAGACAACTAGGGTTAATTTATTCTAAAGCATTATTTTGGAAAAAAAGGTATATCTATTTTAGAGAAAAAAATTATTTAAAAAGTAATGAAAAAACAGTGGAAAACATAGATTGTTTGATCAATATATCTAGAGAATTTTTATTCCTCTATATGAAATATGAGATACAAGGAAAAAAATTTTCATTTGAAAGGTATGAAAAAATGAGAAAAGAAATTATTGATTTAGAAAGATCAATTGCTGAAGAATTTATTTCAGATTTATATTAGGAGGTCTGCTATGAAAAGAGCTATATATTATTCTTTAGACAAAAAAAGTGTATCAGATAATGATTATTTGTTAAAAAAATTCCCTGAAATAGTTAAGATAACTTTCAATCCTGCCTTCAATTCACAGCAGTGTATAAATTTAGAAAAAGAGTTATTTACAAAAGCCAAGCATAATCTTTTGTTAGAAATATTTTTATCAATTGCTGTATCAGAAGCACAAGGAGTGGACGAGCTATATCTTTCTATATCAAAAGAAAAACTGAATAATTTTGTTAAAGATTCTACAGAATTTTTGAACGTTTTAAAGAGAATCGTGTATTCTAGTACGAAGAATAAACTCAAAATACATGTACTAAATGAAGAGGACAGTGTAGAGAAAGTAACCATTTCAGAGGAAAATAATATAACAAGTGTTTTGTTAAAAAATAATGTTAAAACAGTAGTGGTATACAGTGGGGGCCTAGATTGTACAGTAGCTGCTCATAGTTTACAGAGTCAAGAAATACCTTTTGAGTTATCTTTTATAGATTATGGACAGAATAATCTCATTGAAGAGAAATTATGTTTAGAAAAGCAGAGTTCTCAATTAGGGATATCAAAAAAGAATTCAATAAAAGTTATAAATTGTTTGAAGAATTTTTATTATCAAATGAATGATAGCATAGATTTAATTAATGGTGAGAAAATAACAATAAAAAATAGCGAGGCGGAATATGTACCATCAAGGAATATCCTACTTATAATCATAACTGCTTTAAATTTTGATCTTTCAAAAGAGCTTCAAATTATAACAGGTAGTCATGAAGATGATAAAAATTCTCCAGATAATTCAATTGAATTCTACTTTTTACTAAATCGTTTATTTAAAAGTACTCGGATTATGGACAATATTACTGTTAATCCAATGCTTTATAGTATAGGAGGAAAAAAAGATATCGTAGATTTAGGAAATAAATTAGGAGTCAATTTTTCGTGGACTTGGACTTGTCACAATAAAAGTCAGAATAAGAATAAATTAGTACCTTGTCTAGAATGTAATGATTGCTTAGTTAGACAAGAAGCCTTTTTTTCAAATGATTTAATAGATCCATTTGAAAAAGCATTAGATTTTAATCAAAAATATGGAAACATCAGAAATATAATTAAAAATGAATTTAGATTTGAAAATGACAACTTTGAAGATATGACATTTGAGGAATTAAATATAGATTCTTTGAAATTTATCTATATAGTTACAATTATAGAAAATGAATATAATTTTGAATTTGATATGAGCGAGATCGTTAAATTTGAAGAATGTTTAATTTCTAATTTTATTGATAGCGCTATCAAAAGTATCGAAATTAATTTTTTACAGAATAAAAAATGAAAAAGGAGATTACTATGAATATTTCAAAAGAGTTTGAATTTGATATGGCTCATTTATTAGATGGCCATGATGGAAAGTGTAATAACTTACATGGGCATACGTATAAACTTATTGTCTATTTGGAAGGTCCTTTAATCAAAGAAGGTCCAAAGGCAGGAATGATTGTAGATTATGGGGATATCAAAAAGAGTGTAAAGAAAAATGTCTTAAGCAAAATCGATCATTCATTTATATATAATTTGAAAAATAAAACGGAATGTGAAATCGCAAAAATTTTAATTAAGGAGGATAAAAAAGTTTATCCAATGGAAGGACGAACAACGGCAGAGAATATTGTTAAAGAAATTTTTTCTTTACTGAACACTAACATACCTGAGTTGTCTAGAATAATTTTAAAGGAATCTAACTCTTCCTCTGTAGAATTTTGGGGATTAGACTATGATTAATGAATTTCCCGTGGTAGAAATATTTTCCTCTTTACAAGGTGAAGGGAAAAACACAGGCAGAAAAGCTAATTTTATAAGATTGGGAAAGTGTAATTTAAAATGTCCTTGGTGTGATACTTTGTACAACAATTTTTCAATATGGACATTAGATAAAATTCTGGATTCGTTGGACTTTTCAGTAAAGAACGTAATAGTTACTGGTGGTGAACCGACTATTCATAAAAATTTAAATATTTTAGTTGAAGCATTAAAAATAAAAAAATTTAATGTGTGGGTTGAGACTAATGGATTACTACCTATTCCAGACAATGTAGATTTTGTTGCAATGAGTCCAAAAAGAATATATATGGATCTTTATAAAAAAACTAAGAACATGTTGATAGATGAAGTACGAGTTGTAGTAGATGATAAAGATATTTTTGATTTTTGTGAATTTATAGAAACTAGAACTAAAGCTGATGAGTATTATCTTTCTCCTTGTGAAATTGATGGAGAGATGAATATAGAGGAAACTATACAAGTACTTGGAAATTTGAATGATAGGGTAAATAAAAAACAAGATTGGAGACTTAGTATACAAGCGCATAAAATTTTGGGAATGAGATAGGAGTATAAAATGGTTAACAATACAGTCAAAAAATATGAACTAATTAATAATTTGAATGAAAAAAAAACAATTATAGAAGAATCTATTAATAATATTTTACTTGCCCTAGGAGAAGATATTCATAGAGAAGGTTTAATTGAAACTCCAAAACGAGTAGCTGAAATGTATTTAGAGGTTTTTCAGGGAATCACTTTGTCGAATCAAAAAATCGCTGAGATGTATAATAAATGTTTTAGTATTTCCAGCTCAGAAATAGTTATTGTTAAAGATATCCCAACTTTTAGTTACTGTGAACACCATATGGCACTGATGTTTAATATGAGTATTTCTGTAGGCTATATCCCGAATAAAAAAGTGATAGGCTTATCCAAAATCGCTAGAATTTCTGAATTAGTTTGTAAGAGACTTCAAATACAAGAAAGAATTGGAAAAGATATTTTCGAAGTTCTTAATATTATTCTAGATACTGACGATATTATTGTCAAAATTGATTCAGAGCATTCCTGTATGCGATCAAGAGGTGTCAAGGTAGGAAATTCTATGACCACAACGTATTATTGCGGTGGATTATTCAAAGAAGAAACAGAACGGCGTAAGGAGTTTTTTAACTTATGTCAAACAAAATGAGGATAATGGAGTAATTATGGACTATAAAGGAAAAATATTTCTAAAGTTTAAAACAAGTATAATACTATACTTACTATTAGGTATAGGTGCATCGTTTTTAAATTCTCTTAATATCTATTATTTTCAAAAAATTATTGATTCTGTCAAAAATAATTTTTCATGGAATTTTATAATTATTTACGCTGTGAGTATGATTCTAGTAACAGTTTTTTCATATATTTCTGAATGGCCTAAAAGTAAATTATTCAATGGATTATATTACTATTTCAAGGAAGAGGCACTAAAAAAGGTTAGTATAATTGATTATAGTAGATATTTAAAAATCGGTACAGGAAGTCTATTACAAAAAATTGAATCCGGATCTGTTGCTGGTAGAGGAATTTATTTTAATTTTTGGTTTCGAATAATCAGGGAATTACTTCCCGATATTTTGTTTAACTTGTTCTTCATCTCACTTATAAACATCAAGCTGATTCCTATAATACTTATCGGCTATGTTGCTGTTTTTGCCACAACAAAAATTTTACTTTCATTTTTATATGATGTAAAGAAAGACATATTAATTAATGAGGAATTATTGGGTGGTACCTTGGTGAGAGGGATAACAGAATTAGTTACCTTTAGAATAAATCAGAGATATAGTAAAGAAATCAATAGTTATCAAAATCATTCAAAGGTAGTAGTAAATAATATAGCAAAGATGACTATGACTCATGAATTATTTTTTACTATATTTGCCTTGCTCGTCTCTCTTATCAAAATTATCACAATAGTTCTTTTTTTCACTGGGAATTTCACAATTACTATTGGAGGTTTAGTGGGTTTAATTGCATACATCGATAAAATATACAATCCAATAGCAATTTTCAATGTATTATTCGTTCAATATAAATTAGATTGTGTGAGCTTCTCTAGATTAGAAAATTTCTTCCAAGAAAGAAATGATTTAAGTTTAGTAGAAAATAAAAATCTTCTTTCAGAAAAAATTGATAGTATTGCAATGCAAAATGTAGATGTCAAAATTGGTTCTGATTTAGTGTTGAGAAAAATTTCTTATAAATTTGAGAAAGGACTGTACGGTATTGTTGGTGAAAGTGGCTCAGGGAAATCGACTTTAGTAAAGACACTCTTAGGATTATTAAAAAATAGTCATGGAAATATATACTATAATGAGAAAAATTTGAATGAACTAAATTTAAATTCTCTATATGATAAGATTTTCTATTTATCACAAGATGTACCCGTATTTGATGGAACTTTAAAAGAAAATATTGTGTTTGATAAGGAAGTACCTGACTCAACTGTTATTGAAGTTTTGAGTAAGTGTCAATTGTCGGATTTTTATAATAGTTTAGAAGAAGGATTGGAAACTAGATTAGGGGAGAAAGGCTCTCGATTATCTGGCGGAGAAAAACAAAGAGTAGCATTTGCTCGATTATTTTTTAGCGAAGCTAATGTTATCATTCTTGATGAAGCAACATCAGCTATGGATGTATTAACAGAAACAAATTTGATGAATAATATAAAAGATATTATTTCAGATAAAGTTACTTTAATAATTACTCATAGAATAAAAAATCTAAATTATGTAAATGAAATACTTTGTATGGAATCGGGACAAATAAAAGAGTCTGGTTCATTTTTGGAGCTGACTAGAAAAAAGGGAATTCTTTTTAAATTAATAGAAAATGAAGAAAATAGGGAGAGCACACATGGATTTAACAATAATAATTCCAAACCATAATGATTTAAGAATGATTAAAATGATTGAATCTATAGACTATCGATCGACAAAAAATCAGACAGTGGAGTTATTAATACTCTTGAACAATCCAACAAAAGAAGTTATTCGGCAATGTAATGAAATTAAGATAAGATTTAAAAAAGATTTTTTAGTAAGAGAAATTTTAACTGATATTCAAAATCTAGGATATTTATATAATTTAGGTATTAAAAATGCTAGTTTTGAGCATATTATGTTCTTGGATTCTGATTTAATTTGCGGTAATAATTCAATTGAGTTAATGGTTAGTCAATTGAAAAAAAATAAAGTAGAACTAATAAAAGCTAAACTAATCTATACTAATATGAACGGCCTTGTTGAAAAAGCTAGATTAGTAAATACAACAGAAAAAGTCCCACCATATATTCCTGTAATCTTATTAAAGAAGTCGATCTTCTTTAAATTTAAGGATAATTTTTTATTTGCTATTGATGTAGTTTGGTGCTCTGATGCAGAATTTGCTCACAGAGTGATAAACGAGAATATTCCTTATATTTATTCTGAAGCTGAGTTTTTTCATGACAAAATTTCTTTGAAAAAAGATATAAAAGACGCATTTTTATATGGATTTGGTAAAGGCATTCGAGTCAAGAGAACCAGAGAGAAATGGGAACCATTTAATGAAATAATATCAATGAGAAGGAAAGGTAAAAAGTGTGGTTTGACATTAAGAGAGAACTCTTATTCTGTTTTTTGGATTACAATGCAGCAATTAGCTTGCTTGATTCAACAATTTATCCCTCCAGTGTTTACTAATTCCCTAGATTTTAGAAATTCAACTAAAAGAGAAGAGATATCTTAAAAATGGGAGGAAAATTATATGGGAAATAAAAAATTGATTTTAGGAATTAATGGATGGATTGAAGGATCTCATGATGCATCTGCTGTATTAATAGAAAGCAACGATGGAGACAATAAAATAATAATGGGATTAGAGGAAGAAAAAGTTATAGGTAAAAAAGGATTATATGATGTTTTTCCTGTAAATTCTATTAAAGAGATACTTAATACTTATAAGCTTAACCCCAAGGAAATTTCAGCTGTAGCAATTGGATGGGATTATCCTAAAATTTATGAGCAATTAAATCAAACTTTCCCTTTATCAGATAAAGAAATACTTAGTGTATTGTTTCCTGATTTAGCAGATAATTCTTTTGAAATCCCAATTCACTTTGTTAATCATCATTATTCTCATGCGTTATCTAGTTATGCTATAAGTGGCTTTGAGAAATCCATTGTTTTAGTAATTGATGGCTGTGGTGAAGAAGAAAGTACATCATTGTGGATGGGTGATGATAGCGGTATATCGTTATTAGAAAAATTTGATGCTGAAAGTTCGCTAGGATTTTTATTTGAAGCAACCAATACAATGCTAGGTTTTAGAACAAATGAATCAGGTAAAACTATGGGACTAGCAGGGTATGGGGAACCCAAATACACAAATACTTTACTAAAATATTTTGATGACAAACTGAATACTTCTTTGGAGTTTAAAAAAATCTTCAACAAATTTAATTTACTCCATAAAAAAGAATTATTATTGCCATTTCAAGAAGTTTGTATCAGGTCGTGGAGATATATTTTTGAATATATTCTGAAAATTTCTCCTTCAGAAAGTTCAAATTTAGATTCATTTTATTCATTTCCATCTGAGTTAAAAAACTTAGCTGCCTCTATTCAAAAATTAGTAGAAATCCTTGTTCTTAATTACGTGGATATCAGTCTAAATTCTTATAATACCAATAAAATTTGTCTGTCTGGAGGTGTTGCTCTTAACTGTATTTTAAATGGTAAAATTTTAGAAAATAATTTAGTTGAAGATATATTTGTTATTCCAGCAGCAAATGATGCAGGAGTCTCTTTGGGTGCTGCTTTAGAATGTGCGAGAAAAATAAATGGCCATTTTAAAATTTCTCAATTTAATCCATATATTGGTAAAGAATATACTGATGAAGAAGTCAAAGTTTTTTTAAATGAAAATAAAATAGAGTTCGAATATGTTGAAAATGCATCAAAAAAAATTGCAAATGATTTATTTAAAAATAATACTGTGGGATTATTTCAAGGACGAAATGAATGGGGCCCAAGAGCCTTAGGTAACAGATCAATAATTACTTTACCTAAACGAGGAAAGCTAGATTTTATTAATAAGAATGTAAAAGAGAGAGAGCTAGGAAGGCCGTTAGCTCCAAGTATGTTACAAGATGAACTGGTATTATTTTTAGAAAAAGAAGTCAAAAAGTATGGTAAATTTATGAATATAGCATATAACAGTTCTATTAATGAAGATAGTATTGCTTCAATAATCCATATAGATAATACATTTAGACCACAATGCGTATGTGAGAATGATAATCCAACCTATTTTAATCAATTAGAGGAGATAAAGAGTATTTGTGGGAAATCAACGATAATAAATACATCATTGAACAAAAATTCTCCTATTGTATTTTCATTGAAACAAGCAATAGACTTATTAAAGGATTCAGAAATTAGCAATTTGATAATCAACAACAAATTTATAGTTGGAGGTGACCAATGGGATTTACAATAGCAGACTTACTTAATCAATATAAAAAAAATAATACTAATTTATTATTAAATGAAAAAAATTTGAGCATAACACATTTGGAGCTTGAGCAATATTCAAATCAATTTGCTCGAGTTTTAATGAAAATAGGGGTAAATAAAGGTGATCGAATAATGATTTCACTTTCTAATAAAATATTTTCTGTCTGTGTTATTTTTGGAATATTAAAAGTAGGTGCAATATTCATACCAATCAGTGAAAAAAAGACTAAATTACAAGTAACAAAAATAGTTGAAGATATTGAACCTAAAGTTATAATCCATGAAAAAAAAGATAGCATACTTCAAAGTACATCTGAAAATAAAACATTAATCAATATTAGTAGTAATGCTGATTTTTTTAAATTAATTGAGCATATTAGTGATAATCCATTAGAAAGTAAGGTAATTAGTAGGGATATTGCTTACATCATTTATACTTCAGGAACTACAGGAGATCCTAAGGGAATAATGATGTCGCATGGAGCAATTTTATCATATGTATATGATGTTGTTGATAGATTTAATCACAATAGTAGTGATAAAACAATTTGTAGGACACCGCCATCTTTTGACCCTTATTTGACAGAGATATTACCAAGCATAGTTAGTGGTGGAGAGATATATTTACAAGAGAATAATGTATCTCTTAATACTCTTTTAAGTCTTATTAGCGAAAAGAAAATAACGAATTTTGGATGCGGACCAGCCTTACTTTCGTTGTTTATACAAGCAAAGGACACTCTTCATAAATATAAACTAAATTCATTATCAGAGATTTATTTCGGTTATGAGAAAATGGGAAAAGGACTATTATCCTCGATGCAGTCATTATTACCAAATGTTACATTTATTAATGGATATGGTACTAGTGAATCTTTTGCTGCTACAACCTATCATGTTTGTAAAAAAAATGAGGATATAACTCCTATCGGAACAGCAAATAATTCGTCTGAAGTATTTTTATGGAACGAAGAAGAAAAGAGAGTCTGTAAAAATAATGAATTTGGAGAAATAATAATACGAAGTTCAACTTTAATGAATGGTTACTGGAAAAATTCTACAGCAACTCGAAAAGTTTTACGTCGAAATCCATGTTTTCCTGAATCAGATGAACTTGTATATTTTACAAATGATGTAGGAAAATACTTAAATCAACAAATTGTCTTTATTGGAAGGAAAGATAACGAGATCAAACTTAATGGAATCAGGATTAATTTGGATGAAATTGCCGAATTAATATACCAATTAGAAGATATAAAAGAGGCAATAGTAATAAAAAAAGATGAAGAACTAGTATGTCTTTATAGTACCTTTAGTAAAGAAGAAAAATATGTAGAAATTAGAAATTATTTAAAAAAATGTCTAGAGCCTTTTAAAGTTCCCACAAAATTTCTTTTCCAAGAAAATTTCTGCAGGAATGAAAATTCTAAACTAATAAAAAGTATTAGCCAAACCGATAAAATATAATGTTAAATAAAAAATCGTAATATAGAAAGTAAAGTTAAAATTCTTCTATCTAATATCCTCTTGACAGAAATTTGTTCATTAATACTAAAATGTCGGTTAATGAAAGCACTTTAGCGTGGTAGAATCTATAATAAGAAGCAGTACACATCCAAATTGTATGCTGCTTCTTATTTTTAGTAATAATTAATCTCATAAGGATAAATACCAACTTTTTTCCAAAATATGATTTTAGCTGTTCGAAAGCCTCCTCCGTGCAGATAAAATCAAATTCAAGTCCGGTCCTCAAAGTTCCTTGGTAGTTTTCATTAAAAACTCTTCCTGTATATATATTATACATATTTGATGTAAAATAATATTCAGAAGTAAGAAAAGTCGTAGCTAATTAAAAAATTATTTTTATATCTATATCATTTGCAAGTATCAAAGTCGTAACAACATTTATGTCTGCTGTTTCAGTAGCTTCATGTAGTTCTGTTTGGGTTTTAATAGTATCTGGGTCAACGACTTGAACAATAATATTGGATATTGATAATTGGCCTAGCTCACTATAGTTTTTCTGTAGTAACGATCCTTGTTAAACTGATCATTGCCAAATTCATATTGTCTAATAATGTTCACCCTGATAGGGAACTCCATTTCTTGTAGGTTACGACCTCAATATTTATAATCTCATCATAGTTTACTTTCTGCTTTCCAACGTAAATGCCTAATTCATCAAACCCATTGATATTACCCGAAATATCATCAGGATAATTATCATCTATATCTCGTTCTTCTTTTTGTATTGAAACTTTTTAATTATTGCGAGTAGCTTCAGTTAAAACGCTGCCGATTTCGTCACCATCCATCTGTTTTTTTTGAAGATTAAGTTTTTTGGACGTCTTTTCTCTAGCAAGTCTCTCTGTATTATCGGAGAGATAAAAACCATAATACTTAATAACTCCTCGATCCTCATATTCCATTTTCATTATCTAAACCCTCATTTCCTCCTGCATGACCACCGACAACGTTTGCTCGCTTAATACTCTTAACATTATCTAACATAGAAGAAGCGTGAACAATCGATTCAAAGTTATATTTTTGTCTAATTCTATCTATGATTTGATCTAAACTTTCGTGTTCAATTTGTTCTTGCGTATCTTCGAATAAATTCAGCTAAGGAATAGAATTTGGGCGAGAATTTTCATTGAAAGAAAAAGATTGGAATGAGTATTTGATAAATGAAAGGAAAAACTAAAAAAATAAAACCAAGAAAATTGGAGACTACGAGCACCAATATATATAACTTTGGTTTAAGAAAATTAAAAGGAGAAATTTTTATGGAAAAATTTATTGTTGAATATACAGGAGAAATAATTACGATGATCATCAGTCTTGTGGTAGCAATTATTACTTCAAGAATAACCACAAAAGAAGAATATAAAAAATTAAAGGCAGAATTTAGAAATAAAGAGGAAGTAAGACAAGACGAGCAAACACAATGGGTGAATAGATTGACAGATGTAACAGAGACTATTACTAATGATTTTGGCGAAAAAGAAATATTAATTGTACTTCGTTGTATAAGAGCGTATACAGGAGGAAGCTATGGAATAGAAGAAGATCCTTTAATCATCAATCAATTTAATAAACATGCAAGAAAAAAAGTTACAGCAATTCATAACATATTTTTGGTAAATTCAGCAAATGAAAGTGAAAGAAAATTAACAAGTGAACAATGTGAGATTATAAGAATTACAGCAAGAATACTATTGAAAATTCATTGGGAGAATATGGAAGAAAAAGTCAAAGGAAAATCTTATCTAAAAAACATTAATAAGACTGATTCCAAAAATGGATTGGAAGAGATAATTAAGGCATACGAAGAGTTAGTACAAGTAGGGGTTGGTGGAACTAAAAAAAGAAAATTAGATGTTTTTAATGACCAATAGAGTGTACCCTTGTGAGCTTTTTTATTAATGCTCTAATCTAATTCATTAGAGGAAGAAGCTAAAATTAATTCATTACCATTTGTATTATCTGCTTTTGAAAGAATAATTAAATTGGTTGTCAGTGGATCGAGACCTCGTTCTACACATTCAACGGAAGCGTAGTTCGGTCGTGATGCCCCCAGCAACCTTGCAATTTCTTTTTGAAATGTTGGTTATAAGGAGGTTGCCAATGAATAACATTAGAATGGGAAAGGTTAAGTTCTGAAAAAGAATGTTGCAAGACGTGCTAGCAATTTTAATTGTCGTTCATATGGTGCAAGCAATTGCGAACAAAATTATTTCTCTCGTTGGTAATATTTATTATTTAGTGAATACCTTAATCAGACATTTTTTTATACTGTTTTATGATACGGATTACTTCTAAAAAACCACAAGTAATCTCTTCTTGAGTTAAAGAATAAAATCCTTCAGATTTTCTCCAACGAGATAGTCGTTCAGGAAAAGAACTGTAGTAAAAAGCAATATCATTTGACGTATACCCAAGAGAAACCAAATATAAAAAATCAGATCGCTGTAATTGATCCCAACTCTTTTCTATTTAGGAGGGGAAGGATAGAAGAAGAATAAGACAAATGTATTGTTTGTTATTAAAACGTTGATTTAACAGCGTTTTAACACTTGATGAATCAGGTGAAAAATATATAAATTGGTAAAATTATTGGGTAAAATTCCACCAGAGATTTTAAAATACCAAAGTTGGTTAATGAAATGGTATTGTGCTTTCGATATCTCTTTATTTATTTCAAAAATATGTAGTCAACGAAAGACTTATCTTCTACTACTATAAAATATCTAAATTTTTGATTTAATATTTTCCCTATTCTGCTATAATTTATCATGAGGGAAGTTGAATATAGGTTGTGTAACTGCGACTTAATAAATTAATGTTGGAGATGCGTTTTCTGCAACAATTATGTAATGTATACTGGTATTAAAGTAGGTTGCTCCCCTGCTAAGTCTCGAAAAAGGTAGAGCTTCCCTCAATAAAATAAGGACTCTTTGAAAATGCGACTACAGGAATTGAAATCATTTAATGATATCGCAAGTTCACTTAATGTTACAACAGGACATTTAAGACGCTTGCTTTTTAAAGAAAAAAATAATTTATACTTCGAATTTGAAATTCCAAAGAAAAACGGCACATTTAGAAAAATTTATGCTCCTAATGATAGCTTGTTGTTCATTCAAAAAAGATTATGTAAGATTTTAAACAGTAGTGTAAAACTTCATAACAAGGCTTACGGCTTTATCAACGAAAGAAGTATCGTAGACAATGCACAACTACATTTAAAAAAAAATGTCTTGCTTAATATTGATTTAGAAAATTTTTTCCCAAGTATTTCTTTTGGACGAGTAAGAAGTATGTTCATGAATTATTTCAAACTAGATAAAAATGTTTCGACTATTTTAGCAAATATATGTTGTCATCCTAACGGTTTTTTACCTCAGGGATCACCTACCTCTCCAGTAATATCAAATATTTTATGTAAAACTTTAGATAAAGATTTAGATAGATTAGCAAAAAATTCATTTGGTGCTACTTACTCTAGATACGCCGACGATATAACATTTTCAACTAAAAAGAGCTTTAAAGAAAATATTGTTATTGAAAAAAATGGAGAGATAATTTTAGGATCTAGTTTAACAGATATAATAAGAAGAAATGGGTTCAAAATAAATCCCAATAAAACAAGATTACAAAAAGCCATTCAGCATCAAGAAGTTACTGGAATAATTGTGAATCAAAAACTTAATGTTGATAGACGATACATCAGGAAAATTAGAGCAATGCTCTACTCAATAGAAGAAAATAGTAATAATTTGTCTATCCCCTTGGAAAAATTCGCCGAAGCGGGCTATAAAGGGAATGATATAGAAAATATATTGAGAGTAATCAAGGGTATGATAAATTATGTTAGTATGGTAAAAGGAAAGTATGATGCTGTATTTGAACAACTGGCAAACCGCTATAATACTATTTTAGAAGAATTAGAGATAGAAAATTTAAAACCCATTTTTATACCTCCTAAAATTTGTCTTGAAGAATCAGTATGTGTAATAAAAGAAACAGCAATAACTTTATTTTCAGATAAAGAAAATATGATAACCGCATATTACGGTCAAGGAAGCGGTTTTCTTTTGAAAAATCACGGAATCATATCTAATTATCATGTGTTTGAATATCTTATTGAAGATCTTTCGAGAGGGTTCTCTACAATAAAAAACGAGTTCTTTGTAGAAGTGTTTTTTGGTAAAAGAACTTCAAAACTTGTGAAAGCTAAGATTGAAAAATATAATAAAGATAAAGATTTAGTATTATTGGTTCCAGAGGATTCATCATTACTAGATTTTGGATTTGAAAAATTTGAAGACGTGTTGGAACAAAATACCGAAGTTTATTTGTTGGGCTATCCTGATTTTGCAGATGGGGACCAAATGAAATTTGAGAAAGGGCATTATCTCCGAACTGTTAATAGTAAGGGGATTAAAAAATACGAAATAAGTCAAATTATTTTTGGTGGAAATAGTGGGGGACCTGTATTAGATAGGGAAAATAGGGTTATAGGTGTGGCCACAGAAGGAAAAAGAATTTCTATAAACAGAATTATTCCTATTGAATATTTGCATGATTTGAAGTAAGTCCGAAAGGATAATAATTGATACTTATTCTAAAAAGAACATACAAATCAAATCTCTTTTTACGTTAGTATATAGTAACAAATCGTTGTAAGATAATCCGAATCATAGCCACCATTGCATCCCAGTGCCACAAATAGTTAACTTCCAGTATCTAATTAGGGGACTAATGCCATATTTATTACTAAATAATAGCGGAAAGACTTTGTACAAAAAATTATTTTTGAAACTTTCTGGTGAAACAATTTTAATATATATTTCATAACTTAACAAAACATTGTATCCCCAAATATTGTCTTGTAAGGGGTAGCTTAGAACACAAATATCATTCCTATATAATTTATACAGAACCTCTTTTCGTACTTGTATAAATTTTACTGTAAGTAATATGAATTTAAAAAGTATGTTTGAAACTTCTTTAATTATATTAAGAATCAAACGCTTATGTAAAGCGTCACGTGTTAGAGTGAAAAAAACGGATGTTAGATAGGTTTTAATGTTAGCATCTTGTATCGGATAGAAGAGTAAGTGTTGACTTTTTACGACATACATAGTAAATTTATAGATGTAAAAAGAAGCCCGACGGGAATCGGACTTCTAATACGGAGCTTGCTACAAGTTAACTCTTTAGCTAGATCCATCATCAGTTTAATATATCTTTCTTAAACCGTGTGGTATGCTAGCCCCGACGGTTTTTTTGTGTCTTCC
This sequence comes from Enterococcus alishanensis, assembly GCF_019218635.1. Classification (GTDB taxonomy): domain Bacteria; phylum Bacillota; class Bacilli; order Lactobacillales; family Enterococcaceae; genus Enterococcus_A; species Enterococcus_A alishanensis. The sequence continues at coordinate 3,678 of NZ_JAHUZB010000013.1, read as the reverse complement.
TCTGCGCGTTTGTTTGTTAGATGGGGGGTGTTTTAGCTTTACCATGTTCAATAGTCGCAACTTCTACATCTCATACGCTCCACTAAAACCCATGCTAGACAAACAATCACCAAAGCCCAGACATTCATATTCATAGCGACTACAAATGAGCCCATTTTGGACGCTAAGTCTATAAAGTCGGTAACTTTCATTTACGTTTCTCCTGCTAATGTAACTCAGGAAGAATAAAAACCAAAAAAACTATACATATTGGCTTCTTCAACTCCTTTGTTCGTATTTTCAAACCTTCAGTAACAGTCCTACTAATATCAAACTGGATGAATCAGCCATCAAACTAACTTTCCGCATTATCAATATATACTATTTCGCTAAAAAAAATAGGGGGTATAAGTTAATTATTTTTTTCATAGGTTTTTTGCTGCTCATTGTTCCTCTCCAGTAATATTTATTATTTAGTGAATGCTGTAATCAGACAGTTTTTTATATTGTTTTATGATACGGATTTCTTCTGAAAGACCACAAATTATCTCCCCTTGTGTTAAAGAATAAAATCCCTCAGATTTTCTCCAACGAGACAATCGTTCAGGAAAAGAACTGTAGTAAAAAGCAATATCATTTGATGTATAACCATGAGAAACCAAAAATAAAAAATAAGATCGCTGTAGTTGATCTTAACTCTTTTCATATTCAGGAAGGGGAGAACTTAATAATTTTCCTAATTTTTGTACTTCCTCAACGATTGTTTTATTTAATAGTCAGTCCTCCTCTTGATTCATAAGAGAAAGCATCTGTCTACGTATTTTTTCTTTTCTAAAGAGGCACCACCTTGATTTGATTCTTTCAGAAATCATTGCAAGTTTATCTAATAGTAAACTACGACAAACATTTCAGCTATACAATAAGAAATAACGGACAGTTTCAATCATAATTAGTATACACGTATAAGTACATTAAAAAAAATTGATTCAATGCTCTGTAACAGTTTCACTGACTAAACAAAAATCGCTACCTATGGGTATAATTATAAATTTCAAGTTGGTATTTGAGTTTAAATATGATTAATTTTATTTCATATTAGAAACAAGTCTAGTTAGTGGGTGTGTTGTTAATTGAAGAAAATGTTCTTCAGAAATGAGATCAATCTCAAATCCTTCATTAATTAATTGTAAAGCTTATTCTTTTTTTTCGACAAAGATTCTTTATCAAAAATAGTAGGCCTTTTTACACATAAAACAAGAATTATCCGTTTTTTTTTTAGAATAGTCATTATTCAGTTATTGGTGAATTTTATTATACAGACTACTATATTTATCAAGAAAGACTAACAGAATTAGTTCAAATATGGATAGACGATTTTAGAAATGAGCGAAAGACATATAAAAAATTAAAATAAGTAACCAGGAGGAAAAAATGAGTAAAATTAAACAAGAGAGTGAAAGTAACCTTTTATCAGTATATAGATTTAGAAGAACTAGAAGCTATGAATACCAGTGAATTAACAATTACATTAAAGATATTACGTAAAGAACAACGAAAACTTTCTGAAAAATGTTACCGATGGAAAAAAAAGAAGAGAAACAGAAGATTTGGACGTAGAAAATGTTAAACTAATTAGAAAGTATCGAAAGCAGCTGGAGTAAATACTTTTCAATAAGCAAGGTTATGTTCCTAGGGCAATTATAGAAAATATGCTAACAGAACTAAACAACAATAATAGACTCACAATAAAGAATCACAAGTAAAAATACTATTTGAATAGGAGAGAAAGAATGAAAGACGAGTATATTGATTTCTTAATTGAGGACACCTTAAGGTCTTTAAAAGAAGAACAAGAGAAGGATTTAAAAGAGAAAGAAGAAAAGTATAAATTAAGAGCTATCATTACAGCTTATGGAAGCTTTCAAAGAACTGTTCAATATAAGAAAAAGTTAGATTGTATAGAAACAAATGAATTAGAAGATAAAAAAATTCACTTCAAAAACCAGGCATACGAATTGCTAAGACATGGGATTATGGGTCTTAATAATAGAGAAGTTAGTCAGGATTCATTTGATAGTTGGCATTATACATTAACAATGAATTTTCAGAATTTAGAAAATAATGTTTTATCAATTGGTCAAATTCAAAAATGGATCAATATAACTTTGAAATATTGGTTGGTCTTAGAGGAATTTAAAAAAATAAACGATACAAATATTAGAAAATATACTCAATATCTGCATATTCCAGTAGATAAAGTTGTACTTACGAAAATAGAAGAACTGTTGCAAATATTTCCTATTGATGAAAAACCTTGGAGTAAATGGAGTAATTATGAACAGTATCTAACATATCAAAATGATATAAGGCAAAAATTAGATAAAAGCCAATATCATAATTCGCCAATACAATGGGAATTCATGGTATGGAATGATTCTGAAAAATGAAAGGGGTCTTGTTATGTGTGTATCAATTTTTTTGTATTCTATATTGAGACAAATATATTATATAAAAATAGCAACATCAGCAATTGATCCAACTTTATTTTTTAAGATAAGTAGTTTAATTATTTCAGTCACCATACCTCTTATTGTCCTTTACTTGCAAAGATATTTTGATAATAAGAGAAACGAAGAAGAAAATAAGCCTAAAATTGCTTTAGGGAAATTTGAATGCTTTGGTAAGCCTTTGAACATTGGACAATATTATAAAACAGATACTTTGTTTTCTGAAAATAATTCTTTAAAATCAGAAATTAAAATTCCGCTTTTAAATATAGGGAAAACACCAATATCAGAAGTATCAGTAACGTATGAAATTGAAGACTTTGAAGATATCATCAGAAAATCTCCAAAAAAAATTGTGAATGTTCCTGATATAGAAAATATGATTTATTTATTCACGAACAGTCGTAATAATACTAATTATTACATTACTACTCCAAGCAAACAGGATTTTACAATTCAAGCAATTATAGACGACGTTGTTGAGGAAGTAAAGTTCCCTGAAAGTTATGTCACTATTTATAATGCTAGAAATGTTTCGATAGAAATGCTTGATCCGATGATATCTAATAGTAAGCAGGATATTTCTTTTAATATACAAATGGAACTATTTATACAGTATGTATTGTATATGAATAATTACCGACTTAAATTTGGAGATGATGATGATGAGATCTCAAAAGATAGTTATCCAATAGGGCCATTTTCCAGACTTGAACCAATAATTAAATTTGAGTTTGAATTTAAAGATTATAAAAATAATCTTTGTAAGGAAGTAAAATATATGAAGTTAAGAACAGGAGGTTCTATATTTTCTTTTAAAGAGGACAGACCTACCCAATGGCAGATAATACCACATAGTCCGAAAGGTATTAAATAATTTAATTTTAGTTGGAAAATATAGCTCACTAGAGTGTACCCTTGTGAGGTTTTTTATTAATGCTCTAATTCAATAGAGGAAGAAGCTAAAATTAATCCATTACTACCTGTATTATCTGCTTTTAAAAGAACAACTAAATTGGTTGCCCGTAGATTAAGACCTCGTTCTACACATTCAACAGAAACGCAAAAGGATTTTATATCGATTAAAAAGTAATCAGACACCGGTTCTTTTCCATAATTAATCATGTGAAAATCATTCCTTCAAAACAATTATAGTAAACATTGTTCGCATGACAAATAAGAATACTCTAAA
>NZ_JAHUZB010000012.1 GCF_019218635.1 Enterococcus alishanensis | reverse complement strand
TGTTCCTATTAATAGGAACGCCCTACACATTTGGTTCGTCTTATTCGTTCAGTTTTCAAAGGTCTATTTCTGTTGCACCAGCAACTTTTATATCTTATCAGATTTCAAAATTAAAGTCAACACTTTTTTGAAATATTTTTAAGATAAAAAAACAAATTTGCTGGATTAAATCAACAACTTTTATAAGTTACCATAAGCGAAACCATCCGTCAACACTTGATTTCAAGAAGTTTCTTCCCTCATGGGACATATAATAATATAGCAATCTTCCCTTCTTAATGCAACCAAAAAAGTAATATTTTTTTACATTTTTTATTAACCGAACGAAAACTAAAAGTTCTATTATTTTGTTCGATTAATATTCATGAATAACATCCATTGCAAACAATTTCGTAATTCATCTTTCGTTTCTACTATAAAATAAAAAGCCTCAGATTTTACTCTGAAGCTAATTTTGTGTTTCATCATCTATTTTTATTTCTTGAATTGGGATGTAAATTCTAAAAATTGTCCCTTTTCCTAATGAACTTTCTACTGTAATTCTTCCTTTATAGCTTTCCAAAAGTTTATGAGCTATCGACAAGCCTAAACCATTACCACCTTTTGTTCTTGCCCGTGCCTTATCAACACGATAAAAACGATTGAATACTTTGTCTACGTCTTCATTCGGGATACCTTCACCAAAATCTTGAATGGCAATTTCAAAATCATTAAATGTTGAAGATATAGAAAGATGTACTTCTTTACGCTCTGTTGAATACTTCACCGCATTATCTAACACAATGATTAAAATTTGCTCAAAGTGGTTTCGATAAATTTTTAGAACCTTTTCATGAACCAAATCATCGTCTAAGGTAAATGTAAATTCTGGATATAGTAATTTAAAATTATTAAATACTTGGTAAGTCACTTCTTTAGCATTAGAAACCTCATTACTATAATAGACATCTACTTGCTCAGCTCGTGACAAATCTAACATTTCTTGAACAAGACTCTTCATCCGATTGATTTCTTGTAAACTCGCAGCAATTGATTCTTCTAATATCTCAGGATCATCTTTTCCCCAACGATTTAACATGTTCAAATGACCTTCAATTACAGCAACCGGCGTTCTCAATTCATGGGAAACATCCTCAACGAAACGTTCTTGCTGTTCTACATACATTCTGATCCGATCAATCATATCATTAAACATAGATGAAAGATCCGCCAACTCATCATTTGAATTGATTTCGGGTACATGGACTTCAGCCTGCGGATCTTGCCGGATGCGATCCATTGTATCTCGTAAAAGTTTCAAAGGTTTCAAGAAGTATGAAGAAAGCATAAAGCCTAAAATACTACTAACCACTAGTGAAACAATTTCCAGCACAATCAAGGTGAGTAACAACTTACTGCGCATTTCGTAAAAATCAGTTAATTGATAAAACACTTGAACATAACCAATTTTTTCTTTGCTTTCCTTTGAGTAAACAGGTTCCACTGATAAAAAGCCATTCTCTCCATCTAAAGTCACGATTTTAGGTACCATTTCTTTTTTTTGAACCAATGGTTGATAGACATCTTGGGTTTTAAATACCAATTTCTTATTTAAATTATAAATAGAGAGCGATAATTGCGGTTGTCCTAATTCAGAAATAAAACTATCAATCCGCATAATGTTGCCTTCTAAAGTCATGTTTTGATCATATAAAGCTGTATCACTACTGGTGGATTCTGTTAAAGTCCGGTAGGTGTTTACCAAAGTCAATTCTTCGTCAGCGTTTGACAAACGAGAAGAAACTTCGGAAATCGTGTTGGCAATATTCACTCGTTCTTTATTTACGATTAAATTCACAGACGACTTATAAGTGATTACCGCAAAAATGGTAAATACTACGAATATAAAGAAAGAACTAGTAAAGGCCCACTTAATAGTGAGAGAAGGCCCTTGCAGTTCTTTGTCTTTATTGAAAATTTTTATCATGAGCGCATAACGTAACCAGTTCCACGAACAGTTTGGATATAACTGTCTTCGCCTGGTACATCAATTTTATTACGTAGATAACGGATATACACGTCCACTACGTTTGTCTCAACTTCAGTTTCGTAACCCCAGACTTTGTTTAATAATACGTCACGTGCCAATACAACATTCACATTTTCCATTAAGGTTAATAGTAATTCGTATTCACGTTTGGTTAATTCGATGATTTCACTACCTCGACGAACAACACGATTTTCTTTTTCGATTGTTAAATCGCGATAAGTGATAGTTGTTTGTTTCGCAACATTCTTATCACCTTCAATATCGATTCGACGTAATAGTGCGCGCAAACGAGCTAGTAACTCTTCAATCGCAAATGGTTTTACGATATAATCGTCAGCACCATGATCCAAACCTGAAACGCGGTCAATGACTGAATCTCTTGCAGTCATCATGATAATTGGCGTATTTTTAACTTGTCGTACGCGGCGACAGACTTCTAACCCATTTAGTTCTGGTAACATTAAGTCAAGTAAGATAGCATCCCAATCTGATTCAAGGGCAGCCTCTAGACCAGTTCGACCATTATAGTGAACTTCTGTTTCATAACCTTCATGTTTTAATTCCAATTCCACAAAACGGGCTAAATTCTTTTCGTCTTCAATAATCAGAATATTGCTCATTAAATTAATTCCTCTCCGATTTTGATTTGATTAAACCTTTGTTATTATAGGCATAAATCATTCAAAAAGCTATAGTCAATTCTAACATGAAATCTTAGATAAAAAAACTAAGGAAGATCATTTTGTTGAAATTCCCTAGTTATTTTTGGTTAATTATTCTTCGTGGTACCAGCTATAGTGGAAGATTCCTGCTTTATCTGTTCGTTCATACGTGTGGGCACCAAAGTAATCTCTTTGCGCTTGGATCAAGTTTGCAGGTAAGCGTTCAGCACGATAAGAGTCGTAGTAGGTAATTGCTGAAGAGAAAGTTGGTACTGGAATCCCTGCTTGAACCGCAATGGCCACAACTTCACGAACGGCTTTTTGATATTTTGCAGCAATATCTTTAAAGTAATCATCCAACATTAAGTTAGCAATATCTGGATCTTTTTTATACGCATCAGTAATCTTTTGCAAGAAACGAGCCCGGATGATACAACCGGCACGCCAGATTTTTGCAATATCACCAAATGGCAAATCCCAATCATATTCTTTTGAAGCGGTTCTTAATTGAGAAAATCCTTGTGCATAGCTCATTAATTTACTAAAGTACAAAGCCTGACGAATTTTTTCAATTAATTCAGTTTTATCGCCTTCGTATTTATATTCAGCTGGTGCTGCTAAAACCTTACTAGCATTTACTCGTTCTTCTTTATAGGCTGAAATGAAACGAGCAAACACAGATTCAGTAATTAATGGTAAAGGTACCCCTAAATCTAAAGCAGATTGTGACGTCCATTTACCAGTTCCTTTATTACCTGCTGCATCTAAAATAACATCAACAATTGGTTTGCCAGTGCCTTCATCGTCTTTACGAGTCAAAATATCAGCAGTAATCTCAATCAGATAACTATCTAATTCGCCCTTATTCCATTCACTAAAAACATCAGCCAATTCTTCAACTGAAAGGCCTAGTAATTGTTTCATCAAATCGTATGATTCAGCGATTAATTGCATGTCACCATACTCAATTCCATTATGCACCATTTTTACATAATGACCGGCACCGTTTGGTCCAATATAAGTTACACATGGTTCGCCATCTTCATCTGCTTTGGCAGCAATTTGTTCAAATATCGGCGCTACTAAGTCGTACGCTTCTTTTTGACCCCCAGGCATCATTGAAGGACCTTCTAATGCTCCTTTTTCGCCACCGGATACACCCGTACCGATAAAATTAATACCAGAGTTAGCTAATTCTTCATTTCGACGAATGGTATCTTGGAAGAAGGTATTTCCACCGTCGATCAAGATATCACCTTTGTCTAAATGAGGTAATAATTCTTTAATTGTTGCATCTGTTGCTGGACCAGCTTTAACCATTAGTAAAATACGGCGCGGTTTTTCAATTGAATCTGCAAATTCTTCCATTGTATAAGTAGCTTTTAAATTTTTATCTGGATGTTCTGTCACTACTTCGTCCGTTTTTGCACCTGTTCGATTAAATAGTGCTACTGAATATCCTCGACTTTCAATATTTAAAGCCAAATTTTTTCCCATTACCGCCATTCCGACGACACCAAATTGTTGTTTTGTCATACAAAGACCTCCTAAATATAGCTCATATCAAACTTATTATAGCTTAACAAATAATAAATGAGAAATGAATTGGTTTTTTTTAAAAGAAAAACCCCAAGACTCCATGGTTAGTCTTGGGGTTTAATAAGCTCTATCAAAAAATGCTTATGCTTCTTTAGCCATTACATCTTTCCCATCGTAGTAGCCACAGTTGGCACAAACGTGATGGCTTTTTTTCATTTCACCACAGTTAGGACATTCGTTTAATCCTTTGATAGTTAATTTGTAATGTGTACGGCGTTTTGCTTTCTTCGCTTTTGAAGTTTTTCTAGCTGGTACTGCCATTTGGTGTTCCACCTCCTTAAAAAATTTGTATCATGAAGATACATCTATTCCAATCCTACTTAGTCTTCTTCATTTAATAACTCAGATAACTTTGCAAGACGAGGATCAATAACTGGTTGTTGATTTTTTTGTTGTAGATAGTCTTCTTCACTAATGACCTGCCAATCATTTCCTTTTGGTAATTCATCTGCAGCTTCTTCTTCTTTTGAAAAAACTTGCAAAGGAATAGCCAGTAAAATGTTGTCTTCAATCGAATTAGTTAAATCAATTGAATCAGAATCAAGCACTAAAACCTCTTCATCCCGATCTTCTAAATCAGACCAATTTTCTCGTGTCATAAAAATCTCGTCAACTGACAAGTCTAATGGCAATTCAACTGGTTCAAGCGATCTAGCAGAAGGAACTGTTACAACAGTTTTTAGTTGATAATGTAACAAATATTCATTTTTTGCAACAGATAAAATACCTGTCACAGCAACTGGTTGCACATCTAAAATTTCGTTATCTCGGGCCATCAAATTCTTCTTAACATCAACAGTTTCGGAAAAATTTAAAGGCTCATCTTGGTAACGACGCAATTCACCAATCGACCATTTCATCTTCATCACCTCTAAGCAACAATCGCTATTATACAGGTGTTAAATTTAGTTGTCAATGAAATTTTCTTGACACCTTGAAATATTCCGATAAATTGTTTTTTTCGTTTCAATTTATGCTAAACTAGCTAAAAAATGAGGGGGTTTGACAATGATACTATCTTTTGAAAATGTCACTTTTACAAGAGAAAAAAGAAACCTATTAAAACAAATTAACTGGCAGATGGGAACAGGACAGCATTGGGGAATATTAGGATTAAATGGTGCTGGCAAGACGTTGCTACTGCAATTAATCACAGGTTCCTTATGGCCTAGCAGCGGAAAATTAACCGTCTTGGGTGAAGTATTTGGGAAAACTTCAATCCCAGAATTACAGAAAAAAATTGGCTGGGTATCCACCGCTCTTCAATACCGCATTCGTACCAATGAACTAGCTGAAATGATCGTTCTTTCCGGAAAATTTGCCAGCATAGGCATTTATCAAAAATATCAACCAGAAGATTTAAAAAAAGCGAAATCTTTACTAGGGCTCTTTGAAGCCAGTCATTTAATTGGAAAAACCTATCATTTGTTGTCACAAGGCGAACGACAAATTGTCTTGATTGCCCGGGCTTTAATGGCAGAACCAGAACTATTAATCTTAGATGAACCTTGTAATGGTCTTGATTTATTTGCCCGTGAAGAGTTGCTAAATAAGATTGAGTTGTTAGCGACACAAGAAAATGCCCCAACCTTACTTTTTGTTACTCATCATACAGAAGAACTTTTACCAATTTTCCAACACCTTATGTTGTTAAAAGACGGCACTATTTTTGCAAATGATACTCGCGATAAACTTTTTAATAAACAAATACTGTCAAAATTTTATAATCGACCAATCCGTTTTCAAGAAATTACACCTGAACGGTTGATGGTTTTACCAGGAGACTAAATTATTTAATTTTAACCAATCAAAAATAATTAAACTTACTCAGTATCTTACAAATAATGAACAAGTAAAAAACTCGAAAGCCGCATAATTAGCGGTTTTCGAGTTTTTATTTACTATTAGATTGCTGTTGTTTCTCCACGGTATACAATACCACGACGAGGGTCAACAGTAACTAGTTCGCCATCAATAACAGTTGCAGTAGCATCTTTGGCACCTACAATAACAGGAATGTCTTGAGCAATCCCTACAACAGCTGCGTGAGAAGTTAAACCACCATCTTCTACAATCAAAGCTGAAGCTTTTTCAATCGCAGGCATATAGTCCTTATCAGTTGTTGGTACAACTAAAATCATACCATCTTTAGCTTTTTTGTTTGCTTCTTCAGCTGAGCCAGCAACAACAGCGTTGGCAACAACTGTTCTTTCACCAACACCTTGTGCTTCAATCAATTTAGAACCGATTAATTGAACTTTCATAACGTTAGTTGTTCCACGTTCACCAACTGGTACGCCAGCAGTGATCAAAATTAAATCGCCTTCTTTAGCAAAGCCTAAATCAACCGCTTTTTTAGTTGCTAATTCAAACATTTCATCAGTTGTTGAAGGTTTTTCAGCAACAGTTGGGAAAACACCCCAGTTTAACATTAAACCACGTTTTGTTCTTTCGTCAAAAGTAACTGCTAAAATATCAGCATCTGGACGATATTTTGAAATCATTTTGGCTGTATGACCAGATTCAGTAGCCGCTACAATTGTTTTAACGCCCAAGTTTTTAGCTGCACGGGCAACAGATAAACCGATTGTTTCAGTTACGTCTGTTTTATCAAAATGATTAATTTGGAATGAACCTAATTCTGATAATGCTTGTTCAGCTTCCATATCGATTCTAGCCATTGTACCAACTGCTTCAATTGGGTAGTCACCATTTGCTGACTCACCAGAAAGCATTGTTGCATCAGTACCATCAAAGACAGCATTGGCAACGTCAGAAGCTTCTGCACGTGTTGGACGTGGGTTTTCTTGCATACTTTCTAACATTTGAGTTGCAGTAATAACAGATTTACCAGCAGCATTACATTTTTTGATGATGCGTTTTTGAACCATAGGTACTAATTCTGGTGCAATTTCTACACCCATATCTCCACGGGCGATCATAATTCCGTCAGCGACTTTCAAGATTTCATCGATATTGTCGATACCTTCTTGAGATTCAATTTTCGGAATGATTTGAACGTGCATCATATTTTTTTCTTCTAAAATTTCTTTAATATCTAAAACATCTTGTGCTTTACGAACAAAACTTGCTGCAATAAAGTCGATGTCATTATCTAAACCAAAACGGATATCATCAGCATCTTTTTCAGTGATACCAGGTAATGAAATAGAAACGCCTGGTGCATTCACACCTTTACGAGAACCTAACATACCAGCATTTTTAACAACTACTACTAATTCACGGTTGGCTTGGTCTTTTTCAAGGATTTCCATATCTATTAAGCCATCATCAAATAGTACATGACCACCAATATGAACATCATCAAATAACCCTGGATAAGTAACAGAGATTTTTTCTTTTGTTCCTTTTAATTCTGGATCCATAGCGATGCGTGTTTGATCGCCTACTTCAAATTTAATGTAACCAGCGCGACCGTAGTCAGCTTCTGTTGTATCTTGAACAGTCGTACGAATTTCCGCACCTTTTGTATCTAATAAGATGGCAGCATCCATACCAGTTTCTTTCACTGCTGTACGTACCATTTCCATCCGTTCTAATTGCTCTGCATGGTCACCATGAGAGAAGTTAAAACGAAATACATTTGCCCCAGCTTCGATTAATTGTGAAATAATTTCTACTGAGTTACTTGCTGGTCCTAATGTACTAACAATTTTGGTCTTTTTCATTACGTAAAACGCTCCATTCTTGATTGTTTATAATTAAATAGTTTCACTATTTATTAACGAGATTAAAATGAGATTGTATTGTTTAAATCAAACAATGACAAATCAGGGACATGCTTATTGTTTTCAAGAGTTTCAATAATATCGGCTGAAACAACTTCATTATTTTTCATCCCAATACATAAGCCGCCTTTACCTTCTTCTAGTAATTCAACCGCATATGCACCAAATTTACTAGCTAACACCCGATCACGTGCGCTTGGGGAACCACCACGAACAATGTGTCCTAAAATAGATACACGCGTGTGGAAATCACCATATGTTGATAATTCCTCAGCAAATTCATTACCGCCCATTACACCTTCGGCTAAAACAATTAGACAATGTTTTTTCCCGCGGTCACGGCCAGCTTGAATTTTTTTAGCGATAGCTTCCATATCAAAATTATGTTCTGGGATAACAATTTCATCTGCTCCGCCAGCTACACCTGCCCACAAGGCGATATCGCCAGCATTACGACCCATTACTTCAATAACAAAAGTCCGTACGTGAGATGTTGCTGTGTCACGAATTCTATCAATTGCTTCCAAGACCGTGTTGATAGCTGTATCAAAACCAACTGTAAAATCCGTTCCCGGAATATCATTATCAATCGTTCCTGGAATACCCACAGCTGGGAAACCATGACGAGTCAGCGCCATTGCACCGTGATAAGAACCATCTCCACCGATAACAACTAATCCTTCAATACCAAATTTTTTCAATTGTTCAATACCCTTTAATTGCCCTTCTTCAGTAGCAAATTCAGGATAACGAGCAGAATAAAGGAACGTTCCACCTTTTTGAATTTTATCTCCAACATCCGCGATATCTAAACGACGAATATCACCAGCAACTAAACCGGCATAACCATAGTTAATACCGTATACTTCAAGTCCATCGTGGATCCCTTTACGAACAACAGCACGGATTGCTGCATTCATACCCGGCGCATCTCCACCACTAGTTAAAATTGCTATGCGTTTCATTTTCTCACCTCAAATTATATTTCAAACTAACAACCATCAATTTGATTCACGATTTATTCTATCAAAGAAAGTTAGAAAAGTCCTCCATCAATTGAGATGTAAGCTTTTCCAACGGTAAAAAGTTTTTGGAAATCAGATGAAATCATCTTAATACGACGTTTTCTCCCCCTAATATGTCACCTAATTCAGTTAATATCCGTTCATTACGACCTATCCAAAAATTTCTACTCAGCGCAATCTTTCGACCGTCTGACTCGAAATAAATAATCACTGGGATATTTCCCGCTGATTTTTTTAAAATATCAGCAATCAATTGCTCAGTTTCTTTGACTGGTCGGTCTTTTGTCACTTTTAAATAAAGGGTTTGATCAGATAAAGTATTCTCCACTGATTCCGCCAAGGTTATTTCCTCTACCAAAACTTGCAGACTTTGATCATAATTACTTCGCTCTACTTTTCCTTTTAATAAATAAACTTGATTGATCGACAAATTTTCACGAACACGGCGATAATACTGTGGAAATACGGTTGCAGAAATTTCACCGCTTAAATCATTGCCGGTTAAAAAGGCCATTTTTTCGCCTTTTTTTGTACGAATCTCACGAATTTCTTTTAAATAGAATAAAATCTCAGCCTGACTACCGACTGCTAATTGACTAATTGATTGAATATTGCGCTGTTTATTTAACTTAGGAAAACCCTCTGTTGGATGCCCAGACAAATAAAAACCTAAATACTGTTCTTCGATGTCTAATTTTTCAGCTAAATCATAATCAGTTAATTCTTGCTTTTTCAAACTCATAATATTTAATAGATCTAAACTGCCTCCACTGTATACAACATTTTGTAACTTGCCCTCTAATTCTGCTAATAGTTCTTTTCGATTGTTATGCAAATTATCAAAAACGCCAATATAAATGAGTGGTGCAATGTAGTCATATTTTAACCATCGCTCATCAATTCTCAGTAAAAACTGGTCTAAAGACTTAAATGAACCACCTTGATTGCGACTACTTAAAATATTTGCCACAAAATCACGTCGAATACCTTTAATTGCATCTAAACCAAAACGCATTAAATTTTTATCTATCAGAGTAAAACTAAATTGACTTTTATTAATATCTGGACCCAATAAATCAATCCCTGCACGACTTGCTTCAGCAATATACTCCCGCATTTTTTTACTATCACCACGAACAGACTGTAATAAAGCGGTATAGAAGGGACCGGGATAATGAACTTTTAAATACGCCATTTGATAACCTACAAAAGAATAAGCAAAAGCATGGGAACGATTAAAACCATAATCGGCAAAACGTTCAATATAATCATAGACTTTTTCCGCACTTTGCTGACTATAGTCTTGATCCATAGAACCTTTGACAAAGTGTTCTCTTTCTTCATCTAAGATGTCTTTTTTCTTTTTACTTACTGCTCGTCTTAAAATATCTGCTTGTCCTAGACTAAAGCCAGCCATTTTAGCAGCAACCTGCATAATTTGCTCCTGATAAACAATAATGCCATAGGTGTTTTCTAAAATTGGTTGGAGCGCCGCTTCAGGATAAGTAATAGGTTCTTTTCCTTTTTTTCTAGCAATAAAAGTATCGATATTTTGCATTGGACCCGGTCTATATAGAGCATTCACCGCGGCAATATCTTCGATTGAAGTCGGTCCCAATTTTTTTAGAACATTACGAATACCAGCAGATTCAAATTGGAAAACGCCTGCCGTGTCCCCTCGCTGAAAAAGTTCTAAAGTTGCTGGATCATCTAATGGAATTTGGTTTAACGTAAGTGTTTCATGATTAAACTGTTGGATGTTTTTTAATGTCGTGTCAATAATTGATAAATTACGCAAACCAAGGAAATCCATCTTTAATAAACCAAGACGTTCAACGTCTCCCATCGTAAATTGCGTCAATAAAATATCTTCCGCGCCATTTTGCAGAGGAACTAAATTAACCAAGTCTTGATCACTAATAACAACTCCTGCAGCATGGGTAGAAACATGGCGAGGTAATCCTTCTAAAGTTAAAGCAGTTTGGTATAATAATTGATTCCGTTCGCTTTGATTCACTAAGTTTCGCAAACGATCCGATTGCTCATAAGCTTGGCCCAAGGTAATTTTTAATTGATTGGGAATAGCTGCTGACCAGCGATTGGCTTCGCTTTGCGATAACCCAAATACCCGGTTAACATCACGCAGAACCATTTTGGCTGCCATTGTACCAAATGTAGCAATTTGCGCAACGTGAAAACGACCGTATTTTTCTTTAACATAATGTAGAATTTCATTGCGTCGATTATCAGGAATATCCAAATCTATATCTGGCATCGAATTTCGTTCAGGATTTAAAAATCGTTCAAATAATAAATCATATTTAATCGGATCAACATCTGTGATATTTAAAACATAAGCTACTAGCGATCCTGCTGCTGAACCCCGTCCAGCACCACTAACAATCTGATTGCGGTGAACATAATCCATCACATCCCAAACAATTAAAAAGTAATCATCAAAACCCATTCGATGAATAATGGATAATTCCATTGTTAAGCGTTCATGATATACCTCCGTAACAGTTTCCACACGTTCAGATAATTTCTCCCAACATAATTCCTCTAAATAGTTATCGGCTGATTCCCCATCAGGGACAGGATAATGGGGTAAAAGTTTTTGATGTAAGGGAATTTCTAGTTGGCATGCATCAGCTATTTTTTGGGCATTTCCAATCGCTTCCGGATGATCATTATAAGCAGTAGCAAAAATTTCATGAGACGTTAAAAAATTTGGACCTTCTGTTACATGTAATTCTTCATTCGAAATATGGGTACCGTTTTGTAAATGATCCATCACTTTTATTGCAAAAGCCTCTTGAGGCTCTAAATAATTGACTTCGTGAAGCGCAACTAGCGGTAACTTACTGTTTATATTTTCTTGATTACTAGAAATACCTTGATAGATTTCCTTAAAAGATAAAAGTAACTGATCAGCTTCTTCTTCAGAAATAAACGTTGGCAGGACTGCTATCAAATGGTCAGACTGGATATTGAGATCTTTTAAGGATAAAATTTTTTCCGCAATCATTCGTTCAGAAGAAATTCGCATCAATTCTTGGTAACCAAGCAAATCTTTGGCATATAATAGTATATGGCGTTCTTCAATAGAAGAAAAACTTAAATTTAAACCGATAATCGGCTGTATTTGATATTTTTGACAAGCTAAAGAGAATTCAACAGCCCCAGTAAGCACATCATCATCAGTAATCGCTATGCTTGAGTAACCTAGTTCTTTAGCTTTTTTTACATAGAAATCAACGGTTAAGGTGCTTTTTAACAAAGAATATGAAGTTCTCGTATATAGTTGTGGTAATTTCATAGAATCCTCCAAGTTTAAACTATAACAATCTCTTGAGACTTTCCTTTACTTTTCAGAAAATAATGCTAAACTGAACTAGAAAATATGAGAAAAGAGGTGTCTCAAATGAAATATTTAGTGACTTTCTTTTGGGCTTTCTTAATTGGTCAGGCAGTTTGCTATCTTGGTAGCGCCTTACAAAGCGGTGCTTACAATTTCCCATTATCTACCGGCATTTCACTTTTTGTTGGTCTAATGGCAATTATTGTTGCTAGCTTCGTTAAGCCAAAACAAAACATGACAAAAAAAGCATAATTTTTTCAACAAAAAACCAGTTACTCTATTGTAACTGGTTTTTTATTTTTTTCCTAGTTTCATACGATGGTTGTTTTTCATCGTTGAAAATACTTCTTCTATTTTATAAGATTCACTTTTTTAAATGCCCTATAAATCCAAATAAGAAAATTCAGCAAGAATATAACTACTGTAACCCAGACGATGGTCGTTCGTGTTTGACCAAATAATGCTAATAGCATCACTACCAAGTTAAGAACTGCTACCCAAAATTCTGATGTTTTAAAAATACTTTTCTGCATTTTTTAATCCCCTTAATCCAAACAACAAGTCATTTATTTCACTGCTAATTTATTGCAAAATCACAAAAAACTGCTTTTTATTTAGCAGTTTTTTTGAATAATAATTTTCTAAAATTAAAGAGGCTCAAAAGAATATTTCCGAATATACAAACACTCGTCGCAATAAATACCATTGAATAGCTGAAGGTATTTGCAACTCCAGAACCCAACATTGGGCCGATAACTTGTCCAAAATTATTAAACATTTGGTTATAGCTGTAAACACGGCTGACGCCTTCTTTTGGGGTCATTTTCCCAATCAACGTATTAATAGATGGCATTAAAGCTCCTGTAGAAAATCCCAGGAAGAAGCGCAATACGCCTAATTGAAAAGGCGTCTGCACAAATGCCATTGGCACAGTACATAAGAAGGATAAGACCAAGCCAAAAATTAAAATTTTATGATTGCCGATACGGTCGCCTAATTTTCCCAATGTCGGTGAAGAAGCGATTGCAGAAATCCCAGAAACTGAAACGATAAAACCACTGATTAACAAAGTATTGCCACCATGACTATTTAATTGCCGGATATACAATGTCAAAATTGGACTAATACTGGTAATTCCCAGCTGTAAAATCATAGTACTAATAAATAAACCGATCAAAACAGAGACATGATCTATTTTTTTCGTTAGATCTCGAATACTAATCATCTCGCCTTTTTTCACTGGAACAAAATTCTCTTGTACTAAAAAGATAGTTAAAATCATACAGATGAATAAAATCGCACCGGTAATCAAGAAAACATTTTCTAATCCAAATAATTGGGCCAATAACCCGCCGATCGATGGACCAATTAAATTTCCGGCTAAAGCACCGGTTGATAAAGTGCCAAGCGCCCAACCGCTTTTTTCTCTTGGTGTTTGTGAGACAATCATGGCAGTTGCGTTTGGTATGTAGCCCGCCAAGACTCCAGTCATAAATCTCATAATCAATAACCAATAGGCATTTGGCACAAATGCTAACGAACCCATAGTTATCGTCATCCCTGCTGCGGCACGTACCATCATCATTTTTCGACCTTTTCGATCCGCCAAATTTCCCCACAATGGAGAAAAAATAGCTGCTCCTAAGGCATTTACTGAAATTGCTAGTCCTGCAAAAATATCTACTTGAGACGCTGGGGTTCCTAATTGCTCCACATAAACTGGAATAAATGGTAAAACCAAACTAAAACTGGCGCCAGTGAAAAAACAACCAATCCACGTAACGAAGAGATTTCTTCGCCAATTAACTTTCATTTTTTTCGCTCCCTATCTAGTCCAAAATGACTCAATTATACTATACTGCTATCTTTAGAATTAGACAATAAATCTTAAAAAATTTGCAAGAAACTGAAAAAAAGCCTGATATAGTTGTGTTTTCGTTACAATATGCTAGACTTAAACAAATTGAAACGAGGAGATTACATGAAAAAATTAATCGCGATTGACTTAGATGGTACTACTTTAAATCAAGATTCAATCATTACAGAAAAAACATTTAAAACTTTGCGACGTGCTGTTGAAGACGGCCATCAAGTTGTCATTGCAACTGGTCGACCTTACCGCATGAGCCAACAATTTTATCACCAATTAAAGCTAACTTCACCCATGATTAATTTTAATGGTGCTCTAGTTCATCTTCCTGGCAAACAATGGAAAGGCGAACAAGAAACTGCAATAAATCGTAAAATTGTTTTTGACTTATTGGCTGAAAAAAAGAATCTCAAATTAGACTTTATTGCTGCAGAAAATCGAAATACCTTTTTTATTGATGATTTAAATTTCTTTGATAAGGGTCTATTCGCCTCTGAACAAGCAACTTTAGATAATCTATTAACCACTGATACTTTAACTAGCAATCCTACTTCAATGCTTCTTCGTAGCCAACCTGAAAATTTAGTCAGTGTCTCTAATGAACTAAAAAATCAATTTGGTCAAGAGATTGAAGTCAATACATGGGGCGGTCCTTCATCAATTTTAGAAGTAGTAGCTAAAGGTATTCAAAAAGCCCATGGTTTAGAACGGGTAATCGATGAATTCCAAATGGACAAGAAAGATATCATTGCTTTTGGAGACGAACACAATGATGTCGATATGCTGCAATATGCCGGCTGGGGTGTTGCAATGGCAAACGGAACTGACCAAGTGAAAAGTGTCGCTAATGATATTACTGATAAACCAAACTCTGAAGATGGTCTAGCAGATTATCTAACAAAATATTTGGATCTATAATCATTTAACAATTGTACTTAACAGTCTGAAATTTTCAGGCTGTTTTTTTATTAAATAAAAAACTAACAATATCAACAGTAGTGCTATCAATATTGCTAGCTAATATAAAAAGTAAAATATAAGGAAGGTATAGGAACCTTAAACACTTAAAGTTGGCTGTCATAAGCCTTTATTTAACAAAGATTCCCCTTTACAAAAAACAAAATTCCTCATTACCAATCATGCGATTTGATCAATTGCTGGGGCAAAAACTTCAATAAGCCATGGTGGTTAATTTGTTTGTTTATTAAAATAATGTAGCCATATGAAATCCAAATATTATATAAAGCCATTACCGACGTGGCTAATAAACACATCATAATTACTGAGAAATTAATCTATTTCATTTAAATTTTTCATCCTAGCTCAAGCTCAAAAGCCCTTAAATCCTCTTGATCTTTACTTATCTGTTCCTTTTGATAGACAGTCATTAATTTTGATTTATTCAATGCATCACCATCAACTTGTAATTGTTGTCTCCGACATTGAATTAAAGACCTACCTTTGAAATTGAAATTATTTGATCATAACTGCATCTCAATCCCTCTTTGCTACAAAATAAGGCTATTAAGCTGTACTTCCAACCTGAACACCAGGTATCTTTCCTGCTCTTGTTTCTTTAAATAAAGTTGGTAATGTGACTTTCAAATATTACGCAACATGTTGCGAGTTCCACACTTTATTTGGAATAGCTTTTTCTGATATCAATACTTTCAGATCATCCAATGAAATCAAAACGAATTGTTGCATTGACAAATCCTCCTCACTTAACGCCAAATGCTTGTTTTAATATAGAAATAATTAAATTTGACTTTGGGTCAGTTCTTTTACCTGATAAAGCTGAAAATACTTCTAACTTACTAACATTAATTAAACCAGTTTGTTTGCTTCTTTAAACTTGATAATTCGCTCTCGTAAATTTGTTGTATCCGGCATAATATCGCCTCCTCATATTTATTTTGAAAGCAAATAAGTTAGCAAATCGAAATATTCATCGACTCTTTTAACACGTGATGTTAAAATTAACGCAAAGTTAAAAAAATGCAATAAAGCCTAATGAACGTTGGGGAACGGTTTTTAGGTCTTTTAGTTGTAGCCTTTTTACTAACTAACTTGGTTACAAGAACAATTTAATACCTTGTGTTAAAAATTTTCTTACTTAATTTTAAAAAAGTGTATTTTAAAGCCTTTCACAGTTTTTGTTGGTATGAACTAGGCTTTTAAAATAAATATTATGAACCTAAAGGAGAAAGAAATGAAAAAAATTATTGGTAGTATTTTAACGCTCATTGCAGTATTTAGTTTAGCGGCTTGCGGAAGGAACATATCAACAGCAGATTTAAAAGCAAATGATTGGATTGTAGAATCTGAGAAAAGTGATTATCCATCAATGATCCTTAGCTTTTCTGATCATGTTATAACATTTTCAATTGATTCAAATAACATGGAATCTTCAGCTAAAAGTGAAATGGAATCAATTGGAGAAGAATTTGCTAAAAGTATTATCGATGAAATGAATTTTAAATATGAGTATACTTTAGATAAAAACAAGCTGACATGGAAGAGCGACGATAAAGATAACTCAGAAGATGAAACATACTTGGTTGGGAGTGAAGGGAAAAATATTATCCTAACACCTGAAAAAATAAGTGATTCTTCAGAAAGTGAGAAGATGGTATTAAAACCAATTGAAAAAAATAAACAAAATAAAAAGGAAAGTAACGATGAATCTGATTCATCATCAAAATCTGAGAAAAAAGATAATTCACTCTTAAAAAATAATAAGAAATTTAGTTATTTAGCTACTAATAATGGTGCAGAAAAAACAAAAATTATTGATCAAAAAGATTACGCCACTAATTGGTCGGATAGTTCTTGGTCTGGGGTTAACGTCTCAATTGATGAAGTAAGTATACTAAAAGTTGAAGACTTCAAAGATTACTCTGATGAAGAATACCCAGCATTTATCATGGTTCACTTTAACATTGATAATACTTCAAGAGATGTTGGCATTTTTCCGGAATATGCAACTTTAAATACAAATACAGGTGAACAAACTGAAGGCAGTTACCACATGAAATCGTTCGCTGGAGATTTGTTTAGTGGTAGTAAAGTTAATGGCTATGCTTCATTTCCACTAAGAAACCTAGAAAACGTTACTGATATTAACCAAATACGGTTAAAATTTAATAGCAGTTATGATACTGATGATTTTAATGATGATAATGCTTATCATGAATATGATGCAACTATAGATCTGCAATAAAAAAACACAATCCCACCCCTCCAAGAGTCAGATTGTGCAGAATAAATTAACCTAAGGAATAAGCTTATTTAATTATGCCTATTTTATCAAATTGAAAGAATTGATACAAATGGCAATTGAAAAAGAAACTGTCGAAAAGTTACCAAGCGAGAAATTCAGACTACTTATAACTGTTGGATATAACAAAAAAATCGTAAAAACGTGAATGAACTAGTGAATTATCTCGAAAGTTAGTCAATTACAAAAAAAAGCTAGAAACATTAACAGAATTGCTCTGTATCAATGTTTCTAGCATTATTTGTAAGATATATAAGGAAGGTACAGGATTTGAACCTGCGCGCCGGGATGAACCGGTTCGACGGATTTCGAGTCCGTTGCATTACCACTCTGCCAACCTTCCGCACAAATTATCTTACCTCTTTGAAAGTAAATGTCAAGAATTATAAAGAATCTAAGACTGATGTATCTTCTTTTTCTAAAACATTTTCGATGGCACGGTTCAACAAGTGAACAATCTCATCTTGTGTTGGCGAAATGATTCCTGAAGACATCAATGTTGCAATCCCAGTAACCGTAATCCAACTACCTACATGTAAAGCATTGATATGATTTTCATCTAACTTACTATATTTAGGGTGCTCACTAACCAATTGTCGGAAATACTTGTAAGAAAAATCATGCATCTTTTTCCCACCACCGTATTCTTGTACGTAAAGAGCGTTGTATAAATTATTTTGCTCTTTGGCAAAGTAAACATAATTTAAGCCTAAATCAATAATCGTATCTCCAGTCCGTACCTCTGGAAAAACATCGTAATATAGATGGTTACAAATCTCATCTAATAAAGTATTTTTTAAATCACCCATATTTTTAAATTCCAAATAGATTGGCTGTGTACTGATTCCCATTTTTTTAGCAATATTTCGGGCGGTGAATCCAGAAAAGCCTTCTCCTTCAACAACTTCATAAGCGGCCTTCAAAATCTGATCTTTTGTGTACACTTTTCTTCTCATCAACGTTTCCTCCTGAGGTGTTATTATTTTTCTTGTAATTTTATTTTAAACTCAAAGTATTTAGTTTGGCAACCCCTATCTTAAATGTTATTCAAAAAATGTAAAATTTCTTATTAAATAGATTCTAACTTGAGTGTTTTCTGTAAAATAGCTATTGAAATCGTTTTTATAATCTTTATAAATAATCTTATATAATTTCAACCAGAGATGTAGGCGTTATGCTTTCTTCTATTTGGTCGTTTTCTGAGTGATTGAGAATGAATGTATTTTTTTACTATTTCATGTTACTTTATTCCACTATCTTTCAAATTTTTATCTCACTAGAAAAACTTTTCTTGCCTAAACTCAAATTTTTCCCTACTATTGGAATAAGGCGGTGAAATAATGGAGCAAAGTAGCTACACACAACTAATTTTAAGTACTTGCTTAAGGGCTGGAAAAATAATGATGGAGTCTGGTTCAGAAGTGTATCGCGTGGAAGATACAATGAAACGAATTGCAAGAAACGCTGGACTTCAGGATATTCAAACATATGTGACTGCAACAGGTTTGTTTGTAGGATCACCGTCTGAAGAAAAAAGTCAATTAATTGAGATTACTCGCCAATCAATTAATCTAGAAAAAGTTGCAGCGGTCAATCGTGGTTCACGCTTGTTTGCATCTGGAGAAATTTCTTTACGAGATTTATATTATGCATTAGATTTTGTAGATGATAATACAGCGGATTTTCCTTATTGGTGGAATGTGATTGCAGCAGGGATTGTCAGTTGTACTTTAATGATTATTTTACAGGGAGACTGGCGAGATTTTATTCCAACTTTTATCATTGGTGCACTGGGTTTTACTGTTCATAATTTCTTCGGAAAAAAATTACATATGTATTTTTTCAATGATTTTTTTGCCGCACTAATTATCGGTGCGCTAGCAAATATTTTTGTTTTACTAGGTTGGGCACTGAATGTGAACAGTATTATTATTGGCTCTATCATGCCTCTGGTTCCTGGATTAGCAATTACCAATTCTTTTAGAGATATTATGGCTGGTCATTTAATTAGCGGAATTGCTCGCGCTACGGAAGCGCTCTTTGTTGCAGGAGCCATTGGCGGCGGAATTATTGTTGCTTTTCATTTTTTTTAAGGAGGAAACTTTTTGACTATACTTATCAATTTTTTCTTTAGTATGATTAGCACGATAACTTTTGGTGTATTAACTAATATTCCTCGCCGTGCATTTTTAACGACTGGTCTTACAGGGGCATGTGGTTGGATGACTTTCTGGGGATTAGAAACGTATTTTAATCAAAATGCTGGAATTGCTAATTTTTGCGCTGCGACAGTAATTGGTCTAATCAGTATTTTCTTTTCACGCCGTATGTCTATGCCAGTAATTATTTTTAACGTACCTAGTTTGGTTCCTTTAGTACCTGGTGGCCCAGCTTATATGGCGGTTCGACAAATGATGAATCAGAATTTTACCGCGGCGATGGAAAATATTGTAGTGGTCTTAGTTACGGCAGGAGCTATTGCTCTAGGATTTATGTTCACTAATTTAGTTGAAGGAATTTTAAAACGAACACGACAAAATCTACTAAAAAAAACAAGACGTTAGCGAGACATTGAGTCCAGCTAACGTCTTCTTATTTTACAATCAATACTGAACATTCTGCCATGCGAGCCATCTCATTTGCTTCAGAACGAATAAAACTTTTTTTCTTAGAGGCACCACAAACTAGTAGATCCGGTTGAAAAATGGGAATGATTTCTTCTACAATCACATGAGCTGGATCGCCTTCATCCACGTAAGCCTTTTCGACAGTAATACCTGCTTTTTCAGCCTTTTTCATATAATCTTCGGATATATTTACCACTTTTTCTTTTTTTTGCCGTAAATTCTCTGGCTGCAAATATTCATAAACATTCAATCGATTAATTTCAAATATCGTTGCCACCGCTATTTTTGAACCTAATCGGCTGGCCAGATCAACTGCATAATCAAATGCTTTTAGTGAATCTTCTGAATCATCTACTGCGACCAATATTTTCTCAAACATTTTATGCCTTCTTTCTTTAGCTTAAAGTACTATAAATCAAAAATAAATTCAAAATTGTTAATACTATCGTAATAAACCAAGCAAGATATTTTTCCCAATTTGGATTTGCAAACTCTCCCATTACTTTTTTGTCACTAGTAAAAATGGTTAGCGGAATAATTGAAACAGGTAAAGCGATACTTAAAAACACTTGTGTATATAACAGCAAATTCTCAACCGCCTCTTCATTTCCACCATACAGAATGACGCAAATGATTACTGGAATGATTGCTAAAAGTCTTGTGACAACACGCCGCATCCATAAAGGAATTTTCAAACGAATAAAACCTTCCATGACAATTTGACCAGACAATGTACCAGTAATGGTTGAATTCTGTCCTGAGGCCAATAATGCGACAGCAAATAAAGTACTTAGCAACGGACTGGCAATGCTTCCCACGACTGCTGGATTTTGTAGAGCATCATATAGATCAACAAATTTCCCTAAATCTGAATTCGTGCCATAAAATAAAGCACCACCTAAAATTAATAGTAGACAGTTAACGATAAATGCGACCGTCAATTGAATATTAGAATCCCAGGTAGTAAATCTGACTGCTTCTTTCATTTCTCTTGGATTATCTCGATCAAAATCTCGTGATTGAGAGATTGACGAATGCAAATACAAGTTGTGAGGCATTACCGTTGCACCGACAATACCGAGCGCTAATAAAAGCATCGAGCGATCCGTCGCAATTTTAGTTGTAGGAATAAAACCGCGAATCACTTCTCCCCAATGAGGATCAGCCACGGCAACTTCATAACCAAAAACACAAAAAATGACAAAAATCAAAGTTGCTACAATTGCTTCAATCTTACGAAATCCCAATTTAGTTAAAAGTAGCAATAGTAAAACATCTAAAGTAGTGATCAATACCCCAACAATCAATGGTAAACCAAATAATAATTGTAAGGCGATTGCCCCACCAATGACTTCAGCAATATCTGTTGCCATAATGGCCATCTCATTTACAACCCACAACGAAAAACCTAAAGCTTTCCCAGTTTTCGTACGGGTCATTTGCGCCAAATCTTTTCCAGTTACAATGCCTAATTTAGCCGCCATACTCTGTAAGAGCATCGCAACCAAGCTAGAAATTAAAACAATTGACAACAGACTATATTTATAAGATGCTCCACCTGCTATCGATGTAATCCAATTACCTGGATCCATATAACCCACTGCAACTAAAGCACCAGGTCCACTGTAAAGCAGCAGTTTCCGCCAAAAGCTAGCATCTTTCGGAACAACAACTGTTCCATTTATTTCTTCTAAACTGACGCCGTCAGACTCATGTATCAGATTTTTCTTTTTAGTCAAAGGTATTTCCCCTTATTGTTTTTCTTTAAGCATAGCTTAAGTTAAAAAAACTGTAAAATATTTAAAAAAGTTCATGATTTGCGTAATTTAGGTCTTAAGTCCTATACAAATTACACAATAATCCTTTATACTGCAAATGTAGCACAAAGGAGATGAAGAAATGAGCATTGCACAATCTAGAAAATTATTAAATATTATCTCATTGATGGGAATTGCCGTGACCATTAGTTTGGCAATTTACTTTTATCAATTAGGTGTCTTTAAAGATATGAATGCTTTACAACAATTAGTTGGTCAATCAGCAATTGTTGGTCCTCTCGTGTTTGTCTTGATTCAAATTATTCAAGTCGTCATCCCGATTATTCCAGGGGGTATAAGTTTAGCTGCTGGAGTCATTATCTTCGGTCCCTATTGGGGATTTGTTTATAATTATGTCGGTATTTGTATAGGCTCATTAATCCTTTTTGCCTTAGGTCGGCATTATGGAAAACCTTTGATCGAACATTTAGTCAGTGAAAAGATATTTGATAAATATAGTCACATGTTGGATAATGAATCTCGTTTTGAAAAGATATTTGCCATCGCGATTTTTTTACCAGTTGCACCAGATGATGCTTTATGTTTGATGGCTAGTTTAACAAATATGTCTTTCAAAAAATATACAGCGATTATTCTATTAGCTAAACCTGCTTCAATTTTCTTGTATAGTTTAGCTCTATTACAAGGCGGTCAATTACTGTCACAATTACTAACCCACTAATCAATAGTGGGTTTTATTTTTAGGTAAAGGTTGTTGGTTAAATGTTTTCTACTAAATTAAATAATTTTAAAATATTTCTATTATTCGCTAGTTTTCTACCTTTCGTCAATCTAGTGCTTTTTTTTATTTTAAAAAATACTAAGCTACCTTTATTAGGTAGTTTGCTTTTATTTGTTTTACTTATGAGTATCTATGGACTAATACTCTTAATGATAGAGACAAAAAAGCCGACCTGCAACTTGAATTTTTTCAAAGGCTGGCTGGCTTCTTCCGGACTAATATTTATTTGGTCTCCTTTATTATTTGCCCAGTTTTATCAACTTTTATTGGCGCGATTCTCTTTGCCTGCAAATATACTGTCTACTGTATTTGCTAAAAGATGGCAAATCATTCCGATTGTCATTATTATCTACTTAATTATCTTATATCTTACTACTCGATTTATTTTTTTTCCGTCAAATTTAACTCATGGTGATACTATAATCAGAGGTTTGATCAATAGTTGGAAATTTTCTCAAAAGCCTTGGCCGAAGGAAATTCTTTTTGGTGGATTAATGCTATTGCTGACAGCTATCATTTGGTTAGTGCGGATAAAACTTGGAGAACAATTGTTAACACTTTTCAGTCACCAGTACTCACTAATATTTGCTTTACTAATTTATGCATTAATCGGCAACGTTCTTTTTGCTCTCTTGATTGTTAAATTATTAAATCAGCAAAAACTAATTGTAAATGACGTTTTTGATTGTCATTGGTTATTGTTGAGTGTGCTAGGCTTAATCGCTATCACTATTTTAAATTATCATAGCGATTTAACTGCTTTTCAGCCTAACAATCAGCCTTATAGTATTTCTCATCGCGGTATAAGTCAAAAGAATGCCATTCAAAATACAATTACCGGATTAACTGATACAAATCTCCAGTGGCAACCTGATCTCGTCGAAATTGATCTTCAAGAAACTTCAGATCACCAATTAGTAGTCGTCCATGACCCAAATTTAAAAAAATTAACAGGAAGAGATCTCAACGTAGATCAACTAACTTGGCCAGAAATTCAACAATTAACATTAAAAGAAAACAATTATACTGATAAAATTAGTCTATTTTCTGATTATTTAGTTCAGGCCAATCAATTAGAACAAAAACTGCTGATTGAATTAAAACCTTCAACAAAAACACAAGAAACAATTGTTTCAGCGCTACTTCCATTTAAAGAGCAATTGTCTAATCATTTTTTACAAAGTATGAGCCTTAAAGTTTCTGAAGAAACAAAAAAATACTTTTTTGATAATCAAGTTGGCTATATTTTACCTTTTGATTTTCTCGGCGTACCAAAAAACAATTTGGATTTTATCAATATCGAACAGCGAACGGCTAATCCTTATATAATTCAAGCTTTAAAAAATCAAAACAAAGATATTTTAATTTGGACATTGCATACAAAAAAAGAAGCTTCTCAATTAAAAAGTTTAGCCATTAACGGCTTACTGACTGACGATCTATCCAAACTAAAAAGCCAAGCCACCCTTCAAAATTTCGCTGCGTTTTTCTTGCGTCTCTATTAAAAAAAGTACTTTTCCAAGGGAAAAGTACTTTTTTTAATATGCTAATGATTTATCTGAAATAGATTTTTTTATGTCTTGATATTTAACAACCATGCGATTCTGTAACTCTTGCACCATTAATTCATCGCATGGATCACATTCAGTTACGTTAATGACTGCTATATTCGTGTATAACTGTTCAACAACACCAATCACTTCCCGCTGAGAACCAACTGGTAAACATTTATACTGAGCACCGATTTTTATTTCTTCCATCTGAATCCCCTCCGTTCATTTCGTTTTTTATAATAACATATTATAAATAAATTGAAAACGCTTTTCACAAATAAATTTACTAATTAAAAAGGATATTTTGCCAAAAATTAGACTACTTTAAAAACAAATGGTTTAATAATAAATGTTATCTTTAATCAAGCATGCTTTTTATTACCTAAATTTAATTTAAGCATCAAAAAGCCTACCAATCGAAAAAATGATTGGCAGGCTCTCAGTATTATTCTATAGACGTTCGTTTAATTCTTTAGCTAAATCTTCAAAGCCAGGTTTGCCTAGTAAAGCAAACATATTTCTTTTATAGTCTTCCACACCGGGTTGATTAAATGGATTGACACCGTTTAAGTAGCCAGAAACACCAACTGCAATTTCAAAGAAATACATGGTGTATCCTAAAGTATACGCGTCCATTGTTGGAATGTGTAATACAAAGTTTGGAACGCCACCATCGGTATGAGCAAGTAAAGTTCCTTCAAAAGCTTTTGTATTTACAAAATCGACATCTTTTCCTTCTAAGTAACCTAAACCATCAAGGTCAGATTCTTGAGCTGGAATTTCGATAACTTTTCTAGGTTGATCAACTTTAACAATCGTTTCAAATATATTGCGACGACCATCTTGAATGTATTGACCAAATGAATGTAAATCTGTTGAGAAGTTCGCACTTGATGGATAAATGCCCTTCAAATCTTTTCCTTCAGATTCACCGTAAAGTTGTTTCCACCATTCATTTAAATACTGCATTCCTGGTTCATAGTTAACTAAAATTTCAGTTACTTTTCCTTTACGGTATAAGATATTTCTCAATGCAGCATATTGATAAGCTTCATTTTCGTCCAGGTTATCACTTGAATAAGCTGTTCGTGCATCTGCCGCACCTTGCATCAAGGCGTCAATATCCGCACCACTGGCAGCGATTGGTAATAAACCAACTGCAGTCAATACAGAAAAACGTCCACCAACATCATCAGGAATTACAAAAGTTTCCCAACCAGCTGCATCGGCTTCAATTTTCACTGCACCACGCGCTTTGTCAGTTGTTGCATAGATTCGTTTATTTGCTTCTGCTTCGCCATATTTTTTAATTAATAATTCTTTAAATACGCGGAAAGCAATCGCTGGTTCAGTAGTTGTACCAGATTTCGAGATTACGTTAACTGAAAAATCTCGGTCCCCAATTACTTCGATTAAATCAGCAATGTATGTTGAGCTAATTGAATTTCCAGCAAAGAATACTTGTGGTGCTTTACGGTCTTCTTTTGTTTGTGCATTGAAAAATGATTGATGTAAAAATTCAATCGCTGCACGAGCACCTAAATAAGAACCACCAATTCCGATAACCACTAAAACTTCAGAATCAGATTGGATTTTTTCAGCGGCTTTTTTAATACGAGCAAACTCATCTTTATCATAATTTACTGGTAAATCAATCCAGCCTAAAAAGTCATTGCCAGCTCCAGTACCTTCGTGTAGTTCTTTGTGAGCTAATGCCACTTGACTCTTGATAAATTCAACTTCATGGTCGTTAATAAAAGGTGTTACTTTCGAATGATCGAAATGAATGTGTGCCATTTTGTTTCCTCCTTGATGATTACTATTATACAGCTATTACTTTACGTTTATTTTCATAATTTTTCAAGCCAGAACTTTTTTATACCAAACCTTGTGCATACATCGCTTCAGCAACTTTAGCAAAACCAGCTATATTAGCACCTGCAGCATAATCTCCAGCAGTTGCGTAACGTTTAGCTGTTTCAGAAATTGTTTCATAAATATCTTTCATAATTAAATTAAGATTTTCGTCTACCGCATGACGAGTCCAAGAAAGTCGTTGTGAATTTTGACTCATTTCCAAAGCTGAAACAGCTACACCACCGGCATTTGCTGCTTTGGCTGGCAAGTAACAAATATTTCCAGCCTGATAAACTTCAAGAGCTTGATTAGTTGAAGGCATATTTGCACCTTCAGCAACAATTCTTATACCATCTTTTACTAAAATTTCCGCTTGAACCGCATTAATTTCATTTTGTGTTGCACATGGTAATGCAATATCCGCTTGAACAGAGAAATCCCAGACACTACCTGTTTGATAACTAGCATTTGGTCTTTGCTCGATATATTCGGTTAATCTGCCTCGCCGAACTTCTTTTATTTCTTTTAAAAGTTTTAAATCAATGCCTTCTGAGTCATAAATAAAACCACTAGAATCTGAAGCAGTTAGCACTTTTCCACCTAATTCTTGAATTTTTTCAATAGTGTAAATCGCGACATTTCCACTACCTGATAATTTAACTGTCTTATCTTTTAAAGAATCTCCTTTATCTTTCAATAGGTGATGAACCAAGTAGACTAAACCATAGCCCGTTGCTTCTGTTCGGATCAAACTTCCGTTAAAACCGACTGGTTTACCGGTTAAAATACCCATATCTGATTGTCGCAAACGTTTATACTGACCATATAAAAAACCAATTTCTCTAGCACCCACACCAATATCACCAGCAGGTACATCTAAATCAGGACCAATATGCTTTTGCAATTCAGTCATGAAACTTTGACAAAAACGCATAATTTCACTATCTGATCGACCTTTAGGATCAAAGTCGGAACCGCCTTTACCACCACCAATTGGTTGGTTAGTTAAACTATTTTTAAAAATTTGTTCAAAACCTAAAAATTTTAAAATACTCAGGTTTACACTAGGGTGAAATCTTAACCCGCCTTTATATGGACCGATGGCTGAATTAAATTGTACTCGATAGCCACGATTCACATGCCAATCACCATTATCTGCTTGCCAAGGGACTCTAAATTGAATTACACGCTCAGGTTCTAAAATAAGTGACAAAATATTTTTCTCAATAAATGTAGGATTGTCTTCTAAAAAAGGTATAATAGTAGGCAGAAACTCTTCAACTGCCTGAATGAACTCAATTTCATGAGAATCTTTGGCTTTTAAATCATTTATTAACTTATCAATGTATTCTTGGGTATTCACGTGCATCATCCTTTCAAAATAATAATAAGTTTAGCTTAATATAGTGGGCTTGTATAGCAATTTTTTAAAGATTAAAAAAATTCACAATACGGAGGAAAAATATGAAGAAAAAATTTGATGTGATTGTCATCGGTGCTGGGACAAGTGGTATGATGGCCGCCATCGCTGCAGCAGAAAATGGCGCTCAAGTCGCTTTGTTTGAAAAAAATAAAAAACCAGGTCGAAAACTACTCATGACTGGCGGCGGTCGTTGTAATGTTACCAACAATCGTCCTGTCGATGACTTAATTACCCACATTCCTGGAAATGGGAAGTTTTTATATAGTACTTTTAGCCAATGGGACAATCAAGACATTATGACTTTTTTTATTGAACATGGTGTTGCTTTAAAAGAAGAAGACCACGGCCGAATGTTTCCAGTCAGTAACTCAGCTAAAACCATTGTTCAAACGCTGCTAGCCGAATTAGAAAATCTAAATGTGACCATCTTCTTTAACACAGCTATCGAAAAGATTATTTCTGACGGGGAAAAAATTCAAGGTGTTAGAACTGAAAAGGGTGATTTTGGCGGAAAATGTGTTGTTGTCACCACAGGCGGCATGACTTATCCAAACACAGGAGCTACCGGTGATGGATATAAAATGGCAAAAACTCTGGGTCACCACGTCACTCCACTTTATCCGACTGAGTCTGCTATCTTTTTAAATGATTCTTTTATTACTGATAAAACATTGCAAGGACTATCTTTAAGAGACGTTCGTTTAACCGTTCTAAATCAATATAATAAAGAAGTTACCGCCCATAAAATGGATTTATTATTTACTCATTTTGGTGTTTCCGGTCCGGCTGCCCTACGCTGTTCAGGATTTGTAAATCAATTATTACGAGAACAATCTACAGTAACTTTGTCATTAGATTGTTTACCAGAACTATCTGAGGAAGCAGTGAAAGAAAAAATAGCTGAATTGGGTGAAACCTCTAATAAACAGCTAAATAATGCTCTAAGTATTTTACTTCCTGAGCGTTTACTAAATTTTTTCCTTCAAAAAGCAATGCTAACTAACAAAACTTATCGCGAAGTAAACGAACATGAATTGATTGAGCTCATCAACTTAATCAAAAACTTTCAAATGACCGCCACAAAAACATTAGGTCTAGAAAAATCTTTCGTAACTGGCGGTGGTATCGAACTAAAAGAGATTTCACCTAAAACTCTTGAAAGCAAAAAAATCACCGGCTTGTTTTTTGCCGGTGAAGTGCTCGATGTTAATGGTTATACAGGTGGTTTTAACATTACTGCTGCTTTTTGCACGGGACATGTTGCTGGTACCCATGCCGCTTATCAGAGTTTTGCTTAATTTTGAATTAAATCTACTGTTTGCCCCTTTGTTATTTCCAGAATAGCATTTGGGGCAATTTCTATCTGTAAGCCACGTTTGCCTGCCGAGACAGTTATTGTGTCATAACTTGCAGCTTCTACTGCCATAAAAGTCGGAAATAGTTTTTTCATCCCGATTGGTGAACAGCCTCCTCGAATGTAACCAGTCAAACTTTCTAAATCTTTTACATGAAGCATTTCAACTTTTTTATTACCTGATGCTTTGGCTAACTTTTTTAAGTCTAGCTCGTGATCACTAGGTATCACTGCAACGATTGGTCCGCTGGCATTTCCAACCGCCACTAGTGTTTTAAAAATACGCGCCGCCTCTATCCCAACTTGTTCAGGTACATGGCGGGCACTTAAATCATTCTCAGACCACTCATATTGATGTTCTACATAAGAAATTTTTTTCTGTTCAATCAAACGAATCGCATTTGTTTTTACTTGTTTTTTCTTAGCGATTTTTTCCACCTCTAACTAAATTCATCTAAAAATAGTTTTAACTTTTCAACTTCTAATTGACCTGGTGCAGAAGCTAAGCCAGGTAAATGTCCATAAGTCATGCAAGAGCCATCTAAATAGCCAGCCACTCGCGATAGCTTTCCAAGATTTCCTTGTGATACACTCACAATCGGTAAGTTTACAAAGGTTTGTGCCTTTAACGTCGTTCTCATTAATCGAATCACATCGGATTGATTTTGCGGAACTACTACAAGTTTGGCAATGTCTGCCCCCCAATGTTCCATCATATTTAAACGGAATAATAAAACCGCATCTTCCGGTGTTTCAGAATAATTATGATCACTTAGAATTACTTTTACATCTAATGCTTGCATCCAGCGAATAAAGGTTGTTCCCAACGTATCTACGTGGGTTAACTCAATGTCCGCCACATCAATGGACCGAGAAGTCACTGCAAATTCATTAATTCTGCGATACTCACTTAATGGCAGATCTGCCTGTCCACCCTCTTCAACAGTTCGCAAATTAAAAATCAACGGAATGTTGCGCAGCTCTTCTCTTAAAGCCAATAATGTCAACAATAATTCTTCATCATCTTGCAGATTTTTATAATAATCTGCCCGCCACTCAACTATATCTCCATTGACTTTTGCTTGACTAGCCTGTGACATAATTTCATCAAATGTTTCACCAATAATTGGTACACAAATTTTTGGTTTTCCTGCATCCAATCGCATATCTCTTATTTGAACAGCCATCATCTTACTCATTCCCCACGATCATTTTTTATTTTTTAATTTCGTAAAATAGTACTTTTAAATAATTGCTTTCTTCAAACGCCGCTACTGGAAAATCTTGAGGCAAACGAAACGTTTCTTTTAGTTGGTAGGTTACACCCTGTTCGTCCAAACTCTTTTCAATACTTTGTCGAAATTTCTTTAATGTTAAATTTGACGCATTAGTGGAAGCAATAATTTGCCCTTTTGGATTTAATATTTCTAAGCTTTCAGCAATCAAGCGGCCATAATCTTTTGTCACTGAAAATGTCTTCTTTTTATTTCTAGCAAAACTTGGTGGGTCTAAGATGATTAAATCATAACTAAAACCTTTTCTTTTAGCATACTTAAAATATTCAAAAGTATCCATCACTACTATTTTTTGCTTTTCCAAAGAAATTTGATTCACTTCAAACTGTTCTCTGGTTTTATCTAAACTGCGTTTAGCTAAATCAACACTGGTTGTTCCTGCTGCCCCGCCAACAGCTGCTGCAACAGAAAAAGCACCGGTGTAGCTAAACATATTTAAGACTTTTTTTTCTTTTGCAAGTCCTGAAGCCAAACGTTTGCGAACTTCTTTTTGATCAAGAAAAATTCCTGTCATATATCCCTCATCTAAGTAAGTAGCATAATTAATACCATTTTCTTTAACTAGCCAAGGTTCTGCAGGTTTCTCTCCGATGTACCAATTACTTTCCGGTAAATCCGATTGAAAACGAATTTTTTCGACAATGCCAAGATTATCTGATAAGACTTCCGAAATTGTTAGCAATAATTCTTCTTTCAAGGCATAAATCGTTTCGTTATACCACGATATCACTAAATAACCGGCATAATAATCGATAGTGATACCACCAAAGCCATCACCTTCACCATTAAATAAACGAAAGGCTGTCGTTTCATTGTTTTGAAAAAATTTCTTTCGCTTAGTAACTGCTGTCTGAAATAACTCATGTAAGAACGTTTTATTAATTTTCAAAGCTTCGTAACTAATTAACCAGCCGATTCCTTTGTTTTGTTTTCCTAAATAGCCTGTACCTAAAATCTCTCCTCTTTCGTCTAAAAAAGTCAGATATTCTTTAGGTATATCGCTTATTTTTGTTTGCAAATCTTCAGGTTGAATCAGTGGATTTTTCTTTCTAATTTTTTGACTCGCCTTTTTTGTTAATTGTATTTTCAAATTTGTTTCCCTCGTTTCTTTTCAAGTATAACAAAATATTTAAGTGAATACGCTTATAAAGTTTTTTTTAAGTCGGCTTTAGATCAACTTAAATTAGATTGACGACATTATAAAATCCATGTAAACTCTAGGGAAGTGCTTTAAATGAAAAATTTAAACAAACCTTTTATTAGGAAGGAAGTTAACTTTGAGAAAATTTAAAATTTCATCAATCTTAAATAAGCGATTAGGTTTCTTTGGTCTATTAACCTTATTACTATGGGCCAAAAGTATATTTGCTTATCTATTTGAATTCAATTTGGGGATTGAAAGCTTAATGCAATATTTCATCCTCTTTATCAATCCATTTGCAACAACAATGTTTCTATTGTCGATTGCATTATATGTTAGACGGCCTAAAGCAGCCTATCGAACGATGATCGTTATCTATGCTTTAGCAACTCTGCTTTTGTTTTCAAATGTTGTCTACTATCGCGAATTTACTGATTTTATCACTATTAACACAATGCTAGGTGCTGGTAAAGTAGCTAGCGGACTTGGCGAAAGTGCCATAAGACTTTTCCGTCCTTATGATTTCATCTTCATGATTGATATTTTAATCCTTCCAATTCTTTTATGGAAGAAAATAATTAAAGAAGAAGAAAGACCAGTGAGAGCTAGAATGGCATTAGCCGTAACTGCCTTATCAGTTATGATCTTTTCTGGAAACTTATTTTTAGCTGAAGCTGACCGAACTGGTTTACTAACTAGAACCTTCTCACGGGATTATTTAGTTAAGTATTTAGGAATTAATGCTTTTACAGTTTATGATGGCGTTCAAACTTACCGTACTAATCAGGTAAAAGCAGAAGCCAGTGCCAACGATTTAACAGACGTTGAAGCTTACGTAAACGAACATTATGCAGCACCAAATGCTGACTATTATGGACTTGCTGATGGACGGAATGTCATTACTATCCATTTAGAAAGCTTCCAACAATTCTTAATTGATTATAAATTAAAAGATGAAAATGGTGTGGAACACGAAGTAACGCCGTTTATCAACAGTATCTACCATGAAAATAGTACTTTCAGTTTTGATAATTTCTTCCACCAAGTAAAGGCTGGGAAAACATCTGATGCCGAAACTTTGATGGAAACTTCATTATTTGGTTTAAATCAAGGATCATTATTTACTCAACTTGGTAGTGAAAATACTTTCCAAGCTGCGCCAAGCATTTTAAATCAAACAAAAGGTTACACTTCAGCGGCTTTCCACGGAAACTCAGGGAACTTCTGGAATCGAACAGAAACTTATAAAAATTTAGGCTATGATTACTTCTTTGACTCATCTTATTATGATGTCAACGATGATAACTCATTCCAGTATGGTTTACATGATAAACCTTTCTTTAATCAATCTGTTCAATATTTAGAACATTTACAACAACCATTCTATTCTAAGTTTATTGCTGTTACAAACCACTATCCATATAGCCAGTTAACTGGTGATGAAGCTGGTTTCCCAATGGCGAACACAAGTGATGAAACAATTAATGGCTACTTTGCAACAGCGAATTATTTAGATAAAGCAGTTGAAGAGTTCTTCACTTACTTAAAAGAAACTGGTTTATACGATAACTCAATTATTGTAATGTACGGTGATCACTATGGTATTTCTGAATCCCGTAATCCTGATTTAGCTGAGTTAGTCGGAAAAACTTCTGACACTTGGACGAATTATGACAATGCACAAATGCAAAGAGTCCCATACATGATTCATGTTCCTGGCCAAACAAATGGTGGAATTAATCATACTTATGGTGGTGAAGTTGATGCTTTACCAACCTTACTTCACTTATTGGGCGTTGACACAAGCAAATATATTCAAATGGGTCAAGATTTATTATCTCCTGAAAATGATCAACTAGTTGCTTTCCGTAACGGTGATTATATGACACCAGAATATACAAGTTATAGTGGCAGTGTTTATTCCAATTCAAATGGCCAAATGATTTTAGAGCCAGATGATGAGCTGCAACAACAGTTAGATACATGGGAACTTGCTGTCGACAAACAACTATCTACCTCCGATGATATTAATAATGGTGACCTTTTACGATTCTACACAGAAAGTGGATTGGAACCAATTGATTCATCCCAATATAATTATAAAGATAGCGTCAGCAAAATGGAGCAAATCGAATCAGACTTAGGTGCTGAATCGACTAGCATCTTCTCAAAAAATGGTGGTAAGACGACACAAAGTTTGTACAGCACGAAAACTTTCCAACAATATCAACAAGAAAATGGCTCCAGCGAAACATCTGATAACGCTGAAGAATAGATCTGTAAACTACTCAATTTCGATTGGGTAGTTTTTTTTACGCCTTTTTTTCTTATCAGCTTCATACTTCTTTCAAACTATTCTTTTATACTATTTTGTGAGGTGAAAAGTATGAGCTATCTTAACAATGTTGTATCTACGATAAAAAACCGTAAAGCAGAGGCCTCAATTCTTTTTCTAACTACCTTAACCTTACTGTTTTTACTAACCAGCGTCTTAATTATGAAATTAATCTTGAATCAAATTGATCAAGCTAGCAATGTTCAATTATTTACAGCTAATGAATTATCAGAAATTCAAACCTTTTATTCCTTTTGGTTTTTTGTTTTCATTTTGTTAGGAAGCTTATTATTAGTGATGATTTTCAGTATAAAATTATTAAAATCCCATCAAAAAAAGATG
This sequence comes from Enterococcus alishanensis, assembly GCF_019218635.1. Classification (GTDB taxonomy): domain Bacteria; phylum Bacillota; class Bacilli; order Lactobacillales; family Enterococcaceae; genus Enterococcus_A; species Enterococcus_A alishanensis. The sequence goes on along the minus strand of NZ_JAHUZB010000012.1, from coordinate 9,403 downwards.
GATATGAGACTTTCAATATATACGACCGGGATTGAATTAATTTTCTGCATTCTTGCTGCTGCCCTGGCATTAACAACTTTATTCGCTTTATTTGAACCATTTTATGAAAAAATTCTACAAAATATTTATCAATATGGTTTGACTCAGTTTCATGATTTGCCAACATACGTACTTAGTAATGGAACAAGCGGCATTGCTTACTCAATAGATAACTCTCTTTCTTATAGTCTTTCTTCAGTTACTTTGTTAAACCTTTTTTTTAAATCCCTCGGTAAGACAGTTGGAATATTATTGCTTTTTCTTTTGTTGCTCATTTCCGTTTATTCTTTTATCAATTACCAAAGAAAAAAGATAAAAGTTCGCTAATCACGAACATTTATCTTTTTTTTTGTTCTATTATTCAAATATTCCTTGAACTACCTCTAGTCCTTGCATATACTTTTAAAGTATTCGTTACTTAAACGATGCAATTATATAAAAGGAGCGTTTCATATAAATGGAAAAACTGTTTAAACTCAAGGAAAATGGTACAACTGTTTCCACTGAATTAATGGCGGGCGTTACTACATTCTTTGCGATGAGCTATATTTTATTTGTTAATCCAAGCATACTATCTTCAGCTGGTATGCCGTTTCAAGCAGTCTTTTTAGCAACAATTATTGCTTCAGTCATCGGAACTTTAGTCATGGGGTTATTTGCAAATGTTCCTTACGCGCAAGCACCAGGTATGGGCTTGAATGCTTTCTTCACTTACACAGTTGTCGCTGGTCTTGGTTATAGTTGGCAAGAAGCTTTGGCGATGGTTTTTATTTGTGGACTTATTAATATTTTAATTACTGTAACAAAAATTCGTAAAATGATTATTCGCGCTATTCCTGAAAGTATGCAACAAGCTATTGGCGGAGGAATTGGTATTTTTGTTGCCTACGTTGGTTTAAAAAATGCTGGGTTATTAGCCTTTTCTGCTACCGGAGCAGATGTAACAAGCAGCATCGTTACGGATAACCAAATTCAAAGTGTAGCAATGGGATCAGGTGTTGTTCCAGCTTTAGCTAACTTCAACAATGCACCCGTATTATTAGCGGTTTTAGGATTATTTATCACCATCATCTTAGTAATCAAAAAAGTTCGTGGCGCTATTTTAATTGGAATTATATTAACTACTTTATTAGGTATTCCTATGGGCGTTGTTCAATTTAGCAGCATCGATTGGCAAGCAAATTCCTTAAGTAGCTCAATTGGCGCATTAGGAACTACTTTTGGTGCAGCTTTTGGTGCAGAAGGACTTGGCTCACTATTTTCCGACAGTAGTAAATTGCCACAAGTTCTAATGACTATTTTGGCTTTCAGTTTATCTGATACTTTTGATACAATCGGAACCTTTATTGGTACTGGGCGTCGCACAGGTATCTTTTCTAAAGAAGATGAAATGGCCATTGAAAATGCAAATACCTTAGGCTTTAAAACAAAAATGGATAAAGCATTATTCGCTGATGCAATTGCAACTTCAATCGGAGCAATCTTTGGGACATCTAATACAACAACTTATGTGGAATCAGCTGCCGGAATTGGTGCTGGTGGTCGAACAGGTTTAACTTCAGTTTTTGTAGCCATTCTATTTGCGCTAAGTAGTTTACTATCTCCAGTTATTGCTGTTGTACCCGCACAAGCTACCTCGTCCGCTTTAATTATTGTTGGTGTGATGATGTTGGCTTCATTTGCTGATATTAACTGGCTAGATTTAGAAGAAGCCATTCCAGCTTTCTTCGCAAGTATTTTTATGGGGTTATGTTATAGTATCTCTTACGGAATCGCAGCAGGCTTCATAACTTATACATTAATCAAAGTTATCAATTCTAAAAGTAAAGAAATTTCACCTGTTTTATGGGTGGTAGATGCATTGTTCATCGCAAACTTTGCAATTTTAGCTTTATTATAAGAAAAAAGGTTCGTAAGAAAATTATCTTACGAGCCTTTTTTAGTCATTATTTATTTCTTCATCTGGAAAACTTATAGTAAAGGTTGTTCCTTCGTTTAACGTACTTTCTACATCAACTGTCCCATTATGCAAACGAACTAGCTCTTGAACAATCGACAAACCCAAGCCAGATTCCCCATACTTAGTATTTTTCCTCGATGGATCAACTTTGTAATAACGATCCCAAATATTTTTTACTTGTTCTTCATTCATGCCAATTCCTGTATCAGCGATTTTTACAATCGTTTGCTTGTCTTTTTTGAACACGCTGACCCTGATTTCACCATCTTGAGTAAACTGAATCGCATTTTGCATAATGTTCACCATAACTTGAACAAAACGATCATAATCAGCGTAGATCGTAACAGGTTCTTGTGTTTCTAAAATCAATTGATCTCCTGCGGCTGCAGCTTTTTGTTCCAATTGTGTAACTAAGGTGCTCAACGTTTCTGTTGCATCGAATTTTTTAATTATAATACTGATTTGATTGGTTCGGATTTTTTCATAATCCAAGTTTTCGTTAACCAAACGAATCAATCGAGCTGTCTCATTTTGCATTAGACTAATAGCTTTTGCCTTTTGATCTTCAGGGATAGCGTCATATTGCAATCCTTCCAACAGACCATTGATTGTGGTCAAAGGCGTTCGCATTTCATGAGAAGCATCCGCCATAAACTGTCGCCGTCGTTCCTCTTGCCTTTCAATTTCTTCATTTGATTCTTTTAAAGATTCCGTCATTGAATTAAAATCACTCGCCAAATCGTCAAACTCATCTTTCCCATGATCTGGAATTTGGATATCAAAGTTCCCTTTAGCAATTTCATCAGTAGCCGATCGAATACTCTTAATTCTTTTTAACTGTCGTGTAGCAAAGAAATAACTCACTATAATTGCTAAAATCGAAGCAATAATGAAACCTTTGAACAAATTACTGCGAATTGCGTTGATACTATTTTCAACATTAGTCGCTGGCTGACTAATTACTAATACTCCATAAAAACCACTTCCCTTTTTATTAAAGGAAACCATCGCATATGAAGTTGTCTGTGATTCGCCATACTCATTGTTTTCAGTGGTCATTTTTTGGCTTTCACCATTTTTTAACGCCTGCCATTGCTTACTGGAAATCAATTTGTCAGAAATTGTACTGGAACTTAATGGATACTTAATCTTACCGTTGGTATCGTAAAAAACTAAAGAAACACCTTCTTGATCTAATGTTTGCTCCGTTAAGCTTAAAGCAGCTAAAAATTGTTCATCGTCGGTCAAACTGGAGAATTGAGACTCTTCACTTAGTTTTCGGCTCATCTGGTCAACTGCCTCCGCGTAACGAGCCAACTGATTGTAATTATCTTGTTCCAGAGTTTGACGAGTAAACTGCGTGAAAGAAAAGCCTAATGTAATGACCATCAATAAGATAACTCCCGCAAAAGCCAATAACTGTTGGTAAAGATACTTCATTAGGCTACTCCAGAATCATCAAATTTGTAGCCCACTCCCCAAACAGTTTGAATTACTTGCGGGCCTACCTTTTCAATCTTCTGGCGCAATTTTTTAATATGGGCATCCACCGTCCGTTCATCACCAAAATATTGATAATCCCAAACCAATTCTAATAGTTGCTCACGAGTGAAAACTTGCCGTGGTTTTTTTGCCATCGTATACAATAAATCAAATTCTTTTGGCGTCAGACCTTCCACCGGTTTATCTTCTAGATAAGCTTCCCGCGTTTTTAAATTCATTTTGAAGTGATCTGTCTGAATATCAAAAGAATTGTCAGATTGTTTTGCATCATCTTCTCCCTCAGAACCTAATTCACTGCGGCGGTGTAAAGCCTTAATCCGTGCAATCAAAGTCAACGGTGAAAATGGTTTTGTCACATAATCATCAGCACCCATTTCTAAACCGATCACTTGGTCACTCTCGGAATCTCTCGCAGTCAACATAATAATAGGCACACTACTAGAGACTTTACGAATCTCACGACCGATTTCCATTCCATCCATTGTTGGTAAATTTAGATCCAAAGTAATCATGTCCCATTTTTCAGGATCAGTTAGAAAAGTATCCAGACCTTCCTTACCATCATATTTGAAAGTTGCTTCCCAGCCTTCATTTAAGAAAAACATTTGCATCATTTCTGAAACTGATTCATTATCTTCAATCATTAATATATTCATTTTTAATTCCTCACTTATCAAATTTTTACTTTTATAACCTTAGTATACTCTAAAAGCCGTTTATCAGCTATAAACTACTGAATTGTTTCGATAAGTATTTGGATTTTCTTCATGATTTGGTAGAATATAAGAAGAAAATGAGAAGGAGTGTCCAATATGTATCAAGCCATTGCTTTTTTTGATTTAGACGGTACTTTATTAAATGATCAATCAGAAGTTACACCTGAAATTAGCCAAACAATGCTTCGCTTAAAAGAAAATAATATCTTACCAATTATTTCTACAGGTCGTTGTGAATTTGAAATACAGGCGATTAAAAAGGCCGCTCATATCGATGCTAGTATTACAATGAATGGTATGTATGGAATTTATGAAAATGATACGATATTTTCCAATAAAATTGACATCGCAACTTGTCAAAAAATGTTAGATTTCACACGCAAACTCAAACATGAAGTGGCCTTTTACTCTCATGAAACAATGTTCATTTCTGGCGTCAATCAATTGGTCAAAGACTCCTACCAATATTTTAACAATGTGGTTCCCCCCATTAAAACAGATGCTTTCTTAGAATATGAAACCAACATGCTTTTAGTATTGACTGATGAATTAGATGAACTTTATCATGAAGCTTTTGCCGATGAGTTAACTTTTTTCAGAAATGGACCCAAATGTATTGATGTTGTAAATAAGGGTATTTCAAAAGGAACCGCGATTGATGAAGTGAAAAACTTCCTACAACAAGATATCCCGACTTTTACCTTTGGTGACGGCTTAAATGATTTGCCTATGTTTGAATCTTCCAATTATCAAATTGCCATGGGAAATGCACTACCTGAAGTCAAATCAGCCGCTAGTTTTATTTCCACTAAGAATACCGAGCACGGAATTATCAATGGTCTTAAACATTACGACTTGATTTAGTATTTAGATTGTACTTTTTTTATTGTAGTGATATAATAACTATTGCACTAAATTTGTCTTATCGGGGACGTTAAGGATTCGACAGGCATTGTTTGAGCTTGAGTTGCGCTTCGTAGGTTACGGCTACGTTAAAACGTTACAGTTAAATATAACTGCAAAAGATAACAACAATTCTTACGCTTTAGCTGCCTAAAAACAGTTAGCGTAGATCCTCCCGGTATCGCCCATGTGCTCGGGTAAGGGTCCTATTCTAAGTGGGATACGTTTTAACTTTCCGTCTGTAAGTTGAAAAAGAGATCATCAGACTAGCAAAGTTTGCGGCCTGTTATACGGCAGAAAACTAAGCGAATTTTAAATGGTATAACTATGAGCGTAGAGTCTTAAGTGGCAAAATGTTTGGACGCGGGTTCAACTCCCGCCGTCTCCATCTGTAGTTTTTCTAAGAGTTAAAACCTTGATTTAATAGGTTTTAGCTCTTTTTTTCTTAAATTTTACTGATTTGATACAAAAGGAAACCAGTACGCCAAATATCTTTGGAATATGAAGTTAAAAACTTCTACTATATTGAAATATGTACAAGGTGCCACCGATACAAGTCCTGGCAGAACTACTCCATATGTTCAAGAAAGTCTACACATATCAATTCTAACAAGTCCACCCTTGTTTTAAAGCAAGAATAAAAGTACCTCTTCCAGTGTTTGCACGATCAAATATTTTTTATATGGTTATTTCCTCATAACTTTACTTGCTATATCTAGTATCTTCCATATTAATAAAATAAAGCATCAATGAAATAGCTTTATCTTTCGATAACTCTATTTCTTCTCTTTAAGAATTTCCAATTCAACTCTTGCAAACCAATTTCATAATGTTTAGGATAAAATGCTTTTACATCCCAAATTATTGGAGAATAAACATTGCTCTAAAGATACTAAAAAGCCCAAAAATCGCTCCTAAAATAGCTTCGATTTTTGGACTTAGTATGATTGACGCAACTTTAATCGAAATAAATCATTAAAGAAGTGAATACCAACATAATCATTATAGCTAGTAACGTTGCAATTAAATCCATTAAGTCAGGAGATAATACATCGTAAGTGGGTAATCTTTTTTCAATCAATGAAGTTCTGATACCTTTTATTGAATGAAATTGATATACCTGCTTCAATTAATGAAGAGACATACACTTCAAATCTCAGTGTTGACCAACCATTAAAAGTTCAGTATGAACAAGAGTTAGATATTAAAAATCATGGTTATGGGCATCTAATCTAAGATTTGTCTTGAACTAGATTTTCTTCCATTGACACTGTAAAATGCTACCAGAAAAATCGCCTGTTTCTTTATGTGGATGTAATGAAATTTTTGATATTCTCATTTCACCTAAACGTTATTTAATGATATTTACATGGTGCTTGATATGTTCTTCAATAAAGGTTGCTATCATAAAGTAGCTATGGTCATACTCTTTTTCAATCTGGTAGGTTACACAAGTATGCGATTTTTTTGCCCCTGCTAAAAATGCTGCCTCATTCAATTGGATTTCATAAAAGTTATCTTTTGATCCTTGAGTAATCAGGATTGGAGAATTTTTAAATCCCGTTTTCTCAACTAATTTAGCTGCATCCCAGTTCTCCCAATTGCTTTGATCTGATCCCAAATAATTTTCAAAGGCTTTTTGTCCCCACGGTACATTCATGGGATTAGAAATTGGTGCAAAAGCTGAGATGGCTTGAAAGCGCTCAGGATTTTTAAGTCCAATCACTAAAGCGCCGTGTCCTCCCATGGAATGACCCATAATACTTTCTTGTCCTGAAAAATTCGGAACAAGACTATAGACAATCTCTGGTAATTCTTTAGTTAAGTAGTCATACATCTGATAGTGCCGTTTCCATGGCTCCTGTGTCGCATTAAGATAAAAACTAGCCCCTTGCCCTAAGTCCCAATCAGGGCTGTCTTCTTCGATTTTCCTCGGAGAAGTGTCAGGCATCACAAAAGCCACCCCATTTTCTGAGGCATACTTTTGAAATCCACTTTTTTGGCTAAAATTATCATCTGTACAAGTTAATCCCGCTAAAAACCAGATTAACGGTACAGCTTTCTGTTCTTCAGTTTTTTTTGGGATAAATAAGCTAAAAGTCATTTCACACTGCAAAATAGCAGATTCATGACTGTATTTTATTTGTTGTCCTCCAAAAGACTGATGTTGCTCTAATATTTTTAGACCTATTTGCTTATTCTCCATAGGTCAACATTGTCCGAATAGATTCTCCACGATGAAGTAAGTCTAATGATTGATTGATTTGAGAAAAGTTTAAATGATGGGTAATAAATGAATCTAGGTCAATCTCACCTTGCATAAAGTCTTCTACCATGCCAGGTAATTGCGTCCGTCCCTTGACCCCTCCAAAGGCTGAACCTTTCCAAACACGTCCCGTCACCAATTGGAATGGACGAGTATGAATTTCTTTACCTGCTCCTGCAACACCAATAATAATACTTTCTCCCCAACCTTTATGGCAAGCTTCTAAAGCAGAACGCATGACTTCAACATTACCGATACATTCAAAACTATAGTCTACGCCGCCGTTAGTCATCTCAACAAGAACTTCTTGAATCGGACGATTGTAATCAGCTGGATTAACAAAATCAGTTGCGCCCATTTTTTTCGCTAATTCCCACTTATCAGGATTCATGTCAATTGCAATGATTCTTTTAGCATTGGCTTTCTTTAAGCCTTGGATGACTGCTAAACCAATTGCTCCAAGTCCAAAAACTGCTGTGACTGCATCTTCTTCAACAGCTGCAGTATTTTTTACGGCCCCTAAACCAGTTGTCACGCCACAGCCAAGTAAACCCACTTTATCTAAAGGAGCTGCTTCATCAATTTTTACTAAATTGATTTCGTTGACTACTGTGTATTCGCTGAAAGTACTCGTTCCCATGTAATGATAAATTGGTTCTCCGTTGTAAGAAAATCTTGTGGTTCCATCAGGCATTAACCCTTTGCCTTGGGTTTCACGAACGGCTGAACATAGATTGGTTTTCCCAGATAAGCAAAATTCACATTCACCACATTCTGGTGTATATAAAGGAATAACGTGATCGCCAACTTTTACTGAGGTTACTTCGTCGCCAACTTTTACAACTACTCCCGCGCCTTCATGTCCTAAGACAACTGGAAAAACGCCTTCAGGATCATCACCTGATAAGGTAAAAGCATCTGTGTGACAAACAGACGTATACAAAATTTTAACCATGACTTCTTTTGCTTTTGGATCTGCTACATCAATTTCGACGATTTCAAGCGATTGCCCTGGGCTAAATGCTACTGCTGCTCTACTTTTCATTTATACTACCAACTTTCTTTTTTTTTAAATTTATTACTTATAGTTCGTAACAGTTAACAAGGTTGTATCTATTACTTAGATTACTATATCATCTCAAAAAGTCATTACAATACTGCTTTTTTTATCAGTATCTAATTTTTCTCGCCTATATCAACGTTTTAGTTCATTATTATTTTTTTTAATCTCAATTTAAGTACAAATTATTGTTTCATACTGATAAATTATTCAGTATTAATAAATTCAAATAATTAGATTTGCATGTGTAAATAAGCGGTAAATTATGCCATGAAAGACTTCTTGTTTTAATAAATCGAAGAAATTTCCCATCATCGATTTATCTAAACAGTTTTTTTTCGTGACATGCTTTGAAAAATATTGTGTTCTTTTAGTTTGTAACCCTAAGCTTTCATTTGATAGGTTCAATCTTGATCTGTGTGAAAAATGCGTGATAAAGACAGTCATTAGTTTTCTGGATTCTTTTCCCTAATCCTTCCATGACATCGTTGGCATTTTTTTTTTAGAAATACGCTAAGAAATAATTTCGTTATTATACATATCCATAAATGTTTCTAAATAGTAATTTTTTTAAGTATATTTCCTTTATTATCTGTTTCAAAATACTTAAATTCAGTCGTATCTATCGTAATTTTTTGATGACAAACACTAGTATAAAAATGACGATGCAGGCGATTTTTTCCGATTGGACCAATAGTTCCACGATAAGAAAGGTAAAAATAAGTGATTTTATAAAAATATATTATGATTCTTCTCATATTCGATTACTCATATAGCATAGATTAGGATAAAAAACTGTAAAATTGATCAATTATTAGCTATATTTTCTACTAAGATTAAGTATTAAGAACTATTCTCCAAAAAAAGACTCTCCAACTTTTGTAGTGACCCCAAATAGTTAGACTTTTTTGGAGTGGAGAAATCCACTCCTTTTTTCTTTGTTTTTACTGCTATTA
>NZ_JAHUZB010000011.1 GCF_019218635.1 Enterococcus alishanensis | reverse complement strand
AAACAATTTTCTTTGTTTGATTAAAAATATCTACAGGATAGCCGGAATTACTCAGTTCACCTGAATCAACAGTCATTGTTTGTGTATCAGTATCAAAGGATATTGGAGCCGTTCCCCATGTAGATGTCATGACTTCTGCATTGGAAATTTTTGGAAACAAAAATAGCATTATAGCAAGTAATAGTAAAGAAAATAAATATCTTTTTTTCATTAGTTCTCCCCTTATAACTTTTTTGATATTTTGATTGAGATTAAGAATTCACTATCTGAGTACTCAAGATTAAATGGATTGATTTTTAATTAACCCAAATATCATATAACCTCATTTTGAAGACCACTTTAATACATTCTATTTGTTTTCCTTTCCTTTTTTTGAGAAGATATAGTAAAATTATGAATCTCTTTAGTATTTTATTCTATTTTTTTGTAAGTCACAATAAAAATGATATGAATATTCAAAAATATGAGACTTCATTTCCCTTGTGCATCATATGTCATAAATTTAAGAAATATTTACTGGCTTATAGAACTAGATTTACCAGTAGACAATAGAAATAATATCTACCATTCCGGTAACTTCTTGCTCCAGATATATGAATGATGAATTTCTTTCGCAACTTAATTTATTTAAACTATCTTTTGTATATCTAAAGTTTGTAATCCGTTCAAAACCTCATTGTATCCTATTTTCAAATAAACAATCATTCTTAACAACGGATGTATGATAACTTTATCTGTACAGATTAATGAAACATAGATTTTGACACGTATTAATGAACAATAATCACTTTAAAAGTTATAATGTAATTTTTATTTGGTAATTTACACTACCCACAACATTTATCGTAATAAGAAATACTAAACTTGAGGTATTATAATTTTTATCAGCTCTAGCGATGTCTATTTAGAGCGTACCTTAAATAGACAACATAAATATATAGGAAATCTAGATTTCTGTTGTATGATTAGGGTGTATGATAGAAATTTTGAAAAGGTGATATTTTTAAAATTGCATATGCACGAGTTTCAACAATCGACCAAAATTTGGAAAGGCAAATTGATTCTCTAGAAAAATTTGGTGCTGAAAAAATTTTTGTAGAAAAAAATCAGGCGCCACAATTGAGCAACGTCCAATTTTTCAAGAAGCTTTAAATTTTGTTCGAGAAGAAGATACATTTATGGTTGAAGCAATTGACCGTTTAGGGAGAAATTATGATGAAGTTATCCAGACTGTAAATTATCTAAAACAGAAAAATGTAAAACTCGTTATTACAAGACTTCCAATTATGGCTGAAGCAATTGGTAATCCTCTATTAGATCGTTTTATCAAAGATTTAATTGTTCAAATATTGGCTATGATATCGGAACAAGAAAGAACTGAGTCTAAAAGAAGACAGACACAGGGGATAAACATTGCTAAAAGCAATGGTGTGTACAAAGGAAGACCAAAGTTATATGAGCCTAATGCTAAAAATCTTCAACGACGTGCAGTTTATCGAAATATTGTAGACGAATTAGAAAAAGGGACGGCAATCTCGAAATTGCTAAAGATTATGGTGATACACATCAAACAGTTTATCGAATCCAAAAAGACTACGCAGCCATGAATTAGGTACGTAGTTTTTTTTAATTATTTCTGTCTGCAACTCATCTGCAAAAATGACAAAAAATGACACCGGTAAAATAAGATTCTTTGAAAAATAAAAAGCGTTACCTTTGGGTATGCTGGTAATAATCAGGGAAACAATATGCTTTTTTACATACAATAAAAAAACTCTCGTCAAAAACGAGAGTTATGTGGTAGCTTTATTTTACAGAATCTCTTAGTTGTATCTTACTTTAAATGTTGCTACTTCCTTTTTAGGGATTGTAATTTCGTCTCTTGTTGTGGATTTCGCCCTTTACGTTCAGTACGGGCATTTAATAAAAATTTTCAATAGGAACGTATCTTTAATTAAACCTTTACTTTCTTATAAACTTGCGTGCCAATCAATTGAACAATTTCTACAAAAATAATTATAACTAAGACCGTGCTGTACATAATTTTATTATCGAAATTTTGGTAACCGTAAGTTATCGCAACAGCTCCTAGCCCTCCAGCCCCAACGGTTCCAGCCATCGCTGTGTAACCTAAGACTGAAATAATTGCCAAGGTTAAACTGGAAATCATGCTGGGAAGAGCTTCTACCAACATTACTTTGAAAATAATTTGTAAGTTTGTGGCACCAAAGGATTTAGCTGCTTCGATGGTGTAAGGATTGATTTCTAGTAAATTATTTTCAAATAATCTTGCGACATAAGGTGTCATGGCAAAAGTCAGTGGAACAATTGCGGCGGCTGTTCCGATGGTAGTACCGACTAAAATACGGGTCATAGGCATCAGAGCCACCATCAAAATAATAAAGGGAAAAGACCGCACAATATTCACGAATAAATTCATTATGCCATAGATGTGACGATTTGGTCTCAGCCCTTTTTTATTGGTGATAATTAAACCAATTGCTAAAAGAAATCCCCAAATAGTCGCCAGTATCGAAGAAAACAAGACCATTGAAAAGGTACTAATTAAATTTGGCCACAAAATTTGGCTGATTAATACAACGGTATCCATCATTTGTTCCCTCCCACTAGCTGAAATTCGTGGGCTGATTCAGTGAAGCAATCTTTCACCACGGTTAAATCTGATTGTTTAATTATGAGGGTCAGCGTGCTTAATTCACCAAAGGAAAATTGATCGGTTTCAGCGGAAACCAATTGGTAGTCGCTAATATTTTTACTTCGAAATAACGAGAAAATATTGTTTTCTGCCAAATTCATTTGGACTTTGATATAAACTTTGCCGACTTTTTCAGGATATAAATTTTGACTATCTTCACCTAGAATTTCTTGTAAATAGCCAGAACGTTTAAAGAAAACATCCTTAACTGGGCCTTTTTCGACGATACTTCCTGCATTGATTAGAGCGACTTCATGGCAGATTCTCTTAACAACTTCTATTTGATGGGTCACCATGATGATGGTCAAACCGTATTTTTGGTTTAAGTCTTGCAATAAATCTAAAATTTCATTAGTGATACCACAATCTAAGGCAGATGTCGCTTCGTCACATAATAAAATTTCAGGATTCATTGTTAAAGCTCTAGCGATTGCGACTCGTTGCTTTTGGCCGCCAGATAATTGTTTTGGTTTCATCTGTGTTTTATCCGCTAAACCTAATTCACTTAAAATTGAAGATACCTTTGTTTGAATTTCAGTCTTTGAAAAACCATTACACTCCATTGGTAAAGCCACATTTTTAAAGATCGACTTCTGTTCCATCAAAGAATTCCCTTGAAAAATCATGCCCATTTTCTTCTTAAGTAACCGTTTCTCTTCTTCAGTCGACTCTTCCAAATTCTGTTGATTTAAATGAATCGAGCCACTTTGGTAACTTTCTAGCCCGTTGATACAACGAAGTAACGTCGATTTCCCCGCACCACTGACACCTAAAATACCAACGATTTCGCCGTCTGCGATGGTTAAATTAATATCTTTTAAAACATTTGTTGCTTGATAACTTTTGACAAGATGTTCAATGTTTATCTCCATTTGATTTGCCTATTTTTTTATGCCTGTGTAGGCACCTTTAAAATAATTTTGATTTTTCTTCACGTCATAATTCAGATTATTTGTTTGTGTCAATTTTTCTTCGATAATTTTTTTCTTTTCTCTTAATTCCATTGGATTCAGAGTCGCTTCAATTCCACGAATCATTTTCTCGAATTTGTTAAATGGTACCCCAATCGCAAGTTCTTCATCTTTCCATTGGGCAACATAACGAGTGCCTGAGCACATCATGGAAATATTAATTTGATCGGTGACGAAGGGATAAGATGTCGCCTCTTGGCAAATTGCCTGCATTCCAGCTAATTTAATATTTTTTAGCTGCCCCTCAAAATAAGCATTTCCTTGAATCATCCTCATCGCATTAAACGGCGTCGTAATAAGCACCACAACGTCTGGGTTCCCTTGCCATTTTTCAATCGGTTGAATCGCCACACCGTAATTTTTTTCTTTCACATAAACCATGTCGTCTGCGATTGATTTACTGGTATCAATATCTTGATAACAACCCATATCGGTATGTTTTCTCCCGCTAGAACTATAGTCATCATTGGGAATCAAGCCCATCGCCACAGCCGATGCCAGACAGGCGAAATTTTTAGCTGTTAGTTTGAAATCATAACCTTCTGTCGCTTTTTTAATGCTTTGACAATAGGGCATCATATTTTTAAAACTAGTAGCAGGATGTTCTTTAAAAGTCTCTTCGTCCTTCAAAAAAGTTACGCCGACAATTTTTCGCTCCAGGTTTAACAAAGTATTTAAACGTTGATTTAATTTTAAATAATTATTCATAGAAGGTAAATACTCCTTTGAAGTGACCATTAATACCTTTCTTACTTTCTTTAGTTGTAAAGGAATCGTTAATTGATTTCGCCCAATCACTGTTTTTATTTTCTGTTTTAACAATTAAACTAATCGGAAAATCTTTTGCATGTTGGTCACGAATCAAATAGTCTTCGTAATCTTTTCCAGAGTTAAACATGAAGGTAAAGAAACAAGTTGCTGCATCTAAATCTTCTAAACTACGAACTGTTTGAGCTTGTTCGATTTCTACAAAATTAAAGTTTTTAGGATTTTCTACGATGTCTATGGTAGTAAAACCTGATTTTTTGCTATCGGTCAATTTAATCAAACCAGCATCTTGCATCATTAATAACGAATTGTCCCGATTCATTGCATCATTCATAATCGCAATTTGAGCACCGTCAGGTAAATCATCAATGTTATCATATTTGTTTGAATATAAGCCGATTCCTGTATAATACACATGTGGCTTCATCATCGATAAATCGCCACCTTTTTGTTTATTAAAAGATTTCATAAAGGGTTCATGTTGGGCAAAAGAAGCATCACAATTGCCATCTTGAACGGCTTGAAGTGCTTCAATATTATTAGAAAAAACAACAAACTCAGGATTATAACCAGCTTTTTTCATTGAAGCTTTCGCTGCTTTTAAAGAAGCTTCTGAAACCGAGTTACAGGCAATTCGAATGTCTTTCTTCTCTGAATTACCCTCTTTGCTATTTGATGAAGAGTTACCACAAGCTACTAATAATAACAAACCTAGAAACATGCTTAATACGAGTAAACTTTTTTTCAACATTTTATCTTCTCCATTCATTTTTTGTTCAATCATTCACATTTAAGGATGAAACTTTTACTCTTTTAGGAACTCTAAAAAATCTGTTGCATCAAAAAAACTTGTTAGATGTTTTCATAGAATCACCCTTTCCTCTTTATTTTATTCATTAATTATTATAGGGAATTTTTTCTTATAAGCAATATGTTTTAACTATTTCATTTTTTTTGGTATGATAAAATTAAGTCTTATAAATTTTTAATAATCGTAGATTTTAATAGATTAATCCACCTTTACAAAAAAAGTCTGAAAAATCACTGCTAGTAAAACAATAATATCCCTGAATAGACGATATTCTATCGTATTTCTGGACATAAGTTTTTGACACCAATCAAACTCATGCATATCAAGAAAAAAACAAAGGGTCAAAAACTTTTTAAGTTTCTGACCCCTTTGTTGTATATTTTTGATTGTCGTGATAATTATCGAAGATATGATTTTTACTAGTTTGAAATTTTGAAGGCCTTCTTTTTTTATTCTTTGAACAGATTAAACGTTTATGGATTAACTCAGTAAGATAACATATCATCAATTCGAAACGAAAGAAATCTGTAATTTTTCTAAATAGAATTATTCAAATAGCATTCTTTCAATGATTTTTTTACATGACTTTTAATTTTACATTAAATATTACGAGCAACTTCAAATCCATCCCAAATAGCAGCACGAATATTGCGGACTTTTTTACTATCACCGATGTTGTATACATAAGGTGATTCTGATTTTAATTCTTCAAACAACGAAGAAACAGATCGATACCCAACTGCTAAAACGACGTTGTCTACCTGCAATTCTTTTTTCTCATCTTTTTGTTCAATCAAAACTGTATGACCTGTAATCTTCATTACTTTGCTGCTGACCAATTGTTGTACTTTATGGAAGTTCAATAAATCAGTAAGCATCCAATAATTCATAGGAGGTAAACTTGGTCCAGACATTAATAAACCTGGTAAAGCTTCAACAATTGTTGCTTGTTTTCCTTGATCTTTTACTAAATGCAAGGCTAGTTCACATCCGACTAAGCCACCACCAATAATTAAAGTATGTTCCCCTACTTTTTTCTTACCTGTCAGTACGTCTTCGGCTAGAAAAATATTTTCTTGATCAAGGCCATTAATTGGTGGCAAAACTGGTTTTGAACCTTCCGCTGTCAATATCACATCAGGTTTTTCAGCTAGTACATTTTGTTTAGTTGCTTTTGTGTTCAATTGAATAGTTACTTGATATTTGTTCATCTGATGACGATACCAAGCAGCCAAATCTAAATCATCATGTTTAAATGAAGGTTGTCCACCAATGTTTAAATTACCGCCAACTTTTTCTGTCGATTCAAATAAAACTACTTTGTGACCTCTTAATGCGGCTACACGTGCTGCTTCTAAACCGGCAGGTCCGCCACCGACAATAACCACTTTTTTCGGTTCCGTTGTTTTTTCAAGCATAACAAATGGTTCTCGCCCACACTCTGGATTTACTGCACAAGAACCACGACCTCCAGAGGATGCTCGACCAAAGCAACCATCATGACAACCGAGACACGGACGGATATCCGCTAAATTATTTACGAAAACTTTATTTACATAGTTCTCATCCGTTAATAATGGTCGGGCTAAACCAACTGCATCTAATTTTCCATTTTTTAAAGCATCTACAGCCAAATCGGGATCATCCATTCGACCCGCCACCATCACTGGAACCGAGACAACTTTCTTTAGTTGTTCTGTTAACGGTAAATACATACCTTTATTAAAATACATAGGTGGATGAGCCCAATACCAAGAATCATAGCTTCCTGCATCTGCATCAAATGCATCATACCCAGCAGCTTCTAATAAAGGAGCTGCTTTTAAAGATTCTTCAATGTCTCGGCCTAATTCCTCAAAATTTTCGTCTGGAAGCCCTCCTTGACGCAATTGTTTAATATAGCTTTTAATGGAGAATCGTAAAATTACGGGAAAATCTTCACCACAAACTTTTTTAATTTCTTTAACTACAGCAACTGGAAAAGCGATTCGTTCCTCAATAGTTGCGCCACCATATTTATCTGTTCGCTGATTAAATAATTTCATAGTGAAACAATCCAATAGATAACCTTCATGCATCGCATGAATTTCTACACCATCAAAACCAGTTTTTTTCGCAATAGCTGCTGCTTTCCCAAAATCAACGACGATTTGATCGACTTCATCTGTTGTCAGCTCTCGACAGTCTTTATCAATCCAGCGATTGACTGTTTTAGAGGGAGCAATAAATGCATTATTTTCGACTGCACCCGGAACTGCACTACGACCTAAACCAGCGGTTAATTGCATGAAAATTTTTGTTCCAAATGGATGGATCTTATCAGTAATTTCTACAGCCATTTTTTCATAATAATTAGGATTACCATTGGGATATGGAAACATGGCATTTTCATGCTGTTCGATTTCATTATCTACCCAATTTGCTCCTGTAATAATCAATCCAACACCGCCTCTTGCTCTGCGGGCAAAATATTCTACTGCATCTGGTGTATAGGCATTTTGCTCATCAACATTTGACAAAGTTCCCATTGGTGCCATGAAATATTTGTTTTTAATTTCAACTGACCCAATCTTAAATGGTTCAAACAATTCTTGATAGTTCGTTGCCACATAAATCCCTCCTATAATTTCATTTGTTTCATCATTCACAAATAATAAGAAAATATCTTCCTTTCCTTTGTATCCTATCAACATGTGAACTATAATAATTGTACATAAATGAAATTTTTTCGGTATTATGGCGAAGGATGTGGAAAAGATGTCACAAGATTTGGTTTTTGATAATGTCCAAGAGTACAGTGATTATCTCAATCTTTTAAACTTACATTATTCTTTAGATGGCTATGGTTACTCCACTAACACACGCTTACATTTGATTGATCATCTGATTATAACCTATAGTGAAAACCTACCGTCAACTGGATTATTTTATGATACGCATGGTGAATCTATTCACTATGGCTTGCGATTTTTATTCAGTGGGTCCGAGCTCTATCATATGAATCAAGATAAAATCTTACTTTCTCAAGAAGAATGTTTCCTTTTTCAACCGAAAAATGCTGGTTTCTATGAACGAAAAACACCTTCCACTGGAATTAACTTTTTAATTCCTAAAGAAATCTTAGCACCTAAAATTACCAATTTTAATCATCACGGAGACAAACTTACTTGTAAAACGGGATTGGGGAAAATCATTTTTACAGAAATTCTTCATGCAGAACAAGAGTTACACCATTTATCTGATTATCAAAAAAAACTAGTACTTATGAATCTAATTGTTTTAATTGCTGAATGGCTAAATGAAACACAATCGGAAACCAAGGAATTTTTTCTACAACTAACTGATTATATTAATCAAAATATTTTTGAAACTTCTCTTTCTTTAGAATCAGTTGCAAGTGCTTTTTCAAAATCGCCTCGTACTATTCAAAAGGCATTTAGCCAAAAACAATTGACTTTTTCTAAGTATCTATCAAATAAACGTTTAATAGCTGCTAGTCAAGAATTAGCATTCGGTCACACAGCAATTATAGATATTGCAACAAAATATGGCTTTTATGATAGTTCACATTTTAGTCGATCTTTTAAACATAAATACAAATGCACACCTTCTCTATACCGAAAAAAACAACATAAATTAAAAGAAAGAACAAAAAAATGTTTATTAAATTAAAAAGAGAAATCACTTCTGAAAATTGTACCTCCCCCAAAAATTAGACCAAAAATCTAATTTGCAGATATTGGTATTTTAAGGCTAAATATAGTTTTGAATTCAAACTAAAAATCGTTCAAGAGCATCTTGACGGAAAAGGAGAATTCCCTTATTTACCTAACATTCTGAACGAAAATCAAATTTTAAGCTTTATATTTAATTGACAAGTAAAATAGACTATTGAAGTTGTTGCAAAATTAACAAAATAAAAAGTCCACTATAAGTATACCTATAATGGACAAACTTCTATTTAATTATGATTAATTTTTTTGTGGTTATATAAGATTACAAGAAAATGTTCATTGCCTCTTGGTAATCAATGCATCTTTTAAAATGCGTGCTATAATAAATCTTGGCAACTTGCCCCGAAAGTGGGGTGTTTCTCTTGATTGATAAAATCTTCGCATTGGTTATTGCACCAATCTTCGTCGGATTGGTTCTAGAATGGATTTCTCGTATGTTGGACGAGAAAGACGATAACCGTAAGTAAGTTGCTACCAACACACACGTTAGCAGTCGCAACTAACGTAAAAAGAAGGGCAAACCTATTCGCCGTAGGTTTGCCCTTTGTGTTTCTCATGTAAAAAATCTTCACATTTCGCAATTAAAGTATAGCATGATTTATAGTAATTTGCTACCATAGTCTGTTTTTCATTGGCATATAACTATATACTCACTACCTAAAAGTAACACATATAACTATTAAAAAAACCTGAAATCTAGCCGTTTTTGTGACTTTAAACAATGTCACCTGTAAGTATACCCAAAAGTAACACTTATAGTAGTAAATCATTGGACACTAGTGTAGACTAATTAATTTGGAGTAAATTAAAAGAGTCAAAAACTTTTAAGTTTTTGACCCTTTAATACATTATTGAATATTTATTTATTATAATTAATTCATAAGGAATGTATGAAATATTGGATGAGATTTTTACCATTGCCCAGAATCGACTCCCCAGCCATTTGGTGCTGGGAAACCTGTAGTACCATCAAAAGTAGAGTAAAATCCAATTCCTTCTGATTTCCATCCGGCTTGTACTAAATTATCTCGTTCAGTTGAACTTAAAGTATAATGATGAGATCCAGCTTTAGCATTAGGATTATATAATCTATACACAGGAGTCGAACCTCCGGATTACCAAGAGATTCCTTCATACTTCCAACCTGAACTTTCCAAAAAAGTTTTCTCGCTATCATCTAAAGTATAATGATGATCACCTGCATTTGGGTTATATAATCTATACACGGGTGTTCCTTGATCAGGTACCAACCATGCATTGCCTTCATTTTTCCAGCCACCTTGAACTAAGCTATCTCGCTCAGTTAGACTTAGCGTATAATGGTGTTCACCTGAATTAGGGTTGTACACTCTTAAAAGAGTTGCAGCGTCAGCATTTACTGATTGAAATGTCAAAGTGCCTGTGATTCCAACAATTCCAAATAAAACAAATTTCTTTAATTTACACATTTTAATCTCCTAACATTTTTCCGTTACGAACAATATATTAACAAATGTTTGTTTCAAATACCATAAATTATTAAAAAATGACTTTCAAAGAAAATGGCCTAATTGATATGTAAAACGAACAATTAGTATGAATGAAATATTAATAAATGCAAATCTTACAGGTTTTGGTTCTTGGCAAAGAAGGCGGTCGCTTTTTTAGGAAGTCATTTTCCTTTTTAAGCAATTTATTTTCTTTCTCAAGTTCCCGCTGTCGTTGTTCTAAATCTAATTGTTTGTCTGTACGAGTAGTTTCGTAGACATCTATCCATTTTTTGATGAGTCCTTGACTCAAATTAAATTCTTTGGTGACACTTACTTTTGTTCGGCCTTCTTTAACCACTAAGTTGACACAATGTTGTTTAAATGATGTTTCATATTTCATTGGAATACACACCTCGACTAAATTTTAGATAGTTTTCTATCCATGTGTCAACTTTTAGTATACTGGCTCATTAACAGCGTCTTGATATATTGTTGAATTGCTAATCTCAGTGGTGCCAATTATGTTTGTTTGATTTTCAGGTGTCTGTTTTGTGTCTGAGTATTGACTACCTCATGCAATAAGAGCTATCTACATTGTTCTTGGCGTAACAATTGAGGGGTATAAAGAAGTATTAGGTATCTGGATTGGTAAATCTGAATCTTCAAAGTTTTGGTTAATGGTGCTAAATGAGTTGAAAAATCGCGAAGTTTAAGACATTCTAATTGCTTGCACAGACAATCTTACTGGCTTTAGCGAGGTAATTCAAGCAACTTTCCCACAAACTGAAGTTCAAAAGTGTATCGTTCATCAAATTCGCAATAGTATCCGTTTTGTCGGGTACAAAGATTTAAAAGCCATAACTGCGGATTTAGAGCCTATTATAAGGCTTCTACGGAAGAATTAGCTTCGGAGGGACTCAGTGAATTTGATGGAAAATGGAGTAAAAAATACCCGATTATCATAAAAAGTTGGATGGATAATTAGGCAGAATAAGCGACTTTTTTCAAGTATCCCGCAGATTTGCGCCGGATTATATACGCAACTAATGGAAGGTTTTCACAGACAGCTACGCAAACCGACAAAGTCGAAAAGTATTTTCCCTTCAGACGAATCATTGCTAAAAATGCTGTACCTCGTTACTATGGATGCTACAAAAAATGGACCATGAAGGTCCAAAATTGGGGACAAATTCTGTCACAATTCGTCGTATTTTTTGAAAATAGAGTCACTGATTACATTTAACAGAAAAAAAGAACTTTCACAAAAATTTTTACAGGCCCAACTTATGTCCAGCCTCATCTATTAAACAGTGTACTTAAATATACTACGTTATAAAAATAGAAAGGATTGTTAATCTGTTGCAGCCCATTTAACCATGAAGGAACTATCGTTAGGTAAATTAGGTAAGTAGGCTTTATTAAATTCTTTCAGATCCTCTTCCGGATTAAAATCCACAAATTTATCAGGGTACAATTGTTTTCCAATATACTCTATGAGTACATAATCTTTCATTGTTCGCATAATATCGTCGTCTAAAGCAAAAACTCTTTGCTCTTTAACAGCTTCAAGTGTCTCAAAGCCTTCTCTATCATTTATTAGTCGATTTATTGATTCTTGAGTTTCCTTTTTGGAAACAGAGTAACCTGTTTTAATGAAAGCAGAACTATCATCAGCGAAATTCCCTCCATCTAAAAATATTGCATAGGGATTTTCTTCGAAAAGAAATTCTGGATTTATATCTATAAGATCTATTTCAGATAATCCGTAAATATTGTCTGCTCCTGCCAGACTTCCTAATAGACCTAACATACTATTACCGTATGCTTTTCCATATTCTTTGAAAGTTGTATTGCCATAAACTACTTCAAAAAATGCGCTCTTTTTATCTTCCAATGCTATGGAGCTTACAACTTCATCAATTCTAGATATTTTAGTTTTATAATTTTCTATTAATTCTGAAGCTCGTTCTTCTGCATTGAAAATTTCTCCAAGTATTCTAGTAGATTCTTCATGGGCTTCTATACTTAGGTCCGTATAATCAATGAATACTACAGGAATATTCATTGATTCAAGATTATTGATATTCGCCTCCCCGATTGCATCATATTGATAGTTGGCAAGAATTACTATATCAGGATTAGATTCTATTAATTTTTCAATATCAAAATCATCTTTGAGTGTCGATCCAACATCTAAGGTTTCTTTCAGTCCTGGACTGCTTTCTTCCAAAAGCCTATAAAATTCTTTTGAATAGTTTTGAGTATCATAAACTGAGGTAGCACTAATTTTATCAAACGCATTGGGACCAACTACAGTTAATAAATTTTCGTAGTAATAAGGGTAATAAGCACGTTCAACTTCTATAGGAACCTTCACTGTACGACCTCTAACATCTGTAATTTCATGGAAATTTTTTTTATCTAAACTTTCAGTTTCGTTATCTTTCCCACAAGCATACAAAATTAAACCTAAGCATGCTAACATAATGACTAAGAATTTTTTCTTATACATTTTATATTTACCTCACATTCGATTTATCGGCACAATGGATAGTAAACCATTGCTTGTTTTAATTAGGTCCAAAGTGACTCCAAACGTTTTTTCGAGAACTTTACTTTTTAGAACTTCTCCTATAGAACCTTCATCAACAAATTTACCTTGTTCCATAATATATAATCTATCAGAAAATCTTGTTGCCATAGATAGGTCATGAAGTACGACGATGCCAATTATGTTATTTGTCTTTATATATTTTTTTAAAAATTCAAGATAGCGTAACTGATTATTAACATCTAATGCAGACGTCGGCTCATCAGCAATTAGTAATCTTGGATTTTTAATTAGAGCTTGCGCTAGTATTACTAATTGCTTCTGTCCTCCAGATAAATTTCCAAAATCCTCGTTTATTAAATGTTGGATACGTAATTCTGTTAGAATACTTTCTACTTTAGTAATTTCCAAATTTGTTGTTTTCCATGATATGTTAGGGTATAGACCATACAATACAACTTCAAATACAGTTATCCCCGATAGTTGGTCAATCATTTGAGATATATAAGATAATTTACTTGCTTTTAAGCATTCCATATCGAGATCAATAACACCTTTAGCTTTTTCAATACCTACTATACTTTTCAAAAACATACTTTTACCTGACCCATTAATCCCCAGAATGCAAGAGAGTTTTCCTTCTTCAAAGACGCAATTAACATCATTAAGTATCTTTTTCTGTCCTTTTTTTATGCTTAGTCCTCTAATACTCAATGTCAATAAGTTTTTCCTCCTTTCCAAGCAACAACGCACATAAAAGGTACCCCTACTATACTAGTTATAATTCCTACAGGTATTATAGTACCTGGTAAAATATTTTTTGAAATTACAGATGCTAATAGTAGCAAAAGTGATCCAAATAAAATGGAAGTTATGCAAGAATATCTAAAATCATTCCCTACTAATAAACGTGAAAAATGCGGTGCAAGTAGTCCTATAAATCCTATAGTACCCACATAAGATATTGCTATAGCAGTAACAAAAGATGTTAGGAGAAATATATATATCCTTAATCTAGTAGTTTGGATCCCCATACTCTGAGCTTTTTCGTCAGAAAACATCAAAAGGTTTACTTTCCAAGATTCTTTATATATTAAAGGTAGCGCTATAAATAATCCCAATGAGATTATTAAGACCCCATCCCATGTAGAACGTGAAATAGAGCCGAATATCCAAGTAACTATTTTTTGACTATCTCTTTCATTAGCAGCATATTGAGCAAAGGCTTGTAAAGCTGAAAAAAAGAAATTTACAGCTACGCCAATAAGAACCATCCTATTAGCAGTTGCTTGTCTTCCAACTAAAAAGACAGTTATTAAAGCACAACCGATAAACGAAAAGAGAATAGACCCGAATTGGATATTGTAATTCGGTATTAGGAATGGAAAACCAGTTAAAATACTTAGAGAAGCTCCAAAACTAGCGGCTGAAGAGATGCCTAATGTAAATGGACTAGCAATTGGATTTTTCAAAATGTTTTGCATGCATAGACCTGAGAGGCCTAAGCATGCACCAACTAAGAAACATGTGAGAGTTTTTGGTAATCTCATATTAAAAAGAACAATCTTATCTACGGAGGTAAATGCATTAAAAACATCCATACTATATACTCCGTTTGAGAGATCAATTAAGCTTAATAATACTATTGCAACTATTAACAAAGATATAATAATTAGTTTATTACCGGAGCGGTTCAAGTAATTTGAATATATTTTAATCCCTCCTCATTAAAAACAGTGCACCCATTGCCAGTGTAGTGAAAAACTAGAGAATCTCGGACTATTATCATACGTAATTAAATCTTTAATTAAATAGCTTTTTGCAGCAAAAAGTAGTGCACAAAGAAAGTTTCATTATTTATAATCATTTTTTCTTTATGTTCTTGATTCTGCACGCTTTGTAGCCTTTATCAAATAAGATTCATTAAGTGATTGAATATAATCCTCAACTCGAAGATAAAATTCTTGAAAGTTGGTTACATTATATGTGTTGTCTATATATTCCTTTCTCAGTTCAACCTCAAAACCATAATTAATAAGTAGTTCAACAACATCTGTTAACGTATGCTGTTGCATTTTTGTAGCGCCGTATAAATTTATTTGCTCCATCATATACTCTTCACTAGGGTTTTTTGTTTGATCTGTAAAAGATGCATAATAAACACCGTTTAACAGTAATATTTTATTAACTTTATCAAAATGTTCATGCAAATCCTCTATCAGGTATAGCACTGAAGTACTAATTACTGTATTAAATTTTCTTTCTAAAGAAAGAATATTATTAGTTTGAATATATTGTATTGGATAGTTCAGTGCGCTTGCGTTGGCGACTTCAATAGCCTTTTCGGCTAAATCAACACCAACACCGGATTCAAAAGAATAGTTATCAAATAATGTGCGAAGAAATCCACCTCGGTTGCACCCAAAATCTAATATATTTTTATTTTTTATATCTGCATTATCTATTTTGGAAATAATGTTTTTCCAACCCATCTGATGTTCTTTTTCCATCTGTTCATCTCCATTGGATCCTTTATTCCACCAATTTTCAAAAAAGTTTGCCAAATCAACTTGCCCCTCTCTGCTTTAATTGAGAATCATTCTCAATTAAAGCACTTTAAAAGATACCATTATTTAGTTCTCTTTTCAAGAATATATTTCAGAAATATTACGTTTTAAAAGAATAAAGCGTAATAATTATCATTTATCCCGAAAATATTATATTTGTTCAGTTTTTAGATGTCAAGAACTATTAAAAGTTTTTCTGACGCTAGTACACAAAAGATAGCGTAAAATATTTTGTGTAAATAGAAAGTTTGTATAAACAAAAGAAAGTCCATTCTGTAAAATTAAAGTTACGAGAACCAAAATTTTATAAAAGGACTTTCTTATGACTAATATAATTGAAGGATTTAATAAACAGCTAAAAAAATAAAAGAAGAAAAGAGGAATTTCCCAGTGAAGGATTTCTGGAGAGATTCCTTGTTTCATAAATCAATCAATATAACCAAACATTTTATCTAGTGGATAAAGTAATGAAATTTAACAGTTAAAATTAGTGCAATATAACTCTACAAGTGACACTTTAGAATATGAATCTTGAAAAAACAAAAAGTGTTACTTTTGTGTATACTCATAGGCGCCACTTCTAATAATTATATTATTCTGATTCAGACTTATTTTTAATACTTGAGAAATACTCAAATATTTTTTCATAGGCTTCCTTCGTTTTTACATTTAGTGAACCTGAAGACAAATCAAGTACATACTCATTACCATCAGTAAAAATAAATTTCAAAGAATTTTTATTATCTAAAAGATCAATATATTCTATGCTTTCCCATTTCTTCGTCATTTTAGATAGATTGTAATAAAAGGTGACTCCTTTTTTACTAAAATGAAGAATTTCTAGGAACTACTATATTACTCGTTCTCTTTATTTTGTTCGGATTATTGACATAGGAACCAAACTCCTTTAATAGATTATAGCGAACAACTTGTTCGTATTTCGAGTATAGGAGCCTTTTTAACTTTTTATAAATTGCATTAATGGATAAAATAATAAATTTTAAAAGTTAAAAATTATTTTAATATAACTCAAAAAGTGGCTCGTTACCTTACAAAGTACATTATAAGCTATTTCTTTTTTTATATTTATAGAATATTGTATATAAAGATGAAGCTAACAAAATTAGTCCTACTAATAGTAGATAGTTAGAAATTTTTTCACCGGCTTGTGGTAGATAACTTTGACCGTCATTCTCAAATTTTTTAGTTGACTTAGTAGGTGACTTCATTGCTTTAGAGCTATCTGAGTCATTGCCACCAAGCTTTTTTGTATAGGTGACTGTTTCCACTACATCACTACTATCTCCAGTAATATTTTCAACAGCTGCAACTACTGATTTATCAGCTGTATAACCTGAAATACTAGGAGAGTTTACTGCCACAAATGTGCTACTTTGCGGTGTCCAATCCTTATTGGTTACTTCTCCAGTAACACTGTCTGTATCTACTTCTCTTACAAAGAATAATTCATTTGTGTAATCATCTGCAGCTTTATTCCCGTTGGAATAAACATAATGAATTACTTCAGTTACTTTCTTTATTTCTTCTTTACTAGTGATGCAATGCTTTAAATGAACTTCATAACTTTGATCATTTTCAGAGAAGGCCACACCCTCTGATGGATAACTGTCTGAAACAAGAATATAGCCCTTAGCGACCAGTGCTTGTATGGTTTCCGTGGTTCTATAACTGCTGACAGATTGATAATCTCCAGTTAATAGCATAGGGTTACTTGTTAATTCAGAAACCGTATTTGTCTCAATTTTCTTACCTGTCTTATCATCAATATAAGTAACGGTTGCCTCTTCTTTGTTAATGCTATAGGTAACTGTTTCTTCAATGTCGGCTGTTTCTTCCGTTACACCAGTAATTTCATCTATTTGTGCTTTATCTGATGTATAGCCTATAATGTCTGGAGAAATAACGGCTGTAAAGGTTGTATTCCATTCGACAGAAGTCCATTCTCCGTAGGTGATGTCCCCAGTTACTGTATCCGTTGTTTTAGTTCGGATAAAAGTGATATTTGTTTTGTAATCTTTAGAAGCCTCTGATCCATCCGAATAAACATAATGGATAGTTTCAGTAATTATTTTCCTCTCAGTGGTACCCTCAGAGACATGTTTTAAATGAACTTCGAATGCTTGAGTCTCTTCAGTATACGTTACACCATTTGTTGGATAATTATCAGAAACTAATTCATATCCAGAAGCCACATAACGGTCAATTGTGGTCGCTGTTCTAAAGCTATCAGTGGTCCCGTAATCTCCAGTCAATACTTTCGTTGAAAGTGTTGTATTTGTCGTATCATCAATATAAGTAACAGTGGCTCTTTCAGTATTTGCTTTCCACTGAGCATACAAGGTAACTGTACCACCAGATGCAGTAGTTAAGTTTGTGACCGATTGACCGTCCGTGTAGGTCGTAACCGAACCATCTGCTGCGGTGTTCCAACCTGTAAAAGTGTAACCAGTTTTAGTAAAGGTGTTTGTGATTAAATTTTGACCTACATCATAGGTAAATGTTTGATCGTCCATAGTCCCAGTACCTGTGTTGGCATCATATTTCACGATATAGTTATTAGCAGTCCACTGAGCATATAAAGTCACCGTTCCACCAAAATCGGTGGATAAGCTAGACACCTCTTGCTTATCTTCATAACTTTCACCTGAACCATCTGGCTGCGTATTCCAACCTATAAAGGTAGCACCGTTATTAGTAAACGTATTTGCAGATAGATTTGTTTCAACTCCATAAGTAAGATATTGTTGACTATACACTCCAGAACCATTGTTTGAATGAAAGATTACTGAATATTTTGGTGTCCACACATAGGTATCTGGTATAGTACCATCATATGAGGAAAGTAATTCTCTTGTACTAGAATATGTTTTAAGCTCATTTAAGCCCGTCCAACTAGCATCATAATTATCAGTAGCAGTATGTTCAGGAAGACCACTTTCTTTAACAAAGGGAGATATTTCTCCCAGTACAATTGTATTCAATACTTTATTGCTCGAATCAAACATATTATACTTACTAACAGCAGTTGTGGTTCCATAAGCGCTAAAATTACGTATATTTAAGTATGTTAAAGATGAACATCCACTGAACATAGAAACGTAGGATGTTGCACTCTTTGTATTAAAACTAGATAAATCCAGTGAAGTTAAACTTCTGCAACCGTTAAACATAGAGGTAAATGTGACGACGTTTGAAGTATCCCATTTTGATAAATCAACTGATTTTAAGGAATAGCAATTTCTAAAAACATACATCATTCGTGTTGTTTTTGAAGTGTCAATATAATTTAAGTTTTCTATTTCAGATAAATTGCTCAAGCCATCAAAAAGATTATTTAAATATGAACCTGAAGTAATTTCTCCTTTAATAGTGATTTTCTTTATTAATGGTGCATAATCTTTCCACGGACTCTTAGTTAGTGTTGGTAAAGTTCCAGGTCCTAAATATAAAGTTCCATCAGATGATAAATTCCAATCTACAGTCCCTAAAGAACCACTATATATTAATTCTTCTGAATAAGCTGACACTGCTTTAACAGATTTACTGGAAAATGAA
This sequence comes from Enterococcus alishanensis, assembly GCF_019218635.1. Lineage (GTDB taxonomy): Bacteria > Bacillota > Bacilli > Lactobacillales > Enterococcaceae > Enterococcus_A > Enterococcus_A alishanensis. Next base: position 50,387 of record NZ_JAHUZB010000011.1, on the reverse strand, counting down.
GTAAATAGTCCCACTGATAGAAATGCTAAAAAAAAAGCCAAGGTACAAAAATATTTTTTCATAATAAATCCTTTAAATCCTTTCAATAATAAATCTACTAAATTTTTTTGAACTAGGATAAGTTAGTTTCCTAATTATAAATGATTTATTCATTACTGTATTACATTTTGACTCGGCTCCTGTGTCAATAATCTATCTACTGACAAAAAAGTATTGCTATAAAAGGTCTAGAAGGTTAAAAACAATAGACTTATTTACACTGAAAGGTATAAAGAAGAGTATGTCTGAAATTATAATTGGTATTACTTTACCGACTTTGCTATTTATCATTATTATTGTATGTAGAAGTAATGTGGTACCTAACACATCGATTCATGGGATTTCAATTATTACTCGTATCTCGACATTCATAGGTATGTCAATTTTAGAAGAATGTATCTTTAGAGGGATATTATAATCAACTTTCGAAATTTATTCGGAATTATTTTACTTACAACTAAAAGTTAACCTTGTGTTATATTTGCGAACTCACTTTATAATATACAGAGTAGTGTTTTTTAAGAATTGAATCAAAGGAAGGAATATTAGAAACAATAATACCTAATACTACTTTTAATTTACTTGGAGAGAAAGTAATTCAAAGTATTTTTTATCCTTGTTCAAATTTCATTGATAACTATATTTAATAAAAAAATAAACTTAGTATAATGTGATTTATGTAGATAAAAAAGATATCTTTTTGTAACGCCATTCATTTTATTTCAATAATTTCACATTTTTTGATGGAATTTTTTATAAAGAGCTATGTCTGTTTAGGAATTATAAAATGGAATGAATTCTACGTATGCTCATTACGATTATATCTGAACTAAATAAATAACTAGTATTTATTTAATTCAGATATAATTTTTTGCACATCATAATTAAACTTAGGATTGTGTTTTTCTAACCCTGTTATACTTATTGACTTTCCTTTATCATGTAATTTTTTAATAACTTGCTGTACTGCAGTCGTTCCTGAATAATCAAGGATTCTACACTGAGTAAAATCAATAGTTAATAATTCTTGGCTATTTTGTATTTTATCAAAATGTTCACTAAATGTGTGTGTAGAAGCAAAGAATAAAGGCCCAGTTACTGCAAAAATATTATTTACAGATACCACTGAGATTGATGATGATTTTACCATATAAACTACAGAACTTATCAAAACTCCAATAAATATATCTGTGGCCAAATTGTGCGTATACACAATTGTACCTACTGTAATTACCATAATGAAGCTTTCCGTTACCTCGAATGTTTTTATAAGAGACAAACTTTCCCACTCAAAAGTTTCGAAAGAAACAGTGATCATAATTCCAATTAAAGTAGCTGTAGGTATTTGTAACATAATATTCTTCATGAAAAATATTAACATCAATAAAGAAATCCCCGCAGTAAAGGTCGAGAATCTTTTACGACCTCCTGATTTAACATTTATAACTGCTTGGCCAATCATAGCGCACCCTGCTGGACCTCCTAAGATTCCAGTAATGATGTTGGCAAGACCTTGGGCTTTAACTTCTCGTTTACTGTCCCCAGATGTCTCTGTTAAACTATCTACAATTGGGATAGTCAAAAGCGATTCTATTAAACCCACAAAAGTTAAAGCTATAGCTGATGGGAATATTATTGTTAAGGTATTTAAATTAAAAGGAATATCAGGGAATGATATACTTACTTGAAGTGGGGAAATGCTACCTAAGTCTCCAATGTTTTTTAAGTATTTCGAAAAAAAATAAAGAAATGATTGTCATAACTATGATTACAATTAGTGCTGGTGGAACCACACGAGTTATCTTTGGAAGTAAGTACATTAGTCCGATAGAAGTAATAACCATTGCATATGTTGCAAGCGATTGACCAGGCAATTGTTGAACTTGAGCTAAGAAGATTAAAATAGCCAGTGCATTTACAAATCCAAACATTACGGTTTTAGGGATGAATTTCATCAGTTTTTGAATACCTAGGTATCCCAATAATAGTTGTAAAACACCTGTCAAAATTGTTGCAGCTATCATGTATTCAATACCATGATTTTTAATAAGTGTAGCCATTACAAGTACCATTGATCCTGCTGCTGCAGAAACCATTGCAGGTCTACCTCCCGTAAAAGAGATTACTAAAACAGTTGTTGCAGAAGCTAGTAGTGCCACCATTGGATTTACACCTGCAATAATAGCGAAACCAACAACTTCAGGCAATATTGCTATAGAAGAAACCAAGCCAGCAAAAAATCATTTCGCAAATTGCCTACCCATTCATTTTTGTTTATGCTAAATAACATACTCTAAACCTAACTTTCTATATTGAATAGTAACTAAATTATAATATCATACTTCACGGTATACATGCATTATCAATAGTGTAAAGCAGTTTTAAATGTGAGTATAACTGTATTTAATCTCTATAATATTATTAAATATATCTTTAAAAATTAAATTTTATTCTTTGGTATTCTGATATAAATCTTATTATAGGAGCCGTTTTTATAATATAGAAGCCAATTCATCTTGTTCCTTTTTGGGCACGCTAACATGACAATACTTCATAGTAAAATCACCTTATGCATATAACTTTCACATACTTAATATGATTATTTCATCACAGGCCCATTCTGTAGGGAAAAATATTAAGTTATGCACATAAACTTTTGTTATTCAAAACTCAAAAAGTAAAGTTAAACAAGAATTCTCCATTTAATGAGCATAAATGTTATACTCTGCTAAAGAATAATAAATTTAACGTAATTTAAAAGAGTCAAAAACTTTTTGAGTTCCTGACCCTTTAGTACATATTTCTATTAATATAGCTCTTTACGAAAAAATGTCTCAGAATGATTTAATCACTTTTTTTCTGTAGTAAAAATTTTGTAAAAAATACTAACTTAATCTTAATCGCAAGAAAAGCCTTGGAAGCGTTCAGCACCACAAATAATCGTATTAACTATGTTACTTGAGACGTTAAATAATTATTCATCTGGCTTGTACTCTAAAAGTATCTCCAGTCTGGCAGTTTAATACCTTAAAACTTTTATTGAAAGAAGGTAATGAAAAAATTTTTTAAATTAGCTTTTGGTTACCAACCACCAGGTTCCATCACCGAGTCATTTGGAGCAGGGAAACCCATAGTTCCCTCAAAAGTAGAATAGAATCCAGTTCCTTCTGATTTCCAACCAGCCTTAACTAGGTCATCACGTTCACTAGAACTTAAAGTATAATGATGAGATCCACTTTTAGCATTAGGATTATACAATCTATAAACAGGCGTAGATCCTCCAGATTGCCATGAGACTCCTTCATACTTCCAACCTGATCCCTCCAAGAAAGTTTTCTCGCTGTCATCTAAGGTATAATGATGATCACCTGCATTTGGGTTGTATAGTCTGTAAACGGGGGTTCCTTGATCAGGAACTATCCATGCCTTACCTTCATTTTTCCAACCAACTTGAACTAAGCTATTGCGCTCATCAAAACTTAATGTATAGTGGTGTTCACCTGAATTAGGATTATACACTCTTAAAAGAGTTGAAGCGTCAGCATTTACTGATTGAAACGTCAAAGCCCCAGCGATTCCAACAATTCCAAATAAAACAAATTTCTTTAATTTACTCATTTTACTCTCCTATCTTTTTTTACTGTTACGAACAATATATTATCAAATGTTTGTTTCAAATACCATGTAATATTAGAAAAATTGATTTTTAAGAAAAATAGTCTAATTGATATATAAAACGGACATTCACTATGAGTGCAATATTAATAAATTCAAAAGTCCATTATAAGTATACTTATAATGGACATGTTATATTTTCTGTTTTTATACTTTATGAAGTTTAGAATAACTAATGACTGTTCTGTTGTTTATATGATCGTAGTTAATTTCACTGGTATTGTCAAAATGTACTATTGCGGAATTAACTAACATACGCACAATAGTTACTTTTTCAGAATTCTTATTATAAGTAATCCACACTTCTTCACCGGTTGAAAATTGTTGCCCAATATCAGATGGTACAGTTGCATAAAATGTTCCCCATCCTTTTGCCATAGTACATTCCTCCTTATTAATAATAAAAAAAAGAAGATCAAACAATGATCTTCTTTAAATCTTAATCTTTAATAATGTTAGTGGCTTGTGGGCCTCTTTGACCTTCTTCAATATCGAAAGTTACTGATTGACCTTCATCTAATGTTTTAAAACCATCACCTTCAATAGAAGAAAAATGAGCAAACAAATCTGAGCCATCACTTGAAGTAATAAAACCAAAGCCTTTATCTGCGTTAAACCATTTTACAGTACCTGTATTCATAAAAAATACCTCCATTTACACATTTAAGTGTTTATTTGCAATAGAATCTTAAAGTGATAAGTAGAAGCATTAAAATTGATTTATTAATGTTAAACAACGTTCACAATGAAACCTTACTACATATTTAAAGGTATCATCTATTGAGAGAGATTACAAGGTAATTCATAGAATGAGAACAATATGATAGGAAAGAGATTAAGTTGTGCCATAAAATCTTAATATTTTTTAAACGAATTGACAAATTGAAAATATAGCTTTTCAAACTAATTATTTGGATGTTTTTTTAGCTGAATCATTATAATTATCTCCTATGTCAAGAACTTGCACAAAAAGAGCTAAATACCTGACAAGTAATTAACAACAAATAAAATAGAAAAATGGAGTAGATAAATCTACTAAAAAAAAATTAACAATTTTCGGTTACAGTCTAATTCCCGCACTATCTTTTATTTTCTTTCTCATATCCTTCATTTTTTCTCGGCTCGTTTTAACGCTTTTAACGATTTGACTAAGTGAGTCTAATTCGTTATCAGATAAATCATCAACAATATTTAATAATTTTTCATTCCCGTTAAATTTATTTTTGACAACTTTCTTTGTCTTGTAGCGTGTCACTTCACGTTCAACTTTATTTAATATTTTTTCTGACCAATTAATTGTAACATGCGTACCAGCAATAGTTAGCACACCAAGTCCGATTTTAACACCTGTCCTCATAGCTCTCAATCCTTCTTTAAAAGAGACATTTAAGCCTCTTCATTTTATTTATCTTAATACGTTTTACGTCTAATCATGACTGGTGTTCATTTAATCACCAGTTAAAAGTAACACTACTCGATACCAAAGCTGACTGATATGGTAGTATTCACAAAAAACAAGAGTGTTATCTGCAAGTATACCTATAAAGGTTATTCATATAGAACGGTTTAATATAACTTTTTCGGAAAATTTCATAAGGTTATATGGCATTCTATGTTTTTAAATTTTTCAAATGAGAAAGTGCCGCAAGAAATCAAAAGAAGACATGGAAATAAATTTTCCATGTCTTCTTACCTAAATTAATACCCAAACATTTTTATTTTACTCGTGACTCTGTTGCATTATCTACAGTCTTTTTAGCTTTAGAAGCTTGATTATTTAATTTATCTCCAGTTTTACTAACCGCTTCTTTTGCATTCTCTGTTTGCTTAGAAACAAATTCTCCAGTAGTTTCTGCAGCATCTGATAATTTATCTTGTACAGTAGTCGCGTCTTTTTCATATTGTTCCTCTGATTTGACATCTACAACATTAACATTTACTTCAATTAAATCCAAACCAGTCATTTGTTTAACTTCACGAGATACTACTTTTTTGATTCTATCATATATATTTGTTATATCTCTACCGTATTCAGCTACAATATCTAAGTCAACTGCTACCTGTTGCTTGCCAACCTCTACATCTACACCAGAGGTTACGTCGTCTGTATTAACAATTTTTCCTGCCAAATTAGAGAAGAATCCTCCATCTACAGTTAAAAGACCATCAATTTCTTCCAAAGCGATACCCACAATTTTTTGGATAACTTTGTCATCAAACGTTAATGTTCCTTTGATTTCATTATCCGGTTCAGGAACTTTACTACCTTCGTTGTTCTTCTTTGCTAAATCCTTATTATCCATTTTTGTTCCTCCTTATATTTGTTTTAATGTACTATATTATCGATCAAAAAAACCTTTTGACCGTAAATAGAATCCTAAGTAAATACCTACACTAGTGAATATTAGAATTAATACTGTTTTTAAAAAACCTAAAGTCATGAAACAGATTGCGATAAGTAGGCCAAGAATACCAAAAATAATTGGAAGTTTATATGTTCTCCAAAGCTCTTGATTCATAATTTATCTCCTTAATTTACTCGTTTTGTCTGTTGATTTTTTTTTGATTTTTCATAATTTTTAAAAGTGACTACTGTTTGGATTCGCTCGTTTATGCCGAATAAATCTTTTATTTTTGTCTCTATTTCAGTTGAAAGATATTTCTTTTTTTCGATAATATTAGTATCGGATCCCCTGATATCACCTTTAATTTTTATTTTTATTTTTTTTGCTTTAAAGATAGTAGTTACAGATGGATTTGCCACAAATTTCTCATCTTTTAAGATACATAAAATGAAGTTATCAATTGCTTTTTTTTGTATTGTAAGAGCTCCTGATTCTGATTTAATTTTCATTTGTTTTCTATAGCTGGGAAAAAATATAATTACTATTAAAGCAATCAGCAATATGACTAGCCACACTAGGCTTAGCCAAAATAAAATAATTATTAGAAAATTATCAAAAAAAGGGTATTCTCTTACATCAATAAGATGGAATGGTAATTTTACAGCTTTTTGTGAAGAAACAAGTGTGAAAAACAAAGGAAAAACTGCCGATAGTGCGAGTAAAAATAAAAAAAATTTAGATTTTTTTTTCAAATTATCCAACCCCCCAATACTTATTCTTATCATAGAACAAAAACGTTTATTTTTGAAATATAAAGCATTAAATTATACTAAGAAGAAGATCAGCACTAAAGCTTAATCAAGCAAAATTAAGTTGATAAAAATTTTAATTCACTAAAATTCAAAAGTTACATGTCTGAAATTTTAGAAATAATCAAAAAATCACTGCAAACATACTAAAAAGTGTTACTTATGCGGCTGTACATAAGTAACACTTTTATCACTAGTTAAAATTCAAATGTTGACAAGATTTCCTTTTTTGTCTTTTGCAATAATATAGTATACAGTTGCCGCTATAGACCAACCCCATACAATGTGACCTAAAAACTCTGATACATGTTCATCAAATGGTTGGTTCCATGTAGCGGGAATTGTTCCAAGAGCAGGCATTAGGATGAGTATTTAAATTTCCCCAATGTATAGTTCCAGTTGGGATAAGATGTTTCACAATATCGTACTTGATTAATGCTTTATCTACCAGGCTCATATTACGTTCTTTAAATGTCCTTCGAACTAAAAGAATCGATATAATATCCATTCAAAAGTCACATTACCTAGCATTTCTAAAAATATAGTAGAACAGGATTCTCGAAATAACGAAAAGTGTTACCTGTGGGTATACCCAAAAGTAACACTTTTGAAAAATTTAATATTTTGATGAAGGTCTAAGAATAAAAGAATTAGCTTAGATACAATCAAAAATCTTAGAAACTACGGGGATAGCTTGGTAAATATGAGACATCGCTACGAGTAAAGAAATATGCTTGCAAGTAAGCTCTATTCCCAAGAAGCGCTCACTTCAAGAGTTAAAAGCCGTTAGGTTTAGTTAAGTGGTGAGTAGTTCACAAAGCATATACAAATCGGTTTTTAGAAAATTTTCATTCATAGCAGGCATTTATTGTTCTATTAGCTGAGGCTATAAAGTTAAGTCTTTCTCTATCTGTTAAGGCACTAATAGTCCCTAAATTATCCCAGTATACATTTTCAATGCCAATATCCTTTAAAGTAGTAATAATTTGACCTTCAAATGCATTTCCACATCTTTGACGTAAACCCTCCGTTGGCTGTTCAGAAGTTGTAAAAATGTGTGCAGATTTAATGTTTAATAAAGGTTTTAGCCCTGACCCATCATCGTGAAAAGCTACTCCGTCTAGAAAGACCTTATCCATGAATCCTTTAAATCCAGAAGGACAACTATACCACCATATTGGAAAAATAATGATAAGTTTATCAGTATCTCTCAAGATGTTAATATATTTATTAACGATAGGATCACTTGAAAGACCCGCTTGGTAAGTTGCTAGATCCTTTGTTTCAAGTATAGGGTTGAATCCGTCTTTATACAGGTCGACAAGATGGTAATCAATATGATTATCCTTCAGTTCAGTAACTAAACTATTTTTAAGTGCATGATTAAAACTCTTATCCCAAGGATGATCGATTATTAAAGTAGTCTTCATTTTCATTTTCCTTTCTATTCTCCAAAGCCATACCATAAGACAAGTGCTTTTACTGAGTTTAGTAAAAACATGAACGTCATAGCTAAATATACTAGAGCTGCTGGATTGGCACCACTTATATAAACATAAGATTGCAAGCATAAATTAATTACATTAATTACTGTAAAACCTACCCAACCAATAGCTTTACCTTCGACCATCAAATATTGGGAAACTACTTGTATGATGAATACAAGGGCGTTACAATATATGACCCACTGTGGCGCATTGTTAGGAAGTATTGTTGATCCATACGTAAGCAATAAGACACCACCTGCAACAGCAATGCATAGTGATATGATTAAATTGGATTTAGTAACCTTTGTAACTGCTATTTGTTTACCCAGCGAAAAGAAGCCTTTCAAATAAATAAAGAACGCATAAATACCTACAAACATCATTCCAGATAACCCAAACATGTAATTGTTAAAAGTATCAAATAGAGCACCAATTACTCCTAACCCAGTAGCAAATTTACCTGATTGATTAGCTAATAATAATACTACTGTCATTCCTATGATACTACCTAAAAAAGAGGTAACAGTTGTTAAAGTAATGTTTCCGTTGCTACTTATGATAGTGCTTATAATAACTAAAATTATTCCTAGAGAAATCCAACCAATGTCCCACTGTTTACTGTTTAAAAGTGCATGTACTTTTTTCATAATTAATCTCCTTCTGTTAAAATTTGTAAAGCTAATTGTATTGAAGCTTTTTCTCCCTTCAGCATTTTTTTGTTACCATTTACCAAGTCGTTAACTCCATCTTCTAATGATTCATTGAATTCTACAACTGTATTTAATATAGAAATCGATTTAATTCCGCGTACAGCAGCAATGACATACAAAATACTTGTTTCCATATCTGATGCAAGCACATTGTACTTAGACCAAAAAGCTTCTTTTTGATTGTTAGATTTCATGTAAAATCCATCATGACTCCTTATTATTCCATATTTAATATCTTTTGTAGAAATTCTAAAAGAAGATTCTAGGAAGGCATGGCTTGGACATGCGGGGAATGACAAAGGTAAATATTCTTTAGACAAACCGTCCTCACGAACTGCTCCGGTGGCAACAACGACATCTCCAATATGCAAATTACCACTGAGAGATCCACAACTACCTACTCGTACAATTTGGCGTACACCAATGTTAAATAATTCCTCAATCGCTATTGCAGTTGAAGGGGAACCAATACCTGTTGATAAAATTAAAATTTTTTCACCGTGATAGTAACCTACAATTGATTTGAATTCTCTATTAAACTTCAGTTCTGATGGATTATCTAAAAATTTTGATATCTTAGAAATTCTAGCTGGATCACCAGCGATTATTGCTTTTTTTACATTAATCGAATTCCCTAATTGAATATGAGCTTCGACTTTTTCAATATTAGTCATACACTACCTCCAAATTTTTCTAATAAATCAAAATCATTAACTTGTATATTTCCGTTGCTATTGATAATTATATGTTTTGACTTTAGTTCCAACAAAACTCTATCGACACTTCTAGTAGTCGAAGAGATTTTTTTTAACAAGCGGTTTCTTGAAATAATATTGTTGTCTGGAGAGAGTTGAGAAAGTATCAAACAGACTTGTTCCTTTGTGGTTAATAAAGAGTATGTTTCCACCAAATTGCTTAGTTTATATATTTGGTTACATAAAGAATTTATGAGAATATTATTCAGATGATTATCTAATGATAACCATTCAAGAAATTGTTTTCTTGGTATTTTCAGTAAAATGATTTCACTCGTTGAAACTACTGAAGAACTAAAGGGTTGATTATTAAATATTTCATGTTCACCAATAAAATTTCCGGCTTCATAAGAGTCCAAAACTATTTGTTTGTCTTTAAAATTATCAATAAATATATCTACTGTTCCATTTACTATATAAAAAACATGATCATAGATGTCACCCTGATTTAGAAAAAATTCTCCTTTTGAAAACTCTAAAATTATAATTTCTTGAAGAATTTTATAAGGGCAGTACTCTAATAGTAGAGTTGCCGTTGAGTATCTTTGAATCAAATTATCTATATCCATAATAGTTATCCTTTCTTTATATATGATTTTAAAGTAATGCTTAAGTTGTATCAACGACAAAAGTCTATAAAATCAGCAATAAATGAAAGCGTTTTACAAAAATGATAGACAAATGTCTGTTAAAAAAATAAATAATTCGAATGAGCTTCTATAATAAGATTACGGACAAGATGTTTGTTATAATCCGATCAAAAAAAGAAAAAGAACGATCTAATAACTACTAAGAACGGGAAATTATCATTAAATGAACCATTAATGATAATTTCAAAATTGATTTTAGATACTTCCCGAAAGTGGTTCTGTTGCAAAGTTTTAAAAATCGCAACATTAGTCTAGTTCAACGTCCGGATTAAGCTGGAATACCTAATAATCCTTTGATTTCAATGCAGACTGAAAACCCGAAGAGACTGCCTTCTTTTCGGGTTTTCTTGTATAATCCTCGAATGGTTTCCATCCCTTTGATCGTGGTCGCCGCTGTACGTAAACTTCGATAGAATTTATTTCTTCGCTTGATTGGTCGATGGTCTTGTTCAATGAGATTATTCAGATATTTCACGGTTCGATGCTCTGTATGCTGATAAAAACCATGATTCTTTAGTTTCTTAAATGCACTAGCAATCGAAGGCGCTTGATCGGTGACGAGAACCTTCGGTTCACCAAAGTGCTTGAATAATCGTTTCATAAACGCATACGCTGCTTGTGTATTGCGTTTTTTTCGTAACCAAATATCAAGTGTGAAACCATCTGCATCGATGGCACGATATAAATAATGCCACTTTCCTTTGATTTTGATATACGTTTCATCCATTTTCCATGAATAGAATGCTTTTCTATTTCTTTTCTTCCAGATCTGGTACAAAATGCGTCCGTATTCTTGCACCCAGCGATAAATCGTCGTATGGCACACCTGAATGCCACGATCATAAAGCAGTTCTTGCACGTCACGATAGCTGAGATTGTAACGAAGATAATAGCCTACGGCTATTATAATCACATCTTTTTGAAATTGTTTCCCCTTAAAATGGTCCATCTTCGTTCCTCCAAGCTGTCATTTCCCTCCATTTTATCTTAAAAGTAGGGTATTGGAAATCTTTGCAACAGAACCAAAAATAGTAAAGCTTTATTTATTAAGAAAACGGCTAAACTCAGTGTCCTTTTTTAGAGCGTTCTAGCTTTTGATTAAACTCGATGATTCGGTCTCTCAACCCCATCATTTCATCATCTAATAGATGCGCTTTATCTGAACAGACGCGCAACTCATTTATTAACGCCGGATCTTTATTATCACTTTTATATTTTAATTCGTGCTCAAGGCTGGCCCAAAAATCCATTGCTGCTGTACGAAGCTGGACTTCCACAACAATATTTTTCTTCATATTAGATAGAAAAACTGGTAATTGAACAATCAGATGCAGGCTGCGATAGCCATTTGCCTTAGGACATTCAATAAAATCTTTTTCATTTAATAAAATCACATCATCTTGACCAAGAAACATTTCTCTGATTCGGTATACATCATCGATATAAGAGCAGATCACCCGAACACCGGCACCATCAAATATATTCGACAGAATTTCATCCAACTTTATAGGGATTCCTTTTCTATCACACTTTTCATAAATCGAGGTACTTGTCTTTACTCTTGAGCTAACTCCTTGAATAGATGAGCGTTCATTTTTCATTAATAATTCAGAAAAAAGAATTTGAAATTTTGTTTCGCATTCCTTCATGGCACATTCATAAAAGAACTGCGCTTGTTGGATTTCTTTTTGTTGAAATGAATGAATTTCGTTCATTTTTCCCCACCACTCATAAAATTTATAGTACAGGCATTGCTAGTTTCGTTCACAGTCTAAATAATAAACGAACAGAGGAAAGAATAATTAGTAATAGAGAGAACAGTACAAATAATAACGAGTTCATCAGCTGTTCTGTTGCAGAAAAAGTTTTTTTCCACCATTTTAGAATGATCTTAAAAAAACATAAGAAACTAGCTAACAAAATAGCACTTATTGCAAGCATGCTCTTTACCCTTTTCTTGATTTATTCCGCTCATTCAACGATTTATTGAAAGTCCTCTGTTCATAAAAAATTTCTATCGACTTTTAATCCTCAAGAAGCCATCTCCGCCAATTCAATCACCAATTTAACAGCCTTCTCCATTTCTGCAACAGCTATATATTCTTCAGTCGTATGAATTTTTTCATAGCCAATGGACAAATTAACAACTTCTTTTCCTTTTTCATTAAAAATATTAGCATCGCTTCCGCCGCCGCTAATCTCCTTTATCAAGGAAAGGTCCTGTTTATGCATTGCCTTATCTAACCTTTTCATTATCACTGCTTCATCAGGAATATTGTACCCAGTGGCCATTTTTTCTACCGTCATTTCAAAGGAGCCGCCATATTTTTGAACTGCTACACTAAAGGCCTCTTCTATTTCCTTGAGTAATTGTTCTGCTACTTCTGGCAATACTGAACGTACTTCTCCTTTTAGCACCAACGAATCCATAACAATATTTGTCGCGTTTCCTCCATTAATTGTTCCGATATTCGCGTTTGTCATCTCATCAATACGACCTATCTCAATTTTTTGTAAAGCTTCTGATAAAATTGAAACAGCAGATATTCCCTTTTCTGGTTCTATACCTGAATGTGCTGATTGTCCTTTTACTTGAATCTCATACATAAATAATGTCGGACTGGCTATAGTCACACGACCTACCTCTCCGCCGCTGTCTAAAACATATCCACTTTTGGCGTTGATCAGCTGCATATCTAAGGCTGATGCACCAATTAATCCAATTTCTTCTCCTGGAGAAAAAACAAACTCTAAATCTCCTGTTGTAATACCTAGTTCTTGAATTGTTTCAATCGCTTCGATGATAATCGCGATTCCCGCTTTATTATCTGCACCTAGTATCGTTTCTCCTTTAGAGGATAAAATCCCTGATTCTTCAATCACTTCAATACCTTTTCCCGGAAAAACTGTATCAGTGTGGCAGGAAAAGAAAAGAGGCAATTTATTGCGGTCTTTTCCATGAAGCTTAACAATTAAATTATTTGAACCCAATCCGGTATCTTCCTTACTGTTATCTTCCACGATCTCCAAGCCAAGCTTCATAAATTTATTTTTTAAATATTCATGTATTTTGCCTTCATTTCCCGATTCAGAATCAATCTGAACCAACTCAATAAATGTTATAACTAATCGTTTTGTATCCATAATTTTTCCTCCTTCTTATTTTTGATACTCTTGAAATGACAACTTAACCATTCAATTCCAAGTATTCAATAATATCGGCCATATCTCCAACGGGCACAATTTTCATCTCAGTCTGAATATCCTCTGCCACTTTTCTAGCTTCAAAATAGTTTGTTGAAAAAGTTCCTTCTTCATTTCCCAGATAAGGGACAAAGAAAATATCCGCTTGCGAGTTATGTGCGGCGTAGACTTTTTGCGGAATTCCGCCAACAAGTCCGACACTGCCATTCGTTTCTATCGTTCCTGTACCAGCAACCGTTCTTCCATTTAGCAGATCCTGACCTGTAATTTGCTGATAAACACTTAAGGTTAACATCGCCCCAGCTGAAGGTCCGCCGAATCCTTTAGAATTTATGCTAATTGATTCGTTGGCAGTCATTGCCAGTACACCGTTTAATAAATAGCCGCTTCTTGTAATTCTCGGAATAGATAGTTCCTGTTTGTTACCTTCTCTCGCAACAACAAGCTCGGTTCGTGCCGCCCTTAATTTTTGTGGGAGTAAGGCTAGAGCGCTAGGTGTGACTGCTTCACCATTTATTGAAAGAATGACATCGTTTATTCTCAGTGAATTCAAGTTTTGCACATCTCGATTAATATTCATCACTCGTATTCCAACAAAATCAAGCTCCTTCTCCTTTTCAGCAAGTCTATGAGCCTCCATCACTGCTGTTTGTTTAGAATTTGCCATGAAAGCCCGCTGAACATCTCTACTATCCTGTTTTACCGCTTCGTAGTTCTGGCTTTCTTTTGTTAGATTTTGATAAGGATGGATCAAGGCCCTGATTAGCTTAAATACTGTTCCTTGTTCACGTTTGACTGTTGTCACCAAAATTTCTGAATCACTTTTTGAGGTGTGGTCTGCTACCGACACCATTTCCATTGCATCTGCTACTGGCCCCGGCTTAGTTATATATAAATCAGGAATTCTGTAAAAAAAAGCAAAATATACAACTACAACACTAAACAAAGCAATCACAAAATATTTACTAAATTTCTTCATAATCAACCTCTTTTATCAATAAACACTTATCCCAGCATCAATCCAACAATCAACCCTCCGGTAATGACAGAAGTTATCGTTATTGTAGAAAATCCTGCCGTTATCATGATTGGTAGAATATTTTGCTCAATTACAGCGATTTCTTCTTCTGTTTCCCCTACAGCTGCAGCTGCTTCTTTGGTTAAGACCATTGTTCCTGGAAATCCAAACAAGGTTGTCATACCTACAGCAATCGACAATGAACCAGAGTAACCGACCTTTTTACCGATAAAGAATGACGCTATAAAGATTATCCCCAAACCTGCTGCTAAGTAGAAAGCAATTGGACCAATCAAATGCAATAGATCTGCCGGAACAATATCTGCTAATGGACCAAACGCAATAACCATGATGGAAATCATTAGCAAACCAAAAGAGTCGGTAGATGATAATGCATTAGGC
Source organism: Enterococcus alishanensis (assembly GCF_019218635.1). Classification (GTDB taxonomy): domain Bacteria; phylum Bacillota; class Bacilli; order Lactobacillales; family Enterococcaceae; genus Enterococcus_A; species Enterococcus_A alishanensis. Next base: position 35,293 of record NZ_JAHUZB010000011.1, on the reverse strand, counting down.
TTCAGAATTCTGAAGTGTCGCAAAATGATTCCCAATAGTAAGGCAATCACAAAAGCATTTACTGTCCCATTAGTTAATTGACTTAAAAATCGAGAAACATACATTGTCAGTCCCAGTAAAAACAACGTGCCATAAGGTGTCCGTAAAAAATCTGGTAAAATACTTTCTTTAGCCTCCGTAGTATTTTCAGCTACTTCCTGTTCAAAAAAAATCAGCTCGCCATCACGATATTGCTTCTTCACGCGAAGTGCTTCTTTTTTCAAAATATTCGCCGTAAATAAGAAACCAACCAAATTTTTTAAGTTTAGTATCAAGAGCGGAAAAACTGCTAATAAGTAACTAGATAAAATCCCTAGATCGCCGCCAGCATTCTGAATCTCATTCACTTTTTCCTGCACCATTAAAATCGATAGTGTCCCTCCGGTTATCGACGCGGTGCCAGCTACGGCAATATTTCTGTCAAAGATCAATTCACCGATAAAGATTAGAATCACCGTCATTAAAACAACTGTTAACGATCCTACAACAAAGGTCTTCCACTGCAGCTTCAAATCTTTAAAGCTCATCATTGTTCCTAAATGAACGATAATCACCCCAATAACAGCATTTCCTAAGCCTAACAATCCTGAGTCCTGAATCAGATCATGAGGTAATAAATCTGTTGCAAAACCCACCAAAAAGATCAAAGAAGCTATTAACATCATCGAAATCAAAGCCTTGCTTTTGTTTGATACAAACTCCCCAATCGTCCAAATAAACATTACAATAGTAAAAGCTAATATAGGTTCCATTATTTTTCCTCCTTATTATTGAATCGGATGATACGTGAATCCCAAGCCATGAACTTCTGCCACATTATAAGTGATCATAAAGCTTTTAGGATCAATCTCATCTACGATTTTTCTAACCAAAGGATACTCCTGTCCAGTCACCACTACCATGATCATTTCTCTATCACAATCATTTTTTCCGCCTTTAGCGTCGAATACTGTCATACCTCTATCCAATTCATTTGTTAATTGATCGCGTATTTCTTTCGTATAGTCTTGACTTATGATCATAATCGCCTTTCTTCTCTTCAAACCATTTTCAATATAATTCATAACGATTGAAGTAATCCCAATAGATAAAATGGCGAACAAAAACTCTTCGAAACCAAAAACATAGAGACTCATAAATACGATCACCATATCAGTAAACAATAGTCCTAGTGATGGATTCATACCAAAATATTTTTCAAAAATCAGCGGTGGAATTGTTGTTCCTCCACTAGATGCTTGGATCTTATATAAAATAGCTACTCCGACTGCAAAAACAATACTTCCAAAAATAACTGATAGTAAACGATCTTCAGTTAGCATACCGATCGGTACTATACGTAATGCTAAAGGAAACAACAAGCTCCCAATTAACGTATTGAAGAAAATCTTTTTTCCTAAAAATAAAGCAGCTAAAATTAAAACGACAACATTCAATGATAGGACGACCCATGAACGATCGATTCCTAACGCTGATTCTGCTAAAATCCCAATCCCACTGGCGCCTCCAGCGGCAATATCATGCGGTCCTAAAAATAAATTAATACTAATGGCTAATAGTAATACCGCCACGGATATTTTAAGTAGTTGCACTAGAAAAGAAAATAGCGTATCGCTTTTATTTTTTCTATCGACAACGGATTTTCTTTTTTTCACTCCTGCTTTTAAGCTTAAAGTAGTATTTTCTTTCATACCCTTTCCCCTTTCGTAATAACTCCTTAATGAGTATGATGCTAGTTTAGTAAATTAATACCGCCCTCTCAAACAAACTATTTCTAAAAATTGGAAAAAATTTGTTTGAAAGCGTTACTGTTTTTTTAATATTGGCGCATTTAATAAAAAAATAGCCTAAGAGAAATGATTATCTCTTAGGCTATTAGCATCTGCTTAAACAACTATGCGGCTGTGAAAAAATTAGTCGTAATGGAAGGACTTCTTGAAAAAGCATAGATATCTCTTGTTTTCTAAGTGAGGTTTTGCATTTTTATATTTTCTATTGCCGCAGAGTGATCAAAAATATTCCATTACATCAGCTATCACTCTCAAGTATTTCTTTCTGCATGTCTTTCAAGGTCTGAATAGAAACCCGCATTTTTTCCATTTCATCTTTATCTAACGGTATTTCAATGATCTCTCGAATCCCTGATCTATTTAAAACAGCATTAGAACCAATACAAACATCCTTACTATTATATTGACCCTCCAAATGTACTGAGACTGGAAGAACAGAATTTTCATCCAGCAAAATCGCTTTTGTAATCCTTGCCAAAGAAATGGCAATCCCATAATGAGTAGAGCCCTTGTAATGAATGATCTCATATGCTGCATTCTTAACGTTTTCCGACAATTCTATTAAGTCAGAGTCGGAAAATTCAGAATGTTGATTCAACCATTCGCTGATCTTTAAACCACCAATATTTCCATGAGACCAAACAGGAAATTGAGTGTCTCCATGTTCACCTAAAATATAAATATTCACGTCTCTTGGATCTATTTGAAATTTTTCTCCAATGGCACTTCTTAGTCTAGCGCTATCCAAAGAGGTTCCCGAGCCAATAACTCTATTTGCGGGAAATCCTGTTAGTTTTTTTACATAATGGGTGAGAACATCAACTGGATTGCTAGCAATCAAAAATATTCCATTAAAATGATGCGCCATAACTGATTGGACAATTGACTTAATAGTTCGTGCATTGCGCTTCACCAAATCCAATCGAGTTTCATTTTCCTTCTGTGCCGCTCCAGCTGTGATAACAATTAAATCTGCATCAGAACAATCCGAATACTCTGCAGAATAAATTCTTTTAGGCCCAACATAAGCCAAACCATTCGTAAGATCTTTCACATCACCGGCAACCTTTTGAGAATCCAAATCAATAATACCTACATTATTCCCAACACCCTGTGCCATTAGAGCAAAGGTAAAGCTTGAACCGACATCTCCATTACCAATTACCACAATTTTATTCATCATAATTCTCCTTTCGACTCTCTATCTTATTAATCTACTATCGAACTTTTCCTTAATGATTTTTACAATTATCAAGCAATTTCAAGGATAGCTTGTATAGTAAGTTTAGTGAACAACTAAGCTTTTCACAAATAAACTAATTCTAGAAATCGGAAATAATTTGTCTGAAGGAATAAAAAAAAGAAGCTTTAAATAGAAATAAATCATCTGCAAAAAATAATTTATAAATATCAAGACAAATATTTTATTTATAAGCTTCGTTCGTATTATAATGGAACCGTATCACCACTTTTTGATAAGGGGGCTTTTTCTAATGAATACCTACTCCTATGATTTGCTAGTCGATAAATCTATAAAAAGAAAAATAAAAATCCTTCAAATCTTACTTGAAGCCAATCGCCCGGTGTCATTAAAAACTTTTAGCGATCTCTGTGATGTTTCTTTCAAAACGATACAACAAGATGTCGCTTACCTAATCGATAACTTGCCAAGCGCTCTCTTATTAGAAGAATTCAATCATACTTTATCCCTTGAAAAATATGGCCCGAGCCGTGATATTGTCTCTTATATTGATAGTCTAATTTCAGATAATCCAATATTTCACATTATCGAATCCATTTTCTATGAAGAAAAGAAAGATTTGGTTACTTACGCTTTGGACTTATACATTTCCGAATCAACAATGAAAAATTACATCAGAACCTTCCGAAACGTTCTTAAAGATTTCAGGCTTGACCTCGATACCACTACCTTTTCCTTAGTCGGTGACGAAGTAAATATCCGATATTTTTTCTTCCAGTATTTTCGCTCCATTCATGAAAGTAGTGCACCCATCATCCATAATGATCAATATCATGAGATAACAGAAGTCTTAGAAAAAATGAAAAGAGACTACGATCTAAATTTAAATTTCGACTACTATAGAGCAACAATTTGGATGTTCATCATAGAAAAACGAATAGAAAACCAGCATTTTATTGAGTTTGATGCTCCAATACTGGAAAAATATGAAAACAAAGATAGCTACCGCCGTTTTAAAACAGCCTTCTCTACTTATTTTCGTTCAAAGGTACCTAGGGAAAACAATCGGAACCAAGAAATCTTGTTTTCTTATTTTGCACAAGTCGATACCATTATTTATGAATCAAACAGCTCATACTTAACCAATGACTTTATTCAAGAATTCACTGAACAGGATTTGCTTATTACAAATTTTTTTATCGCCTCAAAGCAGAATTTAGTACTCAACCATAAGGCAAAATCAGCTATTCAATCCTACCTCACAAATCTATCGATATTGACGGAGTGTACGGATCTGTTTCAAAAATATTCTCGCATTTTGATACGCAAGGCTAAAAATAATTACTCTGATACATTTTCCATTTGGTGTCATATTTTAAAAAATCACGAATGTTTTTCACAGGTTGAGGATGTCGCCGCCAGACTAACCTTATTGTATGAGGTAAAAAAATATAATAAGAAAAAAGTGCTCTTTGCGTTAACTGGAGACTCCTCTTCTGTAAGTTATTACAAGGCTCTAGCAAAAAAAGTTATTCCAAATGACGTTGAATATCATTTTTTATTCAATCGACCATTAACAAATGAGTTGCTAAGTACACTGCAGATTGATTTGTGCGTATACAATTTTGAACCGCAGCTCCATCTTACATCATCAGATATTTATCGTTTATCTGATATTCCCTTAGATACTGAATGGCAGGAACTGCAAGACCTGCTTTTTAACATCTAAAGTTAAAAAACACCCCGTTGCTTTAATATCATGAGCCGCCCCCAAAAGTTAGACCAAAATCTAACTCTTGGAGGTCGGTATTTTTTTTGGCTAAATATAGTTTTGAATTCAAATTGAAGGTAGTTCAAGAATACTTAGACGGGAAAGGTGGGTATAACTATTTAGCAAAGGTACATTCGGTTAAGGATAAGAAACAAATAAGAGTTTGGGTGAATGCCTACTGTTTATGCTAGTTTAAAAAGGGGCCACTTTTCATAGTAACGATGGTTGAAAAAGGGACCACTACTAACTCACAATAAGTAAAGAATCAATTTACTTATTGGAGGTCTTGGAGTGATAACTTTTATGGATAAATTAACAGTCATTCGTCTGTTGGAAAGTGGCCGTTCTCAACGTTCTGTTGCGAAAGAATTGGGCCTCAATCGAAAAACTGTTGGTCGTTATTGGCGACAGTATCAAGCAGCGCAAAGAGTATTGGAACAAGATCCTGCCAATCCGATAAAAAAGGAGCAACTAACAGCTCCACCGACTTATCAAACAAACAATCGTCAGCCTAGAAAATATACGCCTGAAATCGACCAACGGGTCGAAGAAATACTTGCATTTGACCAATTAAAAGCGAAACAACTTGGCCCTCATAAACAACGATTTACAACGGTGGCTATTCACGAAATGTTGATATCAGAAGGATTTGATATCGGTCAGAGTACCCTACGCCCGTATATTCGAGAAAAACTTCAGGCGAAAAAGGAAGCTTATATCAAGCAACTTTATCCGTTGGGGTATCGAACCGAGTTTGATTTCGGCGAAGTAAAATGCCTGATCAACCAACAAAAGAGAACATTGACACTCGCAGTATTTTCTTGTCCGGCTTCTGGTTATCGCTGGGGAAAGCTCTATGAATCTGCCAACCAACAGGTTTTCTTGGATGCACATATTTGTTTCTTTGAACAACTTCAAGGCGTTTATTCTACTGTAGTTTATGACAATATGCGAAACGTAGTGAAACGTTTTGTCGGCCGACACGAGAAGGAACTCAATGACGAGTTAGTGAAAATGGCCCTTTACTATCGTTTTGAGCCAGTGGTGACCAATCCCTTCAGCGGCCATGAAAAAGGTCATGTAGAGAAGAGTGTCCAGGTCTTACGACGAAAAGCGTTCACAAAACAGTATGAGTTTGAATCAATCGGACATGCCCAAAGACATTTAGACAAAGCCCTACTTGAATTAAACGTTGAGTCAACGATCGCTTTGGAGCAGGATCAATTACAGCCATTACGAGGATTTTATGACTACGGTATTACCACAAAACAAACAGTAGACAAGTATAGTTTTGTCCATGTGAATGGCAACTATTACTCAGTTCCAGATTATCTGGTTGGACAGAAAGTGATCGTGAAACGTTATCTCAATGATCTAAAAATCGTTGGATCCAGTCAAATTATCGTGACACACCCTATTCAGAAGGGAGACAAACAGTACTCGATCGATATTCGCCATTATTTAACGACTTTTTTACGGAAACCTAAGTCGTTGGAACACTCACTTGTTTTGAAGAAGACACCCAAGCTGCGACACTGTTTTCTTCAGTATTATCAAAAGACACCGCGCAGGTTTCTTCAATTTATTGAAAAACATTTAAGTATCTCTTTGGATCAATTGATCATTCAATTAGAAGAAGAAGCATTGAAAGACCATAAGGTCTCTAAAACACCACCTAGTCGAGCAGTAAACGAAGCGAGAAACCAACTGCAGGAATATAATTTGATCCATCAAGTGAGAAAGGCGGCCAATAAATGATCGAAGCATATGCCAAACAATTAAAACTACCTTATCTGAAGAAAAACTATTCAACTTTACTTCAACAAGCAATTGATCTGGATCAAAGCTTCGAGGAATTTCTTACACATCTGCTTATGTTAGAGATCGAGCAGAGACAAAATAATCGGATTCAAACACTGATTCGCCAATCAAAATTATCAAGTAAAGTGACGTTTGATGATTACATGGACAGCCATTTGGAAGTAAAAATGAAGAAACAGATCAAAGAACTGAAAACGTTACGATTTATTGATCAAAAAGAGAATCTGATTTTAATGGGCAATCCTGGGGTTGGAAAAACACACTTAGCAACTGTTCTCGGAATGGAAGCTTGTCTCTCTGGAAAAAGTGTCCTCTTTACAAATATCCCTAACTTGGTCATCGAACTGAAAGAATCGATGAGTGCGAATCAGCTAAATTTTTATAAGCGTCGGTTTGGTAAATACGACTTGGTGATTCTGGACGAATTAGGTTATGTTTCATTTGACCAAATAGGAAGCGAAATACTGTTTAATCTTCTCTCAAATCGGACGAATGCCGGTTCTATGATTATCACGACGAACCTGTCCTTTGATCGTTGGGAAGAAACCTTTAAAGATCCAATGCTTACGGCAGCAATGGTGGACCGTTTGGCCCATCGGGCCCATGTATTGGATCTCAGTGGTCCATCTTTTCGTGTAGAAGATACAAAGAAATGGCTAAACTAATTTTTGGCCCCTTTTTGAATCATCCGGTGGCCCCTTTTTCAGTTGCGTTTAACAGTTTTAAAGACGAAAGGGACTTACAAGCTTATCTTGTTGAACATAAAGCGCGTATAGGAAAACAAGCAGGTACAATAAGTGCTGTAGAAATCACAAAGAAAGAGACAAAGAGTCCGTCTCTATTTTCTTTAAGTTCCCTACAGAAAAAAGCCAATACAATATTCAAACTGAGTGCAAAAGAAACACTAAAAACGGTTCAGGCGCTGTATGAAGCTAAACTACTAACTTATCCAAGGACAGATACGCCTTATATCACCCACAATGAATTTACTTATTTAAGAAAAAATATCAGTAATTATTTAAACTTTCTTGGAATAACTGAGAAACCCACACAATTGGAGCCTAGAAAGAGCTATGTAAATGACTCAAAAGTACAAGAACACCATGCCATTATTTTAACGAAAACCGTTGCAACGAAGGAAGTTTTCGACAAACTTACGCTAAATCAGAAGAATATTTATTTGTTGGTAGCTAAAACAACAGTAGGAATGTTTTTGCCTAATTATAAATACGAAGAAACAGTGATTCAGACAGCTGTTGGTAATCTATTGTTAAAAAGTAAAGGACAAGTCCCATTAGAACAAGGTTGGAAAATTCTTTTTACTAGCTTAAACAAGAAGGAAAAAGAAAATGAAGTATTATTGCCTAAAGTTCAAAAAGGCCAATCTGTACAAGTGGATTTAGAAATGAAGGAGAAGGAAACCCAACCGCCTAAACCCTACAATGAAGGATCAATCATTATTGCCATGAAAACAGCAGGCAAAACAGTTGACGACGAAGTAACAAAGAACACATTAAATGAGGTTGAGGGAATCGGAACTGAAGCTACTAGGGCAGACGTCATTGAAACGTTGAAAAAAAGAGAATATATCCTTTCTCAAAAAAATCAATTAGTGATTACGGAAAAAGGAAGACTGTTATGCCAGGCAGTTAGTAATCAAGCATTATTAACTAGTGCGGAAATGACTGCTAAATGGGAAGTATATTTAAAAAAAATCGGTCAATCTCAAGGCTCTCAAGAAGTATTTTTGAATAATATTAAAAAATTCATTACCCATCTAATAGAAGCAGTTCCTGAAGATATCTCTAAGCTACCTATAGAAAGTTATAAAGAGGCTGAAAAGAGAGAAATAGAAAAAAGTATAGTAGGAAATTGCCCTACCTGTGGCGGTAATATGATCCTGAAGAAAACTTTTTATGGTTGTTCTAACTATCCAAACTGCAAGTTTACTATGGCAAATAATTTTAGAGGAAAGAAACTTTCAAAGAAAAATATCAAAGAATTACTAGAAGGAAAAGAAATTGTGGTCAATAAGATTAAAAAGAAAGAGAGCAAAGATACCTATAATGCTCAGGTAAAATTAAACGAAAAGGGCTTCATTACATTCTTGAATTTTGCAAAATAAAGAACAGCTATCAATATAGCTGCTCTTTTTATTCTTCATTTTCAGGGGGCACATTTTTAGGTATTTCTAAATGAAGTTCCTTGATTAAAACTGTCTCTACATATTTTGAAAAAGACATTAATTGACTATCTGCCTTTTCTTGAACCGCTTCAATAACAAATATAGGTAAAGTCATTCCTTTATTAATATTTCTTAACTCAGGATTCAATACTCTTTTCTTTCTTCGCTTAATTTCCTCTGTCAAAATAGCTCTCTCCTTTTTATTTATTTTCTGGAATAGGAATGTTTAAGTGTTTAATCAATATATCCGCCACAAAATCTCCTACATATTCTTCTTTTTCTTCTGCCCTCTTTATGGTCTCATTTAGAACAAAAGCTGTGATGGACAGATTTTGATTTTTTTTTCGCAACTTCTCATTATGAATGATTTTTTGATCCCGCCATTTATACATAAATAAACCCCTCAAGATTCTATTTTTTCGCTCACTAAAGTATACAATAATTCGCTGAAAAAGTGGAGAAAAGCTTTATAAAATTACTAAAATATTGTATAATTAAGATATGTAAACAAAGAAAAGAGGAATGGACATGTTTTTAAATTCAGATAATCAATTCACAGCAAGAGGAAGATTAGTAGACAATCCCTTTATCAACATTTCCCAAGAAACAGGCAATGCCATTGTATCTATTACCTTAGCCCAAGATCACCCCTTCAAGAAAAAGGGTGACGGTACTAAAGAAACGGTTTTTATCAACTACACGGCTATTGATACGCAAAACAATAAGATTGCCAGTAGACTAGCTGATTATGTCGTAAAAGGCTCTCTTGTCAGTTTAGTAGGCTTTCATGACAGTTATGTGAAAACAAACGAACAAGGGAAAAAGGAATATTTAGAAACAAAGAGAATTCTACAATTTAGAAATGAAGAAAGTAAAGAACGAACAGAAGAGCGAAGAAAAGGAAAAGTCTAGGAAACTAGACTTTTTTATTTAAAAAAGGTTTAAAAGTCTTTTTCCGTTGCGGACGTCTGTCCTCACTTCAGAACAAATACTTTTATGCTTGCCGACAAATACAAGGAAACAAGCTGTATTATTCGTGCCTCATAAAGCTTGTTTAATTCCTAGGCTCGTCCCTCACTTTCTAGGAATCAACCTTGATGTGTTGTCATTTTTAGCCTACGCTAAAAATCGCTTTATTAAATTAGGTCAAAAGCTTTTTTTTGTTGCCACCACACGCCGACCACCACCACTGTTTAGGTGGCAACAAAAAAACTGGCAAAGCCAGTAGTAGAAACATTATGACTCGATTTTTCTATCAAATGTGGTATAATAAAATAGAAAAGAGGCGTTGCGGAAACAACACCTCTTTAGACAGCACCGTTAAAGACGGTGGCATAGTAGCTTAAAAAATAGCCGACTGCTAAAGTTAACGGCTATTTTTTGTCTTTATAATTCAGAATCGCAATAATGGTTGTGATTAAGGTAAGCGTAAAGCCACCAAAAGCAATCATTAGTTGCAAACTATCTGAAATAGGCAAAAGGTTTCTCCTTTCTTTAGATTGAGTGGATACATTCATATGCACCACCTCACTTTCGATTGGATAAACCACCGTCATTAAACTTTACTGTCATGAATATTATACCATATAAAACCAGTTAGAACCTTATTGATTAAGGCTTTTGACTGGTTTTTTTTATATAAAATACGAATTTCTTCCTTCGCTCCAACCGCCACCGCCGCTACGTCAGAAACATTTTATGTAGTGGTTTAACAAAACCTTAGTTCAAAAGATAAAGTCAAAAGTTAGTTCAAGGTCAAGACCTAAATTTCAACCCGATTTTCCTTCACTTTTGATCTGAAATTGTATAGATCATTTCGTAAAAAACGCTTATCACCCACGGCGAAGCCAACTTCTACACGAAAATAACCTGAAATAAAAGGGGCGTAAATAAATTGAAACCCACAATTTTTTTACTACAGCACTCCCTTTTATTTCAGAACATTTTAGTGTTTAACGAAGTCACGCCGAGGATGACAAGCAATACGAAATGACCCATACAAATAAAATTCAGATGCACAAATTTTAAGTTCAGAAAAATTGAAATTTAAAATCAAAACCTTCCCGCCTCCGGAATCGTGCAAACGAAATGGGTTTCAAAAAAATCATAAAGAAAGAAGGAATTGGCATGACGACTTATATCAAAGAAGTTGAAACGTTGGAAGAATTAAAACAGGTTTATAAAAAGTTGGCTTTGAAGCATCACCCCGATTGTGGCGGAGATGAAGAAGTGATGAAAATTATCAATAATGAGTACGATTCACTTTTTGAAAAATTAAAACATATTCATAAAAATAAAGACAATGAATTTTATGAAAAAGAAACCACTGAAACCCCCGAAGAATGGCGAGAAATTATTTCGCAGTTGTTGAATCTGAAAATGCAAAATGTCCTTATTGAAGTGATTGGCTCTTTCTTATGGGTCACTGGTGAAACAAAACCCTATAAAGAAGAATTAAAAGCGTTAGGTCTTAAATGGGGAAACAAAAAGAAAGCATGGTATTTGTCCCCTAAAGGTTATAAGCGACATGGCAAAAAAGATTATGACATGAATAAAATACGGGACATGTATGGTAGCCAAACGGTTAAAAATTATTCGCAAAAACAACTAAAAGAAGCATAGGGGGACAAAAATTATGAGTATTCCGAAGTATCAAATGGTTAAAGAAGAATTGCTAGCTTTTCATAGACCAAAAGTACACATGACAAAAAAGGAGTTTAATTTAATTATGACGGCCACAGAAACTGGCAATTGGCAGCCAGTTTATGAAACAAGAATTTATATCAAATACGGCGGTGAATATTGTTCGATACTCCAGGTAATTGACTATTTATTTGAATAGTAAAGATATTCAGAGCAGAAGGGAATCAAGGTTGAGGAATACTCCTCAGCCTATCCTCTGATCAGTGTACAGTACAAAAAAAAGAAGGAGCCAAAAAAAATGGAGATAAAAAGACAAGTAACAATCCATCAAAACATGAAAGAAAAAATCCATCAACTACCTTACTTAACCAGAATATGTTTATTAAGTATTACGTTGTTCTCATGGTTTGCGATTAGCCTTATAATAAAGATAAATAAATACTTGTTGATTATTGGATTGATTCTAGTATCCTTACTTTATTTTTGGACTGTTCTAACACTAGGAACACCTTTTATATTTTAAGAAGGATAGAAATAAAGATGTGTAATAGATGATAAAACAAAGCTAATTCTGCAAAGTTTAAGATAGTCAAATGATTGTATCTTTAAGATGGTTCAGAAAGATTTTGAGGTGTTGAGAATGGAAAAAATTGATTTTTATAATATTCCTGTGGCAGACTACTTACTCTCCATAGGAGAGCCTTTAATAAACGTTGGGCACAATTACTATCAACATAAAGACCACGATAGCTTGAAAATTAATGTGAGAAAAAATTACTTTATTTGGAATAGCCGATCTGGAGAAAAAAATGCTAGTGGTGGCGTAGTTCAATACCTACAAATCATGTATGGATTAACATTGCAAGAGAGTTTAAATAAAGTTGCTCACGATATAGAAGGTAAAGAATTGAAGAAAGTAGCAAAGAAAGTTTATCCTAAATATTTTAATTACCAGGTCAAAGAAACTTTTGTTCCATTGGAAGCGCAGCGTTACTTAGTAGCCAGTAGAAAAATAGCAAATAGTGTCATTAGAAAATTTTTTCATTTAGGATTGATTACTCAAAATGAAGGAAAAGAGATCATTTTTAAATGGTACTGTGGCTCTCAAATTGTCGGCTTCAGTAAACAAGGAACAGTTAAGTTAACGCAGGAAGAAAAAGACAAATACCATACAAAAAAAGATTATTTTAAGTACGTCGCACCTACTACAGAAAAAGATAGCTTATGGGGATTTAATTACCTGGAGGGATTACCTAAAAATTTGTATTTTTTTGAAAGTGAAATTGATCTATTAAGTTACTACACCCTTTTCAAAAATGACCTGGAAGAACAAGAGAATTTTTGGTTAATTTCCATTAATGGTGTAGCTTTGCAGAAAATATTTAACTTTCTAAAGTATGGTATAGAAAAGATGGACCTGAAAAATAATTGTCAGACACTAAATATCTGTTTTGATAATGATACGGCAGGAAAAAAAGCAATGGAAGAACTAAAAAAAATCAATTTCAATGAAATAGAATTTGAGTCAAAATTACCACCAAGTGAAAAAGATTGGAACGAATTTTTGATTAGAGAAAGGACGAAGAAATGAGAACTTTACTAAATGAGTTATCAAATTTAAAAGAAGATTACGAATATACAATTATCATTAATGGTGTATGCAGCTATATTTCGTGTCGTAAAGAGAACACCAAATTAAACTTTGTATCTAAAAAGCAACAGGGATTACTAGACTTTGAGTTAGTAAAAGAAAAAACGCATATGAAGTCAAAAGTCCTTCGCTTTGTAGGCGGTACAAATCTGACAGATAAAGAGTTATTAGATTTCCTCCTACAGATAGTATCGTATCGCCCTGAAAAAGAATTTATTCCTAAGTTAGTCACAATAGCATTATATAAAAGTAGTAAAAATGATCCTATTTTGTGGGAAGTGGATATGGAACAATCGGCAGATGGTAGTATTCAAAGACCCAATTTCTTAGCATTAACTAAAAACGGTCATTATTCAGTTATTGGTGATTTTTATTTTACAGACTACTATATTTATCAAGAAAGACTAACAGAACTAGCTCAAATATGGATAGACGATTTTAGAAAAGAGCGAAAGGCATATAAAAAGGTTAAATAAGTAATCAGGAGGAAAAAAATGAGTAAAATTAAAACAAGAGAATTAAAGGTAACTAAAGACCCTTCTTTCTATCAGTATATTGATTTAGAAGAACTGGAGGTTATGAATACCAGCGAATTAACAATTGCACTAAAGGTATTACGCAAAGAGCAACGAAGACTTACTGAGAAATGTTAAACTAATTAGAAAGTATCGACCGCAGCTGGATCAAATACTCTTCGATAAGCAAGGTTATGTTCCAAGGGCAATTACAGACAACATGCTTGTTGAATTAGGCAATAAAAAAAATAACAATTAACATCTAAAGAAGAACAAAAATGAAAAAAGGTACCCGTGCATACTAAATTAGTATAGACTAATATTACTAGATCCATATTAAATGTTAATTTTTAGAAGATTTTTATTATTAAGGTAGGAGGAGAGATTAAAAATGAAAAATATCGTTAGGGTGCTTATGTTCTTAACAGGGTTGTTTTCTCTACTAATATTGAGTTCACATGCTGAAGCTGCAACGAATGAAATGTATCGCTTGTATAATCCGAGTAGTGGGGAACATTTCTATACTGCTAATGAAAACGAGAGAGACAATATCCAAAAAGCAGGCTGGAAGTATGAAGGTGTTGGTTGGTACGCCCCAATTTCTGGTGAATCTGTTTACCGTTTATATAATGGGAATGCTGGTGATCATCATTATACAAAGGACAGTAAAGAGAAAACATATTTAGAAAACAATGGCTGGAAGTATGAAGGCGTTGGCTGGTATTCTGATATAAAAAAATCGATACCGTTATACAGAGCATACAATCCAAATGCAAATGCAGGTAGTCACAACTATACTGTAGATTCTGGAGAACAAAAAAATCTTATAAATTATGGTTGGAAGGATGAAGGAATTTCTTGGTATGGAGTAGATCCTTCTGATATAGATAAGAAGATTGCTTTTACTGGCTTTGTTTATGATAAGAACAATAATATCTTAAAAAACACTGACATCAAAATAAAGAACAGTGATAATCAGGTAACAACTGTTACAACAGATGATGAAGGATACTTTTTTACTCATTTAATTTTAGGAGATACATATACATTAAATGGGGAAAATTTTGAAGTTACAGTCACACCTAAAGATTTAAATAAATTTGAAACAAAAAATAAATATGGAAAAATAGTAAATGGGAAAAATATTTCAAACTCAAATGGGTCTATGCAAATACAACCATCAACCATTGCAATAGATACAAATAGAACTAATTACGACATATCAAGTGACTATTCTAGTATTACTTTTTTTGAAAACATAGAAATCAATGCGGGTGATATTTTATATCTAGAAGCACAAGATGGTTTTGAAGGTGGGCTGGGTCTTCAAGTTACTTCTGTAGAAAAGATAAACGGAAGAACCATTGCAAAAGTACAGCAAGCAGAGTTGGGATCCGTAGTCACTTCTATTCAAGGAGAAGTAACAGATTCGCCAGTTACTCAGGCCAATTTTGTCCCGGCCACAGGTGTAGCTGTGAACGATACAAATCAAAGGCGCGCAACTGCATCCACAGGTGTTTCCGCAGCTATACAATTTGATTCAAACGGCATCAATGTTGATGGTTCATTAAATATTAATGGAAAAATGAGTGCTGAAGTTAATATTGATCCTTTTAATATCAACAATGCAGTAATTAAAGCACAACCCGAACTTTCTATGAGTTTTGAAGGAGATATTTCATTAACAGGAAAAAAAGAAACTATAAAAAAAAATATAGGGACAATTTATATTCCTACTGGTATTCCTGGGATAACTGCCAATGTTCCTATTGACCTTGTGATTTCAGTTGAAGGAAAAGTGAGTGTTCAAATGGGAGTTACTAGCACTATTACAATGGACGTAGGTTACGATAAAGGTAATATTAAGCAAGACTACAGTAAAAATACGGACATGAATGTTGATGTCAAAGGAGAAGTTACTGTTAAGTCAGGGTTAGAAGGATCCGTATCATTGGCAGTGTTAACCCAAATCGAAGGACTAAAATTATCAGTAGGTACAGGAGCTAAATGTACATCTTCAGCAACTGTTAATGCCTCTCAAATACAAGTAAAATCAAATATAGGTGCATATGCAGACTTAAAATACTCATTTCCAATATTAAAAAATTTAGGGTCTAATTTTAATGGAGAGTTTACACTCTATAAAGGGGAATGGGATTTGAAAGTATTGGAATCAACATATGATTTACCACCTTCTGATAACACTACAGAGATAGATAGAGCAGCAATTTTATCTAAAAATTATTCTTCATTAAATGGAACGTGGGAAAATTCTCACGGATATCAATTAATTTTTAATAATGGATATGTCACTATGTCTGGAAGCGGTCTAGGAGGTGTTACCCAATTTTCATTGGTTAATCCTGTTGATCAACAGAATCTAGTCTACTTATCGTTCAATCCTAGACCATTGCCAAATGGTATGAGTATCATGATTGCAACAAAAGGATCTAGTCCATCGGGAGTAAAGGATGGGACAGACAATACATCTGATAGAATTATTATGGGTAATAATGGAGGAGCACTTTTGTTTGCACCAAAAGAAGATGGTGGAATTCCAGATACTGCGTATTATAAAATTGAACCAGATAATATAACATTGGCCTATGAACAACTAATTGGTAAAAGGTTTATACTTGGACCTTTATTATATGATGGCCAAGATGTCAACCAAGCCATGAATGAAAACAATGCTCCTCAAAACTTAGTACATGATGGAACTAAATTAATTACTTTTGTAGACGACTCCACTGTACACATTGAACTAGCAGGAACGTATCGACCTGATTACGATACATCTTATACATTAACTAATAATACTATTACTATTGATAATGAAACTATTCCATACTCTGTAGAAAATGGTGTTATTTCGTTCAGTAATTGGACAACAGATGTAAATGGACACACCATCACCTGGTCATTTACTCAATAATTATGTACGATCGTATTCAAAAGATTAACTATATTTATAAAAAAACTGACTTTCAACATATAAAGAGAAAGTCAGTTTTTATTGATTTTAAATAGGTAATGTACTACTTGATTTGAGCCGGTATACTAAAAGTTGACACAGGAATAGAAAACTACCTAAAATTTAGTCGAGGTGAGTATTCCAATGAAATATGAAGCATCATTTAAACAACATTGTGTTAACTTAGTGGTTAAAGAAGGCCGAACAAAAGCAAGCGTCACCAAAGAATTTAACTTGAGTCAAGGGCTCATCAAAAAATGGATAAATGTCTATGAAACTAATCGTACAGACAAACAAGCAGATTTAGAACAACGACAGCGGGAACTTGATAAAAGTTCAACAATACTGGAATGCTATTTAAGATAAAAGTTAATCTTACCATACCACATGTAGCATTAATAATTGGTATATCGGAAAGCTCATTTAGGTACACCCTTGTGAGCTTTTTTATTTGTGCCATAATTCAATAATAGAAAAGTTTCATTAGAGTCTGCCATTAGAATAATGAATTTGAGGGATTTTATGACAAAAATTGATATGCCAGAGTCAGTAGTAAAGATCAAAATTTAGATAGACAAATTGAAGCACTAAAAAATGTATCAAAAATTTTTTTTGACAAATTAAGCGGACAATCTACAGATAGTCCGCAATTAAAAGAAATGTTAAATTATATTCGATAAGGTGATATTGTAGTTGTAACTGAGTTAGATCGATTAGGTAGAAATAATAAAGACCTAACTGACGTCATGAATGAAATTCAGCAAAAGGGGGGCAACTCTCGAAGTTCTGAACTTACCTTTCACGACTGGAATTGAAGAAGAGAATCTTCGACGCCTCATTAACAACTTAATTCTTGAACTATATAAGTATCAAGCTAAGTCAGAAAAAGCACGTATTCGTGAGCGACAACAACAAGGTATTGAGATTACAAAAGCAAAAGGATTATACCAAGGTAGAAAACAAAATTACACTGAAGATGATCTACTTCTAAAATATGGATTTGACTTATATAAATCGAAAAAATATACCTTAAAAGAAATAGATAAGCATACAAGGATTCCAATAAGTACATTTAAAAGATATTTGAAAAAATATAATGTATACAGAAACTAAAACGATAATCGAAATTTAAAAGTCTTTTTATGTGAAAAAAATTTAATTAACAAAAGGTGCGATTTCAGACGTTAATTGAATGAAACTTAAATTGTTCACTTTCTCAATTTGTTTAATAATTTCCTCTGGAATTTCGGGATTCATTCCTCCACATATTGCAGCGCTGATTGCCCCAATAGTATCAGTGTCCCAACCAATTGAAGCACTTAGATGAGCTGCTTTTAAAGGATCACCTTTAGCAAGATCAACAATAGAAAAAGCACTCGGAATAGTTTCAATTGTCTCCATACCTGTTCCAATTTCTTCGTATAAACGTCTTAAAATAATTCGTTCCTCACTTTCTTCTCTTAAAATCTTTCTGGCCTGATTCATTCTAAAAAGTAAAGAAGCACTTGGAAAATCATATCCATAGTCTTTAGCAACATGTATTGCTTCAAATGCAATTTTCCATATTTCTTCAATGGAAGATCCACCTCGTACTGTATAGCTAATAGCAGCTGCTACGGAACTCGCTCCTGCAATAGCAATTTTTGTATTATGAGTGGGTAAGCAAATCTCTGCAACATTTTTTACTAGTGTTGATAAATCGTGATAGTCACTAATTAGTCCTATGGGAGCAATTTTCATGGAAGCTCCATTGGTTGTACCTGAAACTCCTGTTTTTTCTATAGGGATGCCTTTACTTATTTTATCTAAAGCATTTAGTGTTGACGGTCCCGAAACAAAAGCTGAAATTGGTGAATTCTCTGTCCAATGTCGTAATTCTGAAATGTAGTCATCTACACAAATCCTACCATCATTTTTTTTTATCATAGATAATATCATTAACACATTTAAAGTATCATCGGTGACTGAACCAGCCACTAGCTTACGTCCAAACATATCTTCTCCATTAGAATCCATCAGTTCATTTACGCCAGAAGGATATTCCCTATTTATTTTTTCTAGGGACCAGCACTCTGTAGGCATTCCCATTGCATCTCCTAAAGCCCCTCCGGCTAATACTCCCCAAATTTTTTTATTCATTTACTTACCTCCACTAATTTTATTTCTTCTGACTGATTATTAAAAGGAATGACAGTCATTACATTATCATTTATGTGAACATACCCCTCCTGTTGACAAATAACATCTAAAAATTTATCAGAATTCGTAACAGTTACAAAAGATTCAATTGAGTATCCAGCATCAATAATTTTTTGTATATCGAATTCTATAATTTTCTCTCCCTGGGTTACTTCTTGATTTTTCTCAACTAAAACTTTAAATCCTTGTCCTTCTAAGTTCACAGTATCAATTCCAATGTGAATTAGTAGTTCTATTCCTGTATCACTTATTATTCCCACAGCATGTCCACTCGGAAATACAGCTTCTACCTTACCGCTAACAGGTGATACTACAATGCCTTTTTGGGGAATGATTACAAAACCATTACCTAAAGATTTTGATGCAAATCCAGGATCACTTGCACTTTCTATTGGTTTAATTTCACCTTCTATTGGCGCTGTTACATTTTCTACATTTATTAAATTATTTTCTTCTGCATACTGAACATCATCATCTTTTTTGAATGTCATATATGTCAAAATAAAAGCTACTAATGCTGTTGCGATTGAAGCAATAACAGCTATGAGTACTCCATTCATACTATTACTTTTAGGATTGATGAAAGCTGCGAATCCTAATATTCCAAAGGACATAGCATACATTTTGGTAGAAGTTAATGCTAATATTAGTGACCCAACAGCTCCTCCTATCATAGAAAAGGCAAATCGTTTTTTCACAGGTAAACTGAAGCCATAAATAGCCGGTTCAATAATACAAAATAACCCTGAAACCATGGCAGGAATTGCCAACGCTTTTTGATCTTTTGAACGTGTCCTTAAAAATACTGCAAAAACAACAGCTGTCTGAGCAAAATTGGCTGTGAAAGACATCGGAAAAATATAATCTACTCCAGATTGTGCTAAGTTGGTTATTCCGATTGCTGAAATAGGCCAATGCAATCCGAAAATTACTAGTGGTTGATATAATAATGCGACAACTAACGATGTAATCACTGGTGAAATACCATATAAGCCCGACACGCCGGCACTGATTAAAGAACTAAGAACATTTGTGATTGGACCAATAACTAAAATCGCTAGTGGAACGGTAATTAAAATCGTTAGAAAAGAGTTTACATTGTGTGCAATAACAGTTGGAATTACTTTTTTTAACCATTTCTCTATTTTTGAAGCTACATAAACTATAAAGATGATTGGAATAACACTATATTGATATCCGTTTGTTGGAAATAGAATCGGGATACCAAAAAAAGTATTAAAGATTGGTGTTTGAAATATGGTTCCGTTAAAAAGAGTAAACAAAACTTTTCCACTAGTTAGTCCTGTCATTAACTCGGGAATCAATAAAGTTGCACCTAACATCATTCCCACAAATGGATTCATTTTAAAAGCTTTTGCACTAGTATAACCCAGAGTAACAGGTAAAAAATAAAATACTGCTTGTCCCATCGCATGCAAAATGATATACCCGCCATCATTTACTGATAATAAATTCATTGCAGTCAATAATGCTAATATACCTTGTAACAGACCAGAAGCGGTCAAGATTCCTAAAACTGGTGTAATAACCTTCGTAATAGTATCTATTAATGAACTGACTAGTCCTTTTTTGTCTTCTTTTAATTCACTTTTTTTTCCACCCAGTTGTTCTTGAAGTACTTGGAATACATCTGCTACATGCGTACCGATTACTACTTGAAATCGTCCGCTAGCAAACTGTGCACTCATTACATCTGGTGATTTTGTGATTTCTTCTTTCCGGACTAGTGAATCATCTTTAAGTGTAAATCGGAGTCTTGTCATACAATGCGTAACACTCAATACGTTGTTTTTCCCTCCAATATTTTTTAAGATAAAAGAAACGAGTGTCTGATAATTGTTCATGCTTTTTCCTCCTTTTTTTAAATAAAAAAGGCAACACCCAAACAAGAGAATTATCTTCTCTTGTTTGGGTGTTGCCTGCATAATCAGTTACAATCCCATTATTTAATTAAACGTTGTATATGAAGAATTAAATACATCTCTTCTTCAGGATAAATTTGACAATTAAGCTTTTCTTGCAGGTACTGTTTGATTATTTTAACGCTATCAGTAGCCTTCGGATAAAATATGGTCACTTGCTCAAACATTTCTGGGAATGTTTTTTTTCTTGGTTCATTTATTATGACACGTTGAATAAAATATTTCAAGTGGGTGACAAAACGGACGTAATTTAGCGAATCTGTATTTAACTTAATAGCTAAACAATCCTCAACAATTAGTACAATTTTCTCTAATATTTCCGTAGTTGATAAAGTTAGACCAGTATCATTATTTAATCCACCATTAATAAAATGGAGGGCAATGAAGCCGGCTTCGGCTTCGTTCATTTCAATTCCTTCATAATAACTTATTTTCTCCAAAGCCTGCATTCCAGCGGAAAATTCATTAGGGTAAAATTTTTTAATTTCTAACAACAAGGCATTTTTAATGGTTTCACCTTTTCTAAAACGATTTACGGCATAATTTATATGATCTGCTAAACCAATATATGTGTTTCCATCAAATGTTATTTTCAAACTATCTTCTGTATTTTTAATGATCAATGTCGCTAACTCAAGGCGATTAATTGGAACTTCCTCAAGTAATTGGATAAACCTATCAGTGACACTTGGTGAGTCAACAACAAAAGTTTTCTCGATAGCATCATTTTCAACAGCATCTCCAACTTTTTTTTGAAACGCAATTCCTCTGCCAACTAGTATTCGTTCTAATCCTTTCGCGTCTATCACTAGAACAACATTATTATTAAATATTCTCCTTATTCTCAACAAACAGCTCACTCTCCTTTATCTAACCCCGATAAATTATGGAAGTAAATATCAACACATTAAATTTACAATAGCTTGATAGACACTAACAGTCAACTAAAAGCAAGAAAAATATATACAACTTCTAAATTAGTATATTAAAAGTGATAGCTTAATATAACGACCAAATTATTCATCTGGTGCAAAATAATATTGGTCTTCAAATCGGCTCTTATAATAGAATTACGGACAAAATGTTCGCTATAATCTATTAAAGGATTTTTTTATATGCAGAGAAACCAACTATAAGATATTCAACAGAATTTAAAGCGTCATTGGTAGCACTCAATCAGACCGGTCGGTCTGCTAATTCTTTATCAAAAGAATACAACGTCAGTCTATCTACTGTTGCTAAATGGATACGTCAGGCAAATCCAAACGATAAAAATATATATTTTCTATAAAAGAAAGGGAATTATTAAAGGAAAATAGGTGTTTGAAAGAAGAAAGTGATATTTTAAAGCGAGCAGCGGTGCTTTTGGCAAAGAACTAATCGCTAAAGGACTAGCGATAGTATTACGAGTAATTCGAGTAAATTTAGAAGCCAAACACCGCATTACGCGTATTTTAAACATGCTTAAAATACCAAGAACAACTTATTATGATTATTTGAATTGGAAACCAAATAAACGGATGATCCGACGCCAACAGATCAAAGAGAAAATTTTAGATTCTTGGTTAATCTATCCAGTGTATAGCTATCTGAGAATGACAAAATATTTTAACGAAGACTTAAACATTCCAGTTAGTCGCTACCTTATTTATCGTCTTATGCGTGAATTAGGGAGCCAATCACGAATGATAAAGAAAATAAAAAAGCCTAAAACCTATACTGAAAATCCTCAATTACCAAATTTAATCAGAAAAAAGGGTGATTAGTCTACCGTTCCTTTAACAGATATTACCTATATTCCATTTAGAGGAAAGTGGGTTTATTTGACTAGTCTCTATAATCCAGTAATCCGAAGAGTAATTGCTCATAAAATAGGCAAAAATATGATGAAAGAACTAGCTACAAGCGTGTCAGGTGTCACACTTATTCATAGTGATATGGGTAGTCAGTATACGAATGATCTGTTTGAAAGGACCATAAAGAATAATCACATAAAACATTCTTATTCTCATAAAGGTTGCCCAGGAGACAATGCTAGGATGGAAAGGTTTCACTCGATTTTGAAACGAGTGAAACCTTTCAAACATTTAAAACGATAGATGAAGCTATTTTTGGTATTGATGACTATATTCGTTGGTACAACAGTGATTGCATTTCACTAATTACTTGGTAAACTGAAAAATCTATCTCCCCTGAAAAAAGGATAAATTTTAGAAGGTTTATTTAATTGCGACTTTTATCTAGACCATAAAGATATCGAAATTATAAAGAGTGCTGAATACTCTCTTTAATTGCTAAAATGAAGTATTTATGGGAACTGTGATATTACTCGTTCTCTTTATTTTGTTTGGATCGTTGACATAGGAGCCATTTATCAATTCGCCCCATATTGAGAATATTTACAACAATGTCTCTTTCTTGTAATTCTGAAATTAATGTTGTTCCTTGTTGAACGGAACGAGAACGGCAGTTTAATTTAGTAACGATTAATTCATCATTAGCAGACAGCACTTGAATCATTTCATTTAATTTTGGTCGATCTCTTTTTGTGCCTGTATATTTTTCGCTATAAATTTTTTCTAATCCAGCATTTTTTTATAATTAAATTTGGTTAGCTAAATCTTGCTCGTTTGTAGAAACTCTAGCATAATCATATTTCATAATGTGATCTCCTTATGCATATATCTTTTGCATACGTAAAAAGGTTGATTCTATCATATGCTGACGTGTTATGCAAAACTGTTAAGTTATGCATACATAGTACTTCTTTTAAAAAATATTCAATACATTAAAAATAAAATTGAGAAAAAATAAAGTGTACAGAAAAAATTTTTTCTGTACACTTTAAAATATTTAATTAACAATTATAATTATGAAGAGAGCAGGTAGAAGTGCAGTAAATAAAACTTTTTTAGGCGTAATCAATTTTAAACACCTTAAATAATTTAAAGAATTTTCTTTCATTCAAATTATTTTGATAAAAGGAATCTCAAGTTATTTATTCAATTTCTTTAATCTCTATATTTCTATTCATCAATCGCATAATAATGTAGTAAATAATTCCTATCACAAGCCAAACTAGTCCAATAGTTTTAGCTAGCAAATCTAAATTAATCATAACATATGCAATAATTAAAAAACCGATAATAGGGACAATTAGATGAACAATGTATCTTTTAGATTTCTGCTTAATGATGAAGTGATAAATTACTGAAATATGGATCACTAAAAATGCTGTCAAAGCACCACAATTTACAATGGACGAAAGAATACCCACATTGTTAACAAACATAAGGCCAACGATTATAGAAACTAAAGCCACCAATAAAGTACTTATATAAGGAGTCTTATATTTGGGATGAATTTTAGCTAAAATACTCGGTAAATTTTTATCTCTTGCCATTCCAAACAAAACTCTTGATATAGCAGCTTGAGCTGCTAAGGCGTTAGCAAATCCCCAAGATAATATAGTTGCTATAATTGTAACATTTTTCAGGAAGGTACCTCCAACTTCACCAGCAATTTCATAGAAAGCAGTATCAATAGAGTTGAAAACTGTATAATCTGGGTGGATTATTGCAGCAACATATGTTTGGATAATAAATAATGAACCTACTATAAGTAATGACCATAAAATTGCTTTTCCTACTACCTTGTTACCACCTTTAGTTTCCTCAGCTAGTGTACTTATACCATCAAAACCTAAGAAACTTAAAACTGCAACAGATACTGCTGTCATTACAAATGGTAAATTAAATTCGGTTGCATCATAAATTGGTTTTAAAGTTAATCCGTTACCGGCTCCGTTAGAAATTGCGACTAATCCGAAGGCAATAAAAACAGCAAGAACAATTAATTCACCAATTAGGAATATAATATTTGCTTTAGCAGTGAACATTACGCCTCTTATATTAATAATACTATTTACCAAAATGAATAGTATCAGCCATATCCAAACAGGAATGGATGGAAGAATCGCTTTTAAGGAATTAGCTGAAACAACGTATAAAAGAGAAGGTACAAATACATAATCTAAAAGAATCATCCAACCTGCTAAAAAACCAATCGTTTTATTAATACCCCTTTGAGCATATGCATATACTGACCCTGCTATTGGAAATGCTTCAGACATTGATCCATAGCTAATCGCAGTAAAAAGCATTGCGATCATACCAATTAGATATGTTAAAACAATCATTCCTTTTGAAGCTGTGACAACTTCCCCGTAAATTCCAAAAGGTGCTATGGGTACCATGAATATAAGACCATATATGATTAAATCTTTTAAAGTGAGCGTACGTTTTAACTCCTGTTTATAGCCAAAAGACTCTAAGTTTTTTTCTTCATTTTTTTTCATAGCTTCCTCCTTTACCAACTAGTTCCAATTTTTTAAATAAGATAAAGGTAATTCCATTCTTACCGTTTTGTTCGGATCGACAACTTGACATATCTTTAAATTTCCAACTAAGGATAATAAATGAATAGAATCACCTAAAGTTAAATCAGTATATTTTTGGACGAATTTTACCATGTTTTTAGTAGCTGAGATACAAGCTTCGTCCACTGTTTCCTTTGAAGAAACAGTCATAATTTTATCATTATGAATTAAAAAAGGAAGTGGCCAATCTTTATTTTTTAAAACAGAAATATTTACGGTAACTTCGCAAGGCACTTCTGCACCACAGACAGAAACTTCGCCATCCCCCATTGCAGCGTGACAGTCTCCTAACGCAAATAATGCGCCTTTTACATTTACAGGTAGATATAAAGTCGTTCCTTCAGTGATTTCTTTACAATCCATATTTCCACCATGGGAATCTGGAGTACCACAAGACACCGGATCTCCTGATGGTGCAGTTCCAATGACCCCTATCATTTTATTTAAAGGAATATCAATATTATTATCAAATTTAATTTGACCATTGATAATAGGTAGTTGGCGAATTGTATTTTCAGTTAATTCATCTCCCATTACACCTGAATCTGGACCGGTAAATAATGTAACATTTCCCTTTATTTCAATTTTTTTAATTGTTACTTCTAGCGTGTCACCTGGTTCAGCCCCAACTATGAAGATTGGACCGGTTGCTGGATTAATATGATCCCAATTTAACTTGTCGAAAGAATCTTTTTCATCGGTAATTTGATTACTGAAACAATCATAGGTCTCAAAAATAATATCTTCTTTGGTATTGACTTTAATTACAGGGAGATTATTTTTATCCATACTATAAATACATGTTTCTTTTTTTACATAAGTCAAACTAACACCTCATTCTAATAAAATTTTAATAATAATAGCATGACAAATAAACTTAAGCAATATAGCATCAAATAATTTATTCATCTAATTAGTGTAATAAAATATTGAATTGGTCCTGAACCGTAAATTTAAACCTTTCTATCTGTTATACATATAATTGAATGTATTTAATAGACATATGAAATGGTCAGTCATCAGCATTGAATTATCAATAATCAAAAAGTCCATTATAAGTATATCTATAATGGACATAGACTATAGATAAAGAGGAAAGAAACCTATAGGTTTCTTTCCTCTTAAGGAATAAATTTTATTTTTTATTCAGATACCTGTGCAGTATCTTCTTGTGTAATTGTAAATGAGGCAACTTGTGATCCATCAGGATTTAAATAATTAACTTCTATTTTAGCATCAGGCACAAATCCTTTTAAACTGTCTAAGGTTGGCTTCATCGCCTTAACTAAAGTAGGTTTCATTGCTTCAGCATCAATAGCCACTCCAGGTGCTTGAGCAAAAGTGTAGTTATATATTACAGTGCTATCAGGACCTTCTTCTATTGTGATATCTGCAACGGAATCACCAGCTTGTGCCTTCAAACTTGGTAACTGTGATTGTGCTGCTTCAATCATCAAACTAAGGTAGTTTGACGAACTACTTTCTGTAGAGGCAGCAGTAGAACTCGTAGTAACGTCATTACTTTTACTACTTTTTTCCGAAATGCTTGTTGAAGTACTAGAACTTGAAGGACTTGTTCCTTTATTGGAGCACGCCGCTAAACTCAATAATGTCACAATCCCTAAAAATATCACGCTTATTTTTTTCAATTTTATTCTCCTATTTTCTATAAATTTTTATATCCATTGGTAAATGACCATAAATTACAAAAAAAACGTTTTTACGGTCATTTAACTAAGACTATTCTAGATTATATGGAATTTTATTACAATAAAAAGTGTAAAAATTATTTTTTATGAAAATAGCGTGTATGCAAATTTTTTTAATTATTATAGAAGCTCTTGCTAAAATGGAAGAAAAAACAGGAACCTATAGAGATACCTGTTTTGATTTTATAATTATTTTTCTGCAAAAATTGAAGTTAATACCGAATTTTTACTGCTGGTAGCAAACATATCTGTAGGTAAAAAAGCACTGATAGTTATAAATATAGATAATAGCATAGTGAAAAATGTAATTATTGGTGATCCAGAAAAGTTTAGACTAGCTAAAGATGGACTTGCACCCGAATAACCGCCATACACAGAAGCCATACTAGATACTGAGTTTAATACAGATGAATATAAATTCATACCCCAAGTATAACTAAGTGCATAGTATACAATGTATAAGACTAAAATTGCTTTACTTTTCAAGCCAGTATCTCTTAGTCTTCTTACTGACAACGCGATAGAAGGCATGATAATTGCTAATGAAAATACTAATATTATAAATAGCATAAAATCATTGATAGGTGATTCATAATATTCTCTATTACTAGAAGAAGCAACGGTAATAATCGTTAAAATAAGATAAACAACTAAAACACCTAACATTGCAAACCAATAACCTCTACGTGTAGACCGTCCTCTAAAGTCAGCATATCCTTTAAAAAAATCACTGAAAGCTTGAGAAAATGATACTTTTCCTTGTTCTGATATTCTTTTCATAATAATCTCCTTTCAAAGATATAATATTATCAGAAAAATTTATTTCAATCTATCTAAATTTGACTCATTTACAAGATGCAGCTTCAAAATGACTCAGTTAATTAATATAGCACTTAAAGGTTACAGATTAAAAATTCAATTAAAGGCAGTCTATAAAGCATTACGTCATAACAAGAAGTGCCACAAATGGGTATGCTGTAAACATTCAGTGTTAGTATGCAATAAAAAGACTCTCGTTTAAAACGAGAGTCAGACAGTAAATATATTCTAGAAAAATCTTTAGCTATTTCCTAGCTTTTAAAATTATAACTTTAATTACAGGAATGAGAAGAACTTTTTTAGTTTACGGAATAAGCTTTTTATCCACTATATTTGTCATTCTTATTTTGGTGAGTAAAAAGCTACACCTTCATTTGACCAACCTTGATTGATTAACCAATTAGCTTCATCTTTACTCTCGGTAAATAAGTGAGAACCAGGCCCAGTTGCGTTCGGATTAAATACCCTATAAATTGGTATTCCCTCCTCTTTAGGAACCATATAAAATCCTATATTCTCTTTATTCCACCCTTTTTTTGATACGCTATTATATTCACTTTCGCTAATGGTGTAAAAATGTTCGCCAGAATTTTGGTTGTATAATCGGTATATGGGTACGGATCCTTGGTAGGAAGATAAGACACTTTGAAAAGCAATTCCTTCTGCTTGCCATTTAAGTCCCACTATCCAACTATATTCATCAATACTCGTTGTATATAAATGATCCCCACTATTCAGATTATATGCTCGCCAAATTGGTACTAATTTACTAGAAGTATCTTTTTCGTATAAATACGTAATCATTTGTGGATTTTCACTGAATTCTCCAGACTCTAAACCTTGAACTTTTTTAAACAAATATCCTGTTATATCAATTTTTTTTGTATTGTAAGCATCACCAATATTACCTGTTAATATCTGACTGGGCATCAGCATATTTCCATCAGTATCCTGATAATTAATAGTTATATTGGCAGCTTTTCTTTCTCGTTCATACGTTCCTGGTTTTGATCCGTCATAGTATTTCATAAAGCTTGAACTATTCGCATAGATATTCTTTTCAAAATTAGAGTCTCTCTGTGTCCATCTACCTGTATAATCAATGATATTGGATATTATTCCATCAGAAAGTACAACATTTTCTGATAATAAGCTCTTTTCACCTAGAGTTAATGAAGCAATTGTAGAGTTAAATCCTAGCATACCACCATAATCTTTGACATTCGATGTATCCCAATTAAAAATATTTAATGAAGTTAATTTAGAATGATAAAACATATAGCCCAAATCTGTCACATTAGAAATGTTCCAATTGCTCAAATCAATAATATTTACTGATGAATCTTGGAACATTGATCTCATCGTTGTAACTTTTGAAGTGTCCCAACTATTAATTGAATAATTTTTAATTTTACTACCTGAAAACATTGATGACATATTTTCTACATTAGAAGTATTCCACTGGCTCAAGTCAGCAGATATTATGTTGGAATTATTTAACATACTTGACATATTTTTAACATACGAAGTATCTAGATTACCCTTTATTGAAGATAAGTTGGTATAGTACGTATACCTAGAGAATAAAAAACTACTGTCTTCTGGAGCAATCACATTACCGACAAAATTAATGCTTTTAATAGATTCTTTATTTATAACAGAGCCAACAGTAGGTGTCTGTTCTGGTGTAATTTCACCAGATTCAACAGTCAGATTTCCAGTATCACTATCAAATGATACAGGGGCAGTACCCCAAGTGGCTGTTTGAATTTCTGCAGAACTAACATTTGGAAATAAAAATAGTGACATTAATAATAACGGCATAAAAATAATATATATATTTTTCATTTAATTCTCCCTTATTCACTCTTCAACTTGTGGAGTGATCTCTTATTAAATAGCATGTTAGGCAATATTTTGCCCATCAGGTACGTGAAACTCTCAAAATATCTAAAGTGGTTTCTATATTTTAACTTCATTACTAAAATATGATAATGAAGCAATTGTATAATTATCAATGAATATTCTATTCGTTGATATATCTGTCAAAGAATCATCATTTTATGCTTCCAATTTTGAAATTAAAGACAGTTCATAAAATTTAGGTAGCTCACTATAGCATATATCTATAGATACTTTTTACTTATTCCTCTCTAAAAAAAAATTAATATTTTTGCATTAAAAAAGATTAAAAATATGAAATATTCTCCCTGTGATTCCAGAAGTTAAGCAGGTTGATAATTTATTAATCATTTTACTTTATTATGGAGGAGAAAAAAATTTAAATCCTTCTTTGTTCTAAATTGAAATATTCTGGCCTCATCAATAGACATAATCGTCTCGAACAATTATTCTATCACCGCCGCTAGTGCCCCCGCATGTAACTAATGTAACAAGTTTTTCGTCATCGGATACATCTAACCATTGTGTACCTGCAGAATTAACTTTCTCGCCGTTTTTAGCATGTATTACAGACGAAAAGAGCAGATCCCCTTGATAAGCATGATGGCTGACCAGCCCATAATTTTTCTCACCATCACTTGAAACTCACTTTTTGTTCCAGCACCTCACATTAATAATTCATTTGATAACCCTTTAAAAAGCTGACAACCAGAAAGACCCAGAATAATTCTAATATATCTCCCCCTCTTTATTTAAAATTTCTAGCAAAAGTTAAATGATTTTATTATAAAAATGAAATAATCACAGCATGTTGATATTTAATATCGTTTAAAAATCATTTTATAAATTTATTTTAATTGATTTAAATTAACAAGAGTTCCTTTGGGATCGCTTTCTAACGCTTTCGTTCAAAAAATTTTGATGGCTCCTATGACAAAAATCCGGAAAAAAATGTTTTAGACTTAACACAAAACAATCATAAGTAACAATGCTCTTAAAAACTTATTCTTTTAAACCTGTTGTTTCTTCATATTTAACCCCTTTTTAATTGAAAATAATTTCCCATATTCAAAAACAACGATACTTTCAGCCTAACTTTTCTTCAATCGTTTTGATTATTGTACCACTATCTGCAATTGTTTTTATTAGTTGATTTGTCATATTCATTTTTTCTAGAAAAGGACGTAAGGTCTTCGTATCCGTAGGATTTTGATAAACATCATAATTCAAAATGAATTGATTACTGGTAGCCAATTGAAGATTGTAAGCCGGTTTTAATTGCCCTTTTCGCATAGGATCTTCTTTTACTCGCATAAATATTGCGTCAGTATCTGTTTTCAAATAACTATTACGGACACCACAAATAGATAGGCGTAATTGGTGATTCACCATCTTTTCGCGTTTTTCCTTCAGTTTGTGTTGTTTAGATTTCAAAGTTCTTCGTTGTTGCTTGTCTGGATTAGGTGAAATCTTTTTGGTTTCATTGACTTCCTGATCCAATTCTTCCAAACGTAATTCCAATCTGGTGAGTACTTCATCTAACATATCTAATGTGAGTGTAGTTCCTTCAGGAATATGACCCATCCCATAGGCTTCTTTGAATTCTGTCATTAAACCAATGATCTGATTGCGATTCATTTTGTCGTATTTGATTGTACTTTTTTTCCAAACGAAATTATATTTATTGGCGTCGGCTAACAGTTTCGTCCCATCAATAAAAATAGAATCATTGATCAATTGTCGTTCTCTTAAGTAATCAATTAACGAATCAAGTCTTTTTTCGATCAGGGTTTTTAACTCATTGGAGATACGAAAGTGAGCGATTGTTCGATAGATAGGCATTTGTTCTTGGGTTAGCCATCGAGCCGGTAGGCTCTCTTCAGCTAATTGTTCAATTTTGCGGTGACGACCAAAATGGTGTTAGTATCAAATCTTAGATAGCTTTTCGTAGAGACAAAAATAAATTAAACTTATCTACGAGAGGATGATTTTTATGACCCGAAGCGAAGAAAATTTCAAACAGATGATTGTTGAACTGAATCAAACTGGACGTTCTGTTCGTGGATTGGCGAAAGAATATGGCTTATCTGAAGCAACGATTTACAAATGGAAGAATTTATATTTACCTAATCAGTCCACAGGACTGACTGGAAAAGAAGTGGCTGAACTGAGAAAAGAAAATGCTCGTTTGAAAGAGGAACTTGAAATCTTAAAAAAAGCCGTAGCCATATTCTCTCGGGAAACCTGAATTCGCTTGTTCAATTTATTGAAAAATGGTGTAAGGATTACACTGTTTCTTTGTTGTGTCGGTTATTAGAAATCCCTAGAAGTGTCTATTATTTTTATAAGAACAAACCATTGACAGTTACAGAAGTCAGAAATAATAAGTTGAAAAAGAAGATTTCAACAATTTTTTTTACGAATAAACAACGCTATGGTGCCACAAAGATTCATCAAGTTTTATTAAAAGAAGGTATTTCAGTATCTCTTAAAATGTTCAAAAGCTGATGAAACAATTAAATTTAAGGTCGATTGTAGTTAAAAAATTTAGACCTCAAAGGTCTAATAAACCGATTATTTCAAAAGAAAACCTCTTAAATCAGGACTTTTCTACTAAGACTATCTGTGAGAAATGGGCAGCTGACATTACTTACATTCCTACTAAGAAAAATGGTTTGTGTTACTTATCTTCAATCATGGATTTACACACAAAAAATATTATTAGCTATACATTTTCAAAACGAATGACTGTGGATTGTGTCATTCAAACGCTGAAAAAAGCAAAAATGCATTATGTCATTCTTATAGTAGAAAGGGAACACCTTATGATAATGCTGGAATCGAATCTTTCCATGCTTCATTGAAAAAGGAAGAAGTCTACACGACTAGCTACTCGGATTTTGAAGAAGCAAATCGAGCGCTATTTAGCTACATTGAAGGATTTTATAACCGAAATCGGATCCATAGCTCGATTCACTATCTAAGCCCACAGGAGTTTGAAGAGTTAGTTTAAACTACTGTAAATAATGTGATTTATATTGAATACCGCCTAATAATCTAATTAACACTTAAAAGTGTCACTTTTAAAATTATATTGCAATTTTTTCAACTACTGATGTGCACAAATGCAAAAAAATTTCCCTTACTCACAATTCATCTCCCTTAATAAATCCTATTATTGTCTATTTAGGGCGTACCTTAAATAGACAACATAAATATATTGGAAAATCTAGATTTCTGTTGTATGACTAGGGTGTATGATAGAAATTTTGAAAAGGTGATATTTTGAAAGTTGCACATGCACGAGTTTCAACAATCAACCAAAATTTGGAAAGGCAAATTGATTCTCTAGAAAAATTTGATGCTGAAAAAATTTTTGTAGAGAAAAAAAACAGGCGCCACAATTGAGCAGCGTCCAATTTTTCAAGAAGCTTTAAATTTTGTTCGAGAAGAAGATACATTTATGGTTGAAGCAATTGACCGTTTAGGGAGAAATTATGATGAAGTTATCCAGACTGTAAATTATCTAAAACAGAAAAATGTAAAACTCGTTATTACAAGCCTTCCAATTATGGCTGAAGCAATTGGTAATCCTCTATTAGATCGTTTTATCAAAGATTTAATTGTTCAAATATTGGCTATGATATCGGAACAAGAAAGAACTGAATCTAAAAGAAGACAGGCCCAGGGGATAAACATTGCTAAAAGTAATGGTGTGTACAAAGGAAGACCAAAGTTGTATGGGTCTAATGCTAAAAATCCTCAACGACGTGCAGTTTATCGAAATATTGTAGACGAATTAGAAAAAGGGACGGCAATCTCGAAAATTGCTAAAGATTATAGTGTTACACATCAAACAGTTTATAGAATCCAAAAAGACTACGCAGCCATGAATTAGGTACGTAGTTTTTTTAATTATTTCTGTCTGCAACTTATCTGCAAAAATGACAAGTAAAAATCTGATAAGTAAACAGAGTTTATTCATTTATTAATTTTAAAGAAAAGCTCTTTAATAGATTATATTGAATATCTTATCCGTAGTCCTATTATAGGAACCTTTAAAAGAATAGTGGAGGGTCTGTAAAAGAGAACAATCATCTTTTTCAATTTATAGTATAGAAATCGTTCTAATTTACGTTCATATGCAATTAACTAATCTGAATTTATCGGCTTATTAAAATATACCCATTTCTCCAAATCGTCGATATGTATAAATTGACCCCCTTGTCTTTCATCTTCTTGTTGATTTTATTTACTAAATTCGAAAGCTGGCTTAGTGTTGAATTATTTGATGTCTTTCCCCATAATTTCCTCGATAATTCTTCTCTTGAGATTGTTTTATTAGCTTTTTGTAGTTCTACAAATAATTTTTGCTCTTGCCGCGAAAGTCTAACATGAACGATTTTACCTACCTCTTTTTTAGAGAAATTTTCATTTGGAGATAGATTAGTAATATTCTTCTCAGCTGTTTCAGTGATACTAAAAATTTCTCTGATATCATCAAAATTCGATTTTTCTGTAATGAAGTTGGTAATTCCCTTCTCAACCCATATTTTTTCTTCTTCTAAATCTAAATCACCTGCTTGTTTTAAACAAACTATACTCTGCTTAAGGTTCTGTTTTGTTAATATATCATATACTTCACGGTTTAGGAGTGTCTCGCTAAAAATAATTGCTTGGAAATAAGCCAATAAATTTTCGCTCATGGAATCTTTTGTCAACTGAGCGATTAATTTTTTGCTACATAAAATTTCATGATTCATAGCATTTAGTTCTTGAATAAAGGGATTTTCAAATGAAAAGCTATTTGTTAATAGTAAAATGTTCATATACTCTCTCCCTCTCTTTTCAATTAGATTTTTTGAATAAATACCATCACTTCAAATTTCCATTATTCGTATACATAATATATTTAGTAACGATTTCTTAGTGGTACAAAAAAATTTAGGAATGATTTTTTATGTATATTACTATATTATTTACTTTAGTCATAATCAATATCCTTTAATAAAATATTCATTATGATGGCAGATATATTAAAATAAAAAAAATCCTGATATATTTATTTCCATTAGATACATATCTATATTGTGTGCATAACTGTTAAGTTATGTATATAAAAAGTTCATTTTTTGTCCTTCCTTTAGATGATACATAATCGTATTCTTTTTTGCTTAAAGTATAGAAATGTTCTTCAGAATTAGAGTTATATAGACGATAGGCACTTATAGCATCTTGATGATCTGAAAGTACACTCTTGAAGGCAACCCCGTCAATCGGCCATTTAAGTCTTGCAATCCAACATATTCAAATTTGCTCACTGTGTATAAATAATCTTCGTCTAATAAAAAATGAGTGGAAATGAAAAGTGTACAGAAAAGGGTCGTTTTCTGTACACTGAGTTTTCTGTATCATAGATTCATTTACTATTTTAAGAAAATGTGTGACTCAGATTATCCGAAATATGTCATCTTATTTTATTCGGTTTTATTTTGAACTAAATAATTGTGGTTCCTCAAAAAAACAAGCATCTTGCAGGCATTGATATGGT
The DNA here is from genome assembly GCF_019218635.1 of Enterococcus alishanensis. Taxonomy (GTDB): domain Bacteria; phylum Bacillota; class Bacilli; order Lactobacillales; family Enterococcaceae; genus Enterococcus_A; species Enterococcus_A alishanensis. Next base: position 142 of record NZ_JAHUZB010000011.1, on the reverse strand, counting down.
TCAAGGGTTGGTTTTTGAAACAACGAAAACCAGCTAGCAAAAACTAGCTGGTTTATGACTTAAAATTTATACAGTTTGTTCCTTATCAACGCTCTTTGACGAATCCCCTTTTTAAATACATCTTTATCTAGGACTATAGAAT
>NZ_JAHUZB010000010.1 GCF_019218635.1 Enterococcus alishanensis | reverse complement strand
TGCGCCCATAGCTCAACTGGATAGAGTGTTTGACTACGGATCAAAAGGTTAGGGGTTCGACTCCTCTTGGGCGCGTATTTCGGGAAGTAGCTCAGCTTGGTAGAGCACTTGGTTTGGGACCAAGGGGTCGCAGGTTCGAATCCTGTCTTCCCGATTAATAGAAATACCATTGTCATGGGGCCTTAGCTCAGCTGGGAGAGCGCCTGCTTTGCACGCAGGAGGTCAGCGGTTCGATCCCGCTAGGCTCCATTTTCATTTTATTTTCGCGGTGTAGCTCAGCTGGCTAGAGCGTCCGGTTCATACCCGGGAGGTCGGGGGTTCGATCCCCTCCGCCGCGATTGTTTTTCGAGCTTGGACTTTTAGCTCAGTTGGTTAGAGCAGACGGCTCATAACCGTCCGGTCGTAGGTTCGAGTCCTACAAGGTCCATCGTGACTTTCTTATGGAGGATTACCCAAGTCCGGCTGAAGGGAACGGTCTTGAAAACCGTCAGGCGGGTAAAACCGTGCAAGGGTTCGAATCCCTTATCCTCCTTTTTTAATATTATCGCGGGATGGAGCAGTCTGGTAGCTCGTCGGGCTCATAACCCGAAGGTCGTAGGTTCAAATCCTGCTCCCGCAATTAAACTAAATTATACGGTTCCGTGGTGTAGGGGTTAACATGCCTGCCTGTCACGCAGGAGATCGCGGGTTCAAATCCCGTCGGGACCGCTTTTTACGGCTCGGTAGCTCAGTTGGTAGAGCAATGGATTGAAGCTCCATGTGTCGGCAGTTCGATTCTGTCCCGCGCCATAATAGCTTTGCGGGTGTAGTTTAGTGGTAAAACCACAGCCTTCCAAGCTGTTGTCGCGAGTTCGATTCTCGTCACCCGCTTTTTTAGTTTTTTGATTGGGGCCTATAGCTCAGCTGGTTAGAGCGCACGCCTGATAAGCGTGAGGTCGATGGTTCGAGTCCATTTAGGCCCATCGATATTTTTATGGCCCGTTGGTCAAGCGGTTAAGACACCGCCCTTTCACGGCGGTAACACGGGTTCGAGTCCCGTACGGGTCATTTGTTTCATAGTTATACTTGGAGGATTACCCAAGTCCGGCTGAAGGGAACGGTCTTGAAAACCGTCAGGCGGGTAAAACCGTGCAAGGGTTCGAATCCCTTATCCTCCTTTTTTAATATTATCGCGGGATGGAGCAGTCTGGTAGCTCGTCGGGCTCATAACCCGAAGGTCGTAGGTTCAAATCCTGCTCCCGCAATTTAATAAAACTAGCCTTTTGGTTCCGTGGTGTAGGGGTTAACATGCCTGCCTGTCACGCAGGAGATCGCGGGTTCAAATCCCGTCGGGACCGCCATGCGGGTGTAGTTTAGTGGTAAAACCACAGCCTTCCAAGCTGTTGTCGCGAGTTCGATTCTCGTCACCCGCTTTGCTAGTTTTATTATATGGGCCTATAGCTCAGCTGGTTAGAGCGCACGCCTGATAAGCGTGAGGTCGATGGTTCGAGTCCATTTAGGCCCATTAAAAAATCATTTCTAATGATTTTTGGGGAAGTACTCAAGTGGCTGAAGAGGCGCCCCTGCTAAGGGTGTAGGTCGGGAAACTGGCGCGAGGGTTCAAATCCCTCCTTCTCCGTTTTAAAATTTAGGCCCGTTGGTCAAGCGGTTAAGACACCGCCCTTTCACGGCGGTAACACGGGTTCGAGTCCCGTACGGGTCATTTGTTCGAAAGACGTTTAAGCGTCTTTTTTTTGTGTAATCAAAAAAGCTTTGACTTGTTAGTGCTTTCTGTTACAATAGGTTCGTTGCAAGTTCCCGATAGGCTCTGAAAAAGTTTCAGAGGTGCCTTGTAACCGAAAAAAATTAGGGGGAATGATTATTATGAAAGAACGTCGTTTATTTACTTCTGAATCTGTTTCAGAAGGACATCCAGATAAGGTTGCTGATCAAATCAGTGATGCAATTTTGGATGCTATTTTAGCAAAAGATCCGGAAGCCAGAGTTGCCTGCGAGACATCAGTGACAACTGGGCTTGTTTTAGTTTTTGGAGAAATTTCTACAACAGCTTATGTAGATATCCAAAAAGTTGTCAGAGAAACGATCAAACGAATTGGTTATACTGGTTCGAAATTTGGTTTTGATGGCGACAATGTTGCAGTCTTAGTTGCAATCGATGAACAGTCACCGGATATTGCTCAAGGGGTTGATGATGCCCTAGAGACTCGGGATAAAGATGAAGATTTAGATGACATCGGTGCTGGAGACCAAGGTTTAATGTTTGGTTTTGCAGTGGATGAAACACCTGAATTAATGCCTTTACCTATTTCATTAAGTCATCATTTAGTGAAACGATTGGCAGATTTGAGAAAATCGGGTGAGGTTTCTTATTATGGACCGGATGCGAAATCTCAAGTAACTGTTGAATACGATGAAAATGGAAAACCTAGTCGTGTCGATGCAATTGTTATTAGCACACAGCATAATGATGCGGTTGATAATGAAACAATTCGGCGTGATGTGATTGAAAAAGTGATTAATTATGTAATTCCAGCTGAATTGTTAGATGAAAAAACCAAATACTTTATTAATCCAACTGGCCGTTTTGTGATTGGTGGTCCTCAAGGGGATGCTGGCCTGACTGGACGTAAGATTATCGTTGATACTTATGGCGGTTATTCTCGTCATGGCGGTGGTGCTTTTTCTGGAAAAGATGCTACGAAAGTAGACCGCTCAGCTTCATATGCAGCTCGTTATATTGCAAAAAATATTGTTGCTGCTGGTCTAGCTGATAAGGTTGAAGTACAATTGGCCTATGCGATTGGTGTGGCACAGCCTGTTTCTATTGCAGTGAATACTTTTGAAACGGGTAAAGTTTCTGAAGAAAAACTGACGGAAGCGATTCGGGAGAATTTTGATTTGCGTCCGGCGGGCATCATTGAAATGCTTGATCTGCAACGTCCTATTTATAGTCAAACAGCGGCTTATGGACATTTTGGTCGGACAGATATCGATTTGCCATGGGAAAAATTGGATAAAGTCGACGGATTGAAAAAAAGTTTAAATTTATAAGATTATCTAAGGGGAGTTTTCTGTTAAGATATTAACGGAGACTCTCTTTTTTTGTGGGATTTTTAGGAGGATAAAATGAAACGAGAAACAAATGTAAAAATGGTGACGATTGGGATTTTTATTGTAACTTTTTTATCGGCCATTGAAGGGACAATTGTTACGACAGCAATGCCAACGATTGTGGGAAGTTTGCACGGAATTGAAATTATGAATTGGGTGTTTACTATTTATTTGTTGACCAGTGCGACTGTTACGCCGATTTATGGGAAATTGGCAGATAAGATTGGACGTAAGTCAATTATGATTTTTGGAATTAGTTTATTTGTATTGGGCTCTGCTTTGTCGGGACTGTCTAACACGATGGAAACCTTGATTTTAGCACGTGGATTACAGGGATTTGGTGCTGGAGCGATTATGCCGGTTTCTTTGACTATGATTGCTGATATGTATGATTTTAAACAGCGGACTAAGGTTTTAGGCTTAAATAGTGCAGCTTGGGGTATTTCTAGTGTTGTGGGACCTTTGGCTGGCGGCTTGATTGTTGATACAATCGGTTGGCATTGGATTTTCTTTATCAATGTACCGATTGGAATTGTTGTGATTTTTATGATGCAGTATTATTTTGTGGAAAAACCGCGTCAGCAAACTAAGCAAAAAATGGATGTCTTAGGTAGTCTTTTTTTAATGTTGACTTTAGTGAGTTTATTGTTGGGTTTTCAATTTTTAGGTGACGATGGATTGTCTTTAAGAGTCGGTTTATTATTTATTTTGACACTGACTTTTGGTTTGATTTTTCGTAAGGTAGAAAAAACTGCCGACGATCCGGTGATTAATTTAGTTTTATTTAAAAATCGAAATTTTCTAGTGGTTAATGCAGTAGCAGCTTTAATGAGTGGTTTTATTATGAGTTTGGATGTCTATATTCCTATGTGGATGCAAGGAGTTGCTGGTAGAAGTGCGGCGATTGGCGGTTTGGTATTGGCACCTTTATCCTTAGTTTGGATGATTGGTTCTTTTCTATCAGGACGATTGTTAGCAAAATATTCGCCCCGCAAAGTTTTAACGATTGGTTTGACGATTATCTTGGCTGGTGCAATCATGATGGTAATGTTTCCGCAAAATACACCTTTCTTTTTATTTTTTGTAGTTTCATCAATCTTTGGCTTAGGCTTTGGTTTGTCCATGACAACAACAACGGTAGAAGCACAAAGTAGTGTGCCAGCCAAGGATGTTGGGGTGGCTACATCTTTTAATACTTTATCACGGACGATTGGACAGACAGTTATGATTTCAATCTTCGGTATTTTAATGAATTGGGATATTGCTCGACGATTGCCTCAAATTGGGGAACAATTGGATCCAGACATTATGAACAAATTAATCAATCCTCATACAGCGATGCAAATCGCCACTGATTTACGGGAAATTTTAAGGGGAATATTATTTGAAAGTTTACATTTTATTTATATTGGCGGGTTTGTCTTGATTATTGTAGCTTTAGCTTTGACTTTATTGATGGGCAAATCACTGAAAAGTGATAAACTATAATAAATTGGAGGTTGTTAGATGGCTTTATTAGAAATTGGTGCCTATTCAAATGTTTTAGAAATGGAAGTCTCTTTTAATGTGTTGTTGCCACAAGCCACTAAAAAAACGGTTGGTACAGCAACCCGCGGTGTGACAGAGGATATTCCAGTGCTTTATTTATTACACGGGATGGGTCAAAATCACAGTATTTGGCTAAGAAAAAGTTCGATTGAGCGTTATGCTAGTCATCATGAAATTGCTGTGGTGATGCCCTCAACGGATTTAGGTTTTTACACGGATACCACTTATGATATGAAATATTGGCAGTATATCTCAGAGGAATTACCGAAAATCGTTCATGAATTTTTTCCTCAGATTACCTATAAACGAGAAAAGACTTTTGCAGCTGGACTATCAATGGGCGGTTATGGCGCAGTTAAATTAGGTCTATTGAAACCAGATAACTTTGCTGCTGTGGCTTCTTTATCAGGAGCAGTCTATTTTAATGATATCGAGAACTTTTTAGCAGTTCGAGATGCTGCTTATTGGGAAGGTGTTTTAGGGCCATTTGATCAGTTTATGACTTCGAAAAATAATCCTAGTCAAATGTTGAAGGATTTTATTGCCAGTGGGAAAATGAGTCCGCGCTTTTTCTTAGCTTGTGGTACCGAAGATGGTTTGCATCCAGCTAGTCAATATATGGCTCATAAAATGAGGCAGGCTGAGATGCCAGTGACTTTTGAAGATGGTCCTGGTCAACATGATTGGGTCTTTTGGGATCAATGGATTCAGCGAGTATTGGTTTGGATGCTAGAAGAAAAGCCTGGAGAAAATTAATTCTCGAGGCTTATTTTTTTTCCACACAAACTAAAATCGGGGGATTATTTTTTTGGTTGATGAATTGATAAGTTAAGACGCTGAAATCTTCTTGTGGTAGTTGGCTACAAAAATTTAGTACAGCATTTTTTTCTTGTTCTCCACCAGGGTGGCCATAATAAATCACTAAAATCATTCGACCTGTGGGTAAAAGGCGATTTAAAACGGCTTTCATCGCAGGAATAGTTGTGTCTTCTTGAGTAATAATGGATTTATCACTTTTTGGCAGATAGCCTAAATTGAAAATCGCTGCTTTGATTTTTTCCACAGGGGATAACTTTTGATTGATTTCTTCGTGTCCGGCTAAAAATAAGGTGGCTTGGGGATAAGCTGTGCCTAACTTGGTGGCAGTATTTTCGACAGCTTGTTTTTGTACATCGAAAGCATAAACTTTGCCAGTTTTATCCACAAGTTTGGCGAGAAAAAGGGTGTCATTGCCATTACCCATAGTAGCATCAATCACCGTATCGCCTTTTTCCACAATGTCGGTTAATAACTGGTGGCTGAAATGCAAAGCTGTTTTTAACATGAGAAAGCACCTCGAACGGCAAATTTTCCTTGGAAAGAATCACGACGTGTCATTTCATCATCAATCGCATTAAGAACTTCCCATTTTTTCAGACTCCACATGGGACCGACTAATGCATCCCAAGGGGCATCTCCAGTCAAACGATGAATAATAATTTCTGGCGGAATCATTTCTAATTGGTCACAGATGACCGAAACGTAATCTCTTTTACTCATCAGTTGGAGACGACCTTCTGAATAATCTCGCAACATCCGCGTTTTTTTCATTAAATGCAATAAATGCAATTTGATGCCTTGAATGTCTGAGTCTAAAATTGTCCGGCGGACATTTTCCCGCATCATTTCTAAATTTTCGCCTGGCAATCCGTTAATTAAGTGGGTACAGACATTAATATTATGCTTACGTAGACGTTCGACAGCATCAATGTACGTGGGATAATCATGGGCACGATTGATTAAGTTGCTAGATTCCTCATAAGTTGTTTGTAATCCTAATTCCACCCATAGATAAAGTCTTTGATTTAATTCAGCTAAATATTCAACGACTTCAGGCGGCAAACAATCGGGACGAGTACCGACAGATAAACCAACAACACCCGGCAGATTCACTACCTGTTCAAAGCGTTCACGGATAACTTCTACTGGTGCATGAGTATTGGTGAAATTTTGGAAATAAACAATATATTGATCGACTTTAGGCCATTTTAAATGCATCATGTCGATTTCTTTACTAAATTGTGCTGGTAGCGGATCAGTCGGGGCGACCATCATGTCACCAGAACCAGAAACGCTACAAAATGTACAACCGCCATGGGCAACAGTGCCATCTCGATTTGGGCAATCAAAGCCTCCGTCAATCGGCACTTTAAAAATCTTTCCACCGAATTCTTGCCGTAACGCATAATTCCAAGAATGGTATCGTTTATTTGGATCATCACTATATTCAAACATTTTATTTTCTTCCAATCTGTTTCATATCATAAATCAGTTTTTTTTCACGATAATAAGGAAAGCTAAATAATAGCCAGCTAATCCCTAGTAAAAAGCCGCCAAGCACATCGCTAGGATAATGCACGCCAACGTAAATTCGACTGACACCAATTCCCAAAATTAACAGTCCTAAAACAATTTGCGCTACTAATCGTAAAGAAGTATTTTTGAAAAATAGTGGCATGACAAAAATCAAGGTGCCAAATAAAATCATACTGGTTACCGCATGTCCGCTGGGGAAACTATAGCTGTGTTCTTCAACCAGATGGGGTAAAATAGTTGGACGTGGACGTTTGAAAAATTGTTTGATAACAGGATTTAAGATGCCGCAGATTCCAACAATATTTATTCCAAACCATAAGGCTGTTAACTTTTGTCGATTGAACCAAAATAGTCCAAGAAAGACTATAGTTAAAATCACTACTGATACTGGATTGCCAAATTTAGTTAGCCAGATAAAAAAGCTGTCGGCACCTGGGGATAAACTGTGGACAACTGAAATAATGCCACGATCAAAACCTGTCAAGGTATCTGGATAAAAACGTAGGATATAACACAAAGCCACAAAAAACAGTAAAGTAAAACTGCCGGCTAATTGATAGTACATTTTATTTTTCATAGGAACTCCTTAAAATACATCGTTTCATGATGTTTTCTTACTAAACGAGACTATTATAGCAGAAAAATGGATTTTTCTTAGGTTTTATCGATGGAATTAAATTGAATTTACTATTTGAATCTGCTAAGATTAAATTAATTTCATATAAGTGTTGACAAGGAGTAGTAGAAGGCCAACTTTTCAGAGAGTGTACGGGGCTGTGAGTGCACAGGTTTGAAATTCGAACTTACCTTAGAGCTGATTTTTCCGGGGAGACCCGTTATCGTCATTTAAGGTCTGCATTGGCAGATAAAAATAGGTGGTACCACGTTAATAACGTCCTATAGAAGTTGCTTCTATGGGGCTTTTTTTATTATAAGGAGGAACATGATGAGTTACAATCACAAAACTATTGAACGCAAGTGGCAAAAGTATTGGGCTAAACATAATACTTTTAACACAAAAGATGAAGTTGGCAGTCCAAAATTTTATGCCTTAGATATGTTTCCCTATCCATCAGGACAAGGTTTACACGTCGGACATCCAGAAGGATACACGGCAACGGATGTTGTTTCTCGCTTAAAAAGAGCACAAGGCTTTAATGTTTTACATCCGATGGGCTGGGATGCTTTTGGTTTACCAGCAGAACAATATGCCTTAGATACTGGTAATGATCCCGCAGAATTTACTAAGAAAAATATTGAAACGTTTAAACGCCAAATTAATTCATTAGGTTTTAGTTATGACTGGAATCGTGAAATTAACACGACTGATCCTGATTATTACAAATGGACCCAATGGATTTTTGAAAAAATGTATGAACATGGCTTGGCTTATGAAGCAGAAGTCGCAGTTAACTGGGTACCAGAATTAGGGACAGTTATTTCAAATGAAGAAGTCATTGATGGCAAGAGTGAACGAGGGAACTACGATGTTGTCCGTAAACCAATGCGTCAATGGATGTTAAAAATTACAGCTTATGCTGACCGTTTATTAGATGATTTAGATTTGGTAGATTGGCCAGAAAGCATTAAAGAAATGCAACGGAACTGGATTGGCCGTTCTGTAGGAGCCAATGTAGCTTTTAATATTAAAGACACGAAAGAAGAATTTACCGTATTTACGACTCGTCCAGATACTTTATTTGGGGCAACTTATGCTGTTCTAGCACCTGAATTAGATTTGGTACAACGTATTACTAGTCCTGGCCAAAAAGCAGCTGTAGATGCTTATATTGCCGAAGCAGCTAAAAAATCTGATTTGAACCGAACGGATTTAGCTAAAGAAAAAACTGGTGTCTTCACTGGTGCGTACGCAATCAATCCTGTTAATGGAAAAGAAATGCCAATTTGGATTGGGGATTATGTTTTAGCTTCTTATGGAACTGGTGCGATTATGGCGGTACCAGCCCATGATGAACGAGATTATGAATTTGCTAAAACCTTTGATTTGCCAATCGTTCCCGTTTTAGCTGGCGGCGATGTTGAAAAAGAAGCTTATACTGGTGACGGTGAGCATATTAATTCTGACTTTTTAGATGGTTTAAACAAGCAAGATGCGATTGATAAAATTGTTCCTTGGCTAGAAGAAAAAGGTGTCGGTAAAAAAGAAATTAGCTATCGCTTAAGAGATTGGCTATTTTCTCGTCAACGTTATTGGGGTGAGCCAATTCCAATTATTCATTGGGAAGATGGCACGACTACAGTAGTTCCGGAAGAAGAATTGCCATTGGAATTACCTATTGCTGAAAATATCCAACCAAGTGGCACTGGTGAATCACCTTTGGCCAACATTTCTGACTGGGTGAATGTGGTTGATCCTGAAACTGGAAAAAAAGGTCGTCGCGAAACCAATACGATGCCACAATGGGCGGGTAGTTCTTGGTACTACCTAAGATTTATTGATCCTCATAATAAAGAAATGATCGCGGATCCAGAAAAACTAAAACGCTGGATGCCAGTTGATTTGTACATTGGTGGGGCGGAGCATGCAGTCTTACATTTATTGTACGCGCGATTCTGGCATAAATTCTTATATGATATCGGTGTGGTTCAAACAAAAGAACCATTTGAAAAATTATACAACCAAGGAATGATCCTTGGAGAAAATAATGAAAAAATGTCTAAATCTCGGGGTAACGTAGTCAATCCTGATGATGTGGTCGACAAATATGGTGCCGATACTTTAAGAATGTATGAAATGTTTATGGGACCTTTGGATGCTTCAATCGCTTGGAGTGAAAATGGTTTAGAAGGCAGTCGTAAATTCTTAGATCGTGTATGGCGTTTATTAGTCGATGAAGAAGGCAAAATGCGGGATCATATTACGAACTTTAATGATGGTAGCTTAACCAAAGTCTATAATCAAACAGTTAAAAAAGTCACAGAAGATTATGAGCAATTGCATTTTAATACAGCAATCTCACAATTGATGGTCTTTGTAAATGATGCTTATAAAGCGGAAGCATTGACTTATGAATATGTGGAAGGCTTTGTACAATTATTAGCACCGATTGCACCACATATCGCAGAAGAATTATGGGAAATATTAGGTCATGAAGGTGGCATTTCTTATGTGCCATTCCCTACTTATGATGAAAGTGCGCTAGTCGAAGATGAAGTGGAAGTCATTTTACAAGTTAATGGCAAACTACGCAGTAAAATCCAAGTAGCTTTAGATACCGATAAAGTAGAATTGGAAAAAATTGCGATGGCCGATGAAGCAATTCAACGTAATATTGATGGTAAAACGATCCGCAAAGTGATTGTAGTACCGAATAAATTAGTAAATATTGTCGCAAATTAATCAAAAAACCGTTCAAAAGTAGCTTAATCGCTTACCTTTGAACGGTTTTTTTAAAAGTCAAAACGAGGTTTTTTTTGATCGACAAAAACGAATTGTGCTTCACAATCAAAATATTGTTGCAGATAAGTGACTAAATCATTCGCAGCTGCCAGCGCTTTTTCGGCGTTGATTCCTGCAAAAGCATCAATCGGGTACAAAATGTCGGTTGTTTGTTCCATAATTTTTCCTACTTCACTTTGCCGCCAAGTCCATCGACGGGTTCTGATCTGATGATCTGCGACATATAATAATTCCTCTTCATCAGGCACTTCAAATTCAGTTCCGCCAAAAGGAATAAAAGTATCTTCTGGCTGAGAAAAACGCACTTCTAAGCCTTCATTGATAGTCGCTAAATCATGGGCACCAATAGGTAAAAAATGTTTGATAGAAACGGCATTACCTAAATCAACGGCAGGGTTGATAACAGGTAGTCCTTTTTGCTTGGCGATTCGCGTTAACAAGGCTTCGATTGAGCATTTGAATTTATTAGGATTGATGCCTAATGTTCGGAAAGCCTCACGATAAGGAACAATCTCAGGTGATTCTTTTAGATTTTTATCAGTAAAATACGCTTCGCCAAGCTGAATATTTTTTGCGAGTAGCTGTTGAATATCTGCTTGCGGCTTTGCATTGTCTATGCCCCGAGCAATGACCACAGCGAAAACAGCGTTGGGTAATTGTTGAAAAACTTTTGGATCAACGGAAAAATACATAATGTGTCCTCCTCCTTGATATAAAAGCAACAGTTAAAAAAATCACGATGTTTTTATTGTTCTCTTAGAATTCTTTCAACGATCTGGTAGTCACCTTCATAGGGCTGCTTGTTACCAGCAATAGTCAAAAAGATTTCAGTTCCTTTACCAGCAATAATGACGGCATCGTCAATTTCAGCAGCTTTAACTGCTTGAACAATCGCTTGACTACGATCAAATTCATAGTTAATAGTTAAATCACGGCGATATAAAGTTTGATTAATCCCTCGAAGAATCTGATTAGCAATCGCCTTAGGATCTTCATGATCGGGGTCGTCACTCGTTAAATAAACCACATCGGCTAGTTCACCGATGGCTTTTCCGATATCTTCACGGCGAGATTCGGCTTTCCCACCAGCAGAACCGGTAACCACAATTACTTTACCGCCATGGTCTTTTTTAGCAAAAGCTAAGATTGCTTGCATGCTTAAATAATTATGAGCATAATCAATATAAATATGGGCGCCATTTGGTTTAAGTAGTAAATTCATTCGTCCAGGAACCAATGCTTTTTTCAAACCAGATTGAATTGCTGTTTGGTTGGCACCGACTAAGCTTGCTGTAATGGCAGCCGCAGCACCGTTGTTTTTATTGAAATCGCCAGCATGTTTAATTTCATAAGTACCATCAAGTTTTAATTGATCATCAGAACTAGTTAATTTAAAATGTAAAGAATCTGTCGGTGTTACTTGATAGTTGGCATCTTGACCACCATAGGTAATCAAAGGAATATTATTTTGTTTCGCCATTTCAGCAATCAAATTAAAATGATCTATCTCACGATAAACAATGACTTGTTTTGAATGATTTACCAATTGTCGTTTACAATAGAAGTAATCTTCAAAAGTGGGATGCTCAATCGGACCAATATGATCAGGTGAAATATTTAAAAAGACGCCCAAATCAAAGGTTAATCCATAAACTCGATCGACTTTGTAGGCTTGAGAAGAGACTTCCATAATCAGATGGGTCATGCCATTTTTTACGGCTTCATCCATCATCCGATATAAATCAAGTGATTCTGGTGTGGTTAGAGCTGATTTGAAATACGTTTCACCATCTAAAGTAGTATTCATCGTAGAAAGTAAAGCAGTCTTCTGCCCAGTACTTTCAGCTAAGATTTCTTTCGTAAAATAAGCGACGGTGGTCTTTCCTTTTGTACCAGTAATACCAATCAAAGTTAATTTTTCTTGGGGATAGTCATAAAATGCCATGCTTAAAACAGCCAAAGCTTTACGAATATCTGTTACGATAATAGCTAAAGGGGCAGCGACTTCGTAATCTTTTTCTGCAATATAAATTTGCAAACCATGGGCTAAAGCATCTTCTAGATAGCTTTTTTTAAAATGATTGCCTTTGCAAAAAAATAAAGTTTCCACATCGACATCTTTAGAATTGTAAGAAAGATGGCGGAAAATATGTTGCATCGGCGCTTCAAGTGTCCAAGTATCAGGGGTAATAAATTCACGTAATAAATTTTCTTTTGCCAATAGGTTTTGGACTTCTGTTAAAGTTAGTCCCATTTTGAAACCTCCATCATTTTTATTCTCAGACATTATAGCATATCCCAAAAAGACCCGTGTAAAATTGACCAGCTTAAGCTAAAATAAAAACAATGAAAAGAAAGAAGGGGAAAGATGTTAAACAATGATTCATCAAAAATCAAGATTATTCAAAATTTCACCTTAACAAGTACCCAAACCGTCTTTTCTAATTTATTTTACTTAATCGGGTTGTTTTTTTGGTATTACTGGCTAGGTGAGCGAAACCAAGTTAGTTTCAGTTTGTGGCAAGTGGTTTTAAACTGGGGACTGTTTTTTATGTTTTTAGCAAGTATTCCGGTAATTGGAATGGTTTATCGTAATTTATCTCGTTATGCTTATTTGAATCGACGTAAAATTCTATATTGGTATTTACAAATTGCTATTTTATCGGGTGTCATATTAGCAGCTGCTTTATGGTTATTGGCGCCCGTCTTGGTTCATATTTCTGGCGGGTTAGCAAATACGATTTCCGTCTTAAGAGTGATGGCTTTTAGTGTCTTGATTTATCCTAGCCTACAAGTTTTACGCAGCTATTTTCAAACGAAGGAACCAGCTTTTTATTTTTCCTTTACGACACAAGCAGTGATTACCACGATCTATTTATTAATTAGCGGCTTTACCATTAAGTTGATTTGGCAAGAAAATAATCACGCTGCTTTAGTCCAAGCTGCTTTTGCACAATTTGCTGGCTTATTAGCCGCCTGCTTTATTTTTATTTTTCTACTATTAAGAGAACGTCATCAGGTGGAAATATTGGAACCTAAAGTACATCTGGAAAAAAAGGAAGTTTTATCCTTTGATTTTAAAAAAGTCATTCCTTATGCAGTGACACTGGTAGCACTATTAAGTTATCGGTTAGTTGATCAAGTGACTTTTATGAATCAAATGAGAAGCTTTACTAATTATAGTCAAGAACAACTACTTCATTTGCAAGGTTTGTTTACTAGTCAGCCACTGCATTTGCTCAATTTCTTACCCGCACTGGCACAACTAATAGTGGTGGCTAATTTATCTCTTTTAACCAATTGGCGACCTCGTGGTGAAGCAATTAGCGTGAATTTTCAGCTGGGTTTTTATTTTTTATTGCTGCCTAGTTTGCTCGCACTGTTATTAGGTGGGCCATTGTATCAATTGTTTTATCAAAAAGAGACTTTAGCCAGTCAAGTATTTATTTTAGCTGTGATTGTTCAGTTAGTCTTTAGCTTTTTTGTATTAGTTAGTGGCGCCCTACAGGCAACCGGTGGCGAAGTACAAGTGATTGTTTTTTGGCTAATTGGTTTAATTGTAAAATTAATTCTTCAATTACCAGCCATTAATTTACTAGAAGTTTTCGGACCATTGTCTGCTTCATTAGTAGGTTGTTTAGTTAGTGTACTTTTAATGAGTGCTTATTTAATTCAATCAAATCCGGCTAATTACAAGATGTTAGGGCGACGAATCCTATTGATTCTTGTTTTGACGTTGTTTAGTTTTGGTTTGGCGACAGGCTGTGCTCATTTTTTATTGAAACGCTTAAACTTTAATGAACCCTGGCAAGCAGTAATAAATATTGTTGTAGTTATTGCGGTGGCCGCCTTCAGTTATTTCTTTATATCTTTGAAAATTCGCTTGCTGGATCAACTGTTTGGACCAGAAGTACGACAGTGGCGTAAAAAATTCCATATTAAGTAAGTAGCGGCGAATATTACAGCCGCTATTTCTTTTGGCGTAAATAAGTAAAATCGAATAATTTGTAATATTAAAATAGTGGGTATTAGCCTAAATTTAGTTTTTTTAGGTAAAGTAAAGGTTATAAGTAGGTCTTTTTTTATAGATATCATCAAAAAGCTAAAATTCTTCAATAATTATTTCCAGCATGAAAAAAACTATAAGTCGCGTTTTATAAATTTTTCTCTCGTTTTTTTACAGAAATATTGCACCGATACATTCTCGTAATCTAAGCAGAAAATGAAAATCCTGAAAAATCCGCTTTCTCCTTTATTTTACAAGCATTTTAAGAAAAATCCGCAAAAATCAATTGTGACAGAAAGAAGGTTAAAATAGTTTTTTGTTACATTGTTACATCAGACTGTAACCAAATGTCATTGTATTTTTACCCACGAAATACAAAAAGCTGTTAAAGTTACTAACGTAGTCGATAAGACAGAATTTACTCAAACAACGGAGGATATATATTCATGAATTTAGGAAAAACACTTTTATTTGGTTCAGTATTGGCAGCAGGTGCTGGTTTAGCAGTTTCAACAGAAGCACAAGCCGCTGAAAACTATACAGTACAATCAGGCGATACATTATCAAAAATTTCTCAAAAAATTGCTGGTGATAACAGCTTAGTTAATACTATTGCAGAAGCAAACAGCATTACTGATGTAAACATGATTTATGCTGGTCAAACTTTAACTATTAACTCAGGCAATACTGAAGCAACACCAGCAACTGATACTGCAGCAGCAGCGACTGAAGCAACTCCAGCGCCAGTAGTAGAAGAAGCAACTCCAGAAGCAACACCAACTCCAGCAGTAGAAGAAGCAGCTCCAGCAGTTGCTGAAACAGCAGCACCAGCTGCCACTGTATCTGGTTCGGATGCAGCAGCAAAAGAATGGATTGCACAAAAAGAATCAGGCGGTTCATATACTGCAACTAACGGTCAATACATTGGACGTTACCAATTAACTAACTCATACTTAAATGGTGACTATTCTGCAGCAAACCAAGAAGCAGTAGCTGACCAATATGTAACTTCTCGTTACGGCTCATGGACAGGCGCACAAGCTTTCTGGCAAGCAAACGGCTGGTATTAAGATAAAGATAATAAATATAGCTCTCGACAAAATTGTCGAGAGCTTTTTTTTATTATATAAAACCAGGGGCTATTGTCAGTCCATGTTAAATATCAAATTAGTAACAGTTAACCAATTAGCAAATTGATTTCTTTGCGGTACTCATTCGCAAGATTGTTCTCGAGTTGATCATCGGTGACTAAATAATCAACTTCAGCCAGCGTGCAAAAGGTTGAGGTTGAGTCTTTATCAAATTTTGTACTATCTACTAATGCAATTGAAATGCGAGACTTATCAACATTTGCTTTCTTATTTTTAACCTCCATAATATTAAATTCAGAAAAACCACTTTTGATAGAAAGACCTGATGCAGAAAAAAAATACTTATCAATATTAAACATGGTATAAATGGGGCTATTGAATTCATCATAAATAGTATTCGAGCTAGGGTGCAGCAAACCACCAATGACTAAGACAGTTAATTTGGGATTTTGTTTTAAAACTGTGCCGGTAGACAAGCCATTTGTTATGATAGTAAC
This sequence comes from Enterococcus alishanensis, assembly GCF_019218635.1. GTDB lineage: Bacteria > Bacillota > Bacilli > Lactobacillales > Enterococcaceae > Enterococcus_A > Enterococcus_A alishanensis. Next base: position 63,756 of record NZ_JAHUZB010000010.1, on the reverse strand, counting down.
TTTTTTATTTGATTCAGCCAACAGTGAGGCCAATTCAAAACATGTGGAACTAGAATCTATTAATAAGGTGTCTCCGTTCTCGATCAATAGTAAAGCCCGTTTTGCGATGGTTTTTTTTAGTGAAATGTTTTCGAAAGATCGTTCACTATAACCTGTAATAACTTCTGATAAAGAATTTTCTTCTTTCGATTTGTAAATGACTCCCCCATGAATACGATCTAAGTCATCATATTTTTTTACTAACTTGTCTAAATCATTTCTAATTGTTGGACTAGTTACGTTCATTTCCTTTACTAAGTCCGCCACATAAACTATTCCATTCGTTATGATTTTTTCTCTGATTAGCGATTCACGTTCGGTAGCTAACATGAGTTATCAACTCCTTCATCGTTATTATAAATCATTTCAAAAGAAAACAAAAGAAAAACAAAAGAAAAAAATAGAAATTAATCATTGACATTTTTTGTGTTCAGTTGTATATTATTGTTGTAAAAAGAAATAAAAAGAAATAAAAAGAAAAATAAAGAATGAAAAAACAAAAAAAAGAAAGAGGTACTGTCATGTTAATTACGGGAAAACAAATGTTAGATGTTGCAAAAGAAAATCATTTTGCAGTTCCAGCTTTTAATGCAGGAAGTGGTCAATTGCTAACGGCGGTGATGGAAGCTTGTGAAGAAGCAAAATCTCCTTTTATGATGGCAATTCATCCGTTAGAATTAGAGTTTCTCAGAGACAGCTTTGTTAGTCAGGTAATCTACGAAGCAAATCACAGTAAAGTACCAGTAGCAATTCATTTAGATCATGGTGCATCTTTTGAACAAGTCATTCATGCTATTCAATTAGGTTTTACCTCCGTTATGATTGATGGTTCTCATTTACCTTTTGAAGAAAATATTGTAATGACTCAAAAAGTCGTCGAAGCTGCTCATGCAGTTGGGGTTTCAGTAGAGGCAGAATTAGGAACAATCGGTGATACGGGAAACACGGTTGAGGGTGGCGTAAGTGAAATTATTTACACCGATCCGACAAAAGCCAAAGAATTTGTTGAACGGACTGAGATTGATTCTTTAGCAATTGCGATTGGTACTGCTCACGGAATCTACCCAAAAAATGTAGAACCTAAGTTACGCTTAGATATTTTGGCAGAAATTGCTAAAATTGTTGATATTCCGTTGGTTCTTCATGGAGGATCAAGCAATCCAGATAAAGAAATAAGCCAAGCTGTTGATTTAGGTATCGCTAAAATTAACATTTCTTCTGATATTAAAATTTCTTTTGCCGATAAATTAAGAGAAGTTTTGGATAGTGGAAATGCAGAAATTCGTGAACCTAATGTGGTGTTCCCCGACTGTAATTTAGCTGCTAAAGAAACTGCTTTACACAAGATTAATTTATTCAAGTCAGACAATAAGTTAGATTTATATTACTAATTAAGCTTGTTCTTTCTACGTCAAGCGCTGTTTACCACTTGACGTAGAAGAATCTTAAAAAAGGAGGGTTCAAACGTGCAACAAGTAGATTTAAACAATATTTTAGATGAGAAAATTATAGCTGTGAATCTTACTGGTAGTACAAAAGCAGAGGCGATAACACAGATGGCACAGTTATTGTCAGATCAAAATTATATTTCGAGTATTCCCTCATTTGAGAAAGATATTTATTACAGAGAATCACTTGGTAAAACAGGTATAGGAAATGGAATAGCTATTCCTCATGGACAAAGTGAAAGCGTTATCAAAAATGGTATAGCCATTGGAATGTTCAAAAATGAAATTCCTTGGGAAAGTTTAGATGATAAACCTGTAAGAATTGTTTGTTTGTTCTGTGTAAAGGCTGGAGATGGTGGTGAAAGTGAACATCTAAGAATGTTAGCAGCATTGGCAGGAAAGTTAGGTAATGATAACGTAGTTGAACAATTGATGAGTACGACGACGGTTGAAGAAGTAAAACAAGCATTTTTATAAGATATAGGAGGAATATATTGTGAAAATAGTAGGTATAGCAGCGTGTACTGCGGGAATTGCCCATACTTATATTGCTAGAGAAAAGTTAGTAAACGCAGCTGAAAAGGCGGGACATGAAATTCATATTGAAACACAAGGGACTATTGGGACAGAAGATGCTATTCCAGAAGCAGTACTAAAAGAAGCGGATGTTGCGGTCATTGCTGCTGATGTAAAGGTGAGTGGAAAGGATCGTTTTGAAGGGATGAAAATAATTGAAGTACCAACTGAATTAGTGATTAAATCTCCTAACAAATTTATTCAAAAAGTCGAAGAAGTGGTTAAAGGAGGAGTTTAAAAAATGGCAGAAGTCAAGCAGAGTGGGAAACTCTTTACAAACGTTAAGCAACATGCACTAACGGCAATCTCATATCTGATTCCAGTAGTTGTTAGTGCAGGTTTCATGCTAGCAATTGGTAGTCTTTTGGGAGGCGTAACAATTGAAAGTATTGATAACCCTTACAATTTTTTTGATGTAATGTACACAATGGGTGGATTAGTTTTAGGCATGTTACCAGTCGTAATTGCAACTGGAATTTCATTTTCGATTGCAGACAAACCCGGAATTGCACCAGGATTTTTAGTGGGTATGATATCAATTAATATGAATGCAGGTTTTATTGGTGGTTTTATCGGTGGTTATATTGCGGGTTATTTTACTAAATTTTTAAAAGATCGATTGAAAGTTCCTATGTGGGCAGACGGATTAAAACCGATGTTGATTATTCCTTTTATTTCCTCAATTGTGATTGGTTTTGTGATGTATTATATTCTAGGTTTTCCAATTGCTGCATTGACTGAAGCGTTAAATAATTTCTTACTGGGATTAGACACTAATCAAAAATTAATGTTTGGTTTAATCGTGGGCGTATTGTCAGCTGTGGATTATGGTGGACCAATTAATAAAGTCGTATTTGCCTTCTTATTGTCTTTACAATCCAATGGTATCAATGAACCAATGGCGGTTTTAATGTTAGCTTCGATGGTCACACCATTTGGCATGACCATGGCTTACTTCTTTCAAAAAATCGTGGGTAAAAATATCTATACAAAAACAGAGGTTGAAACACTGAAGACAGCTTTCCCAATGGGGGTCTGCATGATTACTGAAGGGTGTTACCCGATTATTTTCAATGATTTATGGCGTTGTATTGTTTCAACAGGAATTGGTGCAGGAGTGGGTGGTGCGTTGAGCATGATCTGGAATGCAGGTTCTCCCGTTCCTCATGGTGGTTTATTTGCGATGGTAACAATGACACATCCTCTTTCGTGGTTAGCAGCATTGCTAATTGGTTCTTTAGTTGATGCAATTATTCTATTTGTTCTTAAAAGACCAGTTGCTTATGAAGATGTCAAAGAGCTGACTGAAGAAGATGAAAAAGATATTGATTTTAGTGAATTAAAAATTAGCTAATATAATTGGAGGAATAGTTAATGAGTCAAGTAACTGAAGATTATAAAAAAAGAGTAAAAGATCTTTATCAGAAGTCTCAAATTGTTTTAACTGACGAGGAATTAGCATCAATTGACTATGCTGATTTTGGTTTAAATAATATCGAAAAAGAAGCTTTAAATCTGATTCTTTATGTTAATAATAAACGTTATTGTGCAAAAGAAATGGTCCTCTTACCTAATCAAACTTGCCCAGAACATTTGCATCCTAACTTAGAAAATGGACTAGAAGGAAAGCAAGAAACTTTTCGCTGTCGTTGGGGAGAAGTTTACTTATATGTTGAAGCGGAAGAAACCATAGATACTAGTAAAATTAGCGTAACTATCCCTGAATCAAGTAAAGAATATTATACAGCTAGAAAAGAAATTCGTTTATTACCTGGGGAACAATATACGATAGATCCTAAAATTAAGCATTGGTTTCAGGCTGGAAATGAGGGAGCTGTAATTAGTGAGTTTTCATCGCCTAGTTACGATGAATATGATCTTTTTACGAATCCTTCTGTTAAACGTAATGTCAGAGATCGATAAATAAACTTAGAGCGCTTTTAAAATGGACAGATAGGACATTTTATAAGGCGCTTTAATTGAATTCAGTGAGTAAAGGAGTTTGCTTTGTGAAAAAAATTATAAATACAACGGAAACATTGATTGAAGATATGTTGGCTGGTTTTTTAGCCGCTGAAAAAGGCCAAATCATCCAATCAGATAATAACCCAAGAGTACTTTATAAAAAAAATAAAACACCAGGTAAAGTAGGTGTGGTTGTGGGTGGCGGTAGTGGCCATGAACCACTTTTTTTTGGATTGATTGGTGAAAATTTTGCTGATTCTGTAGCTGTTGGAAATATTTTCACAGCCCCCACTCCTGATACAGTTCTTGAGGCAATTAAAGAGGCTGATCAAGGAGCTGGAGTTATTTGTTTGTTTGGTAATTATGCAGGGGATGTCTTAAATTTCGAAGTAGCAGCAGAACTTGCTGAACTTGAAGAAATAGAAGTATGTAATTTACCTATTATTGATGATGTGGCTTCAGCTACTTATGAGAAACGAACAGAACGTCGAGGAATCGCTGGAGACTTATTTGTTATTAAAGAAGTTGCCGCCGCTGCTAGCCAAGGTTTTTCATTAGAACGCTGCCATCAGCTTGGTCAGTTAGCAAATAAACGAACTCTTTCAATTGGTGTAGGGATTGCTCCAGGAACAAATCCAATGAATGGAAAAGCAAATTTTGAATTAGCTGAAGATGAAATCGAATTTGGTTTAGGAATACATGGGGAACCGGGACTGGAACGAATGAAACTATTACCAGCACGAGAATTAGTAGAAAAAATGTTTGTAGCTTTAGAAGGAGAACTCGCAACTTATCCAGAAAAAGAAGTTATTGTCTGTGTCAACGGCCTGGGATCTACGACGATGATGGAGTTATATATTATCAATAATGAAATTCAACAACTGTTAAGCCAAAAGGGCTTGAAAACAGTGGATACAGTAATTGGAAATATTTGTACTACACAAGAAATGGCTGGTTTTTCTATTACAATTCAAAGTTTAAATCAGGAATTGGCTGAGTTATACCAAGTGGCAGCCGATAGTCCTTGTTTCTTTAAAAGAGAGGTAAAACAATGAAGCAGTTAAACATACAACAAGTTTATGAAATGCTTTCACAAATTGCTAGTGCTTTGATTCAAAATGAAGAACAGCTAGGTGAAATTGATCAAAAGATTGGCGATGGTGATCATGGGATTGGAATGAGGAACGGTGCAAAGGCCATTTTAGTAACTTTACATGAAGAACAGCAAGCAACTGTTGGTGACATATTTAAAAAAGCTGGTATGGCAATGATGGGATCGATGGGAGGTGCTTCTGGAGTAATTTTTGGCTCTTTATTTCTTGGACTGGCTAAAACGACAAAAGATAAAAAAACAATTTCAGTAGAAGATTTACATGATGGTATGGCGCAAGCAATTAAGGACATTCAAAAAAGAGGGAAAGCTGAGCTTGGAGATAAAACCATGTTAGATGCACTAATCCCTGCAACAGAAACGCTAAATTATTACAAAACAGCTGATTTTATGATTGCTTTGGAAAAAGCCAGTGAAAGTGCAACTGTCGGTGTCGAAAAAACAAAAAAATATCCTGCGAAATTTGGTCGATCAAAATTTTTGGGTGATCGAACGGTTGGTTATCAAGATGCTGGCGCTACTTCAGTTAATATTATTTTTACAGCTATGTATGATTATTTAAAAAGTGTTGAAAATACTGATATAGAAAAAAATATGGAGGGAAGACAAATGAAAATTGGTTTTGGCGCAGATAATAACGCCGTTGAATTTAAAGATGATTTAAAAAAATATGCTGAGGAATTAGGCTATGAAGTAGTTGATTTCGGTATACCGGTAGATAGTTCAGTGGATTATCCAGCTGTAGCTTTTGATGTTTCTCATGCGATTAAAAATAAAGAAATTGACCGTGGTGTACTATGCTGTGGAACAGGTATTGGTATGGCGATTGCTGCTAATAAAGTCGCAGGTATTCGTGCTGCTCAAATTACTGATATATATTCAGCTGAACGGGCACAATTAAGTAATAATGCGCAAATAGCAACTTTTGGAGCATTTGTTCAAGGAATTGACTCAGCTAAATTATTGTTAGCAGAGTACCTATCTCACACCTTTGAACCAGGGACACGATCAGAACCAAAGATTAATCAAATCAGTCAATATGAAGCAAAAAAATAAATGTGAGGTAAATTTATGCGGAAACCTGCGATTGGCATTAGTTTTAAAATATACAAAAATAAAAAAACGGACATGGAGACATATCTGGGCGAGTTAAAAAAATCGTGTGTTGGAACCATTGAGGCGGATTTATTTGTTTTTCCAAGCATGGGAACATTAGCTGTAGCTAGTGATTATCTAGTTAATACAGAAATCCATTTTGGTGCACAAAATATTGCACCGATTGCTAATGGTGCATTGACAGGAGAATTATCAATCGAGTCTTTAATTGATTGGCAAGCCGATTTTGTTGAAGTCGGTCATGCTGAAAGACGCCAAGAGCTAGGCGAAACAGATAAGTGTATTGCTAAAAAAATTAAATTGGCTTTAGCTAATCAAGTTACACCAGTAGTATGTATTGGTGAAGACGAAACACAAAAAAAACGATTACGAGAACAACTAAATAGACAATTAAGGGCCGATTTGTCAGACATTCCTGAAGAACAGTTAAAAAAAGTTATTCTAGCTTATGAGCCAATTTGGGCGATTGGTCAAAAAGAGGCTGCTTCAGCAGATTATGTGCACCAAGCCCATCGAATTATTCGTGAAGAAATGATTGATTTGTTCAGTGATGAAGTTGCTCAAGCAGTTAGAATTATTTATGGTGGCTCGGTAAGTAAAGAGAATACTGAAGCGATCGTAAAAGATGAAAATGTTGATGGTGTTTTTGTTGGGCGTTTTGGTCATGATCCACAAAATTTTAAAGAAATTGTTGACTTAGTTTTGAAAATTAAAAATGAAGTGAAGGAATAAGCTAATTTCCAGAAACGGAGAATAAAAATGACGATTTTTCAAAAACAAATAAATGACGACTTAGTGGAATACATCATAGACAACGGCTGGATGAGTATCTCTGTTTTAAACTATGGTGCAGTCATTACACGTATTAAGGTTCCTGATAAAAATGGCGACAAGTTTAATTGTGTACTCAATTATGCTGACTATTCAAATTATTACGAAAATCCTTTATTTCTTGGTGCGGTCATAGGCCCTGTAGCTGGCAGAATTGCAGCTGGCACTTTCGAATTAGATGGTACTAGCTATCAACTAGAAAAAAACGAAGGTGATAATCATTTGCATGGTGGCTTTAGTGGTTACCATAAACAATTTTATCAAGTAGAAACAGTAACAAATGAACAGGAGGATCATTTGATTCTTTACTTAACTAACCATCAAACAAAAGGCTATCCTGGAAAAATTGATTTTTCAGTGACTTATTCACTAGATTGTAACAATTCTTTTAAAATTTTATATCAAGCAAAAGCCGATGCAAAAACAATTTTTAATCCGACAAATCATACCTATTTTAATCTTAATCCGAGAACCGAATCTGTCAAAAATCACAGCTTAAAAATAAATGCAGAGAAAGTTCAGGAAATTAAACAAGGAACATTACCGACAGGTCATTTATTAAATCTCACGGTTGAAGGGAATCAAAGGTTACAGTTGCAAGGTGGAAGACTTGAAGAGACATTTAATGATGAGCATGAACAATTGACACTTGGTTCTCAAGGAATTGATTTAGCCTACCTGATAAATACTGATTCTCCTGAAGGGGCAATCTTAGAAAATGAAGAAACGGGAATAATGATTAAATTAACAACTTCAGAAGAAAGTATTGTAGTCTATACGGGAAATAAGCTACCGAATCAGATATTTTTAGCAGAGAATGGTTGGCTGTCTAAACACAGCGGTGTGACCCTAGAAACACAAAACCTGCCAGATGCTATTCATCAAGCTGATCCAAAAATAATTTTAGAACCAAATAAAACATATTCTAGCAAAACTGTGTTTGAATTTTTAAATACAAATAAATAATAGGGGAGAGCACATTGACATATGTATTAGGTTTAGATCTTGGAACAAGTAGCTTGAAAGGATTATTAGTGAATCAACAGGGAGAAATGATTGTTTCAGCTAGTGCAGATTATCCTTTGAGTAATCCTCATGCTGGATATAGCGAACAAAATCCTTTAGGATGGGTTGCTGCAGCTAAAACAGTGATTCAAAAACTTATTTCTGAAAAACCGCAAGCCATGGATAAAATTAGTGCAATTAGTTTTTCAGGACAAATGCATAGCTTAGTTTTATTAGACAAAAAACAAAATATTCTAAGACCTGCTATTTTATGGAATGATGTTCGCACAACAAAGGAATGTCAATACATTATGGAGCATGCGGGGGAACTTGTTTTAGAACAAACTAAGAATCGCCCATTAGAAGGATTTACCTTACCTAAAATGTTATGGGTTAAAGAGCACGAGCCAGATATTTGGGAACAAGTAGCAACCTTTTTACTACCAAAAGATTATCTAGGTTATTGGATGACTGGCAATATTCAAACCGATTTTTCTGATGCTGCAGGTACATTGCTACTGGACGTGATTCATCAGACATGGGACTGGAAAATTGCAGATATTTTTGAGTTACCTAAAAATATTTTTCCTAAACTTGTAGATGCTACAGAAATTATTGGTACAATTCGTCAAGATTTAGCTAAAGAATTAGGATTGTCTCCTAAGATTAAAATAGTTGCAGGAGGAGCAGATAACGCTTGTGCAGCTCTTGGTGCAGGGATAGATTCTGAAGATAAAGGTCTAGTGAGTGTCGGCACATCGGGTGTATTCCTTACATTTGAAGGCGAGAATATTCGCGACTATCAAGGGAAATTACATTTTTTTAATCATGTTATACCAAACGCTTACTATTCAATGGGTGTTACTTTAGCAGCTGGTCAGAGTTTAAATTGGTTTAAACAAAACTTTGCAAAAAAAGAAATCTTCACTGATTTTTTAGCTGAAATTGAAAATGTTCCAGCAGGATCTGAGGGGTTATTGTTTGCTCCCTACATCATGGGAGAGAGAACACCTTATGTGGATAGTCAAATTCGTGGAAGTTTTATTGGATTAGATAATCGGCATCATCAGGAGCACTTTGTTCGTGCCGTTATTGAAGGGATAACATTTTCTTTGAAAGATAGTCAAATGATTATGGAAAGCATCCAACAAAAACGTTTAAAAAAAATCGTTTCAATTGGTGGTGGTGCTAAAAATAAAGTATGGCTACAAATCCAAGCGGATATTTTTGAAACAGAAATTATCACCCTGCAAACGGAACAAGGACCAGGTCTAGGTGCAGCAATGCTAGCAGCTTTGGGATGTGGCTGGTTTAATTCAGTTAATGAAATGATTCAAACTTTTGTTCAATATGGTCCAAGTTATTTTCCAACTGAAACAGCCAATGTTTATAAAAAGTATTATGTACTTTATAAAAAAATTTATCATGCCACAAAAGAATTGAGCCATGAGCTTCAAAATCTTAATACCTAAAAGAATCAAATAACTATTTGTTGAATGCATAAAATAAATTACTTGAAAGAATCTCTAAATCATGAGAAATTATAAATTAAAGATTGATGAGGAGGTATCGGCAAATGGCAGAAGTTGAAAGTTTTGGTTTGGATCATACAAAAGTTAAAGCACCTTATGTTCGTCTGATTACGGTGTCGCAAGGAAAAGAAGGAGATAAAATTTCTAATTTTGACCTACGATTGACGCAACCGAATGAAACAGCATTACCAACAGCGGCGATTCATACGATTGAACATTTATTGGCAGATTTATTACGGGAAAGATTATCAGGTGTGATCGATTGTTCACCATTTGGCTGTCGGACAGGCTTTCATCTAATTACTTGGGGAGAACCGACTGCGCAAGAAGTGGCGTTGGCATTTAAAGCAGCTTTGATTGAAATTGCCGACAAAGTGACTTGGGATGACGTGCAAGGCGTAGATATCAGAAGTTGTGGCAATTATCGGGATCATTCGCTCTTTTCGGCTAAAGAATGGTCTAAAAAAGTTTTAGCAGAAGGTATTTCTGAAGATGCTTTTGAAAGAAAAGTCATTTAAAAACAGCTGTAACGGGGACAGAAGAATCTGTTTCGTTACAGCTGTTTTATTTTAGTGGGTTAAGTAAGCATAAAATACATCAATTACAGCAATGGAACCAGTGCTAAGTAAGAGCCATTTACGTTCCTGCCATTTTTCTAGTAGTCGTTGTTTCATGTAAAACCATTCCCTTATTACTTTATTAATTTGTCATACAGAATAAAAATAATAACGGGAAGTGCCAGTTCTGTCAACCAATTAAACTGCTTTTTTCTTGTTGCCAAAGCTGATAGATAATCTGAAAAATTAAAAATAAACTAAAGGCGGTTAAACTGTCAGCAACGATAGAAAGTTCACCAAGTTGGAAATCATTTATTGGTGTATCCCAAACAAAGTGTAGCAATACGGCTGCGATTACCCAGAAAAAGCCCCATTTTTTACTAAACAGACGATTTTTACTATAGATAGTGAATACACCTAAAGAGACGAGTCCGGTATAAATCCAGTGAGAAGCTAAGGCACCAGAAAGGCGTGAAAAGGCAACGGCAAAAATTTGCGAAAAATCCTGACTAGCTTGATTAACTAAATAAGAAACATCTTCTGAAAACTGAAAGCCTAATCCGACTGCCATACCTAAAACAAAGACAGCTGCCGAACGTCTAACTTTTAACAATTTCAATAAAAGAAAGACCACTAAAAATTTAACACTTTCTTCTACTATCGGTGCAGTTAGTGCATCTTGCCAAGCTTTAATAAACTCTCCATTACCAAAAACCAGATGCAAAATTTCGACACCAGCTTGATTGCCGTAAGCTGCCAACCAACCAGGCATGAAATAGCCACAAACAAAAGCTAGTGGAAAAAAATAATAAGGTAATTTAAATTTCTTTTCTAGCCGGTAAAATAAATAAGTCGCCGGAATTAAAAAAAGTGCCACTAATAGAAAGGAGACGAGCAAAATCAAATATTGTTGATTCTTAATTGGTAAGGCAGCTAACCCTAATAATTCATAATCAAAACCGACGGCGAATAGGAACAGTGCAATCACTAAAATTAGCTTATTTTTCATGTGCTTTCCTCCGTGAAAATACCTGGTTTCGCCGTAACAGAAATTTTTTCTTGTGTAAAAGGGTGAGTCAAATGAAGTTGCCAGGCGTGTAGCATTAAACGACCAGTGGCGTCTTTACTGTATAGCGGATCCCCAACTAAAGGATGCCCGATACTAGCCAAATGCACGCGAATTTGATGAGTGCGACCAGTTTCTAACTGGCAATAAATTGCAGTTTGTTTTTTTAAATGTTGGGCGACTGTGACGTGGGTAATGGCTGGTTGTCCATTTTTTTGATCAATTCGGCGTTTCCGACGGTCGTGACGATCACGCCCAATTTTTTGGTTGATTGTTAAATCATTGGTGATGTTTCCCCAAACAAGCGCTTGGTAGCGACGATAAATTTGTTTGCTTTCTAATAATCGCCCCAAAATTGGTAGTACGAATTGATTTTTTGCAAATAAGATAGCGCCACTAGTTTCTTTATCTAAGCGATGGACCACATGGGGCTGGAAATCTGGCGCTAAATAAGCAGCTAAATGATTCAATAAAGTATCTTGTTCTGCTGGCTGATTAGGATGAGTTTTCATACCAGCAGGTTTATTTACAATGATGAAATGTTGATTTTCATATAAAGGCTGCACTAGTTTGGCATCGCCTAATAAAATGTTACGGACAGGATAATCGCTGTCAGCAATTTCTAAATCAATTTGGTCGTGGGCTTTTACTTGGTCTTGGAAATGCACTGGTTGTCCATTGACTAAAATACTTTTTCGAGTTCGGATAAAATGACGGACTTTTCTAGGAACCAGCCATTCTTCTTCCAATAATTCTTTGACCGTCATAGTTTTAAAATCTTCTGCTAATGTCATAGTAAATTCCATTTTATTTCACCTCATATCTTGGATATTGTATCATTTAACGATTATTTAAGGAAAATATTAATTTTTTCTACTTTTCTCGTGGTAAAATCGTGTCATTATGACTCTCGGTCTTAAGACTCAGGTCAAACAAAATATAAATATGCTACACTTTTGAATAGAATTTATAGAAATGGAGATCGATTGATGGATTTTCAAACGATTTTAGACAAACTAAAAGCTTTTTTTAGCTCTATCGGACGTGGTCTAGGGATTTTTTGGCGCTGGTTGAAACCACATTTAATTACTTTTCACCACTGGCGCAAACGAATTTGGAAAAAGTTTTATATCAATAAAATCTTGCTGCTTTTAGCATTGGTAGGGATTTTGGTTACCAGTATTTACCTTTTTGTTTTAGCCAAGTCAGTTGATGTAGAAACTTTGGAGTCTAGCTTAAAACAGTCCACGGTGATTTATGATCAGGATAGTCAAAAGGCGGGGACTTTATACGGTCAAAAAGGAACCTATGTTGAAGCAGATCAAATATCTGACTCAGTAAAAAATGCGGTGGTTTCGACTGAAGACCGAAGATTTTACGAGCATCATGGATTTGATATTAAAGGGATCGCCCGAGCGGCCTTAGGAATTGTGACTAGTGGTCGGATTACCGGCGGTGGTTCCACCATTACGCAGCAGTTGGCTAAGAATGCCTATCTCAGTCAAGATCAAACTTTTCAGCGAAAAGCCAAAGAATTATTCATGGCACTGGAAATCGAAAAAAAATACAGCAAAGATGAAATTCTGACGATGTATTTAAATAATTCTTATTTTGGTAACGGAGTCTGGGGTGTCCAAGATGCAGCCCACAAATATTTTGGTGTAGATGCTAGTCAATTAACTGTGGGAGAATCCGCGACAATTGCCGGGATGTTGAAGGGACCAAGTATTTACAATCCGATCGATAATTTAGAAAATGCCACCAATCGCCGCAATACGGTCTTAAGTTTAATGGCAGAAAACGGCAAAATTAGTGCCGAAGAACAAACTCAGCAAGCTAGTGTTGATTTAGGCAGTTTGTTAAATGATACTTATTCATCGGAAGAAGCCGGATATACTTACCCATCTTATTTTGATGCGGTTATTAATGAAGCTGTTGATCGATATGGCATTAGCGAAAAAGCATTATTAAACAACGGTTATCAAGTTTATACTGCGTTGGATCAAGATTATCAAAAACAAATGGAAAGTACTTATGATAATGATTATAACTTTCCTGCCGCTGCTGATGATGGTGTTGCACCACAATCCGCTTCAGTTGCCTTAAATCCGCAAAACGGAGGCGTTCAAGCATTAGTTGGTCGTCGTGGCGAGCACGTCTTTAGAGAATTTAACTTTGCTACTCAAATGCGCCGTTCACCAGGTTCAACTTTGAAACCACTGAGTGTTTATGCGCCAGCTTTAGAATCTGGTTATACTCCTAGCAGTACTTTACAAGACTCACCATTAGATTATTATGATGTGAAAAATTATGATGGCACCTATTCTGGGGAAGCCGCTATGTATCAAGCGGTAGCTCAAAGTTTGAATATTCCAGCCGTTTGGTTGCTGCATGAAATGGGGATTGAGAAGGGCTTTAATAAAGTTGAAGAATTTGGGATTGATTTAGATGATTCCGATAAATATTATGGCTTGGCTTTAGGTGGATTAAAAACTGGTGCTTCGCCCCTTGAAATGGCTCGAGCTTATGGTGCTTTTGCGAATGAAGGAAAAATGTATGATCCTTATTTAATTACTAAAATTATTGATTCGACCGGCGCAGTGATTGTTGATAATACGAAACCGAAATATGAACAAGTGGTGTCGAAAAAAGTAGCTAATGAAATGACCAGTATGTTGTTGGGTGTCTTTAGTAACGGAACCGGCGTAGAGGCTGCACCGTATGGTTATACTGTGGCAGGAAAAACGGGTACGACAGAAACAAACTTTGATGCCACTAAAGTTAACGACCAATGGATTGTCGGTTATACACCGAATGTGGTGATTTCGACTTGGTTAGGCTATGAAAATGTTAGTGAATCCCATTACTTAACCGGTACAAGTGGACAACAAGTCGGTCAAATTTTCAAATCAGAAGCAGAAGGCATCTTACCTCATGTCGAGACAGCCAATTTTGAAGTAGCAGATGCATACGTGACTGGCGGTGAAGTAATGACACCTGATGAAGTCAATGAACAAGCCGTTGATCCAAATACTACTGATGGTGGAACGACTGATTGGGAAAACAAAATAAAAGAATTCGGCGATAAAGCTAGTGAAGGGATTGATTCGGCTGTCGACAAGGCTCGTCAAGGAATCAATAATTTTTGGCAAAGGATACAAGGAAATTAGCCGATAAAGCAGTTTCATGTTACAATCAAGTGTAAATTTCTTTAAGAAAAGGTGGATATAAGCATGGCAAACATTTATGATTCAGCAAATGGATTAGAACAAGAATTACGAGAATTAGACGAATTTAAAGCATTAGAAGCAGCTTTTGCAACATTACAAGCAGACGAAGCAGCTTTCGCTTTATTCAAAGAATTCCAAGAAATGCAACAAATTTTACAAGAAAAACAAATGAATGGTGAAACTTTCACTGATGAAGATGCAGACAAAGCGCAAGAAATCGCAATGAAAGTCCAACAAGAAGCATTAATCAACAGCTTGATGGAAAAAGAACAAGCATTCAGCGTAATTATCAACGACTTAAATCGCATCATTATGACACCGATTCGTGATCTTTACCAAGGCTAAGCAAAACTTTTGTAAGACTAGGACATTTTTGTTCTAGTCTTTTTTTGTTGCAACAAAGGAAGCATCTTTTGCAACAAACTAAAAAACAGAAGCTTCTGGTTTAGTTTAATGCTAAATTATCAATACAGAGGGGGAGCAAGATGAAAATTAATTGGTTGTGGGATAAAAATTATCCAAAAGAAGAACTGGGAGTAACGTTACATCCAGTCAATGAAAAGTTGACCAACAAACTTCAGTCATTGTTTACAAAAACGGTTGAATTAGAAGTCATTCAACCAGTAAATGAACGACGCTTTAAAATAGATTCTCAAATGATCTTTATGATTGAAGCGATGGACCAGTTATCAAAAGTTTATACAAATGATGATCAAGTGTTTTATTTGAAAGGTCGTTTGAAAGATTTTACTGATTTACAAGCAGTTCAACTTTTTCGGATTAATAACTCAGTCATTTTAAATTTGGCGCAAGTGACTAGTTTCAAAAATGGTCAGTATGCCAGGCTAGAAGTATTTACTAAAAATGGACAAACTTTTTCAGTCAGTCGCCATTACGCAAAACAAATCAAGGAGGCATTACAATGAAAAATTTAAAAAATCAGTTTATGCAAGCAGCGTTTTTAACTACGGTATGGTTATTAATCATCATCAATCTCGGCTTTGGCAATCCACAAGTACAATTTTCCTATTTTTGGCATATTATTGTTATCGCAATAATTATCGGTGGTGTTTTTGGCGTAATTTATCCTTATCTTTGGAATTTTGGGACATGGTCGGCACCGGTGAATATTGTGATTACAACTTTGATAAATTTTGCTGCTGGTTATTTAGCAGTTTATCTATTCTCAGTGGAAATGTTTCAAATTATCTTGCCATTTTGGGGATTATTTTTATTGATTAATCTAGTTTTACACGTAATTGGTTTTTATTTTTACCGTAAATTTCAAAATAAAAAGATAGTGGAAGAATTGAATCAGTTAACTAAATGATAAAAAAAGGCTTGGCAGTTCGAACAACTTCACAATTGTGCAATAAAAAGGTATAATCACATTAGTTACAATTATGCACAAACGTGAAAAGGTGGGATGTCGTTTTGAGTACGGAAGAAGATAAATTATTGGTTAGAATTGCCGAAATGTATTACCAAGAAGATAAAAATCAAAATCAAATTTCTAAAGAACTAAATATTCACCGTAGTACCATTAGCCGTTTATTAAAACGATCGAGAAATGAAGGAATCGTGAATATCTCCATCAACTATGATAAGGCTGGTTCCTATCACATTGAAAAAGAGTTACAAGAGAAATTTGGATTAAGAAAAGCGATCATTGTACCAGCGGCGAACGACTTAAGCCGCGGACAAAAGGATCTTTTATTGGCTGACGGTTTGGATTCCTATTTGAAGGAAATTATTGCTGATGATATGATTATCGGGTTTTCATGGGGCGAGACCATGTCTGCCATTCCTTCGGGGTTGACGGATCATCATGCTTCAAATATTTTATGTGTACCTATGATTGGTGGGCCCTCTGGCAGATTAAGTAGTGATTTTCACGTTAACACTATCACTTATGAAGCTTCCAAAAAATTAAATGGACGAGCATTATTAATTGATTCACCGGCTTTTCCTGAGACGGTCTCACTAAAAAAAGCGTTGATGGAAAATGAGTTTAATCAAGAGTTAATTACCTATTGGCGCAGAATTGATATTGCTATTTTAGGAATTGGCTCACCTAGTTTAAAAGCTAGCGAAAGTTGGAAACAATTTTATGGCGAAGATGTGCTAGCTTATTTGGAAGGAAAAAAAGTTATTGGTGATGTGGTATCTCGGTTTTATAATATTGCTGGTGAACATATTGAAAATGAATTAGACGAGCGTCTGATTGGCATTGATGGAACAGATTTAAAACGTGCTGCTTATCGAATTGGCGTTGCCGAATCTGTGGAAAAAGCGGACTCTATCGCTGCAGCTTTAAAGGGTGATTACATTAATGTTTTGGTGACTACCGAAGAAACAGCCAAAGAAGTTTTAAAGAGATGAGTGGTCTAAAAAACCGCTTATTTTTTTTTGCCTAAATCTGCACTTTTGTGATTTAAGAATAAAAAAAGTGAAAATAGTTATTGACAACGATTACATAAGGGATTAAACTAACTTATAACAAATGTTAAAACAAAATCACAAATGTTAAAAAGGTGGGCAAAAAAATGGATTGGTTAGAAATTAGTGGGAAAACAGCGATTGTGACAGGCGGTTCTTCAGGAATTGGTGCATCGATTGTAGAAGAATTATGCGAGTTAGGGGTTAACGTGGTAAATGCCGATATCCAAGCAGGCAAGTTTAGCCATGAAAATTTATTATTTAGCCAAACGGATGTGACTCTAGCTGATTCAGTCAATCAAACAGTTGATCTAGCCGTGGAAAAATTTGGAAGAATTGATGCCTTAGTTAACAATGCAGGCGTAAATATTCCAGCACTTTTGGTAGATGAAAAATTAACAGACGATGGCAAGTTTCAAGTGAATGAACGTATTTTTAGCAAGATGGTTGATATTAATTTAAAGGGTGTTTATTTAATGGCACAAGCGGTCGGTAAGGTTTTAGTGAAACAAGGTGATGGCGTGATTATCAATATGTCTTCTGAATCTGGTCTGGAGGGTTCTGAAGGTCAAAGTGTGTATGCCTCAACCAAAGCGGCAGTAAATAGTTTGACACGGTCATGGGCGAAAGAATTAGGAAAAAAAGGTGTACGAGTAGTCGGAATTGCTCCTGGCATTATGGAAGAAACAGGTTTAAGAACCATTGATTATGAGACGGCCTTAGCCTACACCAGAAGTATTACAGTAGAAGAATTACGAGCAGGCTATACCAATACCAAGACAATTCCTTTAGGACGAGATGGAAAATTATCTGAAGTTGCTGATTTAGTTGCTTACTTTATGTCCAATCGTTCAAGTTACATCGCTGGAGTGACCGTCAATGTAGCTGGAGGAAAAACCAGAGGATAAGGAGTTTAATTATGAATAAAGTCATTTTAGTTGCCCACGGAAAATTGGCACATGAAATGAAAAATTCAGCCGAAATGATTTTTGGTGAATTAAAAGATTTTCAGACAGTCGAGTTTCTAAATGGCGATGGTTTACAGACCTTACAGGAAAAAATTAAAGAATCAATGACGGACGCAGCCAATTATTTAATTCTATGTGATTTATTTTGTGGGACACCGTATAACGCCAGTTGTGGATTAGCGTTAGAACAGCCCGATCGAAAAATTGAAATTGTATCTGGAATGTCATTACCTTTAGTTTTAGAAGCAGCTAGTATGCTGGAAAATAGTCAGTTATCAGAAATTGTTACTCACCTGACGACTATTCCTAGTCAAACAGTTCAAGCTTTTAGTCAACAAGTAATCGAAGATGAGGAGGATTTTTAAAAATGAAAATTAAACTATCAAGAATTGATGATCGCCTGATCCACGGGCAAGTTGCCACCGTTTGGGCAAAAGAAGCGGGAGCTGGTCGCATTATTGTAGTCAGCCAGGAGGTTAGTGAAGATGATATTCGTAAAACCTTAGTGAAACAAGCAGCACCACCGGGAATTAAGGTGAACATTGTCGATCCGGAAAAAGCGGTAAAAGTATACAACAATGCTAAATATGCTGACGAGACGGTTTTCTATTTATTTACCAATCCAATGGAAGTGGTAACTATGATTGAAGCGGGAATTCCAATTCAATCAATTAATATCGGAGGAATGCAATTTAAAACAGGTAGAACACAAGTTACAAAAGCTGTTTCAGTGGATGAAACAGAAGTGGCAGCCTTTAGAAAATTAGCAGAAATGGGTGTTGAACTAGATTTACGAGTGGTGGCAACTGATCCAAAGGGAGATTTTGAAGGGAAATTAAAAGAAGCGGGGCTTTAATCAGAGGAGGAAGTGTAAATGGAAGTATCAACTCTACAAATTGTACTTATTTTTATTTTTTCATGTATCTGCGGAATGGGCAGTGTGTTAGATGAATTTCAGACACATCGACCACTGATTGCTTGTACGATTGTTGGTTTAATTTTAGGGGATGTCCAAACAGGAATTATTTTAGGCGGTACGCTGGAATTAATTGCGCTAGGTTGGATGAATATCGGAGCAGCTCAATCACCCGATTCTGCGCTGGCTAGTGTCATTTCAACGATTTTAGTAGTAGTAGGGCAGCAAGATATTCAATCCGGCATTGCGATTGCTTTACCGGTCGCAGCAGCTGGTCAAGTCTTGACGGTAATTGCCCGCACTATCACAGTTGCATTCCAACACGCAGCAGACAAAGAAGCTGAAAAAGCCAATTTTAATAAAATTATTTTCATACACTTTAGCGCCTTATTTGTACAAGCGTTACGGGTTGCAATTCCAGCTACTATCGTGGCGACCTTCGTTAATGCGCAGATGGTGACTAAAATGTTAGATATGATTCCAGATGTTATTACTGGTGGTTTGGCCGTTGCCGGTGGCTTTATCGTAGTGGTAGGTTACGCGATGGTCTTAAATATGATGAGCGTTGCTTATTTGATGCCATTCTTCTATCTAGGTTTCGTTTTAGCTGGTTATCTTGACTTTAGTTTGTTGGCATTTGGGGTTATCGGATTAATTACAGCTTTGATTTACATTCAATTAAATCCTAACTTCAAGAAAAATGAAGTACAAGGAAATTACGTAGCAGCCGTTGTCGCAGGCGAATTAGCTGACGATGAGTTAGAAGACTAGGAGGAAGATCAAATGGAGATAACCGAAACAGTAAAAACTAAAAAAAATATTTATTCGCAATCACAATTAACTAAAAAAGATTTAATGACAACTTTTGTTTTTTCAAACTTCCAACAAGCCTCTTTTAACTACGAACGAATTCATGCATTAGCTTTTTGTGTTGATATGATTCCGACAATCAAACGAGTTTATCACACGAAAGAAGAGCAGGCTGAAGCTTTGCAGCGACACATGACCTTCTTTAATACGACACCAGCTGTCTGTGGACCAGTAATTGGTGTGACGATGGCGATGGAAGAGGCCAAAGCAACTGGGGCAGATATTGATGCGGGTACCATTAATAGTTTGAAAGTTGGTTTGATGGGGCCTTTAGCAGGGGTAGGCGATCCACTTGTGTGGGGAACTTTACGGCCGATTACAGCAGCATTGGGTGCTTCACTAGCTTTAAGCGGAAATATTATGGGACCAATTTTATTCTTCTTGGCCTTTAACGCTGTTCGATTATCGATGAAATGGTTTGGTTTAACTTATGGTTTCAGCAAAGGAATGGACATTGTTAAAGATTTATCGGGAAATTTATTACAAAAATTAACCGAGGGTGCAACTATTTTAGGACTATTTATCATGGGTGTCTTGGTAACTAAATGGACAACGATTAATATTCCATTGGTGGTTTCTCGAACACCAGGTACCGATGGAAATACGGTAATCACAACTGTTCAAAATGTTTTAGATGATTTGGTGCCAGGTTTGCCGGCATTAGGCTTAACATTGTTAATGATGTATTTATTGAAGAAAAAAGTCAGTCCGATTGTTTTGATTTTTACATTATTTGCTGTCGGGATTATTGGTTACTGGTTAGGTATTTTAGCATAAAAAAATGGGGGATTTAGTCATGAAAACAAAAGCAGTTCGCTTATATGGAAAAAAGGACTTGCGTTTAGAAGAATTTGAATTACCTGAAATTAAAGAAAATGAGATTTTAGCTTCAGTTGTGACAGACAGTATTTGTATGTCCACTTGGAAACTGGCCAATCAAGGAGCAGATCATAAAAAATCACCGAACGATTTGGCTGAAAACCCCATTATTATTGGACATGAATTTTGTGGGGAAATTCTAGAAGTTGGGGGTAAATGGTCTCACAAATATAAAAAAGGTGAACGTTACGTTGTTCAGGCAAATTTACAACTGCCAGATCGACCAGATTGTCCTGGTTATTCTTATCCTTATACGGGTGGTGATGCGACGTATATTGTTATTTCAGAAGATGTGATGAATCAGGATTGTTTAATTCCATATAATGGAGAAACTTATTTTGAAGGGTCATTAATCGAACCGTTGTCTTGCGTAATCGGTGCTTTTGAAGCAAATTATCATACTAAAAATGGTAGCTATGAACACCACATGGGAATCAAACCCGATGGAAATTTGTTAATTATGGGTGGAACCGGTCCAATGGGATTATTGGCGATTGATTATGCACTAAATGGACCAGTCAAATCTAAAAAAATTGTAGTGACTGATCAACATGACGATAAATTAAATCGTGCGGCTAAATTGTATCCTAGTCAAAATGGTATTGAAGTTAGTTATGTAAATGTAAAAGACTTACCTAATCAAGCAGAAAAATTATCAGAAATTGTTGGCGGCGGCTTTGATGATATTTTTGTGATGATACCTATCGGTGAAGTGTTGACGGAAGCGACTAAAGCATTGAATCCTGACGGCTGTTTAAACTTTTTTGCCGGACCACAGGATAAAGAATTTACTGCAACGGTGAACTTTTATGATGTTCATTATTCAGCAACGCATTTTGTCGGTACATCTGGTGGAAATACAGAAGACATGCGAAAAGCGGTGGCTTTGATTGAAAATAAACAAGTAAAAGTTGCCAATGTAGTGACTCATATCTTAGGTTTAAATGCAGTGGCAGAAACTACATTAGATCAACCAGCTATCGGTGGTGGAAAAAAATTAGTTTATACCCACAAAAAAGCTGATTTAACTAATCTGGCAGAATTACCAGAAAATAGTCCATTGGCAGAAATCTTAAGTCAAACCGATGGTATCTGGAGTAAAGCGGCGGAAGAATATGTATTAGCCAACTATCCAGAAATTTAAAGTGAACGCTCTTACTACGGTAAGGGCGTTTTTTAACGAACATTTTCGTCACTTTGATGGTTTTTGGGCTGTTAAAAATTTTTCTTGTGATAGGATAAGGAAAATAGTATAAAGAGGCTAGATTATGCGTGGGATAAAAATTTTTTTGACGACATTGACTTTGTTAGGGATGATTCTTTTAGCGGGGATGTTTTTTGCATATCATCCCAAAAAGGAAGTCACCTTAGCGAAAACTGAGCAGACGGAAGAGAAGAAGAGTGAACCTAAGTCTGAAGTGGTTGAGAAAAAAGAAAAAGACAATACGATTGCAGCAGTAGATAAAGCACCAGAGTTAAGTGATTATTTGACGCAACAACATTTTTCTGGCACCGTTTTGGTTGTGAAAAATAATCAAGTCTTGTTGAGTAAAAGCTTTGATTTAGCCAATCGTGAAACAAGAGAAGAAAATACAGTGGCAGACGGTTATTATATTGGTTCTGCGCAAAAAGCGATTGTGGCTACGGCCTTATTACAGTTAGAAGAAGCAGGCAAATTAAAAATTACTGATCCGATTGGAAAATATATTCCTGATTTTCCTAATGGAGACAAAATTACATTAAAAAATTTGTTGAATCACACTAGTGGTATTAATGGTCGTTCTGAAGGCAGTCTAGCAGTTACTCCACAACAAGTTGTGTCAGAAATTGCAGCCAAAGGAATTAAAGAAGAACCAGGAAATTGGTCGTATACAGATAGTAATTATGCTTTGGTAGGCTATATTGTACAAGTTGTTAGTCAGATGGATTTAAAAACATATATTCAAGAACATATTTTTGATAAAGCCAAGATGCAACATGCTGGTTTTGGTGAAGCACCAAGAGATTTACCGGCACCTGTAACTTCCTATCGGGTAAAAGATGGTCAGTATGATCAACAAGTTATGCCAGATATGAGTCAATTATTTGGTGCAGGGGATATGTTTATGACGGCGACAGATTTATATTTATTCGATCAAGCTTTGATGAAGGGAACTTTAATCGATGAAAAAGAACGTACGGAGATGTTAACTTCTGGCAGCAGCTCCACTTACGGAGCAGGATTTTATGCTGAACCGACAAAATATACATCTCATGGGGTTATCGGTGGATTCAATACGATGAATAGTATCAGTCGAGATGGGAAAATTTATGTTGTGCTGTTGGGAAATACTAACCAGACGGATTTAGGTGCTGTAAACAATCATTTATTCGAATTATTGTCAGAAAACCGCTAAATTTAGCGGTTTTTTTCTCGATAAAAATACGAACAAGTTTTCGTTTTTTGTGGTAAAATATATCAGATTGGGGGGATTAGGATGAAATTTTTACACGGGGCAGATTTGCATTTAGACCGTTCATTTGAAGGGTTAACCAATGTAAAAAACGCCTTTCAACCTTATTTAATGGAAGCAAATCAAAAAATGTTGGAAAATATCGTCGACTTGGCGATTGCTGAGGACGTGGATTTTGTTTTATTGGCGGGGGATACTTTTCACCAACATCGTCCTACTTTAAAGACACAACAACATTTTTTTGCTCAAATGAATCGTTTAGCGGAAAAAAATATTCCAGTGGTGATGAACTTTGGTAATCACGATTATTATCAAAGTCAACGGTATTGGTTTGATTTCCCTGAAAATATGCAGCTGTTTACTGATGAAACAGTAGCCACTAAAAAACTACAATTAAAAAACGGACAAGAAATTGCTATTAGCAGTTTTAGTTTTGACGGTCCCATCATTGAAGCTGAAAAAATTGATCAGTTTCCTAGAAAAACAAGTAACTTTCATATCGGTATGTATCATGGAGGTCAATTTCCTTATGCGCCTTTTACTACCTCAAAGCTAGCGGAAAAAGGTTATGATTATTGGGCACTGGGCCATATTCATGTACCACAAATGGTTTCTGAAATGCCTCCAGCTTATTATTCGGGAACACCATTAGGTCATACTAAAAAAGAGAAAAATCTAGCAGGTGTATTGTTAGTTGAGGAGCTGGCAGGAAAAATCAAGTTACAAAAAGTACCAGTCGCACCTGTTGTGTGGCAGGAACTGACTATTTCCTTAAAAGAAATTCGTCGTAGTAATCAATTATTACCTTATTTAGTGAGTCGAATAGCGATGACGCAACCGACCCTAATTCAACTTAAATTAACCGATAATCCGACACTGGCAGAAGAAATTCAATATCAATTAGCCTCTGGCGAATTATTGGAAACCTTAAACACTTCTTTACCGGCAGAAATTTTTGTGACTGAGGTTGCATTCACCTCCACGACAAATGAGCGACATTATTTGGCAGTCGATGAGTGCTTAGTGGATCAATTGTTAACAACTTATCAGTCGGAGGCAGTTTTTACAGAACAGTTAGCGGAAGTTAATCCTAAATTACAGGAACTTTTGACAGCTGATTTCCAAACAGAAGTGTTACAAAATGTTCAAGAAAAAATCAAGCAGGCCTATCGCTTCAGGAGGGAAAAAGATGTGGATTAAAAAAGCGGAAATTACTAGTTTTGGTAAATTAAAACAGCAGAAATTTCTCTTTGAAGCGAATAATCAGCTGGTTTTTGGTTTAAATGAAGCAGGAAAATCCACATTATATCAATTTATTCAAGCAATGCTTTTTGGTTTTCCAACAAAGAAGAAAAAAGGTGCTGATTATTCACCTACTGACGGAAGTGGTTTTGGTGGTAAGCTGACGATTGTCCATAGCACTTTAGGAGAAATCCAAATTGAACGTTTTAAAAATAAAAATAAAGGCAAAGCACAATTACGTTTTGCTGATGGAACAGTCGGAGATGAGGGGCGTTTAGTGCAACTGTTGTATCCTTTAAACATCAACTTATTTCAAGATGTATTTACTTTTCAACAGGAACAGTTGCAACAATTAGAGCAGCTGCAAGAAAATAAATTGCATGATGCGCTGATTTCTCTAGGATTATCAGGTAGCAATCAATTGTTCACCCAAAAAAATCAGTTACAGCAACAAGCCGAAACCCTTTATCGACCAAGAGGACGCAAATTACCATTAAATCTTGCCTTGGAAAAACTGGAACAACTAACAGAAAAGATCCAACAAAAAGAGCAACAGGAAAAAAATTTCCAAGAGTTGGTAGTCGCGGCTGATGAAGCTAAAAAACAAGTAACGCATTTATCAACCACTGACCAGGAGTTGCGAAAAAAACAAGTAACACTTGAGCAACAAAGACTGAACTTTGATAATTATCAAGAATTACGTCAATTGCAGCAAACAGATCTTTCTTTGACTAGCACTCCAGCTGAACAGACGGCTTTGCAGGAGTATTATCAAACCTACCAGCAATTAATGAAAGAGCAAGAACAACTCCATCAAGCTTTGCAAAAATTCAGTGGCAATCAAGCGTCAGCTCGCTATTATTTTTATTTAGAAAATGAGACAAAAATCAAAGAATTATCGGCGCAACAACTGCCAGTTAATCGTCTGATAGATGAACAAAGTCATAATCAGCAACAGCTAAGAGAAACAACCGACCCTTTCTGGCAGACGGATCTGCCAGAACCTTTTGAAAATGACACAGCCGTATTAAACTTCTTAAAACCAGTAAAAGCGGTGAATCAAGAATTACAAGAATATCAAATTCGGTTAAATTTACTGACAGAACAGCAACAAACAGCGGAAGAGCAGCTAAATGCTTACGAGAAAAAACATCCTGAAGTCTTTAAACCTAAGAAAAAACAACCATGGGGATTTTTGTTAGCTGGTGTGAGTGTGTTAGCCGCGGTATTTTTACCGTCTCCTGTTCGCTTTGTGTTTATTGCAATGGCACTAGTTGCCATTATTTTTGCAATTAAGCCGAAAGTCGCTAGTGGAAATAAAGAAACTTGGCAAGATCGCTTAAATCAATTGGATTTAATCAATGAACAGCTAATGACTGTGAAAAAGCAAGTCGCTATTTTAGCTGAACAACAGAGTAATTTAGTAGCAAATGCTCAGCAGGAATTAAAGCGGCGAAATCTTTCAACAGAATTGGAAGAAGTTCGTTTATTAGCCAGTAATCAAAAAGCGCTGCAATTTTTAAGTCAACGACAAAAGCAAACCAACTTAAAAAAACGTAATCATGAAATTAATCAGCAGCTGTTACAGCTAACTGCACAATTTCAATTTCTGACAGAGTGGTTACCGCTGCAAGATAAACCAATAGTGGCCCAATTTCAACAATTGAATGATTTTGCGCAAGAAATGGAACAAATTCGCTTTGCGGAAACGTATCAAGAAAATGCAGTCTTACAGCAACGGATTCATCAAAATCAAAAAGAGCAACAATTGTTGTTAAATCAGCACCAGCAATTGTTAAAGAGTAGCGAGTTAAGCTATCCAGCTGAGATTAATGATTATTTGGCGCAGCAACAAAAAATTATGCAGCAGCAACAACGTTTACAAGATTTAAGTCAGACAGTAGCGCCATTGTTTCCAGAAACAGTTGATTTGATACAAATAAATCAACAAATGATAGCTGTACAACGACAGTTAGAGGAAACTCAGTTGAAGTTGCAACAAGCCCAAGAAAAAGAACAACGCTTGAGAATTGAAATTCAACAGATGCAAAAGGATGGTACGCTGGATCAGTTGTACCAGCAACAAAGTCAACAACAAGCAGTCATCAGCGACTTGTTAAAAGAATATGCGATAGCAAAAATTGAAGGACAGTTGCTGCAAGATATCGCGACAGAGTTATCTCAACAGCAGTTACCAGAGTTAGTTACTAAAGCAGCGGAATACTTCCAAATTTTAACTGGTAAAAAAGCCCGTTTAGATTTTTATGAGGGAACATTGACAGTCAATCAACGTTCAGTTTATCAATTGTCGACAGGTACTAAAGATCAGCTTATTATGGCTTTTCGTTTTGCTTATTTGGCAGTCGAATCAGCAGATCCAGTGGGGCCAATTATCATTGATGACGGCTGGTTACATTATGATCACCAAAGAAAACGACAATTAGCCGAACTTTTAGCAAAATTTAGCCAAAAATATCAAGTGATTTGTTTGTCATCTGATCAAGAAATGGTAAGCTATTATCAAGAACTCCATCAGACAGTTTGGGAATTGAAGGGAGCATGACATGAAAAAAATTAAAGAGTTGACGGTAGATGAAACATTTGAGATGTATGTCTTAATTAAAAATGCCGATGTTCGATTAGCAAAAAATGGGAAAAAATTCATCGCCTTTACTTTCCAAGATACTTCTGGCAGCATTGATGGTAAATTTTGGGATGCGTCAGAAGATGAAATTACCCGCTTTAAAGCTGGTTTAGTAGTGGCTTTGAATGGTAAACGAGAAGTCTACCAAGGCAATCCTCAAGTCAAAATTTTACATTTACGGCTGACGCGTCCAGATGAACCAAGTGATCCAGGCTTATATATGGAAAAGGCACCTGTCAAACGAGAAGAAATGGAAGAAGAATTCAATCAAACCTTGTTTGAAATCACGAATGCTCATTGGAACCGAATTGTCCGCTTTTTGTTGAACAAATATCAAAAAGAATTTTTCGACTTTCCAGCGGCAAAGCGTAACCACCATGCTTTTTCTGGCGGATTGGCTTTTCACACATTGACTATGTTGCGCTTGGGTAAATCTATTACCAAAGAATACCCACAAATTAACGCATCATTGTTATATGCGGGTATTATTTTACATGACTTAGGAAAAGTGTTGGAATTAACCGGTGCAGCAGCTACTGAATATACGGTGGCAGGAAATTTAATCGGTCATTTAGTATTGGTGGACGAAGAAATCACGAAGGCCTGTCTAGAATTAAAGATTAGCGAATTTGATGAAGATGTCGTAGTTTTACGGCATATGGTTTTAGCTCATCATGGCTTATTGGAATATGGTTCTCCGGTACGACCAAGAATTATGGAAGCAGAAATCTTACATCAAATTGATAATATTGATGCTTCAATGCAGATGATGACTAGCGCAGTCAAAAATGCAGAGCCGGGAACATATACGGAAAGAATTTTTGGTATGGATAATCGTAGTTTTTATGTTCCTAAAGATGTTTAAGAAAATGGAGACATGAAGATGGATAGTGAAAATGTAGAGAAAAAAACAGAAACAGAAGAACGTGTAAAAATCGATATTGCTTCACTGTCAGCTGATGAGGTGAAGGAAAAGACGGATGCCGGTCAGACTAACCAAGTCAAAGAAGATCTCTTGAAATCTGACCGCCAAATCATTCAAGAAAATACGATTAACGTATTTAACCTATTGAACTTAGTCTTAGCAGCATTGGTTATTTTTGTTGGTTCTCCTAAAAATGCGCTGTTCTTTGGTGTAGTAATTATCAATACGTGTATTGGTGTCTTCCAAGAATTAAAAGCCAAACACACCATTGATAAGTTGTCAGTCTTAGCCAAAGCTCAAGCTACCGTTATTCGAGATGGCTATGAAACCTTGGTGGATCAAAATGAAATTGTTTTAGACGATACGCTACTCCTACGAAATGGCGATCAAATTCCAGTTGATGGCAAAATTATTCAGACAGAAGGTTTAGAGGTCGATGAATCTTTACTAACTGGTGAAAGTGATCGGGTCTCAAAAAATATAGAAGACAAAGTTTTTAGTGGTAGCTTTGTGACAGCGGGAACAGCTTTTTATGAAGCGACTGCAGTAGGAAAAGATAATTTTGCCCAAAAGCTCACCCAAGCAGCCAAAAGTAAAAAAAATACTTCTTCGGATTTAGTTAAAATTTTAGGCCGAATGATTGCAGTATTAACGGTTTTAATCGTACCTGTCGGTTTAGGGATGATGTATTCCCAATATTTAAGTACAGATTCTTTCAAGCAAGCGGTCTTAGGTACAGTGGCTTCATTAGTTTCCATGATTCCAGAAGGATTGATGTTGTTAACGAGTGTTGCTTTTGCCGTTGGGGCAGCCAATCTAGCGCGACGAAAAGTCTTGGTGCAATCAATGTCTTCAATTGAAACCTTGGCGCGAGTAGATACGATTTGTCTCGATAAAACTGGGACGATTACAGATGGTACCTTGAAATTTGAAAAAGCCATTTTAGAAAAAGTTAGTGGGCAACGTTTTGAACAAATTATGAATGCCTTAATGACCCAATTACCAGATACGAATGCGACAGCCAATGCTTTACGAGAACGCTTCAAGCAAAAAAGTAATTGGTACAAGAAAAAAATTATCCCCTTTTCTTCTGCTCGTAAATGGAGCGGCGTTAGTTTCGAAGATGATGGCAGTTATGTGATTGGTGCACCAGAATTTGTTTTTACTCGGGTACCGGCGATTGTCTATGAACATGCCCAGTCTTTTATGGAAGAAGGCTATCGGATTCTAGTTTTAGCGAGTTATCCGAAAACTTTAACAACTGAATTAACTGAACCAGTCGAATTATTAGCAATTTTAATTATTTCAGATAATTTACGAGAAAATGCAGCAGAAACTTTCGGCTATTTTGAACAACAAGACGTGACTTTAAAAGTTATTTCGGGAGATCATCCATTAACCGTTTCTAAAATTGCACAAAAAGCTGGCATTAAAGATGCTGATAGCTATATTGATATGTCGAATTTATTAGGTAGTGAAAGCTATCAAACCTTGGCACGAGAAAATACTGTCTTTGGTCGAGTATCACCAGAACAAAAACAGCGTTTGGTGGAAGCTTTACAAAAACAAAAACATACGGTTTGTATGACTGGAGATGGGGTCAATGATGTCTTGGCACTTCGCCAAGCAGATATTGGTGTGGCGATGGCGAATGGCAGTAGTGCTGCCCGAGCCGCATCAGATGTCATTTTACTAGATTCTGATTTTAAAAAGATGCAGGATGTTTTAAAAGAAGGCCGGCGCGTGATTAACAATATCGAGCGTGTAGCTTCGATGTATCTAGTCAAAACAATTTATTCCGTCATTTTGGCAGTGATTTTCATGCTAGTGACGTGGCCGTATCCATTTGAACCGATTCAATTAACGCCAATAAACGCGTTAACAGTAGGTATTCCGTCCTTCTTCTTAGCTTTGAAACCTAGCTACGAACGAATCAAAGGCGATTTCTTAAATAATATTTTGCGGGTCTCGGTTCCTGGAGCGGTTACGGTGGTCGTAGGAATTATGCTGGCACAATTGGCTGGCTGGTCGTTTAATTTAACGACGTTGTCTACTTCAACGATTTCCGTTTTCTTTACTGGGTGCGTAGGATTATTTGTACTTTACACCGTTTCAAAACCATTTGATCAAAATAAAGTCTTGTTAATTGTAGTCATGTCAGGACTATACTTGGCTTGCTTCTTAGTATTTAGAGATTTCTTTAATTTTGACCAGTTATTGGACCGTGATTTATTTTTTGTCATTCCATTGGCATTTGGCGGATTCTGGTTCTTTAATTTCTTAACTAGCATGATGCATCACGTGGTGAATTGGCGAGGACGCTGGCAACGAAGAAAATTCCGACCTTTCACTTAAAACAAATCAAGTCAGGAGAACAGAAAATGTTTTCCTGGCTTTTTTGGTATGATATACTTAAAAGAAAAAATGCCTAGGAGGCACGCAGATGACTTTAGCAGATTTACAAAATGGTTCAGATATTCGTGGAATTGCAATCACAACAGAGGATTTAGAAAAAAACCTGGGAGAAAATGAAGCCGCTTTAGTTGCAAACGGAATTGTTCATTGGCTAGAAAATAAAGGGGTTAAAAAACCTTTTAAAATTGGGATTGGTCATGATAGTCGTTTAACTGGACCCAGCTTAAAACAAGCAATGATAGATGTTTTTGTAGCCGCTGGTGTAGAAGTATTGGATTTTGGTTTAGCTACCACACCTGCTTTATTTATGGCGACTCAGTTTGATGAATTTGCTGTAGATGCTGGTATTATGCTAACAGCCAGTCATTTACCTTATTATTTCAATGGGATCAAAATATTTAGTCAAACGGGTGGTGCTGAAAAAGAAGATATCGCTTATATTTTAACTCACACGGAAAGTTTACCAAGCGGCGATGGAAAAGTGAGCCAAGCTGATTTGCTATCTCGCTATGCCCAAGATTTAGTGGAAAAAATCAAAGCTGGAATTGATTCTGAGACCGATCAACCACTAAAAGATTTTAAAATTATTGTGGATGCTGGAAATGGCGCTGGAGGCTATTTTGCAGAGAAAGTCTTAGCTGTTTTAGGAGCCGACACAACTGGTTCACAATTTTTAGAACCAGATGGCAATTTCCCTAACCATATCCCAAATCCTGATAACAAAGAAGCGATGGCTAGTATCAAAGCTGCTGTTTTAGAAAATGAAGCTGATTTAGGGGTCATTTTTGATACTGATGTGGATCGTTCTGCCATCGTTTCAAAAGATGGTCAAATGATTAATCGCAATAATTTGATTGCCGTTTTAGCAGCGATTGTTTTACAAGCAGAACCGGGTGCAACAATTGTGACCAATTCTCCAACGACAGATCATTTGAAAGATTTCATTGAGGCAAAAGGCGGCAAACAATACCGCTATATTTCAGGGTACCGCAATGTAATTAATAAAGGAATGGATTTAAATGCAGCTGGTATCAATACACCATTGTCGATTGAGACAAGTGGACATGCGGCTTTTAAAGAAAATTATTTCTTAGATGATGGTGCCTATGTTATTGCCAAAATTTTGATGTTGTTACCTCAGTTACAAAAAGATGGTCAAACGTTAACGGATTTAATGGCTGAATTGGTCCAACCAGAAGAAACCTTGGAAGTTCGTTTCAAGATTGCTGGAGAAGATTATAAAAATACCGGCGTAGCAATGATTGAAACCTTCAAAAATGAGTTGGCAAAAGTTGAGGGCTTTGCCGTTAATCCAGAAAATGAAGAAGGGGTACGATTTAGTGTCAGCGCACCTTTTGGTCAAGGTTGGTTATTGTTGCGGATGAGTCTCCATGAGCCGTTATTGGTTTTACAAGTTGAAAATGATCAAGCTGGACAAATTGAAAAAATCTTACCAATCTTACGAGATATTTTAGCATCAGACAAACAGATTGATTTAACTAAATTAGACGCAATCATCAAAGGCTAAAAAGCAATTTTCTTGCATTTTTTTGTTAGGCGATTCATCATAAGATTTGAAAAGAGGGATTTTATGAAAATTACGCTAGATGAAGGTGCAAAAGCTAAAATTACCGCTCATTTGTCACCAGATAAATTGGTTTTATTAACCTTTGAAGATGGTGTGGGCGCTTATTCGCAACATGCGATGATTCATATGCAAACACAGTTTAGTATCAATATTATTTCTAAAGATATGGATAAAGCCGGATACGATGAAACAATTCCTACAAATATCGGTGATTTTTGGATTAAAGGTTATTCAAAGGAAGATTTGCAAGAATTAATGACGATCAAATTAAATCAACGTTTAGACAATCTCATTTTAAGTGGAGAAGTTGGCGTGATTGATGATAATCTAGGTTTTATTGATTTTACTGAAAAATAAGGTAAGGGAGTGTTAGGCACTCCTTTTCTTTTTTGGCTTTTTTTTGATACTATGAATATGAAATAGGAGGAAAGAAAATGGCGAAAATTATGATTGTGGAAGATGAAGCCGTCATCGCTGGCTTGATTCGCGATGAATTAATAAAGTGGCGCTATGATGTTTTTCAAGTCACGCAATTCAATGATGTTTTTGCAGATTTTGAAATTGAAGAACCTCAGTTGGTTTTATTAGATATTAACTTACCGGTTTATGATGGTTATTATTGGTGTCAAAAAATTCGTGAAGTCTCAAAAGTACCGATTATTTTTATTTCTTCGCGAAATACCAATATGGATCAAATTATGGCGATGAATATGGGAGCCGATGATTATATTACGAAACCTTTTCAAGTGGATATTTTAATGGCTAAAATCAATGCCTTATTGCGTCGTTCATACAATTATGCCGAGAGCGGAGAAATCATGAGCCACAATGATATCACCTTGAATTTAGACAATAGCAGTATGGAAATTAATGGTGAAATGATTGATCTGTCAAAAAATGAATACCGGTTATTGTATATTTTAATGAAGCAACATGGAAAAATCTTGAGCCGGGATAAATTATTGCGGGCATTATGGGATGATGAGCGATTTGTAGATGATAATACGTTAACGGTAAATATCAATCGTCTCCGTCGGAAAATTGAAGATGCTGGAATCAAAGATTATATTGTGACGAAAGTAGGTCAAGGCTACATCGTGCCTTAGGAGAAAATCATGACTTTTTTGAAGTATTTGAAAGACCGCTATTTGATTTTTATTGGCTGGTTGGTGTTGAGTCTATTGTTAGTCCTAATGGTTTGGCTGACACCAGAGGTCAATAATTTTTGGGATAATCTGTTTTATTTATTTGTGTTGCAGTTCTTTTTTTTGATGGTTTTTTTAGCAATTGATTATTATCGTAAGAAGCCATGGTATGACCAATTTCAAGCAGAGGATAGTTTGCAGCACTTTGTTGAAAAGGCGCAAACCAATGAAGAAAGATGGCTGCAAAGTTATTTGAATCAGCAAGTCAGTGAGCATCATCAGACCTTAGAACAGGTTGTCGCTCGCCAAAGTGAACAAAAGGATTATATGGATTCTTGGATTCATGAAATTAAAGTTCCGCTGGCAGCTGTTGATCTATTGTTGCAGCGTATCGAGTTTGAGATTGAGGACCAACAATTTGTTACTTTGCAAAATGAAGTACAAAAAATTGATGAATATGTCGAGCAAGTGCTTTTTTATTCTCGTTCAGATGAGTTTATCAATGATTATTTGATTCAGGAATATAGTCTGAAGAAAATGATTCAGCCAATTATTTCTAGTCAAGCCAATTACTTTATTCAAAACAGTTTACAATTGGTGATGCCGGAAAATGATGCAAAAGTCTTAACAGACAGCAAATGGCTAGGTTTTATTTTTCGTCAATTATTAAGTAACGCGATTAAATATACACCAGCTAATGGAAAGATCACTATCGAAATTGTCCCGCAAGAAAAAGGGGCCACACTCAAAATAAGTGATACTGGGATTGGTATTCCAAAAGAGGATTTAGGCCGAATTTTTGATAAGGGTTTTACCGGCGAGAATGGGCGTAGAGCACAACAGCATTCAACCGGAATTGGTTTGTATTTGGCTAAAACATTAAGTCAAAAAATAGGCGTAGAGTTGTCAGCCACTTCTCAACAAAATGTCGGAACCACCATGACATTATTTTTTCCTCAGTTAAGTTATTTTCAAGAAGAACGTTAAGGAGTAGATGAATGGCAGTATTAATTGCATTAGTGCCCATGATTGCATGGGGAAGTATTGGCTTGGTAAGCGGAAAATTAGGTGGCGACGCCAACCAACAAACATTAGGCATGACGATTGGTGCCTTTGTTTTTGCCATTGCAGTATTTTTTATTAGTGGCGTGACTGTGGGCCCATGGATATTTTTGATTAGCTTTTTATCAGGTGCTTTTTGGAGTGCTGGGCAAAATGGTCAGTTTCATGCCATGAAATATATGGGAATTTCTGTTGGACTGCCTGTATCGACTGGTTTTCAATTGATTTTAAATACGATTGCCGGTGCCGTTTTCTTTGGCGAGTGGCGGGGTAGCAGAGATTATATTTTAGGTCTTAGTGCCTTAGCATTATTAATTTTTGGCGCCTACTTAACTGCCCGTAAAGATGATGATTCAGGTGTGGCAACTAGTGACGGGATGTTAAATTTTGGTCGTGGCATTCGGGCCGTAATTTTTTCAACTATTGGTTTTGGCGCTTATACGATTGTGATTACTTGGGCTCACTTAGACCCTTTAGCAATTGTTTTACCTCAAAGTTGCGGCATGTTAATTGGTGCTGGCTTCTTTGCCTTTAAAAAAGTAAAAATCGATCGTTTTGTGGCCCGGAATATTTTAACCGGCCTTTTATGGGGTGTCGGAAATATTTGTATGTTACTGACCGTTCGTAGCATTGGTTTAGCAATTGGTTTTTCTCTGTCACAAATGGGGATTATCATCTCAACTTTGGGAGGTATCTTCTTATTGGGAGAACGAAAAACAAAAAAAGAAATGGTCTACGTCATTTGCGGTTGTCTCGCAATTATCCTCGGTGGGGTTTTATTAGGGGTTATGAAAGCTTAAAGAGAGTCAAAAGTTGAAAAACTTTTGACTCTCTTTTTAACTAGATTTCTTTTGTTGTTGCTGAATGATTTCGTCTTGTAAATCACTAATTTGACTCTTAAGAAAATTGACTTGATGGAGACAACTGATTAAATCTAGTTTGGCAATTTTATCGGTTGCTGTTTGGAACAAATTTTCGGAAATCAAAGTGGTTAACACTTGAGAAAAATCCTCATGAATAGCAAATAGTCGGTGATAGCTATGGGCTTCAATATTTTCAAACGGCAGACTTAGTTCGCGCATCACACCGATATTAGAAGTAATGCGAGTAGTCAAAAAGTTTAAGACTGCTTCGGTAACTTCTGCCAAAACGGCTAAATAAGGCAATGGCGTGTAATCCACGATTTGTTCAGCAGGAAATTTTAGCTTAATTTTTCTCACTTGATTTAATTTTTCTAAATAAATCGTTGACCAAATCGGATCTGCTTGTTTCAGTTGAATTATCGGAATAAAGGTTGTCTCGAAACGAGCATCCTGTAAGAAGTGCAAAGCTTTTTGCAATTCTGCTAAGGTCGTGGCATTCATTTCTGGTAATTTATTTACGTATATAAAAAACTGATGGAGTTTTTCAGCTAATTGCTGTTGATAAGCCAAACTAGCTAGAATTACACCTGTGGTATACAGCATTTGGCTGGCCTGATTGTGATTAACCTGATCAAGGGGGAAGTCTTGATAGGCACCTTTATTTTTACCAGCCAGCTCCAAACTGCGATTGGCTAAAATTTCATTGATATTTTGATTTAATGCTTCAGCCGTGCCTTGCTTTGTTGCCGCCACAAGGACTTCTTGATTAAATTGTCCATGTTTCATTTCTTGGCTGCTTTGTTCTAATAAAAGATAGTCTGCTGCTGCTAATTTTCCTGTTTTAAAGTTAGCAAAAGCTGCGGCTTGTTTGATTGCACCATAAACTTGAATCAGTTTTTGATCAACTGCCAATTCTTTTTTTCTACGTTGTCGATAACTAGTAATACCATAATAAGCTTCTTGATAAATCGGCATTTTTCCAAATTGGTCCTCTTCCATTCGCATCATCGAATACCACTCCTTTAATATATGTGATAAAATATCACATAAGAGTTTGGCTGACTAGTCAAATTGAGCAATTGTTTGTTTAAATCGGGATTTTAAACAAACTGCTTTGTTAAACAAAGTAAAATAAAAAAGTGAAGGTGAAGTAAATGGATCAATTAGATCAGAGAATCATGAATCTTTTGCAAGTAGATGGCCGTCTATCGATTAAAAAAATGGCAGAAAAATTATTTATCAGTGGGCCAGCAGTTTCTCAACGACTGCGTCAGCTGGAAGAGGCAGGGCTTATTCAACAATATCAAGCACAGTTAAATTATGCTAAAAATGATTTGATGATTAAGGCTTATGTTCGTTTGAATCTGGATCCGCAAGACAAAACGGAATTTTATCCTTACATTGAAAAGATTCCTAATATTTTAGAATGTGATTGTGTGACGGGATCCTATTCGATTTTGATGAAGGTTATATTTTGTAACACGGAAGAGCTGGATCATTTTGTGAATCAAATGCAACATTTCGGACCAACCAATACCCAAATTGTTTTTTCCACACCGTTAGCCTCGCGGGGTTATCAATTTGAAATATAAAACACCTGTGATTTCAATTTTGAAGTCACAGGTGTTTTTGCTAGGCTGATTTTCTTTTTTCTTCCAGTTTTTCCAAGGCAGTATGGCTGGACTCCATCAAAATTGCTAAAGCCTCATTACAGTCTTCTACAGTAGCGATCAAAGGGGGCACTAAACGAACTGTATGTTCACCGATTGCGGTGACTAATAACCGGTGATCAAAGGCGTGATGTTTTACGTCATAAGCAATCGGATCTTTAAATTCAATCCCAATC
This sequence comes from Enterococcus alishanensis, assembly GCF_019218635.1. Classification (GTDB taxonomy): domain Bacteria; phylum Bacillota; class Bacilli; order Lactobacillales; family Enterococcaceae; genus Enterococcus_A; species Enterococcus_A alishanensis. The sequence goes on along the minus strand of NZ_JAHUZB010000010.1, from coordinate 27,025 downwards.
ATTAAGCCGCGCCCCCGCACTTCTTTTACGCCAGGTAAATCAGTTAATTTAGCCATAAAATCTTTGCCAACTAAATGTGCATTGATAGCAAGATTTCTCTCAATAATCTCGCTAACGGCTGCTAAACTAGCGGCGCAACATAGTGGACTACCGCCAAAAGTTGAACCATGAGCGCCATGAGAAAATGCTGTTGCCACTTTTTTTGTGGCGCAAATGGCTCCGATTGGCGTTCCACCACCCATAGCTTTGGCCATCGAAACAATGTCAGGCCGAATATCATAATGCATGTAAGCCATTAATTCCCCCGTTCGCCCCCAACCAGTTTGGACCTCGTCTAATAAAAGTAAAATATTTTTTTCGTCACAAAAATTACGAACACCTTGTAAATATTCCAATTCTGCTGGGTTAACGCCGCCTTCTCCTTGAATAGGTTCTAACATAATCCCGATGACATTTTCGTTATAGCTTTCTTTAATAGCTTTCAAATCGTTGAAAGGAACATAAGAAAATCCTGGCACACCAGGCAAATAACCTAATTGGTTGGCTGAATCTGGTTGACCGGTGGCAGATAATGAGCCAAATGTACGACCGTGAAAGCTATTTGTGGCGGTAATGATTTGGAACTTATTTGGTCCAAAATGATCTGTACCATATTTTCTAGCTAACTTAATCATGGCTTCATTGGCTTCAGTTCCTGAATTTTGAAAGAAAATCTTATCCATCTTGATGGCTTCGCAAATCGTTTTTGCCAATAAAGCCTGAGGAATCGTATAAGGATAGTTAAAAGTATGAGAAAGGTCTTGGGCTTGATCGATAATCGCTGAAACGACACGTTGATTAGAATTACCGACACTGTTAACAGCGACGCCGCCATAAAAATCTAAAAATGCTCGTCCAGTCTCATCGTAAAGATACATTTCACTGGCTGATTCAGCCATAAAATCAAACCGTTCATAAGTTTCCATCAAATATTTGTCTGTTAAAGCCATAATTTCTTCTGCGGTGTAAGAAGTATCCTTCAATTTCATATCATCATCCAACCTTTCATGAGAAAAATATTTTGTATGTTAAAAAAAGTAACATCTTTTAAAATGACAGTCAAGGGAATTATTTTTTATTGTATACTTTCTATTTATGCTTATATACCGCTTAATGATGCTTATTTCAAAAAAATAAAAAATGATATTAAGTAGAAGACTAAATAAAAAATGGCAAAATGATGAAAAAATTACTAGAAAAACGAATATTTCGTGTTATAATATCTAACATAAATTTAAAAAATACTTTTAAAGAGGAAAAGGGGACCTTCGATGAAAAGAATTCAAAAGATGATGAGTGGTTTTATTTTATTTAGCGCGGCATTATTTGTTACTGGTTGCAGTGCGGGAAATGCAGATAGTGAAAATAGTGGTGAAAAAATTACCAAAGAAAATGTTGAAGCATCGATGGAAGGAGAAAAGATTACGATTGGGACTTCAGGCGTCTTTGCACCTTTTTCTTATTATGAAGCAGATGGGACAACTTTGACTGGCTATGATATTGACTTGTTAAATGAACTGCAAACTTTACTAGGTTATGAAGTGAAGAGTGGAGAATATCAAGTCCAAGATTATGCACCTTTAGTTACTTCTTTGACCCAAGGGAAAATTGATGTAGCGGCAGCTGCCTTATGTGCGACTTCGGAACGACAAAAAGTGATGGATTTTACAGAACCTTATTTAAATTCTGGTCAAAAGGTCATGATAAATAATCAAGCTGATACAGGAATTACTGGGGTCGATGATTTGTCAGGAAAGACTGTGGCAGTTGAAAAAGGGACTGCTTCTCATACTTATGCACAAAAAAATCTATCTGATACTGAACTTTTAACTTATGACAAAATATCCGGAGCTTACGAAGCATTAAATCAAAATAAAGTCGATGCGGTGATTCAAGATGCACCAAATGTAACTTATTACGTAAAAACCAATCCTGATACAACATTAGCTGGTGTGGGTGATGAATTTAATAAAGAAGAAGCGCCTTATGCCGTGGCCTTAGCGCAAGATAGTCCTTATAAAGAAAATTTTGAAGTAGCATTAGAAGTATTAGCAGAAAATGGTACCTTAGCTAAACTGCAAGAAAAATGGTTAGAATAGAGGATGATTAGATGGATTTGACCTTAACAACTTTAGTACCCCTTTTATTGAATGGCTTACGTTTAACACTGTTAGTTGCAATTATTGGTATTGGAATTGGCTTTTTAATCGGTAGCCTTACCGGTATCGCATTAAATGCTAAAAATAAAATATTACGCGGCGTAGCGAGTGTCTATATCTGGATAATTCGTGGCACACCGCTGATTGTGCAAGCTTTGTATGTTTATTTTGTTATTCCCAACTTATTGAATATCGATTTAAATAATACGTCTGCAGGAATTATTGTGATTGCTTTAAATTCTGGTGCTTTTATTTCGGAAATTGTCCGAGGATCATTGGCTGGTGTCGATCCGGGACAATGGGAGGCAGGACGTTCTCTTGGAATGACAGATGGTCAGATTTTGTTTCATTTTATTATTCCGCCGGCATTTCGCTCTGCTTTACCTGCACTAGGCAATCAATTTATTACTTCAGTCAAAGATACCTCGCTATTAACCGTTATAGCAGTGGGTGAAATGACTCAGCAAGCGATGAACTATGCATCTTTGAGTTTTGATTATGTGAATACTTATAGCGTGCTAGCAGTCTTTTATTTAGCTTTAATTAGTCTGTTGATTTTAGGGCAAAAGCAATTAGAAAAACGTCTAAACTTACCCGCTCGTAAGAAAAGTATCCGTTTGAAAAAAATTCAGTTACTGGCAAAGGAGGAAAAGCGTCATGTCAATTCTTGAAATTAAACATTTAAATAAAGATTTCGGACCAGATAAAGCTGTTCTAAAAGATATTTCTGTCGCGATTGAATCTCAGACAGTGACTTGCATTTTAGGGCCATCAGGGGCTGGGAAAAGTACATTTTTAAGATGTATCAATCAGTTAGAAGCTCCTAGCGAAGGTGAAATCTTTTATAATCGGGAAAATACTATCGCTACAGAATATGATGTCAGAAAGATGCGAGAAGAAATTGGGATGGTTTTTCAATCTTTTCATTTATTTCCTTTAAAAACTGTCCTAGAAAATGTGCTGATGCCACTGGAAATTGTTAAAAAAATGTACAAACCCCTCGCCAAAAAACAAGCTTTAGCCATGCTGGAAAAAGTCGGTTTAGCAGATAAGGCGGATGATTTTCCTGATGAATTGTCAGGTGGACAAAAGCAACGGGTAGCAATCGCCCGTAGTTTAGCTATGGATCCTAAAATTATGCTATTTGACGAACCAACCTCTGCCTTAGATCCTGAATTGGTCGGAGATGTCTTAGATGTGATGCAAGATTTGGCTGAAGAAGGCAAGACCATGATTATCGTCACCCATGAAATGGGTTTTGCTAGAGAAGTCGCCAATCGGATCTTATTTATGGTAGACGGTGAAATTGTGGAAGATAGTTCGCCAGAACGATTCTTTGATTGTCCCGCAACTGAACGAGGGCAAAGTTTTATAAAACGATCTTTAAAATAAACAGAAAATCTTATTGAGTAGAGAAATACTCAATAAGATTTTTTACATAGTTGAAGGATGGCGTCTGGCAAAATCAAAGAAGCGGAATTTATCCACTTGATGGCGGCTTTCGGTATATTGAAAATGCTTGGCATCATTGGTAAAGACACGACTCTTTACCGAAACAATATTGATGTCATGCTGATTCAGATCCAATAGTTCGCGGTCTTCGTCGGTTAACGCGTCGATGGTAATTTCTTTTTCAGCAAAAGCGATATTTAAGCCTAATTGATTTTCAAAAAAGCGATAAATTGAATCCTTAGCAATTTCAGTGTCTAATTCCGGTACGAGCGTAGTTAGCAATAAATCCTTATCAAGGATTACTTTTTTCTGGTCAATCGCCCGCGTCCGAATCAATTCCCAACAAACCGCACTTTCCTCAAAACCAGTTATGCGACTGTTTTTTTCATCGATCGTGATTTTTTTTAGACTGACGACTTCAGTGTTGCTATCGTAGCCGTAAGAGTTTTGCAATTCTTTGTAGCTCGTTAAACCAGATACTGGAAAACGTAATTGTTCCCTCTTTAAGACTAGAGACCCTTTACCTTGGATTTTTTGAATATAGCCATTAGCCATTAAAAGTGACAAGGCTTTACGAATCGTATCACGGGAAACATGATAGGTTTCTCGCAATTTATTTTCACTAGGTAAAAATGTTCCCGCCTCATAATTTCCTTTTAAAATACCTCGTTCAATCGCCTGATAAATTACTTCATAACTTTTCATCCAATCCTCCTAACTTGTCCGTATATGTATGTTATTATACAAGTAAAATTTTTATATGGCAAAATAGAATTAAAAATATAAATGAGAAAATTTTTATTTTAGCGGGAACTTGTAGGGGATACTACCAACCTGTTGGTAAACTTAATACCGACAAATTGCGTAATGTTTAAAAAGATTTTCAATTAAATGAGAATTTACTAATAATTGAAAAGAAGTCGGAGCTGTAAGCGTTTTACAAATCAAGAGACAGCGTTTATATTTAATCCATAATAAAAACTTGTCCATACAAGTTAACTAAATTCGGAGGAAAAAAGATGGGGAAATATGAAAAGGATACAAAAGACTTGCTGGCAGCAATTGGTGGAAAAGAAAATGTTTCAGCAGTCACACATTGTGCTACTCGGATGCGGTTTGTTTTAAATGATCCTAAAAAAGCAAACGAAGAACAGATTGAAGAAATTCCTAGTGTGAAGGGGACTTTTACCAACGCTGGTCAATTTCAAGTCATTATCGGAAATGATGTTTCGGTTTTTTACAATGAATTTAAGGGTGTATCAGGAATCGAAGGCATCTCCAAAGAAGCTGCTAAATCTGCAGCTAAACAAAATCAAAATTTAGTCCAACGGGGAATTGCCGTATTAGCAGAAATTTTCACGCCATTATTACCTGCCATTGTTGTCGGTGGTTTGATTTTAGGTTTTCGTAATATTTTAGAAGCGGTACCGATGGGCTGGCTGAATGGTCAGACAATTGTTGAAGTTTCACAATTTTGGAGTGGTATTAATAGTTTCTTATGGTTGCCAGGAGAAGCGATTTTCCATTTCTTACCAGTGGGGATTACTTGGAGTATTGCCCGCAAAATGGGTGCTACCGAAATTCTTGGAATTGTCTTAGGGATTACGTTGGTTTCACCACAGTTATTAAATGCCTATGCGGTAAATGGTACGACTGCTGCAGAAATTGCCCGCGATTGGACTTGGAACTTTGGTTTCTTTACAGTTGATAAAATTGGGTATCAAGCGCAAGTCATTCCAGCAATGTTAGCTGGGTTCCTACTAGTTTATCTAGAGCGTTTCTTCAGAAAACATATTCCTGAAGCTGTATCAATGATTTTTGTTCCATTATTATCATTGATTCCTACTATCATGGCTGCTCATTTAGTTTTAGGACCAATTGGTTGGCAAATCGGAACTGCTATTTCTAATGTAGTGAATGCAGGGTTAACTTCTAACTTTAGTTGGTTGTTTGGTGGATTGTTCGGGGCGCTGTATTCACCGATGGTTATTACTGGATTGCATCATACGACGTTAGCGATTGATACGCAGCTGATTGCTGATTTTGGTTCAACGAATTTATGGCCGATGATTTGTTTATCCAATATTGCCCAAGGGGCCGCTGTTTTAGCTGTTGTATTTGAACACCGCGGCAACAAAAAAGAAGAACAAGTATCGATTCCTTCAGTCATTTCTGCTTGGCTAGGAGTCACTGAGCCGGCGATGTTTGGGATCAATTTAAAATATGCTTACCCATTTTTAGCTGCCATGATTGGTAGTGGGATTGCTGGTTTGTTTATTACTTTATTTAAAGTTCGGGCTTTGTCTATCGGTGTCGGCGGACTTCCTGGAATTCTAGCAATTCTACCGCAAAACTATTTAATTTTTGCAATAGGCATGGTGATTGCCATTGTCGTTCCATTTATTTTAACGATTGCTTTTCGTCGAATGGGTATCTTTAATAAAATTGACCGGATTGAAGCAGCTAATGTACCAACTTTAGATAATGAAGCACCTAAAAAAATGGGCGCTATCGTTGATTTATTTTCACCATTGGCTGGTAATTTAGCACCATTAAGTAGCGCCAAAGATCCCGTCTTCGCTGAAGGATTGATGGGACAAGGTGTGGTTATTGATCCAAGTGAAGGGAAATTATATGCGCCATTTGATGGCAACATTAGTTTATTGTTCCCGACTAAACATGCGATTGGTTTGATTAGCACAGAAGGCACCGAAGTATTGATTCACATCGGGATCGATACCGTTCAATTAGATGGAAAATATTTTACTAGTCATGTGAGTCAAGGAGACACTGTTAAAAAAGGTCAGTTATTAATGGAGTTTGATGTTGCAGCTATCAAAGCCGCTGGTTATGAAATTCAAACACCAGTCATCGTTACTAACGGAACGGATTTCCAAGTAGATTCTTTAGTAGCAGATGGACCAGTTACAACCGATGAAAAAATCTTAACGGCAACTGCCTTATAAAAACTGGAGGAAAATATGAGTTTTAAAGACAAAGTCATTTATCAAATTTATCCCAAATCCTTTTTAGATACCAATCAAGATGGTGTCGGGGATTTGTTAGGGATTCAAAAAAAATTACCTTACCTAAAAAAATTAGGGGTGGATATGTTATGGTTGAGCCCAATCTATCCTAGCCCTCAAAATGATAATGGCTATGATGTTGCAGATTATACGGCGATTAATCCGTTGTTTGGTACTATGGAAGATTTTGAAAGCTTGATGGCAGCCGCAAAAGACTTGAATATTGAAATTATGCTGGACATGGTTTTCAATCATGTCTCGACAGATCATGAGTGGTTTCAAAAAGCCTTGGCGGGTGAAAAAAAATATCAGGATTATTTTATTTTAAGAGATCAGCCAACGGATTGGGTATCAAAATTTGGTGGCAATGCTTGGGCACCATTTGGTGATACCGATCAATATTATTTACATCTATACGATGAAACGCAAGCTGATTTAGATTGGCATAATCCAGCAGTACGGGATGAACTATTCAACGTTTTACGTTTTTGGTTGGATAAAGGCGTCAAAGGATTCCGTTTTGATGTGATTAATGTGATTGGTAAAGATCAAGTCTTACAGGATTGTCCTGAAAATGATGGCAAGCCAGCCTATACCGATCGCCCGATTAATCACGAATTTATTCATATGATGAACCAAGCTACTTTTGGTCATGATCCTGAAGTGATCACTGTTGGAGAGATGAGTTCAACGACAATTGAAAATTGTATTTTGTACACAGAACCCCAACGGGAAGAATTAAATATGACCTTTAATTTCCATCACTTGAAAGTTGATTATCAAGACGGTAAGAAATGGACGCAAATGCCCTTTGACTTTGAAAAATTAAAGGAACTATTCCATAGCTGGGGCACACAAATGAGTGTTGGAAATGGTTGGAATGCACTTTTCTGGAATAATCATGATCAACCACGAGCGTTGAATCGTTTTATCGAAGTGGCAGAATATCGGGTTGCAGGCGCCAAAATGTTAGCCAGTGCCATCCATTTAAATCGTGGTACGCCATATATTTATATGGGAGAAGAAATCGGCATGCTAGATCCTGATTTTGATTCTATGGCAGAATATGTCGACGTAGAGAGCTTAAATGCTTATCAAGAATTAATCGCTGCTGGTAAAACGGAAAAAGCAGCGTTTGAAATCGTCAAAGCTAAATCCCGTGATAACTCTCGGACGCCAATGCAGTGGGATCAAACCACTTACAGTGGTTTCTCAGAGACAACACCGTGGCTACCGCTAGGTAAAACGGCAGACAGCATCAACGTAGAAAAAGAGCTGACAGAAGGATCAATCTTTAGTTATTATCAGCAACTGATTCAATTACGAAAAGAATATCCAGTTATTTCGGAAGGAACCTATCAAGCCTTCTTAGCAGAGCATCCAGCGATTTATGGGTATCTTCGTAGCTATCAAGACCAAGAATTACTGGTGTTAAATAACTTTTTTGCTGAAGCAGTCGTGATTGAACTCCCAGAAAGATTTATGAAGGGTGAAGTCCTGATTAATAATTATCCAGCGGCAGAACTGACAAAAGAATTAGTTTTAAAATCATATCAATCATTGGCGATTTATCGTTAACAAAAAGCAGGAGAATCCGTTTTCTCCTGCTTTTTTTTGTTTTTCACAATTTATTACTAGCAATAATTAGAAATTTAGCGATAATATGAAAGGGAATGAATTTGAAAGGAAGTTTTTCATGGGCACTTATCAAGAAGATACCAAAGTCCAAAAAAATCGTTGGTGGATTTTGGTATCAGTGGCGTTATTTACTTTTATGTCGACATTGGATGGAAGTATCGTTAACATTGCTTTACCTACCATGTCGAAAGATTTAAAGGTACCAATGAATCAAGCGGAATGGGTTGTCTCAATTTATTTGATGGTGGTCTGTTCTTGTCTATTATTATTTGGGAAAGTCGGCGATAGCTTCGGTAAAATTAAAGTCTATCGAGTAGGCACGATTATTTTTACGATTGGTTCATTATTATGTGGATTCAATCATTCGTTGGCCTTTTTATTGTTTGGACGGATTGTTCAAGCAGTCGGCGCTAGCATGACGATGGCGACCAATTCAGGTATTATTACTGAAATTTTTCCAATGAATGAACGAGGTCGCGCATTAGGTTCCATTGGAGCATTTGTTTCGTTAGGTTCGATTGCCGGTCCGGGACTTGGTGGTTTGATTTTATCTCAGTTACCGTGGTCATACATTTTTTGGATCAATGTTCCAGTGGGTTTGATTACTATTTTAGTTGGTAACTATTTCTTACCGAAAGATTTAACGATGTCCCGCAAAAAAATTGATTGGCTGGGCTTTATGACTTTTTCTGTAACCATCATGACCTTTTTTGGCGGAGTGTTTATCGGACAAGAAGTCGGTTATTTACACGCTTTACCAGTGAGTTTAGTGGTTGTTGCGGTGATTGCTTTTGTGGCATTCATCCAAATCGAAAAGAAAAAAGCCAATCCATTAATTGTTTTCAGTATTTTTAAAAATAAAATGTTCACCATTAGTTTGATTACAGCTGTCTTGATTTTTTCATCAAACTTCTTTATCAACGTCGTGTTGCCGTTTTATTTACAAGATGCCCGCGGTTTAAGTGCGAGTTTTGCTGGATTATTAATGATGGTCTTTCCTGGATTGATGATTATTGGTTCTCCTTTGAGTGGCTATTTGACTGATAAAATCGGTCCTAAAATGTTAATCCTAACGGGTTTGGTTTTACTGTCGGCAGCGCAATTAATGTATAACTTTATGGATGTTAAAACGGCGTTGTGGTATTTCACCATTACCACTGCGTTGATGGGTCTAGGTAACTCATTATTCCAGTCACCTAATAATACAATGGTGATGAGTAGTGTCACCAAAGAAAATCTAGGCGTAGCTGGTAGTTTGAATTCTTTTGCCCGTAATTTGGGGATGGTGATCGGGGTTTCTTTATCTACCACGATTTTGTATAGCGGCATGAGCGCAGCTTATGGTCAAAAAGTAACGACTTATCTGACCAATCGTCCCGACATTTTTATTTTTGGGATGCGCGTCACTTTCACTGCTTCCTTTGTTTTGTGTTTTGTCGCATTGATTTTATCAATTTTCAGATTTAGAAAGGGTGGAAAAGATGGCCAATGAAGTTGAAACTTATTTAATTGAAAAAAAGATTCCTTTCACAGCAATCACACTACCAGTTGAAGATGAAGAATTAACTGAAGTGCCAAAGGATGCTGAAAAAATCTTTAAAACGTTAGTCTTAAAAGGGGATAAAACCGGTGTCGTGATTGCTTTAGTACCTTGGCAAGCCCGATTAGATTATAAGAAAGCAGCTAAAGCAACGGGAAATCGCAAAATTGGTTTTCCGCCAATGGATTTTGTCTTAGAGCATACCGGCTATGTTCACGGAGCCAACACACCGATTGGTATCCAAATGCACCATCCTGAATATACGTTGTTAATTGACCAAAGTATCAAGGATTATCCGTCAGTCATTATTTCCAGTGGTGAATTAGGTCACGCTGTTGAAATTGCTGTGACTGATTTATTAGAACTGTTACAATCGTCGGTGGTTGATTTATTAAAAGTCTAAAAAGAAGTTAATCGCTACCATATCGATGGCGATTAACTTCTTTTTTTGTATTACTTCTGTTATACTATATTCGCAAAGCTGTACTATTTTCATGAAATAGAAATCAGGGGTGGATTATGGCAACAAAGCACGATTTAATCTTAGAACACATAGAAAGCTTACCAGTCGGCGAAAGAATTTCAGTCCGTGGAATAGCAAAAAATTTACAAGTCAGTGAAGGAACAGCCTACCGTGCTATTAAAGATGCGGAAAATATCGGATTGGTTTCAACCATTCAACGGGTAGGAACGATTCGGATTGAGAGAAAACTTAAAAAGAATATTGAACGTTTAACTTTTGGTGAAGTAGTTAGAATCATCGAAGGGGATGTTTTAGGCGGAGCCAGTGGTTTAGACAAAGACTTACATAAATTTGTGATTGGTGCCATGACAGAAGAAGCTATGGAACGCTACATTACGCCAGGCGCTTTACTGATTGTGGGGAACCGTCTAGGTGCGCAGCGTTTGGCTTTAAAAGATGGTGCCGCTGTTTTAATTACCGGTGGATTTGATACGTCAGCAGAGATTGCTGCTTTAGCCGATGAATTAGAATTACCCGTATTACGGACTACTTACGATAGTTTTACGGTAGCGACGATGATTAACCGGGCTTTGAGTGACCAGTTAATCAAAAAAGATATCATGCAAGTCAGTGATATTTTTATGCCATTAGAAAAAACCTCTTATTTACAATTAGGCGATACGATTGCTGATTATAATCAAACATCTGATTTAGTGGGACATTCACGTTTTCCAGTAGTGAACCGAAACTTGCGAGTGATGGGTGTCGTTACCGCAAAAGACGTGATTGGAAAACCGGAAAATCAATTAATCGATCGAGTCATGACGAGAGACCCTTTGACCGTTAAAGGAAATACCAGTGTCGCTTCAGTCAGCCATCAAATGATTTGGGATGGCTTAGAAATGATGCCAGTAGTAAAAGATGATTTAACCATCATTGGGATGGTTTCTCGGCAAGATGTCATGAAGGCGATGCAGCTAGTCCAAAGACAGCCGCAAATGTCTAATACGATTTCCGATCAAATTATTGGGGATCTACAAACAATCGATACCGACCGCGAGGGCAATTCTTTAGAAACACCTTACTTCAAATTTGATGTGACACCTCAGATGGTTAATAGTGTCGGAACGATTTCGTTTGGCGTATTAAGTGAGTTAGTCGCCAATGTAGCCCAACGTTCGATTTTTATGGACCAACGCCGCAATACTATGATTGAACAGATTAATTTACATTATTTACGCTTGATTCAGTTGGAAAGTGAGATTGAAATCCATCAGAAAATTTTAGAATTAGGACGTCGTTCGGGGCGTTTAGATGTCGAAGTGTATATTGATAAAATGATTGTAGCTAAAGCCATTGTTGTGATGCAAGTAATGGAACGGAGTTAATATTTTTTGAGACAGAATGGAGAACGTATGGAAATTTTAGAAGAGATTTTTAGCAAGATAAAAGAATATCAACGGATTATTATTCACCGTCATCAACGGCCTGATCCAGATGCTTTAGGCTCACAAGTCGGATTGGCAGAAGCGATTCGTTTTACTTTTCCGAATAAAGAAGTCTATCAAGTCGGTGGACCAGTAGAAGGCTTAGAATTTTTAGCGGAAATGCAAGAAATTCCTGATGATTATTATCAAACTGCCCTAGTGATTGTGACTGATACAGCCAATACTCCGCGGGTCAGCGACCAACGTTATCATACCGGGGATTTTTTAATAAAAATTGACCATCATCCCAATGATGAACCTTATGGAGATATCCATTGGGTTAAGACGAGTGCCAGTAGTAGTAGTGAAATGATTGCAGATTTGATTAATCAAACAGATTTAAATATGTCGGAAAATACCGCGCGATTACTTTATGCGGGAATTGTTGGTGATACCGGACGATTTTTATACCCAGCGACCACTAGTCATACTTTAAGAATAGCCGCGGAGCTTTTAGATTATGGGATTGATGCCGCAAAACTAAATCGTGAAATCGAGCAAATCTCCTTTAGTGTAGCGAGACTTTCAGGTTATCTGTATCAACATTTAACCGTTGATGAAAATGGGGCAGCTTATGTCTATTTAACCAAAGAAATCATGACGGAATATGGGATTATCGATGCCGATACTTCAGCGCTGGTACCATTACCAGGTGTGATCGATGAAGTCTTGGCTTGGGGTGTTTTTGTAGAACAGCCGGAAGGTTATTATCGTGTGCGATTACGTTCTAAAGGACCAGTGATTAACCAATTAGCCAAAAAACATCACGGTGGTGGACATCCATTAGCCAGTGGTGCCAATGCCCATGATAAAAAAGAAGCCCAAGAAATTTATCAAGAAATTCAAGCCTTGTGTCGGGACTTTAAACAAAGCAATTCTTAGGAAACAGTTCACAATAAGTTCACTAAAAAATGATAAATTAGTCGTCAGAGGATTAGTGAAGAATAGGAGAGTGACAAGTTATGTACGGTGGTTATGGATTATTTAGTCTTTTTGATCCAACCTTTATTTTAGTGATTATTGGTTTAGTCATTACCGGTGCTGCTTCCGCTTATGTAAAATCAACATATGCAAAATACGATGAAGTTCGTAGTCGCAAAGGCGTGACTGGGACAGAAGCTGCTCGCTATATTTTACAAAACCAAGGAATCAATGATGTCGGTGTGACCCAAATTTCGGGAGATTTAACCGATAATTACAATAGTGGCAATAAAATGTTGAGTTTGTCGGAATCAACCGCACAATCAACATCAGTTGCAGCGATTGGTGTAGCCGCTCACGAGTGCGGTCATGCGGTTCAGGATGCTAAACATTATATACCGATGAAGATTCGTGGTGCGATCGTTCCTGTTGCAAACTTAGGATCTACCTTGGCCTTTCCTTTGATTTTAATCGGCGTGTTTATGAGCTGGAATCAAACCTTGATCAATATCGGGATTTTTGCTTTTTCATTGGCTTTATTATTTCAAATAATCACTTTGCCAGTGGAATTTGATGCTTCAAGAAGAGCCTTGAAAATTTTAGGTCAAGGGGATTTGTTAGATAGTGAAGAACTAGCAGCAGCCAAAAAAGTACTATTTGCGGCAGCTTTGACTTATGTCGCTGGTGCGATGGCGACTTTCTTGCAGTTATTGCGGCTAGTCATATTATTTGGCGGTAACAATCGCCGAAATTAACACTGAATTTTTTTACAAATTTCAAACCTGTGGTATGATGAAAAAGAGGGGCGAAAACTATGAAAAATTCAACAAAAATCAAAATTGGTGTCAGTGCTTTAGCTGTTGTCGGTGTCGCAAGTGTTGCAGTGGTTTCTGGGAAGGTCATTGAAAAAGCCCATCATCTGTCAAACCGTTGTAAAGTGAAACGGTTCGTCAATGATAAATTCGATGGTAGCGAAAGACTTCTAGGAATCGTGGATAAATTATCAGATGAAGATTTAGAAAATCTGATGAATATCCTAGCAAAGATAAAGGTCGGCAAAAAACGTGTATCTGTTTATGGTGAATCCATCAAAGACAGTACAGAAGATTTAAAAGATCGTTTGTTCCAATTTGTTGATAAAATGATGTAAAATTTTGAACCAGTGGATAATTTCCATTGGTTTTTTTGTTATAGTAAAAGAAAATGATTATTGGAGTTTTTATGGAAAGAATCAGTTCGTTTAATCAAGCAGAAAAAGATTTTTTTATGATGGAAGCCATCAAGGAAGCAAAAAAAGCGGAAGCCATCGCCGAAGTTCCCATCGGAGCAATCGTCGTGTATCAAGGTGAGATTATCGGTCGCGGACATAATTTAAGAGAGCACAGTCAAGATGCCACCAGCCATGCTGAAATGTTTGCGATTCAAGAGGCTTGCCGAAAAATTGAAAGCTGGCGCCTAGAAGAGTGCCAACTTTTCGTGACGCTAGAACCTTGTCCCATGTGTAGTGGCGCAATGATTTTGGCACGAGTGGAGGAAGTTTATTTTGGGGCAGCCGATCCGAAAGGTGGAACTGCCGGAACCTTGATGAACTTGCTGACAGATCAGCGGTTTAACCATCGAGCATATGTAGAAGGCGATATTTTAGCTGAAGAATGTGGCACTTTATTGACCAATTTTTTTAGACAAATTAGAGCTAAGAAAAAAAAGACTGGTCAAAAAGAGTAGTTTTTGTTATACTAACTTTTGCCGAAAGGCTAGGGCAATGGCAGGCTTGTGAATTGTGTCAGATCCGGAAGGAAGCAGCACTAAGCAGGATCTGCTATGTGCCTGATTATATTGTTGATTCAGCATCTTCGTTGGAAGGTGCTTTTTTTGTTGTACAAAAATTTGAAAGCTACATGAAAGAGGCGTAGAATTAAGGGCAACTTAAGAGGAGGGTTTTGAAAATGCAAGAGAAAAAAGCTTTTCATATGAATGGATATGTTGGTTTGTTAGGCTTGGTGATATTATTTGTTGCCGGGGGCTTATTGTTTTTACGGGGAACCTTGAGTGAAAGTAGCAGCTTGGTAGTTATCGGGATTGTTTTGTGGATTATTACAGTTCTGTTTTTAAGTTCGTTAACGATTGTCGGACCGAATCAAGCCAAAGCAGTTTTATTTTTTGGAAAATATTTAGGCACGATTAAGGATAATGGCTTGTTTATCACAACTCCTTTGACCCAAAAAACCAATATTTCAATGAAGGTACGTAACTTTAATAGTTCATTGTTGAAGGTTAATGATTCTGACGGTAATCCAGTTGAGATTTCAGCAGTGGTTGTGTTTAAAGTAGTCGATACGGCGAAAGCTTTGTTTGATGTTGATTACTATTTAGATTTTGTCGAAATCCAAAGTGAAACAGCGATTCGTCATATTGCCACTCAATATCCTTACGACACCTTTGATGAAAATGATTTAACTTTGCGGGGAAATACTGAAGAAGTTTCTGAAAAATTGGCGTTAGAATTACAAGAACGTCTAGCAATTGCTGGTGTAGAAGTCGTGGAAACCCGCTTGAATCATTTGGCTTATGCTACTGAGATTGCCAACGCAATGCTTCAACGTCAGCAAGCCAAAGCAATCTTATCTGCACGACAAACAATCGTGGAAGGTGCAGTGACCATGACGCAAATGGCTTTAGAACAAATCGAAGCTGGTCAACAAATCGCTTTTAGCGACGATAAAAAAATTCAATTGATTAATAATTTACTGGTGTCTATTATTACCGATAAAGGAACTCAACCAGTGATTAATACTGGCGATGTGGACAATTAGCGAGGTGACCAATGAAAACTTTATACATTAAGCAAAAAGTCTTTAGTATTGGCGAAAAATTTACTGTCACTGATGAAAATCAGCAACCACGATTTTACGTGAATGGTAGCTTTATGAAGATTCCAAAAACTTTTGAAATTACCGATGAACAAGGCCGAGAAGTCAGTAAGATCACTAAGAAAACCATCAGCCTATTACCAAAATTCTTTGTTGAAATTGACGGTAAAGAAATGGTGGAGATTCAAAAGAAACTGACTTTTTTAAAAGCCAAGTATGAAATTAATGCTGATGGTGTCAGTGTTGATGGCAATTGGTGGGACATGGATTTTAGCGTTGAACGTAAAGGAAAAACCTTGGCAGAAATTCACAAAAAATGGGTTTCGTGGGGCGATACCTACGAAATTAAAATATTTGATGAAGACTATTTAATTATGATCTTGTCGATTGTAATTGCCATTGATCGGGTAAAAGCAGATGAATCAGCGAATAGTAGCTCAGGTTCTAGTAGTTAGAAATAGCCGGGAAAGTGATTAGCTTTCTCGGCTTTTTTCGATCTTTAATAATTGGGCTTTGATGGCTAAACCTTTTTCACCAGAACCGGAATAGCCAGTTAATTGACCATTTTTTCCTAGGACGCGGTGACAAGGGACAATGATTGCCAGGGGATTGTTGCGATTGGCTTGACCGATCGCTCGGACAGCTTTTGGTCGGTCGATATTTGTCGCTTGTTCTTGATAGCTGCGGGTTTCTCCATAAGGAATGGTTTGTAATTCCCGCCAAGCAGCTTGTTGAAAAGGCGTGCCACTTAAAAATTTTATTGGTACGCTAAAGTCAATTCGTTCGCCAGCTAAGTAGCCGATGATTTCATCTTTGGCTTGCAATAGAATCGCTTGATTAGCCTCAGCAGTTTCAGGAATTTCACTGTAGGAAACCTGCGTCAAGCTAGTTTCATCAGCATCTAACCAAATCGGACCAAGAATAGAAGAAAATTTCATGGCAATGGCTCCTTTACTTCGGGATTTTTATAACTCTATGGTACTATAAAAACAGTTTAAACTAGTGAGAAAGAGGCTTGTTATGGAAAAAATTAACATTTTACATACGAATGATTTGCACTCCCATTTAGAAAATTGGCCTAAAATTCGCCGCTTTTTATTGAGTCGTAAACAAGCGGAAACTACCGATGGTCCAATTATTACCGTGGATTTAGGTGATTTTGTGGATCGCTGGCATCCTTTAACTGAAGCAACCAATGGTCAGGCGAATGTCCAGCTAATGAATCAGATTCATTATGATGCTGCCACCATCGGTAATAATGAAGGGGTGGGCAATTCAAAAGCGGAATTAAACCATCTATATGATGAAGCAAATTTTGATGTTTTATTAGATAATTTATTTGATAAAAATACGTTACAACCGCCGGAATGGGCGCAACCAAGTAAAATAATGACGACAGAAAAAGGGACCAAAATTGGCTTAATCGCTTTTACTGCGCCTTTTCCATTGACTTATAATCCCAATGGCTGGGATATTCGCCAAGAAACGGATATTTTACCCCGCTTGGTGGCAGATATGCGTCCGAAAGTGGATGTACTAATTTTGCTGAGCCATTTAGGGATTAGTGTCGATCGCCGCATTGCGGTAGAATTTCCTCAAATCGATTTGATTTTAGGTTCTCACACCCATCATTTATTTGAAAAAGGCGAAAAAATCGGCAATGTTCAGCTGGCGGCTGCTGGAAAATTCGGTCAGTATGTCGGTGAAGTCGATCTCTACTTAGATGATGATCATAAGATTGTTAAGACCAAAGCCGATACTTTTGCGACAGCTGATATGTTGGCATTACCAGAGGATGAAGAAGAAATTGCTGGCTATTTTGCAGAAGGGCATCAGTTATTAGCAGAAAAGACCGTCGCTAAGATTCCTTTTGAGATGACCCAAAAACCTTTTGGCGATCATCCCATGATTAAATATGCTTTGAAGGCAGTGGAAGAATCCGCAAATACAGAGGCGGCTATTTTGAATACCGGTTTATTTTTAGCAGATTTACCTAAAGGGGTCGTCAACCAAGATCAGCTCCATGAAGCTTTGCCTCATCCGATGCATTTAATCAAAGTAACTTTTAGCGGCAGTGATTTGATTCGTTTGATTTTTGAAATGGAAAAGAATCGTCATTTTCTAATTCAATTTCCTGTGATGGGCATGGGCTTTCGTGGAAAGGTTTTTGGTCATTTGGTGTATGACGGTATCGAATATGACGCCGTTAATCACCAAGTCCGTTATTTAGGTGAGCTGGTGGATCCGGCTGGTACGTATAGTATTGTTACGGTGGATCATTTTATGTTTGTCCCCTTTTTCCCAACGATTGAAATTGCTGGTGATTATCAATTTTTATTTCCGGCTTTTATTCGGACAGTTCTGGGAGACTATCTCCATCGTTACTACCCAATCCAATAAAAACAAGGTATAATAACTTTCAGGTGGTGAGAAGATGTCAGAAACAAAAGAAAAAAATGTCACAGATGAAATGACATCTGTACTTGAAGAAATCGTAGAAACCCCCGTTGAAGAAAAGAAAAAAGGTGAGTTGGTAACCATGGTAGACGACAAAAATCTACTGGTAGGCGAACGCCAATATCAACTAGTAAAAAATTATCGTGACGGCTTTGATGCCGACATGTTAGGTGAACGCTTCAGCGATGTCTTGAGTCGCTATGATTATGTCGTAGGTGACTGGGGCTATGAAAAATTACGTTTAAAAGGTTTCTTTAGAAGTGATGATCGTAAAAGCAATCCCGAACAACGGATTGATACGTTAGAAGACTATTTATATGAATATTGTAACTTTGGCTGTGCTTTTTTTGTGATTGAGCGGACTGGTGGTAAAAGAAGTAATGCCAATCGTAAGAAACGTAAACGACCAAAAAATAAAAAAGTGACTAACCAAGCCTACACAGAAGAAAAAAAGGTGGCTGTTAGTAATCAATCCAAGAAAAAACCAGTGATAAAAAATCGCAAACCGAAAAAAGAAACAACTAGTAAACCAAAAGAACAAGATAACCAAGGTCGTTTTGTGATTCGACAAAGAGAAGAGTGAGTATGTGAAATATCAAGGGTATTTAATTGATTTAGATGGAACCATCTATCGCGGAACAGAGCCGATTCCAGCGGGACGCCGCTTCGTAGAAAGCTTACAAAAACAAGAAATTCCGTTTTTATTTTTAACCAATAACACAACGAAAACTCCAGCGATGGTGGCTAGTCGTTTGAAAAATGAATTTGCGATCAATGTACCGGAGGAAACGGTGTATACCGCTACTTTGGCAACGATTGATTATATGAAGGATTTACATTTAGGCAACAAGGTTTATATTATCGGTGAACCCGGTTTGGTTGAGCCGATTTTGGCAGCTGGTTTTGTTTGGGATGAAGAAACTCCAGACTATGTAGTAGTTGGCCTAGATACAGAATTAACGTATGAGAAATTTGTCAAAGCTACTTTAGCCATTCAAAAAGGCGGGAAATTTATCGGCACCAATCCAGATAAAAATATTCCGACAGAACGTGGACTTTTACCAGGAGCTGGTTCTGTGATTGCCATGGTGGAAGCTTCGACGCAACAAAAAGCGACTTACATCGGTAAGCCTGAAGCCATCATCATGGATAAAGCCATCGAAATTCTCAATTTAAAAAAATCAGAAGTCTTAATGGTAGGGGATAACTACACGACGGATATTCTAGCAGGAATCAATAATCAAGTTGATTCACTTCTTGTCTTATCAGGCTTTACTCAAAAAGCTGAAGTAGCCACTTTACCAGAAGCACCGACATATGTAGTGGATTCTTTAGATGAGTGGTCATTTGAATAGCTGGAAATGGCTGGAGCGATTAGGTTTAATTTGTTGGATTTTTACCTTGTTGACTTTAGCGATTACTTTAACGATTAATGCTCGTTGGTTATATAGCTTTTCGGTGGATCATTTAAATGTGTTGGACTATGTAACTTTTTCAAAAAATCAACTGATGAAAAACTTCGATCAGCTGATGCATTATTTGAATTTACCTTGGGTAGATCAATTAAAGATGTCTGATTTTCCAGTCTCTGAAAGTGGTGCCGTGCATTTTGTAGATGTGAAAAAGTTATTTCTACTGAATTATGGTGTGTTAATTGTGACCATCATTCCCAGTATTTTTTATTTGCGTCATTTAGTGAAGACGAAGCGTTTATGGACCATGCAGCGACCCTTTAAAATTGCTTTTGTCATTCCTTTGGTAATTGCAGCTGTTGGTGCGTTGAATTTTAATCAGTTCTTTGTCTTATTCCATGAAACGTTTTTCAGTAATGATGACTGGATATTTAATCCGGTGACTGATCCGATTATCAATGTGCTACCAGAAGATTTCTTTATGTATTGTTTTATTTTATTTTTTGTATTACTAGAGGTATTTTTCTTGGTGCAGATTTTCATTGGCAAACGTTCTTTAAAAAGAGATGTCTTGTAAGCGACGAATTTTCGTTGCTTTTTTTTTGCAAAAAATCGGTTGACCCTCCACTTAGGGGAGATTATATCCTAGTAAATGAAAGGGGCGGTCGATGATGACAATCTGTGTCGAAGCAAAAAATCTAACCAAAAAATATGGAGGGAAAATAGTTGTAAAGGGCTTAAGCTTTTCAGTCAAGGCAGGAGAAGTTTTTGGGTTGTTGGGACCTAATGGCGCTGGGAAATCTACTACAATTGAATGTCTCCTAGGTATTCGCAAACTGGATGCTGGAGAAGCTAAAATTTTCGGTAGCAATCCTAGAAAGAATCGTCAGACTGTTTTTCAAAAGGTCGGGGTTCAGCTGCAATCATCCAGTTATCAGGACATGATTCGGGTGCAAGAATTGTGTGAAGAGATGGCTAGCTTGTACGAAGCGCCAAGAGACTATCGAGAATTGCTGACATTATTTGGTCTTGAACCATTCTTGAAACAAAAAGTAGCAGATTTATCAGGTGGACAAAGACAAAAACTTTCAATTATTTTAGCCCTCATTCCGCAACCGCAAGTGATTTTTCTAGATGAGCTAACGACTGGCTTAGATACTGAAGCGCGGCGAGAAGTTTGGCAAACGTTGTTAGATCTAAAGAAGCAAGGCTTGACGATTATTTTGACAACTCATTATATGGAAGAGGCTGAAATGTTGTGTGATCGGGTATTTTTAATAAAGGATGGGCAAAAAGTGATCACGGGTGAAGTGGAGGAAGTCATTCAACAAACAATGTACGACAATTTAGAAGAGGCGTATCTTTTTTATATGGGAGGGAACAAGCATGCATAGTTTATTAACCTTAACAAAAATTCAAGGGAAATTAGCGACGCGAACATTGGATGGCATTATTTTTGGGATTGGTATGCCTGTTTGTGTATTACTTTTGATTGAGATGATTGCTGGCAATCATTCGGCAAACGGTGCGGATTATACTTTTTTAGACAGTAGTTTTGCGTCTTTGTTGGCTGTCGGTATCTGTGCAACAGCTTTTATGGGGATTCCGCTGACGATCTGTGATTATCGGGACAAAAAGATTTTGAAACATTTTTTTGTGACGCCGGTTTCTCCGCTGGTAGTTATATTGGCGCAATTTATCGTAGCAGCCTTGACCGCGATTGCTTCAGCGGTTATCGTGATATTTGTAGGGATTGTCTTCTTGAATTATCAAATGCAGGGCAGTTGGCTAAAATTAATTGGCGGCTACTTTTTAGTGATGTTCAGTATGTATGGTTTAGGTTTATTGATTGCTAGCTTGTGTAAAAATTTGAAGATTGCTAACGTTGTTTGTACTTTTGTTTATTTTCCAATGTTGTTTTTATCGGGAGCGGTGATTCCTTTTGAATTATTTCCTAAGGTAGTTCAACAGGTCGCTACTGTTTTACCTTTAACCCAAGGTATCAAACTTTTAAAGAGTATCACTTTGGCGCAGCCGTTAGAAAATCAAGGGATGATCATTAGCTACCTAGTCCTTCTAGGTATTCTCACCTTCGTTGTGGCAATCAAAATTTTTCGTTGGGAGTAGATGAGATGGAAGAAGAAAAATTATATCGGATCGGCATGTTTTCTAAAATGAATCAAGTGACGATTAAAACATTGCGCTATTATGATGATATTGGCTTGTTGAAGCCACGTTTTATTGATCCTGATAATGGTTATCGCTATTATAGTGCAGGTCAAGTAGGACAGTTGCATCAATTATTGGCACTAAAAAAGATTGGTTTTTCGATTGAAGAAATTCAAGCCAGCACCCAGGGGAAAGCAGAGAATAATTTGCTGCAGCACAAAAAGGTCCAACTTTTACGGGAAATTGCCGAGAAGACTCAAATGTTATCGATGATTGAAAGCTATATGCAACAAGATTATTTGCAGACTTATCACATGGTGGAAAAGAGACTGCCAGAAGTGATTATTGCTTCCGTTCGCAGAACAGTCAATACTTATCAGGAACTTTTAACCGTTGTGCCAGAAATGGGGCGCTTAATGGAACAAGCTGGTTGTGAATGTCGGATTCCTGAATATTGTTTCAACATTTATCACGATCAGGAATATCGCGAAAGTGAAATTGATTACGAAATTTGTGAAGCGGTCACCGAAATGAAGGCCGATTTTGGCGAGTTGAAATTTAAGATAATCGAAGAAGTGCCACGAGCTGTTTGTACGATGCATCGAGGCGCTTATGAAAATCTACCACAAGCCTACGCAGCGATATTGAATTATATTGAAGCCCATGGTTTCGAAATAGCTGATTTGCCGCGAGAAAATTATATTGACGGTATCTGGAATAAAGAATCGACTGAAGAATGGCT
Organism: Enterococcus alishanensis; assembly: GCF_019218635.1. Classification (GTDB taxonomy): domain Bacteria; phylum Bacillota; class Bacilli; order Lactobacillales; family Enterococcaceae; genus Enterococcus_A; species Enterococcus_A alishanensis. The sequence continues at coordinate 4,650 of NZ_JAHUZB010000010.1, read as the reverse complement.
GACAGAAATTCAAATACCAGTAAAATAAAAATGAGACAGCGCTAGAAAAAAATCTAGTGCTGTCTCGTTTTATTTCATTGAGCCATCTAATTTTTGTGGTTCTTCGTGGGCCAAACGACTGGCCGCCGCCGCCGCAATTGCGCCCACTAAGTCATCTAAAAAAGTATGAACATGAACACCATCATGGCTGTTTAATTTTTCTAAAATCCCTGGTTTGACTTTGTCGATATAGCCATAGTTAGTAAAACCAATAGAACCAAACACATTGACGATCGATAACGCCATGATTTCATCAATGCCATACAAGCCCTCATCTTCCTCGATGATTTCCTGCAAGGGTGAGTCTAGTTTTTTTTCTTCGGCTAATTTATCCAGTTGCACACCGGTAATAATCGCATTGTGGACTTCTCGTTTAGTCAACACTCGATCAACGCTGTAAGCACATTGTTCAAGGGTTAAATCCACCACATAATCTTTTTGTAAAAAGAAAACCAATTCGGCGATGTCGTTGATTGAAACACCTCGTTCTACCAATAAACCGCGAGCAAATTCTTCTAAATGATCTGTCTCAAAAACCATATCAATTCTCCTGTTCTTTTAGTTTTGGAAATAAGCTGGTACTGTGGACGGGTTGACGTCTTGTTTTAGGATCATTATAAAATAGCGCATTGTTAATGGCTGTCGGTGCTTCACCAAAACCAGTAGCAATTAGTTTTACCTTGCCATCATAGTCGACAATATCACCAGCAGCAAAGACGCCTTTTAAGGAAGTCTCCATATTTGAAGCCACTTCAATCCCACGGCGAGAATTGTCAATTCCCCAAACTGTCAAATGATCCAATGAAGAAGTAAAACCATAATTGACCATCAAAGTATCGACGTCTAAAGTTTCAAACTCATCTGTTTTAGCTTTTTGCAAAGTAATTCCCGTTAAATTTTGTTCACCATGGAGTTCTTTAATTAAATACGAGGTATATAGCTTAACAGTTGAATTTTTTAATTTTGTCACACTGTGTTCATGCCCCCGAAATTCTGGGCGGCGATGAATTAAGGAGACTTCTGCAGCAATTGGTTCTAGCATTAAAGCCCAGTCAATCGCCGAGTCACCTCCACCAGCAATCGCAACTTTCTTGCCAGCATATTGCATCAAATCATTTATATAGTAAGCAATCCCATTATTCTCAAAGTAATCCGCTTTTTCCACTTGTAATTTTCGTGGCTGGAAAGAACCGTTTCCTAAGGCAAGGATGACCGATTTACTATAATGAACGTCTTTATTGGTGGTCAAGATAAAGTAATCTTCTTTTTTTTCTAAATGTATGACTTCTTCAGCTAAACAATAAGTATGAGAAAAAGTTTGTAGCTGTTCTTCTAAATTATGAATCAGGTCACCGGCTTTAATTGCAGGAAATCCTGGGATATCATAAATATATTTTTCGGCATAGAGTGTGGTTAACTGTCCGCCAAGCTGTGGTAAAGAGTCGATGATTTTAGTTTTTGCTTGTCGAATTCCAGCGTAAAAAGCGGCATACATACCGACTGGTCCGGCTCCGATAATTGTTACATCATATATTTCCATAGCAAACTTCCTTTCGAGCTCTTATTGTAACAAATCTTTTATGAGAAATGAATTAATGTGAAATCTGGCGAAAATCTGATAAAATATAATCAGTAAAATTAAAGGAGGAAATTAATTTGTTTCCACAATTAAACATTGATGCTCATTTTGGTCCAAAAGCAACAATCAAAACCAATATGGGAGATATTAAAGTCGCATTATTTATCGACGAAGCACCAAGAACAGTTCAAAACTTTATTGAATTAGCTAACAAAGGTTACTACGATGGTGTAATTTTTCACCGTGTTATTCCTGATTTCATGATTCAAGGTGGCGATCCAACCGGTACTGGTATGGGTGGCGAAAGTATCTATGGTGCAAAATTTGAAGATGAATTTTCACAAAAATTATTTAACGTTCGTGGTGCATTATCGATGGCAAATGCTGGTCCAAACACTAATGGTAGCCAATTTTTCATCGTAAACAACCAAAATGTACCAGATAATATGTTAGGTCAATTGGCTGATGCTGGTTTCCCAAATGAAATTGTCGAAACTTATAAAGATGGTGGAACACCTTGGTTAGATGGTCGCCATACTGTTTTCGGTCAAGTCATTGATGGAATGGACGTTGTCGACGCCATCGGTGCAGTGAAACGTGGACCACAAGATAAACCAGTCAACGATGTAATCATCGAATCAATCGAAGTAGAATAAAAAATAATGCCCCTCAAAAGTTGGTTTTTAAGTCAGCTTTTGAGGGGCATTTTATTTAGATGAATTAATTTTTACAAACATTTCTTGATGCGCTCTAAACCTGCTTGCAATGTTTTTAGCGGACAAGCAACATTTAAACGCATATGATGGGCGCCACCAGAACCATAGCTAATCCCCGGATTTAAAACGACTTTTCCTTCATGAACCAATTTATTTTCTAATGCCTCATCAGTTAAACCATATTCAGAAAAATCTAACCACAAGAGATAGGTTCCTTCCGGCTGCATGATCTTGACTTTTGGAAGATTTTCAGCAAAGAATTCTAAAGTATAAGCAATGTTTTTCTTTAAATAAACCAGCAATTCGGCTAGCCATTCTCCACCGGTTTCATAGGCGGCTTGCATGCCCACCATTCCAAAAGTATTGACCTCGTGTTGGAAGTTCATCTGTTGATATTGTTCCAAGCGTGTCTTCAAGGCAGGATTTTTAACGATGGCTACAGCACTTTTGATGCCAGCTAAATTAAATGTTTTAGTGACTGAAGTAAATTTAATCGCAAAGTCATCGAAGGAACCGGCTGTCAGAAATGAAGTCATTTCGGCTGGTTTAAATACTAGATCTTGATGAATCTCATCTGCCAACACGATAACATGATATTTTTTACATAGTTCGCCTAATTGTGTAAGTTCCGCTTTCGACCAGACACGTCCACCGGGATTATGGGGGTTACATAGAATAAAAGCTTTGATATTTTGCTTTTTGAATTTTTCTTCCATATCAGAAAAATCCATTTTAAATTGTCCCTTTTCTTCAATTAAACGACTACGGACCAATTTTCTTTTATTTCGTTTTACAATGTCAGCAAAGGGTGGATATACGGGATCGTGAATCAAAACAGCGTCATTTGCTTGTGTGAAGGTTTGAATCGCCGTTGTAATTCCTGCTAATACACTAGTGAAAAGTAAAATATTCTCAGTGGTTAATGATAAATTATATCTTTTCTTCTCCCAATTTATCAAAGCGGAAAACAAGTCATCACTGGCTGCTGTATAACCAAAAATTCCGTGATTCAATAATTTTTGATAGCTGTCAATCACCCCTTCAGGAGCTTTAAAATCCATATCGGCAATCCACAAAGGAAGTAAGCCACTTTCATTGTGCATCTTATTAATTTCGTCCCATTTAATACTTTGTGTTCCGGTCCGATTAATTTCTTGATCAAAATTTACCATAAAAAAAATCCTCCTATTCGTAACATGACCTCTCTCATTAACAGTATACGTTTTACAAGCAAGAAATAGTAATAAAAAATGCTTTCTTCTAAAAAACTATAATAAATTAAACTTTTCAAGTATAATGAAAAAGCGAAGAGAGGGAATCAAATGAGTTATAAAATAGGACAAGTTATCAAAGGAAAAATTACCGGTATTCAGCCATACGGTGCATTTGTATCATTAGATGATCAGACACAAGGACTAATTCATGTATCCGAAATCCAATCTGGCTACACTAAAAATATTCATCAATATTTAAATGTCGGTGAGACAGTCAAGGTTCAAATCATTGATATTGACGAGTATACTGAAAAAATCAGTTTGTCTTTACGAACTTTAATGACGCATCCAGCACCGCCATCTTTGCATCGAAAAAGATACTTTACCAACCGTAACAAGCATATCGGTTTTCGTTCATTAGCAGAAAACATGCCTATCTGGACAAAAGAAACCTATGAAGCATTACAAGAAAATGCTGCTGCGAAAATAAAAGATGGAAACCAATGATATTTTTCATTTGGAAATTCCATTTTTTCAGAAAAGATGTTACAATGTTTTAACCAGTAAAACTTAGAGGTGAATATTGTGACAAAACAAATATCTGGAACGATTATGTTACATCTGGAAGATGGTTCAAAACGTTTTTTAGTTCACGAAGATGGAAGTACGAAAGAATTCGCTCGCACGGATACCCAAACTGGAAACACTGTTTTAGCAAGCTTTTTGAACTTTTTGAAGGAAAAGTTGCTAATTGATGTCAACAATATTAATTTAATGGAGCTAACAAATACGCAAAGTAGAGGACAAAGCATGCCGCTTTATGTATTTGAAATGCAAGGTACAACCACCGCTTTACCCCAAGATTATTTTTGGGAAACACCAGATAGTTTGAGAGAAATTTTAAGCAGTGTACAAATTGAAGGCGTACCATTATTTAAATAAAATACTGTGAAATCTGGAAAGAAAAATTTCTTTTCAGATTTTTTTATTTTTTCAGAAAAAAACTATTGACGGACTGTAAATGAAATGATAATCTAACTAAGCTGTCAAATGACGAAGGCAAACAATTTGAAATGATTTAAAAAGTTTCGAAAAAAATATT